>NZ_JAFFIX010000016.1 GCF_016916835.1 Actinacidiphila bryophytorum | reverse complement strand
GGCCCCCCCCGCCCCCCCCCCCCCCCCCCCCCCCCCCCCCCCCCCGCGCCCCCCCCCCCCCCCCCGCCCCCCCCGCCCCCCCCCCCCCCCCTCGCGCCCCCGCCGATGCCCCCGTTCCCCCCGCAGCAGGCCCCCTGGAGCGAGCACGACCGCAGCTGACCGGAGGCATCATGGAGGGGTGAGCGCGTATCGGGAACGGGCCGCCCTGGTGCCCGGGGCGACCCTGTGGACACGGACCGACGGCGGCGGCAGCCCCTACCGGGTGCTGCCCGACGGCTGCATGGACCTGGTCTGGCACGACGGTTCACTGTTCGTGGCAGGCCCCGACACCGCCGCCTACGCCGTCGCCGACCGCCCCGGCAGCAGCTACGCGGGCCTGCGCTTCGCCCCCGGCGTCGGCCCCGCCCTGCTCGGCCTGCCCGCCCGCGAGGTCCGCGACCAGCGGGTCCCGCTGGACGACCTGTGGCCCGCCGAGCAGGCCCGCCGCCTCGCCACCCGCGCGGACGCCGGCCCGGCAGCCGCCCTCGACGCCTGGGCCGCGTCCCGTGCCCGCACGGCCGCGCCCGCCGACCCGCTGCCCGCCGCGGTCGCCGCCGCACTGTCCGCGGGCGCCCCGCTCGCCGCGGCCACCGCGCCCTGCGGCCTCGGCGAACGCCAACTGCGCCGCCGCTGCGAAGCCGCCTTCGGCTACGGTCCGCGCACCCTGGCCAGGATCCTGCGCCTCCAGCGCGCTCTGGCCCTTGCCAGAGCCGGCACCCCCCTCGCCCGCGTCGCCGCCGACACCGGTTACGCCGACCAGCCCCATCTCTCCCGCGAGGTCCGCGCCCTCGCGGGCGTCACCCTGGGCGACCTGCTGCGGCCCTAGGGCCTACGCCGCGAAGAGGTCGACGGCGTTGCCGTCGGGGTCGTGGACGACGGCGTAGCGCTGCCCCCAGAAGGCGTCCCACGGCTTGAGGTGCCCCTCGTACCCGGCGTCCGTCAGCTCGGCCCACACCGCATCCACCCCGGCGGGGCTGCCGCAGTCGAAGGCCAGCGCCACCCGGCTGCCGGTCGCGGGCTCCCACCCGGGGTCGAAGGACCGCACCGTCTCGACGGTGTCCCAGGCCATCCGCAGCCCACCGCCCAGCACGACGTCCACATGCGGCTGGCCGTCCGCCTCCGCGGGTACCTCGATCCCGAGCCGCCGGTAGAAGCCGAGCGATGCGGCCATGTCGGTGACGACAAGGCCGATCATGTCCATACGGGGTGTCACGTGTGCGTTCATGCCACCCACGCTAGGCGCGCGCCCCACTCCCCGTCTTGAACCAAACGGTCACCCCCCCGGAGCAGGGGGCGCCGCCGCGAATGCGCACCCATCTTCGCGGCGGCGCCCGTCTTGGGGGGATGGCCCACCCTCCGGGAAGAGGGCAAGCCGTTCTTGGGGGCGCGGGGAACTGCGCGACAAGCCCCCATCGGGGGAAGGGGCACCCCCTTAGGCGGTCGGGAGGGTCCAGGCCTGGTTGGCGGCACCGGTGCAGGACCAGATCTGCAGACGGGTCCCGTTGGCCGAGGAATTGCCCGTCGCGTCAAGGCACTTGCCGGACTGCGGGTTGACCAGGGTCCCGCCGGACCCAGGTTGCCAGACCTGCGACCCCGTCCCGTTGCAGTCGTACAACTGGACGACCGTCCCGTTCGCCGTCCCGGCCGCGGCCACGTCCATGCACTTGCCCAGCGCCTGCAAGGCGCCCCCTGACGCGACCGTCCAGCTCTGTGCAGCAGTCCCGTTGCAGTCGTACAGCTGCACCGCCGCCCCGTTGGCCGAACTGGCCCCGGCGACGTCGACGCACTTCCCGCCGATCCCGTGGATCGGCCCGGTGCCGCCGCCGGGCGGCGGGGAAGTCGGCGGGGTGGAACTGCCGGGCGCGACATCCGGGTTGTCCGCGTTCGTGAGCGTCTCCCATGCCACGAAGAGGTTGTTGGACCCCGCGGGCCGCCGCGACTCGGTGAGGGTCTGCGTGTTGGTCATCGCGATGCCCATCCGGTTGTGCAGCGCGTTGAAGCCGACCTCGGTGACGGGGCCGAGGCCCAGCGTGAGGTGGCCGCCGCACAGCCACGACGGCGGCGCGGTGCCCAGCTCGTACTTGGACTGGAAGCCGAGCGCCTGCTGCAGCCGCGGGCCGACCTGCGGGTAGAGGTCCTGGCCCTGGATGAAGGCGGTCTCCGCGACGTCGGAGATGGACGCGATGCCGTACCCGGTGTGGGTGAAGTCGCGGCAGGTCTCCTGGGTGAGCCCGTCGACGAAGGTGGACTGGCCCTGCCAGTAGCTGATGATCTGCGCGGCGGTGGTCAGCCCGCTGCCCGGCACGGTCTTGGGCAGTGAGCCGTCGGAGCTGAGGTAGACGTAGGCCGGCACGCGGTTGAGGTAGCGCGTGATGGCCCGGTCGTAGGAGGAGGTGTCGTCGAGGAAGACGGAGATGCCGACGGCGGCCTCCATCATCGTCAGCTCCCAGTTGCCGTTGCTGTTGGAGCCGTTGATGACCTCGGGCAGGTAGACGTTGCGCAGCATGGTGGCGAAGCGCCCGGAGTTCGGCCAGCCGCCGGTGTAGGTGTACTTGATGATCTCGGCGGCCCGCGGCCACACCGAGCCCGCCCAGCCGGTCTGCAGGGGCGCGTTGCTGTTGGTGTGCCCGGTGATGGTGGACGACCAGGCGTCCATCAGCCTGATCGCCTCCTGCGCGTAGGCGGAGTTGCCGCTGATGTACCAGGCGAGCGCGTCGGTGTACGCGGCGATGGCGTCCTCGCGCTCGTCCGTACAGCCGTTGTTGGGGTTGGAGTACGGCCCGCACTCGACGGTGGCGCGCGGCTTGGGGGTGCGGCTCAGCGAGGCGTAGGAGCTGGACGTCATCTGCGTGTACGCGGCGGTCCAGGGCGCGGCCCCGGCCTGCACCTGGGACTTGACGTAGTCGAGTTGGGACCGGCTGACCAGGACACCGGGGTGAACGAACGAGGTGGGTGCGGCAGCGGCGGCAGGGGCCGCGGCGGGCGCCGCAGCGGGTGCGGCGGCCGGGATGGCGGCGGTCGCGGCGCCGGTACCGGTCACTAGCGTAGCGGCCGTTGTCAGCACCGCCCCGGAGGCGATCAGGGCCAGCATGTGACGAAACCGGTTACGGCGAGGTGTGGGACGGCTGGGGCGGAGGAATCGTTCCATGGGGGGCTCCTTGGCCGCGCGGCGGCGAATGTGGGGGAGCGTCAAGATGGTATGGACCATAGGTCATTGACATGAACATCGTCTAGACCTTTGAATCCTGGTACAGGCGCACGTCCCCCACACCGTCGCGCACAAGGAAGGCCTCCGATGGTCAGAACCCGCACCGCGCTTCCCCGTACCCTGATACGCCTGCTCGCCCTGCTGGCCGTAATGCTCGGCGCACTCGCGGCCCCCGCGCACCGGGCGCACGCCGCAACGCCGTTCAAGGTGCTCGCCTTCTACGACGGCACCTACGACGCCGCGCACATCAGCTTCGTCCACGAGGCCAACGCCTGGTTCCCGCAGCAGGCCACGGCGAACGGCTTCTCGTACACCGCCACCAACGACTGGAACCAGCTCAACACCGCGAACCTGGCGAACTACCAGGTCGTGATGTTCCTCGACAACTACCCGCAGACCGCGGCCCAGCAGAGCGCGTTCCAGACGTACATGAACAACGGCGGCGGCTGGATCGGCTTCCACGTCGCCGCGTACAACGACACCTCGTCCAACAGCTGGTCCTGGTACCACCAGACCTTCCTCGGCACCGGGCTCTTCCAGTCCAACTCCTGGGGGCCGACCGCCGAGACGCTCAAGATCGAGGACTCGGGCCACGCGGCGACCGCGGGGCTGCCGTCCACCATCACCTCGTCGGTCAGCGAGTGGTACAGCTGGCAGAACGACCTGCGGCAGAACCCGGCCATCGACATCCTGGCCTCGATGGACCAGTCGACCTTCCCGATCGGCACCGACCCCAACCAGACCTGGTACAGCGGGTACTACCCGATCGTGTGGTCGAACCGGAACTACCACATGGTCTACAACAACTTCGGCCACAACGCGATGGACTACGCGACCAACACCGCACTGTCCTCGACCTTCGCCAGCGCCGACCAGAACAAGCTGCTGCTCCAGGAGATCAAGTGGGCGGCGGGGCAGTCCGGCCCCGTCACCCCGCCGCCCGGCGGCGGCACCGGGCCGATCCACGGCTTCGGCGGGAAGTGCGTCGACGTCGCCGGGGCCAGTTCGGCCAACGGGGCCGCGGTGCAGCTGTACGACTGCAACGGCACCAACGCGCAGACCTGGACGGTCGGTTCCGACGGCACGCTGAAGGCGCTGGGCAAGTGCATGGACGTGGCCTCGGCCGGGACGGTGAACGGCACGAAGGTGCAGTTGTACGACTGCAACGGGACGGGGTCGCAGGTCTGGCAACCTGGGTCCGGCGGGAGCCTGGTCAACCCGCAGTCCGGCAAGTGCCTTGACGCGACGGGCAATTCCTCTGCAAACGGGACCCGTCTGCAGATCTGGTCCTGCACCGGTGCCGCCAACCAGGCCTGGACCCTCCCGACCGCCTAAGGGGGTGCCCCTTCCCCCGGTGGGGGCTTGCAGCGCAGTTTCCCGCGCCCCTGAAAAACGCCCACCCCGCGGGGAGAGGGCAAGCCGTTCTTGGGGCGCGGGGAACTGCGCGACAAGCCCCCACCTGGGGAAAGGCGATATGGCGCCGCAAGTGGCAGCCCCCTACCGGCCGTCAGGCCGGGTATGCGTGGGTCTGGGCGGCCTTCACGGACGCCCAGACCTCGGCACCTGGGGCCAGGAGGAGTTCGGCGACGGAGACGGGGGTGAGGTCGGCGGTCAGGGGGAGGCCCGCGGCGGTCAGGGCGACGCGGATCTGGTCGCCGTGGGATTCCATGCCGGTGACGGCCGCAGGCCAGGCGTTGCGCGCGCTGGAGTCGGGGCGGTCGCGGTGGAGGGTGACCGCGCTCGGGGGGAAGGCGACGAAGGCCGGGCCGTCGACCGCCTCCGTCGTGGTCAGGGCGAGGCCAGGCGCCAGCCGTACGGTGTGGCCCGCGGCTTCGCCCTGGTAGAGGTTCAGGCCGACCAGCCGGGCGACGTAGTCCGTGCGCGGGCGGCGGGCGATCTCGGCGGGTGTGCCCTCTTGGACCCGGCGGCCGTCCTCGATGACCACGAGCCGGTCGGCCAGCACCATCGCGTCGAGCGGGTCGTGCGTGACCAGGATCGCCACCGCCTCGAAGGCGGCCAGGTGCCGCCGCAGTTCCGCCCGGACGTCGAGCCTGGCGCGGGCGTCGAGCGCGGCGAGCGGCTCGTCCAGGAGCAGCAGCCGCGGCCCGGTGGCCAGTGCGCGGGCGAGGGCGACGCGCTGGGCCTGGCCGCCGGACAGGCGGCGCGGCTTGGCGCCCGCCTGGTCGGCGAGGCCCATGCGGTCGAGCAGGCCGGCGGCCAGCGCGCGGGCGGCGGCCCGTGACATGCCCTGGCAGCGCGGGCCGAAGGCCACGTTCTCCAGGGCGGTCAGGTGCGGGAAGAGCAGGTAGTCCTGGAAGATCACCCCGACGGGGCGGGCCTCGGGCGGGGTGCGGCGGCGTAGTGCGGGGTCCTCCAGGGTCTCGCCGTCGAGCCGCAGGTGGCCGCCGGTGAGCGGGGCGAGGCCGGCCAGGGCGCGCAGCGCGGTGGTCTTGCCCGCGCCGTTCGGGCCGAGCAGGGCGAGCACTTCGCCGGGCCGCACGCCCAGGGCGACGTCCAGGGTGAAGGAGCCGCGGTCGAGCAGCAGGTGCGCGTCGAGCCCGGTTCCGCCGCCGGTGTCCTTGGTCAGGGCGGGTCCTTTCACAGCGCCCCCGTCCAGCGTTCGCGCAGCCCGGCGAGCACGGCGAGGGACACCGCGAGCAGCACCAGGCTCAGCGCGACGGCCGCCGCCGGGTCGTCCTGGAGCGCGAGGTAGACCGCGAGCGGCATCGTCTGGGTGCGGCCGGGGAAGCTGCCGGCGAAGGTGATGGTGGCGCCGAACTCGCCGAGCGCCCGCGCCCAGGCCAGCACCGCCCCCGCGGCCACCCCGGGGGCGATCATCGGCAGCGTCACCCGGCGGAAGGCGGTGAAGCGGGAGGCGCCCAGCGTGGCGGCGGCCTCCTCGTAGCGGGCGTCGGCGGCCCGCAGGGTGCCCTCGACGGTGATGACCAGGAAGGGCATGGCCACGAAGGTCTCGGCGACGACGACGCCCGAGGTGGTGAAGGGCAGGGTGACGCCGAAGGCCGAGTCGAGCCAGCGGCCCACCACCCCGTTGCGGCCGAGCGCCAGCAGCAGTGCGACCCCGCCGACCACGGGCGGCAGTACGAGCGGCAGCGTGACCAGGGCGCGTACCAGCCGCCGCCCGGGGAAGTCGGTGCGGGCCAGCAGCCAGGCCAGCGGCACCCCGAAGAGCAGCGACGCGGCCGTCGCGAGGGTCGCGGTCTGCAGCGACAGCCGCAGCGCCTGCCACACCGCGGCGCTGGTCAGCTGGTCGGGCAGGCTCCGCCAGGGCGCCCTGATCAGCAGGGCGACCAGCGGCAGCAGCAGGAAGGCCAGGCCGGCCAGGGCGGGCAGCACCAGCGCGACCGGCACCCGGGAGCGGGAGCGCGTGCGGCTGCGGGTGCCGGGCCGCGTCCGGCTGCCCGGGGTGTCCCGGGGGCCGGCCGCGGCGGGGGAGTGGTCCGTCACGGGTTGAGGAAGCCCGCCTGCGTCAGGACCTTCTGGCCCTCCGCGGACTTCACCAGCGCGATGAAGGCCTGGGCGGCGGCCGCGTTGGGAGCGTCCTTGAGCGCGACGATCGGGTAGGCGTTGACCGCGTTCGCGGACTCGGGGAACGGCACGCCCTCCACCTTGCCGCCCGCGGCCTTGACGTCGGTCTGGTAGACGACCGCCGCGTCGACCTCCTTCAGCTCCACCTTGGTGAGCGCCGACTTCACGTCCTGCTCGTAGGACACCGGGGTCAGCGAGAGCCTGCCGGCGGTGAGCGCCTTCTGGGCGGCGGAGCCGCAGGGCACGGTCTTGGCGCACAGCGCGACCTTGAGCCCGGACTTGGCGAGGTCCTTGAGGGTGGCGATGTGCTGCGGGTTGCCCGGCAGGGTGGCGATCTCCAGCTGGTTGCGCACGAAGGTGGACGGGTCGCCCTGCCCGTCGCCCGCGTCGGTGACGGTCTTCATGGTGGCCGGGCTCGCGGCGGCGAACACGTCGGCGGGGGCGCCGGCGGTGATGCTCGCCGCGAGGGTGTCGCTGCCGCCGAAGTTGAAGGTGACCTTGGTGCCGGGGTAGGCGGTCTCGAACTGCTTGCCGAGCGTGGTGAAGGACTCCTTGAGGGAGGCCGCGGCGAAGACCGTGACCGACCCGGTGACCTCGGCGGGCGTGCTCGCCGGCGTCGAGCCAGGGGCGGGGGCCGACGCGGCCGGGGAGTCCGAGGACGAGTTGCCGGAGGAGGAGCAGGCGGTGAGCGCCAGCAGCACCGCGGCGCCGCCCAGGGCCAGCGGGAGGGTGTGGCGGCGTGCGGAACGTGTTGTCACGGGACGTCTTCCTCTCTGCCGCACGCAGCCGTGCGGATTCCACGATCATAATTCCGCAGATGCGAGGAGGATGTCTGTCGGCACATTGCATAATCCATACGTTCAGGCCCGCGGGCCTGGCTTGTGCGATCATCCAATCGCACCGCCGGGTCCGGGGGTACCCGCCCGCCCGCGCTCCCGTGCCGGGACGAGCCCGGGAGCGCGGACGGCGTACGGAACGCCGGTCAGCCGGCGGCCCAGCTGGTCAGCCCGGCCCCGTAGGCGTACAGCGGGTTGCCGTACGTGGTCGGGACGGTCTGTCCTGCGTCGATCTTCGCCCGGATGTCGTCCCGCTCGGCAGCGGTCGCACCGAGGTCGTACGGCAGGTCCCACGCCTCGTTCGCGTCGGCCTGGTTGTCACCGCCGCCCGGCTTGAGCACCTGGTCCAGGCTGCGCGGCAGCTGCCAGGGCAGGCGGCCGCGCGGGGTGTAGTCCCCGAACAGCAGGCTCGCGGTCGCGGGGCCGACCTCCTCGCCGCCGCGGTAGGTCACCACGATGGCGTCGGCCAGGGTGTTCCAGTCGCTGATCACGATGGGCCGCGGCAGTGTCAGGACGACCACCACCTTGAGCCCCTGGCTCTTGTAGTTCTGGATCAGCGCCAGCTGGTCGGCCGGCAGGTACGGCTGGGTGTCCGGCCACGCGGTGGCGTGGGTGTAGGAGGGCTCGCCGACGTACACCACCGCGACCTTCGGATTGGCCGCCGTGCCCTGGGCGACGTTCACGCCGTCCTTGGCGGCTCTCGCCTTGAGGGCGTCGAGCTGGTCCAGCGACCCGTAGTCCGGGTGGAAGTAGCTGGACCAGATGCAGCAGGCGGCGCCGTCGGTCGCCCGGTCGCCGGCCACCACGATGTTGTCGCCCGAGGCGAGCTTGAGCGGCAGCACACCGTTGTTCTTGAGCACCGTGTTGGACTCGCGGGAGGCCTGGTTGGCCAGCTGCGTGTACGACGGCTGGTGGAAGCGGTAGGGGCCGTTGACCGGGTCGCCGTAGGGGTGGTCGAAGATGCCCAGCTCGAACTTGAGCGTGAGGATCCGCGTCACCGCGTCGTTTATCCGCGCCAGCGGCACCTGCTGCTCGAAGCCCGCCATGGTGAAACCCGCGGCACCCGGGTCGGCGCCGCCCATCACGTCGGAGCCCGCGTTGGCCGCGTTGACCCACGCGCCCGACGGCAGCCAGTCGGTGGTGATCAGACCGGTGTACCCCATGTTCTGCCGCAGGTAGGTGAGGATCTTGGCGCTGTCGCCCGCGCCGGGACCGCCCGGGTCCAGGTACGAACTGCCCGCGTAGCCCGGCATGATGTTGACCGCGCCGGCCTCCATCGCCGCCCGGAAGGGGATCATGTGGTACTTGATCGTGGTCGCGTCGTAGACGATGCCCGCCTCGCCGCCCGCGCCCTCACCGGGCCAGTGCTTGACCGTCGCCAGCACCGAGCCGGGGTTCAGCTCGGGGCCGCCCTGCAGGCCGGCGACCAGCGCCCGCAGCTGGGCCGCCGCCACCTCGGCGTTCTCGCCGCCGCCCTCCTGGATGCGCGGGTAGAGCACCTTGGTGCCGACCTCGGCGAGCGGTGAGAGCGTGCCGCGCGCCCCGACCTCCAGCTCCTCCTTGCGCTCCATGTCGCCGAGCTTGTAGTCCAGCGGGTAGTCCTTGCCCGCTGCCAGCGTGCTCTGCAGCGGGTACGTCGTCTGGTAGCCCGCCGTGGTGTCGCCCGCCGAGACCGGCGGGATGCCCAGCCGCGTCGCGGCCGTGGACAGCAGCACGTTGTTCAGGTCCGCGGGCTGCGCGGGTCCGAAGTGCCAGCCGGACATCGGATACGTCTGGACGTTGTAGAACATCTGATAGGCCTTCTCCTCCAGCGTCATCCGGCTGAGAAGGTCGCTGACCCGGGTGGCGACCGGCTGCCGCCAGTCCTCGTACGGCTCGATCTGGCCGTCCTTGTTGAGGTCGCGGGCGCCGTTGATCACGTTGACGCCGTCCGCGACCTGCTCCACGTCGGGCAGGTAGAGGCTGAACGTACGGATGGTGGACGTCGTCTTCGCGCCGGAGCCCGCCACCGCGACGACGAACCACTTGTACGTCCACCGGTCGGTGATGTCCCAACTCGGCGTGTAGCTCGTGCCGGTGGGCTCGGCCACCTTGGTGTAGAGGTCCAGCAGGTTGCCGGACGCGGTGAAGTCGTAGTCGGTGCGGCTGATGTTGAGCCACACCTCGTAGTGGGCGGTGCCGCCGACCGCGTTCCAGCTCAGCGCCGGGCGGCGGGTGTCGGTGACCATGGCCTTGTCCGCGGGCGCTGCCAGCTGGAACTGCCCTGTCGTGGCAGGGGCCTTGGTCGGCCCCGACAGCAGCGGCGGGGTCGCCGTGGAGCTGTCGAGCGTGCCGTAGACCTGGAACTCCCACAGCGAGTAGCCGTAACCCGTGGCGCGGGCCGTGCCGGTGAAGCGCACATAGCGGCCCTTGCCGGTCACCGGCAGCTTCTCGGTGCCGCCCTTGCCGGTCGTGGTCGCGTACAGCTGCGTCCAGGAGGTGCCGTTGTCGGAGATCTCGATGCGGTAGCCGGTGGCGTAGGCCGCCTCCCAGTCGAGCACGATGCCGCTGAGGGTGCCGGTGCCGCCGAGGTCGACGCGCAGCCACTGGTCGTCGCTCGCCAGGCTCGACCAGCGGGTGGTGGTCCGGCCGTCGAGGGCGGCGGCCGGGGCGTTGCCGCCTTCGTAGGAGGACGCGGACACCTGCTTGTAGGCGGAGATGACCGTGCCGGAGAAGTCGCCGCCGCCGGGGTTGCCGGGGTCGGTGGTGGGGGGTGTGGTGCTGCCGCCCGAGGTGGTGCGGACCTGGAACTCCCACAGGGAGTAGCCGTATCCGGTGGCCCGGGCCGTCCCGTACATCCGCACGTAGCGGCCGGTGCCCGAGGCGTTCAGCGTCTGGGTGCCGCCGGTGCCCGCCGTGGTGGAGTAGGCGTCGGTCCAGGTCTGCGCGTTGTCCGAGACCTGGATCTTGAAGGCGGTCGCGTAGGCCGTCTCCCAGTTCAGCACCACCTGGCAGACGGCCTGCGACGAGCCCAGGTCGACCTGCAGCCACTGCGGGTCGGCCGCCGCGCTCGACCAGCGGGTGCCGTTGTCGCCGTCGACGGCCGCCGAGGCCGGGGTGCCGGCGTTCTCGGTGGAGGAGGCCGTCGCGGTCCTGCCCTGCGCCGCGTTGGCGGTGCCGCAGGCGCCCGGGTTGGTGCCGCCGGTCGTGCCGAAGACCTGGAACTCCCACAGGGAGTAGCCGTATCCGGTCGCGCGGGCCGTGCCGTACATCCGCACGTAGCGGCCGGAAGCGTTTACGGGAACCGTCTGGGTGCCGCCGGTGCCCGCCGTGGTGGAGTAGGCGTCGGTCCAGGTCTGCGCGTTGTCCGAGACCTGGATCTTGAAGGAAGTGGCGTAGGCCGTCTCCCAGTTGAGGGTGACGGAGCTGAGGGTGGCGGTGCTGCCGAGGTCGACCTGCAGCCACTGCGGGTCGGCGGCGGCGCTCGACCAGCGGGTGCCGGTGTTGCCGTCGACGGCCGCGGAGGCCGGGGTGCCGGCGTTCTCGGTGGAGGACGCCGTCGCGGTCTTCCCCTGCGACAGCAGCGAGGGTGCGGCGCTGGCGGTACCCGAGGTGGCGGTGATCGCCCCTGCCGCCACGACGACGGCCGCCACCAGGGCGGCCAGTAAGGGTCTTCTGCGCCGCAGTGCGCGCAGGAAGAGGGACAGGAGGCTCATGTGCATCTCCATGGGGGGTGTGTACCTCTTGACGAAGCCGGGAGAGCGCTCTCCGGGGGGAGTCTCACGCCAACCGCTGATCAGTGTCAATGCCTGTGCACAGGACGGCCGCAGCCCCGGCCGTCGGGCCGGGGCTGCGGTGGGTCGTGGCGCAACTGCGTTGGCGGGTACGGAGATCACATGGGGGGCGCCCAGGGGCCGACGCCGCCGACACGCTCGACCGCGTAACGGAGCAGGTAGCCCTCGCCGGGCGGCAGCGGGAACTCGTAGTCGGGCGCCACGTAGACCTTGCCGAGGCGGGTCAGCAGGTCGCGGGCGCCGCCCTCCTCGACGGTGGCCTTGGCGTGCAGGAAGGCGTACGGCGCCAGCATCGCGCCGGGTGTGGCGGGTGCGGTGAAGGTCAGCACGACGCGCGGCTCGCGCTGCACGTTGCGCACCTTCTGCCGCAGCATCATGTGGGCGCTGACGATGTCGTCGCCGTCGAGACCGATCCAGATGAGCGTGGACTGCGGACTGCCGTCCGGGTTCACGGTGGACAGATGCGTTAACGGCCCGCTCTCGATCAGCGCGCGCAGATCAGGGGTAAGTATCGTCATCCGGCAGAGTCTAGGTCGCGAACGCCCCTTGTGACAGCGGGCAGTTCGCGACCCCGGACCGACCTCGGCGACCCCGGCGGGCGGCCCGTCAGACCCCCTCCACCTTGAAGGGGTCGTGCTCGGCCAGCAACTTGTCCAGCCGGGCCTGGTCCACCCTGCTGACCACCTGGACCTCCTGCTGGCGGTCCCTGACGACCTTGGCCAGGGTGAAGGTCGACGTCACGACATAGAGCAGCCCGACCGCCAGGAAGGCCCGGATCCAGGCGTCCACCGGCAGATACGCCACTCCCACCACCATCGCGCCCAGTGCAAGCGCGAACGAGATCGCGGCCTGCACGGCGTACGCAGCAGTCGTCTGCTGCTGCGGAATCACCTTCGTCATACCCCCAACGATCCCCGGCCGGGCAGGCGCCGTCATGAGTACGCCTACTCAGGTCGCACCGGGCGCTGCGCCATGACCACCACCCCGGGGCCGCTGAACTCGCCCGCGGGCAGCCGCAGTTCCGCGACCGGGCGGAGCCCCGCCTGCTCGATCAGGGCCACCAGGGCCTCCGGCTGCCACTTGTGGGTCGTCCAGCGGACGGGGACACCGCCGTAGGCCTCGGTGCGCAGGGCGTCCTCGTCGCCGACGTGGGTGCCGGTGATGAAGTGGCCGCCGGGCACGAGCGCGTCCGCGAAATGGGCCAGGACCTGGGGCAGCACGTCCCGGGGCAGGTTGAACAGCGACCACCAGCCGAGCACGCCGCCCAGCGACCCGGGCGCGAGGTCGAGTTCGGTGGCGGAGGAGACGGCGAAGCGGCACTCGGGGTGCAGGCGCCGGGCGTTCTCGATCATGCGGGGCGACAGGTCGACGCCCGAGACGTCGACTCCGCGCTCCGCGAGGTAGGCGGTCACCGTGCCGGGCCCGCAGCCGACGTCGAGCACCGGGCCGAGGCCGCCGACCTCCTCGGCGAAGACGTCGATCGACGCCCTGAGCCACGGGTGGCGGCGGATGTCGGCCATGCCCGTCGTCTGCATCATGTGGACGTAGTTGTCGGCGACCCGGTCGTAGGAGTCGCGGACCTGGTCGAGGTCGGCCGGGCGGTCGATGGGGTGTGTGCGCATCGGCCCACCGTAGGAGGCGGGTCTGACAACGCCCTTTCCGCCGCCCGGAGATCAGCGGAGATCACCCGGGAACCACGTCGGGTCGCGCCGTGACCCGGACCGGCCGAAAGCGGTCGCTTGCCGTCATCGGCGCCGTACGCGGCGGGCGGCGTGTGACCCTGCCGCCATGGAATCGATCCGCACCTACACCGGGCCCGTCTTCCTCTGCTCCTCCTGCGGCCAGCCCTGCTACGAGAGCGCCCAGGCCACCGAAGGCGGCGCCCTGCTCCAGCACTTCAGGGAGCAGCGGGACGGCATCCACTGCGCGACCTTCCCGCTGGCCACCAGGAAGATCGAGGTCGACTGGCAGCCGACGTCCCTCGACGACCTCAAGTCGCGCTACCAGCAGGCCCGCCCCCGGCTCCGCGTCCAGGGCGCCGCCTGCTGACGCGGCGGGGAGCCCGGCCGGGCGGCCGGGCTCCCCGCGGGGCCGGTAAGCGTCAGCCGGTGGGCTTGGGCGGGCGGGGCAGCCGCAGCGTGGTGAGGCCCGCGACCAGCAGCAGCACCAGGCCGATGCCGAGGACCCACTCCAGCGCGTGCGCGAAGCCGAGGACGTCGTGGTGGCTGCCCAGCGCGCTGAAGAAGACCGTGCCGATGCCCGCGACACCTGCCACGCTCGCGAACTGCTGCGTGGTGGTGAGCACTCCCGCCGCCGCGCCCGCCTGCACCGTCCGCGCGCCGGCCAGGATCACCCCGGCCAGTACGGGCACGGCCAGCCCGTTGCCGAAGCCGACCAGGACCATCGGCCCGATCAGCCGTGCGGCGCTGGTGTCGGATCCGGACACCGCGAGCACCGCGATGAGCCCCGCCATGCCGACTCCCGCGATGAGGATTCCCGCGGTCACCAGCAGCGGCCCGTACGTGCGCACCTTGCGCGGGCCGATCATGGAGGCGGTGGCGAAGGCCACGGCCAGCGGCGCGGAGGTGTACCCCGCGTGCAGCGGGCTCAGGCCCAGCCCCGACTGGAGGACCAGGGTCAGCGAGAACATGAAGCTGTAGAAGGCCGCGAAGACGCCCACACTGACGATCAGGCCGCGGGTGAAGACGGCGTTGCGGAACAGCGCGAGGTCCAGCAGCGGTTGGCCGCCCCTGCTGCCGAGCGCGGCCTCCCAGCGCAGGCTGAGCACCATCGCGGGCACCGAGGCCGCCAGCATGACCCAGCCCCACACCGGCCAGCCCTGGGAGCGGCCCAGGACCAGCGGGACCAGCGCCAGCGCCAGCGACCCGGAGATGCCGACCGCGCCGACCGGGTCGAGCCGGGGGCGCGCCCCGGCCGCCTGAACCGGCAGCAGGCGCAGCGCCAGCAGCACCACGACCAGGCCGATCGGCACGTTGACCAGGAAGATGACTCGCCAGCCCAGGCCCAGCACGTCGCCCTGGAGCAGCGCGCCGCCCAGGACCTGCCCGGCCACCCCGCCGGTGCCCAGGGCGACGCCGAACCAGCCCAGTGCGCGCGGGCGTTCGGCCGGCGGGAAGGTGCCGGTGATCAGCGCGAGCACCTGCGGCACCATCGCCGCACCGGTCAGGCCCTGCACCAGGCGGGCCGCCACGAGTTCGCCGGAGTTCTGCGCGAGGCCGCACAGCAGGGAGGCGGCGGTGAAGGCGAGGGTCCCGCCGAGGAACATCACCCGCGCACCGAGCAGGTCACCGAGCCGGCCGCCGGTGACCAGCCCGGCCGCGTAGGTGAACCCGTAGCCGGCGACGATGAGTTCCAGTGCGGCCTGGCCCGCGTGGATGTCGCGTTCGAGGGAGGGGGCGGCGACGTTCACGACGAAGAGGTCGAACTGGACCATGAACATCGCGGCGAGGAGCACCGGCAGCATCTGCCAGCGCCGTGCGTAGGGCGCCTGCTCGGGCGTCGCGGCGCCCGTGTCTGCTATCGGCTTGGTGTTACTGGACATGGGTGCCTGCGGCTCTCTTGTCGGGCTGCCCGGTCGTCGGGAACCAGTTCGGGGGACGGGACGTCGTGTGACGGGACGTCGTGTGACGGGTCTTCGGAGGACGGGTCTTGGCGCGGCGGGTGCGGGGCGGGCCGCCGGGGCTGCGCCCGGTCATGGGCGCAGCTCCTCGACCGCGGCCTTCAGCTGCGCCAGCGCCGTGCGGTAGAAGCGGGGGCCGTAGGACACGCGTGCCACGCCGATCTGCCGCAGCGTGTCGAGGTCGACGTTCTCGCCGGTGTTGCCGTTGACCGGGCCGGGCAGTTCAGCGACGAGCGCCGCGATGTCCTCGCGGTCGCGTACGCCGATGGGGTAGACGCAGTCGGCGCCGGCCTCCAGGTACATCCGGCCGCGGCGGACCGCCTCGGTGAGCCGCTCGGCGCCCGACAGGCCGCTCGCGGGCAGGAAGGTGTCGACGCGGGCGTTGACGACGATCGGGACGCCCGCCTCGCCGGCCGCGGCACGCACGTCCGCGAGCCACTGGGCCTGGGCTCCGGCGTCGGCAAGGCCGCCCTGCCGGTGGTCGGTGTCCTCCAGGTTGCAGCCGACGGCGCCGACGTCCAGCAGCCGGCCGACCAGTTCGCGCGGCGCCATGCCGTATCCCGCCTCGGCGTCCACCGTGACCGGTACGTCCACCGCCCGGGCGATCCGCCCCGCGGCGGCGAACATCTCCTGCCAGGGCGCCTGTTCGCCGTCGGAGAGGCCGAGCACCGCCGAGACGGCGGCGCTCGCGGTGGCCACCGCGGGGAAGCCCGCCCCGGCCACGACCGACGCGCTGCCTGCGTCCCACACGTTGGGCAGGACGAGGAGGTCCCCGGTGTGGAGGTCGCGCAGCCGCTCGGCCCGGGATTTCAACGTTGCCAGGTCTGAAGTCATCGAATGGCTCCTCTTCGGGGGCGGGTCCGCCGGGGGAAGGGCCGGCGGGCGCCACCGAGGTGCGAGTGGTGGCCGGCCGGACGGGCCGGTCTTGTGATGCAACCAGGCGAACGTAGCAGGGGGCGGTTTTGTGATGCAACTCGATGGGCGTAGAGTGGTGCCATGCTCGGTCGTACTTACGAATCCCAGGACTGCTCAGCGGCGCGGGCGCTCGAGTTCGCCGGCGAACGCTGGAGCCTGCTCATCGTGCGCGACGCGCTGTTCGCGGGCACCACCCGCTTCACCGACTTCCAGCGCAGCCTGGGGCTGGCCCGCAACGTCCTGGCCGCCCGCCTCGACCGCTTCGTCGAGGACGGGCTGATGGAGCGCCGGCTACCCGAGCCGGGGGCGCAGCACCACGACTACGTCCTCACCGACAAGGGCCGCGAACTGCAGCCGGTCATCATCGCGCTGACCCGCTGGGGCGACCGCTGGGCCGCGCCCGACGGCCCCCCCGTCGTCTACCGGCACAGCGCGTGCGAAGGACCCGTCGAGCAGCACACGGTGTGCGGGCGGTGCGGGGAGGACGTCGCGGGCGACGAGATCGAGAAGCACCGCACCCGGCCGCCGATGCCGCCCGCCGCCCGCTGACCTCTTTCCGGTCCGGGGCGGGACCGGAGCGCCGGCGGCCGCCGCCGTTCACGGGCGGGCCGTGCGGGCCGGGATGCGCGGGCGGCGCCCGTCCTCCACGACGGCCATGACCCGGCCGGCCGCGCGGGCCGGCAGCAGCGGTCCGCCCCCGTATCGCCGCGACCGCCGGCCGCGGCGGCCGGGCGGGTGTGTGCCCGATGGGGTGTACGGCGATCACCTGCCGGTCGCTGACCTGGCACAACGCGGCGAAGCCGCGCTCGCCGACCCGCGGCGTACACGTCGAGCGTGAGTTCCGCCCGGGACCCGCCCCGCGCGCTTTCCGGTACGGCGACCCTTCCCGCGCCCGTCGCGACGACGGCGGCGACCTGCCGTCGCACTTCCTCACCCGCATCCCCCTCCTCACCCACACCCCCGGGTCCCTCCGGCCGGCTGCGGGCGCGCTCCGACGTTTGACGCAACCGAACGGTTGCTCTAAAGTCGCAACCAGTCGGTTGCACATGGGGGGCGACCGGGCCATCGGGGAGCGGTGTCGGCTGCGCCGTGCGGAATCCGCCGCGAAGACCACCGAGCCCCCCGGGTCCGGCCGGACATTCCCTGCACCGCGCCCGCAGCAAAGGAGCCAGAACGTGTCCGACGACATCCACCTCGGCAGACGGGAGCGGCTGATCCTCTTCGTGCTGCTCGGCACGGGATTCATGCTGTCCGTCGACTTCTCGATACTGAACGTCGCGCTGCCCGACGTCGGCTCCGGCGTCGGGCTGAGCCGGACCGCCCTGCCATGGGTGGCCTCCGCCTACGCGCTGCCCGCCGCGGGATTCAGCCTGCTCTTCGGACGGCTCGGCGACCTCTTCGGCCGCCGCCGGCTCTTCCTGGCCGGCGTCGCACTGCTGCTGCTGTCCTCCCTGCTCGGCGGCATGGCCGACAGTCCGCAACTGCTCCTCACCGCCCGCGCCTTGCAGGGCTTCGCCACCGCGATGGCCACGCCGGCCGCGCTGTCGCTGCTCCTGGGCACCTTCAAGGAAGGCCCGACGCGTGCGCGGGTGCTCGGCCTGAACGGCGCACTCCTGTCCGGCGGTTTCACCGTCGGCGCGCTGGTCGGCGGCACCCTGGTCAGTGTCCTCAGCTGGCGGGCCGCCTTCTTCCTCAACGTGCCCTTCGCCGCGCTGATCCTCCTGCTCACCCCCGCGCTGATCACCGACAACGCCCCGCCGCACCGGGTGAAGCTGGACATCCCGGGCGCGGTGACCGTCTCCGGCGGCCTCCTCGCGGTGATCTACGCGGCCGTCGAGAAGAGCGCACCCGCCGGGATCGCAGGGGCGGTCCTGCTCGCCGCCTTCTGGGTCGTCGAACTGCGCTCCCCGGCGCCGCTCGCCCCGGTGCGCATCCTGCGCCGGCCCACCGTCAAGTGGGGCAATGCCGCGGGGTTCGTGGTCTTCACGATGGAGACCGCGATGATCTTCCTGATGACGCTCTACCTCCAGGGCGTCCTGGGCCTCTCGCCCCTGGTCACCGGATTCGTCTTCGGCGTCCCCGGACTCGCCGCCATGGCGGCCGGCGTGATCGCGGGGCGCCTGATCGGGCGCTTCGGCCACCGCGACGTCCTCGTCGCCGGCATGGCGGTCCAGAGCCTGGCGATGGTGCCGCTGCTCTTCGTCGGCAGCCACCGCATCGCCCTCGCGGTCGTCATCCCGGTGCTCTTCGTCAGCTTCTTCGGCCACGTCACGGCCATCGTGGCGTACACCGTGACCGGCACCACCGGGCTCGCCGAGGACGAACACGGCCTGGCCACCGGCATGACCTCGATGACGCAGCAGGTCGCCATCAGCGTCGGCATCCCGATCCTCAGCTCGGTCGCGGCCACGCAGACCTCGCAGATGTCGGGCCTGCGGCTCGCCCTGGGCGTCGACGTCGCCGTGACCGCCGCCGGACTGACCCTCACCTGGCTCGGGCTGACCCGGCACCGCCGGCACCCGGAGCACACCGAACCCCTGCCACTCGGCTCCGAGCGGCAGTTGACTGCGAGCAAGGGATAGCAACGATGGACATCGCCGACAAGACGGTCCTGGTCACCGGGGCCAACCGCGGCATCGGGAAGTCACTGGTCGAGGAGGCGCTGAAGCGGGGTGCCAGGCGGGTGTTCGCCGGGACCCGGCAGCCGCTGACCCACCCGGACGAGCGCGTCACACCGGTGACCCTGGACGTCACCGACAGGTCGCAGATACGGGCGGCCGTCGAGACGGTCGGATCGCTCGACGTCCTGGTCAACAACGCCGGTGTCGGCGTCTACGCCCACCACAGCGACCGCGCGGCCCTCGAAACGTACCTGGCGGTCAACCTCCTCGGCACGTACGACGTCACGGAGGCCTTCCTGCCCCTGCTGACCCGCTCCCGGGGAGCCATCGTCAACATCCTGTCCCTGGCGTCCCTTGCCGGTATGCCGCTCGACCCCGGCTACTCGATGTCCAAGGCCGGCGCCTTCTCCCTGTCCCAGTCCCTGCGCGCCCTGCTGGCCCAGGACGGTGTGACGGTGCACGTGGCCCTCCCCGGCCCCGTCGACACGGACATGGGCCCGCGCTTCGACATCCCGAAGGCGTCCCCCGACGACGTCGCCGCGGCGGTCTTCGACGGAGTGTCGAAGGGCGAGGAGGAGATCTTCCCCGACCCCTTCTCCGCCCCCCTGGCGGCGGACTGGCCCGGCAGCACCCCCAAGCGCCTTGAGGCCCAGATGTCCGCCTTCGTCACCCACCCCTGACCCCCACCCCGGGGGCACGCACCCCACGTGCCCCCGGGCCGCCCTCGAAAGGGGCCGCCCTGGACGGCCCCTTCGCCCCCACGACAACCACCTGACGCCGCCGCGCCCAACCCGCCGTCCAGGTCCATGGCTGACAGGTCGTCACAAGAGACCGAGTGGTTACCATAGGTAGGGCAACCTCGGTGCCTGGTCAAGGAGCTGGCGTGTACTCACGTGGCCATCGGAACCAATCCCGGTCTCGGGCGGAGCCCGAATCCGCGGGCAACGTGGCGCCCGCTCCTGCGGGCCGTCGGTCGATCGGGCCGCGTGACCTTCTGCGGCTGCAACGTCTCGTCGGGAACCGGGCGGTGGTGTCGGCGGCTTCCGCGGGTGCGCCCGGTTATGTCGTGCAGCGGGCACTGATAAGCGTCGACCAGTGGCGGGAATCGCATGACGAGGAGTTGGTGCGAGGCGTTCCCTTCCTCGGGCAGCTGGAGGAAAGCCTCAAACTGTATTACGCGGCGACGGGGGGTGACGAGCCGGCGACGAAAGACGTCCTGCGGGCGCTCTCGGTTCTCATGCGCGCGGATTCGCCCGGAGAAGTGGACCCCGCCAACCTCAAGATCAAGCGTTACCTCCTGAGGAGGATGGCCTTCGAGGCCAAGCGTCTGCTCCAGAACATGACCAGTCCCGACGACCAGCAGGCCAAGCTCGAATTCACCGCAGAAGAGCACCTCAAAGACCGGCAGTTCGTGCAGACCATCCTGGACGAGGGAAGCCGGCAGATCGAGGACGCGCTGCTCCACAACGCCTGCGAGTGGATCCTGGCCGGTCGGACGGAGCTTTATGTGTTCACCCGGACCGGGGATTCGCTCGAGCGGGCGTCGGCGAGCGGGGAGGGGGACAGGGTTCCGCACGTGCCGGACAATTTCCGGAACCGGGGGCACTTGCTTGCGGGTCCGGAGCCGTTGTACGAAGCGGACAAGCTGGACAGTGGTAAGAACATTCGATATCTCACCAAGGAGGACCGCGGCATCGCCGGTACCGGGTATATCGGCATCGCGCGTCCCAGGGAGGTCGGCAGGGGTGTTGTCGAGGAGACGCTCCGCCACGAGGTGCAGCACGTCGCGGACCGCAGCGTGGACGTGCAGCACGGTCGCGCCAAGAAATCCGCCAGGTACCTGTTCGAAAGCTACGCGACGGAATACCGTGCGTACAGCTACGAAGGACCGACCTTCAGCCACCTTTCCGACGACCCGGGTAACCTCGTTCGCAAAAGCATGGCCGGCAGTGCGGAATACGGCTGGACGGAACGGCAGTGGGCGATCTTCAGCAAGATTTACGGGCAGTACAAGCACACCCGGGACGGCTGGAACGCCGATCTGCCCGACGCCCTCCCCGGCATGAGCTTTCGCCAGGCGGTCCTCAGTTACGTCGATCCCGATGAGCGTGGTTTCAACCGGCTCAACTCGGTTCGCATCGATGACTTCTACGACGCCCTGCACCAGGTTCCCCTCAACACGACGAACGAGAACCTGGGCGCCGTACAGGACGTCAAGGCGCGAGCCCGAGCGCTGAAGCCTCAAGAGGCGCATGTCGTCACCACCGCCGGTCCGATGCGGAACAAGATCGAGGAGCATCTCGGGGGCGCCGCGCTGCAGGAGGTCACCGCGATACTCGTCAAGAGAGGGGCGAGGTACGGCCAGCTGCGGCAGCTCGGAAACACGAGAGGGACCAGGAACCTCAAAGGACTGGCCGATCTCTGACCTCGGTGTCGCCGCGGGCACGGCGGACGCCGCAACGCGCCGGCCGCGGTGCCGGCCGCCGGGTCGGGCGGAAAATCAGTGGCGGGCAGGCGCGGGAGACGCTAGCGTCGCGGGTGTTCGTTGCGGGAGCTGGAAGGGCTGCCGTGTCGGCCGATGTGTGATCAGGGAGGTGTGGACCGATGGCTGTCTTTGTGATGGGCGCTGCCCGAATTCAGCGGATCGTGCCGTGCACTCCCGTGGTCTCCGGCTGACCTCTTCTTCCTCCTGTGCCGGGGCCACCCTTTTCTCGAAGGGTTTCCCTTGTCTTTCTCTTTTCGTGACGCCTCCTCGCATGCCCTCGTGCCCTATGGGTGGGACGACGTGTGGGAGTCGGAATCCGCGCCGTACGCGGAACAGGGCCTGGTGGCCGGGCGGGTGGTGCGGGTGGACCGTGCCATGTGCGACCTGTTCACCGCAGAAGGGCCGGTACGCGCCGACACCGCGCTGGTGACACCGCAGGACCCGCTGCGGGTGGTGTGCACCGGCGACTGGGCCGTGGTCGACGCGGTGGGCGGTGACCCGCGGTTCGTGCGGGCGCTGCTGCCGCGGCGTACCGCGTTCGTCCGTTCGACGTCCTCCAAGCGCTCCGAGGGCCAGGTGCTGGCCGCCAACCTCGACCACGTCGTGGTCTGCGTGTCGCTGGCGGCTGAACTCGACCTCGGGCGGCTGGAACGCTTCCTGTCGCTGGCCTGGGAGAGCGGCGCCACCCCGCTGGTGGTGCTCACCAAGGCCGACACCCTGGAGGACAGCACCCATCTGCTGGCCGACGCCGAGGCCGCGGCACCGGGTGTGCAGGTCCTGGTGGTCAGCGCCGCCACCGGCGTGGGTCTTGACACGCTGACGGCCGTGCTGGCCGGCGGCACCTCGGTGCTGCTCGGGCAGTCGGGCGCCGGCAAGTCCACGCTGACCAACGCCCTGCTGGGCCAGGAGGTGCAGGAGGTGCAGGCCACCCGGGACGCCGACGGCAAGGGCCGGCACACCACGACCACCCGCGACCTGCTGGCACTTCCGGGCGGCGGGGTCATCATCGACACCCCGGGGCTGCGCGGTGTCGGGCTGTGGGACGCCCAGTCCGGGGTGGGCCAGGTCTTCGCCGAGATCGAGGAACTGGCCGCGGACTGCCGCTTCCAGGACTGCTCGCACACCTCGGAACCGGGCTGCGCGGTGCTGGCGGCGCTGGAGGACGGCACCCTGCCGCACCGCCGGCTCGACAGCTACCGCAAGCTGCTGCGCGAGAACGCCTGGATCGCCTCACGCACCGACCAGCGGCTGCGCGCCGAGATGCGGCGCGAGTGGAAGCAGCGCTCGGCGGCGGGCCGTGAGATGTACGAGCGCAAGCGGGGCGGGGGCGGCGGCCACCGCAGGACCGTCTGACACCGCGGGACGGTCCGACGCCGCGGCGTCGGACCGCTGTTCACCCGGGCGGCCCCGGCCGCCCGGGTGGCGCACCTGGTGCGCTCGTCTCACCCGGCGCCGCCGTCACGCCCGTGGCGGCGGCGCACCGCGATGGGACTGCCTGCGCTCCAGAACGAGCCGATGACCCCGGCCACCACCAGCGCGACGATCACGACTCCGAGGATCACGGAGTAGGCCATGGCAGTCCTCCTCGTTTCCCGGTGCGGTCTTCACCGCACTCTCACGTTCGCTGCCCGACCGTGACCTTCCCGTTGCCCGGTGTTCCCAATCCACAGGCTGACGACGGGGCTTGGCGCCGCCTCAGCGGCAACCTCCCGGCTGGACGAAGCCGTTCTCGTACGCGAACACCACCGCCTGGGCGCGGTCGCGCAGATGGAGCTTGGCGAAGACGCTGCCGATGTGGCTCTTGACCGTCGCCTCGGTCACCACCAGGTGCGCGGCGATCTCCGGGTTCGACATGCCCCTGGCCACCAGCAGCAGGATCTCCCGCTCCCGGGGGGTGAGTCCGGCGGACAGTGCGGCCGGCGGGCGGGGCGGTCCCGTGCGGGTGGCGTAGTCCTCGATGAGCCGGCGGGTGATCGACGGCGACAGCAGGGCCTCGCCTGCGTGCACGACGCGGATGGCCTCCAGCAGGCGGTCGCGCGAGGCGTCCTTGAGCAGGAATCCCGAGGCGCCCGCCCGCAGCGCGCCGAAGACGTACTCGTCGAGGTCGTAGGTCGTCAGGATCAGCACCCGGGGCGGTGAACCCGCGGCGGTCAGCCGTGCGGTGGCCTCGACGCCGTCCATGCGCGGCATCCGGACGTCCATCAGGACCACGTCGGGGCGCAGTTCCGCGGCCATGTCGACGGCCTCGTGGCCGTCGGCCGCCTCACCGGCGACTTCGAGGCCGGGCTGCGTCTGCAGGAACAGCCGGAAGCCGGTGCGGATCAGCTCCTGGTCGTCGGCGATGAGCAGGCGGACGGTCATACCGCGCCCCCCAGTGGCAGTCGGGCGCTCATGCCGGGTCCCCCAGCGGAAGCCGGGCGGTCACCAGGAATCCGCCCGCTGTGGGGCGGGCGTCGAGGCTGCCGCCGGCGGCAGCGGCGCGCTCCCGCATCCCGCGGATGCCGTGCCCGCCGCCGAGCGCGACACGCCCCGGGCCGCCCCCTCGGCCGTCGTCCTCGACGGTGACGTCCAGCCGCGTACTGCCGTAGCCGAGCGTCACCGTCACCCGGCTGGGCTCGGTGTGTTTGAGCACGTTGGTCAGCGCCTCCTCGACGATGCGGTACGCGGACAGCTCCAGGCCGTCGGCCAACGCCCTGGGTTCCCCGGTGAGTTCGAGCCGTACGGGCATCCCGGCCGCCCGGTAGCCGGAGACCAGGTCGGCGAGCTGGTCCAGCGACGGCTGCGGCCGCCACTGCGCCGCGCTGTCCCGGGTGCGCAACAGGCCCAGGATCCGGCGCAGTTCTGCAAGGCTCTGCTCCGCGCTGCCTTCTACCTTCGCCAGGGTGTCGGCCGCGACCTCGGGGTCGGTCGGCAGTACGTCGCGGGCGCCGCGCACACCGATCAGCATGACGGTGACCGAGTGGGCGACGATGTCGTGCAGTTCACGGGCGATGGCGGTGCGTTCGCGCTGTGCCGCGAGCTGGTCGAGCTGCTCGCGCTCGCGCTCCAGGGTCGCGGCCCGGTCCTCCAGAGCCCAGGTGTAGCGCCGCCGGGTCTGCAGGTACGAGCCGAGTGCCCATGCGCCGATCGGGACGGGCAGCGAGGAGATGGCGGCCAGCAGCAGGAAGAGCGCCGTGGGGACGAGGGCCGCCGCCGAGACCCGGCGGTCGCGCCGGTCGGCGAGCGAGGCGAGCGCGACCACGACGGGCGCCCCGCCGGGCGAGTAGCCCAGCGGGACGAGCACCGCGGCGCCCGCGCAGGTCGCCGCCAGCACCGCCAGGGGTGCGCGGCGCCGGAGCAGCAGGGTGGCGCCGGCAGCCACCGTCACGGCGACGGGAGTCACGCGGACCCGCGTCCCGTCGTCGAAGACCAGCCCCAGCTCCACCCCGGTCGTGATCACCGCGAGGGCGACGTGGAAGAGCGCCGAGCGGCGCGCGGCCAGCAGGCCGTACGCCGCCGGCGCCGCGCGCAGGAGCCGCTTCACGCCAGGTCGCGCCGTCGCTCGACGACGACCGCGGCGAGCGCGACCGCGGCCGTCCACGCGGCCAGCACCCAGCCGGCGGCGACCACCGACAGGGTGGTGTCGTGCGTCATGCGGCTCAGGACGCCTGCCGCCCCGAAGGGGGTGAGGTTGGCGCCCGCCTCCCAGGCCCCGGACAACAGCGGGACCACGGCGAAGTTCACGACGAGCATGACGACCACCCCCAGGACCGGGCTGCGGATCAGGGCGCCGAGGGCGGCGCCCAGGACCGCGGACAGCACGAACGCCACCAGGTTGCCCGCCACGACGGCACCGACGTCCCCCGCGGTGAGCGCGGGACCCGGCTGGTCGCCGAGCAGTGGCAGCGCGAGCCCGACCGACACCGCCGACGTCAGCACGCCGAGCGCGAGCCCGGTCAGCGCGTACGCGGCAATTCTCGCCGACAGTACGGAGCCGCGGCCACGCCGGGCCACCAGTGCCGCCGGTGCGGCCGTCCGGTGGCGGTACTCGCCGGCCGCCCCGACCAGGCCCCACAGCAGCAGCAGGACGGGCAGGCCGGACAGCGCCTCCTCCTTCTCCGGCACCTTGTCCAAGGTGCCCGACGCCACCGCGATGACCAGGGCGTTGAGCACCGCGAAGGCGGCGCCGCCCACCGCGAACCCCAGCACGGCCCTGGTCGTCACGGCCTTGATCAGCTCCCCGCGCAGCAGCCCCCTCACCGGCCCGCACCCCCCGTACCGCCGCTGCCCGCAGCTCCCGTGCGGGCGAAGAACACGTCCTCAAGGCTCTCGCCCGTTCGCTCCAGGTCCGCCATCGCACCCTGGTGTACCAGCCGGCCGCGGTCGATCACGACCACGTCGTCCACGGTCCTGGCCGCCTCGCCCAGCATGTGGCTGGACAGCAGGACCGTGCCGCCCTGCGCGGCCCGCTCCCGCAGCAGGGTGCGCAGCCAGCGGATGCCCTGCGGGTCGAGGCCGTTGACCGGTTCGTCCAGCACCAGGATCTCCGGGTCGCCCAGCAGTGCCGCCGCGAGCCCGAGCCGCTGCCGCATGCCCATCGAGTACTTCCCGACCCTGCGTGCGGCCGCGTCCTCCAGGCCGACGAGGCCCAGCACCTCGCTGACCCGGCGGCGCGGCAGACCGGCCAGCGCGGCCAGCGACCGCAGGTGCGCGCGCCCGGTCCTGCCCGGGTGGGCGCCGCACGGTTCGATGTGCACGCCGAGCAGCCGGGCGTCCGGCCGCAGCGCGGTGACGGGGGTGCCCCGGACGAAGGCCACGCCGGCCGTCGGCCGCGCAAGGCCGACGACCGCCTTGAGCGCGGTGGTCTTGCCGGCGCCGTTCGGGCCGAAGAACCCCGTCACCGTTCCCGGCCTGACGGTGAACGACAGGTCGTCGACGGCCGTCCTGCGGCCGTAGCGCTTGGTCAGCCCCTCGACCCTGATGGCCGCGGCCGGATCTGCCGCGGACGTTCGTGAAGATGTCATGCCGCCAGCTTTCGCCGCGCTGATCTCCCGGTCATCCGACCACGGGCGGGAACCGGACTCCCACCAGGGGAGGAGAGCGCGGTCAGGCCGAGGCGCGCAGCACCAGCTGGGTGGGGGTGACGATCGGAGCCAGGACGGACGCCTGGCCGGGGACCGTGGACGGGTCGAGGGCGCGCAGCAGCAGCCGTGCCATCATCCGGCCCATCTCCTCGATGTCCTGCCGGATCGTGGTCAGCGGCGGGTCGGTCCACTCGGCGACCGAGACGATGTCGTCGAAGCCGATCACCGCCACGTCGTCGGGCACCCGCAGTCCGCGCTGCCGCAGCACCCGCAGCGCGCCGGAGGCCATCACGTCGGAGGCCGCGAAGACCGCGTCGAGGTCGGGGGAGTGCTCCAGCAGCTGCTCCATCGCCCGCGCACCCCCCTCAGGGGTGAAGTCGCCCTCCGCGACCAACTGCGGGTCGATGTCCGGCAGTACGTCGCGGACGCCGTCGAGGCGGTCGATCGAGGCGGTCTGGTCCAGCGGCCCCGCGATGTGCGCGACACGCCGCCGGCCGAGCCCGATCAGATGGCGTACGGCGTCCCGGGCGCCGCCGCGGTTGTCGCAGTCGACGTAGAGCGTGGTCGGCCCCGTCTCGGCGTCCGACCAGCCGGGCCGTCCGCCTATCACCGTCGCCACACCCGCCTTGCGGGCCAGCACCGGCAGCGAGTCGTCGTCGTGCAGCGAGAAGATCAGCGCGCCGTCCACGTGGCCGCCGGCCAGATAGCGGCCCACCCGCTCGTAGTCGGCCGCACCCTCGGTCAGCAGCAGCACCAACTGGTTGTCGTGCGCGGTCAGTTCCTTGCTGATGCCGCGTACCTGCTGGGCGAAGAAGGGGTCGGCGAAGAAGCGCGTCTCGGGTTCCGCCACGACGACGGCGACCGCTCCGTTGCGCCGCGTCACCAGGGTGCGGGCCGCCTGGTTGGGTACGTAGCCCAGTTCGTCGACGGCCGCGCGCACCCGCTCGACCAGCGGTGCCCGTACGCCCTCGCTGCCGTTGACCACCCGGGAGGCCGTGGCCCGCGACACCCCGGCGCGCGCCGCGACTTCCTCAAGGGTGGGGCGGGCCGCGAACGTCGGGTCGGACACGGGGAGGGCTCCTTCGCACGCGGATAACGAAAAGTTCCGGGATCGGCACGGACAGCGTAACGGGTCACCCGGCGTTGCGTGAGAGCGCTCTCTTATTTCATAGCGTGAGCTTTACCCCGCGGGGGTGTCTCCCGCGGGGCGTACGGGCCGTACAGGGGTTCGTCTCAGGCGTCCAGGCCCCAGCTGAAGATCCAGTAGGGGGTGATCCTGATCAGCTCGGGGCTGAGGTGGTCGCCGTAGTCGTGCGGCCCGACCACCTGCTCCGCCGTGCCGCGGATCTCGACCCCGCGGACCACGAAGGGGTCGCTGCCGGGGCGGTCGTCCACCACCAGCGAGACGTAGCGGTTCGCCGCGACGTTCCGCCACTTCTTGGACTTGGCCATCGCCCAGCCGCCGATGTCGACCGTGCTGTCGGGGCGCAGGAAGAAGCCGACCGGGTTGGCCTGCGGCCGGCCCTTCGCGTCCACCGTCGCCAGCCGGGCCAGGTTCTGGCTGCCCAGGTAGGCGAGCTCGGCTTCGTTCAGTTCCGTTCGTGCGGGTTTCGTCGTCATGTACCCACTTTCACACGGCTGCCCCGCGCAGCCATCGGACCTGCGGCCCAGGCGAGTCCTAGGCCGCAGGTCCCAGTGGCGGGTACCGGGCAGGTCAGGGGGTGTTGTTGGCCAGCGCCAGCAGGCGGTCGGAGCCGCCGCTGAAGCGGTCGCGGTCCACCGCGCCGGAGATGCCGCTCACCGAACCGGAGTCGGTGTACTGCCAGAACGTCCAGTAGGGGAAGCCGTTCGGGATGGTCGGGCTGGACGCGGTCGTCCAGTTCGCCACGTTCAGCGGGCTCCTGGAGTACATGCCGCTCCAGCCGCCGGTGCACGAGTTCCACCAGCTCGGGCTGGTGTAGATGACCACGTCACGGCCCGTCTTGGCCTTGTAGGTGTTGTAGAAGTCCAGGATCCACGACTGCATCGACGAGGTCGACTTGCCGTAGCAGCCGCCTTCGAGGTCGAGCATGCCGGGCAGCGTCAGGTTGTCCGCCGACCAGGCGCCGCCGTGGCCGGCGAAGTACGTGGCCTGGGAGGCGCCCGTCGACAGGTCGGGGCGCGCGAAGTGGTAGGCGCCCCTGATCACCCTGGCGTTGTAGGCGTTCAGGTAGTTGGCGTTGAAGGTCGGGTCCTTGTACGTGGTGCTCTCGGTCGCCTTGATGTACGCGAACGCGATGCCGGCCGACTTCACCGACGACCAGTTGATCGTGCCCTGGTAGTGCGAGACGTCGATGCCGACGGGGTTGGTGGCGTCCGGGGTGATCACGCCGGACCCACCCGGTGCGACCTGCCGGGTGTCCGGGGCGAAGCTCTTGCTGTCCTGGGTGTAGCCGACGCCCATGTAGCCGCCGCCCAGCGGGATGTTGTTACCGGACGGAAGGGCGCGGGGGCCGGCGCTGGCGCTGGCCGTGCCCGCCGACATCGTCGCGGCGAGCGCCATGGCGGCGGCGAGGACGCCGGCCGCCATCAGTTTCCGCTGCGCGGCCGAGGTGGTGCGGATTCGGGAGAACAAGGCTTTCCTCCTGGCACGTCGGGGTGGTGCTCGGGGGCTGTGCGGCCGACCCTTCCGGCTGGCGTTTCCGGCTGGACCGGTGTCTGCTGCTGCTGTCTACTCGCGTAGCGTTCGGGCGGTCGGCGACCGCCACCGCTTCTGCGGGGTGGCGGGGTGGGGGGTTCTGCGCTCGCGCGGTGCGTTCCCGTGCGGTGCACGATGCTGCTCGGCAGTGCGGTGCGCACGATGGGATTGATGTGAACGCGTCATGAGTGACGCATGAACATCCCTTCGGCGTAAAGGGGTTGAGGGGATGCGCAGTTGTCTAGACCACTTCTGAGGTCTGGGAGCTGGGGGTACGGCGGCGGGCCGCGCCAAGTTTCACCGGCTGAAAGTCACCGGGGGTGCCCTTGTGGAGGGGGGTATCCCCCGGGGGCGCGCAGCTCCCCGCGCTCCCCGGGGGTCTCCCCTGCCGGAAGGGGCCGCGGGGTCACCCCGCGATCGTCGCGAAAAGCCATGTGCCGGCGACCAGGAGGCAGGCGAAGAGCTCGACCAGGACCGAGCCGCCCACCGCCCGCATCGCCCGCCTGGTCGCGGACCGGGCGGCCCGCCCGGTGCCGAGGCGGATACGTTCCGTGACGTAGATGCTGCCGACGAAGCCGATGACCGCGCCGATCACCGGCACCAGGAAGAAGCCGGCGATCGCGACGGCGGTGGCGTCGACGACGGTGCGCCAGGTGACGCCGGAGTCGCGGATGCGGCGCGCGGGCAGCAGCCACACCACGACCTGTGCGACCGCGAGCAGGCCGGTCGCACCGGCCAGCACCCCCCAGGTGAGGCTGGTGTGCTCGGACGTCGCCCACCACAGCACCGCGGCCCAGCACAGCAGCATCCCCGGTACGCCGGGAACCGCCACGCCGACGAGGCCGAGCAGCATCACCGCGCCGATCAGGCTCGCCTGTGCGGTCCCCATGGGTCCCACCCTGCCGGATTCCCGCGGCCTTCGCCTGCCCGGGGGCGATGTTGCCGGTGTGACGTGTGCGGGCGGGCGGTGCGGCGTTTCCACGTTTCCCGGCGGCCCGGGCGGTGGACAATAAGGGCATGAGCCAGCAGGGGGAGTCGCGCCAGGGCCAAGAGGACGACTGGTGGCGGCAGTTGTACGACGACGAGGCGGCCGCGGCGCCGCGGGGTGCCGGGTCGGAGTCGGTCGACGCGCACTTCGACTCGGCGCTCAGTGCGATGGCGCCGCCGCCTCCGGCGCCGCCCGCCGCGGACACGTTGCGGCTCCGCCGCCCGACCGCCCCTGTCCCGCCCTCCTCCTGGCCCCGCCCGACCCGGACACCCTCGCCACCGCCCCCGCGTGAGGAGGAGGCGTCACCCGAAGAGCCTGGCGCCCCGGCAGCCGGGGCCGTGCCGTCCGCGGCGCCGCAGGAGGCGGTACGGCCCTGGGACGCGTGGTCGGCGCGGCCGATGTTCCCCGAGGGCGACGAGGACGACGCGCCGGAGGAGGAGGCGGCGCGGCCCTGGGACGTGTGGTCGGCGCCGCCCGCCTTCCCCGAACGGCCCGAGGACGTACCGGCACCCCCCAACCCCTGGGGTGACGCACCGCCCGCCCCGGCCGAGCCCTGGTCACCGCCCGCGCAGCCGACCACCGACCAGCGCCCCCCGGGTTGGCCCGCCCCGCGTCCCCCCGGCACCCCCGACGACCCGGGCGTCACCCTGCGCCCGGCCGAACCCTGGACCTCCCCGCCACCCCCGCGCCCGACGGCCGCCCCCGGCCCTTCCCGCGCGGAGGAGCCAGCTGGACCGTCTGCCGCACGCTCGGCCCCCGGCGCTGACCTGGACCCCGCACCCGCGCCACCTGCCCCGCACCCAGCATCGGGCGCCCCGGTCGATTCCGACCCTTCCCGCGCGGCGGAGCCACCGCCCGAGCCGCGCCCGGCCGCGGGCGTCCCGGCTGACCCTGCTCCCTCCCGCGCGGAGCAACCGCCCGCGCCGTCTGCCGCGTGTCCGGCGCCCGGCGTTCCGGCTGAAGCCGGCCCTCCCGGCGCGGAGGAGCCGCCGGGGCCGCTTGCCCCGCGCCTGGGCCGGGGCGCCCCTGCGGACACGGGCACCCTCTCTTCGGGGCAGGCGCCCTGGCCGTCTGCGGCACACGACGCGCCGGGTGTCCCGGTCGATTCCGGCGATTCGCCCGCGGGGGAGCCGCCGCGGGCGCCTGGCGCGCGCAGCGAGCCGGGCCTTGCGGACGACTCCGGCCCATCTGCCGTAGAGCCGCAGGCCGAGCCGTCTTCCGCGCCGCCGACCCCGGTCGGCCCGACCGACACCGGACCTTCCCCCGTAGAGCGGCCGCCCGGGCTGCCCGTGCCGCGCCCGGCGTCGGGCGTCCCGGCTGACGCCGGCTCTTCCTCCGTGGAGGGGCAGCCGCTTCGGCCGCCTGCCGTGGGCGCCGCGGCAGACTTCGGCTCTTCCTCCGCCGAGGAGCCGTCGCAGTCCGCACAGAGTGCTCCCGTCGTCCTGCCGGAGCAGGACGACCGGGCCGGCGTCAGTGCGGGTACGGGTGGTGCACGCGGTGCGGACGTACCGGCGGCCGCAGCGGACAGCGCCGACGCCGGCCGGCGCATCGCGGATCCCCGCGGTGCCGGGCGATCCGGTGTCGGCGGGGGGGTTGTGCCGCAGCGGGGGGAAGGGTGGGGGGAGACCGTGTTCGGGGAAGGCGGGGTCCGGTGGGCGCCGGAACTGCCGCCGGGGTGGGTCGCCGCGGGGGCGGGGGCCGGGGAGGAGCATGCCGCGGAGGTCGTGGGCGGCGGGCCGCCGACGTACGCGGCGGAGCCGACCGCGTGGCCCGAGGCGGATCCGGACGGGCTGGACGGGCTGGTCGCCGACACCGTGCTGGACGGGGCGCAGTACGGCGGGCTGACGCTGCGTACGGTCAGCGTGCGCGGTGACTCCGCGCGTTACCGCGGGCAGCCGCGCAGGGACGCGCTGCTGACCGCCCGTTTCGGCACCGGCGACGACGCGCTGCTGCTGGTCGCGATGGCGAGCGGCGCCCGGGCGGCCGACGACGCGCACCGGGCCGCGCAGGATGCGGTGCGGTGGATCGCGGGGGCGGTCGGCCGCAGCAGGGAGCGGCTGGCGCAGGACATGCGGGCGGCCCGGCGGGGCTCGCTGAAGTCGGGGCTGCACCGGCTGACCGACCGCTGCTACGGGCGGCTGCGCGCCCGCGGCGAGGACCTGGGCCTGGAGGAGGGCGCGTACACCGCGTCGCTGCGCTGCCTGCTGCTGCCCGCGGACCCGGAGTGCCCGATCCGGCTCTTCTTCGGGGTGGGCGACGGCGGCCTGTTCCGTGTCAGGTCCGGGTCGTGGCAGGACCTCGACCTGGCCCCCGACCCGACCGCCGCCCCCTTCCGCTTCCGTGCGACGGTCGCCCAGCCGGGTGACGCGCTGGTGATGTGCAGTGCGGGCCTGGCGGAGCCGCTGCGCGGCGAACCGGCACTTGCCGCCCATCTGGCCGAGCGCTGGGGCGGCGGCCGGGTGCCGGGCCTGGCGGCGTATCTGGCGGACGCGCAGACCCGGGTGAAGGGGTATGCCGACGACCGTACGGCGGTGACCGTCTGGGACGCCTGACCCGGAATGCGCGCCCGCCGGGAGCGTGCGGAGATGGGTACATGGCGAAGAACACCGTGGCCGAGCAGTTCGTCGACATCCTGGTGCGCGCGGGCGTGCGGCGGCTCTACGGGGTCGTGGGCGACAGCCTGAACCCGGTGGTGGACGCCGTGCGCCGCAACCGCTCCCTCGAATGGGTGCATGTGCGGCACGAGGAGACGGCCGCCTTCGCCGCGGGCGCCGAGGCCCAGCTGACCGGGCGGCTGGCCGCGTGCGCGGGGTCGTGCGGCCCCGGCAACCTGCACCTGATCAACGGCCTCTTCGACGCGCACCGCTCGATGGCCCCGGTGCTGGCGCTGGCCTCGCACATCCCCAGCAGCGAGATCGGCACGAGCTACTTCCAGGAGACGCACCCCGACCGGCTGTTCGCCGAGTGCAGCCACTACAGCGAGCTGATCTCCAGCGCCCAGCAGATGCCGCGGGTGCTGCAGACCGCGATCCAGCACGCGGTGGGCCGCGGCGGGGTGTCGGTGATCAGCCTGCCGGGCGACATCGCCGCCCACCCGGCGCCGCAGCGCAGCATCGAGCACGCGCTGGTCACCCGCCGCCCCGCGGTCCGGCCGGGCGACGCGGAGATCGACGCGCTGGCCCGGCTGGTGGACGGCGCCCGCCGGGTCACGCTCTTCTGCGGCAGCGGCACGGCGGGCGCACACGACGAGGTGATGGCCTTCGCGGAACGGGTCAAGTCGCCGGTGGGGCACGCCCTGCGCGGCAAGGAGTTCATCCAGTTCGAGAACCCCTACGACGTCGGCATGAGCGGGCTGCTGGGCTACGGGGCCGCGTACGAGGCCATGCACGAGTGCGACCTGCTGATCCTGCTGGGCACCGACTTCCCCTACAACGCCTTCCTGCCCGACGACGTGACGATCGTCCAGGTCGACGTGCGGGCCGAGCACCTGGGCCGCCGCTCGACGCTGGACCTGGCGGTGTGGGGGGACGTCGGCGAGACGCTGCGCTGCCTGACGCCGAAGGTGCGGGAGAAGTCCGACCGGCGCTTCCTGGACCGGATGCTGAAGAAGCACAGCGACGCGCTGGAGGGCGTCGTCAAGGCCTACACCCGCAAGGTCGACAAGCATGTGCCGATCCACCCGGAGTACGTGGCCTCGGTGCTGGACGAGGAGGCCGCGGACGACGCGGTCTTCACCGTCGACACGGGGATGTGCAACGTGTGGGCGGCCCGCTACCTGACGCCCAACGGCAGGCGCCGGGTGATCGGTTCCTTCACCCACGGCTCGATGGCCAACGCGCTGCCGCAGGCGATCGGCGCGCAGTTCCTGGACCGGCGGCGGCAGGTGGTGTCGATGTCGGGCGACGGCGGGTTCACCATGCTGATGGGGGACTTCCTCACCCTGGTGCAGTACGACCTGCCGGTGAAGGTCGTGCTGTTCAACAACTCCTCGCTCGGCATGGTCGAGTTGGAGATGATGGTCGAGGGCCTGCCCGCGTACGGCACGACCAACCACAACCCGGACTTCGCGGCGGTGGCCCGCGCGGCGGGGGCGTACGGGGTGCGGGTGGAGAAGCCCAAGGAGTTGCGCGCGGCACTCAGGGACGCCTTCCGGCACAAGGGTCCCGCGCTGGTCGACGTGGTCACCGACCCGCATGCGCTCTCGCTGCCGCCGAAGATCACCGGCGAGCAGATCGGCGGTTTCGCGCTGTCGGTCGGCAAGGTCGTGCTGGACGGCGGGGTCGGCAAGATGGTGCAGATGGCCCGGGCCAACCTGCGCAACGTGCCGCGCCCGTAGCGTCGTTCGCGGGCGCGGCACGTCCGGCACGTTCACGTGCGAGGGGTCAGCTGGTGATCAGGTCGAACTCCTCCCAGGGGCCGATCGCGGTGCGGTTGGCGATCAGCGCCGAACTGCCGCCGTCCTCCGCGGTCACGTAGTTGTTGTTGACCCGCGCCTTGAGGCTGACGCTGCCGTCGCCGTTGTGGATCAGCTGGAACTGCTCCCAGGTGCCGACCGCGTCGACCTTGGCCAGCAGCGGTGCGGCGCCGGCGTTGTCGGCGGTGACGTACTTGTTGTTGGCGTGGGCGCGCAGCGCGATGTAGCCGCCGCCCTGGTCGATCTCGTCGAACTGCTCCCACGGTCCGATAGCGGTGCGGTTGGCGATCAGCGGTGACGCGCCCGCGTCCTCCGCGGTCACGTAGTCGCCGTTGGCGTGTGCCCGCAGCGAGATCACCGTGCCGTTGCCGGGGTTGGTGCCGCCGCCGCCGTCAAGTCCGATCTGGACGTTGCCCAGGTGCCGGGCCGCGGTCGCGGGCGAGCCGCCGACCTGGGCGTAGGGCAGCGACGCGGTCGGTGCGGAGGTGCGCTGCACCAGGTAGGACTGCCCCGAGGAGACCGGGACGCCGACGGTGCCCGCGGTGGTGGAGCCGACCACGACCGCACCGGACGAGCCGTTGACGACCTGGATCGCCTGGCCGGGCCAGGGGTTGCGCACCTGCATGGTCTGCGACGACCCGGCCTGGATGGCGACCGTGACCGGGGTGCCGCCCTGCACCTGCACATCGACCTTGGTGTTGCCCTGCACCGACACCGTGCCGCTGACGTCCCAGCCGGACGGCCAGGCCGGTGCGATCCGCAGCAGCCCGTCGTAGTCCTGCACCAGCGCCTCGTCCAGCGCGGTGGCCACGCCCGACATCTGCTCGATGTAGCCCTCGGTGCCGACGCTGTTGCCGAGGTCGGCGAGGCCGTTGATGTAGACCTGGTGGCTCTGGGTGATGGACACCAGCTTGGCGGCGACCTCGCTCGCCAGGCCCAGCCGGGCCGCGTCGATCGCGTCCATGCTCCAGTCGTTGCCGCCGGTGAAGACCCGGTGGTTGTAGGTGCGGACGCCCAGGTCGTGCAGCGCGCCCGGGGTGTCGGTGATCAGGTTGTACGGCCACACCGGTTCCAGGTCGATGTTCTCGCCGTTCCTGGTGGTCGCGGTCGGCTGGTAGGACCAGGCGATGACGTCGTTGCCCGAGCTGTCCGCGGACGGCTGCAGCACCTGCGTGTGGCCGAAGTCCGTACGCGCCCACGGCGGTATCTGGCCCTGGGCGGTGGTCAGTTGGCTGATCAGCGTGGTGTCGCCGGTGTTCAGCAGCTGGGCCGCCTTGATCACCACGGGGAAGAGTGCGGCGTCCGCGGCCAGGTCGGTGGTCGGGTCCTGCACCGCCCACTGCGTCTCGTGCGCGTTGGCGACCGCGTGCAGTTTCCCGTCGGAGCCGACCTTCTGGTAGGCGAGCAGGAAGACCGCGGACTCCTTCATCAGCGGGTAGTACGTGCGCAGGAAGTTCAGGTCCCCGGTGTCCTGGTACTGCTGCCACACGTAGAGGCTGATCTCGGCGCCCGACGTGATGTCCAGCGCGTTCCAGTTGGGGCTGCCGGGCTGGCTGCACGCCGCGTTGGCACCGGGGCCGGGGTCGCCGCCGTTGCCGTTGAAGCGCATGACCTCGGGCACGCAGGCGCCCGGGAGGCCGCCCATCTGCTGCTTGGTCCACGCCTCGATGGCGGCCAGGTTGTTCTGGTAGAGGTTGAAGATCGGGATGTTCAGCGCGAAGTTGCCGGACGACATGTTGGCCGATATCTGGGTGCGCAGATTCCACAGCCAGGTTGCCGACGGCGTCCAGTTCTGGTGGTCCTGGCCGAAGTTGAACATGTCGGCGACGCCCGCCTGGCTGCCCGGGATGCTGCCGCGCATCGAGGCGGCCTCCATGAACAGGTAGATCGTGCGCAGCGTCTCCATGTACTGGGCCTGCCCGTCGGACGAGTTGGCCTCCAGGATGCCGGTGTCGGCCCAGTAGTTCGCCCACCAGGACTGCTGGGTGCCCAGCAGCGCGGACTCGGCGGCGGTCGCGTCGGAGCCGAGCAGCCCGGACGCCGTGCTTCCCGCGTTGCCGCCGGTCCAGGTGGGTGCGCCGACGACGACCCGGAAGGAACCGTCGGTGTTCGGGGTGAAGTTGACCTTCACCTGGGTGCTGTTGACCACCTGCGCCGACACGTTGCGGCCGCCCGCCGACAGCGCGGCGAGCGAGCCGAAGGTGCGGCCGGAGGCGCCGGCCTCCTGGTTGTCCACCCAGGTCTCGGCGAGGGTGCCGATCGCACCGGACGCGGCGGCCTGCGGGTTGCGGCCCGACCACAGGCTGACCGTCGCGGACTGGGCGGTGTTCGGGTCGGCGCCGGTCACGTCGACGACCAGCTCGTCCTTGGTGGCCGACACCCACGCCTTGAGCGACATGCCGCCGCCGGTCTCGGTGAGCACCCCGGTGTAGAGGTCGAGGGCGCCGTGGAAGTCGGAGGCTCCGGTGAGCCGGGACAGGCCGGGAATCTGCACCTGCCCGGGCGACTTGCGGCCCGGCAGGGTGTCGGCCCGGTTGAGTTGTGCGGTGAAGCCGCCCGCGGCCCAGGCGGCGGCGCCCAGCGAGCCGTTGCCGAGCGGCAGCGACTGCGCGGCCTGGCTGTTGGGGGCGCCGAGCACGATGTCGGAACGGCGGACGACATTGGGGGTGTCGACGTGGAAGCTGCCGTTCTGCCATGCGGTGGTCGCGGTGGCCGCTGTCGCGGCGGGTGCGACAGCCGGTACCAGCAGCCCGGCAGCCAGCAGCGCGGTGGCAACCAGAGCAGATGGTCGGATCATTCGGCGTCTGTCGAAAGTGTGGGGCTTTCGGTTCACGGGTGGTTCCTCCCGAGGCGACAGGACTTGTGGCACAGGCGCAACATCCGAGAAACGCGGGGGATGAATGGGCCACACAGTGGCGGCAGGGAAGAGTCATGTCAAGGCCTCGACACGTCATACATCGGACCTATTGTGATTGTGCACAGTCAGATGCACGTGCAGGACTGGACCATGGCGCCACTGGGCATGCCTTACGGCAGGGGGGACCGGTCCGGACCAGAACGGGGGAGGCCCACGGACACCACGGGGAATCGCTTACGGTACGCGGTCGGCCGCGAGGATCTGCGCGCCGTCGCCGACACCCGCAGACGGCTGCGGGACCAGCTGCGGCAGTGGGGAGTGCCCGCACTCGCCGACACCGCGGAGCTCCTGGCCACCGAGATCGTCACCAACGCGCTCCAGCACACCGGCGGCGGCGCCGTACTGACCGCGACGCTCTCGCCGGGGCCCGCGCGGCGGCTGCGGGTCGAGGTGCACGACACCGCCGACCGGCGCCCGCCGCAGCGCCCGCAAGGGGGCCTGCGGCCCTCGGACGAGGCCACCTCGGGCCGCGGACTGCTGCTCGTCGAGGCGCTCGCCGACACCTGGGGCGTCCAGGCGCGCGGCGCGGGCAAGACCGTGTGGTTCGAACTCGGCGCCAGGGCGGCCTGAACGGCGCTGATGCGCCGGGAGCGGGCCGAGCCGGGAGAGCCGGAGCGGAGAGAGGATCGGAGCGGGCACCGCCGGAGCTGACGCAGCGGAGAAGCAGCGAGCCGCGTACGGGCGACCCACGCCCGTACGCGGCTGCGCGTATCGGCCCTCCCGACGTCCGGGTCAGCCGAACTGCCGCTCCATCTCCTCCAGTTTGCGCTCCAGCGAGTCCAGCCGCGGAAGCGTCATCGTGTCGTCCTCCGCCGTCAGGTCGATGGTGAAGGGCGCGGCCGCCGTCGCCGGCTGCGCCTCCTCGCGTACCGGCTGCAGCGCCGGCCTGGCGCGCACCGGCAGCTCCGCCGACGGGAGTTCGGTACCGGCACCTATGGCAGGCTCCGATGCGGCCTGGCCGCCTGCCGCGCTCGCCGCGGGCAGCTCCACCTGGCGGCCGCCCCTGCCGCCGCGCGGCCAGGGCCTGTTCTGCCGGTTCAGTGCCTTGATCTTGGCGCGCTCCAGCCGCTCGTGGTCGCGCTGCCGCAGCTCCTTGTGCTCGCGCTGCCGCTTGTCCTCGCGGACCTCCTCGACCGCCTCGTCCAGCGAACGCACGCCCTCCAGCAGCATCAGCGACCACGCCGCGAAGGTCTCCCGCGGCGCCCGCAGCCAGCGCACCATCCGGATCTGCGGCAACGGCCGCGGCACCAGGCCCTGTTCGCGCAGCGCCGCCCTGCGGGTCTGCTTCAGCGCCCGGTCGAAGAGCACCGCGGCAGACAGCGACATCCCGGCGAAGAACTGCGGCGCACCCGCGTGGTCCACCCCGCGCGGCGCGTGCACCCAGTTGAACCAGGCCGCCGCACCCGCGAACAGCCACACCAGCATGCGCGAACCGAGCGCGGCATCACCGTGGCTGGCCTCGCGGACGGCCAGCACCGAGCAGAACATCGCCGCCCCGTCCAGGCCGAACGGCACCAGGTACTCCCAGCCGCCGGTCAGGTTCAGGTTCTCCCGGCCGAAGCCGACGAGGCCGTGGAAGGACAGCGCGGCGGCCACGGCGGCGCAGCAGAACAGCAGCACGTACGACGCACTGCCGTAGATCGCCTCCTTGCGGCGGCGGCGCTCCTCGCTGCGCTCCCACGAGTCGGCGGGGGCGTTCTTGTCCGCGTTCGTACGGCGGCTGCGGAACACGACGGCACAGGCCGCGAGCACGACCAGGCCGACGATGCCCGAGAGCACCCAGTCCAGCGATATGTCTCTCATGTGCGTTTCCTAGTGTCGCTTCCGTCGCGCTCGGGCCGCGGGACGGCTTACGGCCGACATCTTTGCGAAGAGCGCGGGTGAGTGCAGACGTTATGGCACAAGAGTCCCGCCAACGGGGAGAATGGTCGAACTCGCGTGCCACAACTGCTGAGTTGAGCGAAAGCGTAGCGTGATCGATCAGGCGACCGACGCTCGGCGCCCGATTCGGTCCTGTCCTGTCCCGCGCGGGCAGGAGCCGCAGGCCTCCTGCGGGCTGACGGTGTAGAAGAGGCAGCACGTCAGGCGGTCCCGGGTGCAGCCGCCCTGCGGGGCCGCGTCCGCGGGGTGCAGGTCCTGCCCGGCGGCGGGCCGGAAGCGCGCGCCGCCCGCATAGGGGGCGGTGCCGCCCGGCAGCAGCGCCGACAGGTCCGCGACGGCCCGGTCCTCGCGGCCCATCAACCCGCCGATGTACCACAGGCCTTCGGTGATCTCGTCGGTCGCCATGCCCCACAGCGCGTGCGGGCCGCGCCGCAGCCGCGGCCTGAACGCGTCCAGCACCGGCGCCAGATGCTCGGCGACCGCCGCACGCAGCTCGTCGCGCAGCGCCGCCTCGGTGGGCAGGACGCGGGCGCCCGGCAGCTCGGCCGCCGGATCGCCCGGCAGGCAGGCGAAGGAGCGGGTGCGTACGGTCATCCGGCCGGAGGCGCGGTGGAAGGACACGTCCGCCACCGGCAGCCGCGGCACCCGGCGGTGCAGGAACCACGGCACCGTGAAGAGCAGGCACACCGGCCAGGCGTAGCGGTGCAGGGCCATGGCCGCGGCGACGTCGGGGCGCGGCGCGCGGCCGTACTCGGCGGTGATCTCCTCCGCGTCCCGTGCCGTGAAGGCGTCCAGGGCCGCGCCGCCCGCCGCCAGGTCCGCCGAGGTGACCCAGCCGGCGCCGGAGCGCGGCTCGCGCTCGGTCACCCGCAGGCCGGGGAAGACGGCCGCGAGGCGGGCGTAGGCGGGGCTGGTCACGGGCATGCGGGAACCGTCCAGTCGAGGCCGGGGGGACCACCGGTTGAGGTAAGGCTTACCTTAGCGTGTCCGGGCGGGGGCTAAGCTCGCGGCAGTACGCCGGGCGGGTGACGCCCCGGACCATGAACGGCTCCAACCGCGGTGAGAGGGTGTCGCGAACGATGGAACCTGTCGCATCCGTGCAGGCCGGCCGGGCGCCGCTGCCCGCACCGCGCCGGATGCCGGAACGGCTGTCGGTACGCGACCAGGTCCTCGACGAACTGCGGGACGCGCTGCTCGGCGGCGAGCTGCCGCCCGGCTCCGTCCACTCCGCGCCCGCGCTCGCCGCGCGCTACGGCGTCTCCGCGACGCCCGTCCGCGAAGCCATGCAGCTGCTCGCCAGCGAGGGAGCCGTCGAGGTGCTGCCCAACCGGGGCTTCCGGGTCGCCTGCCGCACCGAGCGCGACCTGGAACAGATCGCGCAGGTGCGGATGCTGGTGGAGGTGCCCGTCGTGATCGGGCTCGCCCGATCACTGCCCCCGGGGCGGTGGCAGGAGCTGCGGCCCGCCGCGGAGGCCGCGCAGGCCGCGGCCGGCGCCGGACGGCGGGCCTATGCGGAGGCCGACCGGGCCTTTCACCGGGAGCTGCTCGGGTTTGCGGGCAACCCGCATCTGGTGGCGGTGGCCGACGATCTGCATCGGGCCGCGCAGCTTCCTACTGCGGGGCCCTTGCAGGTGCCGCGGCCCTCCGCTCTTGCGCATGCCGCGCACCACGGGTCTCTCCTCGACGCGCTGTCCGCCGGCACGCCGGCGGAACCCCTCCTCCGCACCCACCTCGCCTCCTGCCCCTAGGCCGTGTCCCGCCCCTCTCGGTGGGCGGTCACCTCTCCGCCGGCGGGGGCTGAGCGCGCAGTTCTGCCCCCAGAGCTTCGCCTGGGGGTACCCCAGCGCCTCCTTAGGTGATTGCCACTTGCCGTGGCGTTGCTTCTTTCCCGCTCCTCGGGCTGGGCGCGCAGTTCCCCGCGCCCCTGAAAAACGCTCACCCTGCGCAGGCAGACGGCGCCCCTCAGAAAAACGCTCACCCTCCTGCGCACAGGGCGCTGCCTGACGGCGCCAGTTCTGCGGGAGGGGGGCAACACCAAGGGGTGCGGGGAACTGCGCGACCAGCCACGACGGCGGGAAAGCCGACCGCCCACCGCAAGCGGCAGGACCTGAAGGGGCGCGGGGAACTGCGCGCCCCGCCCGAACGGGCGGAGAGCAAGCAACGCACCGCAAGGGGCAATCACCCAGGGGTGCGGGGAACTGCGCGACCAGCCCCCACGGGCCGGAAGGAGCAACGCCACAGCAAGTGGCACCCACCCAGGCCCCCGCCCGGGGGGAGGAGCGTGCCGCATGGGGCGAACCCGCCCCGGAGGGGCTAGGCCGGGAAGGACGGGGAGAGCCAGAGGGGGATGGCGCCCAGGAGGGTGAAGAGGCGGGCGGCCTCGGCGCGGAGCGGGGTGGCCTCGTCGTCGGGGGAGACCTCGGCCAGGGACAGGAGCGCGGGGGCGGTGCCCACGAGGTGGCCGAGGGAGACCCGCAGGCGGAGGGACTCGGCAAAACCGTGCCGGGCCTCGGCCATGTCACCCTCGGCCGCGGCGAGCCCCGCGAGATGCCGCCAGGTGAAGGACGTGAGGAAGGCGTCCCCGTGCGCCACGGCCCCGGCGTGCGCACGCCGGTAGGCGGCCCGCGCAGCCGCCGGGTTCCCGGCGATGTTCTCGGCGACGAGCCCGCGCCTGAAGTCCAGCAGGGGCCGCCCCGGCGAGCCGGGGGACAGCAGCGCGGCGCTGCGCCCGAAGGCGGAGCGCGCCTCGTCGGCGCGGTCCCGCACGGAGTGCAGCGTGGCGCCGTACGCGAGGTACCCGCGCTCGGAGGCCGCGGCGCCGCGCTCCTCGTCGGTGCCCGCGACGGCCTCGGCGACGCGCAGCGCGTCCTCGGCCTCCGCCCACCCGTCGAGGTGGTAGAAGCAGCCCTCGATGAGGATCTCCGCCCGCCGCAGCGCGGCCCCTGGGTCGTCGGCGCAGTGCGGTGCGAGCAGCGCCGCCGCTTCCGCCCAGCAGCCGCGTGCCCGCAGCCGCCAGACGTCCGGTACTCCGACCACAGATTCCGACAGGGCGGTTTCCGCCACAGCTTCTCCCCCAAGCGCGTCGTCGAGCCAGTGCGAAGTGCGTGCCGTGCAGATGCGGACGTCGGTCCTGTGCGGGCCGGTATCGGGTGCAGGTGTCCGGCAGTTGTCCGCGTGCCTGCCGGTGGCGGAAGTTCAACATGCGCCGGGGCCTCCCGCCAAGAGGCTGGAGATCACATCTTGTGAACGGGATCACTAACTCATCCGCAGCGCCAGGAAGAAGTCCAGCTTGTCCTCGAGCCGGGCCAGGTCGCGGCCGGTCAGCTGCTCGATCCTGCTGATCCGGTACCGCAGGGTGTTGACGTGCAGGTGCAGCCGGCCGGCGCACCTGGTCCAGGACCCGTCGCAGTCGAGGAAGGCCTCCAGGGTGGGGATCAGCTCGGAGCGGTGCCTGCGGTCGTAGGCGCGCAGCGGGTCCAGCAGGCGGGCGGTGAAGGCGCGGCGGACGTCGTCGGGCACGAAGGGCAGCAGCAGGACGTGCGAGGCCAGCTCCTCGTGGCCGGCGACGCAGACCCGCCCCGGGCGGGCGGCGGCGACCCTGCGGGCGTGCCTGGCCTCCTCCAGGGCGCCGCGCAGGCCCTCGGGGGAGTGGACGGCGGCGCTGACGCCGATGGTGAGCCGGCCGTCGTCGCCCAGGCCCCGGGTGAGGGGGCCGCGCAGCAGCCCGAGGAGTGTTTCGGCGTGCAGGGGTTCGGGGGCGGCCCCGGTCATGCCGGGGGCGGGTCCCGCACCGGGGGTGCCGCCGGTGAGCGGCACCAGGGCCATGGCCTTGTCCTCGGCGTGGGCGACGGCGATCCGGTCGGCCCCGTCGGCGCCCTGCGCGGCCTGGCCTGCGAGCACCTCTTCGAGCAGGGCCTGCGCCGCGGGTCCCGCGGGCACCTCACCGCCGGCCCAGTCGACCTTGGCGATGACGATCTGCCAGTGCGGTTCGCCGCCGGTGCCGGGCACCAGTACAGGGGCTGCCGCACGCAGCCGGGCGCCGATCTCGGCGGGGGCGGCGGCGCCCCTGACGAGGTCGAAGATCTCGCCGGCCAGCCGCCGCCGGACGGCGCGTGCGGCGTCCCTGCGGTCGCGTTCGACGGCGATGAGCTGGGTGACGCCCTGCAGCAGGTCGAGGCGTTCGGCCGGCCACTCCCCGGCGTCGGCCTCGACGGCCAGGAACCAGTCGGACAGCACCCGGGAGCGCACGTCGGCCCCGCCGGCGCCGGCGCGTACCGGGAACAGCGAGTACGTACGCCCCTGGACCCCGACGCGGTAGGGGCCGGGGCGGGCGGTGCGGGCGGCGGCCTGCTGGGCGCCGGCCAGCTCGGCGCGTACGGGGGCGGGCAGCGGGTGGCCCGCGCCGCCGATCTCCCGGCCGGTGGACGACAGCACCCAGGCCCGCAGGTCCAGGTCGCTGCCGAGCAGGTCGAGGACCGCGTCGGGGCCGCCGCCCGCGGGCCCCGAGGACATCAGCCGCCGGTGCCGTTCGACGACCGCCGCAAGGTCGCCGGCCCGCTCGCCGGAGACCTGCCGGACGACGTATTCGGTGATGTCGGCGAAGGCGACCCGCTCGTCGACGGCGAACAGCGGCAGCCGGTGCCGTGCGCAGGCGTGGACCAGGTCGTCGGGGATGGCGCTCAGCTCCGCCTCGCCCGCCGCGAGCCCGGCGACCCCCGCGCCGGCCAGGATGCGGACGAAGTCGTCGCTGTCGGCCGCGGTACGCCGCCAGGCCAGGCCGGTCAGCACCAGTTCGCCGCCGGCGAGGTAGCGGCTGGGGTCGCGCAGGTCGGTGGTCATCACCCCGCGGACGGCGCGGTCCAGCTCCGCCTCCCCGCCGAGCAGCCGCAGGCCGAGAGCTTCGGTGTCGAGGAGCGCGCGCAGCCGCATCGTGGTCGCCTTGTCATGTCGTGCCATTGCCGGTTCGTTGCCTGGCCGGAGCCCTGCGTGGCCAGTGGGAAACCGTGAGGTTTCCCCACCGTCTCTTTCAGAGGAATCTACAAGACCCGGCCGTTGGCCAGCTCAGCGCTTCATGGTTTCGGTGACTGCACCCGGACGGCCCAGCGGCCGTGTACTGGCCCCACGCAGCGTGTACAGGACATGAACAACCCCCGGCACCAGCCCGGCCGTACCGTCCGCCGCCACCCGGATCCCGAGAAGAGACCCTCATGGAATTCCTGCGCCCCGCCACGTGGCAGGAGGCGCTCGCCGCCAAGGCGGAGCACCCCACGGCCGTGCCCATCGCGGGCGGCACCGACGTGATGGTCGAGATCAATTTCGACCACCGCAGGCCGGACCACCTGCTGGACCTCAACCGCATCGCCGAACTGGAGGAGTGGGAGACCGGCGAGGACACCGTACGCCTGGGCGCCTCGGTGCCCTACTCGCGGATCATGGCCGGGCTGCGCACCGAACTGCCGGGTCTCGCGCTGGCCAGCCACACCGTGGCCTCCCCGCAGATCCGCAACCGCGGCGGTGTCGGCGGCAACCTCGGCACCGCCTCGCCGGCCGGCGACGCGCACCCGGCGCTGCTGGCCGGCGGCGGCGCGGTCGAGGCGGAGTCGGTACGCGGTAGCCGGCTGATCCCCATCGACGACTTCTACACCGGGGTCAAGCGCAACGCGCTGGCGCCGGACGAGCTGATCAGGGCCGTGCACCTGAAGAAGGCGACAGGGCCGCAGCAGTTCTCCAAGGTCGGCACGCGCAATGCGATGGTCATCGCGGTGTGCGCCTTCGGCATCGCGCTGCACCCCGACACCCGCACCGTCCGCACCGGCATCGGCTCCGCGGCCCCCACCCCGATCCGGGCGAAGGCGGCCGAGGAGTTCCTTGCCGCCGCCATGGACGAGGCGGGCCTGTGGGACAGCGGCAAGCCCGTACCGCCCGCGGTGGCCAAGCAGTTCGCCGACCTGGTCTCCGGCGCCGCCAACCCGATCGACGACGTCCGCGGCACCGCGACGTACCGCCGCCACGCGCTGGGCGTGATGGCGCGCAGGACGTTGGGCTGGACGTGGCAGCAGTACCGAGACCACCAGGGGAGCAAGTCATGCGCGTGACCTTCACCGTCAACGGGCGGCCGCAGGAGGCCGACGACGTATGGGAGGGCGAGAGCCTGCTGTACGTGCTGCGGGAGCGGATGGGCCTGCCGGGCTCCAAGAACGCCTGTGAACAGGGCGAGTGCGGGTCGTGCACGGTACGCCTGGACGGTGTGCCGGTGTGCTCGTGCCTGGTCGCCGCGGGGCAGGTGCAGGGGCGGCGGGTCGACACCGTCGAGGGCCTGGCCGGCGAGGACGGCGAACTGTCCGCGATCCAGCAGGCGTTCGTGGACGCCGGTGCCGTCCAGTGCGGCTTCTGCACCCCCGGCCTGCTGGTCGCCGCCGACGAACTGCTCGAACACAACCCGTCGCCCAGCGACGGCGACATCCGCGAGGCCCTGTCGGGCAACCTGTGCCGCTGCACCGGCTACGAGAAGATCCTCGACGCGGTCCGCCTGGCGGCCGCCCGCACCGGACAGGGGGTGTGAGCCCGATGGGCATCACCCGCACACCCACCAGCCTCACCCAGTCCTCCGCGACCCGGGGCGGCATCGGCGAGTCCACGCTGCGACCCGACGGCACCCTCAAGGTCACCGGCGAGTTCGCCTACTCCTCCGACCTGTGGCACGAGGACATGCTGTGGGGCTACACCCTGCGCAGCACCGTCGCGCACGCCGCGATCGTCTCGATCGACACCAGCGAGGCGCTGGCGACCTCCGGTGTCTACGCGGTGCTGACCTACGACGACCTGCCCACCGAGGTCAAGCACTACGGCCTGGAGATCCGCGACACCCCGGTGCTCGCCCACGGCAAGGTCCGCCACCACGGCGAACCGGTCGCGCTGGTCGCCGCCGACCACCCGGAGACCGCTCGCAGGGCCGCCGCCAAGATCCGCGTCGAGTACGACGCGCTGCCGGTGATCACCGACGAGGCCTCGGCGACAGCGCCGGACGCGGTCCTGGTCCACGAGGGCCGCGACGACCACCACATCGGGCACGTGCCGCACCCCAACATCGTGCACCGCCAGCCCATCGTCCGCGGCGACGCGGACCGGGCGGCCGAGCGGGCCGACGTCGTGGTCAGCGGCGAGTACGTCTTCGGCATGCAGGACCAGGCCTTCCTCGGCCCCGAGTCCGGGCTTGCGGTGCCCGCGGAGGACGGCGGCGTCGACCTCTACGTGGCCACCCAGTGGCTGCACTCCGACCTGCGGCAGATCGCCCCGGTGCTGGGGCTGCCCGAGCGCAAGGTCCGTATGACGCTGTCCGGCGTCGGCGGGGCCTTCGGCGGGCGCGAGGACCTGTCGATGCAGATCCACGGCTGCCTGCTGGCCCTGCGCACCGGCAAACCCGTCAAGATCGTCTACAACCGCTTCGAGTCCTTCTTCGGCCACGTCCACCGTCACCCGGCCAGGCTCTGGTACGAGCACGGCGCCACCCGCAACGGCAAGCTGACGCATGTGCGGTGCCGCATCGTGCTCGACGGCGGCGCCTACGCCTCCGCCTCGCCCGCCGTCGTCGGCAACGCCGCCTCGCTGTCCATCGGCCCCTACGTGGTCGAGGACGTCGACATCGAGGCGCTGGCCCTCTACACCAACAACCCGCCCTGCGGGGCGATGCGCGGCTTCGGCGCGGTCCAGGCGTGCTTCGCCTACGAGGCCCAGATGGACAAGGTCGCCGCCGAACTCGGCATGGACCCGGTCGAATTCCGTCAGGTCAACGCGATGGAGCAGGGCACGGTCATGCCGACCGGCCAGACCGTCGACTCGCCCGCACCGGTCGCGGAACTGCTGCGCCGGGTCAAGTCCCGCCCGCTGCCTCCCGAGCGGCAGTGGGAGACCACCGAGGGCGCCGACGTCCGCGCGCTGCCCGGCGGGCTGTCCAACACCACACACGGCGAAGGGGTCGTACGGGGCGTCGGCTACGCGGTCGGCATCAAGAACGTCGGCTTCTCCGAGGGCTTCGACGACTACTCCACCGCCCGGGTGCGGATGCAGGTCATCAACGGCGAACCCGTCGCGACCGTGCACACCGCGATGGCCGAGGTCGGCCAGGGCGGAGTCACCGTGCACGCGCAGATCGCCCGCAGCGAACTCGGCGTCACCCAGGTCACCATCCAGCCCGCCGACACCCAGGTCGGGTCCGCCGGCTCCACCTCCGCCTCCCGGCAGACGTACATGACCGGCGGCGCCGTGAAGAACACCTGCGAGGCCGTACGCGAGAAGGTCCTCGACCTCGGCCGCCGCAGGTTCGGCAGCTACCACCCCGCCTGGGCCACCGCCGAGCTGCTGCTCGAAGGCGGCAAGGTCGTCACCGACGGCGGCGAGGCGCTCGCCGACATCGCCGACGTCCTGGAGGACGACGTGGTGGACCTGGAGCTGGAGTTCAGGCACCGGCCCACCCAGGCCTTCGACCTGCGCACCGGGCAGGGCAACGGCCATGTGCAGTACAGCTTCGCCGCGCACCGCGCCGTGGTCGAGGTCGACACCGAACTCGGCCTGGTCAAGGTCGTCGAACTGGCCTGCGCCCAGGACGTCGGCAAGGCCCTCAACCCGCTGTCGGTCGTCGGCCAGATCCAGGGCGGCACCACCCAGGGCCTCGGCGTCGCGGTGATGGAGGAGATCGTCGTCGACCCGAAGACCGCGCTGGTGCGCAACCCCTCCTTCACCGACTACCTGATCCCCACGATCCTCGACACGCCGACCATCCCGGTCGACGTGCTCGAACTCGCCGACGAGCACGCCCCCTACGGGCTGCGCGGCATCGGCGAGGCACCCACCCTGTCGTCCACGCCGGCGGTGCTCGCCGCCATCCGGCAGGCGACCGGACTGGAGCTGAACAGGACTCCGGTACGCCCGGAGCACCTCACCGGCTCGTAGGCGCGCGCAAGCGCAAGGCAACCGTTCGTCTCGGGCCGTCCCCCGGGTCGTGCAGGCCACGCAGTTCCCAAATCCCGTCCGCACCCCGCGGACGGGTGCCCCTGTGAACCTTGGGAGTTGGCATCATGACCCAGACACCAGTGGAGCCGCGCACCGCGGCCGAGGACGCGGGCACCGGCTCGCGGGTCCCGGCCGGCAGAGCATGGCTCGACCGGTACTTCCACATCTCGGAAAGAGGCTCGTCGATCCCCCGCGAGGTCCGCGGCGGCGTCACGACCTTCATGGCGATGTGCTACATCCTGCTCCTCAACCCGCTGCTGCTGTCCGGCCCGGACGCAAGCGGCCACAAACTCGGCCACGCGGCACTGATCACCGCGACCGCGCTGGCCGCCGCCGTCTCCACCCTGCTGATGGGCTTCTTCGGCAAGGTGCCGCTCGCCCTCGCCGCCGGACTCAGCGTCGCAGGCGTCATCTCCACGCAGGTCGCGCCCAACATGACCTGGCCGCAGGCCATGGGCATGTGTGTGATCTACGGCGCGGTCATCGTGCTGCTGGTCGTCACCGGGCTGCGCGAGATCGTCATGAACGCGATACCGCTCGCGCTCAAACACGGCATCACCATCGGCATCGGGCTCTTCATCGCGATGATCGGCCTGGTCAACGCCGGCTTCGTCGGCAAGGGTGACCCGCACGGCAGCGCGCCGGTCACCCTCGGCGCGGGCGGGCAGCTGGCCGGCTGGCCCGTCCTGCTGTTCTGCGTCACGCTGCTGCTGATCTTCATGCTGCAGGCCAGGAACGTCCCCGGCGCAATCCTCATCGGCATCGTCACCGGCACGGTGCTCGCCGTCGTCGTCAACGCCGTCGGCAACCTCAGCCCGTCCGTGTGGGGCGGCAGCGCACCAGAACTCAAGGGCAGCGCCGTCTCCGCACCCGACTTCGGGCTCTTCGGGCACGTCGAGTTCGGCGGCTGGGGCTCCATCGGCGGCATGACCGTCGGCGTGATCGTCTTCACCCTCGTGCTCGCCGGCTTCTTCGACGCCATGGCCACCATCATCGGCGTCGGCACCGAAGCCGGGCTCGCCGACGAACGCGGACGCATGCCGGGCCTGTCCAAGGCGCTCTTCATCGACGGGGCCGGCGGCGCCATCGGCGGAGTCGCCGGGGCCTCGGGGCAGACCGTCTTCATCGAGTCCGCCACCGGCGTCGGCGAAGGAGCAAGGACCGGCCTGTCCTCCGTCGTCACCGGGCTGCTCTTCGCCCTCGGGCTGTTCTTCACCCCGCTCGCGCAGATCGTCCCGGGACAGGTCGCCGCCGCGGCCCTCGTCGTCATCGGCGCGATGATGATGGGCAACGCCCGGCACGTCGACTGGTCCGACCGCGCCGTGACCGTACCGGTCTTCATGACCGTCGCCCTCATGCCCTTCACCTACTCCATCACCGCAGGCGTCGGCGCGGGAGTCGTGTCCTACACCGCCATCAGGGCGGCCCAGGGCAGGTGGCGCGAACCCGGCGCCTTCATGTGGGTCCTCACCGCAGTCTTCACCGTCTACTTCGCGCTGCACCCCATCGAAGGCTGGCTCGGCGTCAAGTGACCGCCGCAGCCGGAGAACCGAGGAGCTGAACACCATGCTGGACATCGCCGACGACCTGCACCGCTGGTGCGCGCTGGGCCGGCCCTTCGCCGTCGCGACCGTCGTCGCGACCGGCGGCAGCGCCCCCCGCCGCCCCGGCGCGGCCCTGGCCGTCGACGCCGACGGCGCCGCTGTCGGCAGCGTGTCCGGCGGGTGCGTCGAGGGCGCGGTCTACGAGGCCTGCCAGGACGTCCTGGCCGCAGGCGAGCAGGCCGCGCCCCTGCTCCACCACTTCGGCTACTCCGACGAGGACGCCTTCGCCGTCGGCCTCACCTGCGGCGGCGACATCGACGTCCTCGTCCAGCGGATCGACCCCGCCGCCCGCCCCGAGACCGCCGCCGCGATCGCCGCCGCCGCCACCCGCCAGGCAGCGGCCCTCGCCCGCATCACCGCGGGTCCCGCGGAACTCCTCGGCCGTGCCCTGCTCGTACGCCCCGACGGCGGGTACGACGGCACGCTCGGCGACCCCGTGCGGGACGCCACCGCCGCCGCAGAAGCCCGCGCACTGCTCGCCGCGGGGCGCACCGGGCCCGTCGAGATGGGCGCGGACGGCAGCCGCTGCGGCGAACCGCTGACCCTGCTGGTCGAATCCAGCGTGCCGCCGCCGCGCATGCTCGTCTTCGGCGCCATCGACTTCGCCGCGGCCCTCGTACGGGCCGGCGCCTTCCTCGGCTACCGGGTCGCCATCTGCGACGCCCGCCCCGTCTTCGCCACCCCCCGCCGCTTCCCCGAGGCCGAGGAGGTCGTCGTCGACTGGCCGCACCGCTACCTGGCCGCGGAAGCGGAAGCCGGGCGGGTCGACGCCAGGACGGTCGTGTGTGTGCTCACCCACGACGCCAAGTTCGACATCCCGCTGCTCGAACTGGCGCTGCGCATGCCCGTCGCGTACGTCGGCGCGATGGGTTCGCGCCGCACCCATCTCGACCGGCTCGGCCGGCTCCGTGACGCGGGCCTGCACGAAGGCGAACTCGCCCGCCTGCGCTCGCCCATCGGGCTCGATCTGGGGGCGCGGACGCCGGAGGAGACGGCGATCTCGATCGCGGCCGAGATCGTGGCGTGCCGCCACGGGGCCACCGGCGCCCCCTTGAAGGGCGCCCACACCCCCATCCACCACTAGCCCCCCGGGCCGGGACCCGTGCCCCTTGCGGTGGGCGGTTCGCTTTCTCCCGGGCGGCGGTGCCCAGGTGATTGCCCCTTGCTGCGGCGTTGCCTCTATCCCCCGGCAGGGGCTGGGCGCGCAGTTCCCCGCGCCCCTGGGTGGGTGCCACTTGCTGTGGTGTTGCTTTCTTTCCGCCCGTTCGGGCTCGGCGCGCAGTTCCCCGCGCCCCCTGAGGGGTGCCCCCTTCGCGCAGGGCCGGCGCTTTCAGGCGGCGCCCTCTGCGCAGGAGGGTGAGCGTTTTTCAGGGGCGCGGGGAACTGCGCGCCCGATCACCCACCCACCGAAAGGTGCAAGCTCACAGCAAGTGGCAATCACCCGGGGGCGCGGGGAACGGCGCGCGCACCCCCTGCCGGGGAAAGGCGACCGTACGGGGTGGGGCTAGTGGGTGGGGAGTTGGGGGACGGGTTGGGTGAGGTGGCGGCGGGTGAGTTCGGCGCGCCAGGACGCCACCTCGGTGGCATCGGCGTGGCGCGGGTCCCACAGGGACATACGGGTCGTGTCGGCCAGTTCGTGGTGGGCGCCGTGAAGATCGCGCAGGACCCACACCGTGCCGCGGCGGCGCTTGGCGGGGAGGCCGGTGACGGGGCCTCGCGGCAGGTCGGCCTGCCAGACGAGCGCGCGGGTGAGGCGTTCGAGCGCGGGGACGTCGAGGTAGTCGGCGGCCCATCGGGCCGCGGGGATGCCGGGGTCGGCGTGGAGGCGCTCGGAGAGGGCGCCGACGTGGGTGGTGACCTGCCGGCGCAGGTGGCCGAGCTGGGCGCGCAGCGCCGCGTACTGGACGGGGTGGAGGCGCCGTACCTGTGCGGGGACGTCGTGGCGGAGCCGCCCGTTGGGGGTGCGGAAGCCGAGGGTGACCTTGCCGTCGGGGTGGACGGTGAAGACGGCGGTGTGGGTGCCCACCGGGTGGCGCAGCGCCGTGCTGTCCCAGCCCGCGGGGAAGCCGCGCACCGCGTCGAGCTGTTCCGCGGCGAGCCGTTCGGTCTGCGCGGGGTGCCCGCTGATCACCCGGCGGTGCTCGCCGGTTCCGGGCTCGCCGCCGAGCGCGCCGAGTGCGGCCAGGCCCGAACGCAGGAAGTGGGACATGCCGTCGGCGTCGCCGTGGTGCCGCAGGGCGGCGCCGAGTTCGACCAGGGCCTTGTGGCGCCCGGACAGGCAGGCCGCCCAGGCGAGCGCGCCCAGCAGCCGTACGGACGCCTCGTTCGGGGTGCCGAGGTGCGCGCGGTGGTCCGGGCAGTCGTCGGGCCGCGGGCGGGCCGCGGCGAGGAGCGCGGGCAGCGCGCGGGCCGCGGTCTTCGACTGCTCCAGGTGTTCGCGTACGGTGCCGAGCCAGCGGTAGCCGGGGCGTACGTCGAGCGGCTGCCTGCACAGCCGCAGGAGTTCGACGACGCCGGGGTCGTACAGGCGCGGGCCGAGTCCGCAGCGGGCCGCGGTGGCGTAGGGGTCGCCTGGCGGCAGCAGGGTGGTGAGGTCGGGGTGGGCGCCGAGGACCGCGCGCAGCCGGATGGTGGCGCGTTCCCTGCCGGGGTGTGCCATGCCGGTGCCGTGGTGGGCGGCGGTGAGGGTGAGGGCGGTGCGTACGGGGTCGAGGAGCGGGCCGCGTGCGTCGGCGGGCAGTTGCGCGAGGGCGGCGAGCGGCAGCTGCAGTGCTCTTTCCGCGCCGCGGCCCCAGGACGTGGCGGTGCGGCCGGAGGGTTCTGTGACGGCGAGCCGCAGGAGTTCCGCGACCTCGGGCGGCGACCAGCCGCAGTGCGTGGAGGCGAGGGCCTTGGCGGCCCACCAGTCGTCGTCGGTGCAGGCCAGCCGGCGCCGCCTGCCCTGCAACTCCAGGGCGAGTCTGCGCCGTTCCGCTGCCGGGAGTGCGGCGACCACCGCGCTGCTGTGCGGTGCGCGGACCGCCTCGGGGTCGGTGCCGTCGGTGAGCCGGCCACGGTGAGCCCGCGCGTCACGGCGCCCGGCGTCCTCCAGCGGGGTGGGTGCGGGACCGGTCCTGGCCGGCCCCCGACCGCCGCGCCGGAGCAACCGCCGCCACCAGCCCATCGCGTCCCCCTCACCGGTCGTTGCGGACCGGAACCGTCCGCATCGGCCCCTACCGTAGGAGCCATGGCCACCACCCCGCCGCTGAGCGACCGCACCCTCAACCGCACCCTGCTGGAACGGCAGCTCCTCCTGGAACACGCAGAAACGGGCGTAGCGGATGCAGTCGAGCACCTTATGGGCCTGCAGTCGCAGACTCCCGCCTCCCCCTACCCGGGCCTGTGGTCGCGGCTGCCCGGCTTCGACTTCGCCGAGGTGGGGGAGCTGCTGACCGGCCGGCAGCTGGTGCGGCTGGTGCTGATGCGCGGCACCGTGCACCTGGTGACCGCGGCCGACGCGCTGCGGCTGCGGCACTGGCTCGGGCCGATGCTGGAGCGGACCTTCCGCGGCTCGCAGTGGGCCGCGGGCGCGGCGCCCGCGGAGCGCGGCGCGGTGGTGGATTACGCGTGCGGGCTGCTGCGCGAGCAGCCGCGTACGCCCGCGCAGCTGCGGACCGCCTTCGCCGACCGCTTTCCCGAGGCCGACCCGGCCTCGCTGGTCAACGCGCTGCGCTCCTGGGTGCCGCTGGCCCAGCTGCCGCCGCGCGGGGTGTGGGGGGTGAGCGGGCAGCCGGTGTACGGCCTGCTGGAGGACTGGCTGGGGGCACCGCTGACCGCGCCGGACCCGCAGGACCTGGTCCGCCGCTATCTGGCCGCCTTCGGCCCGGCGGGCCCGGCGGACATGCAGAAGTGGAGCAGCATGACGGGGCTGAAGGAGGTCTTCGCCGGCATGGACCTGCTGACGTATCAGGCGGCGGACGGCCGCACGCTGTACGACCTGCCGGGTGCGCACCTGGCCGACCCCGACCTGCCGGTGGCGGCCCGTTTCGTCGCGGACTTCGACAACCTCGTGCTGTCGCACGCGGACCGTACCCGTGTCGTCCCCGAGGCCTACCGCTCCCGGGTGATGACCGTCAACGGCATCGTGCGCGGCACGATCCTCGTCGACGGCTTCGTCGCCGGCACATGGCGCTTCGACCGGGCCAAGGGCGCGGCGGCCGTCGCCGTCACGCCCTTCGTCCCGCTGTCCGCGGCCGACCGGGAGGCCCTGACCCGGGACGGCCTGCGGCTGCTGGCCGCCGCGGACCCGGGCGTGGCGCACGAGGTGGCGTTCACCGCGGGCTGAGTCAGCGGGCCGCCTCGAAGGCCCGCCCCGCGGGCGTCTCGACGGCGCCGCTGTGGAAGAGGCCGCTGCTGGGCTTGCTGTCGTCGGCGCCGAGCCCGAACCAGGCGTAGCGCTGCAGGTACGGCAGCCCGTCGAGCATCTTCGCCGCCGCTGTGACGAAGGCGGCCTGCTGCTGGTCGGTGGGGAACCGGGTGCCGTCGGAGAAGTCGATCAGCGCGAACTCGGTGAGCCAGATCGGCTTGTGGTAGCGGTCGTACACCGCCTGGAGGTAGGACCTGAGCTGTGCGACCGCGTTCGGGGTGCTGAAGTCGCCGCCGTACCAGTGCAGTGCGATGAAGTCGACGCGGTAGCCCTTGGCCTTCGCGCCGGACATGAAGCGGTCGAGCCAGCCGCCCGCGGTGTCACCGCCGTAGGCGACGGCCGGGCTGCCCAGCACCTTGCCCGCGGCCTCCAGCTTCGGCCACAGCGCGAGTGCCTGGTCCACCGTCATGTTGCTCTGCGCCGACATGTCGGGCTCGTTGAAGCCCAGCAGGTAGGGGCCTGCCTTCTCGGCCTGCGCCAGTGCGTCGGCGCCCGCGCTCGCACCGCCCCAGACCATCGGGACGAAGCCGGGGCCGCTGACCCCGCTGTGGGTGGTGGACCAGGTGTAATACCAAGCCGCCCCGGACTTGTCGAGCGCTGAGTTCACCCCGTTGAAGGTCCACACCCCGACGCCCTTGCGCGCCGACGTGGCCGGCGGCGCCGGCGGTGCGGCGGCCTCGGCGGGGGCGCGGGTGGCGGGCGGCTTCGTGGTCTTCTTCACCGTGGGGGTGGGAGTCGTCGGGCTCCGCGAGGCGGTGGTGGGCGGCGGCGTCGTGGTGGCGCTCGCGGCGATGGTGGCCGCGGGCCGGGGGGCGGCGGCACCGGCCGCGGGCGCGCCGTCCTGGCCCGCCGTCAGGTGCACCGCGAGCAGCGCGCCCGCCGCGACCGCGGCGACGGTGCCGGCGGCGGCGCCGGTCACCCCGGCGGGGCCGTGCAGCAGCCGGGGCCGTGCCCGGCCGCCGTGCCGCGCACCGCTCCGCCGTGGGGGGTGCGGGTGCGGAGCGGTGCGCGGACCTGGGGTGGGGGGTACGGGGCCGCTGCCGGCGGCAGCGGCGGCGGGGGAGTGCGCGGCGAAGGGGCCGCCGAGGCCGACCGGGACGGGCAGCAGCGGCAGCCCGCTGAGCAGCCGCTCCATCGGCAGCAGCGCACCGCCGCGCCGGGTGCAGTCGGCGCAGCCGCGGATGTGCCGGGCGAAGCGTTTGCGCCACAGCGGGCTCGGCACCCCGTCCCAGCCGCCGGTCAGGTGCCGCAGCCCGGCGCAGTCGGCGCCGCCGCCGAGGGCGCGCACGACGGTGCGGGAGGTCTCCAGCTGCTCCTTCATCCGCTGCACCTTGACCGCCGCGTGCTGCCGGGTCAGGCCGAGCGCGTCGGCCAGTTCCGAGCGGCCGAGGTCGCCGGTCTCCTCCAGCCACCACAGCGCCAGCAGCGTGCGGTCGTCGCCGTCCAGCCAGCGGGTGGCCTCGGCGATGTCGCGGCGCTGGTCGGTCAGGCCGAGCCGCAGGATGGTCACGGCGGCGAAGTCGGAGGCGGGGTCGGGTATCAGCTCGGCGGCGTCCAGTGCGGTCTGGTGGTGCCAGGACGCCCTGCGGGCCTGCTCGCGGTCGCGGACCTGGCGTACGGCGATGGCCACCAGCCAGGACCTGAAGGCCGCCGGGTCGCGGAGGTCGGCCAGGCCCCGCACCACCCGCAGCAGGGTCTCCTGCACCACGTCGTCCACGTCGTCGTGCCCGTCGAGCGCCCGGCCCACGATGTTGTAGACCAGCGGCAGGCACTGCCCGACCAGCCGGTCGAGCGCCCGCTGATCGCCGGCGCGCGCGGCGGCCACCAGCGCGGGGTCGGGTCCGACACGGTCGCCTGCACGCATGCTGCTCCACTCTCCGTCCGTCACGTCTCCTCGGACAGGAGACGCTGCCACGTCCGGCGGATAACGGAAACCCGCCGGACGCGGCGCACGGGCCTACGGGTTGGGCACGGTGTCGGTGAAGGCGGTGCCCGCCGCCCGGTAGCCGGCGACCTTCGCGCTCACCTGGGCGGGGGTGAGGACCTGGTCCTTGACGAAGACGACGTAGTCGACCTGCTCGTCGTAGGACCGCGGGGTGCTGCTGGTCTGCCCGGCCACGTCGATCAGCCAGTGGTTGAAGTCGATCCACTGCGGCGTCTCGGGCAGGTACGGCTCACCGTGGGTCGCGACGACCTGGCCGTCGATGTAGTACGTGATGCTGGTGTTGTCGATGGTGATCTGCAGGTCGTGCCAGCCGTCCAGGCTGCCGTACTGCTGGCCGTGGGTGTTGACGGCGTTCCACGGGTCGGGGTTGTAGGTCTCCCAGGACGTCTCGTACATGATGTTCTGCGTCTCGCCCCAGCCGCCGTTGGGCAGGTACTCGAAGTCCTGCTCGCTGTAGTCCGGGTCCATCGGGGCGTTCAGCGGGGTGAAGGTGAAGAAGGTCTGGTTGACGTGGTCGCCGTCGGGGCCGCCGGTCGGTGTGTCGTCGAAGCGGACCCGGGCGGCGTAGGTGCCGTTCTTGAACTTGCGTGCGGTGGTCTGGAGTTCGGTCTCCTTGGTGCCGGACGCGGTGCCGTCGGTGGTGAGCCGCAGGTTCATCACCTTGTTGGAGCCGTCGGCGACGAAGGTCACGTCCTGCGGCGACCAGGTGGCGCCGGCGACACCCGGGCCGCCCTGCCCGGACTTGACCGTCCATCCGTGCTGCTGCACTGCCGCGTCGGAGCTGCTGGTGTAGGAGAAGTCGTCGAAGAGCGAGGCCGCGTCGGGGTCGCCGCCGCCCGGTGACGTGGGCGGTGTGGTCGGCGGGGTGGTGGGGGGATCGGTCGGGTCGTTGCCCGCGGGGGCGGTGCCGTAGACGACCGCGCCGGCGTCCTGCACGGTGAGCTTGGGCCAGTTGGCGTACGAGGTCTGCGCGCCGTTGAAGGAGTAGTCGTCGGACTGGGTCAGGGTCTGCCAGTCCGCCCGGTAGAAGCGCAGTTGCAGGTCGCCGGTGTTCTGCCCGGGGGCGAGCGAGCCGGCGCCCGCGGTGAAGCCGATCTCCAGATAGCGGTCGGCGGTGGCGGTGGGGTTGGGCAGGGTGCCGAAGGTGCCGGTGACGTTGGCGCAGCCCCTGACCGCCCAGGAGCAGGCGAAGCGGTAGGTCACACCGGGGCCGTCGGAGTGGAAGTAGTAGCGGACGGTGACCCGGCTGAGCGGCACGGTGCTCGACCCGGTGTTGGTCACCTCCAGCCACGGTTCGGCCTGGTCCGCGGTGGCGCCGGTCGCGCTGGTGCGGTACTGAGCGGTCAGCGAGTCCTGGGCCGCCGCGGCGGGCAGTGCGGTGAGTGCGGCGCAGCCGAGGCCGGCCACCGCGCATGCCGCCATCGCGGTGCGCATCCGCCGGGTGAGCCGCGGCTTCCGGGTGCGGGCGGTGCTCGGGTCTGTGTTTCCTGACACGGGTGATCCCTTTCCAGTGGGGTGGTGGCTGGGTCGGTGCAGGGTGGTCATGGGGGGTGGTGCGGTCAGGCGGTCATGGCGGCGGCGGGGCCGCGGCGCGGGACGCGCAGCGCGTCCAGGCGGGCCTCGTGCAGCCGCAGCGCCGGGCGGAAGTCGGTCGCCCAGTCACTGGCCGGGTTCCAGGCCCGGTCGGCCAGTGCGGCCAGCCGGGGGAAGGCGAGGTATTCGGCGTGCGCCGCGGTGCTGACGTACTCGGTCCACAGCTGCGCCTGGGTGCCGAGCACCCGGGCGGCCGCGGCAGGCTCCCAGTCGGCGGGGGCGGGCTCGTTGGCGTGGACCGCGGCCAGGTCCACTATGCCGCCGGCCTGGCCCGGCGGCTCGTCGGGGTCGGCGGACTGCGGGTAGTCCAGGTAGGTGCTGCGGTAGGGGGCCATGACGACGTCGTGGCCGCGGCGGGCGGCGGCCAGGCCGTGGGCGGCGTCCCGCCAGGGCATGACGGTGAAGTCGGCGGGCAGCGCACCCGAGTCCTCCGCCCAGCACACCGGGCGGCGGCCCTGCGCGAGCAGGAAGTCGCCGACCTGCCCGAGGAACCAGCCGTGCAGGTCCTTGGGCGAGCCGAGTCCCAGCTCCGCGGCCCTGGCCTGCGCGGCCGTACTGGTCTCCCACTCGGTGACCGGGCACTCGTCGCCGCCGACGTGCACATACGGCGAGTCGAAGACGTCGAGGACCTCGCCGAGCACGGTCCTGCAGAAGTCCAGTACCTCGTCGTGGACGCCGAGCACGTTGTCGCACACGCCCCACTGCGTCCACACATCCAGCGCCCGGCCCGGCACGTTGCCGAGCTGCGGGTACGCCGCCAGGGCCGCGCGCGCATGTCCGGGCATCTCGATCTCGGGGACGACGGTGACCCCGCGCTCGGCCGCGTAGGCGACCAGGCCGCGCAGCTCGGCGGCGGTGTAGGCGCCGGCGTGCGGGACCTCCCCGCCGCGCACCCCGCCGACCTCGGTCAGCGCGGGGTAGGCGGCCGACGGCATCCGCCAGCCCTGGTCGTCGGTCAGGTGCAGGTGCAGCACGTTGAGCTTGTGGAAGGCCAGCAGGTCGGTGAAGCGCCGCAGGAAGGACACCGGCTGGAAGTGCCGGGCCACGTCGAGCATCGCGCCGCGCCAGCCGAACCGCGGCACGTCGGTGATCTGCACCCCCGGGATCTGCCACGGCACGCCGGCCACCGGGCGGGCCGACAGGGCCTGCGCGGGCAGCAGTTGGCGGATGGTCTGGACACCCCGCAGCAGCCCGGCCGGGCGGGCGGCGCGCAGCAGCACCGCGTCGGGTCCGACCGTCAGGCCGTAGCCCTCCTCGCCGAGGCCGCCGAGCATCGTGTCGACCACCAGCACGACCGTGCCGGTCGGGGACGGCCGCAGCGGCAGCCCGGTGGCGGGGGCGAGCAGCGTGCGCAGCAGCCGGGCGGCGCCGAGCGCGTCGCCCGAGGCCCGCACGGTGGTGGACTCGTCGAAGGTGAAGTGGCCGGGGATACGGGCGATGTGAGTGGGGTGCGGAATGATCACGGCGGTGGCTCTCCAGGTCTCCCTGGCCCCCGGCGGCCGGGGGCGGGGATCGGGCGGCACGGGGGCAGCGCGGGATACGCGCTCGGCGCGAGCGCGGCAGGCGGGGGGGAGGTGCGTTGCGGGTCAGCCCTTGACGGCGCCCGCGGTCATTCCGGAGGTGACACGGTTCTGCAGGACCAGGAAGACGGCCAGCACCGGCAGCATGAACAGCGAGGAAGCGGCCATCGTGGCGCCCCAGTCGGTGCCGAAGACGTTGCTGAACGACGACAGCCAGACCGGCAGGGTGCGGGCGTCCTGGTTCTTGATGATCAGCGTGTTGGCGAAGGCGAACTCGTTCCACGCCGTGATGAAGCCGAACAGCGACGTGGACAGCAGCCCGGGCGCCAGCAGCGGGAAGGTCACCCGGCGGAAGGCCTGCGGCCGGGTGCAGCCGTCGACCTGCGCCGCCTCCTCCAGCTCCACCGGGATCGCCGCGAGGAAGCCGCGCAGCGTCACGATGGTGAAGGGCAGCGTCGTCATGAAGTAGACGAGGGTCAGCATCGACAGCCTGTCGAGCATGTCGGTGTCGCGGGCGATCACGTACATCGGGATCAGCAGCGCCTCCCAGGGCGCCATCTGCGCGACGAAGACCATCAGGATGAAGGCCCGCCGCCCGTGCCAGCGCATCCGTCCCACGGCGAAGGCCGCGAGCAGCGCCACCACCAGCGACATCAGCACCGCGCTCAGCGTCACCGTCAGGCTGTTGCGCCAGAAGGTGCCGAAGCCGGGGGAGTGCACCGCGGTGCCGAAGTGCGCCATCGTCGGGTGCAGCGGCAGGAAGGACGGGGTGTCCGACTGGATGTCCGCGGACGGCTTGAAGGCCGTCACCACCATCCAGTAGACCGGGAACACCGACACCGCCAGGGTGAGGAGTGCGGCCAGGTTCAGCGGCAGACGGCCCATCCGCATCCGGCGGCGCCGCACCGCGATGGGTGCCTTACCAGTGGTCAGAGCGGTCACAGCGCGCCCTCCTGGCGGAACATCCGGCGCAGGTTGAACACCAGCGCGGCGAGCAGGATCACGACGGTCAGGGTGGAGACCGCGGCCCCCAGGTCGTACTTGTGCAGCGACTGGGCGATCTGGAAGGCGTAGACCGGCAGCGTCGTGGTGGCGCCGTTCGGGCCGCCCTCGCTGATCACCCAGATCTGGGTGAAGGCCTTGAAGCACCAGATCACTTCGAGCGAGGTGACGAGCGCGAACAGCGGTCGCAGCATCGGGAAGGTGACCAGCCGGAAGGACTGCCAGGCGCCGGCGCCGTCGATCCTGGCCGACTCGTACAGCTCGACCGGGATCGTGGTCAGGCCCCCGTAGAGGGTCAGCGCCGCGAACGGCACCGACTGCCACACCACCAGGACCACCAGGATCGCGAAGGTGGAGCCGCCGTGCGCGAACCAGGAGTAGTCGCGGTAGGAGTCGAAGCCCAGTTTGACCAGTGCCCAGTTGACCACTCCGAAACGGGACTGGAACAGCCACTGGAAGACCGTGGTGGCGGCGATGACCGGCGTCGCCCAGGTCAGCACCAGTCCGCTCATCACCGCCAACCGCATCCGCCGCCCGAGTCTGACCAGCATCAGCGCGACCAGGGTGCCCAGCACCATGATCAGCACGACGTTCAGCCCGGTCCACCACAGGGTGCGCCGCACCACCGTCCAGAACTCCGGATCGTCCAGCACCGTGCGGTAGTTGGCGAACCCCACCCAGGTCGCCCCGCCCCGGATCAGCTCACCGAGTCCGAAGTGCTGGAAGGACATCACGGTGTTTCTGACCAGTGGATAGACCAGCAGGAACGCCGCACCGAGCACGGTGGGGGCGACCAGCAGATACGGCCAGACCGCACCGAGGCGGCGGTGCCGTCGCGGCCGGGGAGCGGCCGGCGGCGGCTCCACGACGGCGGGTCGCCGATCGGCGGAACGGGCGGTGAGCACGGTGATCCCTCCGGGGTGGGGTGGTGATGGGGCGGTGGCGGCGGAACCGGGCCGTCAGGAAGCGGTGTTGAGCGCCTTGGTGATGGCCTCGGACGCGGTCTTGCCCGCCGCGTGCGGGTCGGCGCCGGTCAGCACCTGCGTCATGTACTGCTTGATCGGGTTGTTCGCCTCGACCGCGGCCCAGTTGGGGGAGTTCGGGGTGGCGTGCCCGTTGGCCGCGCCCACCGCCATCACCGAGGCACCGGGGTTGTCGGCCAGCACCGAGGCGAGCGAGGTGCGGTTGGGCACGTAGCTCATCTCCTTGGCCATGTCGGTCTGGAAGGCCGTCCCCGACAGCGCCTTGACCACCTCGTAGGCCAGCGCCTGGTGCTGCGAGGCCTCCGGGATCACCAGGTCCGAGCCGCCGGTGAAGACCGCGCCCGGCTTGTCGGCGGTCTTGCCGGGGATCGGGAAGAAGCCGATCTTGTCCTTCATCGCCGGGTTGGACTTCTCGATGATCGCGGCGCCGCCCGGCACCGAGATGATCTGCGCGGTCTTGCCCTTGGCGAAGACGTCCGCCTGCAGCGGCTTGGCCTCGTCGGCGTCCTTGGGTCCCTTGCCGAGGGCCTGCAGCTGCTGGTAGAAGGCCATGCCCGCCTTGGCCTGCGGGGTGTCCAGGGCGCCCTTCCACTGGTCGCCGTCCTTGACCGCCAGGTCGCCGCCCTCGTCCCAGACGAAGCCGGCCAGCGCGTACCAGGTCTGGCCGGGCAGGTAGATCCCGTCGTCGCCGCCGGTGTTGAGCTTGGTGGTGTCCTGGATCCACTCGTCGCGGGTCTTGGGCGGGGTGGTGATACCCGCCTTCGCGAAGAGGTCCTTGTTGTAGATCACCACGCGGTTGGCCGCGTACCACGGGATGCCGTACTGCTTGCCGTCGATCCTGCCCGGCTCCGCGAGGCCCGGGATCCAGTCGGAGCCCTGGAGGTCGGCGACCTTGTCCGTGAGGTCCTTCACCCCGCCGCTGGCCGCGTACTGCGCGACCTGGGTGTTGCCGACCTCCATCACGTCCGGCGCGTCCTTGCTGGCCAGCGCGCTGGTGATCTTCTGGCCTATGCCGTCCCACTGCTGGATCTGGATGTCCAGCGTGGTGCCCTTGTGCGCGGCCTCGAAGCCGGTCTTGAAGCGGCTCAGCACCCCGTCGGACATGCTGTCCTGCATGATCCACACGGTGAGCTTCGCCGGGGCCGGCGTGCCGCCGCCCGCGGAGTCCGAGGAGTCGGAGGAGTCGGACGAGCCGCAGGCGCTCAGTCCGGCGACGGCCGCCAGGGCGAGCGCGGCGGCTGCGGGGAGGAGTCTGGATCTCACGGTGATGTCACCTCGGGAAGTGCGGGCGGAATTTACCACTTGCCAACTGGTCTGGTGCTGCTCGCAGAAGGTGGCATAGACCACTGGTGACGTCAAGACCTCGCGCACACCCGGGAATCCGGTCGTATACCGTGGTGGACTGCGGCGCAGCCGCCCGCGGCGGCTGGCGTGCTGGTCAACATCTGGATAACCTCAGCTGGACAAGCCACCGCAGGAAAGGACAACCGCCATGGTCAGCGAGCCGTCGCGCTCCGCGGTGAAACGCGAACGGGTCCGCGACTACCTCATGGAACTGGTCGAGTCCTGCGCCCCCGGCGACCCGATCCCCTCCGAGCGCACCCTGTGCGAGCAACTCGGCGTCTCCCGGCCCACCCTGCGCTCCGCGGTGGACGAACTGGTCACCACCGGGCTGCTGGTGCGCGAGCACGGGCGCGGCATGTTCGTCGCCCGCGCCAAGATCACCCAGGAGCTGGCCCCCTCCAGCGACGCCTACCGGCTGCCGCAGGCCTCGGGCAGCTGGGCCAGCAGGGTGCTGGAGTTCACCACCGTGCAGGCCGGCGCCAGGGTCGGGCGCCGGCTGCACATCTCGCCCGCCGCGGAGATCACCTACATCGCGCGGCTGCGGCTCGTCGACGACGAGCCGATGGCCATCGAGTACCTGCACGTGCCCGCGGCGCTCGTGCCGGGCCTGCGGCCCGAGGACATGGAGTCCGGCGACTTCTACGACTTCCTGCGCGAGCGGCACGGGGTGCGGGTGCACGAGGCCGTGCAGTCCATCGAGCCGACCGTCACCAACGAGGAGGAGGCCAGGCTCATCGGGGTGCCCGTCCTGTCGCCCGCGCTCCTCTTCGAGCGCCTCACGAAGGATTCCACCGGGCGGCCCGTGGAGTACGTCCACTCCGTCTACCGCGGTGACCGCTACCGCATCGTCTCCCGGCTCGTGCTCGGCGACACCGCCCCGGCCACGGCCCTCTCCCCGGCCCAGCACCACCCGGGCATCCCCCCGGGCGACCTGGCCTCCCGCCGCGAGGTCCTCACCACCGGAGACGTCCAGCCAGGTTCTTGACCCGGGCTGGGTCTTGCTGAGCCGGTGATTGCCCCTTGCGGTGGGCGATCGCCTTCCCCCGGCGGGGGCCTCCCGTGATTGCCACTTGCGGCGGCGCTGCGTCTTTCCCCCCGGTGGGGGCTTGCCGCGCAGTTCCCCGCGCCCCTTCAGGTCCTGCCCCTTGCGGTGGACGCTCGCCTTCCCCCCGGTGGTGGGCTGGCCGCGCAGTTCCCCGCGTCCCTGAAAAACGCTCACCCTCTTGCGCAGAGGGCGCCGCCTGAAAACGCCGGCCTCTGCGAGAGAGGGCAACCATCAGGGGCGCGGGGAACTGCGCGCCCAATCACAACGCACCGGAAGGTGCGAGCCCACCGCAAGGGGCAAACGCGGCGGGCGCCCCCGCGGGGGGAGGCGGTCAACCCTGGCCGCGGGAGGCGGGGCGGGAGAAGAGGAGGGGGTCCACCGTCACCGCGGTGGTGCCGAGCGGCTCGGCAAGGCGCCGCAGGGCGGATTCGGAAAGCCGGATCCACCCGTGGCAGGGGCCGAGCGCGGCCCGCAGCCGCTGGTCGGTGGTGAAGGCCACCGCCGTCTTCGTGCCGACGGGAGTACGCCAGAGCCGGACCACGAGTCCGGCGGGTCCGCTTCGTACCGGCACGTACAGCGCGGCGTTGGCGTCCATGGCACCCACCGTATCCCGGCGGGCGCCACCCGCACCTTCAGCGGTAGTCGAGTTCGGCCAGTTCGCGCACGAGCCGGTTGCGCAGCGCCGGGACGCGGGTGGCGAGCGGGAGCACCGCGTTGCGGGCGGCGCGCGCCGGGCGCCGGCGCAGCGTGGCCATCCGGGTCATCCGGTCGGTGAAGGCGACGACGCGCTGCGCGACCGGCCGCCGCTGCGGCTCGTAGCCGTCGAGCGCGTCCTCGGCGAAGGCGCGGCCGAGTGCGTAGCCGTCCTGGATGCCGGTGTTCATGCCCTGCCCGCCCGCGGGGCTGTGCACGTGGGCGGCGTCGCCCGCGAGCAGCAGCCGCCCGGCCCGGTAGTGGTCGGCGACCCGGTGGTGGACCCGGAAGCGCGAGCCCCACACGACCTCGTGGACCCGGGCCTGCCCGGGTGAGCGGGCGTCCAGCAGAGCCTGGACGTAGCCGGCGCCGGGTGCGGCGGGGGCCTCGTCCACGACGGCCACGACGCGGTAGCGGCCGTGCGGCAGCGGGGCGACGACGACCAGCCCGTCGGCGTGGAAGTTCAGCGAGACCTCGGCGGCGCCGGGGCGCCAGTCCATCACCACGTCGGCGAGCACGAAGGACTGGGCGTAGGCGCTGCCGGTGAAGCCGATGCCCGCGGCCTCCCGTACGGCGCTGTGCATGCCGTCGGCGCCGACGGCGTACTGCGCGCGCAGCGTCTGGCCGGTGGTCGTGGTGAGGGTGACGCCGTCGTCGTCCTGGACCGCGGAGGCGACCTCGTAGGGCCGGTGGACGTCGCCGCCCAGCGCCCGCAGCCGGGCGAGCAGCGCCGCCTCGGTGTCGCACTGCGGGACCATCAGGGTGAAGGGGTACGGGGTGGGCAGTCCGCCGAAGCCGAGCCGGGCGAGGACCCGGCCGCCGTCCCTGACGGTGAAGCGCTGCAGGGGGATGCCGAGCAGAAGCAGCTCCTGAGTGACGCCGAGGGTGTCGAGGACCTCCAGGGTGCGGGCGTGCACGACGGCGGCGCGCGAGGTGTTGGCGCCCTCGGCGAGCTTGTCCAGGACGACGAAGTCGACGCCCGCCTCGGCGAGGGTGACGGCCAGTGCCAGGCCGGTCGGCCCGGCGCCGACGATCGCGACCCGGGTGGTGGCGGGGAGTGCGGTGGCGGTCATGGTGTGTCCCTCCGACTGAGGCCAACGCTTGTTGGCCAACGCGTGTTGACATCGTGCACCCGGGTGCGGTGGTGTGTCAACGCGTGTTGGCCTACGCTTGTTGACATGACGGAGAACGAGACCGGGGAACGCGCCAGGCGCACCGGCGAGGCCACCAAGGCGGGCATCCTGGCCGCCGCCAGGGCGCGGTTCGCCCGGCAGGGGTACGAGCGCACCACCATCCGCGCGGTCGCCGCGGACGCGGGCATCGACGCGTCGATGGTGATGCGCTACTTCGGCAGCAAGGAGCAGCTCTTCGAGGCCGCGCTGACGATCGACCTGCAGCTGCCCGACCTCGGCGGCATACCGCAGCAGGAGCTGCCGGCGCTGCTGGTGCGGCACTTCGTCGCCCGCTGGGAGGGCGACCCGACCGACGACGCCCTGCTGGTGCTGCTGCGCTCCGCGGTCACCAACGAACAGGCGGCCGCCCGTATGCGGGACATCTTCGCCCGCCAGGTCGCGCCGGTGATCGCCACGGCGCTGCCGCCCGCGCCCGACGTGCCGCAGCGGGCCGCGCTGATGTCGGCCCAGCTGCTGGGCCTCGCACTGGCCCGCTACCTGCTGCGGCTGCCGCCCGCGCTGGCGCTCACCCCCGCCGAGGTCGAGCGGCTGTACGCGCCCGCGCTGGCCGCGGTCCTGGCCGGCCCCTGACGGCATGCGGCCGCCCCGCCGGTATGTCGCGTACGGGGGTCGCGACTCCGGCGGGGCGGCGTGTGCGGGGGGCCGGCGGTACCGGGTGTCCCGTCCCCACGATGACCCGGTGACCGGCCCCCGGACCCGGTGCCGTCCGCTCAGTCGGCGCCGGGTGCTCGGGGGATGTGGTGCTTACATGTGCACGGCGGTCGCGGCACCCTGCTCGCTCGGGGCCGGACGGCCGCCGCGGTACATCAGCAGCGACAGCACACCGCCGAAGGCGAGCAGTGCGGCCGACCACCAGTACGCGGTCGAGTAGCTGTGCAGTGCCGCGTTGGGGACCGCCATCTTGCCCGTGTGGTGGGCCAGGTAGGAGGTCGCGGCGCTGGCGGCCAGGGTGTTCAGCAGCGCGGTGCCGATCGAACCGCCCACCTGCTGCATCGTGTTGACCGCGGCCGAGGCCACGCCCGCGTCCTCCTCGCCGACCCGCTCGGTCGCCACGCTCATCGCGGCCGGGATCACCAGGCCGAGCCCGAAGCCGATGACCAGCAGCGGCGGCAGGATGTTCGCCGCGTAGGTGCTGTTGAGGTCCAGGACGGTCAGCCAGGCCATGCCGGCCGCCGCCATCAGCATGCCGAGCGGCACGATCGGCCGCGGGCCGAGCTTGGGCAGCAGCGAGTTGGTGGCCAGCTGGGCCGCGACCATCAGCGCGCCGATCATCGGCAGGAAGCCCAGACCGGTCTTGACCGGGGTGTAGGCCAGCGACTGCTGCAGGTAGTAGGTCAGGAAGAGGAAGACACCGAACATTCCGGCGCCGGAGACCGCGAGCACCGTGAAGGACGCACCGCGGTTGCGGTCCAGCAGGACGCGCAGCGGCAGCAGCGGGTGCTCGGCGCGGGTCTGCCACCAGCTGAACGCGGCCACCAGCGCGGCGCCGACCACCAGGAAGCCCCAGGTCATCGGGGAGCCCCAGTGGTGCTTGTCGGCGTTCGAGAAGCCGTAGACCACGAAGAACAGGCCGACGGTGACCAGTGCCGTACCCGGCAGGTCCAGCTTCGGGCGGTTGCCCGGGGCGCCCTTGCGCAGGAAGACAACGCCGCCGACGAAGGCGATGACGGCGAAGATCAGGTTCACGTACAGCGTCCAGCGCCAGCTCAGGTGCTCGGTGAGCACACCGCCGAGCAGCAGGCCGACACCGCCGCCGGCGCCCGCGATGGCGCCGTAGATGCCGAACGCCTTGGCGCGCTCCTTGGCGTCGGTGAAGGTCGTGTTGAGCAGCGACAGCGCGGCCGGGGCGAGCAGGGCGCCGAACAGGCCCTGCAGCGCGCGCCCTGCGACCAGCACCTCGAAGTTCTGTGCCGCGCCGGCCAGCGCGGAGGCGGCGGCGAAGCCGACGACGCCGATCTGGAAGACGACCTTGCGGCCGACCAGGTCGGCCAGCCGGCCGCCGAGCAGCAGCAGCGAGCCGAAGGAGAGCGAGTAGGCGGTGACGATCCACTGGCGGTTGCTGTCGTTGAAGTCGAGCGCCTTCTGTGCGGAGGGCAGTGCGATGTTCACGACGGTGGCGTCGAGGACGACCATCAGCTGGGCGACGGCGATGACCGCGAGCACCCACCAGCGGTGGTTGGCCTTCTCGGTGGGCGGGACAGGGGAGCCGTCCTGCGCCGGGGACTTGGAGAGCCGGTCGACGGGGACGTCGGCGGCGGATTGGGAGGACATCAGGCGGAGCTCCTGAGGTGGGACGACGAGTAGGCTTGACCGCAGGAAAGAACGAAACGGTTTCGTACTCCACTGACCGTACGTCCGGACCTATCGAAACGCAAACGTTTCGCTCAAGCCGGGTGTGTGCGCCTGCTCACACAGCCCGCGACCTGCGGCGCTACGGCCCACTCCACTGCGGCCGACGCCGCTACGAGTCCGCGCGGCCCGTCGCCGCGACCGTCACACCCAGACCGATCATCGCCAGCCCCCCGGTCCCGCCGACCGCGGCCATCCGCCGCGGCGAGCTGGCGAACCAGCTGCGGGCCGCCGACGCGGTCAGCGCCCACACGCTGTCGCACAGCAGCGCGATCGCGGTGAACACCAGGCCCAGCAGCAGCATCTGCTCGTGGACGCGGCCGGCGTCGCGGTTCACGAACTGCGGGAGGACGGCGGCGAAGAAGACCATCGTCTTGGGGTTCGTCACCCCGACGACGAAGCCCTCCCACAGGGTGCGCAGGTCGCCCCTGCGGGGCGGGACAGCGCTGCCGCTCTCGTCGTGCAGCGCCGCCGACAGGGCGCCGCGGTGGCGGAAGGCCTTCACGCCCAGGAAGACGAGGTAGGCCGCGCCGGCGAGCTTCAGCGCGACGAACAGCGCGACCGAGCGGGACACGACCTCGCCGAGGCCGAGCGAGACCAGTGCGATCAGGGCGTAAGCCCCGATCGCGTTGCCTACGACGCTGCCGAGCGCCGTGCGGCGGCCGTGGGCCAGGGCGCGGCCCAGCACGAACAGGACGCTGGGGCCGGGGATCAGCACCAGCACCAATGACATGGCGGCGAAGCCGCCCACCCGATCCATATCCACCCGGGCACGCTACCCCCGCCCCCTGCCCGGGGGCGCCCCCTTTTCCCCCGCGCGGGGAACCCCGCCCGCCCCGGGACCTTCCCCGGCGGGGGGTGCGCAGGTGATTGCCACTTGCTGTGGCGTTGCCTTCTTTCCGCCCGTTCGGGCTGGGCGCGCAGTTCCCCGCGCCCCCTGAGGGGTCCCGTCTTCCCGCAGAGCCGACGCTTTCAGGCGGCGCCCTCTGCGCAGGAGAGTGAGCGTTTTTCAGGGACGCGGGGAACTGCGCGCCCGATCACCCACCCACCGAAAGGTGCAAGCTCGCCGCAGGTGGCAATCACCAGGGCGGGGGTGCCCGGGGGCTCCCGGGCTAGGCCGTGTTTTGGAAGTCCCGCCTGCCCCGCGACGCCTGGCACGCACGCTCGCTGCGTTGTCGGAGTCGTCCGAGCAGGCCCACTACGAGGACGACCCTCCGCCTTGCGATCGCACGCACCGGACGCCGCGGGGCCCGCCCTGTGGGCGGACGGCGCTACTTCCAAAACACGGCCTAGGGGAGGAGGCCGGTGCGGCGGGCGGTGGTGACGGCTTCGAGACGGGTGTGAGCACCCAACTTGCGCATGGCCGAGCGCAGATACGACTTCACGGTCTCGGGCCGCAGTCGCAGCCTGGCCGCGGCAGCGGCGTTGGTCGCACCCGCGGCGACACTCGCGAGAACGTCCAGCTCGCGCGGTGTCAGCTGGACGAGGGGCGGGCGGGCGGGGGAAGAAGAGGACGGCGCGGCGGCCGAAGCCAGCCGCGCGCACGCGGCGAGCAGCTCCTGGCGGAGCCGCACCTCGGGGATGCGGGCGGCCAGCGCCCGCAGTTCGGCGTGCGCTTCGCGCACTTCCTCCCAGGCCCGCGGGTCCGCCGCGACGGGCGCCTGGCAGGAGGCGAGCAGCCGCCTGGCCTCGTCCCGCACGGCGAGCGCCTGCTCCAGGTCGCGCGCCGCGTCGATCGCGGCGGCCAGCGGCCGGTCGCCGAGCGCGTAGGGCTGCCGCAGCGCCCCGTAGAGGACCCCGCGCACCTGCCGGTGCACCACGACGGGCACGGCGAGCACGGACCGCAGGCCTTCGCCCGCGACGGCCGCGTCGTACTCGTGGCTGATGGCGCGCGAGGAGCCGTAGTCGGTGACGGCATAGGGCCGCCCGAGGGCGAGGGTCTTCCCGCCGAGCCCGTTCCCGGTGCGTACCGCGAGCCCGCGTAGCGAGTCCGTGTCGGCGCCGGCCAGCTCGCTGATCCGGAACTGCTGGGCGCCGGCGCTCGCCACGAGCCCCCCGAAGGCCACCGGCAGCAGCCCTGACCTGCGCATCCGCAGCAGGGCGGCCCGCACGTCCATGGCCTCGCCACGGCTGCCGTCCACCGCACCACCTCCTCACCCCCGTCCGGGGGTAGTGAGACCCACGTCACTACCGCACGATGCTACCGAGGGGACATCCACGAGGAGGACACATGGCGGCATCGGACGCGACCGGGGCATTCCGGGCCGCCCGGGACTTCCTGCTGCGGCACCGCGAGGACTATACGGCGGCCCGCGACGGATTCCGCTGGCCCGCCCCCGAGCGGTTCAACTGGGCGCTGGACTGGTTCGACGTGATCGCCGCGGGCAACGACCGCCCGGCCCTGTGGATCGTCGAGGAGGACGGCACCGAGTCGCTGATCTCCTTCCGTGAGATGTCGGACCGCTCGGACCGGGTGGCGTCCTGGCTGCGGGCGCGCGGGGTGCGGGCCGGCGACCGGGTGCTGCTGATGCTGGGCAACCAGGTGGAGCAGTGGGAGTGCGCCCTTGCGCTGATGAAGCTGCGGGCGGTGGTGATCCCGGCGACGCCGCTGCTCGGCCCCGCGGACCTGCGGGACCGTATCGGCCGCGGGCAGGTGCGGCACGCGATCGTGCGGGCGGCGGAGACGGCGAAGTTCGACGAGGTGCCGGGGGAGTACACCCGGATCGCGGTCGGCGGCGAGGCCCCCGTGCCCTGGCTGGCCTACGAGGACGCGTACGCGGCGCCGCCCGGCTTCGCCCCGGACGGCCCGACGGCCGGGTCCGACCCGCTGATGCTCTACTTCACGTCCGGCACCACGGCGCAGCCCAAGCTGGTGGAGCACACCCACATCTCGTATCCGATCGGGCACCTGGCCACGATGTACTGGATCGGGCTGCGTCCCGGGGACGTCCATCTGAACATCTCGTCACCCGGTTGGGCCAAGCACGCCTGGTCGAGTCTTTTCGCCCCGTGGAATGCCGAGGCGACGGTCTTCGTGCACAACTACACGCGGTTCGACGCGGCGCGGCTGATGGCCGAGATGGACCGCTGCGGGGTGACGAGCTTCTGCGCGCCGCCGACGGTGTGGCGGATGCTGATCCAGGCCGACCTGAGCGCCCTGTCGGCTCCGCCGCGGGAGGCGGTCGCGGCCGGCGAGCCGCTCAACCCCGAGGTGATCGAGCACGTGCGGCGGGTGTGGGGCGTGCTGATCAGGGACGGCTTCGGGCAGACCGAGACCGCGGTGCAGGTCGCCAACACCCCGGGGCAGCTGGTCAAGGCCGGCTCGATGGGCCGCCCGACGCCCGGCTACACGGTGACCCTGCTGGACCCGGCGACGGGGGTGCCGGCCAACGAGGGGGAGATCTGCCTCGACCTGAGCAGCCGCCCGGTCGGCCTGATGACCGGCTACGCGGGCGACCCGGAGCGCACCGAGGAGGCCATGGGCGGCGGCTACTACCGCACCGGCGACATCGGCAGCCGGGACGCCGACGGCTACATCACCTATGTCGGCCGCGCCGACGACGTCTTCAAGTCCAGCGACTACAAGATCAGCCCCTTCGAGCTGGAGAGCGCGCTGCTGGAGCACGAGGCGGTCGCCGAGGCGGCCGTGGTGCCCGCGCCCGACGAGTTGCGGCTGGCGATCCCGAAGGCGTACGTGGTGCTCGCCGAGGGCTGGAAGCCGGACGGCGAGACGGCCAGGGCGATCTTCGCGCACTCGCGTTCCGTGCTCGCGCCGTACAAGCGGATCAGGCGGCTGGAGTTCGCGCCGCTGCCCAAGACCGTGTCGGGCAAGATCCGCCGGATCGAGCTGCGCGAGGCGACGATGCACGACGGAAGTGCGGAATTCCACGAGGAGGACCACCGGTGACCGCCGAGCCCTCCTACGCACACGGAATCGGGGGCACCCCCTTGCTGGGCGACACCATCGGGCGCAACCTCGACCGGGCCATCGCGGCCCACCCCGACCGCGAGGCGCTGGTCGACGTGCCCAGCGGGCGGCGCTGGACGTATGCCGAGTTCGGGCGCGCGGTCGAGGAGGTGGCCCGCGGACTTGCCGCACGCGGTGTGCTCAAGGGCGACCGGGTCGGCATCTGGGCGGTCAACTGCCCCGAGTGGGTGCTGGTGCAGTACGCCACCGCACGGCTCGGCGCGATCATGGTGAACGTCAACCCCGCCTACCGGCTGCACGAACTGGCCTACGCCCTGCGGCAGTCGGGTGTCTCGGTGCTGGTCGCCTCCACCGAGCACCGCGGCAGCGACTACCGGGTGATGTCCGCCGAGGTCCGGGTCAACTGCCCCGATCTGCGCGAGGTCGTGCACATCGGCGACCCCTCGTGGGAGGCGATGACGGCCGCGGGCGGGGACCTCGACGCGGACTACCTGGCCGCCGTCGAGGCGACGCTCAGCTGCGACGACCCGGTCAACATCCAGTACACCTCGGGCACCACCGGCTTCCCCAAGGGCGCCACCCTCTCGCACCACAACATCCTCAACAACGGCTACTTCGTGGGCGGCACGGTCGGCTACAGCGAGCAGGACCGGATCTGCCTGCCGGTGCCCTTCTACCACTGCTTCGGCATGGTGATGGGCAACCTCGGCGCCACCTCGCACTCCGCCTGCATCGTCATCCCCGCCCCGTCCTTCGACCCGGCCGCGACCCTGCGCGCGGTCGAGCAGGAGCACTGCACCTCGCTCTACGGCGTCCCCACGATGTTCATCGCGGAGCTGGCGCTGCCCGACTTCGCCGACTACGACCTCACCTCGCTGCGCACGGGCATCATGGCCGGGTCGCCCTGCCCGGTCGAGGTGATGAAGCGGGTCATGGCCGAGATGCACATGGCCGAGGTGTCCATCTGCTACGGGATGACCGAGACCTCCCCGGTGTCCACCCAGACCCGGCGCGAGGACTCCCTGGAGCACCGCACCGCCACCGTCGGCCGCGCGCTGCCGCACATCGAGGTCAAGGTGGTGGACCCGGCCTCCGGGGTCACGCTGCCGCGCGGCACCGCCGGTGAGCTGTGCACGCGCGGCTACTCGGTGATGCTGGGCTACTGGGACGAGCCGGACCGCACCGCGGAGGCGGTGGACGCCGGGCGGTGGATGCACACCGGCGACCTCGCGGTGATGCGCGACGACGGCTACGTGGCGATCGTCGGCCGCATCAAGGACATGATCATCAGGGGCGGCGAGAACGTCTACCCGCGCGAGGTCGAGGAGTTCCTGTACGGCCACCCCAAGATCTCCGACGTGCAGGTGGTCGGGGTGCCCGACGACACCTACGGCGAGGAGATCCTGGCCTGCGTCATCCCCCGCGACCCGGCGGACCCGCCGAGCATCGAGGAGATCACCGCCTTCTGCGAGGGCCGGCTCGCCCGCTTCAAGGTCCCCCGCCACCTGCGGGTGCTCGACGCCTTCCCGATGACGGTCAGCGGCAAGGTCAGGAAGGTCGAGCTGCGGGCGGACTTCGCGCAGGGGCTGGGCGAGGCGCCCGGGGACCCGGGTGGCGAGGCGGCTACACCAGGGGCATGACGGCGGTCGGGGCGTGCCCCGGCTCGGTCGCCAGCTCCTCGAACTCCACCACCGCGGAGATGTCGGCGGTGGTCGACATCGAGATGTTCGTGACCCGTTCCAGCACCGCTTCGACCACCACCGGCACCCGGTGCTCCGCGGCCAGCTTGCGCGCCCGCTCGAAGGCGGCGCCCAGCTCCGCCGGTTCCGTCACCCGGATCGCCTTGCAGCCCAGGCCTTCCGCGACCTTGACGTGGTCCACGCCGTAGACGCCGATCTCCGGTGAGTTGGAGTTCTCGAACTCCAGGTTGACCTGGAAGTCGATGCCGAAGCCGAGCTGCGCCTGCCGGATCAGGCCCAGGTAGGCGTTGTTGACCAGCACGTGCACGTACGGGATGCGGTGCTGGGCGCCGACGGCCAGCTCCTCGATCATGAACTGGAAGTCGTAGTCGCCCGACAGCGCGACCACCTGCGCGTCCGGTTCCGCCGCCGCCACGCCGAGCGCCGCGGGCACCGTCCAGCCGAGCGGCCCCGCCTGCCCGCAGTTGATCCAGTGCCGCGGCCGGTAGACGTGCAGCAGCTGGGCGCCGGCGATCTGCGACAGGCCGATCGTGGACACGTAGCGGGTCTCGGGGCCGAAGGCCCGGTTCATCTCCTCGTAGACCCGCTGCGGCTTCATCGGCACGTCGTCGAAGTGCGTACGCCGCTGCAGCGTCGCCTTGCGCGTACGGGCCGACTCCGCCCACCGCGTACGGTCGGGCAGCCCGCCGCGCGCGGCCAATTCCCGTGCCACCTCCACGAAGAGGGCCAGCGCCGCCTTCGCGTCCGAGGCGATGCCGTAGTCCGGCGGGAAGATCCGCCCGATCTGCGTCGGCTCGACGTCCACGTGCACGAAGGTGCGGCCCCGGGTGTACACGTCCAGCCGCCCCGTGTGGCGGTTGGCCCAGCGGTTGCCGATGCCCAGCACGAAGTCCGACTCCAGGAAGGTGGCGTTGCCGTACCGGTGCGACGTCTGCAGACCCACCATGCCCGCGTTGAGCGGGTGGTCGTCGGGCAGCGCGCCCCACGCCATCAGCGTGGGCACCACCGGGACGCCGGTCAGCTCGGCGAACTCCACGAGCAGGTCGCTCGCGTCGGCGTTGATCACCCCGCCGCCCGCCACGATCAGCGGCCGCTCGGCCGCGCACAGCATCGAGACCGCCTTCTCGATCTGCGCACGCGAGGCCGCCGGCCGGTAGACCGGCAGCGGCTGGTACGTCTCGGGGTCGAACTCGATCTCCGTCTGCTGCACGTCGATCGGCAGGTCGATCAGCACGGGGCCCGGGCGCCCGGAGCGCATCAGATGGAAGGCCTGCTGGAAGACGCCCGGCACCTGGGCCGCCTCCAGCACGGTGGTCGCCGCCTTCGTCACCGGCGCGGCGATCGCGGCGATGTCCACCGCCTGGAAGTCCTCCTTGTGGATCACGGAGGTGGGTGCCTGGCCGGTGATGCACAGGATCGGGATCGAGTCCCCGGTGGCCGAGTACAGGCCGGTGACCATGTCGGTCCCGGCGGGACCCGACGTGCCGATGCACACCCCGATGTTCCCGGCCCGCGCCCGCGTGTACCCCTCGGCCATGTGCGAGGCGCCCTCCACGTGCCGGGCGAGCGTGTGCCGTATGCCTCCGGCGGCCTTGAGGGCGGCATAGAAGGGGTTGATCGCGGCGCCGGGCACACCGAAGGCGGTGTCGACGCCTTCGAGCTTGAGGATCTCCACGGCTGCTCGTGCGGCGGTCATCCGAGCCATTTTCTCTCCCGAGGGGGTATTCCACAATGCGGAAGTCATATTCTACGATCCGGAAGCAACGTAAGCCTGCGGCTCGCCCCCGTCAAGAGCCCCCCTCTGCGCCGAGGCCGCGCGTTCCCGGGCTCCGCGCCCGGAGCAGCGCCGTGAGAAAGGGGGTAACCCCAGGGGTGCGGGGCTGCATCTGATCGGCGGCCGGCGCCGCGTGGGCGCCTCCGCGGCGGGGCCGAGCACATAGGGGCGCGGGGAACTGCGCGACCAGCCCCCACCGGGGCGCGGGTCGTCACCGGCCCAGAGGGGCAATTCCTGTCGGAGACGGACCACCTGCCGGTGGGGGCTGAGCGCGCAGTTCCCCGCGCCCCTGGGGTGTGGCGGTCCGTCGCCACACGGCGGCCGTGATGGGCTGGTCGCGCCCGCGCGTCGCCAGCCGCAGATCAGATGCAGCCCCGCGCCCCTGGGGGGCGCCCTCTGCGGCAGGGCCGCGGAGCCGACGGCTACGGCAGGTGCGGGCCGGACTGGATGAGGGAGTCGGCCGGGTCGTTGACCGGCTGAGGCGTACCCGTGAGGTCCATCACGAAGAGCGGCACCCCGAGTTGGTCCGCGCGCAAGCGCGCATCGTGTGCGTACCCCGCGAGGGAGAAGAACGCCCCCACGGCGTCCTCGTTGGCACAGTTGAGCCACAGGCACTCGACGTCCCGTACGGGAGTCGGCTGGGTGCTCGGGTCGACCTGGGCGACCAGGCCCTTGCCGCGCAGGTCGATGCCGTTGGCCGTACGGTCGCCGGCCAGGCGCACATCGGCGAAGCCGAGCCACTTGAGGTACTGGGCGGCCGCGGTCAGCGCGTCCCGCCCGGTGCGGATGGTGACCGGGCGGAAGGGCGGCCGGACGGTGGGCGGCGGGGGCACGTCCCCGCTGGGCTCGGGCGCGGCGGCGCCCGCGTGCGGCACGGGCATCAGCCCGGGCTCGCCCGCGGCCTCGTCGTCGACCGGCAGCCGGATGAGCGCACCGCACGTGCAGCCGAACTCCGGCTGCGGCCAGTGGTCGGTGCGCCCGCAGTCGGGGCAGCGCAGGCGCACCCAGGACTCGTCCCACGAGCGGTGCCTGACCTCGACCGGCAGCCCGCCACGCAGCACCGGCAGGCAGAGCGGCGCGCCGCACGCGCAGGGGTAGGTGGGTGCGGTGTACGTGTGGTCGCGGCGGCAGGCCGGACAGCGTACGAGCACGCTCTCTGCCATGGGTCACAACTCCCGGTCGGTGTCGTGCCCCCATAGTGCAGGATGTTCCGGCCCGCTGTAACCGGGGACCGACAGTCCGTCACGTGTACCCGCCCGGCGGTGCGTTCGGCGCGACAGGAGTGTCACGCACCGCCGGGCGGTGTCGGGGGATCAGCCGCGGACGGGCCGGCCGGAGAGGCGTTCGACGCCGCGCAGCAGCGCCGAGTGGTCGAGCCCGCCGTCGCCCTGCGCCCGCAGCGAGGCGACCAGTCCCGCCACCACCGAGCCGACGGGCAGGGCGGCGCCGACGGTGCGGGCCGCGTCGGTGACGATGCCCATGTCCTTGTGGTGCAGGTCGATCCGGAAGCCGGGGGCGTACCGGCGCCCCAGGAAGTTGGCCTTCTTGCGGGCCAGCACGGTGGATCCGGCGAGCCCGCCGCCGAGGACGTCGAGGGCGGCGGAGAGGTCCACGCCGGACTTCTCCAGGAAGACCACCGCCTCGGCGCAGGCCTGGATGTTGACCGCGACGATCAGCTGGTTGGCGGCTTTGACCGTCTGCCCGGCGCCGTGCGGGCCGCACAGCACGACGGTGGTGCCGAGCGCGTCCAGGACGGGGCGGGCGTCCGCGAAGTCCTCGGCGTCGCCGCCGACCATGATGGACAGCACCGCCTCGACCGCTCCTGCCTCGCCGCCGGAGACCGGCGCGTCCAGGACCCGGATGCCCTTCTCGGCCGCGGCCCTGGCCAGGTCGATCGAGGTCTGCGGGGTGATCGAGGACATGTCGATGAGCAGCGCGCCCTTCCTGGCGTGCGCCAGGATGCCGTCCTCGCCGTAGGCGACGGCCTCCACCTGCGGTGAGGCGGGCACCATCGTGACGATGACGTCGGCGTCCGCGACGGCTTCTGCGACCGATCCGGCGGCGGTGCCGCCGCGCGCTTCGAGCCGGGCGAGTTTCTCCGGTTCCAGCGTGTAGCCGGTGACGTCGTGGCCTGCGGCGATGAGGTTCTCGGCCATGGGAGACCCCATGATCCCCAGCCCGATCCAGGCGACTTTCCGCCGCTGTGTCTGCATGTGCATCTCCTTGTCCTTGCGCGGGGCGGGGCTCGTGGCGGCGCCGGCGGCGATGTTCATGCCGGGGTTCGCACCGACGTCGGTGCCGGCGTTCATGCCCGCCAGCCGAAGCTCGCGGCGCTCCCGCCGGGGGAGGGCTTGTGTTCGAGGCCCACGAAGCCCTCGTAGCCCGCGCCGGTGAGCCGGGCGAGCAGGTCTGACAGCGGCAGCGCCCCGGTGCCGGGCGCCCCGCGTCCTGGCAGGTCGGCGATCTGCACGTGCCCGACGCTGCCGGCGTGCTTGTCGATCACCGCGGGGAGGTCCGCCCCGCCCATGGCCAGGTGGTAGAGGTCGAGCAGGAGGCGGGTGTTGCCGAGTCCCGACGCCTCGTTGACCCGCTGCACCAGTGCGACGGCCGCGTCGGCGTCCACGAGCGGATACCGCGGTGACTCGGCCGCGTTGAGCGCCTCGACCAGCAGGACCGCCCCTGCGTGGTCGGCTGCTGCCGCGGCGCGCACCAGGTTGTCGAGCGCGAGCGCGTCCTGCTCGGCGGGGTCCACGCCGTCGAGCCGGTTGCCGTAGAGGGCGTTGAGCGCGGTGCAGCCCACGGAGGCGGCGAAGTCGGCCGCGACCTCGATGTTGGCGCGGAAGCGCTCGGACTCGGTGCCGGGCAGCGACAGCGCGCCGCGGTCGGGTCCCGGGAGCTGCCCGGCGTAGAAGTTGAGGCCGACCAGCCGGGTGCCGGCCGTCTCCAGCGCGGTGCGCAGGTCGTCGAGCGAGGTCTTTGCGGGGACGGGCTCGTCGGGCCAGGGCCACCACAGCTCGACCGCGTCGAAACCGGCCGCCGCGGCGGCGGCCGGCCGCTCCAGCAGCGGGAGTTCGGTGAAGAGCATCGAGAGGTTCACATCGAAGCGCGCGGCGGTGAAGCTCACTGGGGCGCCCTTTCCGCATGGTGGAAACTATCTTCTGTCTTGTGGAAGAGTGAATCAGCTCCGCGGCGGCTGTCAAGTGCCGCCAGGTGCGGCCGGGCGCCCGCCGGGGTCGCCGCGGGGAGTGGACCGCGCGCTTCCGCCGCAGCTCAGCGGCCCGCCGCGGCTGCCCGGATTGATCGCCGCCTATTCGCTCCGATGTGCACGCCGCCTAAACCGCGGCCGACGGGCGGATGGCTCGCGTAAAGCCATGGGGTATTGGGTAGAGTTAACGCCGCTTTACATGCCGGTAATTTCTGCGGGATATGTCCGTTGGCGCGTTTCCGCGCATTGGTGCGCTCGGGTCCGGAGTGTCCAGGTTGTGCGGATCAATTCGGTTTTGCGGCGACGTTTGACATCCGGAGGAAATAACCTACCGGCGTGGGCCGGATTCTCTGGACAAGGTAAAGAGGCCTGCCGTACTGTCCTCGTTGACCGCAACCAGCCAGACCGACTGGGATTTCGGCCGGAACCCGGCGTACTCCAGCGGGGGCGCCGGCGGCGGTCGTCGCAGGCATACGGGGATGGTGGGTTGGTGGTCTTGTCCAACGCGCTCGAAAACAGTTCTGGCTTATCGTCCGCAAATACCGGGCCGCAGCTTCATGCGGCGGACCACACGCGCTTCACGGTACTCGGAATGCTGTCGGTCACCGACGGCAGCGAATCGGTGGTTCTCCAGCCCTCGCGACCCGCGGCGTTGCTCGCGGCATTGCTGCTGAATGCCAACTCGGTCGTTTCCGTGGATTTCCTGCAGCGTGTCATCTGGGGTGAGGAAACCCCCGCTCAGGGCAAGTCCGCACTGCACAGCTGCGTCCTGCGGCTGCGCCGGCTGTTCGGCAAGTACGGCATCGCCGGCAATATGATCGAGGCCGTGCCAGGCGGATACCGGCTGACCGCGGACGCCGACACCTTGGACCTGGTCCGCTTCCGCGAACTGCTCGACGCCGGATACGCGACGGGTGAGCCGGAGGCGGAGCTGCGGCTGCTGCGCGAGGCGCTCGCGCTGTGGCGGCCGCCGCTGCTGGCCAACGTGCCCTCCGACCTGCTGCACCGCGACGAGCTGCCCAAGCTCCAGGAGGAGTGGCTGCGGGCCATCGAGCGGGTCTTCGACCTCGAACTGGAGTGCGGCAGGCACCGCGAGGCGCTGGCCGACATCTGGTCCACCGCCCGTGCCTACCCGCTGCACGAACGGTTCACCGAGCAGTTGATGGAGGCGCTGGACCGGGCAGGGCGCCGGGCCGAGGCACTTGCCGAATACCGGCGGCTCAAGTCCTATCTCGCCCAGGCACTCGGCGTCGACCCCGGGTCCGCCCTGCAGCGGCTCGAACTCGCCATCCTGCGCGGCCGGTCGGCCGGCGGCCAGGAGCCCGCGGCGCCCCGCCGGCCTTCCGTACCTGCCCCTGGTGCGGGCGGTCCGCAGGGCGCCGACCCGCCGGCCGGCGAGCCCGTCGACGGCGGGCGCGTCCTGGACGCACTGGTCGGTGCGGGCCTGCTCGAAGAAGGGCCGCACGGTCTGTACCGGGTGCACGAACTGCTGCGGGTCTTCACCCGTGCCGCCGCCGCCCGCGGCGACGGCACCCCCGCCCCCGAACCGTCGGCACCCCCCTTACCCGCGTCCGCGTCGGCCCGTACCGGACACCCCACCAGCACAGACCCGCAGCGGCCCGGAGCCGCAGGACTGCATCCCACGGAGGCGTGACTTACATGGTGTCCACCTACGACGAGATCGCCGGCACCCGCCCGCGGATCCGCCGGGACGTGCTCTACACCCAGACCCCCACCGGCGTGCACTTCCACAACGCGCGCGGCGGATTCAGCGTCGTCATGCCGTCCGCCTACCGTTTCGCCACGCTGATGGTCCCGCACCTGACCGGCGACCACACGGTGGCCGCGCTCTGCGAGGGTCTCGGCGACAAGCAGCGCGAGATGGTGGTCCGACTGGTCGGTACGCTCTACGCGCGTGGCTTCGCCCGGGACGCCGTCCCCGCGGACGCCGGCGCGGAGCCGCTGGAGCCGGCCGTCGTCGAGCGCTTCGCCGCACAGGTCGACTACATCGACCACTACACCGACGGGTCGCAGGCCCGTTTCCGGGAGTTCCGGCAGACCCGGGTCGCCGTACTCGGCGACGACGCGGTCGCCCGCTGGGCCGCGCTCAGCCTGATACGCAACGGGTGCGCCGCCGTCGCGGTGCCGCGCTCCATCGACCGCCCGGGCAACGGCTTCGCCGACGTCACCGGCGAGGCCGCGGCGCTGCGGGAGGCCGGCTGCGCCGCCGAGGTCACCCTCCTGGACGCCACCGCGGGCGCCGACCCCGCCGCGTACGGCTGGCAGGACCTCGACGGCTACGACATGGTGCTCGTCACCGGCGCCGAGGCGCCCCGGCGGCTCGCCGCACTCCTCGACGCCGGGATCCCGGCCGGCCGGCTGCTGCTGCCCGCCTGGCCCTTCGGCGACTCCGTCGTGATCGGCCCGCTCATGTCCCGCGGTGCCGCCGGGTGCTGGACGTGCGCCGCGCTGCGGCTCGGCACGAACGGCGAGGCCGGCGCCGCCGCCGACCTGTGGAGCACGCTCGCACCCGGCGGCCCGCGCGACACGGCGGCCCCCGCTGTCGGCGGCCCGCTGGCCGCGATGATCGGCAACCTGCTCGGTTACGAGGTCTTCCGCCGCACCACCGGTGTGCTGCCCGCCGAGACCGAGAACCAGCTGCTGATCCAGCACACCGACTCCCTCGACACCACCGCGGAACCGCTGCTCCCGCACCCGCGCTGCCCGCACTGCGCGACCGCGCCCGGGCAGCAGGAGCGGTCCGAGCAGCCCGAGCGGACGCCGCTGCTGGCCGAACTCCTCCCGGCGCAGGACGCGCCGGCGCCCGGCGCGGTGTCGCCGCTCGGGGGACCCGTCGGGGACGGGGCCGCGGAGGAGGACGCCGCGCAGGCGGCGCTCGCGGAGATCTCCGAGCGGTCGGTGCTGGTACAGCCCAAGACCGGGGTCTTCGCCGCCTACGCCGACGAGGACTGGGCGCAGACGCCGCTCAAGGTCAGCACGGTGGTGCTCGGCACCGGGCACCGGGTGCGGCGCGAGGTGACCGCCTTCGACATCCACCACGTCGCCGGGGCGCGGCTGCGGGCGCTGCAACGCGCCGCCGAGGTCTACGTCGAGCGCGTCGTGCCCGTCCAGCAGGCGCTGTCCGGTGCGGAGTTGGAGGCCGCACGCGGCAAGTGGCGCTCGGTGGAACCGGCCAGGCTGAGCATCGCATCGGGCCTGGGCACCCCCGCCGAGCTGGTCGCCCGATGGTGCCCCGCGACGTCGCTGCTCAGCGGGGAGACGCTGCTGGTGCCCGCGGCGGCGCTGCGGCCCTTCGGCCCGGACAATCAGGCCAGGGTCGTCGAGCCGACCTCCGCGGGTACGGGCGCGGGCGTGACCCCGGCCGCCGCGGTGGCCCGCGGCCTGCGGACCGCGCTCGCCCACGACGTGCTGCGCCGGGCGTTGGCCGGCACCGCGGGCGTCGGGCTGATAGCGCCCGACACGCTGGACGCCGACGACGCCGAGACCACCTTCCTGCTCAGGTCCGCGGGCGGCCTCGAAGCCGACCTGGAGATCCTGGAGTTGGGCGGCGCCCCGCGGGAGAGCGTCCTGCCGGTCGTCCTGGCCAGGACCGCGGACCCGGCGACCGGCAGCCCGCGCTGGGCGCTCGCCGCGGGCCTCAGCCGCCGGGACGCCGTGCTGACCGCGGTGCGCGACCTGCTCGGCGCCGTACAGACCGGCGGCGCCCCCGACCTCGGCGACCCGCTGCTCGCCGACCTCGCGCCCTCCGCCCTGGTCCCGACCGCCGCCCCCGCCGCCCCGGCGGCGCCCACCGACTGGCCGGCCGTGGCGGCCGCCCTGCGCGCCGCGGGCCGCGACGTCCTGACCGCCCCGTCCCACACCCCCGACCTGGCGGCCGGCCGCCTCCACACCACCCGCATCCTCCTGACCACCCCCGAGGCCCACCAGTGACGGCCCCACCCCAGCCACCGCCCGCCCCCACCGGCACGGGTGACGCTGCCGGCACCCCCGCCCCCGCCCCCGCGGCAGCCCGGCCCACGCCGGTGGCCCACACGGCGCCCGGCACCGGCGGTGCTGTCGGCCCATCCCGCCCTGCGCCCGGCACCGGCGCTGCTGGTGCGCCCGGGAGCGGTGGTGCTGCCGGCGCGGCCCGTGCGGCTGCGGGTGGCTCCCGGCCGGGCTCGCTGACCCGCCCGGCGGCCGGCGCTGGTGTGTCCGGCCGCGCGGTCGGGGCCGGCGCCGTGCCGGGCGCCGGTGCTGCTGGTGTGTCCGGCGCTGGGGCCGGGAGCGGTGGTGCTGCCGGCGCGGCCCGTGCGGCTGCGGGTGGCTCCCGGCCGGGCTCGCTGACCCGCCCGGCGGCCGGCGCTGGTGCGCCCGGCCGCGCGGTCGGTGGTCTCCGCATCGCTGCCGGGGGCGGCCATGGCCGGGTCGGGTACGGCGGGACGCTTGGCGATGCCTGCGGGGAGTTGGCCGCGGCGGTGGCCGACGGGTTGCGGTGGTGGGGTGGGGGGCGGGTCGTCGTCGGGGCGCTCGGGGTGCGGGACGAGTTGGGCGCGGACGTGGACGACGGGGACGGGGCCGACGGCGAGGTCGGGGTGTTCCGGTACGGGCACCACGTGCTCGTCGGGCCGTTCGCGCCCGGCGGGGGCACGGCGTGTCCGCGGTGCCTGGCCCGGCGGTGGCAGGGGGTGCGCTCGCGGGCGCTGCGGGAGGCGCTGGAGACCGGCGACGGGACCAGGGCGGCCGGGCGCGGCCCGCACGGCCCGGCCTTCGGCGTGGACGCCGTCGTCGCGCTGGTCGCCGCGCACCGGGAGCAGCCGCCCACCGCGGGGCGGCTGCCGTACGCCTTCCTGCTGGACGCGGAGACGCTCCGCGTCACCCGCTTCGCCTTCGTCCCCGACGCCGAGTGCCCGCGCTGCGGGCTGCGGCCCGCGGACACCGCACCGGAGGCGCGGATCAGCTTCGCGCCCGCGCCCAAGTCCGCCCCCGACGTCTTCAGGGCGCGGCCCGCGGACGACTACGACGTGCCCTTCGAGGCGTTCGTGAACCCGGCGGCCGGGATGCTCGGCCCGTCCGTGGTGCCGGACCTGATCTCGGCGTCGACGTCCTCGACCGTCGGGTCGTTCCTGCTGCGCTCGGGCGACTACCTGCGCGAGTGCTTCTGGGGCGGCCACACCCCGAGCTACCGCTCCAGCGAACGCGTCGGCCTGCTCGAAGGACTTGAGCGCTTCGCGGGGATGCGCCCGCGCGGCAAGCGCACCTCGGTGCTGGCCTCGTACGACGAACTGGCCGCCGCGGAGCGGGTGGTGGACCCGCGGGAGTGCGGGCTGTACTCCGACGACTTCCACCGCGCCGAGCCCGGGGTGCGCCCCTTCGACCCGGCCCGGCCGATCCCCTGGGTGTGGGGCTGGTCCCTGCGCGACCAGCAGCCGCTGCTCGTACCGGAGATCCTGGCGTACTACCACGCGCCCGGCGGACTTGAGCACCGCTTCGTGCAGGAGAGCTCCAACGGCTGCGCGTCCGGCGGCAGTCTGGCCGAGGCCGTCTACTACGGCCTGATGGAGGTCGTCGAGCGCGACGCCTTCCTGCTGGCCTGGTACGGCCGGGCGCCGCTCCCGGAGATCGACGTGAGCGGGACGCGCAGCGCGCACACCCGCGCGATGATCGACCGGCTGGCGATGTACGGCTACCGCGCCCGCTTCTTCGACACCAGGATCAGCTTCCCCATCCCCGTGGTGACCGCCGTTGCCGAGCGGGTCGACGGCGGGCTCGGCCGGCTGTGCTTCGGGGCGGGCGCGGGCCTCGACCCGGAGTCCGCGCTGGCCGCGGGGCTGTGCGAGATCGCCACCGACGCGGTCAACCTGCGCCGCAGGACCGCACGTGACGAGGCCCGGCTGCGCTCCCTGGCCGCGGACTTCGACAAGGTGCTGGTGCTGCACGACCACCCGCTGCTCTACGGCCTGCCGGAGATGGCCACCCACGCCGACTTCCTGCTGCGCACCGACCGCCCGCGGGTCGCGCTCGCGGACCTCCCGGCGACCGGCCCCGGCACCCTGCCGCCGGGCGACGACCTCGGCGACGACGTCCACACCTGCGTCACCGCGGTCACCGGGGCCGGCTTCGACGTCGTCGTGGTCGACCAGACCATGCCCGAGCAGCGCGACCTCGGCTTCCACACCGCGGGGGTGATCGTGCCGGGCCTGCTGCCCATCGACTTCGGCTGGCGCCGGCAGCGCGCCCGCCACCTGCCCAGGACACGTACCGCCCTGCGCGAAGCAGGCCTGCACGACCGCGACCTGACCGCAGCCGACCTCAACCCGGCCCCGCACCCCTTCCCCTGAGCCGGGCCGCCCGGCGCCACCGCACTCACCGCACAGAAAGGACGCACCCATGGGATTCGCCCATGAGTACGCGACCGCCATCGTCCGGCGCGGCAGGTATCCCATGGAGCCGGCCGACTTCGTGCCGGACTGGGCCGACCGGCCGCGCAAGGGCAAGCACTTCCCCGGCGCCGCGGCCTTCCCGCTGCCGCAGGCGGCGGACCTCCCCGCAACGGAGGGGGCGAGCGTGCAGCGCGGCCTGTTCGGGCCGCGCGGCACCGGCGCCTTCACGCTGCCGCTGCTCGCCGGGATGCTCCAGGAGTCCTACGGCCTGGTGGGCCGCAGGCTCGCGGTGCAGGCCAACTCCGACCTGGGCACCCTGCCGATGTACACGCAGGCCAACTGGTCGCGCGGCAGCGCCTCGGGCGGCGGCCTCTACCCGGTGGGCGTGCACTGGGTGGCGGGCCCCTCGGGTCCGCTGACCCCCGGCGTCTACTACTACTCCACGCCCCACCACGACCTGCGCCGACTGCTCGCGGGCGACGCCACGGCCGAGGTGCGTGCGGCGGCCGGCGGTGAACTGGCGGGCTACGACCAGTTCCTGGTCCTCGGCGTGCGCTTCTGGCAGAACGCCTTCAAGTACAACAGCTTCTGCTACCACGTCGTCACGATGGACACCGGCGCCCTGCTGCAGACCTGGCGGATCTGGGCCAGGGCGCACGGGCTGCACATCGGCCCCGCCCTGTGGTTCGACGAGGACCGGCTGGGCCGGCTGCTGGGCCTGGAGCAGGACGAGGAGGGCGTCTTCGCGGTCGTCCCGCTGCGCTGGGAGCGCGACCCGGTGGTCGCGGCCCCCGCGGCGGCGCCGCCGCGGGTGAGCTACGCCGACCAGGAGCGGTCCCGGACGACCATGACCTTCGAGACCGTACTCCGCATGCACGCCGCGACCCTGGAGGGCGCCGCGGACCGGCCGGCCGCCGGGGTCCTGGACAAGGCGCTCGCGCTGCCCGTGCCCGCGGGCGGCGAGCGGACCGCGCTGCCCGCGCCGCGGGAGCTGGACACCGCGGTCGGCACCGCGCTGCGCTCCCGGCGCAGCAGCTTCGGCCGCTTCCAGGCGACCACGGCGCTCCCCGCGGACGCCCTGTCGACGGTGCTGGCCGCGGTGGACGCGGCGGGCACCCTCGACAGCGACGCGGAGAGCGCGGGCGGCGGCACGCTCAGCCGGGCGTACGTCTTCGTCAACCACGTGGCGGGCGTCGCGCCCGGCAGCTACCTCCACGACCGGGCCGACGGCTCGCTGCGGCTGGTCGCGGCCGGCAGCCCGGGGGAGTTCCTGCAGCGCAACTACTTCCTGGCCAACTACAACCTGGAGCAGGCCGCCGCCGTCATCGTGCCCACGGCCAGGACCACCGCGGTGCTCGACGCCGTGGGCGACCGGGGGTACCGGCTGGTCAACGCGGTGATCGGCGGGATCTCGCAGGCCGTCTACACCGCGTCGGCCGCCGCCGGGCTGTCCTGCGGGGTGGCGCTGGGCTTCGACGCGATCTCCTTCACCGAGGAGCTGGCACTCGACGAGACCGGCGAGGTGCCGCTGCTGATCATGATGATCGGCCACGAGCGCCCCCGCCCCGCCGACTTCCGCTACGACATCGCCTGAGCCTCCCGGCAGGGCAGCCCGCGTACACCGAAGGACCGGACCGGACCGTACCGAAGCGAAGGACAGGAAGGAGCGGCATGAGCGTCGACGCCGCCGCGCAGGACACGGGGGACAGCCCGAACAGCTGGCTGCTACACCGCCGCTTCATGCTGCGGGTGGCGGGCCTGCCGGTCGCGGCCGTGCACCGGCTGCGCAGCCCGGACGCCCGGGCGTGGGCCGGCCGGGTGCTGGCCGCCGAAGCGGAACTCGCCTCGATCGGGGCGGAGTTGAACGACCCGCTGACCGTGCTGGTGAAGCAGACCGAGGACGAGGGGCGGCGCAGGGCCGTCCTCGCGCTGCGCCGCCAGGTCTTCAACGACCGGCTGCCCCGCGATGCAGGCGCCGTACGCCGGCTGGCCGCGGAGGTGGGCGGCGGCACCGGCGCTCTGCTGGCCGGGTGGCTGGACGCCCGGCTGCGCCTGGAGGAACTGCGCGGTGCGGGCGGCCCGTTGCTGGCCCGCGAACTCGCCGCGACCCGGACCCGGTTGCGCGACCTGGCGGGTGAGGACCGGCTGCGGCTCGCCCTCGCGCTGGCCTCGCCGACCCTGGACGGCCAGCTGGACGCCTTCGTCGCCGACCGGGCGCCCGTACCGGACAAGCGCACCAGGAAGAAGGAGCGCTCCCTGCTGGCGTACCTGTACAGGACCGCCTGCAAGACCAGCCCGTTCAGCACCTTCACCGCCGTCGCCGAGGGCATCTTCGCCGAGGGCGCCTTCGGCGAGCAGGGACCCGAGGTCGCCACCGGCGGCGGCTGGACCAGCCACCCCCGGCTCAACGTCGTGGTGCTGGCCAGGCTCGCCGAGCTGATCGCCGCGGACGCCGCCCGGCGCGACGACCTGCCGGTCACCCTGTCCGCGGGCTGGGAGCTGGACGAGGACCGCATCCGCTACGTCCGCCGCTCCGTCACCGCCGGCGACGACAGCGCCGCGGTCAGCTTCGACGCGGCCCACGACCGGCTGTTCTTCCTGCGCCACAGCGGCACCCTGGAGCGGCTGACCGCGCTCTTCCGCGACCGCCCGCAGCTGCGGTACGCCGAGCTGACCGGCTGGCTGACCGCCGAGACCGGGGCGAGCGGCGAGCAGGCCGGGCACTATGCGGCGACCCTGCTGGACCTGGAGATCCTGCAGATGACGGGGCTGGCCACCGATGTGCACACCGCGGACCCGCTGGAGTCCTTCCGCGGTGCCCTGCGCGCCCTGGACCGCGGCTGGGCCGACGTCGTCGCCGACCGCCTGGCGGGACCCGCCGCCTGCGTCGAGCGCTTCCGGCACGCCGGTGCCGCCGACCGCCGCGAGCTGCTGGCCGCGTTGCGCCGCGACCTGCTGGAGCTGCAGAAGGACCTCGGCGCCGCCGCGCCCTCGCTGCCGCAGACACTGCTCTACGAGGACGTACGCGAGGAGCAGGTCGCAGCCGACCTCACCGAGTGGACGGAGCTGGCCGCGGCGCCGCTGCACGCGCTCACCGGCATGATGCCCGCCTTCGACGTGGCCTTGCCGCAACGGCTCACCCTCAAGGGCTTCTTCCTGGCCCGCTACGGCCGCGGAGGGCGCTGCGAGGACCTCGTGCGGCTCGTGCACGACTTCCACGAGGACATCTTCACGCAGTATCTGCAGTTCACCTCGCTCAAGTCGCCCTGGGCGGCGGACGGCAGCCACGCGCCGGAGGAGAACTGGCTGGGCATGGCGGAGGTCGCCGCCCTCGACAAGGCCCGCGCCGAGTTCACCGGCCGGATGCGGGAGCTGTGGGCGGCGCACCCGGAGGATGGCGCCGAGATGCGGCTCGGCGAGGACCTGGTGAGCGCGGTGACGGCCGAACTGGCGCCGCTGGGCGGCGCTTTCGCCCCGCACAGCCACTTCCTGCAACTCGCCAGGCGCCCGGCCGACCCGCTGGTGGTGCTCAACAACTCCTACGGCGGACTTTCCTTCCCCTTCACCCGCTTCACGCACTGCTTCGACGAGGTCGCGGCCGGCGGCGGGCACGAGGACGAGGGCGGGCTGAGCGGGCGGCTGCGTGAGACGCTGCGCGAATGGCAGCCGCCCGGCGCGGTCTTCGCCGAGATCACCGCGGGCTCCGCCACCACCAACCTCAACCTGCACGGGCGGCTGACCGACTACGAGATCGTCTGCCCCGGCGAGAGCAGCACCGCACCCGCCGAGGCCAGGATCGACCTGGACGACCTCTACGCCGAGCACGACCAGGACGCCGACCGGCTGGTGCTGCGCTCCCGGCGGCTCGGCGCCGAGGTGATCCCGCTCTACCTCGGCTACCTGGTGCCGATGGTGCTGCCCGAGGTGCCGCGCACCCTGCTGCTGCTCTCGCCGACCTCCCGGGCCTCCTTCGACGTGTGGCGCGGGGTGCCGGAGCAGCCCGCGCGCGACGGGGTCACCGCAAGGCCCCGGGTCCGCTACCGCAGCGTGGTCCTGCACCGCAGGTCCTGGACGGCCGCGCCCGGCGCGCTGCCCGAGCGCGAACCCGGCATGGACGACGCCGGGTTCTACCTGCGGTGGCAGCGCTGGCGCCGCGACCACGGGCTGCCCGACCGGGTGTTCGCCACCCTGCACCGGCAGCGCGACGGCGACGCGGGCGGTTTCGGCGCCGTCTTCGGCGGCTCCAAGCCGCAGTACGTCGACTTCGACAGCCCCCTGTCGCTGATCGCCCTGGACGCGCTGACCGCGGGCGGCAGGACCAGGACGGTCTTCGAGGAGATGCTGCCGGGCGAGGACGAGCTGCATGTGCGCTCCCCGCGCGGCCACCACGTCGCCGAACTGGCCGTGGAAATCGTCCCCCGCGCGGCGGAGCCCGCCGCCGCGGCCCGGCCAGGAAGGCAGGACAGCGCCGTATGACCACCCCAGAGGCGGCCACGGCCGCCGCGGCTCCCGCAACTGGTACGACGGCCACCGTCCCCGGCGTCCCCGACGGGCGCGGCGTCTGGCAGGCCTACCACGTCTTCTACGCCGCGAGCCCCCGCCCTTTCCTGCTGCGCTGCGTGCGCCCGCTGGTCGCGGAACTGACCGGCGAGGGCCTGCTGAGCGGCTGGTTCTTCATCAACTACTGGCTGGAGGGGCCGCACATCAGGCTGCGGCTGCGCCCCTCGTCCCCGGCCGCCGCCTCCGAGGTCGCCTCCCGTACGAGCGACGCGATCGCCGCCTTCCTCAAGGAGCGCCCCGCACTCTACGAGGTCAAGGGCGGCTTCCTCGCCGACCTGTACAACACGCTCTTCGAGCTGGAGTTCCCCGGCGGCGAGCGGGGCGGCCTGGTCGACGAGGACGGCCACATGAAGCTGCGGCCCAACAACACCTTCAGCTCCGAGCCCTATGAGCCCGAGTACGGCAAGTACGGCGGCCCCGCGGGGATCGAGCTGGCCGAGTGGCACTTCCAGCGGTCCAGCGAGCTGGTCTCGGGGGCGCTGGGCACCATGAACCTGCACCTGCGGACCGTCCTGCTCGGCGTGGCGGCCCAGCTGATGATGACCATGTCGGGCTGCCTGCTGCGGGACGACACCGCCCTGCTGGGATTCCTCGACCGTTACCACGAGTTCTGGAACTCGGCCTTCGCCACCACCAACTACACCGCACAGGACGGCTACGACCGCGCCTACGGCACGATGGAGGCGCTGCCCGCGCGCTTCCAGCAGATCCGCGCCGCCGTCGCGGAGCCCGCCCCCGAGCGGCTGCCCAGCTTCCTCGGCGGCTGGGCCGAGCACTGCCTGGACCTGCGCGAGCGGGTCGTGGCGCTGGCCCGCGGCGGCGACCTGGTCTTCCGCTCCTGGGACGGTGAACGCGACCTGCCGGTCACCGACCAGGACCAGGCGCTGCCGATGCTGCTGTCGCCGTATATGCACATGACCAACAACCGGCTGTCGGTCACCGTCCGCGACGAGGCCTTCCTGTCGTATGTGCTCGCCCGCGCGCTGCGCGAGCCCAGGCCCACGGCGGCGCCATGACCGCCGGCGGCCTGCTCGACCTGCGCCCCGCACTGCGGCCCGGCATCCTCGTCGGCCCCGCACTGACCCGCGGCCCCGCCGTGGTGCACCTGCTCAAGGACCCGGTCACCGGCGTGCGGATGGAGGTCGGCGCGAAGGAGCACTTCATCATCACCCGCCTGGACGGCAGCCGTTCGCTCGCCGAGATCGGCACCGAGTACGCCGGGCACTTCGGCGCCCGGCTCGGCGACGCGCAGTGGCAGCAGATGCTGCGGCTGCTGTCCACCCGGCAACTCCTCGACGGCGGGCGGCCGGTGGCCGTACCCCCGCCGGAGGCCGCCCCCCGCAAGGCCGCCTCGGGGCTGCTGAGCGGCAGCACCCGGATGGTCGCCGACGCCCCCGCGCTGATGGACCGGCTGCACCGCGCCACCGCCTTCGCCCGCAGGCCCGCCGTGCTGGTGCCGCTGCTGGTGCTGGCCGCGGCGGTGCCGGTCGCGGTCGCGCTGCGGCTCGGCGACCTCACGGACCAGACCCGGCGGCTCTCCCACCAGCCGGTCACCCTGGCCGCCGCCGGCTGCGTGCTGTGGGTGAGCCTGGGCCTGCACGAACTGGCACACGGCCTGGTCGCCAGGGCGTACGGGCTGCGTGTCGGTGAGATCGGCCTGCGGCGGGTGTGGGGGGTGATGACGTACCTGTACTGCGAGGTCGAGGACGTACAGTTCCTCGACCGGCGCGGCAGGCAGGTCGCGGTCGCCGTCGCGGGCGCGGTGGCCAACCTGCTCTTCCTGCTGCCCTGCTGGCCGGTGTGGGCGCTGCTCCCGGACTCCGCACAGGCCCTCCCCTTCCTCGGCGGCCTGCTGCTGCTCGGCACCGCGATGGCCCTGCTCAACCTGGTGCCGCTGCCCCCGCTCGACGGCTACAAGATCCTCGGCTACGCCCTGGGCACCCTCCGGCTGGCGACCGAGAGCCGCACCTTCCTGACCGTGGCGGCCGCCGCCCTGCGCCCGGCCCGCGCCGGCGCCCCCGACGCCCGGGCGCGGCTGCGCCGCTACCCCGGCCGGCTCCGGCTCGTCCACGGCGCCTTCGCGCTGTGCTGCGCCGCCCTGGCGCTCGCGGTGCTTGCTGGGGCGGGGCTGCTGTGCCGGGCCGTACTGCCCGAGAGCTGGGAGGCGTGGACCTTCTACCTCCCCCTCGCCGTGATTGCCGCCGCCGCGGCGCTGCAACTGCTCGGCCTGCGCTTCGCGGCCCGCAGGGCGGCCGGGACCGCGCCGCCCGCACCTGCGGCGGCCGAGCCGCAGCCGACGCAAACCACCCCGCCCGTACGGCAGTCGGGCACCTCACCACAGCAGCGGGAGAAAGGCGACATGAAACCACAGCCCCGTCCGGCGGGGACCGCCATCGTGCTCGACGGCGTCAGCAAGCGCTACGGCGAGGTGCACGCGCTCGACAACGTGTCGCTGACCGTCGGGCAGGGCGAGTTCTTCGGTGTGCTCGGCCCCAACGGGGCGGGCAAGACCACCCTGGTGGAGATCGTCGAGGGCATGCGCAGGGCCGACTCCGGCACGGTCAGCGTGTTCGGCCTGAGCCCCTGGCCGCGCAACACCGCGCTGCTGCGCAGGATCGGCGTGCAGACCCAGACCTCCGCCTTCTTCACCCGGCTCACCGCATGGGAGCACCTGGAGACCGTCGCCGCGCTCCAGGGCGCCGACCGCGCCGCCGCACGGCACGCGCTGGACCTGGTGGGCCTGGGCGGCAAGGAGCGCAGCCGGGTGGACGACCTGTCAGGCGGCCAGCGCCAGCGGCTCGCGCTGGCGACCGCGCTGGTGCACCAGCCCGACCTGATCTTCCTGGACGAGCCGACCGCCGCACTCGACCCGGAGGCGCGCAGGTCGCTGTGGACGGTGCTGCGCGACCTGCGCGGCGAGGGCCGCACCATCGTCTACACCACCCACTACCTCGACGAGGCCGAGGCGCTGTGCGACCGGGTCGCGATCGTCGCGGCCGGCCGGGTGGTGGCGCTGGACAGCCCGGGCGCGCTCATCAGGTCGATGGCCGCACCCGCCAGGCTGCTGGTGCCCGCAGGGCGGATCACCGTCGAGCAGGCGCGTGCCGTCGAGGGCGCGGAGCGGGTGCTGCTGGAGGGCGGCGAGGTCGTGATCGAGACCCGGCACCCCAACAAGGTCCTGATCGACCTGGCCGCACTGGTCGACATCGACGCGATCCAGACCAGGACGGCGACCCTGGAGGACGCCTACCTGCGGCTCACCGCCACCCCGCCGCCCGCCGCGGCGGACCCGGCAGACACCGCGGCCCCCGCGGTCGGAACGGAGCGCAGCCGATGACCACCGCGACCCCCGCCGAGCCCGCGGCCACCGCGGTCCCCGGCGCGTACGCCACGCTGACCCGGGCGACCTTCCTGGCGTCGGTGCGCGACCGCACCACCGTCTTCTTCACCTTCGCCTTCCCGCTGGTCTTCCTGGTCGTCTTCGGGCTGCTCTTCCGCGGCCAGAAGGTCGACGGCGGCCTGCCGTACATCAACTACGTCGCGCCCGGCGTGCTGTCGTGGGGCGTCGGCAACGCGGCCCTGTTCGGCCCGGCCTTCGCGCTGATGCACTGGCGGCGCGACGACATCCTGCGGCTGATCTGGCGTACGCCCACCCCGCTGCCCACCGTGCTCGGTTCGCGCTTCGTGGTGGCAGTCGGGGTGGGCCTGTCGCAGGCGGTGCTCTTCACCGCGGTGGCGCTGCTGCCCTTCTTCGGCCTGCACCTGGACGGCAGTTGGCCGCTCGCGCTGCCGCTGCTGGTCTTCGGGGTGGCCGCCTTCCTGTCGACGGGCCTGGTCGTCGGCAGCCTCGCCGACACCCCGGAGGCCGTCGCGGCCATCGCCAACTGCGTGATGGTGCCGATGGCCTTCCTGTCCGGCGCCTTCTACCCGGCCGACCTGCTGCCCGGCTGGATACGCACCGCCTCGTGGGTGCTGCCGCTGCGCTACCTGGACGACGGCCTGACCGACGTGCTCGCAGGCCGCGCCTCGTTCGGCTCGCTGGCCCTGGACTGCGGCGGCCTGGCCGCCTTCACCGTCGTCTTCGGGCTGATCGCCGCCCGCATCTTCCGCTGGAGCAACCGGACATGACGACCGACACCGCCGTACGCCCCGGCTCCGCGCCCGAGCCCGCCGCGGCCGAGCCGCTGCCGCTCCAGGCCGCCGGGCGCGACCTCCAAGCACGGCTCGCCGCACGGGCCGCCCGCGAGGGCGCTCCCGCACCCCGGGTCGCCGTCATCGGCGCCGGCGACGTCCTGCGCCGCGAGGACCCGCATGTCGCCGAGCAGCGCGCCGCGGCCACCGTCCACCTCACCGCGGACGCGGTCCTGATCGGCCCCTGGGGCGGCACCCCCGACACCGCTGCGTGCGGCTGCTGCCTGGCCGTCCGCTGGCAGCGGCTGCGCACCCGCACCGAACGCGACGCCCTGGAGACCGGCCTGTCCCACTCCGCCGCGGGCAGCTGGCCGGTCCTGCCCGACTACACCGCCGACGCGGTGTGGGCGCTGTACCGCCTGACGGCGACCGGATCTGCGAGCCCCGCACCGGACCCCGCCTCCGCGGGCGGCGGCGTCGCGCCGGCGGGGGGCCATGTGCCCGGCGCCGGTCCGGCCCCCGCCCGCACGGGTGGCGGCTCCCCGCCCGCGGGGCGCCCGCTGCCCGTCGCCGCTTCGGTCGGCGACGACTCGGTCCCGGTCCGAGTCGGCGGCTTCGCGGCCGCCGGGCGCGCGCTGCCGGCCGCGGGAAGTCCGGTGCCGGGCGTTGCTCCGGCGGGCGGCGGCTCGGTCCCGGTCCGAGTCGGCGGCTTTGCGGCCGCCGGGCGCGCGCTGCCGGCCGCGGGGAGTCCGGTGCCGGGCGTTGCTCCGGCGGGCGGCGACTCGGTCCCGGTCCGAGTCGGCGGCCTCGCGCCCACGGGGCGTCCGCCGCGTGCTGCCGGGAAGCCGGCGCCGGTCGGGAACGGGTCCGGCACCGGCCGTGGCAGCGGCCTCGCGCCCGCCGACGACGCCCTGCCGCGGGTCACGCGGCTCGACCTGGAGACCGGACTGGTCAGTACGGTGCCGCTGCTCGCCGAGCCGCTGTGCCCGCACGCACCGCACGGGCGGGCCGCGGCCGAGCGCGAGGCCTTCCCCGTATCGCGGGAGAAGCCCGCCGCCGACCGCTACCGGCTGCGGGCGCCGGGGGGTTACGACCTGCCCGCCGCCGCGCTGGCCAACCCGGTGTGCGGGGTGCTCGGCGCGGGCACCTGGAGCGACGTCACGTCGCCGACCACCGCACCGGTCGCGGGCAGCGTCTTCATGCGCGGCTACGCGGGCCTGACCGACGTCACCTGGAGCGGGCAGTCCCACTCCTTCGCCGCCAGCCGGGACCTGGCCTTCCTCGAAGGCCTCGAACGCTACGCGGGCACCCACCGCAGGGAGCGCGGCGGCATCGTCACCGACTCCTACGACAACCTCGGCGACGCCGCCCTCGACCCGCGCGACTGCGGGATGTACGCCCCGCAGACCTACCGCGACGACCCGATGATCGCGCCCTTCGACCCGGCACGCCCGATCCCCTGGGTGCGGGGCTGGTCGCTGCGCGACGACCGCCCGGTGCTGGTGCCCGCCCGGCTGGTCTACTACAGCGCCGGCACCGCCGCCGACCACTTCGTCTTCGAGTGCTCCAACGGCTGCGCCACCGGCAGCTGCCTGGAGGAGGCGGTGCTCTTCGGCCTGCTGGAACTGATCGAGCGGGACGCCTTCCTGCTCGCCTGGTACGGCAGCGCCCGGCTCACCGAGATCGACCTCGGCGCGTGCAGCAGCCCGGTGCTGCGCGCCATGACCGACAGGGCCGCGCTGTGCGGCTACGACGTGCACGCCTTCGACAACCGCATCGACCTGTCCGTACCCGTCGTCACGGGCCTGGCCGTGCGCAGGGACGGCGGCCCCGGCACGCTCGCCTTCGCCGCGGGCGCTGCCTTCGACCCGGAGACGGCGGTGGAGGCGGCGGTCTCGGAGATCCTCACGTATCTGCCGCACCTGCCGCGGCAGGTGACCGAGCGTCCGGCGGAACTCGACGCGATGGCCGACGACTTCGGCCTGGTGCGGCGGCTGCCCGACCACGCGGCGCTCTTCGGCCTGCCCCGGATGGCGCGGTACGTGGACAGCTACCTGGAGCCGAAGGACGTCGGCTCGCCCGCGCAGGTCTACGCCGAGTGGGAGGACCGCCGCCCGCGCGGCCTGGACCTGCGTGAGGACATCCTGTGGTGCACCCGGGAGCTGGCGCGGGCCGGCTGCGACGTGATCGTGGTCGACCAGACCGCGCCCGAGCAGCGCGCGATGGGCCTGCGGACGGTGTGCACGATCGCGCCCGGGCTGCTGCCGATCGACTTCGGGTGGGCGCGGCAGCGCGCGCTGACGATGCCGCGGCTGCGCACCGCGCAGCGGCGTGCGGGGATGCGCCCCGACGACCTGCGCGAGTCCGAGGTGCGCCGGGTGCCGCACCCCTTCCCGTGACCGGCACGCAGCCGCGGGCCGGCGCCGGCGCCGGCACGGCAACCGGCCGCCAGGACGACCGCTCCGCGGCCCGCACACAGCGGGCCGCGGAGCGGCGGACGACGGAAGCCCCGTCAGGCGGTGCAGCTGGTGGTGCTGGTGGTGCTGGAGCAGGTGCTGGTGCTGGAGCAGCTGGTCGAGGAGCCGAGCATGACCTCGCTGGCGTCCGAGTAGTCGGTGATCTCGAAGGTCTCGGACTCCAGCTCCAGGATCTCCTGGGCCAGCGACGCGAGCGGCGTGTCCTGCTTGGTGATCGCCATGGTGACTCCCTCTTCTCGGCAGGGGACGCGGCCCGGAACGGGCCGGCCGACCCTTTTCTACGCGCGTCCACTGACCGATCACCCGTCCGCCCGCTGTCACTCCGCTGGCACACCGACAGGAGCGCCCGATGACCCGGCAGGCCGCACCAGAGCGCGTGCCCGTACCGGAAGCCGTGCCGCCCGCCGTCCTGGCCTCGGCCGCAGAGCTGTACGTGGCCCTGCACCGCGACCCGGAGCTGTCCGGTGCCGAGGAGCGCACCGCGGCCCGTTTCGCCGCCGCGCTGCGGACCTCGGGCCTGGAAGTGACCGCGGGCGTCGGCGGGCACGGCGTGGTCGGCGTCCTGCGCAACGGCCCGGGACCGGTCGTGATGGTCCGCGCGGAACTCGACGCGCTCCCGGTCCGCGAGGACACCGGGCTGCCCTACGCCAGCGAGGCCACCGCGCCCGGCCCGGACGGGCGGACCGTGCCCGTGATGCACGCGTGCGGCCACGACGCGCACCTGGCCGCGCTGTCGGGCGCCGCCGCCGCGCTCAAGGCGGGGGCGGACGGCTGGCGCGGCACCCTGGTGGCCGTCGGGCAGCCCGCGGAGGAGACGCTGAACGGGGCGGCGGCGATGCTCGCCGACGGGCTCTACGGGCGCTTCCCCGTGCCCTCGCACGTGCTGGCCCAGCACGTGGTGCCGCTGCCCGCCGGCATGGTCGCGCACGCGCAGGGGCCGCTGCTCGCGGGCAGTACGACGCTGGAAGTGGTGCTGCACGGCAGGGGCGGGCACGCGGCGGCGCCGCAGCTGGCCGCCGACCCGGTGATCACCGCGGCCGCGGTGGTGCTGCGGCTGCAGACCGTGGTCTCCCGCGAGACCGGCCCGGGGGAGCCGCTGGTGGTCACCGTCGGCGCGCTGCGGGCAGGCACACCGGGCAGCGGCAACGTCATCGCCGACCGGGCCGCGCTGGAGGTCACCGTCCGCTCCTTCACCGCCGCGGGCCTGGACCGGGCGGTGGCGGCCGTACGGCGGATCGTGCGCGCCGAGGCGGCGGCGGGACCCGAGCCCGCGCCCCCGGAGCCCGAGGTGCGGGTGCTGTCGCGCTCGCTGCCCACCGTGCCGGACCCGGCGGCGACCGAGGCCGTACGGCAGGCGCACCTGGCGGCCTTCGGGCCGCAGCGGGTGGCGCGCTGGCAGCCGTCGATGGCCACCGAGGACGTCGCGCTGTACGGGGACGCGGGCCGCGACCTGCACGGCGTCTCCGGCGTCCGGACGGCGTACTGGATGTTCGGCGGCACAGGCCCGCGGCAGTGGGCGGCGGCGGGCGGCCCCGGCGCGGACGCCGCCGCACGCCTGGCGGCCCTCCCGGCCAACCACTCGCCGCACTTCGCCCCGCACCCGCGGCTGACGCTGGAGACGGGCGTGGCGGCGATGACGGCCGCGGTGCGGGCGGCCCTGGCGATGGCCTAGGGTTTGCGGACACGCCCCAGGGCCGGCCCCATGGCCGCCGCCGGGGCGGCGGGCAGCAGGGCAGGGCGATTGGCGCAGCCGCCGAAGGGTGACCTGGTGAGACTGAGGCTGGAATTCACGACCGAGCCGTTCGACCTGGACGAGCCGCCCCGCCATGCGGTGGTGGCCAGGGAGGTCGTGGAGGACGGCACGCTGGACGCGGTCGACGTGGGGCCTTTCGGCAACACCGCGGAGGGCTCGGCCGACGCGGTCGTCGCGGCTGTCGCCGAGCTGCTGCGGCGCACCCTGGCCGCCGGTGCCACCCGGGTCTCGCTCCAGGTCAGCGCACTGGGGGAGGACGAGCGATGACCGCGCCCCCCGGGGTGCCGCACCCCTTCGCGGACGCCGTCAAGCCGCTTGTGGACGCGATGGGCGGCGAGATGGTCGCCCCCGGGCAGGCGCGCGGCGACGACGTGGTGCTCAGCTGGGAGGGCGAGCCGGTGGTCGCGGTGCGGCTGCCGCACCTGGCCGACTCCCTGGACCACCTGCTGGCCGACCTGCAGCGCAGGCACGGGCCGCTGCCCGCGCTCGGGCGCAAGGAGAAGCAGCAGGTGGTGCGGATCCTGGAGGAGCGCGGCGCCTTCTCGGTGCGGCACGGCGTGGAGACCGTCGCCTCGGCGCTCGGCGTCAGCCGCTTCACCGTCTACAACTACCTGAACAGGGAGAACGCGGCCCGCGACGACGGCTGACCGGCACCGCCCGCAGGCCGTGTAACCAGAAGTTTTCAACAAACTGTTGACGTTTGCGGCCCGCCGCTCCTAGCGTGCGAGTGTGACTTCCAGCCCACTCCCGGGTCTGTCCCGGCTCAACGCGGCCGCCGCGCCCGCCGCCGCCGCCCTGCTGCACGAGGTGTGCAGCAGCACGGCCTGGGGCGCCGCGGTGGCCGCACGGCGGCCCTACGAACGGGTCGAGGACCTCTTCGCGGCGAGCGACGCGGCCATGGCCGCACTGACCCCCGCCGACCTGCGCGAGGCGATGGCCGGGCACCCGCCGATCGGCCGCCCCACCCCGGGCGACGCCACGTCCGCCCGCGAACAGGGCGGCGTCGCCCAGGACGAGCGCGCGGAACTGCTCGACCTGGGCCTGGCCTACCAGGAGCGGCACGGGCACGTCTTCCTGATCTGCGCCACCGGCGCGACCGGCGCCGGGATCAAGGCCGCGCTCGAAGCGCGGATCGGCAACGACGAGGACACGGAACGCGAGATCGTCCGCACCGAACTGGGAAAGATCAACCGGATCAGGCTCGGCAGGCTCGCGGAGAGCGCGCAGGAGGACCCGTCATGACGTCCGTGTCCACCCACATCCTCGACACCAGCTCCGGCCGCCCGGCCGGCGGAGTGCCCGTCTCCCTGGCGGTCCGCAGCGGCCCCGCCGCGCCCTGGACCCCGCACGGGCGCTCCACCACCGACGCGGACGGCCGCTGCAAGGACCTGCCCGCGCTGCCGGAGGCCACCACCCACGTACGGCTGCACTTCGACGTGGAGCCGTACTTCGCACCCCACGCCATCCATCCAGCCCAACCAGCCGAGGCCCAGCAGGACGCCCCCCGCACGGACCACGGTCCAAGGGACAGCGGAGCCTTCTTCCCCGAGGTCGCGGTGGTCTTCGCCGTCACCCCGGGCGAGCACTTCCACGTACCGCTGCTGCTCAACCCGTTCGGCTACTCCGTATACCGAGGGAGCTAGCGCCATGACCACCATGCTCGGCCAGAACCAGTACGGCAAGGCGGAGAACCGCGTCGTGCGGGTCACCCGCGACGGCGGCACCCATCACATCAAGGACCTCAACGTCTCGGTCGCGCTGTCCGGCGACATGGACGAGGTCCACCTGTCCGGGTCGAACGCCAACGTGCTGCCTACCGACACCACCAAGAACACCGTCTTCGCCTTCGCCAAGGAGTACGGCATCGACTCCGCCGAGGCCTTCGGCGTCCACCTCGCGCGGCACTTCGTGACCAGCCAGCAGCCCATACACCGCGCCCGGATACGGATCGAGGAGTACGCGTGGGAGCGCATCCCGGTCGCCGACACCGGCCGCGGCGAGCACTCCTTCGTCCGCAAGGGCCAGGAGACCCGCACCACCGAGGTCGCCTACGACGGCGAGCGGTGGCAGGTGATCTCCGGGCTGGCCGGCCTGGTCGTGCTCAACTCCACCGACTCCGAGTTCTGGGGCTTCGTCAAGGACGGCTACACCACCTTGCAGGAGACCACCGACCGCATCCTGGCCACCGAGGTCAACGCCCGCTGGCGGTTCGCCTGGACCGGCGGCCCCGGCCAGGACGCCCCGGACTGGGAGGCGTCCTACGCGGCGGTGCGCGGCGACCTGCTGGGCGCCTTCGCCGAGACGTACTCGCTCTCGCTGCAGCAGAGCCTGTTCGCGATGGGCTCGCGGGTCATCGACAACAGCGCGGCGCTCGCCGCCGTCGACGAGGTGCGGCTGTCGCTGCCGAACAAGCACCACTTCCTCGCCGACCTGGCGCCCTTCGGCCTGAAGAACGACAACGAGGTCTACCTCGCCGCCGACCGCCCCTACGGGCTGATCGAGGGCACGGTGCTGCGCGACGGCGCCGAGGCCCGCATCCCGGTGACGGACTGAGAGGGGCAGCGCCAATGACCGAGCGCATCGTCATCGAGAACTGCGCCGTCGCCACCGTGGACGCAGCGGGCACCGAGTACGCCGGCGGGCACGTCGTCGTCGCGGGCAACGTCATCGAGTCGGTAGGCGCGGGGCCCGCGCCCGCGGACCTGGCCGGCGTGGTCCGGCGCGTCGACGGCACCGGGCACCTGGCCACCCCCGGCCTGGTCAACACCCACCACCACTTCTACCAGTGGCTCACCCGGGGCCTGGCCCAGGACAGCAACCTCTTCGACTGGCTGGTCGAGCTGTACCCGGTGTGGGCGCGGATCGACGAGGACATCGTCCACGCGGGCGCCGCCGGGTCGCTGGCGATGATGGCCCGCGGCGGCGTCACCACCGCCATGGACCACCACTACGTCTTCCCGCGCGGCACCGGCGACCTGCTCGGCGCCGAGATCAGGGCCGCCGCCGAGGTCGGGGTGCGCTTCACCGCCGCCCGCGGCTCGATGGACCGCGGCAAGAGCGACGGCGGGCTGCCGCCGGACTTCGCGGTGGAGACCACAGAAGGCGCGCTGCTGGCGACCGAGGCCGCCATCGACGCTCACCACGACGCCTCCTTCGGCTCGATGCTGCACATCGCCGTCGCGCCCTGCTCGCCCTTCTCGGTGTCCACAGAACTGCTGCGGGAGGCCGCGCTGCTGGCCCGCCGCAAGGGTGTACGCCTGCACACCCACGGCAGCGAGACGGTGGAGGAGGAGAAGTTCTGCCACGAGCTGTTCGGCATGGGCCCCACCGACTACTTCGAGTCCACCGGCTGGCTCGGCGACGACGTGTGGATGGCGCACTGCGTCCACATGAACGACTCCGACATCGCCGCCTTCGCCCGCACCGGTACGGGCGTCGCCCACTGCCCGTCGTCCAACGCCCGGCTCGCGGCCGGCATCGCCCGGGTGCCCGACATGCTCGCGGCCGGCGTCCCGGTGGGACTCGGCGTGGACGGCACCGCGTCCAACGAGTCGGGCGAGCTGCACACCGAGTTGCGCAACGCGCTGCTCATCAACCGGCTCGGCGGCGGCGAGAAGGCGATGACCGCCCGGCAGGCGCTGCGCCTGGGCACCTACGGCGGCGCCCAGGTCCTCGGCAGGGCCGCCGAGATCGGCTCGCTGGAGCCCGGCAAGCTCGCCGACCTGGTGCTGTGGAAGCTCGACGGGCTCGGGCACGCCTCGATCGCCGACCCGGTGGCCGCCCTGGTCATGGGCGCCGCGGCCCCGGTCACCCTCTCCCTGGTCAACGGCCGACCGGTCGTGGAGCACGGCCGGTTGACCAGGATCGACGAGGACGAGACCGCCCGCCTCACGCGCACCCAGGCGCGCAGGCTGGCCGAACGCGCGGGCCTGGCCTGAGGCCGCCCGCCGCAGCGGCCGGTCGGGGAGGGACGGCCCCCGACCGGTAGCCGTGCCCCAGGGCACGGCGCCACCGCCCCGGACCGCGGACAGCCGCGGTCCGGGGCGGTGTCCGGTCCGCGTTCAGTCCGCGAGCTGCCGGTAGGCGGGCAGCGTCAGGAAGTCCACGTACTCGGCGTCCAGCGCGGTCTGCAGCAGCAGGTCGTACGCCTCGGTCCACTTGCCCGCCGCGTAGATGTCCTCGCCGGCCTCCGCGCGGATCGCCGCGATCTCGTCGGCCGCGACCCGGCGCACCAGTTCGGGGGTGGCCTTCTCGCCGTTGTCGAAGACGACACCGGTGTTGGTCCACTGCCAGATCTGCGAGCGGGAGATCTCCGCGGTGGCCGCGTCCTCCATCAGGTTGAAGATCGCGACCGCGCCCGTGCCGCGCAGCCACGCCTCGATGTAGCGGATGCCGACCTGCACGGCGTTGCGCAGCCCCTCGTAGGTCGGACGGGCGTCCAGCGAGGCGATGTCGATCAGCTCGGCCGCGGTCACGTGCACGTCCTCGCGCAACCGGTCCTTCTGGTGCGGGCGTTCGCCGAGCACCGCGTCGAAGGAGGCCTGCGCGATCGGCACCAGGTCCGGGTGGGCGACCCACGAGCCGTCGAAACCGTCCGCGGCCTCGCGGTCCTTGTCCGCCTTGACCTTCTCGAAGGCCACCCGGTTGACCTCGGCGTCCCTGCGCGAGGGGATGAAGGCGGCCATGCCGCCGACGGCGTGTGCGCCGCGCCTGTGGCAGGTGCGCACCAGCAGTTCGGTGTAGGCGCGCATGAAGGGCGCGGTCATGGTGACCGCGTTGCGGTCCGGCAGCACGAACCGCGCCCCGCCGTCGCGGAAGTTCTTCACGATCGAGAACAGGTAGTCCCAGCGGCCCGCGTTCAGCCCGGAGGCGTGGTCGCGCAGCTCGTAGAGGATCTCGTCCATCTCGTACGCGGCGGTGATCGTCTCGATCAGCACGGTGGCCCGCACGGTGCCCTGCGGGATGCCGAGCCGGTCCTGCGCGAAGACGAACACCTCGTTCCACAGCCGGGCTTCGAGGTACGACTCGGTCTTGGGCAGGTAGAAGTACGGGCCCTTGCCGAGGTCGATCAGCCGCTGCGCGTTGTGGAAGAAGTACAGCCCGAAGTCGACAAGGCCGCCCGGCATCCGCTCGCCGTCCACCGTCAGGTGCCGCTCGTCCAGATGCCAGCCGCGCGGCCGCATCACCACCGTCGCGAGGGTCTCGGCCGGGCCGAGCGCGTACGTCTTGCCCTCGGGGGAGGTGAAGTCGATCCTGCGCTCGTAGGCGTCGATCAGGTTGATCTGGCCGCCGATGACGTTCTCCCAGGTGGGGGCGGAGGCGTCCTCGAAGTCGGCGAGCCAGATCCGGGCGCCCGAATTCAGCGCGTTGATCGTCATCTTTCGGTCGGTGGGGCCGGTGATCTCCACCCGGCGGTCGTCCAGCGCGGCCGGGGCGGGTGCCACCCGCCAGCTGTCGTCTGCGCGGATGCGCGCGGTCTCCGGGCGGAAGTCCAGGGTCGCGGTGCGGGCGATCTCCGCGCGGCGCTCGGCGCGCAGCGCCAGCAGTTCCGCGCGCCGGGGCGCGAAACGGCGGTGCAGCTCGGCGAGGAAGTCCAGCGCACCGGGGGTCAGCACCTCCTCCTCGCGCGGCACGTGGTGGCCGGCCGCGGTGGTGACGACTGCGGCGGACGAGGCGGCGGGCGGCGGTGTCGGTGCGGACATGCGGTGATTCCTCCAGAGCGGGTCGGCGTCCGCCGGCGGTCTACGGGGTGCCCGCTGCGGGGGTACGCGTGCAGGTGGCACGCGGTGCCCGGCCGTCGCGAGCTGCGGGCGCTTCTGCAAGGTGGAGCATAGTTTTCGCAGTGCGGAAGTTCAACGTTTTGTGGCACGCGGTGCAGTGGCCGTCAGAAGCCGCAGGTCGGCGGGGGTGTCGATATCCGCGGGGTCCGCGACGTCCGAGCAGTCCACCAGCAGCGTCTGCCCCGCGTGCTCGCGCAGATACGTGCGCGCGCCGCGGTCCTCGCCCGCGCTGCCCGCCACCCCCGCCCAGCGGGCCGCCCCCACCAGCACCGGGTGGCCGCGGCGCTCGCCGTACGCGGCCGACACCAGCGCCGACAGCAGGTCGTCGGTCGCCCGGGCCGCGGCGATCACCCGCGCCACCGCCGCCGCGCCCACCCCCGGCTGGTCGACCAGGGCGATCACCACCGCTGCCGGGCGGTGCCCGGCCGCGGACAGCGACGCCAGGCCCGCACGCAGCGACGAGCCCATGCCCTCGGGCCACAGCGGGTTGTCCACCAGGACGCAGCCGGGCAGCTGCGCGGCGGCCCGCACCTCGTCCGCAGCCGCGCCCAGCACCACGTGCACCGTCGCGCAGCCGCCGTCCTTCAGCGCGCCCGCCGCATGCTCCACCAGCGGGTGCCCGCCGTACGGCAGCAGCGCCTTCGGCCGCCCCCCGAGCCGCCGCCCCCCGCCCGCCGCCAGCAGCAGCCCCGCCACCTCGCCCTTGACGTCCATGCGTCCTGCTTACCCGCTGATGGCCCGCAGCGGAACAGGTCGCGGGCCGGTCGGCGTGTTCCGGTATCGTCTGCATGTCCGGGTAGGCCCGAGGAACGGGGACTGATGGGCGCTCAGCACACCGGGCACGCGGGGCACCCCGGGCGGCTCTACCAGCCGCCCGCCCCTGACGACCCGGCTGCCGTCGGCGGCCACCGCATCGCCGCCAGGCTCGGCGTCGGCGCCCTCGGCCCGGTCTACCTCGCCTACGCGCCCGACGGCAGGCCCGTCGCCCTCACGGCGGTACGCCCCGAGCTGGCCGCCAGGTCCGGCTTCGCCGCGGCTTTCGAGCACGACGTGCAGGCGGTGCGGCGGGTGCACGGACCGTACACCGTGCCCGTGCTCGGCAGCGGCCACGACGGTACGCGCTACTGGCTCGCCGCCGCGTACGTGCCCGCGCTCACCCTGCACGCGGCCGTCTCCGACACCGGGCGGCCCCTTCCCGTCCCCGTCGTGCTGCGCCTGGTCGCAGGCGTCGCCGAGGCGCTGCGCGCCGTCCACCACGCCGGGGTCGTGCACGCCGGGCTCGGCCCCGGCACGGTGCTGCTCGCCGCGGACGGGCCGCGTGTGACCGGTTACGGCGTCACCCGCGCCGCCGCCGACGCGCCCGGCATCCCCGCTTTCTCCTCGCCGGAGCAAGCCGCGGACAAGGCCCCCGCCCCGGCCACCGACGTCTTCGCCCTCGGCCAGCTCGCCGCCTACGCGGCCATCGGCGTCCCGCCCTTCGCCACCCGCGCACTCCACGAGGAGCCCGACCTCTCGGAACTCCCCGGGGAGCTGCGCGAGATCGTCACCCGCTGCCTGATCAAGGACCCGGCCCTGCGTCCGTCCCCTTCCCAGGTCATAGGGATGTGCACCCAAGCCACCCACCACCGCCCCCCCACCCCCTGGCTCCCCACCCCCCTCCAAACCCTCCTGACCCTCCCCCCACCCCTCCCCGCGCCCCCCACAACCTGGCCCCAACCCACCCCGCTCCCGCCCCCGCCGCCCCCGGTGGGCACTCCGGCGGGGGCGGGAGGCGTCCCGGGTGCGGCTGCGCCGGGTGCGACGCCTGCGGGTGGGGTGCATGTGCCTGCGGCGCCGGGTCCGCATCCGGCTGCGCCGGGGGGGCCTGTGCCTGCGGGGGGCGGGGTCCCGGGTGCGGCTGCGCCGGTGGTGCCTGCTGCGGCCGGCACGCATCCGGTTGCGCCGGTGCCGCCTCCGGCGGGGGCTGGGCTGCCGCTGCCGGGTGAAGCGGTGCATGGGGCGCCCGCGGTGCCGGGTGCGCATCCGGCTGTGCCGGGGGGTCCTGTGCCTACGGGAGGCGTCCCGGGTGCGGCTGCGCCGGGTGCGACGCCTGCGGGTGGGGTGCGTCTGCCTGCGGCGCCGGCTGGGGTGCCGGGTGCGCCGGCGCCGTCAGGCTCGGATGTGCCCCCTGCTGCGGGCGGGGCCCCGGGCGGCGCGGCTGCGCAGGTACTGGCGGGGGCAACTCCTCCGGGCGCGGTGCAGATGCCACCGGCGCCGATTGGAAGCCGGGGGTCGTACCCGGCTGCGGGCGGGATTCCGGGCGCGACGCCTCCCGGTGGGGTGCCGGTGCCAGCGGCGGGAGGCGGGGCGCTCGGTGCGGCTGCGGTGCCGGCCGCGCAGGCCAACTCGCCGGTCCGTCCGGGGCCAGCCCCGGGTGCTGCCCCTCCGGGCGGCGTGACGTCGGCGTACCCGGGGCGGAGAAGGTGGGGGAAAGTCGTGGTCGGGGGGTGGGTTGCCGTGGGGGTCGTGGTTGTTGGGGTTGTCGGGGTTCTGGCCTTCGGGGGGCGGGGGGACGGGGGCGACGTAGCGCGTGGCGGCGCGCCGGAGGCGACGGCTGTCGGGGGGCGGGAGTATCGAGGGGTCGAGGTGGATGCCGGGAACGGGGTGGTCGTGGAGGCGGATCCGCCTCAGGTCACCGTGGAGGGCGGGAGCGGGACCTTCGTGTTCACGCCCGACGGCGAGTCGTTCGTGGCCGGGGCCGGGCTCGTGGCGCTCGACCGGGCGGCACCCGGCACCCTGGACGGCTGCCGCCAGGCACAGGCGCAGGGGCGGGTCACGGCCGTCGCCCGGGCGCAGCTCGCAGCCGGCTCGCGCATGTGCGTCAGCGGCGCGGACGGCGCCACGACACTGGTGACGCTCCGTCAAGTGTCCGCGGCACATGCGGTGTTGGACCTCACGGTGTGGCCGGGGAGGCAACTTTGACGCAGATTTCGCCGACCCTGTGGCGCGAAAGCGCCCTGTCGCGTTAACTGATCGACCCCGGACCCCATGACTCGGAGGCGCCGGGGCCTGAGTACGTGTGAGGCAGGGGCACATGGTGGTGGGGGAGACGCATGTGGTCGGCGCGGACCGCAGCGGATCGGACGTACGTACGGTGAACGGTGGCGGCGCGGACTTACCCGCCGCGGTGGCCCGCCTGGAGCGGGACCTGGCGGCCTACCGTCCCGCCTTACCCGACCGCGCCGTCGCGGAGGTCGAACTCGCCGCGCTGGCCCGGCAGGCAGCCGGCGCCCCGGCGCCGGACCAGCTGCGGCACTCGCTGCTGCTGGTCGCGGCAGCGCTCGGCTCGGTGAGCGCGCTGACGGCCCCGCTGGCGGCATTGCGCGAGGCCGTGGAGGCGCACCTCACCCGCCAGTAGAGGCGGAGGCACTGCTCAGCGCCTGCGCCAACTCCCCGGCCACCCCGTGCAGTACGGGCACGATCTTCTCGGTGGCGGCCTCGGTGACCCGCCCCGCGGGCCCGGAGATGGAGATCGCCGCGGCCGTCGGAGACCCCGGTACGCTGACCGCCAGGCACCGCACCCCGGCCTCCTGCTCGCCGTCGTCGACGGCGTAACCGGCGAGCCGGATGCGTTCCAGCTCGGCGAGGAAGGCGTCCGGCTCGGTGATGGTGCGCTCGGTGGCCGCGGGCATCCCGGTGCGGGCCAGCAGCGCCCGCACCTGCGCGGGCGGCACCTGAGCGAGCAGCGCCTTGCCGACCCCGGTGGAGTGCGGTAGCACGCGCCGCCCGACCTCGGTGAACATCCGCATGGAGTGCCGCGAGGGCACCTGCGCGACGTACACGACCTCGTCCCCGTCGAGCAGCGCCATGTTGGCGGTCTCGCCGGTCGCCTCGACCAGTTCGGCGAGGTAGGGCCGCGCCCAGGTGCCGAGCAGCCGGGAGGCGGTCTCGCCGAGCCGGATGAGCCGCGGCCCGAGCGCATAGCGACGGTTGGCCTGCTGGCGTACGTATCCGCTGGCCAGCAGGGTCCGCATAAGCCGGTGGATGGTGGGCAGCGGCAGGCCGCTGCTCGCGGACAGCTCGCTCAGCCCCACCTCGCCGCCCGCGTCGGCCATCCGCTCCAGCAGGTCGAAGGCCCGTTCGAGGGACTGGACGCCCCCGGCGCGGTCAGCAGACACGTGCGATCCCCTCTGGTCCATTCCTCGCGGAAGGTGACTTTCGCTGTGCGGAATCGTACCGCTCTTGACGCCCGGGCGAAGGGTATCCACCATGTCCGTCAACAGAACGTTGAATTTCTGCCCCCGACCGGAGGTCACCCCGTGCAGGAACTGGTGCTGCGCTCCACCCGCGTCGTGACCCCGGAGGGCGAGCGCCCGGCCGCCGTCGAGGTGCGGGGCGGCACCATCACCGCGGTCCGCGCGCACGACGCGCCGCCGCCCCGCGGCGCCGAGGTCGTGGACCTCGGCGACGACGTCCTGCTGCCGGGCCTGGTGGACAGCCACGTGCACATCAACGACCCGGGCCGCACCGAGTGGGAGGGCTTCGCGACGGCCACCGCGGCCGCCGCGGCAGGCGGTGTGACGACGGTGGTGGACATGCCGCTGAACAGCATCCCGCCCACCACGACCACCGCCCACCTGGACGTCAAACGCGCCACGGCCCGCGGCAAGGTGCACACCGACGTCGGCTTCTGGGGCGGCGCGGTGCCGGGCAACCTCCCCGACCTGCGCCCGCTGCACGAGGCGGGCGTCTTCGGCTTCAAGTGCTTCCTGCTGCCGTCCGGCGTGGACGAGTTCCCGCAGCTGACCCCGCCGGAGGTCGAGGCGGCGCTGGCCGAACTCACCGGCTTCGGCGGCCTGCTGATCGTGCACGCCGAGGACCCCGGCACGATCGGCGGCGCCCCGCAGCGCCCGGGCCGCCGCTACGCCGACTTCCTCGCCTCCCGGCCGCCGGCCGCGGAAGACCGGGCCGTGGAGGGCCTGGTCGCCTTCGCGGCCAAGCTGGACGCGCGCATCCACGTCCTGCACCTGTCGTCCGCCTCCGCCCTGCCGCTGATCGCCGCCGCCAAGCGCGACGGCGTGCGCGTGACGGTGGAGACCTGCCCGCACTTCCTGACCCTGACCGCGGAGGAAGTCCCGGACGGGGCCACGGAGTTCAAGTGCTGCCCGCCGATCAGGGAGGCCGCCAACCAGGACGCGCTGTGGCAGGCGCTCGCCGACGGCACGATCGACTGCGTCGTCTCCGACCACTCGCCCTCCACGATCGGCCTCAAGGCGAAGGACACCGGGGACTTCGCCGCCGCCTGGGGCGGCATCTCCTCACTCCAACTGGGCCTGTCCGCGGTGTGGACCGAGGCCCGCCGCCGCGGCCACACCCTGGCCGACGTGGCCCGCTGGATGTCGGCGGGACCCGCGGCGCTGGCGGGCCTGCCCGCCAAGGGCGCCGTCGCCGCCGGGCGCGACGCCGACTTCGCGGTGGTCGACCCGGACGCGGTCTTCACCGTCGACCCGGCCCGGCTGCGGCACCGCAACCCGATCACCGCCTACGCGGGCCGCACCCTGCACGGCGTGGTCCGCAGCAGCTGGCTGCGCGGCGAGCGGATCGCCGTGGACGGTGCGGTCACCGGGCCGCCGCGCGGCCGGCTGCTCAGCGCCCGCCACCCGTAGGCCGGCCCGACTGCCGCACCCACGTACGAGGGGTGACGCACCGGCGGACCGGTGGCGTCACCCCTCGTACGCCCGTGCGGGCGGAGCCGTCAGGCCGCGCGGCGCGCCTTGCGGCGGTGGGCCGCGATGATCTCGGCGTACCGCCGACCGCTGCCCTTGATGGTGCGCTTCTGCGTGGTGTAGTCGACGTGGACGAGGCCGAAGCGCTTGTCGTAGCCGTACGCCCACTCGAAGTTGTCCAGCAGCGACCAGGCGTAGTACCCGGCCAGCGGGACCCCGCGGCGGACCGCGCGGGCGCAGGCCGCCAGGTGCTCGTCCAGGTAGGCGGTCCGCTCGGGATCGTCGATCTGGCCGTCGGCGCCCACGGTGTCGCGGTAGGCGGAGCCGTTCTCGGTGACGAAGATCTTGCTCGCGCCGTACTCCTCGGACAGCCGGACCAGCAGCTGCTCCAGGCCGTCCGCGTTGACCTCCCAGTCCATCGCCGTCCGCCGGACGCCCGGCAGGTAGACCGACTTGGCGTGCGGGGCAGGCCCGGTCGGGTCGTCGGTGATGACGTTGCGGAAGTAGTAGTTCAGGCCCAGCCAGTCCAGCGGGGCGGCGATCGACTCCAGGTCGCCGTCCTTGACCGGCAGGTCCACACCGTAGAGGTCGACCATGTCCTGCGGGTAGCCGCGGCCGTGGATCGGGTCGAGCCACCAGCGGTTGGTGTGGCCGTCGGCCCGGCGTGCGGCCGCGACGTCGGCGTCGCGGTCGGTGGCCGGCTCGCACGGGCTGAGGTTGTTGACGATGCCGATCCGCAGGTCGGAGTGCGCGGCCCGCAGCGCCTGCACGGCCAGGCCGTGTCCGACGTGCAGGTGGTACGACGCACGGACCGCCGCGGTCAGGTCGGTCCAGCCGGGGGCCATGGTGCCCTCCAGGTGGCCGATCCAGGCCGAGCACAGCGGCTCGTTGAGCGTCGCCCAATCCTTGACGCGGTCGCCGAGCGCCTGCGCCACCACGGCCGCGTACTCGCCGAAACGTTCCGCCGTCTCGCGCTCGGGCCAGCCGCCCCGGTCCTGCTGGGCCTGCGGGAGGTCCCAGTGGTAGAGGGTGGCGTTGGGCGTGATGCCCGCTTCCAGCAGCGAGTCCACCAGCCGGTCGTAGAAGGCGAGACCGGCCGCGTTGACCGCCCCGCCGCCCTGCGGCACGACTCGCGGCCAGGCGATGGAGAAGCGGTACGAGTCGAGGTCGAGGGTCTTCATCAGGCCCAGGTCCTCGGCGGTGCGGTGGTAGTGGTCGCAGGCGACGTCGCCGGTGTCGTCGCCGTCGATCTTGCCGGGGGTATGGGAGAAGGTGTCCCAGATGGACGGGGCCCGGCCGTCCTCGTCCACCGCGCCCTCGATCTGGTACGCGGCGGTGGCCGCTCCCCAGACGAAATCGGCGGGAAGAGCGCTCAGGTCGTTCACAAGCTGCCTTTCGGGAGGGGTTACTTGACGGCGCCGGCGGTCAGCCCGGCGACGAGGTAACGCTGCAGGAGCAGGAATCCGGCGACCACGGGGATGCTGACGACGATGGATGCGGCCATGACCTGGTTCCAGTACACGTCGTTCTGGGTGGCGTACTCGCGCAGGCCGACCGCCAGTGTCCTGGTGGACTCGTTGGTCATGACCGACGCGAACAGCACCTCGCCCCAGGCCGTCATGAACGCGTAGACGCTCACGGCGACGATGCCGGGAACCGCGGCAGGGACGACGACGCGGAAGAGCGCGCCCAGGGCGCCGCAGCCGTCCACCTTCGCGGCTTCGTCCAGATCCCGCGGGATCGAGTCGAAGTAGCCCGCGAGCATCCAGATGGAGAAGGGCAGCGAGAAGGTGAGGTAGGTGATGATCAGGCCGAGCCTGCTGCCGTTGAGCGTGATGCCCGTGCTGTTGCCGATGTTGACGAAGATCAGGTACAGCGGCAGCAGGAACAGGATGCCGGGGAACATCTGGGTGGACAGCACCGTCACGGTGAAGACCTTGCGGCCCATGAACCGGTAGCGGCTCACCCCGTACGCGGCGAAGATCGCCAGGACCACGGAGAAGACCGTGGCGCTGACGCAGACGATCACCGAGTTCACGAAGTAGTGCGCGAGCGGGATCGTCTTCCAGATGTCGATGTACGGCTTGAACGTCAGGCTGTGCGGGATCCACTTGAACGAGCCCTGCACGTCCTGGAGGCTCTTCAGGGACGAGCTGAGCATGACGTACACGGGGACCAGCACGAAGGCCAGCAGCAGCGTCAGGACGACCCGCCGGGTCCACAGGAAGGACTTCGGCTGCGCCATCGGCGACGGCTGGTCGGTGAACCTAGACATCGTTCTCGCTCCTTCCCCTGGACGTGACCAGCAGGTACACGGCCGTCACCACGAGCAGGAAGAGCAGCAGCAGGACCGACATCGCCGAGCCGGAGCCGAAGTTCCAGTTGATGAACGAGGACTGGTAGATGTGGATCGAGATCAGGTCCGCCTGGTGCGGCGGGTTCTGACCGAACATCACGAACGGCGTGTTGAAGTCGTTGAACGTCCACAGGAAGAGCACCAGGACGATCACCTGGTTCACCGGCCGCAGCGACGGCATGGTGATCTTCCTGATCTGCTGCCAGACACCCGCGCCGTCCATGGCGGCGGCTTCGTACAGCTCGCGGGGGATGTTCTGCAGACCGGCCATCAGCGCCAGGAAGGCGAACGGCCAGGACTTCCAGACCGACACGACGACCATCGCCCAGAAGCTGTTGTCGCCGATCAGCCAGAAGGACTTGCTCGACGTCACATGCAACTGGTCGTGCAGGACGTGGTTCACCAGACCGGTGTCCTGCTGGAACATGAAGGTCCAGGTGATCAGTGCCGCGTACGCGGGGAGCGCGTAGGGCACCAGGAAGATGGTGCGGATCAGGCCTCGGCCGCGGAACTTGTCCTGCAGCAGGATCGCCGCGGCGGTGCCGAGCAGCCAGGACAGGGCCACCGACAGCAGGGTGTAGGACAGCGTCACCCAGAACGAGTGCAGCAGTGCCTGGCCGATCGGCTGGTGGATCTTGACCGCGGCCTTGTAGTTGTCGAAGCCCGCCCAGGGGGCGGTGTTCCAGTGGTGGATGTAGAACAGCGTCAGGTTCTTGAAGCTGATCAGGATGCCGAAGAACATCGGCACGATGTGGATCAGCAGTTCGGCGAGAATGGCGGGCAGCAGGAGGAGGTACGGCAGTCCGCCTTGGCGGAGCCGTTCGACGATACGCGGCCGGAGCCGGCCCCCGGCAGCGGACTTGCCGCTGCTGGGGCCGGCTTCGGGCGCACGCCTCGGGGGGGCGGTGGCAGTCATGGAGGAGAGCCGATCCTTACGACGCGGGCATCTGCTGCTGCGCCTTGGTCAGCGCGGCCTTGACGGAGTCGTCCGTCACGGGCTTGCCGGCGGCGGCGTCGGCGAACAGGCTCTTGACGGCGGGGCCGACCAGGTTCTCGAACTGGCTTTCGTTGGCCACCTGCGGCAGCGGCGCGGCCGACTTCTGCAGCACCTGGGCCAGCACCTTCAGGTCCGGGGTCTGGAAGGCCGGGTCGCTCTGCGCCTCGAGGACCGGCGGGATCGAGCCGTAGGTGCCGTTGAGCGACTTCTGCTCGGCGGTGCTCGTCATGAACTTCACGAACGCCTCGGCGGCGTCCTTGTGCTTGGTGTCCTTGAAGATGGCCATGTTGATGCCGGCGACCATGGAGGTCACACCGGCGTCACCGGTGGCGCCCGCGGTCTGCGTCGGAACCGGCACCACGCCGTACTGGTCGGGCTTCATGCCGTGCGAGGCGATCGAGGCCGAGGCGGTCTGCCACATCATCATCGCGGCCTTGCCGGTGGCGAAGTCGGTGATGGTCTGGTTCTGCACGTACTCGGCGTTGCCCTTCGCCGCGATCTTGTCGTTCGCGATGAAGTCGACGTACTGCTTGACCGCCGCGACCTGCTGCGGCCCGGTGAAGGTCGGCGCGCCCTTGTCGTCGAACCAGCTGGCGCCGCGCTGCTTGGCGAGCACGAAGATGTGGTGGATGTTCTCCGCACCGTTGGCGCCCTCGACGGCGATGCCGTAGTGGCCGTCCTTGGTGAGCTTCTTGCCGTCCGCGACCAACTCGTCCCACGTGGTGGGCGGGTTGGCGATCCCCGCGTCGGCGAACATCTTCTTGTTGTAGTACAGGCCGTACGCCATCGAGTACAGCGGCACGGCGGCCGGGTCCTGGCCCGCGGCACCCGCCGAGGCGATCGCGGCCGGGGCGAACCGGTCCTTGCCGCCGATGGTCTGGAAGGCGGCGTCGTCCCACGGCATGAGGGCGCCGGTGGCCTGCAGCGAGGCGGACCAGGTGTTGCCGATGTTGAGCACGTCGGGACCCTGGCCGGAGGTGGCCGCCGCCAAGATGCGGTTGAGCAGGTCCGCCCAGCCGATGACCTCCAGCTTGACCTTGATGCCCGTCTGCGCCGTGAACTTGTCCAGCTCGGTGGTCAGGGTCTTCTTGTCGGCGTCGAGGCTGGTGCCCTGGTTGCTGGCCCAGTACGTGATCGTCTGGCCCTTGAGGCTGTTGGCGTCGGCGGTCTTGCCGCCGGAGGAGCTGCCGCTGCTGTCGTCGTCGGAGCCGCCGCCGCACGCGGCGAGGGTCAGACCCAGCGCGGCCACGAGGGCGGTGGCCGCAACGAGTCTGCTGGAGGTGCTGGAAGAGCGCATGACGGGTTCCCTCTCAGGTGGGATCGCTTCAGGAAGTGAACAGCGCCTGTGTCTTAATTCAGGGCGTGATTTAACTTGTGAGAAAAGGTGGCGTCAAGACCTTGTGCAGCGATAGATTCACGCCGGACCCCCCGGGAGGGAGACAAGATGGCTGAGCGAGGCAAGCGCACCGTACGTGACCTGCGGCGCGGCAACCGTGCATCGCTTCTGCGTCATTTGTATTTCGAAGGTCCCCTGAGCCGGCAGGAGCTGGGCCGGGACACGGGTCTGAGCGCGGGGTCGATCAGTAACGTCGTTGGAGAGTTGATCGCGGACGGCATGGTCGAGGAGGCCGGCGCCGTCGAGTCCGACGGCGGGCGCCCCAGGATCCTGCTCCAGGTGGCCCCGGGGTACGGCTACGTGGTCGGCGTGGACGTCGGCGAGACCCGGGTGCGGGTCGAGCTGTTCGACCTCGCACTGACCGAACTCGCCGCCGCCGACCTGCCGTTGTCCGACAGCGGCCACGACGTCGACCACGTCGTACGCCTCGTGCTCGACGGCATCGAGACGGTCGTCCGCGAGGCCGGCATCGACGACCGGGAGGTGCTCGGCGTCGGCATCGGAGTGCCCGGCATCGTCGCCCACGACGACGCGCCCGGCGACCTGCCCGGCGACGGCGTCGTCGTGCACGGCCAGACCATCGGCTGGGACGCGGTCCCGATGGGCCGGCTGCTGCGGGCCGGGACCGCGCTGCCGCTCTTCATCGACAACGGCGCCAAGACCCTCGGCCAGGCCGAGATGTGGTTCGGCGCCGGACGCGGCTCGGACAACGTGGTGATCGCGCTCATCGGCTCAGGCGTCGGCGCCTGCGTCGTCACCAACGGCAAGCCCTACCACGGGGCGAGCAGCAGCGCGGGGGAGTGGGGCCACACCACCCTGCGGGTCGGCGGACGCACCTGCCGCTGCGGCTCCCGCGGCTGCCTAGAGGCCTACGTCGGAGCCGAGGCGCTGCTCGGCCGCTGGCCCGGCGCACCCAAGGGGGTCAGCGAGGAGACCGCGCTCGCCGAACTGCTGGCCGCCGCCGACCGGGACCCGGAGGCCGACGCGCTGCTCGCCGAGGCCGCCGAGTACCTGGGCGCGGGCATCGCCGACCTGATCAACCTCTTCAACCCGCACCGCATCGTGATCGGCGGCTGGGCCGGGCTGATGCTCGGCCCGCGCATCCTGCCCACCGTCCGCGAGGTCGCCGCCGCCTACGCCCTGCACCACCCCTGCGCGCAGACCTCCATCGAGCTGGGCCGGCTCGGCACCGACGCGGTCACCGTGGGCGCGGCCACCCTGCCGCTGGCCCGCTTCCTCGACACCGGCGGTGAGCGCCCGGTCGGCCTGCCCGCCCAGGCCGACGGGGAGCGGCAGGGCGAGCCCGGGCCCTTGCGGAACCGAATCGCCCGGGCGGTACGTTGACGGGACGGCGCGAAGCGCGCCGGTATCGCCCCATTCGGCCCCGGACGTCCCAAGGAGTACCGCTGTGACCCTGCAGCAGCAGATCGTCGGCAATGCCATGCAGATGGCCGTCTGCACTCTCAACCCCGGCCAGACGGTCTACTGCGAGGCCGGGAAGTTCCTGTTCAAGACCGCCAACGTGTCCATGGAGACCCGCCTCGGCGGCCCCGGCACCCGCAATGCCGGCGGCGGTGCCCCCGGCGTCGGCCAGCAGGGCGGCGGCATGGGCGGCCTGCTGCGGCAGGCCATGGGCACCGCGATGCAGGTGGGCCAGCGGGCGCTGGCCGGCGAGTCGCTGGCCTTCCAGTACTTCACCGCCTCCGGCGGCGAGGGCACCGTCGGCTTCGCCGGGGTGCTGCCCGGCGAGATGCGCGCCCTGGAGCTGACCGGGTCGCGCGCCTGGTTCGCCGAGAAGGACGCCTTCGTGGCCGCCGAGGAGACCGTGCAGTTCGGCATCGCCTTCGCGGGCGGGCGGCAGGGCATGAGCGGCGGCGAGGGCTTCATCCTGGAGAAGTTCACCGGCCACGGCACCGTGATCATCGCAGGCGCGGGCAACTTCATCGACCTCAACCCCGCCGACTTCGGCGGCCGCATCGAGGTCGACACCGGCTGCATCGTCGCCTTCGAAGAGGGCATCCAGTACGGCGTCCAGCGCATCGGCGGCCTGAACCGGCAGGGCATCATGAACGCGGTCTTCGGCGGCGAGGGCCTCTCGCTGGCCACCCTGGAGGGCAACGGGCAGGTCATCCTGCAGTCGATGACCATCGAAGGCCTGGCCAACGCGCTGAAGAAGGCGCAGGGCGGCGACAAGCAGGGACCCACCGGTGGCCTGTTCTCGACCCACGCCGGGTGAGTCGGGCGGGCACCCCTTCCCTCTCATGCTCCTCTCATGTCACGGTGCGGTGACAGCTGCCCGATCGACCGGCGGGCAGCCCCCGCACGGCGGGTAGCGTGCTGATCGCGGTCCCGACCGCCGCACAACCGGGCAGCACCATCCGGCAGCACCGTCAGGAAGGACCGCTCCTCCGTGTACCGCTGGGAGACCACCAGGGCCGCACTCGCACAGCGGGTCTTCGCCACGATCCGCAGCCGCACCTACGACCAGGCGGCGGCCACCGCCGACACGCTGCTGTCCGCCGGGCTCACCACCCTGGAGATCTCGCTCACCACGCCCTTCGCGCTCGAAGCGGTCACCACGCTGGTCCGCGAGGTCGGCGACGACGCGGTCATCGGCGCCGGCACGGTCGTGGACGCGGTGTCCGCGCGGATGGCGATCGACGCGGGCGCCCGCTTCCTGCTGGCGCCCAACCTGGACGAGGCGGTGTTGCGCACCGGCCACCGCTACGGGGTGCCGGTCTTCCCCGGGGTGGCCACCCCGACCGAGGCGGTGCGCGCGATGGAGCTGGGCGCGGACGCGCTGACGCTCTACCCTGCCTCGTCGCTGACCCCGCGCTGGGTCGCGGACCTCCGGATGATCCTGCCGCAGGCGGCGATCATCCCCGTCGGCGGCGTCACGGTCGCCGAGGCCCCCGAGTGGGTCGCCTCCGGCGCGGTCGCCGTCGGCATGGGCTCCGCCCTCACCGACGGCGACCGCCCCACGGTGACCAAACGCCTGACCGACCTCCTCGACCGCCTCACCGACCCGACGTAGCGCCATCGGGGGCGCGAAAAGGAGAGAGGGCACACCAGGGGCGCGTGGGGGTACCGCCCAGGCGAAGCTCTGGGGGAGAACTGCGCGACAGCCCCACCGGCCCGCAGGTGAGTAGGCGACAGCGGCCTCGTAAAATGACGCGGCCGGGGGCGTCCCCGATGTCAGCCTGGAGGCAGTCGTGATCGTGGCCGTACCCGGTTCGAAGTCCGTGACGGCACGGGCACTGTTCCTGGCAGCGGCGGCCGAAGGCGAGAGCGTACTGCGCAGGCCGCTGCTCTCCGACGACACCGACGGCTTCGCGCAGGCGCTGGCCGACCTCGGCTACGGGGTGCACCGGGCGGCGGACGAGTGGCGCATCACCGGCCGCCCGCAGGGACCGTCCGAGCCCGCCGCCGAGGTGGACTGCCGGGACGCCGGCACCGCCGCCCGCTTCCTGCCCGCGCTGGCCTCCGCGGCAGCGGCCGGCACCTACCGCTTCGACGCCTCGCCGCAGATGCGCCGCCGCCCCGTCGCCCCGCTCACCGACGCGCTCCGCGCGCTGGGCGTGGACCTCACCCACGACGGAGCCGAGGGCCACCTGCCGCTGACCGTGCGGGCGGCCGGGATGAAGGGCGGCGACGTCGTGCTCGACGCGAGCCTGTCGTCGCAGTTCCTGACCGCGCTCCTGATGACGGGTCCGCTGACGGCGGGGGGCCTGCGGATCAAGGTCACCGGCATCGTGTCGGTGCCGTACGTCGAGATCACCCTCGCGATGATGCGCAGCTTCGGCGTCGATGTCACCCGTGAGGGCGACACCTTCGTCGTGCCGCCCGGCGGCTACCGGGCCGCCGACTACGCGATCGAGCCGGACGCGTCCGCCGCCAGCTACGTCTTCGCCGCCGCGGCCCTCGCGGGGAGGACCGCGACCGTGCCGGGCCTGGGCAAGGGCGCCTTGCAGGGCGACCTGCAGTTCGTCGAGGTGCTGCGCGCGATGGGCGCGGACGTGGAGGTCGGCGCAAACGCCACGACCGTGACCGGCACCGGGCGGCTGTCCGGCGTCACGGTCAACATGCGCGACATCTCCGACACGATGCCGACACTGGCGGCGATCGCCCCCTTCGCGGACGGCCCGGTCCGCATCGAGGACGTCTACAACACCCGCGTCAAGGAGTGCGACCGGCTCGACGCGTGCGCGACGAACCTGCGGGCGCAGGGCATCGCCGTCGAGACCGGCACCGACTGGATCGAGATCCACCCCGGCACCCCGGCCCCGGTCCAGATCGCCTGCCACGGCGACCACCGCATGGCCATGAGCTTCGCGGTGGCGGGCCTGCGCACCCCGGGGACGACCTTCGACGACCCGTCGTGCGTGAAGAAGACCTTCCCGGGCTTCCACGAGTTCTTCGCGGACCTGCGGTCCTCCTGGGGCGTGTGACCCAGCGCTTGCTGCGTCTATCGAACGACCCCGAGGACGGTTCGCTCCCGCTCACCCCGCTGCGCGTGATCACGATCCTGGGTGTCGGGGCGGCCCAGGTCGGCCCTGGTCTGCGTATGGCGACTGGTCACGATGGTGCGCGGCGGCACCGTGTTCTCGCACGCCGCCTTCCGGTACGTCGACGGCATCATCGGCGCGATCGTCGCAGCCGCCCTCGTGTGGTTCGCGGTCACCGCCGTGAACGCCCCCGGCCAGCGGGACGACCCCGGCGTCACCCTCATCATGGGCGGGATCGGCGTCGCCATCCTCGGGGTCGCCCTCATCGTGCTCGTCCTGCGGACCCTGCTCGCCCAGGCGACCCGGATGCGGGACGAGCTGGACGAGGTGATCTGATGCCGATCGTCGTCGACATCGACGTGATGCTCGCCCGGCGGAAGCTGTCCGTCGGCGAACTCGCCGACCGCGTCGGCATCACCCCCGCGAACCTGGCGGTGCTCAAGAACGGCCGGGCCAAGGCGGTGCGCTTCGCGACACTCGCCGCCCTCTGCGAGGTCCTCGACTGCCAGCCCGGCGACCTCCTCCGCTGGGAGACCCCCATCCCCGCCCAGCCCCCGCCCACCTGACCAGAGGGTCCCAGTGCCCGTGAGGGCGCCCCACGGGCGCGGGGCTGCATCCGATCTGCGCCTGCCGCCGCGTGGGCGCGACCAGCCCCCACCGGTCGGTGGTCCGTCTCCGAGAGCAACAGCCCCTTGGGTCGGTGGCGGCCCGCGCCCCGGTGGTGGGCTGGTCGCGCCGTTTCCCGCGCCCCTGAAAAACGCTCACCCTGTGCGGCAGAGGGCAAACCACCGGGGCGCGGGGATTGCGCGACCAGGCACCCGGCAGGGGTGGGGGGCCGCGGCCCAAGGATCAGCGCGGGGGGTACCAGAGGCGTACCCTCTTGACGTCGCCGCTGGCGAGCATCGTGCCGTCGGGGCTGTGGACCACCGAGTAGGCCTGGCCGTACGTGCCGGTCCAGGTGACGCGGGGGGACGCGGTGGCCAGGTCCCACAGCGTCACCGTCCGCTTCGTACTGCCCGTGGCGATCGTCAGGTTGTCCGGTCCGAAGGACAACGAGCGGATCCGGCCGCCGACACCGTTCCACGCCGGGACGGGCGCGCCCGTCGCGACCTCCCACAGCCGTACTCCGGAGTTGCCGGCCGCGGCCAGCAGCCTGCCGTCCGGGCTGAAACGCACCGCGTGGACGCGGCCGTCCACGCCCGGCCAGTTGGCGAAGTTCTCCCCCGAGGCGACGTGCCACAGGCGTACGACCTTGTCGTTGCCGCCGGTGGCGAGGACCGTGCCGTCGGGGCTGAAGGCGACGGACCGGACCCAGCCGGTGTGGCCGGTGAAGACCGCGGTGCTGCCGCCGGAGGCGACGTCCCACAGCCGGATGACCTTGTCTCCGCCCGCGCTGGCGAGCAGCGTGCCGTCCGGGCTGAAGGCGAGCGCGCGGATCCAGCCGGTGTGGCCGGTCAGCTGGGCGGCGAAGGGCCGCCCTGTGGTGAGGTCCCACAGCAGGATCTGCTTGTCGTCGCCGCCGCTGGCGAGCACCGTGCCGTCCGGTCCGAAAGCGAGCGCCCGGATCCAGTCGGTGTGCCCGGCGAGCGGGGTGCTGGCCGTGCGCCGGCCGTCGAGGTTCCACAGCCGGACGGTCCGGTCGTCGCCCGCGCTGGCCACCGTGGAGCTGTCCGGGCTGAAGGCGACCGCCCTGACCTCGCTGGTGTGCCCTTCGAGGGCGACGTCCTCCTCCCGCCAGTCGGACCGGCTGCGGTCGCGTACGAGGGCCGGCGCCTTGACCAGTGCGACCGCGGGACCGGTGTCGTGAGGCGGGTCGACCAGCGCGAGCGCCTGCGCGGGGGTCGGCCGCAGCGCCGGGTCCCGTTGCAGGAGCTGGGCCAGCAGCGGGGCGAGCCGTCCGGCCCTTACCGGCGGCGCGGCCTCGTCGTAGAGCACGGAGGTCGGCACGTCGGGGCTGAACGGCAGTTCGCCCTCCAGCGCCCGGTAGAGCGTCACGCCCAGCGAGAAGAGGTCGCCGGCGCCGCCCGCCTCCGCCTCGCGGATCCGCTCGGGCGCGACGAAGCCGGGCTCGCCCAGCGACTCGGGCGTGCCGCCCTTCCCCGGTGCGCCGAAGTCGGTGAGCAGCACCTCGCCGCTGCCGGCGAGGACGACGGCCGCCGGTGTGATGTTGCGATGGACGACGTCCATCGCATAGGCCGCGGCCAGAACCTTGAGCACCGCCCGCGCCACGTCCGCCGCCCGGTCCACGGACAGCGGACCGTTGGCGTCCAGGTGCTCGCGCAGGGAGCGCCCCTCGACCAGCTGCATCACCGTCCACGGCGCCTCGTCGTCGAGGACGACGTCGTAGACGGCGACGACATGCGGGTGGTCGCGCAGCCGCGCGGCACCGCGGGCCTGCTGGGCGGTGCGGGCCGCCACCTCGGCGCTGTCGGCGTCCGCGGACGGCGCGGCCGGCCGGCCGCGCTTGACCGCGACGTCCACCCGCAGATGCTCGTCGTGCGCCCGCCACAGCTCGCCCGCCGCGTCGGCGCCGAGCCTGCCGACCAGCCGGTACCGGCCGCCGACCAGCCGGCCGGCCTCCACCTGCGCTGCCATGTCCGCGACGTCCCCCCAGCGAAGTTGCCCTGCCCGAGCAGCAGCCTACGTACCGCGACCGCCGAGCGGCCGGGCCTGGCGGCGGTTGTGACCGTCATGCGACACGCGCACACACGTCGCAGGTCTGCTGTTCACCCGGCAGCCACCTTCCCGTCGGCGGTGGCGACGGGAAGGTGGTCCTGCGCGACCGGGCGCCTGCCCGGCGACACGGCGATGTCAGTGTCCGGTCGTAGGGTCGGTGGAGACGAGGGACCCGTACCTGCCGGGAGGCGCCATGACCACACTGGAGAACCGACCGCACACCGCGCTGCTGGTGATCGACGTGCAGAAGGGCGTCGTGGGCGGGGCGCACGACCGGGACACCGTGGTGGCCAACATCGCCACCCTGGTCGACAGGGCGCGGGCCGAGGGCGCGCCCGTGGTGTGGGTGCAGCACAACAGCGACCAGCTGGTCAGCGGCACCGAGGGCTGGGCGTATGTGCAGGAGTTGGTGCGGACCGACGCCGAGGCGCTGGTGCAGAAGACGTATCCCGACTCCTTCGAGGCCACCGACCTCGAAGACGTGCTCGCCGCGGGCCGCATCGGCCGCCTGGTGGTCGCCGGGGCACAGACCGACGAGTGCGTGCGAGCCACGCTGCACGGCGCGCTCACCCGGGGCTACGACGTGACCCTGGTCGAGGACGCCCACACCACCGAGGACCTGACGTCCTTCGGCGCCCCGCCGCCGGACAAGGTCATCACCCACACCAACCTCTACTGGCGCTACCACACCGCCCCCGGGCGGACCGCGGGCACGGTGACCACGGCCGACGCCGAGTTCGGCCCCGCGGCCAAGCCGGAGGAGTAGGAAGAACAGGGGGCGTCGGGGGTCAGTGGGCCGCGGCGAGCACCTGGTCGACGCGCTTCATCATCTCGTCGTGCACGGACTTGGCCGCTCGGAAGTCGGCGGGGTGGGCCGCGATCCACCGCTGCTGGAAGCCGGCCTCCGCGGCCAGCCACACGTCGGTCAGATGCGTCTGCTGCTTGCAGGCCGCATCGGCCGATGCCATGGCCGACTCGGCGGGGGAGACGGCCGGCGCCCCGGCGTCGAAGCCGGGATTCCCCACGGGGTCGGTGAAGGTGTAGCCCTTGGCGGCAAGGCACTTCGACCAGGCCGTGCGGGCGGCGACGACCGCGGGGTCCTGCTGGGACTGCTCGAAGGAGGTCGCGGCCAGCGCCCGCACGGCCTCCGCGTCGTCGCCCGTCGCCCCCTGCACGGTGAAGGTGTCGTCGCCCGCGCTCAGGCAGCCGTTGGGCGGTATCGGCTGCCCGGAGGCGGTGCGCAGAGCGGGCTTGCCCTTCGGGTCGGTGCCGAAGCGGACTTCCTGCTCCGCGGGGCTCTCCTTGCCCAGGCCGTGGTCGTCGGCCTGGTCCTGCGGCACCGCGGTGCCGCTCGCAGCGGACACCAGGTGGTAGCCGTACCGGGCGGCGACGGCCACGTCGGTGACGCCGTAGCGGCGCTTGTTCTCGTAGAGGCCGAAGTCTTCCAGGTGGTTGCGGGCGGTGCGCGCGGCCACCGCCTTGTCGGCTGCGGCGTCGTAGCGGTAGCCGAAGCTGCGCATGCACCGGCCGGCGAGCACGCTGCGTGCGTGGTCCAGCCGGTCGCGCTCGGGGACGGTCAGCGCGTAGGCGTCCACCGGCAGGGCGATCTGGTCGTGCGTCGGCCCGCCGTGGAGCGTGGCGAAGGCCCCGGCCGCGGGTCTCACGGCAGCGGTGGTGGTGCCGGTGGTGCCGTGTCCCGAGCCGCAGCCGGCCACCGACGCCGCCACTGCCGCCGTCAGTGCAGTGGCGGCGACGGCGAGCCTGCCGCGCCGACGGGAGGGGGAACTGCCGTACATGGACATCCTTTGCCGCTGGAGGGTGGTGCGGCCGTCCCGGGCGGTGACGACGCTCACCGCGCCCGGGACGGCGCACCCGCGAGGTGTGTCTGCCCGGGTTACCGGTCAGACAACGAAGGAGTAGGCGGCCTTGTTGGTGTAGTAGAGCTTCCCGACCTGCCCGTGGGACTCGTGGTCGGAGTTGCCCGCGTAGCTGTAGCCGGCGTAGACGGTGCAGGAGTTGGGGGCGTAGGTGCTGCACGCGAGGGCCTGCGCCATGTGGTAGACGGCCGTGTTCTCACCGGTGCCCGACGAGCCGAAGTAGTAGCCGGTGAGGTCCTGGCTCGAACTGCTGGTGGACCAGATGGCGTACGTGCTCCCGACGCTCGGTCCGGCGAAGAAGCACGCCCTCTTCCCGGTCGCCTGGCAGCGCGCCGACGTGCCGTTCGCGCCGATGGCCGCCGTCAGGACCATCGGCCTGACGACGCTCGGCTTCGCCGACGAGGGGGCCGCCGCCTGGGCGGGCGCGTTGATCGCGACGGGGGCGATGACCGCGGCCGCACCGACCAGGACACTTGCCACACGACGATTCAGCATGGGGTTCTCCGTCCGTACAGATCCTATGAGGATCAAAGTGATCTCACTGCTTCATCGAATGCAGTGAATCGCCGGAAAATCTTCATCCTCCGACGTCAGGTGCCTTCTTGTCGAACGCAGGGGAAATGTTCGATCGACGGCAGGGAGATCATGACCACTGTCCGGATCAAAAGGGAACCGGCAGGAAGCGGTGACGCAGGTCACAGCCGGATCGCGTCACATGTGAGGCGTGAGACTTTTCCGGCAAGCGGAACGGGCGCGTCGCCGGAGTGCGCCCGTGGGTGCGTGAGAGCGCTTTCGGCAAGCGGAACCCGCACCTGCTTCCGCGCTACGCGCGTACCGGGCGCCGGGTGGGGCGGGCGGCGTCGGCTGTGACAAGCGTCACAGGGTGGGGCGGCTGCCTGGTGCCGGGCGGGACGCCTCGTAGGCGGCTCGGGCGGCGCGGGTGGCCGGGCGGGTGGAGACCTCCGCCACCGGCACGTCCCACCAGGCCTCGGCCCCCGGCGCCGGGCGGGACGGGTCGGTCTCGACGTAGACGGCCGTCGGGCGGGGGGAGTTGCGGGCCGCGGCAAGGGCGGAGCGCAGCTCTTTCGCACTGCCGGGGGTGAAGACCTCAAGGCCGAGGCTGGCCGCGTTCGCCGCCAGGTCCACCGGCAGCGGCGCCCCGGTGAAGTCGCCGCCCGCGCCGGGGAAGCGGTAGGCGGTCGCGAAGCCCTCCGCCCCCACCTGGGCCGACAGGCCGCCGATCGAGGCGTAGCCGTGGTTCTGGACGATCACCAGGTTGACCGGCACGCCCTCCTGCACGGCCGTGACGATCTCCGTCGGCAGCATCAGGTACGTGCCGTCGCCGACCAGCGCGAAGACCTCGCGGTCCGGAGCCGCGAGCCGCACGCCGATCGCGGCCGGGATCTCGTAACCCATGCACGAGTAGCCGTACTCGACGTGGTACTGCTCCGGGTCCCGGGAGCGCCACAGCTTGTGCAGGTCGCCCGGCATCGACCCGGCCGCGTTGACGACCACGTCCCGGTCGGCCAGCACCGCGTCCAGCGCGCCGATCACCTCGGCCTGCGAGGGCGGCCACGGGCCGTCCCCGTCGCCGCCCCCGCCCTCGTCGCCCTGTCCGAGCACCGCGGCCGTACGCGCCCGCCACTCGGCGACGGCGTACTCCCGTTCCGGCGCACGGAAGCCCGCCAACTCCGCGGTCAGCGCGGCCAGTCCGGCCCGCGCGTCGCCCACGAGCGCCAGGCCCGCCATCTTGTGGCCGTCGAAAGCCGCCGCATTGAGGTTGACGAAGCGCGTCCCGGACGCGAAGAGCGAGCCCGAGGCGGTCGTGAAGTCCGTCCAGCGGGTGCCGACGCCCAGCACCACGTCCGCCTCGCGCGCCGCCGCGTCCGCGGGGGGCGTTCCGGTGTGGCCGATCGCGCCCAGCGCCTGCGGGTGGTCCCAGCGCAGCGACCCCTTCCCTGCCTGCGTCTCCGCCACCGGGATACCGGTCGCCTCCGCGAACTCCGCCAGTACGGGGGCCGCTTCGGCGTGCCGCACCCCGCCGCCCGCCACGACCAGCGGGCGCCGCGCCGACCGCAGCAGCTGTGCGGCCTCGGCGAGCGCCGCCGCGTCGGGCAGCGGACGCCGTACGTGCCAGACCCGCTCGCGGAACAGCTCGTCCGGCCAGTCGTAGCCTTCCGCCTGCACGTCCTGCGGCAGCGCCAGTGTCACCGCCCCGGTCTCCACCGGGTCGGTCAGCACCCGCATCGCCTGCAGCAGTGAGGCGGGCAGCATCTCCGGGCGCCAGATCCGGTCGAAGTAGCGGGAGACCGGGCGCAGCGCGTCGTTGACCGACACGTCGTACGCCCACGGCACTTCGAGCTGCTGCAGGACCGGGTCGGCGGGCCGGGTCGCGAAGACGTCACCGGGCAGCAGGAGCACCGGCACCCGGTTCACCGTCGCCAGTGCCGCGCCCGTCACCAGGTTCGTGGCCCCTGGGCCGATCGAGGTGGTGCAGGCGAGCGTGGACAGGCGGTGCTTCATCCGGGCGTAGCCGACCGCCGCGTGCACCATCGCCTGCTCGTTGCGCCCCTGGTGGAAGGGCATCGCCTCCGGGCCCGCCTCCAGCAGCGCCTGGCCGACACCGGCGACATTGCCGTGACCGAAGATGCCCCACATCCCGGCGACCGTGCGGTGCCGCACCCCGTCCCGCTCGGTGAACTGCACCGACAGGAAGCGGACCAGGGCCTGCGCCACCGTCAGCCTCATGAGCCGTCCTCCTCCGAAGGGGGCTGCGGCGCCCGCGGCGCCTCGTACAACGGCAGCCGGGGGTCCAGGGGTTGGGCCGCCCAGCCCTCCCGCACCCACGCGTGCGCCGGGTCGTCGGAGATCAGCCACTGCCGCGAAGGGCCAGGCCCCGCCATGACGTTGAGGTAGTACATGTCGTAGCCGGGCACCGCCATGCTCGGGCCGTGCCAGCCGTCGGGGATCAGCACCGCGTCGCCCGAGCGGACCTCGGCCAGTACGTCGGTCGTGCCGCGCGGCGACGGGTAGACCCGCTGGTAGCCCATCGCGCCCTGCCCGCCGGACAGCTCGTAGTAGTAGACCTCTTCCAGCTGCGACTCGTGCGGCCCCGCCTCGTCGTGCTTGTGCGGCGGGAAGGACGACCAGTTGCCGCCCGGGGTCAGTACCTCGACCGCGATCAGCCGGTCGCACTCGAAGACACCGGCCGCGGCGAAGTTGTTGACCTGGCGGCTCGCGCCGCCCGCACCCCGCAGCTCCACCGGCACACCGGACGCCGGGCCGTAGCGGGCCGGCAGCCGGCGCGAGCAGCGCGCCCCCGCCAGCGCGAAACGCCCGCCCTCCGCGGACGCGACCGTCGCGTGCGCGTCCCGCGGCAGGTAGCAGAAGTCCGACACGCCGGAGAAGACGTCGGCGCGGCCGTGCAGCGCGAAGGCCTCACCGCCGGCCAGCACCGTGCACGCCCCGGCCAGCGGCAGTACCACCCACTCGCTGTCCCCGGTCGCGAACTCCCGCTGCCCGCCCGGCTCCAGGGCCAGCACCCGCAGCGCCGAGTACGCCCACCCCGCGGACGCCGGGTCGATCCACAGGTCGTAGCCGTCCCGGGCGCCGCGGCCCGCGGGGATGTGCGTCATACCTGGTCAACTCCCGGGTGGGGGGCGCGGGTTCCGCGAGGTGCCTGCGCGGGCCGGGCGGGGGGTGCGGCTGCTGTGCCCGCCGGCCCGCCTGCGGCGGGCTGCTCGGGGGGAGTCCCGGCGTCGGTGGGTTCCGGGTGCGGCGGTGCGGCGCCCGTGCCTGCGGCCGGGGTGGCTGGGGGCTGGCGGTCGTGGAGTGCCGCGTCGATCTCCGCCCGGGTGGGCATCGCGTCCGCGCACGCCAGGCGGGACGCCACGATCGCGCCCGCCGCGTTGGCCGCCCGCAGTACCTGCGGCAGCGGGTCCGCCGCGAGCAGGCCCGCGCACAGCGCGCCGCCGAACGCGTCGCCCGCGCCCAGGCCGTTGACGACCTTCACCGGCATCGGCGGCGCCACGTACCGCTCCCTGGCCGTACGCACCAGGGCGCCCGCCGGACCCTGCTTCACCACGGCGGTGCGCACGCCCCGGCGCAGCAACTCCCCGGCCGCCGACTCCGGGTCCGCGGTGCCCACCGCGACCTCCACCTCCGCGCGGTTGCCGACGGCCACCGTCGCGTACGACAGCGCGCGGGCGTACAGCGCGGGCGCCTCCGCCGGGTCCGCCCAGAAACCCGGCCGCCAGTCCAGGTCGAACCAGACCTCGCCGCCCGCGCGGCGCTCCAGCGCCGCGAAGACCGTCGAACGGGTCGGTTCGACCGCCAGTGCGGAGCCGGTGATCCACAGGGCGCGGGCGGTGCGGACGGCTGCCGCCGTCGCCGGTGCGTCCAGGACGTCCGGCGTCAGGCACTCGTCGGGCGCGACGGGGCGGCGGTAGAAGTGGATCGGGAAGTCGTCGGGCGGGAACAGCTCGCAGAAGACCACCGGGGTCTGGGTGCCGGGGATCGTGTGGACCAGGGCGGGGTCCACGCCGAAGCCGGTGAGGGCGGTGCGCACGAAGGTCCCGAACGGGTCGGGGGCGACGGCGCTGAGGACTGCCGTCCTCAGGCCGAGGCGGGCGGCTGCCACCGCCACGTTGGCGGCTGTGCCGCCGAGGTACTTTGCGAACGTGTGGACGTCGGCCAGGCTGACGCCGGTCTGCTGGGGGTAGAGGTCCACGCCTACGCGGCCGAGCGTGACGACGTCGTACGGGCCTTGCGCTTGTGTGACGCCCGCGTCCTCTTCCCGGCTCGTCCTCAAACGCCGGACGGGCTGGGTTTGTGCGGCCTCTGCGTCCACTTGCCCGCTCGTCCTCAAACGCCGGACGGGCTGGGTTTGCTCGGCCTCTTGCCCGCGGGTGGGGTGGGTTTGTGCGGACTCTTGCGCCGGGACGGGGTGGGTTTGCTCGGGCTCTTGCGCCCGGGTGGGGTGGGTTTGTGCGGACTCTTGCGCCGGGACGGGGTGGGTTTGCTCGGGCTCTTGCCACGAAAGGGACTCGGGCTGCTCGGTGGGCTTCACTGTTCGGGGGTCCAGGACTGGAGCCAGGTCAGGGAGGACTGGATGTCGGGGAGGGGGCCGGCGCCGGGTGGGGGTGGGGAGGGGAGGACCGTGTCCTGTTCCATCACGTACCAGCCGGGGTAGCCCGCGGACTCCAGGGACGTGAGGAGGGACGGGAGGTCGAGGTCGCCCGCGCCGAGGGGGCGGTAGAGGCCGGCGGTGACCGCGGCGGTGTAGGTGGTGCGGCCGGTGCGGACCGCGTCGGCGGCCGGCGCGTCGACGTCCTTGAGGTGGACGTGCGCCACGCGGGAGGCGGCGCGACGGGCGAGGGCGACCGGGTCGGTGCCGCCGACCAGCAGGTGGCCGGTGTCCAGGCACAGGCCGATCCCGCTGCCGTCGAGGACGCGGTCGACCTCCTCGGGTCCCTCCACGACCGTGCCGACGTGCGGGTGCAGTGCCGCCGTGACGCCCAGCGAGCCGGCGAGCGCCGCGATCTCGTCAAGCCGGCCCAGCAGCGTACGCCAGCCCGCCGCGTCCACCTGCGGGCGCTCGTCGTAACCGTCCAGGCCGGTCGCCGCGGCCAGCACCAGGGTGCGGGCGCCCGCCGCGGTGAAGCGGTCGAGGGCGGCCCGTACGTCCGGCAGCGGGTCGTGGTCCGGATCGTGCAGCACCGCGGGCACGAAGCCGCCCACCGCCGTGACGCCGTACGCGGCCAGCAGCGGCCCCGGCAGGAAGCCGTCGGGGCCGAACTCGCTCGCCGTGATGCCCAGCTGCGTCATCTCGGTGAGCACCCGGTCGGGGGCCAGTTGGTGCCCCCAGCCGGGGACCTCGCACACCCCCCAGGAGATGGGCGCCGCCGCGATCCGCTCCCGCCTCACGCCACCGCTCCCTTCCGCGCCTCGCCCCGGCAGGCCCTGGCGGCCGCCTCGACCTCGGCGACCGGCACCGGGCGCCGCTCGTGCCGGGAGACCTCGCAGGCCTCGGCGACCAGCAGGGCGCGCAGCGCGTCCCGACCCTCGCAGGGATTGGCCTCGGCGCCGCGTGCGACGCGCAGGAAGGTGTCCATTTCGGCACGGTAGGCCGAGCCGAAGCGGTCGAGGAAGCCCGACCAGGGCGGCCCCGGCAGCGCTGCGGCATCGGGTTCCACCGAGGTCAGCGGGGTGCGGGCGGCGACGCCGACCGCGACCTGGCCGTCGGTTCCCGCCAGCTCCATCCGCACGTCGTACCCGGCGGCGTTGTAGCGGGTCGCCGTCGCGGTGGCCAGCACGCCGCCCTCCAGGGTGAGCAGCACCGCCGCGGTGTCGGCGTCGCCCGCGGCTCTGAAGTAGTCGGCGCCGACATTCGTACCGGCCGCGTACACCTCGGTCACCGCCCGCCCGGTCACCCAGGTCAGTATGTCGAAGTCGTGGATCAGGCAGTCCCGGTAGAGCCCGCCGGACAGCGGCACGTACGCGGCGGGCGGCGGTGCCGGGTCGGAGCTGACGGTGCGCACCGTGTGCAGCCGGCCGAGCTTGCCCGCTGCGACGGCCTGCCGGGCGGCGGCGTAACCAGGGTCGAAGCGGCGCTGGAAGCCGATCTGCAGGACCGCGCCCGCCGCCTCGGCCGCGTCCAGCGCGGCGACCGTACCGGCCAGGTCGAGGGCGATCGGCTTCTCGCAGAAGGCCGGCAGCCCCTCCTGCGCCGCCCGGGCGATCAGCCGGGCGTGCGCCGCGGTCGCCGAGGCGATCACCAGCGCGTCGGGCCGGGCCGCGAAGAGCGCGTCCACCGGCAGGGCGCGCCCTCCGGCGGCCGCGGCGACCTGCCGTGCGCGGCCCGCGTCTGCGTCGGCGACCAGCAGCTCGCCGACGTCGGGGTGCGCCTGCAGCGTCCCGGCGTGGAAGGCGCCGATCCGTCCTGCGCCGATGAGTCCGATCCGCATTGCTGCTCCTGCCCCTTCGGAAGAGGAGACGTGACGGCTGTCCGCGCCGTCCCAACCTCCCGCGCCACCCTCGCCTGTGTCAACGCTTTGTCCGGACATAAGGACTTCCCGTCATGATGCCCTCCCGCTACGCTCCCAGCGTGCCCAAGCACGAGCCCGCACAGTTGCGGCTCGCCGTGGACCGGGCGAGCCCCGTCCCGCTGTACTTCCAGCTGGCCCGCCAGCTGGAGGCGGCCATCGAGGACGGTGCGCTCACCCCCGGCAGCCTGCTCGGCAACGAGATCGAGCTGGCCGCCAGCCTCGGCCTGTCCCGCCCCACCGTCCGCCAGGCGATCAGGTCGCTGGTCGACAAGGGCCTGCTGGTGCGCCGCCGCGGGGTCGGCACCCAGGTCGTGCACACCGACGTGGCCCGCCCGCTGGAGCTGAGCAGCCTCTACGACGACCTGGCCGCCGCCGGCCTGCACCCCACCACCCGGGTTCTGCACAACACCCGCGGCCCGGCCCCGGCCGAGGTCGCCGCCGCGCTCGGGCTGCCGGAGTCCTGCCAGGTCAGCGTGGTGCACCGGCTGCGGCTCACCCGCGGCGAGCCGATGGCGTACCTGTGCAACTACCTGCCGAGCGACCTGCTGGAGCTGCCCACGGCCGAGCTGGAGAGCAGCGGGCTGTACGCCCTGATGCGGCGGCACGGCATCACCTTGCACAGCGCACAGCAGAGCGTCGGCGCCCGCTCCGGCAGTGCCGAGGAATGCGGCCTGCTCGGCGAGCCCGCGGGGGCCGCGCTGCTCACCATGCGCCGGATCAGCTACGACGACCGCGGCCGGCCCGTCGAGTACGGCGCCCATGTCTACCGGGCCTCGCGCTACACCTTCGAATTCCGGCTGCTGGTCCGCGGCTGAGCCGTAAACGCAAGGCCAGACCCCGCACCAGCCGCCCGGCGGCAGGGTTGCCGTACCTCTTGACGGATACTTGGCCCGCCGGGATGGTCGTCGCTCGAAGCGTTTCGCAGCACTCCCACCACGGCTGCAACAGGAACGGCATGGAAAGGCAGGGCCACGTGGCGATGGCAAGGGCGGGAACGAAGGCGCTGGGCGCACTGCTGGCGGTGGTGCTCGGCGCGGCCGGCCTGGCCGGGTGCAGCAGCACCGGCGGCAAGCGCGCGGAGGACCGGGCCAAGAAGCTCGCGGCCAACGGGTCGGCGGTGGACACGCCGAAGTGGACCGTCGCCATGGTCACCCACTCCGGGGCGGGCGACACCTTCTGGGACATCGTCCAGAGCGGCGCCAAGCAGGCCGCGGCCAAGGACAACATCAAGTTCGTCTACTCCAACAGCGACCAGGGCGACCAGCAGGCGCAGCTCGTCCAGGCCGCGATAGACCAGCACGTGGACGGCCTGATCGTCACCCTCGCCAAGCCCGACGCGATGAAGGCGGCCGTCGCCAAGGCCGTCAAGGCCGGCATCCCGGTGATCACCATCAACTCCGGCGCCGCCCAGTCCAAGGAGTTCGGCGCGCTCACCCACATCGGCCAGGACGAGACGATCGCCGGCAACGCGGTCGGCGACGAGCTGAACACCCGCGGCAGGAAGCACGCCCTGTGCGTCCTGCACGAGCAGGGCAACGTCGGCCTCGAAGCGCGCTGCGCGGGCGCCAAGGAGAAGTTCCAGGGCCGCATGGACAACCTCTACGTCAACGGCACCAACATGCCCGACGTGCTCTCCGCGATCCAGGCCAAGCTGCAGGCCGACAAGTCCATCGACTCCGTCGTCACCCTCGGCGCCCCCTTCGCCGACACCGCAGCCAAGGCCAAGGCCCAGTCGGGGTCGAGCGCCGAGATCGACACCTTCGACCTGAACCCGCAGGTCGCGACCTCGCTGAAGAACGGCACCATCGGCTTCGCCGTCGACCAGCAGCCCTACCTGCAGGGCTACGAGGCGGTGGACCTGCTGTGGCTCTACCGTTACAACAAGGACACCCTCGGCGGCGGCCAGGCCGTGCTGACCGGCCCGCAGATCGTCACCAAGGACGACGCGGACGCGCTGCTGTCGTACGCCAAGCGGGGGACCCGGTGACCGGGCTCGTGCTGTCCGCGGACGAGCGGCTCGCGCCGCGGTCCATGGTGCGGCGGCTGCTCGGGCGGCCCGAGCTGGGGGCGGTCGTCGGGGCTGCGGCGGTCTTCGTCTTCTTCTCCTTCGCCGCCGACTCCTTCCTGCAGTGGTCCAGCTTCGGCACCGTCCTGTACGCCTCCTCCACCATCGGGATCATGGCGGTGCCGGTGGCGCTGCTGATGATCGGCGGCGAGTTCGACCTGTCGGCCGGCGTGATGGTGACCAGCTCCGCGCTGGCCTCCTCGATGTTCAGCTTCCAGATGACCGCGAACGTCTGGGTCGGCATCGGGGTGTCGCTGCTGGTGACACTGGCCTTCGGCGCCTTCAACGGGATCATGCTGGTGCGCACCAAGCTGCCCAGCTTCATCATCACGCTGGGCACCTTCCTGATGCTGACCGGCCTGAACCTGGGCCTGACCAAGCTGATCAGCGGCACGGTGGCGACCAAGTCGATCGGTGACATGGAGGGCTTCCCCGCCGCGCAGGACGTCTTCGCCTCGCACTGGACGATCGGCTCGGTCGACCTCCAGGTGACCATCCTGTGGTGGCTCGGCCTGGTCGCCGTCGCCACCTGGGTGCTGCTGCGCACCCGGGCCGGCAACTGGATCTTCGCCGCCGGCGGCAACGCCGACGCGGCCCGCGCCGTCGGCGTCCCCGTCGCCCGCACCAAGGTGGGCCTCTACATGGCGGTCGCCTTCTGCGCCTGGATCTCCGGCCAGCACCTGCTGTTCTCCTTCGACGTGGTCCAGTCGGGGGAGGGCGTCGGCAACGAGTTCCTGTACATCATCGCGGCCGTCATCGGCGGCTGCCTGATGACCGGCGGCTACGGCAGCGCCATCGGGTCCGCGGTCGGCGCGTTCATCTTCGGCATGACCAACAAGGGCATCGTCTACGCCCAGTGGAACCCGGACTGGTTCAAGTTCTTCCTCGGGGCGATGCTGCTGCTCGCCACCCTGCTCAACGCCTGGGTCCGCAGGCGGGCGGAGGCCACCGCATGACCTCGATCCTCGACAAGTCGGCGCCGCCGCTGGTCGCGCTGACCGACATCTCCAAGTCGTACGGGAACGTCCGCGCCCTGCGGGACGTCTCCTTGGAAGTGCACGCCGGAGAGATCACCTGTGTCCTGGGTGACAACGGCGCGGGCAAATCCACCCTCATCAAGATCATCGCCGGGCTGCACCCGCACGACTCCGGCAGGTACGCGGTCGCCGGCGAGCAGGTCAGGCACGCCTCGCCGCGCGACGCCCTCGACCGCGGCATCGCCACCGTCTACCAGGACCTCGCCGTGGTGCCGCTGATGCCCGTATGGCGGAACTTCTTCCTCGGCTCGGAGCCCACCAGGGGCCGCGGCCCGCTGCGCCGCCTCGACGTCGGCGAGATGCGCCGCACCACCCATGCCGCGCTGCTGCGGATGGGCATCGACCTGCGGGACGTCGACCAGCCCATCGGCACCCTGTCCGGCGGCGAGCGGCAGTGCGTGGCCATCGCCAGGGCCGTGCACTTCGGCGCCAGGGTGCTGGTCCTCGACGAGCCCACCGCCGCACTCGGCGTCAAGCAGTCGGGCATGGTGCTCAAATACGTGGCCGCGGCCCGCGACGCGGGACTCGGCGTGGTCCTGATCACCCACAATCCGCACCACGCCTACCTGGTCGGAGACCGTTTCGTCCTGCTCAAGCGCGGCACGATGTCGGGCAGCCACCTCAAGCGGGACATTACGCTGGACGAGCTGACCCGCGAGATGGCCGGGGGCAGCGAGCTGGACGAGCTGACGCATGAGCTGAGCCGCACACCGGCGGCCGACGGGCCGGCGGCCGGGGACCCACCGGCCGCGGGCGCCGAGGCCGCCACCGACCCGGAGACCCGCGCTTGAGTGCCAATCGTGAACGTGTGTACCGCGGCAGCGCCGCCAGAGCGACGGTGTGGCGCAATGTCAGCGGTGCCGAGCGCCGGGAGCGGCGCAGCCACCTGACGGCGCCCAGGGTGCCGACCGTCGGCATCGACATCGGCGGCACCAAGGTGATGGCCGGCGTGGTCGACGCCGACGGCGTCATCCTGGAGACGCTGCGCACCGAGACGCCCGACAAGTCCAAGAGCCCCAAGGTGGTCGAGGACACCATCGTGGAGCTGGTCCTCGACCTGTCCGAGCGGCACGACGTGCACGCGGTCGGCATCGGCGCCGCCGGCTGGGTGGACGCCGACCGCTCCCGCATCCTCTTCGCCCCGCACCTGTCCTGGCGCGACGAGCCGCTGCGCGAGCGCCTCGCCGACCGGCTGCTGGTCCCCGTCATGGTCGACAACGACGCCAACACCGCCGCCTGGGCCGAGTGGCGCTTCGGCGCCGGGCGCGGCGAGGCCGACCTGGTCATGATCACCCTGGGCACCGGCATCGGCGGCGCGATCCTGGAGGACGGCCAGGTCAAGCGGGGCCGCTACGGAGTCGCCGGCGAGTTCGGCCACATGCAGGTGGTGCCCGGCGGCCACCGCTGCGCCTGCGGCAACCGCGGCTGCTGGGAGCAGTACAGCTCGGGCAACGCGCTGGTCAGGGAGGCGCGCGAGCTGGCCGCCGCCGACTCGCCCGTCGCCTACGGCATCATCGACCGGGTCGGCGGCCACGTCGGCGACATCACCGGGCCGCTGATCACCGAGCTGGCCAGGGCGGGCGACCCGATGTGCGTCGAGCTCTTCCAGGACATCGGCCAGTGGCTCGGCGTCGGCATCGCCAACCTCGCCGCCGCCCTCGACCCGTCCTGCTTCGTCATCGGCGGCGGCGTCAGCGCCGCGGACGACCTGCTGATCACCCCCGCGAGGGAAGCCTTCCGGCGCACCCTGACCGGCCGCGGCTACCGGCCCGAGGCCAGGATCGCCAAGGCGGAGCTGGGACCGGAGGCGGGAATGGTCGGCGCCGCCGACCTGGCCCGCCTGGTCGCCCGCCGCTTCCGCCGCGCCAACCGGCGCCGCGTCGAGCGCTACGAGCGCTACGGCAGGATCTACGGCCGGCAGGGGGCCGACTCGTGACGACGACCCCCGAGCGGGAGGCCGTACCGCAGTACGCGGAAGGCGACCCCGACGCCCCCCAGGGGGAGCCGGCCGCGGGCGGCCCCGGCGGCCCCGGCGGCGACGGCGGCGAAGGGCCGGGCGGCGGACCCGGGAGCGGCGGCTCCGCGCTGCCGCCGCCGCGCGAACTGCCCCGCTGGGTGCGCTGGGTCGTGGTGCCGCTGCTGGTGCTCGTACCGCTCGGCTATGTGCTCATCTCGGCGGCGCAGAGCCGCAACAGCGGCCAGGACGTCCAGAAGCAGGCCGCCGCACGCCATCTGACCTGGGTCGTGCCCAGCGAGCTGACCCGGCGCATCTACCAGGTGCCGATCCCCGACGGCACCGTCCACGACGGCTACCTGGAGACCAACTCCTGGGACACCAGCGAGTTCTACTGCCAGTTCACCACCACAGCGGGCGGCCTCGACACCTTCCTCGCGCAACTCGGCACCAGCAGGGCCGCGCTGCACGACGGCAAGGTCTCGATCAGCGACGAGCAGGCCGACCAGGTCGGCTGGAACTTCCACATCCCCGACCACCAGTGGGCCGGGATGTCCTCCCACCAGGCAGGGGACAAGCCCGACCACGACATCACGGTCGACCTCACGCACGCCGACGCACCCGTCGTCTACGTCGTGTCGACCGTCAACTTCCAGCACGGCTTCGGGGGTGGGTGACCCGGTGGCCCCAGGAGTCGGTAGCGTGAAGCGATGAGCGAGCTGACGACCGACGCGCCCTTCGGCGCCGCAGCCGACTACGCGGCCGGCTACCCGGCGGACCGCATGGCCGACTACGACGACATGGACGACATGTACGCAGGAGCGCCTCCGCTGCAGTACCGCTTCGACGGGCCCGAGGGCGCCCCCGTGCTCGTCCTCGGTCCCGCCCTCGGGGCGACCTGGCACATGTGGGACCGCCAACTGCCGATGCTCACCACCGACTGGCGGGTGCTGCGCTACGAGCTGCCCGGCCACGGCGGCGCCCCCGCGGAACCCGCGTCCTCCGTCGACGACCTGGCCAGACGGCTGCTCGCGGTCCTCGACGACGAGGGCATCGACACCTTCGGCTACGCCGGCTGCGCGCTCGGCGCCGCCATCGGCGCCCGCCTCGCCCTGCTGCGGCCCGACCGGGTCGCCGCCCTCGCCCTGGTGTCGGCCGCCGCCCGCTTCGGCAGCGCCGACACCTGGCGGCAGCGCGGTGTCGTGGTCCGCGCCAACGGCCTGGACCGCACCGCGCAGACCGGGCCGAAGCGCTGGTTCACCGACGCCTTCCTGGCCACCCAGCCGGCCATCACCGAGTGGGCCGTGCAGATGGTCGCCAGCACCGACCCGGCCTGCTACGTGGCCGCCTGCGAGGCGCTCGCGGCCTTCGACATCCGAGACTCGCTCGGCAGCATAGGAGTGCCCACCCTGGTGGTGGCGGGCGCCGACGACACCGAGACCCCGCCCGCCGACGCCCGGCTGCTGGTCGCCGGCATCCCCGACGCGCGGCTCGCCGTGGTCCCCGCGACCGGGCACCTGGCGCCGGTCGAGGAGCCCACCGCGGTCGGCGAACTGCTCGCCACGCACTTCGGCACCGCCTGGCAGGACCACGCCCCCGCCGCGGTGCCGCTGCCCCCGCCGCCCGTCCCGCCGGTGCCGCCCGCGCGGCTGCCCGCGTCCGTCACACCGGACCGGCTCGCCGAGGGCTCCCGCATCCGCGGCGAGGTCATCGGCGGCAGCGCCGGCACCGACCGGCCGCTGGCGCCCTCCGGCGAGGGGTTCGGCAGCGGCTTCGACGCCTTCGCGACCCGCTACGCGTGGGGCGAGATATGGGCGAGGCCTGGCCTGGACCGGCGCACCAGGGCCTGCGTCACGCTCACCGCGCTGGCCGTGACCGGCCAGCTCGCGGAGCTGGGCGACCACGTCAGGGGCGCGCTGCGGATCGGGCTGAGCCCGGCCGAGATCGAGGAGGTGCTGATGCACACCGCGGTCTACTGCGGGGTGCCCGCCGCACGGGCCGCACTGGCCGCGGCACGCACCGTGGTCGAGCAGGAGACCGGCGCGCAACCGTAGCAGGATGGGATGAGGGCGCCGCCGCCCCGCGCGGCGCCGCAGGAAGCCACGACCCCGGGGGTGCGCCGTGCGCCCCCGGGAACCGAGAGTCCGACCGACGCGCACCGGCGAGGGTGGAATCCAGTGAAGCTGACCAAGAAGAGGCACTCCTGCGTCCGGATGGAGAAGGACGGGCTGACCCTCGTCATCGACCCGGGTGTCTTCAGCGAGCAGGACGCGGCGGTCGGCGCCGACGTCATCCTGGTCACCCATGAGCACCCCGACCACTTCGACCCGGGGCGGCTGCGGGCCGGCCTTGAGGCCAACCCGGCGGCCGAGCTGTGGACGCTGGCGAGCGTCGCCGAGCAGCTGTCTGCGGCCTTCCCCGGCCGGGTGCACACCGTCGGCCACGGCGACACCTTCACCGCCGCGGGCTTCGACGTGCAGGTGCACGGCGAGCTGCACGCCGTGATCCACCCCGACCTGCCGCGGATCACCAACGTCGGCTACCTGGTGGACGCCGGGGTCTTCCACCCCGGCGACGCGCTGACCGTGCCCGGCTACCCGGTGGACACGCTGCTGCTGCCGCTGATGGCGCCCTGGAGCAAGATCTCCGAGGTCATCGACTACGTCAGGGAGGTCAAGCCGCGGCGCACCGTCGACGTCCACGACGCGCTGCTGACCGACCTGGCCCGGCCGCTGTACGACACCCACCTGGCCAACCTCAGCGGCGCCGACCACCTGCGGCTCGCCCCGGGCGAGGGCACCGCGACCTGACCGGCCGGGGCGCGCAGGCCCACTGTCGGACCCAGCCGCTAGGTTGGTGGGCATGCGCATCGCGACCTGGAACATCAACTCGATCACCGCCCGGCTGCCGCGGCTGCTCGGCTGGCTGGAGAGCAGCGGCACGGACGCCCTGTGCGTCCAGGAGACCAAGTGCACCGACGAGCAGTTCCCCTACGACGAGCTGCGCGAGCTGGGGTACGAGGCGGCGGTCAACGCCGACGGGCGGTGGAACGGCGTGGCGCTGATCTCCCGGGTGGGCCTGGCCGACGTGGTCAAGGGCCTGCCCGGCGGACCGGACTACGACGGGGTGCAGGAGCCGCGGGCGGTCTCCGCGACCTGTGGCCCGGTCCGCCTGTGGTCGGTGTACGTGCCCAACGGCCGCGAGGTCGGCCACGCGCACTACGCGTACAAGCTCCAGTGGTTCGGGGCGCTGCGGGCCGCGGTGGCCGCCGACGCGGCGGGCGACCTGCCCTTCGCGGTCCTGGGCGACTACAACGTGGCGCCGACCGACCAGGACGTGTGGGACCTCACCGTCTTCGAGGGCCAGACGCATGTCACCGCCCCCGAACGCGAGGCGCTGGCCGCGCTGCGCGGCACCGGCCTGACCGACGTGGTGCCGCGCCCGCTGAAGTACGACCACCCCTTCACGTACTGGGACTACCGCCAGCTGGGCTTCCCCAAGAACCGCGGCATGCGCATCGACCTGGTGTACGGCAACGCCCCCTTCGCCAAGGCCGTCTCCGACTCCTACGTCGACCGCGAGGAGCGCAAGGGCAAGGGCGCCTCCGACCACGCCCCGGTCGTGGTGGACCTCGACCTCTGACGCCGCGCGCCTGGTACCGCGGGGGTGGATGCGGTGCGACGCTGGAGCAATGGACATCCCGCTCCTGAGCCAGTGGCGCAAACGGCACGCGACGCCCCGCGGTTTCGCGGTCTTCGGCAGTGCGGACGGCGGTCCCGACCCCGCGATGCTGGCGGAACTCCTCGGCGAGTGCCCCATGCTGCGGGCCAGGGCCGCCGACGACGGCGTCGAACTCGACGACTCCGCCGCCTCGTTGAGCGCGCTCGACCAGGTGGTGCCCAACTGGCGCGACGACGAGGAGCAGACCCTCGACCGGCTCGGCAACGACGCGGGCCTCTACCTCGGCACGGTCGTCGTCCGCACCGTCCCCGGCGCGACCTGGCAGGTGTGGCCCAACGGCCACCCGGTGGTCCGCCTCGCCTCCGGCCGCGAGATCGACCCGGTCGAAGTGGGCCACGCCTGGGCGGAAAACGGCAGCCCTGAGCTGAGCCAGGTGTTGGCGGAGGTCTCAGAGGACTGACGCACGAGCTGTCGCAGTGGCCGGTCGAGGCACGAGGCCGTCCGCGGAGACAGTGAGCAGGAAGGCCGACCCGAGAACGCAGAGGACTGACGCACGAGCTCTCGCAGTGGCCGGTCGAGGCACGAGGCCGTCCGCGGAGACAGTGAGCAGGAAGGCCGACCAAGAAGGCAGAGGACTAAGGGGGGACCCTCAGGGGCGCGTGGGGGTACCGCCCAGGCGAAGCTCTGGGGGAGAACTGCGCGAGCAACCCACCACCGGCGGAAGGTCCCGGAACCGGCGGTCCGGGCAGCCCGGAGGGAACACGCCGGCCCCGCAGGGGCTTGTCACCCGAAACGGTGGTGCGGACCCCACGCAGGGATTACGGCCAGGGCGTGTCAACGCCCTGATCGCCCGGGTGCGGTGCGGCATATGTGCATGATGGCGGCAGACGTTCCCTTGACTCCCCATCAGCCTGGCACCGGAGGCACCACGTGGACTCCCTACAGCAGCTGCCGAACATCGGGGCGGTGCTCGCCGACCGTCTGCGCCGCGCCGGCGTCGACGACGCCGGCGAACTGCGCCGGCTGGGATCGGGCAGGGCCTTCGAGAAGATCCGCCCCGACCTGCCGGACGACGCGCAGACCCACACCCTGCTGGCGCTGGAAGGCGCCCTGCGCGGCATGCGGTGGACCGCGATCCCCCAGACGGAGCGCGACACACTCGTCCACCGCGTGCTCGGCTGACCGCCCCGGTATGCCGGCCGACCCACTGATCGTCCTCAGCGGCGTCAACAAGCACTTCGGGCAGCTCCATGTGCTCAAGGACATCGAGCTGACGGTCGGCCGCGGCGAGGTCGTGGTGGTCATCGGCCCCTCGGGCTCCGGCAAGTCCACGCTGTGCCGGGCGATCAACCGCCTGGAGCCGGTGCAGGCCGGCACCATCACCGTGGACGGTCAGCCGCTGCCCGCCGAGGGCCGAGCACTGGCCCGGCTGCGGGCCGACGTCGGCATGGTCTTCCAGTCCTTCAACCTCTTCGCCCACAGGACCGTGCTGGACAACGTGATGCTCGCGCCGCTGAAGGTCCGGCGCCGCGGCAAGGCGGAGGCCGAGCGCAAGGCCCGCGAACTCCTGGACCGGGTCGGTCTGCTGGCCCACGCGGGCAAGCTGCCCGCCCAGCTGTCCGGCGGCCAGCAGCAGCGGGTGGCCATCGCCCGCGCCCTGGCCATGGACCCCAAGGCGATGCTCTTCGACGAGCCGACCTCCGCCCTCGACCCCGAGATGATCAACGAGGTGCTGGAAGTGATGCAGCAGCTCGCGGAGGAGGGCATGACGATGGTCGTGGTCACCCACGAGATGGGCTTCGCCCGCTCCGCCGCGGACCGGGTGGTCTTCATGGCCGACGGGCAGATCATCGAGGACCGGGTGCCGGAGGACTTCTTCACCGACCCGCGCACCGACCGCGCCCGGGACTTCCTGTCCAAGATCCTCCACCACTGACCGGGCGCCCCGTGACCCCGACCGCCCGCCCCGCCGCGCCCCGCGTGCTGCTCCTGCTGCTGGCCGCCCTGGTCCTGGTGCTGGCCTGCGGCTGCGGCCGGCAGGGCAGCCCGCCGGCCAAGGGGCCCAAGCCCGGCGACCTGCCCTCCTACCGTGTCGACACCGCCTTCTCGCTGCCCGACTCGCCCACGTGGACCCGCGCCCACCGCCGCGGGCGGCTGGTGGTCGGGGTCAAGGACGACCAGCCCTACCTGGGCGAGAAGGACCCCGCCACGGGGGCGTACTCGGGCTTCGACATCGAGATCGCCCGGATGACGGCCGCCTCGCTCGGCTTCCCCGCCGACCGGATCAGCTTCAAGGCCATCGCGTCGGCCAACCGGGAGACCGCGCTGAGCAACGGGCAGATCGACATGTACGTCGGCACGTACACCATCAACGCGCTGCGCAAACGCCAGGTGGGCTTCGCCGGCCCGTACTACATGGCCGGGCAGGGCCTGCTGGTGCGCACCGACGAGCACGACATCGACGGGCCGCAGGACCTCAAGGGCAAGAAGGTCTGCTCGGCGGCCGGCTCCAGCTCCATCCAGCGCATCGAGGCCGACTACCCCGACGCCACCCCGGTCACCTACGACACCTACTCGGTGTGCGTGGACAACCTGCTCACCTACCAGGTCGACGCGGTCACCACCGACGACTCGATCCTGCTCGGCTACGCAGCCAAGGCGCCCGAGGAGATGAAGGTCGTCGGCAAGCCCTTCTCGAAGGAGCCCTACGGGATCGGCGTGTCCAAGGGCGACACCGCACTGCGGCTGGCGCTGGACGACGCCATCGTCGCCCACGAGCGCAACGGCGACTGGAAGCGGGCCTACGACGCCACCCTCGGCCTGTCGGGGGTGCCCGCGCCCACCCCGCCGCCGGTCGACCGCTACTGACGGGAGCGACGCGTTGAGCGTGCTGACGGACAACTTCTCGCTGTACGGAAAGGGGCTGTGGGGCACCGTCCAGCTCACCCTGCTGGCCGGCGCGCTCGCGCTGGCCGTCGGGGTGCTGATCGCCGGCTTCCGGGTCTCCCCGGTCAAGGCGCTGCGGGTGTTCGGCACCGTGTGGGTCACGGTGCTCCGCAACACCCCGCTGACCCTGCTGTTCTTCGCGGTGCTGCTCGGCCTGCCGCGCTTCGGCGTGGTGCTGCCCTTCATGGTCTTCGCGGTGCTGGCGCTCGGCGCGTACACCTCGGCCTTCATCTGCGAGGCGGTGCGGGCCGGCATCAACACCGTGCCGCTCGGGCAGGGCGAGGCGGCCCGCAGCCTGGGGATGACCTTCGGCCAGACGCTGTCGCTCGTGGTGCTGCCGCAGGCGGCCCGCTCGGTGATCCCGCCGATCGGCTCCACCCTGATCGCCCTGGCCAAGAACTCCGCGATCGCCGGCTCCTTCTCGGTCACCGAACTGCTCGGCACCTACAAGCCGCTCAACGAACTGGGATACGGCATCGTGTGGACCTTCGTGTGGATCGCGGTGGGCTACCTGATCGTCACGCTCAGCATCGCCGGCATCTTCGGCCTGCTGGAGCGCAGGTTCGGGGTTGCGCGATGACCGCGAGCAGCGCCCTCTACGACATTCCGGGACCCCGGGCGCTTGCCAGGCACCGGGTGTACGCCTGGATCACCAGCGCGCTGCTGGCCGCGCTGGTGGCGTACATCGTCTACAAGCTGGTGGACACCGGGCAGTTCTCCGCCGTGAAATGGCGGCCCTTCACCTACGCGGGCATCCAGCGGCTGCTGCTGACCGGCCTTGCCAACACCCTCAAGGCCTTCGGCTGGGCCGCACTGTTCTCGCTGCTCTTCGGGGTGGTCTTCGCCGCCGGGCGGCTGTCCGACCACCGGGTGCTGCGCTGGGCGAGCACGCTGGTGGTGGAGTTCTTCCGGGCGATGCCGCTGCTGGTGATGATCTTCTTCATCTTCATCGCGCTCAAGCTGGACCCGATGCTCGCCCTGATCATCGGCCTGACCCTCTACAACGGCTCGGTCCTGGCCGAGGTCTTCCGCGCCGGGGTCAACGCGGTGCCGCGCGGCCAGCGCGAGGCCGCCTACGCGCTGGGCATGCGCAAGACCCAGGTGATGACGTACGTGCTGGTTCCGCAGGCGGCCAGGGCGATGCTGCCGGCGATCATCAGCCAGCTGGTGGTGGCCCTCAAGGACACCTCGCTCGGCTACCTCATCACCTACCAGGAGTTCCTCTACTCGGGAAAGCTCATCGCCACCAACCTCGACTACGACCTGCCCTTCATCCCGGTGGTGATGGTGATCGCGCCCGTCTACATCGGCATGTGCATGCTGCTGTCGTGGACCGCCAACCGCGTCGCCCGGCACGAGCGGCGCAGCCCCAGGACGAAGGGCACCAAGGTGACGACGGAGCTGCCCGAGGAGATCTGAGCGGTTTGTCCGCCCCGCCTCCGGGCAGCCGCACGGTGGGACGGACCGACCCCGCGAGGAAAGAGACGGTGCCATGAGCCAGACGACCACCCCCACCTCCGCCATGAGCGACACCGACCTCGCCGAGCTGGGCCAGCAGCTGCGGGTGGACTCCGTCAGGGCCGCCGCCGCGGCCGGCTCCGGGCACCCCACCTCCTCGATGTCCGCCGCCGACCTGATGGCCGTCCTGCTCGCCCGCCACCTGCACTACGACTTCGACCGGCCGGACAACCCCGCCAACGACCACCTGATCCTGTCCAAGGGCCACGCCTCGCCGCTGCTGTACTCCGCCTACAAGGCGGTCGGCGCCATCACCGACGACGAGCTGCTGACCTTCCGCAAGCTCGGCAGCCGCATGGAGGGCCACCCCACCCCCCGGCTGCCCTGGGTCGACGTGGCCACCGGGTCGCTCGGCCAGGGCCTGCCCATCGGCGTCGGCGTCGCCCTGTCCGGCAGCCGCCTGGACAAGCTGCCGTACCGCACCTGGGTGCTGTGCGGCGACAGCGAGATGGCCGAGGGATCGGTCTGGGAGGCCTTCGAGCACGCCGGCGTCGAGGGCCTGGACAACCTCACCGCGATCATCGACGTCAACCGGCTCGGCCAGCGCGGTCCCACCCGGCACGGCTGGGACCTGGACGCCTACGCCCGCAGGATCCGCGCCTTCGGCTGGCACACCGTCGAGATCGACGGCCACGACATCGCCGCCATCGACGAGGCCATGACCTCCGCGGCCCGCACCCGCGGCGCCCCCACCGCGATCATCGCCCGCACCCGCAAGGGCAGGGGAGCCAGCGAGGTGGAGGACAAGGAGGGCAAGCACGGCAAGCCGCTGACCGACCCGGACGCGGCCATCGGCGAACTCGGCGGCCGGCGCGACCTGCGGATCGAGGTCCGGCGGCCCGACGAGGCCGAGCCCGCCCCCCGCGGCGGCGGCGACCCGCACACCTCCCTGCCGCGCTACGCCACCGGCGGCTCGGTCGCCACCCGTACCGCCTTCGGCGAGACGCTGGCCGCACTCGGCTCGCTGCACGACGACATCGTGGTCCTCGACGGCGAGGTCGGCGACTCCACCAAGGCCCAGCTCTTCGCCGCCGACCACGGCGAGCGCTACTTCGAGTGCTACATCGCCGAGCAGCAGATGATCGCCGCGGCGGTCGGCATGGGCGTACGCGGCTGGACCGCCTTCGCGTGCACCTTCGCGGCGTTCCTGACCCGCGCCCACGACTTCCTGCGGATGGCCGCGATCAGCCGCTCGTCGATCAACGTGGTCGGCACCCACGCGGGCGTCGCGATCGGCGAGGACGGCCCGTCGCAGATGGCCCTGGAGGACCTGGCGATGATGCGGGCCATCCACGGCACCACCGTGCTCTACCCCTGCGACCCCAACCAGACCGTCCAGCTCGTCACCGCCATGACCGGCCGCCCCGGCATCAGCTACCTGCGGGCCACCCGCGGCGAGGGTCCGGTGATCTACGGCCCCGGCGACGCCTTCCCCGTCGGCGGCAGCAAGGTGCTGCGCTCGCACCCCGACGACCAGGTCACCCTGATCGGCGCAGGGGTCACCGTCCACCAGGCGCTCGCCGCCGCCGACCAGCTGGTCGCCGACGGCACCCGCGCCCGGGTCATCGACCTGTACTCGGTCAAGCCCGTCGACACCCAGACGCTGCGCACCGCCGCGGAGGACACCGGCCGGTTCGTGATCGTCGAGGACCACCACCCCGAGGGCGGCCTCGCCGACGCCGTCATGGAGTCCTTCGGCAACGGCCACCCCGCCCCCCGGCACACCCGCCTCGCCGTCCACACCATGCCGGGCTCCGCGACCCCTGCCCAGCAGCTCGACGCGGCGGGCATCAGCGCCCCCGCCATCGCCGCCGCGGCCCGCAAGCTCGCCGCGAGCTGAACTGGGGGGCCGGCCCGTACGAGCCGGTCGAACAGAAAGTGACGCCCGGGTAGCCTGGCGGCGTCCGGGCCATTGACACCGCCCCGCCCGACCCTGAGCCTGATCGACGTCAACGTCGACACAGGGGAGGGGCCACATGGCCGCCGGATCTGGCACGGTCAAAAGCACGGGCGCGGAGCAGGGCACGGGGGCGCGCCGCAGGGCGGTCGGACTGGGGGCCGCCGCACTCGGCGGGGCGCTCGCACTGACCGCGGCGGCCGTCACCCCCGCCTCCGCCCACTCCGGCGGGCAGCACGGGGCGGGGCACGGCAAGCCGGCCGTCCACTACGTGGCGCTCGGCGACTCCTACACCTCGGGACCCGCCATCCCCACCCAGGTCGACGCCAACTGCGCCAGGTCGAACCAGAACTACCCCTCGCTGGTCGCCGCCGCCGGGAAGTACGCCGGCTTCACCGATGTCAGCTGCGGCGGGGCCACCACCGTGCAGATGTGGCAGGCGCAGGGCACCAACCCCCCGCAGCTCGACGCCGTCACCAAGGACACCACCCTGGTCACCCTGCAGATCGGCGGCAACGACATAGGCTTCGGCTCGATCATCGCCACCTGCGCCGGCCTGAGCGTCACCGACCCGGCAGGCAGCCCCTGCAAGCAGCACTACCGGGCGGGCGGCATCGACCAGCTCACCGTCAACGTCGTGAAGACCGCCCCCGAGGTCGCCCAGGTGCTGCGGGCCGTCCACCGCCAGGCCCCGCACGCCAGGGTCGTCGTCGTCGGCTACCCCGACCTGCTGCCCGACGACGGCGTCGGCTGCTTCCCCTCGGTGCCCTTCGCCGCCGGCGATTTCCCGTACCTGCGCGACACCGAGAAGCAGCTCAACGCGATGCTTGCCATCGAGGCGCTCGTCAACGGCGCCGAGTACGTCGACACCTACCGGCCCACCGTCGGCCACGACATGTGCAAGGCGCCCGCCGACCGCTGGATCGAGCCGCTGGCCCCCGCCTCGCCCGCCGCCCCCGCCCACCCCAACGCCAAGGGCGAGCAGGTGATGGCCCAGGCCGTCGCCGCCAGGGTCGGCGACCCGTCGAGGCGCCGCTGACCTCCCCGGTCGCATCACCGCAGGTAAGGCGACCCTGAGTCGCGGGCGCGCGCGGCGTCATGGATCATCGATCCATGCCGGTCCTGATAGCCGCGTGCGCCTTCGCGATGACCCTCGTCGGCGGAGTCGTCGCCCAGCGCATCGGGGACCGACGCCACCTCGTCCTCGGACTCGCCGCCGGGCTGATGCTCGGTGTCGTCGGCTTCGATCTGCTGCCCGAGGCCCTGGAGACCCAGCCGAGGGTGGTCTTCGGGGTGCCCGCGGCCCTGCTGATGTTCGTGTGCGGCTTCCTCGCCCTGCACATCATCGAGCGCTCGGTGGCCATCCACCGCGCCCACGAGGGCGAGTACGCCCCGCACGCCCACGGCCACGGGCACGCCCACGACCCCGTCAAGGGCATCGGCATCACCGCCGCCGCGGCCCTGGTCGGCCACAGCGTCATGGACGGCTTCGCGATCGGCGCCGCCTTCCAGGCCGGCAGCACCGTCGGCATCGTCGTCGCCATCGCCGTGGTCGCCCACGACTTCGCCGACGGCTTCAACACGTACACGATCACCCGGATGTACGGGAACGGGCAGCGCCGTGCGCAACTGCTGCTCGGCGCCGACGCCCTCGCCCCGGTCGCCGGCGCGGCCGTCACGCTGGCCTTCACCATCCCGTCCGGGGCGCTCGGCCTCTACCTGGGCTTCTTCGCCGGCTTCCTGCTCTACCTGGCGACCTCCGACATCCTCCCCGAGGCGCACAGTCCGCACCCTTCCAGCTCCACGCTGCTGTGCACGGTGGCCGGCACCGGCATCATGTGGCTGGTGATCGGTCTCGCTGACTGAACTTCTTCGACGTCGCCGAGGCCTGCTTGGTGACGTCGGCGACCAGCTCCACCACGTCGGAGCCGTACGCCTGGGAGTTCACCACCCGCAGCAGCAGGCAGAAGGTCGAGTCCACCCCGTGTTTACGGGCCAGCCGCCCGTGGTGCCTGGCCAGATACCGCACGGCCGCCTGGTTGGCGATGCCGCGCTGGCCCGACGACAGGAAGACCGGGCGGTCGTTGCCCGTGTCGCCGGCCGCCGCGAGCCGCGCCAGCAGGACGTACTCGACGGCGCCCTTCTCCAGCTTGTACGTGTCCCCGCCGACGGTTATCGCGCCCTGGTCGGGGCCGGGCGTCGGATCGGCGTTGATCTCGACGCCCGGCAGCATCGAGCGCAGATGCGCCCCCAGCCGCAGGTTCTCGGCCGGTCCGCCGATGCAGAACTCGGTGCGCGCACCGAAGCCCTGCCAGGCGGTGTCGTGCGCCAGCACCTCCGCGTGCGCCCCGCACTCCTTGATCACCGCCGCCAGCTCCAGCAGCGCGAAAGCGTCGTGCCGCGCCACGCTCCACCCGCGCGACCCCGGGTCGCGCGGCACCACCAGCAGGCACTCGGAGTCCTTCGGCAGCCCGAAGAAACGCTGCTTGCGTTGCAGCCTGCGCCGCCACAGATAGCTGCGGGCGAACCAGCCGAGCGCCACGCAGACGGCGGCAGCGGCCAGGCCAAGGACGAGATTGCGGAGGTCGTCGCTCATGGCGCGGCATCGTAGCGGTGTTCGAGCGGTGCCGACTACGGTGGGGCCGCGCCCCGAGCGCATCGCTCAGGCCGGCAGCAGCCCCAGGATGTCGGCCGTGCTGCCCGTCTCGGCGAGCCGCGGGAAGATCGTCGCGACCGACCGCTCGTGCGCCGCCGCGTCCGTGTCGGTCACCGCGTCGACGGCCACCGTCACGTTGTAGCCGTGCTCGTACGCGTCCCGCGCCGTCGACTCCACACCGATGCTCGTCGAGATCCCGCACAGCACAATCTGGGTCACCCCGCGGCGGCGCAGCTCCATGTCGAGCCCCGTGCCGTAGAAGGCCCCCCACTGCTGCTTCGAGACGGTGATGTCCGACGGCTGCCGGTCCAGCTCGCCGACCAGGTCCGCCCAGCCGTCGGGGAAGGAACGGTTCGTCGCGGGGCCGCCGTCGGTGCGGCCGGGCGCCACACCGGTGACGTTCACCAGCACCACCGGCAGCCCCGCCTTGCGGAAGGCGGCGGCCAGCTGCGCGCTGCGCGCGACGACCTCCTGCGCCGGGTGGGCGGTGGGCAGCGCGACGATGCCGCGCTGCAGGTCGATCACGACCAGGGCGGTACGGGGGTCGAGGGTGGTGGCGCTCATTGCGGGACATCTCCTGTGGGGTCGCTGTGATGCGGGGTGCCGGGGCTGCCGTCGTCCACCAGCCGCTGCAGCAGCGGCAGGGCGGCGGCCAGCGTGCGGTGCTCCTGCGGGGTGAGCCGGGTGTCGATCGCCTGCGCCAGCCAGCTGCGCCGGGCCGCCCGGCCCGAACCCAGCAGCTCCGCGCCCTCGGCGGTCAGCGAGAAGACCACCAGCCGCCCGTCGGTGGCGTGCGGGGCACGGGCCACGAGCCCGCGCTCCTCCAGCGCGGCCAGGGTCAGCCGCATCGACTGCGGCCTGACCAGCTCGCTGCGCGCGAGCCCGGCGGTCGTCGCGGCGCCCTGCCGCCCCAGCCGCCCCATCACCGACTGCTGCGACGGCGTCAGCTCCGCCTCGGCGGAAGCCGCCCGCAACCGCCGCCCCAACTGCGCGACCAGCGTGGTCAACTCGTCAGCGGTACGCACACGATCGGCCCTCGGCATGCCTCCACCGTAGGAGTCCGACAGGAAAACTTGCAAGTTTGCCTGTCGACCCCGCCCGATTCCTGTCCCTCCCGGAAAACAGTCCGTAGCAGCCCCGTAACGCACCGGGTGTCCAATGCCGAGCGAACACAGCCCGCACGCCGGCGGAGGCCCCCCTTGACGACGGATTTCACCCACTACGTCCATTTACTGCGCTCGGCACTCGCCCCTCAGGCCGCGCCATCCTGGTCCGAGGCTGCGCCTGGCGCGGGCGCGCCGGGCTGGGGTGGGGGTGCGGTGCGCGCCGGCGCGCCGCCGGAGGGTGCGGCTGGCGGCGAGCGGTCAGGGCAGCGGGCTGGGGCCTGGGGCGCGGCTGGTGCCGGCGCGCCGGTCGAGGGGGCTGGGGCCTGGGGTGCGACTGGCGCCGGCTCGTCGGCTGAGGGTGCTGCGGCATGGGGGGAGGGCGCGGGGGCGGCCGGTGCTGGTGGGGTGGGCTGGGAGGAGGTGCCGCCGTGGGATGTGGTCGGGGACATGTTGCGGGCGCTCGCCGTCGACCAGGCCGAGGTGGGGCGGGCCTATGCGCTGTACCGCGCCGCCGTCGCGGAGGAAGACGCACGGCCCGGCGCCGAGGCACGCCTGCGGGTACGGCTCGGCGCGGCCAACGAGGCCCGCGACTCCGCCATGGCCCTGGCACGCGAAGCGGCCCGGGCCTACGCCCACCAACCCACCCCCGCCCGAGCCCAGGCCCTGGCCCAGACCCGGGCCGCCCTGACCCGCACCACCAACCGCTGCACCGACCTCCACCACCGCCTCACCGCCGTGTCCGCCCTCCTCACCCTCCCGCCGCCCCCGGTGGACCCGCCCGGCGCCGGGCGGACACCCCGGGGTGCGCGGTTCGCGGGGGCGCCCGAGGCGCCGGCGGCGGCTCCTCCGCCGGTGGCACCCGCGGCTCCCGCCGTGCCCCGTGCGGCGCCGCGGGGGGCTCGGTTCGCGGGGGCGCCCGCTCCGGTGCCGGCCGTCCCGCCCGCCGGTACGGATGCGCCCCGGAGCGCGCGGGCGCCCCGCGGTGCGCGATTTGCCGGGGCGCCCGAGGCGCCGGTGGCGGCGCCCGCGGCACCCGCCGCGCCCGGTGCGGCGCCGCGGGGTGCGCGGTTCGCAGGAGCGCCGCAGGAGGCCGTAGCGCCCGCCCGTACGGCCGTCGATCCGCGCTGGGTCGCCGAGGCCCGGGCCGTCGCCGCCCAGCTCGGCCGGCTGCGGCACACCGGCGACAGCGGTGCCGCCTACCTCGTGCTGTGCGCGGCCGCGGAAGGGCCGGCCGACCGCATCCCTTACGTCGTACGGGAGTTGGAACGCACCGGGCTCGGCGCCGACGTCGCCACCCTGCTCTGGGAGATCGCGGCGCTCCCGCCGCAGTCCGTCGCAGAAGCGGTGGCCGCGCTTGCCTCGGACGGGCGCGGCGGGGACTCCCGCACCCTCCTCCACCAGGTCGCTGCGCGGGCTGCGGGGGAGGTGGCGCTGGTCGCCGAACTCCTCGACGGGGCCGGACTCGCCGGCGAGTCCGGCGAACTCCTCGAGACCGTCGCCCGCGGGCGCTCCGCCGAGGCCACGGCTGCGGTGGCTCGCGCCAGGCCTTCTCTCACCGCGGCCCTCCTCGCCGCCGCGGCCCGCGTCTCCCCGCCGTGTCACCGCGACCTGGCCGCGGCTCTCACCCGCCCCTGACCCCGCCTCGCGGCGGGCGGCCCCCCTTCCCCCGCCGGTGGGTTGCGCAGGCAGTTCCCCGCGCCCCCGGGTGGGTGCCACTTGCGGTGCCCGTCGCCTTTCCCGCCGTCCTGGCTGGTCGCGCAGTTCCCCGCGCCCCTGAAAACGCTCCCCCTCTCGCACAGAGGGCGCCCCCTGAAAGCGCCGTCTCCGCGGGAAGAGGGCAAGCCAAAAGGGCGCGGGGAACTGCGCGCCCAGCCCGAGGAGCGGGGAAGAAGGCAACGCCACAGCAAGTGGCAATCACCCGGGGGCGCGGGGAACGGCGCGACCGGCCATGACGGCGGGGGAGTCGATTTGGGTGAAGCGGGCTTCCGCGAAGACGAAAGCCGCCCGGGTGACACCGAACGGCTCCCGAAAGGAGTGGTTGAGCTGTGCGGCGAGCACGATCGCGAAGGCGACCGCGGCACCGGCGAAGGAGACGGCGACGAGGTGCCGGGCGGTCGAGGTGAGGCCGAGCACGGCCGGGAAGGCGATCAGGAAGGCCCCGGACGCGACCATCGCGAACCAGACGACCCGCGGTATGCCCGCCTTGACCGCGGCGGCGCGATCGGACCGCGTTTCGTACACGGTCGCCAGCGACGTCTGCGCGGCCGCTTTGGCCGCCGCCTGCTCTGGCCTGGCGGCACCCGCCGCCCTGACGGCCCCGCGCACGCGGTCGAGGGCCTGCCAGGCGGCGGGACTGGTGCGCCCGCGCGCGAGTTCGGGGAATTCCGCGGTGCGTACGTCCCGCGTGTACTGCCGCAGCAGCGCCCGTACGGCGGTGCGGTCGCCCGCGGCGAGGCCGCCGGCGTCCCAGTAGGTGTCGGTGAGCGCCCGCGCCTCGTCGTACGTACCGCTGCGCGCGTTGCTGAGCGCGGACCAGCTGCCGGCGACCTGGAAGCCGGTGAGCAGGATGAAGGAGCTGAGCAGCACCGCACCGATGAGGCTGAGCGCCTGACCGCCGAAGTCGCCTTCCGGGGTGATGCCGTGCCGGCCGAGGAAGCGGCCGAGGAGGTAGGCGAAGGCGGCGCCGCCGAGGGTGGACAGCAGGGGCACGGCGTACGGGGACACGGAACTCCTCAGTGACGGCGCCGGACGTGGCGGAAGGGGAGTGCGGCGAGTACCGCGGGCAGCAGGACGACGGCCATGGTCATGAGCCACCAGCGCGTGCCGTCGCCCGCGCCCTGCGGGTAGGGTCCGCCGGCGACCGGGTACGGGGAGCTGACGGAGGGCGACGGCACAGGTGACGCCGGCGTACGGGTCCGGGTCACGACCACCTCCGCGGCCCCGGCCCGGGAGGCCACCGCCCGCGGCACCGCCACCCGGGGCGCGGCACCTGACGGCACCCCCGAAGGCGCACCCGGCGTCGCAGGCGGCGCCGTACCGGGTGGCGTACCCGGCGGCCGCGTACCCGGGGGCGGCGAGTCCGGCACCGTCGGCGGCCCGCTCGGCGGCACCGTCGGCGGACTCGTCGGCACCGTAGGCGGAGCCGTCGGCGTACGGGACGGGCACGCGCCCCCCACCCGTACGCCCAGCCGTCCGGGCGGCAGCAGCGGCACCGCGGCGATCAGCCGCAGCACATCCGTGGCGTGCCCGTGGCCGTCGCACAGGGTCACGGCGATGCCGCAGCCGCCGCCCGGCCCGCACCCGACCCCCACCGACACTCCGCCGAAGCCGGGGCCGGGGCCGGATTGCGGCGCCGCAGGCGCGGACGACGGCGCGGCGAGCAGCACCAGCAAAGGCGCGGCGATGACGGCCGCGCCACGGCACGCCACCTTCCTCCGACGTACAGCTTTCACATTCCGTACGGTAAATGCGTATTTTCCGCCTGCTCAGCCGAATGGCTGACTATGGCGGGAAGTACGCGCAGCGCATCCGCGGCCGTTCGATTCGCCCGCCCGCGGGGTCCGGCCCCGCACGGCGCGCCCCTCGAACGTGCCCCGCACCGCCCCTGGGGCCATGAGCTGCTTCAAGCCACCGGCCGGGGTGCAGTGCGCCGTATGGGTCGGGCGCGGGCGAAACATCGGTGACGTCAGGCGGTAACGGCGGGGGCCTTGTCAGAGTGGGGCGAGGGACTTACGTTCGTCGGACGGCGGGGATCTACGTGCGTAGAACCGGCGTGACGTCGCGTCAGAGGAGCTGCTGCCATGAGCAATGTCGTGCGTGCCGCGCTGGTCCAGGCGACCTGGACCGGTGACACCGAGAGCATGATCGCCAAGCACGAGGAACACGCGAGAGCCGCCGCCGCGCAGGGCGCGAAGGTGATCGGTTTCCAGGAGGTCTTCAACGCCCCCTACTTCTGCCAGGTGCAGGAGGCCGAGCACTACCGGTGGGCGGAAGCGGTGCCCGACGGGCCGACGGTGCGGCGCATGCAGGAACTCGCCCGGGAGACGGGCATGGTGATCGTCGTGCCGGTCTTCGAGGTCGAGCAGCCGGGGGTCTACTTCAACACCGCCGCGGTCATCGACGCGGACGGCAGCTTCCTCGGCAAGTACCGCAAGCACCACATCCCGCAGGTGTCCGGCTTCTGGGAGAAGTACTACTTCAAACCGGGCAATCTGGGCTGGCCGGTCTTCGACACCGCGGTCGGCAGGATCGGCGTCTACATCTGCTACGACCGGCACTTCCCCGAGGGCTGGCGCGCGCTCGGCCTGGCGGGCGCGCAGCTGGTGTACAACCCGAGCGCCACCAGCCGCGGCCTTTCCGCGTACCTGTGGCAGCTGGAGCAGCCGGCCGCCGCCGTCGCCAACGAGTACTTCGTCGCCGCGATCAACCGGGTGGGCCGCGAGGAGTACGGCGACAACGACTTCTACGGCACCAGCTACTTCGTCGACCCGCGCGGGCAGTTCGTGGACGGCACCGCCTCCGACAGCAAGGAGGAACTGCTGGTCCGCGACCTGGACTTCGGCCTGATCGACGAGGTCCGCAACCAGTGGGCCTTCTACCGCGACCGCAGGCCCGACGCCTACGGCGACCTGACGGAGGCCTGAGCCGATGGCGAACGGAACCGCGGGCACCCATGCCGCCCTGCACGCACGGCACCAGGCGGTGCTGCCGGACTGGCTGGCCACGTACTATGCGCAGCCGATCGAGCTGACCCACGGCGAGGGCCGCCACGTCTGGGACGCCGAGGGCAACCGCTACCTGGACTTCTTCGGCGGCATCCTCACCACGATGACCGCGCACGCCCTGCCCGAGGTCGCCGCGGCCGTCGCGGACCAGGCGGGCAGGCTGCTGCACTCCTCGACGCTGTATCTGAGCAGCCAGGCCGTCGAGTTGGCCGAGCGGATCGCGCGGCTGTCCGGCATCCCCGACGCGCGGGTCTTCTTCACCACCTCCGGCACCGAGGCCAACGACACCGCGCTGCTGCTGGCGACGTCGTACCGCAGGTCCAACCAGATCCTGGCGCTGCGCAACAGCTACCACGGCAGGTCCTTCAGCGCGATCGGCATCACCGGCAACTCGGCCTGGTCGCCGACCAGCCTGTCGCCGCTGCAGACGCTGTACGTGCACGGCGGGGTGCGCAGCCGCGGGCCGTACGCGCACCTGTCGGACGCCGAGTTCGTCACCGCCTGCGTCGCCGACCTCGAAGACGTGCTCGGGCAGGCCGGCGGCACGGTCGCCGCGCTGATCGCGGAACCCGTCCAGGGCGTCGGCGGCTTCACCCTGCCGCCCGACGGGCTGTTCGCGGCCTTCAAGCAGGTGCTCGACCGGCACGGCATCCTGTGGATCACCGACGAGGTGCAGACCGGCTGGGGCCGCACGGGCGAGCACTTCTGGGGCTGGCAGGCGCACGGCGAGGCCGGTCCGCCGGACATCCTCACCTTCGCCAAGGGCATCGGCAACGGCATGTCGATGGGCGGTGTCGTGGCCCGCGCCGAGGTGATGAACTGCCTGACCGCCAACTCGATCTCCACCTTCGGCGGCAGCCCGGTCACCGCCGCTGCCGCCCTGGCCAACCTCGGCTACCTCATCGACCACGACCTGCCCGGCAACGCCCGCCGGGTCGGCGGCCTGCTCAAGGCCCGGCTCGAGTCCGTCGGGGCGGGACTCGGCGTGGTGCGCGAGGTGCGCGGGCGCGGCCTGATGCTGGGCGTCGAACTCGTCGTGCCCGGCACCGGCCAGCCGTCCGCGCAGGCCGCGGGCCTGGTCCTGGAGGCGGCCAGGGAGCAGGGCCTGCTCATCGGCAAGGGCGGCAGGGCGGGCAACGTGCTGCGGATCGCCCCGCCGCTGTCGCTGACCGTCGCGGAGGCCGAGGAGGGCGCCGCCGCGCTCGAAGCGGCGCTGAAGGCGGCGCAGACCGCACTGGAGAGCCCGGCGGCGGCCGGCACGGGAGGCATCACCGTATGAGCACCGCAGACCGTACCGTCGTCCGCGGCGGCCTGGTCGTCACCGCCGCCGACGAGATGCACGCCGACGTCCTGATCGAGGGCGGCAGGATCGCCGCGCTCGCCGCGCACGACAGCGACACCGCGGCCGGCTGGACCGCGGGGACCGTCATCGACGCCACCGGCAAGTACGTCATCCCCGGCGGTGTCGACGGGCACACCCACATGCAGATGCCCTTCGGCGGCACCACCGCGTCCGACACCTTCGAGACCGGCACCAGGGCCGCCGCCTGGGGCGGCACCACGACCGTCGTGGACTTCGCGATCCAGGGCGTGGGCGCCTCGCTGCGTGCCGGGCTCGACGCGTGGCACGCCAAGGCCGACGCCCAGTGCGCCATCGACTACGGCTTCCACATGATCGTCGCCGACGTCAACGACAAGACGCTCGCCGAGATGGACACCCTGGTCGAGGAGGGCGTCACCAGCTTCAAGATGTTCATGGCCTACCCGGGCGTCTTCTACAGCGACGACGGGCAGATCCTGCGCGCCATGCAGCGCGCCTCCGGCAACGGCGGCCTGGTGATGATGCACGCCGAGAACGGCATCGCCATCGACGTCCTGGTGCAGCAGGCGCTCGCCGCGGGGAAGACCGACCCCCGCTACCACGGCGAGGTGCGGCATGCGCTGCTGGAGGCCGAGGCCACCCACCGCGCGGTCCAGCTGGCCCGGGTCGCCGGCTCCCCGCTCTACGTGGTGCACGTCTCGGCCGAGCAGGCCGTCGCGGAACTGGCCGCGGCCCGCGACCTCGGCCTGCCGGTCTTCGGCGAGACCTGCCCGCAGTACCTGTTCCTGTCCACGGACAACCTGGCGGAGCCGGACTTCGAGGGCGCCAAGTACGTGTGCAGTACGCCGCTGCGCCCGCGCGAGCACCAGGCCGCGCTGTGGCGGGGACTGCGCACCGACGACCTCCAGGTGGTCTCCACCGACCACTGCCCGTTCTGCTTCTCGGGGCAGAAGGAGATGGGCCGCGGCGACTTCTCGAAGATCCCCAACGGCATGCCGGGCGTCGAGCACCGCATGGACCTGCTCCACCAGGCCGTGGTCGACGGGCACATCACCCGCCGCCGCTGGATCGACATCGCCTGCGCCGCCCCCGCCCGGATGTTCGGCCTCTACCCGCGCAAGGGCACCATCGCCCCGGGCGCGGACGCGGACGTCGTGGTCTACGACCCGCACGCCGAGCAGACGCTGTCGGCGAGCACCCACCACATGAACGTCGACTACTCCGCCTACGAGGGCCGCCGGCTCACCGGCCGGGTCGAGACCGTGCTCTCCCGCGGCGTCCCGGTGATCGAGCAGCAGGCGTACGTCGGCCGGGCGGGACACGGCCAGTACACCCCGCGCGGCATCTGCCAGTACCTCTGAGCCCCCCGTCACGAAAGGAGTGCGGCCATGGACTTCGGCCTCGTACTGCAGACCGACCCGCCCGCGTCCGACGTCGTCGAGCTGATGCGGCGTGCCGAGCGCAACGGATTCACCCACGGCTGGACCTTCGACTCCGCCGTGCTGTGGCAGGAGCCGTTCGTCATCCACAGCCGCATCCTGGACCACACCGAGCGGCTCACCGTGGGCACCATGGTCACCAACCCGGGCACCCGCACCTGGGAGGTGACCGCCTCCACCTTCGCGACCCTCAACTCCATGTACGGCAACCGCACGGTGTGCGGCATCGGCCGCGGCGACTCGGCGATGCGGGTTGCGGGCCGCCCGCCCAACACCCTGGCCAGGCTCGGCGAGGCCATCACCGCCATCCGCGACCTCGCCGAGGGCCGCGAGGCGGTGGTCGACGGCACCGCGCTGCGCATCCCGTGGGTCGAGGACGGCCGGCTGCCGGTGTGGATGGCCGCGTACGGCCCCAAGGCGCTGGCCATGGCCGGGCAGCTGGCCGACGGCTTCATCCTGCAGCTCGCCGACGTCTACCTCACCGAGTGGATGGTCAAGGCGGTCAGGGCGGCGGCCGAGTCGGCCGGCCGCGACCCGGCGTCCGTCACCGTCTGCGTCGCCGCCCCCGCCTACGTCACCGCCGACGACTCCCCGCAGGCCCTGGCGCACGCCCGCGAGCAGTGCCGCTGGTTCGGCGGCATGGTCGGCAACCACGTCGCCGACCTGGTCGGCCGCTACGGCGAGCACTCCGGGCTGGTCCCCGACGAGCTGACGGCGTACATCAAGCAGCGGCAGGGCTACGACTACGCCCACCACGGCCGCAGCGGCAATCCCGACACCGCCTTCGTGCCCGACGAGATCGTGGACCGCTTCTGCCTGATCGGCCCGCCGCAGGCGCATGTCGAAAAGCTGGAGGCGCTGCGCGACCTGGGCGTCGACCACTTCGCCGTCTACGACATGCACGACGCCAAGGAGGCGGTCGTCGACGCCTACGGCGAGCAGGTCATCCCCGCACTGTCGTGAGGGCGGCGGCGGTGCGGGAGGCCGGGCGGGAGGCGGGGCGGGGTGCCCTGCCGGGTGCCTTGCGGGGTGCGGAACCACGCTGCCCCGGCGTCTGGTTGGATGGCGCCATGGGCAACGGAGTCGGTGTGCAGCACAACCCGGCCGGCCGGACGGCGGCCCGGCCGTGAGGCGGGCCGTGGTCGCCGACGCGGTGGTCGTCGGCGCGGGACCCAACGGGCTGACCGCCGCGGTCGAACTGGCCCGCGCGGGCCTGAGCGTGCAGGTCTACGAGGCCGCGGACACCGTGGGCGGCGGCGCGCGCACCGAGGAGCTGACGCTGCCGGGCTTCCGGCACGACCCCTGCTCGGCCGTGCACCCCTTCGGCATCGGCTCGCCCGCCTTCCAGGCGCTGCCGCTGGCCAGGCACGGCCTGGAGTGGGTGCAGCCCGAGGTGCCGATGGCGCACCCCTTCCCCGACGGCACCGCCGCGGTGCTCGGCCGTACGGTCGGCGAGACCGCCGCGTCGCTGGGGCCGCGCGACGCGGGCACGTACCGCAAGCTGATGGCGCCCTACACCGGCCACTGGGACACCATCGCCGCGGACTTCTTCCGCCCGCAGTGGGCGGGCATACCCCGCGACCCCTACCGCTTCCTGCGCTTCGGGCTGACCGGCACCCCGCCCGCCTCGCTGCTGGCGCTGCGCTTCCGCGACGCCAAGGCCCGCGGGATGCTCGCCGGGCTCGCGGGGCACGCGATCTCCCGGCTGAGCCAGCCCTTCACCGGGGCGATGGCGATGATGTTCGCGCTGGCGGCGCACGAGCGGGGCTGGCCGGTGGCCCGCGGCGGCTCGCAGGCGATCTCCGACGCGCTGGCCGGGTACCTGACCGAGCTGGGCGGCGAGATCCGCACCGGCGTGACCGTGCGCAAGCTGGACGAGCTGCCGCCGGCCAGGGCCTATGTCTTCGACACCTCGCCGACCGCGCTGGCCAGGATCGCCGCGCTCGGCGACGCCTACCGCGGCTACCGCTACGGCCCCTCGGTCTTCAAGATCGACTACGCCCTGGAAGGACCCGTCCCGTGGACGGCCGAGCCGGCCAGGCGGGCCGGCACCATCCACGTCGGCCCGACCTACACCGAGATCGGCGACGCGCTGAACCGGGCGGTCACCGGGCGCCCGCCGCACACCCCGTTCCTGATCACCTCGCAGCCCACCGTGGTGGACCCGTCACGGGCGCCGGAGGGCAAGCACGTCTTCTGGGCCTACGGGCACGTCCCGCACGACTGGCACGGCGACGCCACCGACGCCGTCGAGCGGCAGATCGAGCGCTTCGCGCCGGGCTTCCGCGACCTGGTGCTGGCCCGCGCCGTCACCGGCCCCGCGGGACTGGCCGCGCGCAACGCCAACTACGTGGGCGGCGACGTTGCCTGCGGCGCCTTCGCGGGCCTGCAGGCGGTGCTGCGCCCGCGGCTCGCCGCGGTGCCGTACGCGACCCGGCGGCCCGGGGTCTTCCTGTGCTCGTCCGCGACCCCGCCGGGTCCCGGCGTGCACGGTATGAGCGGCCACAACGCGGCCCGTGCCGTCCTGCGGCACCTGCGGCGCGCGGCCCGGCGCTGACACCCCTGGCGGGAGGCGCCTGCCGGGCCGCGCTGCCGGCGGCGTCAGGCGCCGTACGGCGGCTGGCCGGCCGGGGCCGCGAAGGCCTGCGGGGCGGCGAAGCGGACCTCGGACAGCGCGCGCTTCATGATGACCTTGTTGAAGTAGCCGAGACCGACGAAGATGCACAGCACGACGTACCAGAACTTCTCGGCGCTGGTCATCTCCACCAGGCCGTACTCGCTGAGGGCCTTCTTCGCCGGGACCTTGGACAGGTAGTAGGCGCCGAAGTAGATGCAGCCGAGCACGTACCAGAACTTCTCCCACGAGGTGTTCTGGCCGTTGCCGAGGGTCTGGGGCTGGGACATGGGATGTGCGCCTTTCGGTGGTGGAACGCGAGCGGTGGGGAAGGGCAGCCCGGCAAACGCGACATGCGGCCTTCGAGGGCCGCGTCGGGTGCGTGGGGGCATGCCGAGGAAAGCGGCTCAGGCCGCAAGGCACCCCTGGCTGCGGGCAGTTCGGAAGTGCCGAACCGGAAGCATAGGGGTAAAGGTTGCTCTGTGTCGCCGCTTTCCGGCCCATTCGCGGATCTTCCGCTGACCCGGTCGCCCGCGCCGGGTGCGGGTTGTCACCGGAACGTACGGAAACTAGTCTTACTCACCGGTAAGTTTACTCTGGAGTAAGGAAGGTGGACGATGGCCGCAGCGGACGACCTCGACCTGGAGACCCTCGACTTCGGCTCGGTCGGGCCCGCGGAGTTCGCCGGGATCGTCAAGGGCCTGCCCACCCGGCGGATTGCCGAGCTGATGGGCGGACCGCAGCGCCGGCGCGTGCTCGACGAGGTCTTCGGCCGGATGCACACCCTCTTCAAGCCGGACGCCGCCGCAGGCAAGGACGCGTTGATCCGCTGGCGCATCACCGCGGCCGACGGCGGCGCCGACGACGTCTACGAGACGCACATCGGCGGCGGCACCTGCACCGTCACCCCGGAACGCACCGACCGCGAACCGCAGTTGAGCCTCACCATGGCCGCCCCCGAATTCCTCCGCCTGGTGTCGGGCAACGCCTCGGGACCCACCCTCTTCTTCACCCGCAAGCTCAAGCTCAAGGGCGACATCCGGCTCGCCGGCAGCCTCACCTACTACTTCGACATCCCCAAGCCCTGAGCCCCGGTCACTCCCGCCTTCACCCTGCCGCGGGACGGCCGTCGACCAGCTCCGCGGGACCGGTGCCCGCGGCCAGCGCCGCCAGCGCGGCACGGACACGGCCCGCCTGGCCCGGCCCGAAGTAGCGGTCCACCTCGGCCGGGTCGATCAGCAGCCAGGAGTCCAGCTCCTCCTCCTGCAGCCGCACCGCGGCCAGTTGCTCCGCCGAGAGCACTCCGCCGTCGTAGAGGTAGCTCACCGACGGCGGCCGCCCAGGCGCCGAGGACCAGTCGATCACCAGCAGGGCGCCCGGCGCCACGTCGAGGCCGATCTCCTCCACGGTCTCCCGGCGCGCGCCCTCACGCGGGGTCTCCTCGCGGTCCGACTCGATCGTGCCGCCCGGCAGCGTCCACGTCCCGTCGTCGCGGTAGTTCGGCTCCACGATCAGGATCCGCCCGTCAGCCGAGCGGCACAGCATGCTCGCCCCCGCGAGGATCTTCGGCAAACCGGCGATGTAGGTGGCGTAGTCGGTCGTCATACCGCCAATCTACGGCGGCGGCCACGGCGGCGCGCCGTGTTCGCGCCGCCACGGAACGCGCTGGCCATGGGCACGGCGCCCACGCCGGGATAGGGTCCGAGCGGCGCGATGTTCCGTATCGGATGGAGAAGACGAAGGTGTCCCACACCGCAGGGAAATCGACGGGGCGCGTGCTGATCGCCGCCGACAAGTTCAAGGGCTCGCTGACCGCCGTGCAGGTCGCCGAGCACGTCACGGCAGGGCTGCGGGCCGTCGTGCCCGGCCTGGACGTGGCCGCACTGCCCGTCGCCGACGGCGGCGACGGCACGGTCGACGCGGCGGTCGCCGCCGGCTTCGAACGGCGGACGGTACGGGTCACCGGGCCGCTCGGCGATCCCGTCGAGGCCGCGTACGCGCTGCGCGAGGGCACCGCCGTGGTGGAGATGGCCGAGGCCTCGGGCCTGCGGCACCTGCCGCCCGGGGTCTTCGCACCACTGACGGCCACCACGTACGGCACCGGCGAACTGCTGCGGGCCGCGCTCGACGCCGGGGCGCGCACCATCGTGCTCGGCGTCGGCGGCAGCGCCACCAACGACGGCGGCGCGGGCATGCTCGCCGCGCTCGGCGCGCGGCTGCTCGACGCGGCCGGGCAGCCCGTCGGGCCGGGCGGCGGCCCCCTCTCCGGCCTCGCCACCGCCGACCTCGGCTGCCTCGACCCGCGGCTGGCCGCCACCGACGTCGTACTGGCCAGCGACGTCGACAACCCGCTGCTCGGCCCGAAGGGCGCCGCGGCCGTCTACGGCCCGCAGAAGGGCGCCACCGCGGACGAGGTCGCCGTCCTGGACGCCGCTCTCGCCCACTACGCCGAGGTGCTCGGCGCCACCGCACAGGCCGAGGCGCCCGGCGCCGGTGCCGCCGGCGGTATCGGGTTCGGCGCGCTGGTCGGCCTGGGCGCCGGCTTCCGGCCCGGGATCGAGGTGCTGCTCGACGTCCTCGGCTTCGAGGGGGCCCTCGACGGGGCCACGCTCGTCATCACCGGTGAGGGCTCGCTCGACGAGCAGACGCTGCACGGCAAGGCGCCGGTCGGGGTGGCCGCGGCCGCCCGCGCCCGCGGCATCGACGTCGTGGCGGTCTGCGGCCGCCTCACCCTCCCCCCCTCCGCCCTCGGCGCGGCCGGCATCCGCCGCGCCTACGCCCTCTCCGACCTCGAACCCGACCCGGCCCGCTCCATGTCGCAGGCCGGCCCCCTCCTCGAACGCCTCTCCACCCACCTGGCCAACGACTTCCTCACCTAGGCCGTGTTGTGGAAGTCCCGCCTGCCCCGCGACGCCTGGCACGCACGCTCGCTGCGTTGTCGGAGTCGTCCGAGTAGGCCCACTACGAGGACGACCCTCCGCCTTGCGATCGCACGCACCGGACGCCGCGGGGCCCGCCCTGTGGGCGGACGGCGCTACTTCCAAAACACGGCCCAGCCCCTCCGGGGCGGGTTCGCCCACGCCCCGAGCGGCGCCCTACCCCAGACCGCGGTCCCTGCGGCGTGCCCCGTCGCCTGACGGCGCCATCCGCTGGCCGCGGCGGCTTGTGAGGGTGCCCCTTCCGCAGGGGGGTGCCCCTCAGGGGCGCGGGGCTGCATCTGATCTGCGCCTGGCGGCGCGTGGGCGCGACCTGCCCTCCCCCAGGGCTTTGCCTGGGGGTGCCCCCATCTCGCTTCGCTCGCGGCCGGTGGTCCGGCACGGACCGAGCAGCCCCTTTGGGCCGGTGACGACCCGCGCCCCGGTGGGGGCGCGCGTGATGACGGGCGGCCACCACCTCAGGGGCGCGGGGAACTGCGCGCTCAACCCCACCGGCCGGTGGTCCGTCTCCGACAGAAATTGCCCCTTCGGGATGGTGACGACCGGCGCGTGGTTGGTGGGCTGGTCGCGCAGTTCCCCGCGCCCCTGAAAAGCACCCCTGCGCAAGGGGAGCCGCACACCCGCCGTGACCGGGGGATCGGGCGCTGCCCGACGCGAAGGCACCCCCGGCCGCGGGGAGCGGCGGAGGGTGCCTGGGGGCGCGAGGAGGAGGCGAGGTCTAGCGAATGACCTCGGCGCGGGCCTCGCGGCGATTGGCCCGCATCGTGTTCACCCGCCGCGTCGTCGCGAAGCAGGGAATCACCGCCGCGGCCATGCACTGCAGCGCGGCCCCGGTCTGTAGCAGCTGGTGCCCGCCGGGCACGTCCAGTGTCCAGGCGGTGAGGCAGCCCATGCTGACCAGGATCCACGCCAGCGTGACGACGGCGAGCCGCCCGCGGGGCTTGGGGTACTCGACCCGGCTCACCATGAGCCAGGCCACACCCACGATCGCCGCGATGGTCGGCGCGAAGGGCAGTTCCAGCAGCACCACGGAGACCACGGTCATCGCCCCGAAGGGGCTGGGCATGCCCTGGAAGACCCCGTCCCGCAACGTCGTGCAGGAGAAGCGGGCGAGCCGCAGCACCACGGCCAGCACGACGAGCACCGCGGCCACCGCGGACACCTTGCCGTACGCGTCGTCGGCGACCAGTCCCCACACGACCACGAAGTAGGCCGGGGCGAGCCCGAAGCTGATCAGGTCGGAGAGGTTGTCCAGCTCGGCCCCCATGGCCGAGCTGCGCAGCTTGCGCGCCACCAGGCCGTCGAAGAGGTCGAAGACGGAGGCGAGCAGCATCAGCGTGACCGCCGTGGCGGCGCTGTGCTTGGACATGCCGCCGTCGCTGGTGCCCATCAGGTGCGGGACGAGCACGCCGGTGGTGGTGAAGTACACGGCCATGAAGCCGCAGATCGCATTGCCCAGGGTGAGCGCGTCGGCGATGGACAGCCGGGTCGACAGGGGGAGGTCGTCGACCTCGTCCTGGAGTTCGGACACCCAGGTGGACTGCCCTGTGTCCTGATCAGTCACGGTCAAGGCGTGTCACCCCAGCCGTGGTGGTCTGCCCGACCTCGACACCCGCTTCGATGCCGGCCGGCAGGTACACGTCGACCCGGGAGCCGAAGCGGATCAGCCCGATCCGGTCGCCCTGCTCGACCTTGCAGCCGCGCGGCACGTACGGCACGATCCGGCGCGCCACGGCGCCGGCGATCTGCACCATCTCGATGTCGCCCGCGTCGGTGTCGAAGTGCCACACCACCCGCTCGTTGTTCTCGCTCTCCTTGTTGAACGCCGGTACGTACCCGCCGGGGATGTGCTCGACGGAGGTGACCGTGCCGGTGAGCGGGGCCCGGTTGACGTGCACGTTGAGCGGGCTCATGAAGATCGCGACGCGGGTGCGCCCGTCCTTCCACGGCATGACGCTCTGGACCACGCCGTCGGCCGGGCTGATGACCCGGCCGTCGGCGATCTCCCGCTCGGGGTCGCGGAAGAACCACAGCATCCCTGCCGCGAGCGCGGTGGCGGGGACGGCCACGGACGCCCAGCGGCCGGAGTGCCGCGCTTTGGCAAGGGAGACCGCCGCGGTGGCCACGGTCGGCAGGAGCCACGGAGATGCGCCACGTGCGAGGCGGACCCGGCCGCGTGGTGCAGGGGAATGGCTGTGGGGCATGGAAGACCTTCGTAGCGGAGGATGCCGCGAATTGCTTCAGGGGACGGCGGCTTTGGTCGATGGTATCGGCTGACACCGGCAACTGGGCAAGCGCAAGGGCGAGTCGGTGGCTGGTTCCGGTGGCCTATGCCATGACGCAGTGTGACCTTTCCCTCGGATAAATCATCCCAAATACGGACATTTATCCCTGGATTCGGTACTCCTCCAGAAGTCTCCTCCCGATGATCATTTTCTGGATCTCTGCGGTTCCCTCGCCGATCAGCAGCATCGGCGCCTCCCGGTAGAGGCGCTCGATCTCGTACTCCTTGGAGAAGCCGTAGCCGCCGTGGATGCGGAAGGCGTCCTCCACGACCTCCTTGCAGAACTCCGAGGCCAGGTACTTCGCCATTCCCGCTTCCAGGTCGTTGCGCTCGCCCGAGTCCTTCTTGCGTGCGGCATTGACCATCATCTGGTGCGCGGCCTCCACCTTCGTGGCCATTTCCGCGAGCTTGAACTGGATCGCCTGGTGCTCGGCGATGGCCTTGCCGAAGGTGTGCCGCTGCTGCGCGTAGGAGATGCCCAGCTCGAAGGCGCGCCTGGCCACACCGCAGCCGCGGGCGGCCACGTTGACCCGGCCCACCTCGACCCCGTCCATCATCTGGTAGAAGCCCCGCCCGCTGGTGCCGCCGAGGACCCGGTCCGCGGGCACCCGGACGTCCTGGAGGACCAGCTCGGTGGTGTCGACGCCCTTGTAGCCCATCTTGTCGATCTTGCCGGGCACGGTCAGGCCGGGCACCGCCGGGTTGGGGCCGAAGCCCGGCTCCTTCTCGATCAGGAAGGTGGTCATCGACCGGTGCGCGGGCGCGTCCTCCGGCTGCCCCTCGTCGGTGCGGCACAGCACCGCGACCAGGTTCGACGAGCCGCCGTTGGTCAGCCACATCTTCTGGCCGTTGACGACGTAGCCGTCCCCGTCGCGTACGCCCTTGGTGCGGATCGCCGACACGTCGGAGCCCAGGCCCGGCTCGGACATCGAGAACGCGCCGCGCAGCTCGCCCGCCGCCATGCGCGGCAGGAAGTACTCCTTCTGCTCCTGTGTCCCGTGCTGCTTGATCATGTAGGCCACGATGAAATGCGTGTTGATGATCCCGGACACACTCATCCAGCCGCGGGCGATCTCCTCCACGGTCAGCGCGTAGGTCAGCAGCGACTCCCCCAGGCCCCCGTACTCCTCGGGGATCATCAGGCCGAAGATGCCGAGGTCCTTGAGGCCCTCGACGATGTCGGTGGGGTATTCGTCGCGGTGTTCCAGCTCGGTGGCGACCGGCAGGATCTCCTTGTCCACGAAGCTGCGCACCGTGGAGAGGATCTCCTGCTGGACGTCGGTCAGCCCGTCGGTCTGCGCGAGTCGGTCGGCCATGTGTCAGTTCCCCTCCGGCTGCGGGCGGCCGGGCTGCTCCCCGCCGCGCTGCTCGACATATGTGGCGGTGGGCACCATCACCTTGCGGCGGAAGACGCAGACCAGGGTGCCGTCCTGGTTGTGCCCGCGGGTCTCGACCTGGACGATGCCGCGGTCGCTCCTGGACTTCGAGGGCCACTTGTCCAGCACCGTCGTCTCGCCGTAGACGGTGTCGCCGTGGAAGGTCGGCGCCACGTGCCGCAGTGACTCGACCTCCAGGTTGGCGATGGCCTTGCCGGACACGTCGGGCACCGACATGCCGAGCAGCAGCGAGTAGACGTAGTTCCCGACCACCACGTTGCGGCCGAAGTCGGTGGTCTTCTCCGCGTAGTTGGCATCCATGTGCAGCGGGTGGTGATTCATGGTGAGGAGGCAGAAGAGGTGGTCGTCGTATTCCGTGACCGTCTTTCCCGGCCAGTGCCTGTAGACGGCACCGACCTCGAACTCCTCATATGTGCGGCCGAACTGCACAGTCATACCTCCAGCTTGTTCGCGAGCCGGATCTCGTCCACGATCCGGCCGATGATCCCGGTGATACCGAAGTCCTTGGGTGTGAACACCGCCGCCACACCGGCGGCCCGCAGGGCGGTCGCGTCGGCGGCCGGGATGATGCCGCCGACCACCACCGGGATGTCGTCCACACCGGCCCTGCGCAGCCGCTCCAGCACGTCCGGCACCAGTGCGGCATGCGACCCCGACAGGATCGACAGGCCCACGCAGTGCACGTCCTCGGCGACCGCGGCCGACACGATCTGCTCGGGGGTGAGCCTGATCCCCTGGTAGACCACCTCGAAGCCGGCGTCCCTGGCGCGTACCGCTATCTGCTCGGCCCCGTTGGAGTGCCCGTCGAGGCCCGGCTTGCCCACCAGCAGCCGCAGCCGCCCGCCGCCCAGCTCCTTCGCGGTGGCCGCGACCTTGCTGCGTACCTCCGCCAGCGGGCTGCCGTCCTCCGCGCCGACCGCGACGGGCGCGGCGCCGACCCCGGTGGGCGCCCGGAACTCGCCGAAGACGTCACGCAGTGCCCATGACCACTCACCGGTCGTCACGCCGGCCCGCGCGCACTCCAGCGTCGCCGTCATCAGGTTGGCGGTGCCCGCCGCCGCCGACCGCAGCGCGGTCAGCGCCTCCTGTGCGCGCGGCTCGTCCCTGCCCAGCCGCCAGTCGTGCAGCGCGGCCACCACCCGGGCCTCGTTGGCCGGGTCGACCGTCATGATCGCGGTGTCCAGGTCGGCGGTCAGCGGGCTGGGCTCGGTGCTCTCGTGGATGTTGACCCCGACGACCTTCTCCTCGCCGGACTCGATGCGTGCCCTGCGGGCGGCGTGCGAGGCGACCAGCTCGGACTTCAGGTAGCCGGACTCGACGGCCGCCATCGCACCGCCCAGCTCCTCGATGTGTGCCATCTCGGCGGTGGCCTGCTCGACCAGCTCGGCGACCTTCGCCTCCACCACATGGCTGCCGTCGAAGATGTCGGGGTATTCGAGCAGGTCGCTCTCGTGCGCGAGCACCTGCTGTATGCGCAGGCTCCACTGCTGGTCCCAGGGCCTGGGCAGGCCCAGAGCCTCGTTCCACGCGGGCAGTTGGACCGCGCGCGCCCTGGCGTCCTTCGACAGCGTCACCGCCAGCATCTCCAGCACGATGCGCTGCACGTTGTTCTCCGGCTGCGCCTCGGTCAGGCCGAGCGAGTTGACCTGCACGCCGTAGCGGAAGCGCCGCTGCCGGGGGTCCTGGACGCCGTAGCGCTCCCGGGTGAGGGTGTCCCAGATGCGCCCGAAGGCGCGCATCTTGCACATCTCCTCGACGAAGCGGACGCCGGCGTTGACGAAGAAGGAGATCCGGCCGACCACCTCGCCCCTGCGCTCCTGCGGCACCTGCCCCGAGGCGAAGACCGCGTCCAGCACCGCGACGGCCGTGGACATCGCGTAGGCGATCTCCTGCACCGGTGTCGCCCCGGCCTCCTGCAGGTGGTAGCTGCAGATGTTGATCGGGTTCCACCGCGGCATGTGGTGGACGGTGTACGTGATCATGTCCGTGGTCAGCCGCAGCGACGGCTCCGGCGGGAAGACATGGGTCCCGCGGGACAGGTACTCCTTGACGATGTCGTTCTGCGTCGTGCCCTGCAGCGCGGCGACGTCGGCGCCCTGCTCCTCGGCGACCACCTGGTAGAGCGCCAGCAGCCACATGGCGGTGGCGTTGATGGTCATCGAGGTGTTCATCCGCTCCAGCGGGATGCCCTCGAACAGCCGCCGCATGTCGCCCAGGTGCGCGATCGGCACCCCGACCCTGCCGACCTCGCCGCGGGCCAGCACGTGGTCGGCGTCGTAACCGGTCTGCGTGGGCAGGTCGAAGGCCACGGACAGGCCGGTCTGGCCCTTGTCCAGGTTGCGCCGGTAGAGCGCGTTGGAGGCCTCGGCCGTGGAGTGGCCCGCGTAGGTGCGCATCAGCCACGGCCGGTCCTTCTTGCGCGGCTCGCCCGCGGTCATCGGTTGTCCTTGCCGTGCGCGGTGCCGGCCCGCCCCGCCGAGGCGTCGCGGAAGAGGTTGATGGAGGTCAGGTGCTGCTCGCGCAGCACCGGGTCGGTCACTCCCATGCCCTCCTCGGGGGCCAGCGCCAGGACGCCGACCTTGCCGTGGTGGAGGTTGCGGTGGACGTCGTAGGCGGCCTGCCCGGTGTCGGCCAGGCTGTAGGTGCGCGACAGGGTGGGGTGGATCTTCCCCTTGGCGATCAGGCGGTTGGCCTCCCACGCCTCGCGGTAGTTGGCGAAGTGCGAGCCGACGATCTTCTTCAGGCTCATCCACAGGTAGCGGTTGTCGTACTCGTGGGTGTAGCCGCTGGTGGAGGCA
>NZ_JAFFIX010000015.1 GCF_016916835.1 Actinacidiphila bryophytorum | reverse complement strand
GGTGGTGTCCCACTTCATCTCGTTCTCCGGGGTGATCATGTTGAACTCCCGGTCGAGGATCGCCGTGTACGCCGAGGTACCCAGCTTCCCCGCAGGCACCGCCGTACCGAAATACCGGCCCGACTGCGCCGCCGCCGCACCCAGCGAACTCGCCGCCGCAGCATGGGTCGCGAACGTCGCCATACCGACGAGCGTGATCGCGACGCCGGCCGCCGTCGCTGTGGATGCCGCCGCGATTCGTCTGCGGCGACCTCCCTTGAGTGACCAGAACATACGTGTCTACTCCTTGTGTGTGGGGGGACAGGCGCCTACCGGCGACGGGCGCCTGGTACTGAGGTCGCGTGAACACTGCTGACGGCTGCGGCTCGGGCAACCAACCGCCGGGGCACGAGCGTTAGCGCTAACATCCACGCGTGGCTTCTGACTGCCGGGCACCGCCCGGGCCGCCCCGAAATTTCCGAAACCACCGCGAACGTTTCGGGAACCATAAGCCACCCCATGGACCGCGTCAATGCATCGCGGCCCGCGGCCAGTTGGCGCTCCCCCTCAGGCGTAGAAGCGGGACAGGCTCTGCAGGACCGCGGCCGGCTTGGCGGCGCCCTCGATCTCGATGGTGCCGTCCACGATGATCTGCAGACCGCCGGGCACCTCCTCGACCTCCGCCAGCCGCGCGGTGAGGCGGATGCGGGAGCCGACGCGGACCGGGGAGGGGAAACGGACCTTGTTCAGGCCGTAGTTGACCTTGGCGCTGACCCCCTCCACCTCCAGCAGGCCGGTGAACAGCGGGATGAACAGCGACAGCGTCAGGTACCCGTGGGCGATCGGCGCGCCGAACGGGCCTGCGGCGGCGCGTTCCACGTCGGTGTGGATCCACTGGTGGTCACCGGTGGCGTCGGCGAAGCCGTCGATGCGCTCCTGGGTGATCCCGATCCAGTCGCTGGTGCCCAGTTCGGTGCCGGCCAGCGCCTTGAGCTCGTCGAGTCCGTGGACGGTGATGGTCGCGGGCGTGGTCATGATGGCTCGTCCTTGCTGTCGGAGGGGGCGGTACGGAGCCGGTGCTTGAGCACCTTTCCCGAGGCGGTACGCGGGAGGTCTTCCAGCAGCACCGCGGACTTGGGGATCTTGTACGCGGCGAGCCGGCCGCGCAGCGCGGCCAGCAGGTCCTGGGGGGCGAGCGCAGCGCCGGGGGCCGGGACCACGAAGGCCCGCCCGACCTCGCCCCAGCGCTCGTCGGGGACGCCGACGACCGCGCACTCGGCGACGCCCGGCAGGGCGAGCAGCGCGTCCTCGACCTCCGCCGGGTAGACGTTCTCGCCTCCGGAGATGTACATGTCCTTGATCCGGTCGGCGATGGTGACGTAGCCGTCGGCGTCCACCCGGGCCGCGTCACCGCTGCGGAACCAGCCGTCGCGGACGGCGGCCGCGGTCTCGTCCGGAAGGCCCCAGTAGCCGGGGCCGACGTGCGGCCCGCGGACGACGACCTCCCCCGTCTCACCGCTCCCGACGGGGAGTCCGTCGGACCCGACCACGCGCACGTCGCTGAAGAAGTGCGGGACACCGGCCGAACCGGCCTTGCTGACGGCGTGCTCGGCGTCCAGGAAGAGCACGCCGGGGGCCGCCTCGGTCATGCCGTACCCCTGGAGGAAGGTCAGGCCGCGCTGCAGGTACGTGGCGATGAGCGCCGCGGGGACGGGGGCACCGCCGCAGGTGAGCAGCCGGAGCGAGGAGAGGTCCGCCCGCGCCCAGCCGGGTTGCCGCGCTACGCGGTCGTACATGGTCGGCACGCCGAACATGAAGGTGATCCGGTGGTCCGCGACCATCTCCAGGGTGGCGGCCGGGTCGAAGGACTCGGCCAGGACGCACGTGCCGCCCTTGAGCAGGACGGGCAGGGTGAGCATGTTCAGCCCGGCCGTGTGGAAGAGCGGAGCGCACACCAGCGCCCGCTCGTCCGCGGTGAGGTCGTGGTCGACCAGGACGTTGACAGCGTTCCAGGTGAGATTGCCGTGGGTGAGCATGGCCCCCTTGGGGCGGCCGGTCGTCCCCGAGGTGTACATGATCAGGCAGAGGTCGTCGGCCGTGACGCTCTCGTCGATCGGCTCGGTGGCGGCCTCGGCGAGCAGGTTCTCGTAGACCGGGCCGACCTCGACGGTCAGCGGGGTCGCGGTGCCCGCGAGTGCCGCGCACGAGGGGCTGTGGAGCAGTGCGCGGGCGCCGCTGTCCCGCAGCTGGTGGGCGATCTCGGGGGCGGCGAGCCGCGGGTTGAGGGGGACGAAGACCGCGCCGAGGACACCGGTCGCGAACAGGGTCTCCAGGAAGGCGGGGTGGTTCGGCCCCAGGTAGGCGACCCGGTCGCCGCGGCGGACGCCGGCCGAGCGCAGCGCGTGGGCGAGGCTCGTGGTGCGCGCGTGCAGGTCGGCGTAGCTGAACGCCTGCCCGCCGTGGACGAGCGCGGTGCGGTGCGGGGTCTTCCGCGCCCGGCGGGCGGGCCAGGATCCGATGCCCTCGTTGCGCATGTGAGGCTCCTTCAGGAGGTGAGTCCCAGCAGCCGAGCGGCGTTGCCCTTGAGGATCTTGGGCCTGACGCTGTCCTTGATGGGCAGCTTCGCGAAGTCGTCGAGCCAGCGGTCCGGGGTCAGCACGGGGAAGTCCGAGCCGAACAGGACCTTGTCCTGCAGCAGCGAGTTGGCGTACTGGACGAGCTGCGGCGGGAAGTACTTGGGCGACCATCCGGAGAGGTCGATGTGGACGCCCGGCTTGTGGGTGGCGACGGCCAGCGCCTCGTCCTGCCAGGGGAACGAGGGGTGTGCCAGGACGATCTTCAGGTGCGGGAAGTCCGCGGCGACGTCGTCCACGTGCATCGGGTTGGAGTACTTGAGTCTGATTCCGCCCCCGCCGGGGACGCCGGCGCCGATCCCGGTCTGGCCGGTGTGGAACAGGGCGACGGTCCCGGTCTCCTCGATGACCTCGTAGAGTCCGTACGCCATCCGGTCGTCGGGGAAGAATCCCTGGATGCTGGGGTGGAACTTGAAACCGCGCACCCCGTACTCCTCGACCAGCCGCCGCGCCCGGCGGACGCCCGCCTTGCCGCGGAAGGGGTCGACGGAGGCGAAGGGGATGAGGACGTCGGGGTTGTCGGCGGCTGCCTCGGCCACCTCCTCGTCGGGGACGGGAGGGGTGCCGGTGGCGTGCTCGGCGTCGACGGTGAAGACGACGGCGGCCATGTTCCGCTCGCGGTAGTAGGCGGCCATCTCGGGGAGGGTGGGGCTGCGGTCGCCCTCGACCTTGAAGTACGCCTGCGAGGCCGTGCCGAGTTCGGCGGACAGCGACGCCGCCCCCTTCGCCGACACCTCGGCGTGGGTGTGGACGTCGATGGCCGCCAGCTGCTGGACGTCCATCGGCCCGCGGGCGTTCACCGGGCCTCCTGCCCGGGGACGCGCGGGGCGGGGATGCCGACCGGCTGCGGTGCGCTGCCGACCGAGCCGTGCCACCCGGCGGCGAGCGTCTGCGGGGTCCAGCCGCCGTCGGCGTAGGCGACGGCGGTCTCCTGCGGATGCGACCAGAGCGTGAGCCGGTCGCCGCCGATGCCGATGCACTGGCCGGTGACGTCACGGGCGGCGTCCGAGGCGAGGAAGGGCAGCAGCGCGGCGCAGTCCTCCGGAGTGCCGAACCCCTCGCCCTTGCGCAGGAAGTCGGGCAGCGGCCGGCCCTGCCGCAGCTGCTCGATGTACGGGGCGAAGGCCGGGATGGTCTCGGTCATGGCGGTGGCCGCCACCGGCACGATCGCGTTGACGGTGATCCCGGAGCGGGCGAGTTCCATGGACCAGGTGCGGACCATGGCGGCGATCCCGGCCTTGGCTGCGGCGTAGTTGGTCTGGCCGAAGTTGCCGCGCTGCCCGGCCGGGGAGCCGACCATGACCAGGGTGCCGCCCTCGCCCTGCTCGCGCATGCGGACCGCGGCCGCGCGGGCGCAGGTGAACGTCCCGCGCAGATGGGTGGCGATGACGGTGTCGAAGTCCTCGTCCGTCATCTTCCACAGCACGCGGTCGCGCAGGATCCCGGCGTTGGTGACCATGACGTCGAGGCGCCCGAACTCCTCGACGGCCCGGGCGACCAGGCGGTCCGCGGCCTGGCTCGTGCCGACGGCGACGGCTTCCGCGACGGCTCTGCCGCCCGCGTCGGTGAGGGTCCTGGCGGCCTGCCCGGCGGCCTCGGCGTCGACGTCGTTGACCACGACGGCCGCGCCGGAACGGGCGAGTGCGGCGGCGTAGGCGAGGCCGAGTCCGCGTCCGCTGCCGGTGACGACGGCGACCTTGCCGGTGAGATCGAGGGAGGGTCCCGAGGGGGGTTCAGCACTCATGGGAACAGAAGCTAGGATCAATCATTGTTCCTGTCAATAGTTGCTCTCGACTGCCATTTTGCGCCATGATGCGGCCATGAGCGACGCCCCCTGGATGCGCGGCCTGCACGCGGACACCGGATACCTGCTGTACCGTCTGGGCCTGCGCTCCGGCAGCCTGTTCAACGCGGGCCTGGAACAGCACGGCCTGCGGCTGCGGCACTACGCCGTCATGCGCTACCTCTCCGGCGTCGAGGGCGCCAGGCAACGGGAGTTGAGCGACCGGCTCGGCTACGACCCGAGCGCGATCGTCAGCCTCGTCGACGACCTGCAGCGGCTCGGCCTCGCCGAGCGCCGCCCCGACCCCAACGACCGGCGCAACCGGATCGTGGTGCTCACCGAGGCGGGGCGGCAACTGCTGCGCGAGAGCGAGCAGGACGGCGCCCGGGTCACCGACAGCCTGCTGGCACCACTGGACGCGCAGGAGCGCAGGACCCTGCACGACCTGCTGCTGCGGATCGCGGAACCCGCGGAGCCGGCCGCCGACGGCAGCTGACGGCGCGCACCGGTCGCATGCCCCGCCCCCCCGCCGCCCGCTCGGCGGCCGACCGCCTGCTCGACGTACTCGGCTCGTTCGAGCAGGCGCACCCCGCGCTGACCCTGGCCCAGATCGCCCGGCGCGCCGGCCTCCCGCTGTCCACCGCGCACCGGCTGGTGGGCGCCCTCGCCGGCTGGGGGGCGCTCGAACGCGCCGAGGACGGCCGCTACCAGGTGGGCCTGCGGCTGTGGGAGGTGGCCGCGCTCGCCCCGCGCGGGGTGGGCCTGCGCCAGGCGGCGATGCCCTTTCTCGAAGACCTCTACGAGACCACCCACCAGAACGTGCACCTCGCGGTGCGCGACGGTCTGGAGGTCGTCTACACCGAGCGCATCTCGGGCCGCTCCGCGGTCGGCGTGCACAGCCGGGTCGGCGCGCGCTGGCCGCTGCACGCCACCGGTGTCGGCCTGGTGCTGCTCGCCCACGCGGACACCGCCGTACAGGACCGCTACTGCGCCGCGGAACTGGTCGCGTTCACCCCGTACACCGTCACCGACCCGGCGCGGCTGCGCCGGATGCTGGCCGAAGTGCGCCGCGGCGGCTGCGCGGTGAGCGACCGGCAGATCACCGAGGACGCGCTCTCGGTGGCCGCTCCGGTGCGCGGGCCGCACGGCGAGGTGGTCGCGGCGGTGTCGGTGGTCGTGCCGGCCGCCGGCGCGCGCACTCCCGCGCTGGTGCCCGCGGTCCGGGTGGCGGGGCGCGGCATCTCCCGGGCGCTGGGCTGGCAACCGGTACCCCGCTGACCCGTCGCTTCCGCCGGGCGGAAGCCGCCTTGCCCCCCGCGGCACCCGGCCGTGAACCTGTCCCCACGCGGAGCACCGGCGCTCCGCCGGAGGGACGGGACTCCTGCCGTGACCGCACACTCAGCCTTCGCACGCAACCAGTGGTACGTCGCCGCCTGGTCCGCCGAGGTGGGCGGCGACCTGCTCGGCCGCACCGTCCTGGGCGAGCCGATCGCGCTGTACCGCACCGGGGAGGGCAGGGCCGTCGCCCTCGCCGACCGCTGCGTGCACCGTCGGTTCCCGCTGTCCCGCAGCCGCCTGGACGGCGACAAGGTGGTCTGCGGCTACCACGGCTTCACCTACGACACCACCGGAACCTGCGTCTTCGTCCCCGGCCAGAAGCGCGTCCCGCGTACCGCACGGGTCGGCTCCTTCCCCGTGGCGGAGGTCGACTCACTCGTCTGGGTCTGGATCGGCGACCGCGACGCGGCCGACCCCGCCGCGATCCCGCGCGCCCCGCACCTGGCCGGGGAGGGCTGGACGACCGTCAGCGGCATGGAGCCCGTCGACTGCGACTTCGGCCTGCTGGTCGACAACCTGATGGACCTCTCCCACGAGACCTACCTGCACGGCGGCCACATCGGCACACCCGAGGTCGCCGAGACCCCGATCACCACCGAGGTCGACGAGGAGGCGGGAGTCGTCCGCGTCTCCCGGCACATGCAGGACGCCGAGTGCCCGCCCTTCTACGCCCGGTCTACGGGCATCGAGGGGCGCATCCGGCGGCGGCAGGACATCGAGTACTTCGCGCCCTGCCTCTACCTGCTGCACAGCCGGATCAGCCCCGCCGGGCAGGACGCCCCGCTGTTCGAGACCGAGATCACCTACGCGATCACCCCGTCGGCACCCGGCAGGGTCTACGACTTCTGGGCCGTCTCGCGGAACTTCGCGGTCGGGGACCCGGAGGTCTCCGGCTTCCTGCGGGACGCCAACCACACCGTGGTCATGCAGGACGTGGACGCGCTCAACGTCCTGCAGCGCTGCCTGGACACCGAGACCGAGGGCTACCAGGAGCTCAGCATCAACATCGACACCGGCGGCCTGGCCGCGCGGCGCATCCTGGCCCGGCTGGCCGCGCAATGAGCGCGGGGCGCGGGGCCGCCCCCGGCTCCCCCGTCCACCGCGTCCGCTGGCTGCCCGGCACCGACGTGCTGCGGGGCGCCTGCCACTGCGGCGCGGAGCACGAGGGCCAGGACCCCGTCGAGATGTGGGACTGGCTGCTCGCCCACCCCGACCATCCCGCCCCCGGGGACGCCGGACGGTGAACGGCGCCACCGGCCTGACCGACCTCGTCGTCGCCGACCGCCGGGAGGAGGCGGCCGGCGTCGTGTCCCTGACGCTGCGGCAGGCCGACGGGCGGGCGCTGCCCGGCTGGCAGCCCGGCGCGCACATCGACCTGCTGCTGGCCGAGGGCCTGGAGCGCCAGTACTCGCTGTGCGGGCAGCCCGGCGGGGCGCAGTGGCGGATCGCCGTGCTGCGGGAGGTGGACGGGCGCGGCGGGTCGGACTTCGTCCACGCCTGCGTGCGCCCAGGCGACCGGCTCAGGGCGCGCGGCCCGCGCAACCACTTCCCGCTGGAGCCGGCGCCGCGCCACCGCTTCGTCGCCGGGGGCATCGGGATCACCCCGATCCTCCCCATGCTGGTCGCGGCCTCCGCCGCCGCCTCCGACTGGTCGCTGCTCTACGGCGGGCGCTCCCGCTCCTCCATGGCCTTCGTCGGGGAACTGGCGCAGGGCCACCCCGCCGCCCGGGTCACCCTCGCCACCGGGCCGCTCGACCTGGACGGCTACCTCGCGCACCTGCGCCAGGGCGAACTCGTTTACGCCTGCGGCCCCGCGTCGCTGCTGGCGGCCGTCGAGGCCCGCGTCCCGGCTGCCGCCCTGCGCACCGAGCGCTTCACCGCCGCCGCTGCCGGCACCGCGGGCGACACGGCCTTCGAGGTCGAACTCGCCCGGTCCGGGCAGGTGCTGGCCGTCCCACGGGACCGCAGCATCCTGCAGACGCTGCAGCAGGCGGGCGTCGGCGTCCTGTACTCCTGCACGGAGGGCACCTGCGGCACCTGCGAGACCGACGTCCTGGCGGGCGAGCCGGACCACCGCGACAGCGTCCTCACCGACAAGGAGCGGGCCGGCGGCGAGACGATGATGGTCTGCGTCTCCCGCTGCCGCGCCCCCGGCGGCCGGCTGGTCCTGGACCTGTGACCCGGCCGGCCGCCGGCTTCAACCGACCGGCATGCCCACGTAGTTCCGTGCGAGTTCGGCGGCGGCGTGCGGCGACGCGGCGATGCGGTCCAGCTGGGAGTACTGCAGGCGGGTGTCGAACGCCGGCTGGTCGGGGGCGGTGTGCAGGGTCGTGGTCATGAACCAGGAGAAGTGCTCGGCGCGCCACACCCGGCGCAGGCAGGTGTCCGAGTAGGCGTCGAGGCCCGCGGTCGAGCCGGTCCTGGCCAGCTGCCCGAAGGCCCGCGCCAGGACGATGGCGTCGGAGGCCGCGAGGTTCAGCCCCTTGGCGCCCGCCGGCGGGACGATGTGCGCCGCGTCGCCCGCGAGCAGGACCCGGCCCCAGCGCATCGGCTCGGTGACCGAACTGCGCATCGGCAGCACCGACTTCTGCGTGATCGGCCCCCGGGCCAGCGTCCAGTCCGCATCGACGGCGAAGCGGGCGTCGAGCTCGTCCCAGATCCGCTCGTCGGTCCAGGCCGCCGGGTCGGTGCCGTTGGGCACCTGGAGGTAGAGCCGGCTGACCGCCGGGGAGCGCATGCTCAGCAGCGCGAATCCGCGCGGGCTGTGCGCGTACACCAGCTCCTCGTTCGAGGGGGCCACGTCGGCGAGTATGCCGAGCCACGAGTAGGGGTAGGACCGTCCGACGGTACGCAGTTCGCCTTCCGGCACGGCCTTGCGGGTGACGCCGTGGAAGCCGTCGCAGCCGACGACGTAGTCGCAGACGACGGTGTGGTCGGCGCCGCCGTGGGCGTAGTGGATGACCGGCCGGTCCGTCCCGGCGCCCGTCACCGACGAGACGCGTGCGTCGAACAGCAGCGGTGCGCCGTCGCGGAGCTGGAGTGCGACGAGGTCCTTGACGACCTCGGTCTGGGCGTAGACCCACACCCGGTGGCCGCCGGTGAGCGAGGGGAAGTCGACGCGTTGGGCGCGGCGGTCCCAGCGCAGCTCGATGCCGTCGTGGGCCAGGCCCTCCCGGTCGAGCCGCTCGCCCGCGCCGCTTGAGCGCAGCGCGTCGACGGTGCCCTGTTCCAGGATCCCAGCGCGCTGCCGCTGTTCGACGTAGGCCCGGTCGCGGGACTCCAGGACGACGCAGTCGACGCCGGCCTGGTGCAGCAGGCGCGCGAGCAGCAGCCCTGCGGGGCCGCCGCCGACGATGCCGACGGTGGCGCGGGCGGGGACGGGAGCGGGGGTGCCGGTCATGCGGAGGCCTCCTCTTCGAGGACGCGGGCGGCGATGGCGAAGGCGGCGTTGGCGGCCGGCACCCCGCAGTAGACGGCGCACTGCAGCAGGACCTCCTGGATGTCCTGCTGGGAGAGCCCGTTGGTGCGCGCGGCCCTGATGTGCATGGCCAGTTCCTCGTGGTGGCCGCCGGCGATCAGAGCGGTGAGGGTGATGCAGCTGCGGGTGCGGCGGTCGAGACCCGGGCGAGTCCATATCTCCCCCCAGGCATACCGGGTGATCAGATCCTGGAAGGGCGCGGTGAACGGTGTGGTGCCTGCGGCGGCCCGGTCGACATGGGGGTCGCCGAGCACCGCGCGGCGCACCGCGGTGCCCGCCGCCGCGGTACCCGCGCCGAAGTGGTCCAGCAGGGCGTGCAGCACGCGTTCTGGCTGCTCGGCCGGTGCGAGGTGGGCGGCGCCGCCGATCTCGACGAGGCCGGCACCCGCGATGCCGTCGGCCAGTTCCCGTGCGTGGACGGGCGGTGCCGCGGTGTCCTGCCGCCCGGCGACGACCAGGACGGGCGCGCTGATACGGGCCAGCTCGCCGCGCAGGTCGTAGGCCGCCAGGGCGTCGCAGCAGGCCGCGTAGCCGGCGGGGTCGACGGCCCGGTGACCGGCGACCAGGTCCCTGGCGGTGTCCGAGACGGCGAACGCGGGGGTGAACCAGCGGTCGGCTGCGGTGTCGGCCAGCCACTGCAGGCCCTCGGTGCGCACCCGCTCGGCGCGCTCCCGCCACGGCCCCGGCTCACCGAAGCGGGCGGAGGAGCAGACCACGGCCAGGGATTCCACGCGCTGGGGGTGGTGGACGGCGAGCCAGAGCCCCACCGCCCCGCCGAGCGAGACGCCCGCGTAGGCGAAGCGCGCCAGCCCGAGGGAGTCGGCGAGTTCGAGCACGAGCGCGCCGAGGCCGCCGACCGTGCCCTCCCCCAGCAGCGCGGCAGGTGAACCGCCGTGCCCCGGCAGGTCGTAGCGGACGACGCGGCGGCCGCGGGAGAGCGCGGGGACCTGTGCGTCCCACAGGCGCAGGCCGGCCCCCAGGGAGGGGCCGAGCAGGAGGGCCGGTGCGTCCGGCGGGCCGTCGGTGGTGTGGTGCAGACTCGTCACGGGTTCCTCCGGTGGTCCGGCTCCGCCTCGCCGCCGACCGCGGTGCCCCGCAGGGCGCGGTCGGCCCCGGCCGAGGGACCGAGCAGCAGAGCCGGTACGTCCGGCAGACCGTCGATGGCGCTGCGGAGACCCGTCACGCGTCCCTCCGGTGGTCCGGCTCTGCCTCGCTGCCCCGCAGGGCACGGTCGGTCAGTTCGGGTGCCGCGCCCAGGTAGCGGGTGGGGTCGAGGAGTTCGGCCAGGTGGCGGTGTTCTGGCAGGCCACGCAGCTCGGGCTGTTCCGCGAGGGCCTCGCCCAGCGGCCGACCGGAGTCGGCGGCGGCACGGGACGCGCGGGTGAGCAGCCGCCTGGCCTGCTCGCGGCCGACGAGCGGGGCGAGCGCGGCGGCCAGGCGTTCCGACACCAGCAGCCCCCCGGTCAGGTCGAGGTTCTCGCGCATCCGCCGCCCGTCGACCCGCAGACCCGCGGTCAGCTCGGCGGTGTCCCGGGCGGCACCGCCGGCGTCCCGCAGGGCCTCGCGCAGGGTCTGCCATTCGGCGTGCCAGGCACCGGCGGGCCGTTCGTCCTCGGCGGCCATCGAGGCGAACAGCACGGCCGCGTGCTGCGGAAGCCGGCGCCCCGCCGCGGCGACGAGCGCCGCACGGACCGGGTTGGACTTGTGCGGCATGGCGGAGGAGCCGCCGCCCGCGCCCTCGGAGAGCTCGCCGATCTCGGTGCGGGAGAGCACCAGCACGTCGGCGGCGATCTTCGCCAGTGCGCCGCCGGTGAGTGCCAGGGCGGCGCCCACTTCCGCGACCGGAGTACGCAGCGCGTGCCAGGGCAGCAGCGGCTCGTCGAGACCGGTCTGCGCCGCGTAGACGGACAGCAGCTCGACCCGGCCGTCGAGAGCGGCCAGCGTGGCCGCGGCGCCGCCGAGTTGCGCGGGCAGCACGACCGCGGCGAGCCGGTCGCGGGCCGCGGTGACCAGGCTGTGCCACCCGGCTGCCTTGAGGCCGAAGGTGGTCGGCACGGCGTGCTGGGTCAGCGTGCGGCCCGGCATGGGGGTGGCGCGGTGCTCGGCGGCGAGCCGGGCCAGGGTCGCGGCCGAGGTGTCGAGGTCGGCGAGGATCAGGCTGCGCGCCCGCCGCGTGACCAGCATCAGCGCGGTGTCCAGGATGTCCTGGCTGGTGGCGCCCCGGTGCACCCACACCGCCGCCTCGTCCGTGACAGCAGCGGTCAGGTCGGCGACCAGGGGGATCACGGGGTTGCCGCCGCTGCGGGCGCGCAGCGCGAGGTCGCGCAGGTCGAAGCGGCCCGCCCGGGCCACCGCGTCGACCTCCGCGCAGACCCCGGCGGGGGCGCCGAGGGCGCGGGTGAGCGCGGCCTCGGCATCGAGCATGGCCTGCAGCAGCGCGCGGTCGCCGGTGGCGGCTTCGACCTGGGAACCGGCCCATCCCGGGGAGAGCAGGCCGGCGTCCGCGGTGTCGGCCGCCCCCGCGGTCGAGTGTCCGGCGTCCGCGGTGTCGGCCGCGCACGTGTGCCGAGCCGACTGGCTGTCAGCCGCGGGGTCGGTGGAACTCAAGGAAGACCGTCTCCTCCGCCGCGCGCCCCTGGATCCTGATGTCGAAGCCGTAGACGCCCTCGCGCTCCTGGCGGGCGATCAGCGTCGCGCGCCTGTCCTCGGGCAGCGCGGCAAGCAGTGCGTCCCCCTCCTGGTCGGCCAGGTAGGCGCGGGTGTGGAGGTGGTGCAGCAGGCCGCGGGCGAAGAGGACCACCGCCAGGTAGGGCGCGTCCGCGGGCGGGGGAAGGGTGCGCACCGCGTAGCGGCCGTCGGCGTCGGTGGCCACCCGGCCGAAGCCGGTGAAGGCGACCCCGTCGCGGCCGAGTACGGCGCCGTCGGCGGGGTCACGGCGCAACGACCCGGGTGCCCCGGTCCGGCTGCCGTCGGGTGCGGACTGCCAGAACTCCAGCAGCGCGTCGGGGACCGGGCTGCCGTTACCGTCGCGGACGACGCCGTGCACGGTGATGGTGCGCGGGTCGCCGGCCGGTGCGATCTCGCCGCCCTTGGCGAAGGGCAGCGCGTAGCCGTAGAAGGGCCCCACGGTCTGGGACGGCGTGCTCACCGCGGTTCTCCCTTCTCGGCCCAGGTGGCCGACGGACCGTCGAGGACGATGTCCCACCGGTATCCGAGCGAGACCTCGGGCTCGGACAGCTCGTGGACGTAACTGGCGACGAGCCGGTCGCGTGCGGAGCCGTCCGTGACGGAGCGCAGGATCGGGTCGTGGGCGTGCAGCGGGTCGCCGGGGAAGTACATCTGGGTGACCAGGCGCTGGGCGAAGGCCCTTCCGAACAGCGAGAAGTGGATGTGCGCGGGCCGCCAGGCGTTGCGGTGGTTGCGCCACGGGTAGGCGCCGGGCTTGACGGTGGTGAACCGGTAGCCGCCGCGGTCGTCGGTCAGGCAGCGCCCGACGCCGGAGAAGTTCGGGTCGAGCGGGGCCGGGTGCTGGTCGCGCTGGTGGGCGTACCGCCCGGAGGCGTTGGCCTGCCATATCTCCACCAGCTGCCCGGTCACGGGGCGGCCCTCGCGGTCGAGGACGCGCCCGCTGACGGTGATCCGCTCGCCCAGCGGCTCGCCCAGGTGGCGGCGGGTCAGGTCGGCGTCGAGGTCGGTGACGTCGCTGACGCCGAAGACCGGCCCGGTGAGTTCGACGGACTCGGGGTCCTCGACTACGACGAGGGGCTGGCGGGGGTGGCGGAGCGCACTGCTGCGGTAGGGGCCGTAGCCGCGGCGGGGGTGGATCCCGCCGTCCGGTCGGACAGCGGCCATCTCCGCGTCGATGGCGTTCTGGTCGGGTGTCATGCCGGAATCCCCTGGGTGTCGACGCCTCGGGGCGAGGGCCGGTCCCGGCCGGCGCCCCATGTGTTCGCCTGGTGAACTATTGTTCAGATTCTGGGGCTGCGAGTGTCCGCCCCGGCCCGACCCCCTGTCAACAAGGTGCCCGCGGGTACCCGCGGATACGGTGAGCCGCACCCGCCGCACCCCTGGAGGTCAGATGCCGCCCACCGGCAGCGCCGACGCGTCCGTCGGCCCGCTCGAACGCGGCCTCGCGGTGCTCCGCCTGGTGGCCCACGCGCCGGGCGGACGGCTGCGGGCGAGCGAGCTGGCAAGGGCGACAGGCCTGGCGCGCTCGACCGTGGACCGCATCGCCGCCACGCTGGTCCGGCTGGCCTACCTGCGCGAGGAGGAGCGCGCCCTTGTCCTCGCTCCCCCGCTGATGGCACTCGGCGCGGCCTATCTGCGCAGCAGCGGCATCCCGGCCGCGCTCGGCCCGCTCGCCGCCGAACTGGCGGAGGAGCTGGACGAGTCGGTGTCGCTCGCCGTCCCGGACGGCGACGCCGTCCGCTTCGTGGTGCAGAACACCCGGCGTAGGACCCTGTCGGTCTCCTTCAGGGTCGGGGACGCGCTGCCCGCGGAACGCTGCGCCCCGGGCGCGATCTTCGCGGCCGACTGGTCGGCCGGGCAGTGGGCGGCCTGGCGGCGGCGTTCGCTGGCCGATCCGCGGGACGAGGGCTTCCCCGCCGTGCCGCGGCCGTCCGCGCCGCATCTGCCGGAGGACGGCTTCCGTGCGCTGGCCGCAGCAGCCGGGGAGCGCGGCTGGGCCGTGGACGACCAGCTGGTCGAGCCGGGCCTGGTGGCGGTCGCCGTCCCGGTCCTCGACCCGGGTGGCAGGGTCGTCTGCGCGCTGAGCATCGTCAGCCACACCAGCCGCCACGGCGCCGACCGGCTGCGGGAGTTAGCCTGGGACAGGCTGCAGCGCACGGCCGGCCGTATGACGGCGGCCCTGAAAGCGCCGGCCGCCGGCCGGCCCGCCCCGGCCGCGGCCGACGCGACCGCCGACGCCAAGAGGGCGGCGGGGCCGCAGTACCTGCAGTCCCTCGCCCGTGGTCTTGCCGTGCTCACCGCCCTCGGCGAGGGCCCCGGAGGTATGACGCTCTCGGAGGTCGCCCACGCCACGGGGCTCGCCCGCGCCACCGCCCGCCGCTCGCTGCTGACGCTCCAAGAGCTCGGCTACGCGACCTCCGACGAGCGGCTCTTCCGCCCACTGCCCCGGGTGCTCGACCTGGGATACGCGCCCCTGTCGGGCCTGGCCCTGGGCGAGATCGCCGCGCCGCACCTGGCCGAGCTGGTGCGCCGGGTGAACGACTCCGCATCGGTGGCGGTCCTGGACGGGGACGACATCCGCTACGTCGTCCGGGTGGCGGCGAGCCGTACCGTACGCGTCGCCCTCGCCCCGGGGACGCGCCTGCCGGCGCACGCCACCTCGCTGGGTCGGGTCCTGCTGGCCGCGCTGCCCGCCGCCGAGCGAGAGCGGTGGCTCTCCGGCGCGGGGCTCCGGCCGCTCACCGGTCTCACCCTCACCGACCCCGCCGGGCTCGCCGTCGTACTCGACCGCGTCGCCGACGACGGATTCGCGCTGGTGGACCAGGAGTTGGAGGAGGGCCTGCGCTCCGTCGCCGTTCCGGTACGGGGCCGTGGCGGCCAGGTGGTCGCCGCGGCCAACGTCTCGCTGCACGCCGGGCGCACCTCCGCCGAGGAGGCGCGGACCAGGGTTCTCCCGGCGCTGCGCGAGACGGCGGCACGGATCAGCGCCGACCTCGCGGTGGTGGGCGACTCCCAGCTGCCCGCCCCCGACTGACGCATGTCTGGTTCGAGACGGTCGTCACAGAATCGGCGTCCTTCTCGCCCGGCTCCGGCCCGCAGCTCTACGCTGTGCCCGTGATCAGCGCCGACACGCCCTTCGATGCGCCAGAACCGCGCACCCAGTCCCTGATGCTGACCTTCTTCGGCATCCACCTGCTCGGCCGGCCACTCGCGGTGTCCTCCGGCAGCGTCATCGCGGTGCTCGAAGAGGTGGGGGTCAGCGAGGAGGCGGTGCGCACCACCCTCAACCGGATGGTCAAACGGGGGCTGCTGGAACGGCACCGGCAGGGCCGCAGGACCTACTTCGGGCTCACCCCGCACGCGGCCCAGGTGCTGGCGGACGGGCGGGACCGGGTCTGGCGCACCGGCGCGGTCAACCGCGGCTGGGACGGGCAGTGGACCATGGTCGGCTTCTCGCTCCCCGAGGCCTGGCGCAGCGAACGCCACGACCTGCGCTCCCGGCTGATCTGGGCCGGCTTCGGCCCGCTGCAGAACGGGCTGTGGGTGGCTCCCGCACCGGTCGACGTGCCCGAGGCGATGGCCGGCCTGGGCCTCGACGCCTACCTGCGGGTCTTCCGGGCGACGGCGGCCGAGCCGACCGAGGCCCGCGAGGTCCTGGAGCAGGCCTTCGACGTGCCCGCCATCGGCGCCCGCTACCGGTCCTTCCTCGAGCGCTGGGACCGCACCGAGCCGGTCCCCGGCTTCCCCGGCGAGCTGGCCGCCCAACTGCTGCTGCACACCGACTGGCTCGGCCTGGTGCGGCAGGACCCGCACCTGCCCGCCGAGCACCTGCCCGCGGACTGGCCCGCGGCGCGCGCCGAGACCGTCTTCCGGGGCCTGGCCCGCCGCTGGGAGCGCCAGGCGGCGCAGGCCGCAGCGCAGTTGCTCGACACCCTCGACCTCAGCTGAACAATATTCGTCACTCCATTGACGGCAATCATGAGGCAGACCTACATTCATCGCACTTCGGCTCGCTCCCCGCCCCCCGAATGTGGAGCCTCCTCATGCCTCGACTGCCGTCCCGTGCACCGGCCCTCCTGCGGTCCCTCGCCACCCCGAGCGGCGCAACCGCCACCGCCACCTCCGGCCCGGGCCTCAGCAAGGGCACGCTGGTCGCAGGGCTGCTCGCCGTCTGCCTCGCCCAGATAGGCCTGGCCATCCCGGCCACCCTCAACGGGCTGTTCCAGACCGACCTGCATCCGGTCGGCTCCCAGCTGACCTGGATATCGGACGCCTTCCTGCTCCCCGTCGCCGTGCTGGAGCTGACCTTCGGCCTCCTGGGCGACCTGTTCGGCCGCAAGCGGCTGCTGGTCGGCGGCGCCGCCCTGCTCGCCGTGGGCGAACTGGTCAGCACGACGTCCTCGGGCATCCACCAGCTGTGGGTCGGCCAGGCGCTCGCCGGGCTCGGGGCTGCGGCGCTCTTCCCGACCTCGCTGGCGATCCTCGCCGCCGGCACCACCTCGCACGCCCAGCGCGCCCGGGTGATCGCGCTGTGGGCGGCGCTGCTGTCCACCGGCGGCTTCCTGGCCCCGCTGCTCGGCGGCATCACCGCGACCTACGGGTCCTGGCGCTGGTCCTTCGTCGTGGTGATGGCCATCGGCGTCGCGAGTGCCGCGGTCAGTGCCAGGTTCGCCGTCAACTCCCGCTCGCCCGAAGGCCGTTCCCTGGACCCGGCGGGACAGCTGACCATCGGCCTGGGGCTGTTCGCCCTGCTGTACGCCATCATCCAGGGCCCGACCGACGGCTGGGGCTCACCCGCGATCGTCGTCGCGTTCGTGCTGGCGGCGCTGTTCGTGGCGGCCTTCGTCGTCGCGGAACTGCGGGCCAAGTCGCCGCTGCTGCGGCTGGACCTGTTCCGCAACCGGTCCTTCGCGGTGGCATCGGTCGTGGCCGTGGTCGGCATGTTCGCCTTCCTGGGAACCGCCTACGCGGTCAGCATCCGGCTGGGCCCGGTCCAGGACCAGCGGCCGATGCGCACCGGCATGGCCTTCCTGCTGCTCAACGGCATAGCCCTGGCAGTGCTGCCGGTGACAGAGCGGCTGCTGAGGACGGTGGCGCCGCGGCTGATCCTCGGGTCGGGCCTGGTGCTGATGGCGGCCGGCGACTACTGGGCTGCCACCCTGCCGATCAGCGACCGCGCGTACGCCTCGCTGATCGTGCCGCTGGGCCTGGTCGGCCTGGGCTTCGCGGTCACCGTCTCCTCGATCACCGCCACCGCGGTGAACACCGTACCGCTGCGGCTGGCCGGGATGGCGAGTGCGACGACCAACCTGTTGCGCGACTTCGGCTTCACGCTCGGCCCGGCGATCATCGGTGCCGTCGCCCTGAGCCGCGCGGCGAGCAGCTTCTCCTCCGCGCTCGACGGCTCCGCCCTCCCCGCTCCGGTCAAGGGCGCCGGTTCCGCGGTGCTGGAGGAAGGCGGCCCGCTGGCGGTCAACGGGGCCTCCGCCGCGTCGCCGAAGCTGGCCGGCCTGCATCCGCTGGCGCAGGACGCCCTCGGACACGGGTACGCGATCGGATTCGTGGTCTGCGGCTGCGCGGCGCTCTTCTCCGCGCTGCTCGCACTGGTCGCCCTGCGCGGCCGCTCCGCGACCAGCGACGAGGCCACCAGCGCTGCCTGAGCGGCCGTCACCCGCGGGGCGCGGCTGCGGCGGCCAGCCGCGCGATCAGGTCGGCCTGCGTGCTGCCCCACGTCTCCCGGATGCGCGCGCCCTCCGGCGTGATGTCGAAGGCGGCGTGGTCGGTGTAGACCCGGCCGACGCAGCGCACACCGGTGAGCGGGTACGTGCAGGACGGGACGAGCTTGGCTTCGCCCTCCTTGGTGAAGAGCGACATCATCACGTACACGGCCTTCGCTCCGACGGCGAGGTCCATGGCGCCCCCGACCGCCGGTATGTCGTCGGACCTGCCGGTGTGCCAGTTGGCGAGGTCGCCGGTCGTGCTCACCTGGAAGGCGCCGAGCACGCAGACGTCGAGGTGGCCGCCGCGCATCATCGCGAAGGAGTCGGCCTGGTGGAAGTAGGCCGCTCCCGGCAGCTCGGTGACGGGGACCTTGCCCGCGTTGGTGAGGTCCGGGTCCACCTGGGCGCCCTGCGCGGCAGGACCCATGTGCAGCATGCCGTTCTCCGTGTGGAGAACGACGCCGCAGTCCTCGGGCAGGTGGTCGGCGATCCGGGTGGGCCGGCCGATGCCGAGGTTGACGTAGGCGCCCTCGGGGATGTCGCGGGCGATGACGGCGGCGAGTTCGTCCGCGGTCAGCGGTCCGCGGCCGAGGTGCTCGGCGGCGCCCGCCCCGGTGGGTGTCAGGATGCTCATCGCGCCCCCTGGACGGTGTGCCGACGGACCTCGACCGCGACGATCCGGTCGACGTGGATGGACGGCGTGACGACCGCCTCAGGACTGATCTCCCCGAGCGCGACGACCTCGCCGACCTGCACGATCGTCGTGCCGGCCGCGGTGGCCATGACGGGGCCGAAGTTGCGGGCGGTCTTGCGGTAGACGAGGTTGCCCATCGGGTCGGCCCGGTGCGCGCAGATCAGCGCGTAGTCGCCCCTGATCGGGTACTCCAGCACATGGTCGCGGCCGTCGATGGTCCTGGTCTCCTTGCCCTCGGCCAGCGGGGTACCCACCCCGGTGGGGCAGTAGAAGGCGCCGATGCCCGCGCCGGCGGCGCGCAGCCGCTCGGCGAGGTTGCCCTGCGGCACCAGTTCGAGTTCGATCTTCCCGGCCCGGTACAGCTCGTCGAAGACATGGGAGTCGGCCTGCCGCGGAAAGGAGCAGACCACCTTCCGCACGCGGCCGGCCTTCAGCAGCGCCGCCAGGCCGACGTCGCCGTTGCCTGCGTTGTTGGACACGACCGTCAGATCCGCCGCCCCCTGCCGGATGAGGGCGTCGATCAGGTCGAACGGCATCCCCGCGAAGCCGAAGCCGCCGACCAGGACGGTCGAACCGTGCTGGATGCCCGCCACCGCCTCGTCGCAGGTCTCCAGCACTCGTGCACGGCTCATACCCGGGCCTCCACGTTCTCCCTCACGACGGCCGGCATCCGCGGGTCGCCGGGCGGACGAAAGCGCTCACCCGGACAACCTAGGACCGGTCGGCGATACGGTGAAGTATCCATATGGCATCCGATTGAGAGGTGTGCGCTATGGATCTCCGCCACCTGCGCTACTTCGCGGCCGTCGCCGAGGAGCGCCACTTCGGCCGCGCCGCCGAGCGGCTGCACATGGCCCAGCCGCCGCTGTCCCAGGCGGTCCGGCAGCTGGAGGGCGAACTGGGGGTCGAACTCCTGCACCGCACGACCCGCCGGGTGGACCTCACCGACGCCGGCCGCGCCTACCTGGAGCGCGTCCACGCCATCCTGGCCGGCGTCGACGAGGCGGCGGACCTGGCGCGCCGCGTCGCGGACGGCGTCACCGGCCGGCTGGCGATCGGCTGCGTGGGGTCGGCGACCTACAGCCTCCTGCCGGCGATCTCCCGCAGCCTGTCCGCCGAACTGCCCGGGATCGACTTCTCCTTCCGCGGCGAGATGCTCGCGCCGGACCAGGCCGACGCCCTGCGCAGCGGTGCCGTCGACGTTGCCCTGCTGCGGCCGCAGGCGGCGGACTCCTCGCTGGTGGCGCACAGGTTGCGCCGCGACCGGCTGGTGGTGGCACTGCCGGCCGGCCACCGCCTCGCCGGGCGGCGGCAGGTGCGCGCGGCGGACCTGGCCGGCACGGACCTGATCGTGCACTCGGCGGACCGCCGTTCCGTGATGTACCACGTCGTCGTGCGAGTGCTGCGCGGCGCCGGCGTCGAGCCGCGGATCCGGCACGAGGTCGGCGAGACCTCCACGCTGGTCACCCTGGTGGCAGGCGGGCTGGGGGCGGCCGTCGTACCCGGCCCTGTCGCGGCGCTGACCCTGCCCGGTGTGGTCTACCGGCCGCTCGTCCGGCCGGCCGCCGGCGTCGACCTGGCCGTCGCCCACCGTGCCGACCGGTCGGAACCGCACCTGGTACGTGCGGTGGAGGTCATCAGGCGGGTGGCCCGCGTCCCGGCCGCCGCGCGGACGGCGACCGCCGGGACGCCGCCGCCGGTGGGGGCCGGTTGAGCTGCGGGGCCCGGCGGGGCGGGTGGGCGCACCGGTCGGGGTGCGCCCACCCGTTCTGTTCGACAGCTCAGGGTGTGGACAGCGTGAACTGGCCGACCTTGACCGAGCCGCCGAGCGCCTGGGTCGCGTAGTCGAACAGGGCGAAGCGGTACCCCATGAAGAACTGCCAGCTGTTGTCCATCGTGAAGCCGGGGCCGAAGGAAGTGAAGTTGACGCCGTCGGTGCTGTAGGAGAAGTGCCCCTGTCTGCCGGAGCCGGGACGGATGTCGGCGTTGACGCGCAGCCAGACCTTCCCTCCGGACAGGGCCGTGCTCGCGACCTCGGTGCCGGTGCTTGTGGTGTTCCAGCTCCCGTCCATGGTGATGTTGTTGGTCATGACCAGGCGTGCGGTGCCGTTGTCACGTCTGACGCCGATCCAGGCCGAGGAGTTGCGCAGCAGCGCGAGTCCCGCCCGGTCCCCGTCGTGCATGCCCGAGTAGTCCAGCGGGACCGTCGCGGTGGACGTCGGCCCCAGTATCCGGTGGGTCAGGGTGTTGCGCGCCGAGTACAGGTCGTTGGTCACCGTCGCGGTCTGCAGCGTCAGGCCGCTGTTCGCCGACCACTTGGTGTTGTCGGGGTTGTGGTTCCACTCCCACTCGGGTCCCAGTGCGGGGCCGGTGAAGGTGTCGGTGCCGGTGGGGGACTTCACCTCACGCGGCGGGGCCGGCACGTCGGGGTACGGATAGGTTGTGCCCCAGCCGCCGTTGACGGTCTGCAGGACCGGCCACCCGCTGGAGTTCCACTTGACGGGGGCCAGCACCGGGACGCGCCCACCGGGGTAGGAGTCGACGAAGGCCATGTAGTACCAGTCGCCGTTCTGGGTCTGCACGATCCCGCCCTGGTGCGGCACACCGCCGCCGACGATGGGGGTGCCGATGTTGTTGAGCAGCGGCTGCTCCGTGTACGGGCCGAAGGGGCCGTTGGTCGACCTCAGGACGTACTCGGCGTTGGCCGGGTGGTCGACGAGGATGTAGTAGTCGCCGCCCACCTTGTACATGCGGTTGCCTTCGGTCGTTCCGGTGCTCGACGGGTCGGTGAACACCGCCTGGGAGCGGACCTGGCTCAGTCCGTCGGCCGACAGCTGGGCGACGTAGTGCGTTCCGCTTCCGTAGGCGACGTACATCGTGTCGTCGTCGTCGACAAGCATTCCGGCGTCGTAGTAGCAGTTGTTGATCACCGAGCCCCGGGTCCAGGGGCCTTCGACCGACGAAGCGGTGTACATGTACGTCTTGTTGAAGTCGATGCAACCGCCCCAGTAGAACTTGCCGTTGCTCTTGCGGTAGTTCAGGAACGAGGCCCACACGCCGTTGACGTAGGCGCGCCCGTTGCCGTTGAGGTTGTACTTCTCGCCGAAGTCGAGCGAGGGCACCGAGTGGCCGGCGAACTCCCAGTGGACCAGGTCGTAGGAGCGCAGGATCGGTGCGCCCGGCGAGTAGTGCATCGTCGAGGCCGAGTAGTAGTAGGTGTCGCCGACCCGCAGGACGTCGGCGTCGGCGAGGTCCTCCCAGAGCACGGGGTTGCTGAACGTCGACGGGGGACTCGTCGGCGGAGTGGTGGGGGGCGTCGTCGGCGGGGTGGTCGGGGGTGTGGTCGGGGGCGTCGTCGGCGGAGTGGTGGTGACGGCGCCGGTGCAGGGCGTGCCGTTGAGGGTGAACGCCGTGGGGACGGGGTTGGTGGTGGTGTAGGCGCCGTTGAAGCCGAAGCTGGTGGAGGCACCGGTGGCCAGGGTGCCGTTGTAGGACGCGTTGGAGACGCTGACCTGGGTGCCGCTCTGGGTGTACGAGCCGCTCCACAGCTGGGTGATGGTCTGCCCGCTCGCGAAGGACCACGCCAGCTGCCAACTGGTGACCGGCGCCCCCAGGTTGGTAACGCTCACATTCGCACCGAAGCCGCCGGGCCAGGTGTTGGTGATGCTGTAGTCGACCTCGCAGCCGCTCGCGGCCTGTGCCGATGTCGCCACGAACGACAGTCCTGCGGCGGCCATGGCTGCCGAGACCAGGCCGATCAGCCATGTTTTGCGGCGGGGTTTCCCGCGTTTGCCTTCCAAGAGATGCTCCCTGGGGTACTCGGCGTGACGGGCGCTTTGTTAGCGCTCACATACGCAGGTGGGGGGATGCAGGGATGTACCGGGCCGCCGAGTGGCTCCTTGTGCGGCACCGGGGATCCAGGGTGGCAGCGTGGCGCAGGCCCCGCAAGGGTCAGCGCTCGGCCGCCCCGGGGGTGGCGCGGATCAGGCGACGGTGGGGTCGTCGGGGAGCAGCGCGCTGCGCAGCGCGGTGGGGCCGTGTGCGGTGGCGCCGTCGGCGAAAGCCGCGCTGTACACGGCGTCGCCCAGCGCGGCACGAGCGCTCTGCTCGCACTGCCGGCGGATCGGCCGCAACTCCGGTGCTCCGCGCTGCGGGTGGCCGACGCGCCGCCAGTACGCCCCGCCGGCGCCGTAGACGAACGCGGCCTGCTCCGCCCTGCCGTCGGCCGCCAGTGCGGCGGCCAGCAGGTCGAGGCCGAGGGCGACGCCGAAGGCGTCACCGAGCTGCCGCTTGCCGGCCAGCATCGTGCGCGCGTACTCGGCGGCCTCGTCGGGACGGGCGGACAGCAGGGCGACGACGGACAGCTGGTAGTCCAGGTAGGTGCGGGTCCATATCTCGCCGCTGCCCGCGCAGCGCTCACGCAGCTCCAGTGCGCGGGTGCGGCCTTCGTCGAAGTGCCCCAGCGCGGTCAGCGACAGCACCTCGATCAGGGTGCAGCGCAGCTGGTCGGGCGAGCCGAGACCCGGCCCGGGCTCCGCGGCCCCCATGGCCTGCCGCACGGTCCGCAGGGCGTCGGCCGGTCGGCCGGTGAGCATGGCCAGCAGACCGGTCAGGCACGCGGCGGCGGTCTGCTCCTGCGGATCGCCCGCGGCGCCCGCCCGCACTTCCGCGTCGATCCCGGCGGCGGTCTCGTACTCGCCCTGGAGCGTGAGGGTGGCCCCGAGGCCGATCAGCGCCCGGGCGCGTGACCGGTCGGGCGCCGGGTGCGCCCGCAGCGTGCGTTCGAGGTAGGTGCGGGCCTGCTTCAGGTGCCCGCAGCAGGCCCAGTAGTAGACCAGGCCTCCGGCGAGTTCCGCGGCGGCGGCGGGGTCGTGGACGAGCAGGTGGTCCAGGGCGGCGCACAGGTCCGCGTGCACCTGCTCGATCGCGCGGTAGCCGGCGAGTTGGCCGCTGCCGGACCAGCCCGCCTCCGCCCGGCGGACCAGGGCCTGGTGGTGGTCGGCGTGCCGTTGCGCTGCGGCGTCGGCCTCGCCCAGCTCGGCCAGCCAACTGCGGCCGTACTCACGGATGGTGTCGAGCATGCCGTAGCGCTCCGCGGCGCCGGTGGCCGTCCTGCCGACCACGCACTGGTCCACCAGCCCTTCCAGGGCCGGGCGCACGTCCGCCTCGCGCAACGCGCCCCCGGCCGCGACGGCTTGGGCGGCTTCGAGGTCGAAGTCGCCGCGGAAGACGCTCAGTCGCGCCCACAGCAGGCGCTCGACCGGAGTGCACAACTCATGGCTCCAGCCGATCGCCGTCCGCAGCGCCTGATGCCGGCGCGGCCACACGAAGCCCGGCCGGGACAGCACATCGAGCGGCGCGCCCAGCCTGCGGTCGACCTCGGTGACGGACGCCGGCCCCACCTGCGCGGCCGCCAGCTCGATCGCCAGGGGCACGCCCTCCAGGCGGCGGCAGATCGACGCGGCGGCCTCGGCCGCTCCCGGCTCGGACAGCCTGCCGCGGCCCGTGCCGCCCGCCACCCGCTCCTGGAACAGCGCGAGTGCCTGCGGCCCGCCGGGCGCCAGCGGAAGCACCTCCATCGGCTTCTCGCCCGGGAACCCCAGCGGCCTGCGGCTGGTCGCCAGCACCGTCAGGCCGGGGGCCGCCGCGAACAGCGCCGCCAGCAGGCCCGCGCATTCGCCGACCAGGTGCTCGCACGAGTCCAGCACCAGCAGCAGCCGCTTGTCCGCGAGCCACTCGCCCAGCACCTCCACCCGCATCCGCGGGGAGTGGTCGGCGAGGTCGACCGCGTCACTGACCGTGGCGAGCAGCAGATCCGGGCCGTCGAGCGTACTCAGGTCCGCCCACCACACCCCGTCGGGAAAGTCCGGCGCGTCCGTGTCGCCGGCTGCGCCGGTCCTGCCGTAGGCGGCGTGCTCCCGTGCCCCGGCCGCATGGCCGAGCCCTGCCGCCGCACGTTGCGCCAGCCGCGACTTGCCGACCCCGCCCGCCCCGGTCAGCGTCACCAGCCGGTGCCGTCCCAACGCCGGGCGCAGCCACGCGAGTTCCTGCTCCCGGCCGACGAAACTGGTGGTCTCCGCTGGAATGTGGCCCCTCACGGCGACAGTCTGACACCACCGGGGCGACGGGGGTGCGCTGCCCGCGGGATCGGGCCGCCGGGTCCCGGCCCGGCACCGGGTACGGCCGCGGTGGGGTGCCGGCTCCGGCCGTGCGCCCTACGGCAGGTCCGCCGCGTGTTCCGGTTCCGGGTGCAGGGCGCGCGCGCACTCGGCGAGGTGGTCGGCGAGCGCCTGCCGGCTCTGGTCCTCCAGTGCGGCGAGCATGACCTGTTCGATCTCGTCCAGCGCACGGTCGCAGCGGCGCAGTGTCGCCAGGCCCGCACGGGTGAGGCGCACCCGCAGCACGCGGCCGCCCCGGGGGTCGGGTTTGCGGAGCACCAGACCGCGCCCTTCGAGGTCGCGGATCACCTGGTTCATCGCCTGTGCACTGACGAAGGCGATACGGGCCAGCTGCGCCGATGACGGCCCGTCGCGCAGGCGCAGTTCGCTCAGGGCCATGTACTCGGTCGTGGTCACGCCGTGCCGGGCCAGCGCGTCGTCCAGGTGCCCCCGGATGCGCCGCTCCAGACGGAACACCAGATAGCTCAGGCGGGGCGAGGTCGCTCCGGGGTGAGCGGCCGCGCCGGCGTGTGATGTGGTCACGACCGAACGATACCCGGCCGGCGCCCAACGCTCCGCCTGCCGACGTGCCGGCCCGGCCGCCCTGTATCAGGCCCCTTGATAACAAGGAGGTTGATAATATGGCGTAAAACACCTCTTCACACCCATGATCATCTTGCGTTTGTGCTGCAAGACGTTGACGCTTCCTCAGCCGAGCAGCATCCTTCCGGTGACGGATGCCGGCGGCTGGTGCCCGCTGCGGCGTCCGCACACCCCCCACACAGGAGGAACGATGAGACGGATCTCGAAGGCGCTGGCCGCTTTGTGCGCCGCAGCCGCGTTCACGGCCATGACGCTGCTCCTCGGGTTCACCGCCCCGGCCTCGGCGGCGAGCCTGACGCAGGTGACGAACTTCGGCGCCAACCCGGGCGGCGCGCAGATGTACGTCTACGTGCCGGACACGCATCCGGCCAATCCGGCGATCCTGCTGGCCCTGCACGGCTGCGGCGGCACCGGTCCCGGCTTCTACTCAAGCAGCGAGTTCGCGTCGCTGGCCGACCGGTACGGCTTCATCGTCATCTACCCCAGCGCCCAGCAGGAGGCCGGGTTCGGCAAGTGCTGGGACACCTGGTCGTCCGCGGCCAAGGTCCGGGGCGGCGGGAGCGACCCGGTCTCGCTCGTGTCGATGATCAGCTATGTCGAGCAGACCTACCACGGTGACGCCGGGCGGGTCTACGTCACCGGCTCGTCGTCGGGCGGCATGATGACCGACGAGATGCTCACCCTTTACCCGGACGTGTTCAAGGCCGGGGCGGCCTACATGGGAGTGCCGTTCGGCTGCTTCGCCGACGCGGCCGACTACCCGCCGGGCACCAGCAAGTGCACCGGCGGCAGCATGGTCCGCACCGCCCAGCAGTGGGGGGACCTGGTCCGGGCGGCCTACCCCGGCTACAGCGGTCCGCGCCCGCCGATCCAGCTCTGGCACGGCACCGCCGACACCCTCGTGCCCTACCAGCTGCTGCAGGAGGACATCAAGCAGTGGACGAACGTCTTCGGGCTCAGCCAGACGCCGACGTCCACCGACACCCCGCAGTCCGGCTGGAACCGCAGCAGCTTCGCCGACTCCTCGGGCAAGGTCGACATCGAGGCGTACAGCATCCAGGGCGCCGGGCACGTACTGCCGCAGGCGGGTATGGCGGCGTACGCGATCCATTTCTTCGGCCTGGACGGCACCAGCAGCGGCGGCGGTGACACGACCGCGCCCTCGGTCCCGTCGAACCTCGCGGTCACCGGCGTGACCGCCTCCTCCGCCTCCCTGACGTGGTCGGCGTCGACGGACGACGTCGCGGTGACCGGCTACCGGGTCTACCGCAACGGCGTCCAGGTCGGCACGGCCGGCGGGACCACCTTCACCGACACCGGACTGTCGGCCTCGACGCCGTACACGTACACCGTCGCCGCCGTCGACGCCGCGGGCAACGCCTCGGCCCGGTCGACCGGTGCGACCGCGACGACCTCCTCCGGCGGCAGCACCGGCAGCGGCTGCACGGCGGCCTATTCGGTCACCAACCAGTGGGGTACGGGCTTCACCGCCGACGTGACGGTGAAGAACAACGGCACGACGGCAAGCACCGGCTGGAAGGTGAGCTGGTCCTGGAGCGGCAACCAGCAGATCAGCAGCGTCTGGAACGGCGTCCTGTCCCCCGGCGGTTCGACCGTGGCCGTCACCAACGCGGCCTACAACGGCTCGATCGCCCCGGGCGGCACCACGGCGTTCGGCTTCCAGGCCGGCTACTCGGGCACGAACACCGCCCCGACCCTGACCTGCACCACGACCTGACGCCCGGACACCACCCGCGCGCAGCCCGCGGCCTTGCGGAAGGCCGCGGGCTGCGCCGTGCCTGAATGCACTGCGCGCCGCGGTGTGGTGGTCTGGGGCGACCGGGGTGCGACCGGTGCCCCGGGCGACGGCGGGAGTGGCCATGGACGACAGCAGCAGGTATCCCAAGATGATCGTGCCCGTGGGACACGTCGAGCCGGTTCCCCGGCGGCTGCGTGCGCTGGTGGGGAGCCGGTACGTCATCGACACCACGCGTGCGATGTACGTCTGGGCGTGGCCGGGCTACCCGCAGTACTGCATCCCGCTGGGGGACGTCGCGGACGGCGTGCTGGCCGACGAGGGCAGGACGATGCCGCTGGGGATCGGCGGGGGGCGGCGGCAGACGCTCGATGTCGACGGGCTGACCCGGCGCGGCGCCGGCTGGGTGTGGGACGACACGGCGCCCGAGGGGATCCGCGGATACGCCGGCTTCCGCTGGGAGGCCATGGACGCGTGGTTCGAGGAGGACGAGCAGGTCTTCGTCCACCCCCGCAGCCCGTACACGCGGGTCGACGCGCTGCGCTCCGGGCGGCCTGTCCGGGTCGAGGTCGACGGCGTAGTGATCGCCGACGCACCCTCCTCGGTGATGGTCTTCGAGACCGGGCTGCCCACGCGGTACTACCTCGACCGAGTGCACGTCGACTGGAGCCGGATGGTCCCCACCGACACCGTCACCAGCTGCCCCTACAAGGGGACGACCAGCGGCTACTGGTCCGTCAGGACCGACAGCGCCGTCCACCCCGACCTCGCGTGGGCCTACGACTTCCCGACCCGCCAGCTCTCCCCCGTCGCAGGCCTGGTGGCCTTCTACAACGAGCACGTCGACCTCTTCCTGGACGGCGAGCCGCTCCCCCGGCCGGCCGCCGTGAGCCGGGCCCAGTGGGAGAAGGAGCGGCGGGGCTGAGCAGCCGTCGGGTCATACCCCCTGCCGCGCCGACGGCAGCAGGGGGTCACCCTGCGGAACACGGGTCCGCGGCACGGCCCCGGCCGTACGCGTCGCCTTGCGCCACAGGGCCAGCTGCCGTCGGGCCGCGCCCGAGTCCAGGGCCTGCGAGGCTGCGGCAAGTCCGTCGGCGAGCGCCCGGTCCACGCTGGGGGTGAGCCCGCGGTAGGCGGCGATGGCGGCCGCCGCGTTGATGGCGACGGCGTCGCGCACCGGGCCCGGCTCCCCGCTGAAGGCGCCGTGCAGCGCTGCCGCGAGCCGGCTGTGGCCCGCGCGGTGCAGCGTCGGCGCGGTGGAGCGCGCGAGGCCGTAGTCGGCCGCGTCGACGACGGTGCGGGAGACGGCGTTGTCCTGCACGACGCACACATCCGTGGGACCGGCGGTGGAGATGCGGGCGAGGCCCTCCCGCCCGCGGACGATCAGCGCGGTGGTGTCCCGCTGGGCCAGGTTGACCGCCAGCGCGCTGGTCATCCGCGCCCCGGAGCAGCCGATCAGGCCGGCCCGGGGGCGGCCGGGGTTCAGCAGCGGGGAGAGGTGGTCCAGCAGCGTCGGGACGCCCAGCGCGCGGCGGACGGTGGCGGCCCGGCGGAGCCGCTGGTGGAACCGCGGTGCGAAGAGGTAGGTGATGCCGGCCGCCGCAAGGCAGCCGGCCGCACTTTCCGCCGACAGGTCCGAGCGGACTCCGAGTGCCGCACACGCCTGCGCCGGCCCCGGGCTGGACAAGTGACCGGCGCGCTCGCCGTACTGGACGACGGGAATCCCGGTCGCGGCGACCGTGACGGCCACCGCGACGGACAGGTCGGCGGATCCGGTGAGATCGTCACCCACGCGTGTGACATCGACGGCGCTCTCCCGGACCCACGGAACAGCTTCCTCGGCAATCGCATCCGCCACAGCAGCCATTTCGACCGGCGTCTCGCCTTTGACGCGCAATCCGACCAGCAGAGCCGAAAGCTGTGCCGCATGGAAGTCGCCCGCCAGCACGCTGCGCATGGCCCATCCCGCGTCTTCCGCGGACAGATCGATTCCTGCCAGAAGATCATGCAGAACCGAGCTCCACGAATGCTGCGCCATCGGCCCTCCCACAGGCAGTCGTGGCGAACGGTTCCCGGGCGGCTTCGCCGACACACATATGATGCGTCATTTCCCGCCTCCCGTGCGAGGGTGACGCCGGCTCACCGGCGGCCGGAAGGTATCACAGACAACCCACCGGACTCAGAGGCACCGCAATTTCCGGATCATTGAAATGGAGCAATCATGCCCCTTGTTTCGCGGATGACATCCTTGTCCGATGATCCCGTTCCACGGGCGAGCTGAAGTGCCGTCAGCGGAATTTCGAGAGCGACTGGCGTGCATGTCCGGGATGCCCTACCGTGGATCCGCGCGCCGCAGGGGGTGGCGGCGACTGCGGCCGGTCAACTCGGGGCCTGCGCCTGAATGCCTGATCCAATCCCAATGCCCTCTGGTGCCCGGACGTCCTGGCGCCCGCACGCGCGCGGTCGTGATCGACAGAAAAGGAATGGACCAAGTGAAGCTGAAGGTATCCGACGATCTCCGCAAGGCCTTTCCGGAGCTGCGCATTGCCGTGCTCCAGGCCAGCGGGATCGACAACACCGGCATCGCACCGGACCTCGACCGCCTCAAGAACGAGGCGGCTGACCGCATGTATCAGGACTTCACCTACGAAACACTGAACGAGCTTCCCGAGATCGGCGCCTGGCGCGACGCCTACCGGGCTTTCGGGGTCAAGCCCAAGGACAGCCGGCCCACCGCCGAGGCCTTCCTGCGGCGGCTGGTCAAGGGCGAGGAGTTCCCCACCATCTCCAAGGCGGTCGACTCCTACCTCCTGGTCGAGACGAAGTTCTACCTGCCGGTCGGCGGCTACGACGCGAGCACGGTCACCGGGGACATCACCCTGCGCTTCTCGGAGGGCGGCGAGAGCTTCACACCCATCGGTGGCCGGACCGAGGAGTTCACCAAGCCGGGCGAGGTCGTCTACTGCGACGACGCCCGCATCCTCACCCGCAGGTGGAACTACCGCGACTGCGACGCCTGCAAGGTGACCGACGCGTCCACCGACATCGTGCTGTTCACCGAGGCGCCCTTCGCCGGCGTCCCGACCGAAAGCCTCCAGGCCTCCGTCGAGCTGATGGCCGAGTACATCGGCACATTCTGCGGCGGCTCCGTCTCGACCCTCATGCTCGACTACACCACCGCAGGGGAATACGACCTCTGACGGTCACCGCCGCCAACGGGAGGGGCGAACCTTCGGCCATGGAACAGACCATCCGGCACAGGGGGTGAACGGCAGTTGCTGTACTTGACGTCGCTGCCGGAACTGCAGTCCGCGGTGGCCCGGCAAACAGCCCTGGTGGTCGGCTGCTACTCCGACTGGTGTCCGGCGTCCAGCCAGTCGAAGCCGGTCTTCGAACGGGTCGCCGCCGCACATCAGCACTGGGCGTGCTTCGCGAAGGTTCGCACCGACGAGAGCCCCGACATCGCCGGAGTTCTCTCGGTCACCGCCATACCGTCCTTTTACGTCTTCCGCACAGGCCGGCTTCTGGACACGCTCCGCGGCTCGGTACCCGAGGCCCGGCTGATCGACTGGATCCGGAGGAACCTCCGGGAGAATGCACAACAACAGCACATAGCGTGAGCGTCATGCTCTACCCAAGGGGGATTGGGCGTTGTGCAGAAAGACCACTGGGGAAGGGTCGTACCCGCAGACGTCAAAAAGGCCGTGCGTGACTGCTCGGCCACCGACAACTGGCGCAACTGGTTATTCCTCACCGGGGATTGGGGACTGATCGTTGCCGCCGCCGCCACGCACCTTTACGTGGGCGGCATTGCCGTGTACCTGCTGAGCGTGCTGGTCATCGGCAGCCGTATGCGGGCACTGGCAAATCTCCTGCACGAGTCCGCACACTACAAACTCTTCGCCGACCGGCGGATGAACGGCATTGCCGGGGCCGTCCTGTGCGCCTGGCCGCTGTACACCGGCTACCGCACCTACGTACGCCAGCACCGGCTGCACCACCGCAACCTGTGGAAAGGCGAGCAGGACCCGGACCTGGCCCTCTACCGGATGACGCGCACGGAGAACGCACGCAGAGGCGCCGTGTCCTTCCGGTCCTTCGTCCTCACGCACGTGGTGTTCGTCGTGATTCCGGTACTTCCACTGCGGCGGCTGATCGCGGAAAGCGGCCGCGGGCGCAGACTCCTCGTCCCACTCGCCTCCCTACTGGCCGCGCTCGCCCTCCACACCTGGGTGAGCGGCACGGCCGGCGACATCCTCATCCGCTACTGGCTGATTCCGTGGGCCACCGCCTACCAGGTCATCGCCTACTGGGCAGAACTGGGAGAACACGGCGGGCTCAGCGGGCGGGGCCACGACTGGGGAAGCCGGAACTGGCGCGGGTCGGCAGTGTCCCGCTGGCTCATCGGGTCGCACTCGGACGACCTCTACCACCTGCTGCACCACTTCTTCCCTTCGGTGCCGCACTACCGGCTCACCGAACTCGACCACACCTGCCGCGACCGGTGGTCGGACTACCGGGCGCAAGGCCGGTGCAGCGGCTTCTTCGTCGGCGGACACGACGGCGTGTCGGTGCTGCACGACATATGGGACGGCGGTGGTTGCCGGGCGGAAACGGCTCCCGCCCCGGCTGTCCCCGCAGTGGTCCCCGCCGTCCTGGGCACGGAAGGTATCGGATGATCGCCGTCATCGGAATCGCCGCCATGATCACCGGGCTTGCGCTGACCGTCACCGGCGCGGTGGTCGCCCTCCGCGAGGCGGAACGCGAGCGCGGCGGCGACCTGCGCGGCCCGGCGGACGAACTGGTCGACAGCCTCGCCCGGTTGATGGAGGCGCTCGCGGACCACCCGGTCGGAGTACGCGTCAGTGTGCTGGGCATCGTCGTCTTCTTCCTGGGCGGGCTGACCGCGGGTGTGGGCGCCCTCGTGGGATAGCCGCGGCCGACCAGAACGCCGGCCCACGACCCGAGGAGAACCATGGCCTTTCACCCGCTCTGGCTGCCGCAGCCCTGGTGGATCGTCTTTCCGTTCAGCAGCGGGCGGGGCGACCGCATCCGGGCGGTCCGCTCCTGCCTGCAGAACGACGGCGGCTTCGGCAACTGGCCGCGGGCCGAGAGCTACCTGGAGTGCTGCTTCCAGGCGTTCGTCGCCCTGAACGCCCTGGACGCGGTGGCAGTGGTGGACACCAGGCCCGTCCGGCGGTTCCTGCTGGACCGCGAGACAACCGCCGGCGGCTTCGCCGACGACCCAGGCGGCCACCCCACCCTCTTCAACACCTTCTACGCCGCCGTGTGCCTCAACCTGCTCAACCGGACCGACGCGATCGACCCGTCCACCCACCTGGCCTTCGTCGCCACGCACGAGAAACGCAAGGGCCGCAGCCTCAGCTACGCGTGCATACCCGGCTGGGAGCCGGAACTGATCGCCACCTTCTGGGCCGTCACCACCCGGTTCGTCCTCGGCGCGATCCCGAAGGACGACGGCCGGCTGATCGCGGACTGGGTGGAGTCCTGCTGGAGCGAGGAGGACGGCGCGTACGGTGCCTCCCCCGGCCATCCCGCGGCCATCGAGTACACGTACTGCGCGCTCGCCGTCCTGGCCATACTCGGACACCCCGTACCCGACCACCGCACGGGGCGGATCACCTCCTTCGTCTCGGACCTCTTCGACACCTCGCGCAGTCTGTTCGGGGAGCGCCCCGGCGCCCCCGGCGCCTGGTCGGACTCCATGTGGGCGGTGGCCTGCCTGGCGATGCTCGGCACGATCGACGCGCTCGACCTGCGCACCCACACCCGGCTCGTGCGCGGCCTCGTACCCGACCAGCTGTGGCACCTGCACTGCCAGCTGACGATACTCAGCTACCTGGACCAGACCGAGCCGCAGACCAGGCTCAGGCTCGTCAACATCGAGCACGTCCCGGCCGCCAACGGATACTCCGTCGTCTCCACGACCATCCAGAACCGGCCGGTCATCAACTCCCCCGTCGTCCAGCTCGACATGTCCGAGACGTCGGCGCGCCGGGTGAGCGCGATCGTCGACGAGTTGGAGCAGCTCATCCGCAAGCCGCCGCGGCAGAGCTTCGAGGAGTCCTTCGGTGCGGTGCTCGACGAGCTGAGCGCCGAGGTGACCTCGGTCTTCCTGCCCCGCGCGGTCTTCCGGCCGGGAGAGGAGGAGGTCTCCTTCCTCGAACTGTCCTCGGAACCGGACCTGCTCGCGATCCCGCTGGAACTGGCGCGTATAGACGACGAGTTGATGATGCTCCGGCACTCGCCCGGGAGGTTGATCCGCACGCTGCAGCCCGGTACCGCCGACGGCACCGACTTCACCCCGTCGGCGAAGCTGCGCGTCCTGCTGCTCGGCGGCTCCCACCAGGGCCGCCGCGAGGTCCTCTCCACCGTGGAACCGGAACTCGCCGACATCGAAGCGGTTTTCCGCGCCATGGGAACCACGGAGGTCCACCGGCTCCAGGGCCGCGACTTCACCCGCCGCAACCTCAGGACGGCCCTCACCGAGAGCGTGGCGCCGTGGGACATCATCCACTACTCCGGACACACCTTCTCCCTCGGAAGCACCGGGGAGACCAGCGGCATCATGCTGGCCGACGGCGAACTCGAAGCCCGGGTGATGGCGGACTGGCTCGGCGGCGGCCTGCCGCGGCTGCTCTTCGTCAGCGGCTGCGCCTCGGCCCGCCTGATCGGCAGCCAGAGCGGACTCTTCCGCTGGACCAACCGGGGCATGGCAAGCGTCTGGGCGAGCCACGGAATCCCCTACCTCGGCTCCTACTGGTCCATCCGGGACCGCGAGGGCGCGGCCTTCGCGGCCCGCTTCTACCAGTGGATCGCCGCCGGCTACCCCATCGGCGAGGCCCTCCGCCAGACGCGCCAGTACTTCCGCAACCGCCGCGTCCGCCCGTCCGGTTGGGCGGGCTACTCGCTGGTCGGCAGCCCGCGGATCCGCCTGTGCACGTACCAGTTCGCGGCACGCTGACGCCTGGCGCGACCGCTCGGCGGCGCCGGCGTACTCAGCGGCGTCCTAGGCCGTGTTTTGGAAGTCCCGCCTGCCCCGCGACGCCTGGCACGCACGCTCGCTGCGTTGTCGGAGTCGTCCGAGCAGGCCCACTACGAGGACGACCCTCCGCCTTGCAATCGCACGCACCGGACGCCGCGCGGCCCGCCCTGTGGGCGGACGGCGCTACTTCCAGAACACGGCCTAGGCGGGCGCGCGCATGCGTTCGACGAGTGCGGCGGGCGACCTGGCCAGGGCCAGGGCCGCCGCGCCCAGGACTTCGGCGCGGTCGCCGAGCACTCCGGTGATCACCCGGGCCGTGGTGGCCGCACCGGCCAGGCTGTGGCGGTGGATGGTCGCGCGGATCGGGTCGAGCAGCGCGTCGCCCGCCGCGGCCAGTTCGCCGCCGACGACCACCAGTTCGGGGTTGAGGACGTTCACGACCGCCGACAGGGCGAAGCCCACGGCCTCACCGGCGTCGGCCACGGCCCGCAGTGCCCGCCGGTCGCCGGCCGCGATCAGGCCGAGCAACTCCTCGCCGGCCGGCGCCTCGATGACGTGCTCCAGCTGCCGCGCCACCGCGACGGGGCTCGCCACCGTCTCCAGGCACCCCCGGTTGCCGCACCGGCAGATCACGCCGTCGGGTTTGACGCAGACGTGGCCGACCTCGCCGGCTATGCCGCGGGCGCCGCCGTAGGGCCGGCCGCCGAGGATGAGCCCCGCGCCCACACCGGCCGACAGCCGGATGTAGGTCATGTCGCTGACGCCCTGTCCTGCGCCGAAGACGTTCTCGCCGAGGGCGCCGGCGTCCGCGTCGTTGGCCAGCTGCACCGGCATCCCGAGCCGCCGGCGCATCTCCGTCTCGGGGACGACGCCCTGCCAGCCGGGGAGAATCCCGTCCGCCCTGATCTCGCCGGTGGCCGGATCGAACGGCGCGGCAAGTCCGATTCCCGCCCCGATCACCCGCCGCGGGGCGACGGCCGCCTCCCGCAGCGCCCGGCGGACCAGGTCGTGCGCGAGGTCCAGGGTCGCCGACGGCGCCTCGTCGACCTGCGCGCGGGACCACTGCTCTGCGACCGGCTCACCGGCCAGGTCGCAGACGATGACACGGACGTGCTGGTGGCCGATGTCGATGCCGACCGCGAAGGCCGCGCCCGGCACGAGCGAGAGCAGCGTGGGTCGCCGGCCGGTGCCGCGGTGGCGCTGCTCCTCACCGGGAGCCTCGTGCTCGCGGATCAGCTCGGCCTGGTCGAGTTCCTCGGCCACGCTGGACACGGTGCCGCGCGACAGCCCGGTGCGCCGGGCGATGTCCGTCCGGCTGCTGCCCGGGTGGAGGTGGATCGACTCGATCACCCGCAGCCGGTTGAGGTCGCGCACGCCCAGCGACGGCGGTGGCGGCGGCAGGCCTACTGGCTGGTTCACGGGGAGAAGGCTAGTTCACCCGGTGCCCGCGCCCGCACCACTGCCCGCCTTCTCGGCAAAGATCAGCACAACGACGGGATCGAATCGCGCCACACGCGGAGCCTTCTTCCATTTTTGCCCTAACGAACTCCCCTTCGCGGACAGCATCATTGACCGGGCATCAAAGTTGCGCGTAATGTCCCGGCCGCCGATCTCAGAGAGAGCGAAGGTGAACCATGGACCATGGTCATGACTCGCGGTGGGTCGCATCCACCGATGGACGGCAGGCAGATGGAGCGGCTGACCCGGCGGGGCGTCCGACGCGCAGGGCGCTGCTCGCGGCAGGAGCGGCAGGAGCCGTGGCGTTGTCCGTGGGCGGCGCGGTATCGGCGGCTGCGGCGCCGATCGGCCCGGGCCCCGGCCCCGCGCCGGACGAGGTGCCGTTCGGTCCCGTCACGGTGGCCGACCCCGGATCAGGCGCCTCCTACGCGCGGGCCGTGCGGCTCGGCGAGCAGCGGCCGGGCGGACCGCGGACGCTGCTGGCGACCTTCCAGCAGTTCGACTCCGGGCAGCCGGGCGGATTCCCGGTCTTCCGCAGCGACGACGGCGGCCGTACCTGGCGCCCGCAGAGCAAGGTGCCGGACGGCGGCGAGTCCGGAAGGATCTGGCTGCAGCCCTTCCTCTACGAGCTGCCGCGCGCCTTCGCAGGCCTCCCGAAGGGGACGGTGCTGTGCGCCGCCAACTCCCTTGATTCCGCGAGCACCCGGATCGTGCTGTACGCGAGCCTCGACCGCGGCCTGACCTGGCGCTTCCTGAGCACGGTGACGGAGGGCGGCCCGCCCGTACCGCAGAACGGCAACACGCCGGTGTGGGAGCCCTTCCTGCTGCTGCACCGCGACCGGCTGGTCTGCTACTACTCCGACCAGCGGGACCCGGCGTTCGGGCAGAAGCTGGCCCACCAGACCAGCAGGGACCTGCGGCACTGGGGCGAGGTCGTCGACGACGCCGTGGGTGAGGAGTACAGCAAGCGCCCCGGCATGATCACCGTCGCGCAGGTGCGCCGCGACCTGTGGATCATGAGCTACGAGTACGGCGTCACGGACACCTACTACCCGGTGCGCTACAAGCTCGCCCGGGACCCGGAGTCGTTCGGCCCGGCCCCGGCGCTGGAACTCCTCGACCAGGACGGGTACGCCCCCTCGGCCGCCCCGACCGTGGCGTGGTCGGACTCCGGCGGTCCCCAGGGCACCATCGTCCTCAGCGCCAACAGCGACCAGGACTTCTTCGTCAACCGCGCCCTCGGCGATCCGGCGCAGTGGACGCGCCTGTCCTCGCCGATGCCGAGGGGCTACAGCCGCTTCACCATCCCCCTGACCGACCCTGGCCCGCGCCACCGCTCCGGCCTCGTCTTCGTCGTGACGGGCGCCCCCTACGCAGAGCAGGCCCCGATCCAGGCCGGCGTCATCTCGTTGGACTGACGGCCCGACCCGGGAAGGCGGTGCGGGGCGACCGCAGGAGTCGCCCCGCGCGCCTCACCCTGCCCGGGCGGCTGCGTCCCGGGCTGTGGTGTCAGCCGAGTTTCCACTGCTGGTTGGCGCCGCCGTTGCAGGTCCACAGTTCGACCAGTGCGCCGTTGGCGGTGGAGGCCCCTGTGACGTCCAGGCACAGGCCGGACTGGGCCGAGGTGATCGTGCCGTTGGAGTTGACGTTCCACTGCTGGTTGCTGCCGCCGTTGCAGTCGTAGAGGTCGACCGCCGTGCCCGCGGTGGTTCCCTTCCGGTAGGCGTCCAGGCACTTGGCGCCGCTGTACACCGTCAGCTGCTTCGAGGACGTGGCGGTCCAGGTCTGCTGGGTGCTGCCGTTGCAGTCCCGGATATCCAGCTGCGTACCGTTGGCCTGCGTTCCGCCGGGCACGTCGAGGCACTTGCCCGCGCCCACCGCGTGCACGGGCAGGCCACCGCCGCCGGTGGAACCGCCCGTCGTGGTCGTCCCGCCGGCGGTCGTGCCGCCGGAGGTGCCGCTCATGATGGCGTCGACGATGCCCTGCTGGGTCACCGTGGAGGAGTTCCGGTCGAACAGCCCGAAGCCGTACTGGCCGTTCACGCCGTTGTCCCAGTAGACGGCAGCCGCACCGTACTTCGTGGCCGTCGCCGTCACGGCACGCGCGTAGTCCGCGCGGTACCTGTTGCTCGCGGAGTCGGACGACGACTTGTCGATGGAGCCGTACTCACCGACGACGACCGGGTAGCCCTTCGCGACGAACCCGTCGTGCATCTTCTTCAACTGGGCGTCCAGGTAGTCCTCCTGGCCCCAGGTCGACGTCCTCGACGGGTCGGTCGCCGCCGGCCCCCACTGCGTGATGGTCCCGTTCGTGTCGCCGGCGAAGTCCCACGGGTCGTAGTAGTGGACGGAGATCATGATCCGCTGTTCACCGCTGGGAATGGAGGAGGACCTGTGGCTGTCGGTCGGCAGCACGAAGCCGTAGTTCCCCGCGGTGTAGTCGATGTTGGTGTTCCAGCCGGGGACGAGCAGCCACCGCGAACTGTTGCTGCCGCCTGCTTGCCTGACGGTGTCCACGAAGATCTGGTTGTACGCGTTGATGTTCGCGTAGCACGGCTGGGTGGGGTCGCCGTACTGGCCGGTGAACTCCTCGTTCATGGACTCCAGGATCAGGTGCTGGTCGTAGCTCTGGAACCGGGAGGCGATCTGCTGCCAGACCTTCTGGTACTCGGCCTTGATCGCCGTCTGCGAGGACGAGTCGCAGATCAGCCAGGAGCCGGTGACCGTCTTGTACCCGTCACCGTGCATGTTGATGATCACGTACATGCCGCGGCCGTACGCGTAGTCGACGACCTGCTGGACCCTGTTCAGCCAGGCCGAGTCGACGGTGTAGGCAGGGCCGGGGCCGATGTCGTCCAGATACGAGACCGGGATCCGTATCGTCCTGAACCCCGCGGCCTTCACCTTGTCGATGAGGGCCTGGGTCACGGCCGGGTTCCCCCACGCGGTTTCGCTGGGGTACCCGTTGGCGCTGGCTTCGAGCTGGTTCCCCAGGTTCCAGCCCGCACCCATGTCGGCCACCACCTGCGAAGCGCTCGACTGCGGCGAGGTGTCGGCCGACGCCTGGATCATCAGCCCTGACACCGACGCGGCGACCGCCAGCAGGACGGCGACGACGAACGCTCTCGTCCTGGCTACTTTCGAGACCACGTGTCATCCCTCTCTCTCACTGCCGGACACGGGGTGAGCGAAGCGCTTCAACTCACAAGTCAGCAGGGTGTGATGGGCATCCCTGGGATGCCCATCACGCTGACAGTCGAATAATCGAAGCGCAACACCGGTGCCCCGAAAATCTTCGGCGGCAGGCCGGCCCCCGTGCGGGCAGTGGGAAAAGGGGTCGGGAGCGACACGGGCCGCGCGTCACGCGCCGCCGGTGGCCTCCGCGCCGCCGGACTGCCGGACGCGGGCGAGCAGCGCCCGCTTGTCGGGCTTGCCGCCGGGGGCGGTCGGCACCGCGTCGATGAGGGTGAAGGTGGCGGGCACCGCACCGTCGCCCAGGGCGGCGCCGACCGCCTTGCGCAGCTCGCCCGGGTCGGGGGTGCGGCCCGGTGCCGCGACGAGGAATGCGTGCGCCGCCTCGCCGGTGCGCTCGTCGGGCGCGGCGACGACGTACGCCTGGTCGACGTCGCCGTGCTCGCACAGCACGGTCTCGATGGCGCCGGTGTAGTAGAGGATCGCGTTGACGAAGACCACGTCGCGGGCCCGTCCGACCAGCCGCAGGAAGCCGTCGGGGCCGAGGGTGCCCAGGTCGCGTGTCCTGATCCAGCCGTCCGTGACCACCTCGGCGGTGCGCTGCGGCTCCTGCCAGTAGCCGGACATCATGCCGTCGGTGCGCACCCAGACCTCGCCGGCCGTGCCCGCCGGCACCGGCGTCCCCTCCGGGTCGCGAACGCTGACGTCGGCGCCGGGCACCGGCCGGCCCACGGTGTCGAGCACCTGCGCGCCCCGCGCGGCGATGTCGGCGGGCGTCAGCAGGGTGAGCATGCCGGTCTCGGTCTGTCCGTAGCCCTGGTAGACGACCGGCCCCAGCAGGTCGACGGCCTCGGCCATGCGGTGCGCGGGCAGCGGGGAACCGGCCACCAGCAGGGCGCGCATGGCGGAGGTGTCGACGGGCTCGGCGCGCAGCACGTCCAGCACCTGGTAGAGCCGCGGGACGGTGCACAGGCAGGCGGTGACGCGGTGGCGTGCCCAGGTGTGCGGGAAGGAGACGGGCGCCTCGGGTATGACGGCGGTGCCGCCGCTGAGCAGGCACACCGCGAGGTGCTCCATCATCACCGCGCTGGTGAGGGTCCCGAATACCAGGAACCGGCGGTAGCCGACGGCCAGTTCGCGGGCGACCGCGGTCCAGCGCTCGGGCGGCTGCCACGACCAGTGCCGGCTGAGGGCCGCGTAGGTCTGCGCGCAGCCCTTGGGGTTGCCGGTGCTGCCGCTGGTCAGGGTGATCAGGGCGACGTCGTCCTGCCGGCCCCGCGCGGCCAGTTCGGGCGTGGACCGCAGCTCCGCGACCTCGCCGGTGCGGGCCGGGCCGTCCCATCCCGAGGACGGCACCGCGTCCGGCAGGACGTCCCGCGCGAGGTCGAGGTGGCGGGCGCCCGCGGCTCGCGCGGCGGCGGCCAGCGACTCGTCGGCCGTCGTGCCGTCGGCGAGGACCGCGTCGACCCCCTGTCCGAGGACATGTGCCAGCTGAGGGGGTGTCAGGCCGGGGCGCAGGCCGGTGACGCGGCACCCCAGCAGGTGGGCGGCGATCTGCGCGGCGAAGCCGTGCGGGGTCACGGCGGTGGTGACGGCCACGGCGCTGCCGGGACCCAGTCCCGCGGCGCTCAGCCCCCGCACTGCCTGCCGCACCAGTCGCAGCACCGCCACACGCGGTATGGGACGCGCCCGGTACTCGAAGGCCGGTACGTCGGGCTCGCGCAGCAGCACATCGACCAGGGGCCGCGGGAACACCGGTTCTGTCGAGACGTTCACCGTGCCTCCGTTCGTGGCGGATCAGGGCGGATCAGGGGCGGATCAGGGCGGATCAGGGGCGGTCAGCGGCGGGACCGAGGGGCGGGATCAGGGGCGGTATTCAGCCGCGCGGAAAGGGCCGCACTTCTGCGTATTTCACCCGTTGGGGGCCGCCCGGATGCACCGCCCCGGTCGGGGCCGACCGCCTGGTTAGTTATCCGCAAAGTCGGCGGGACAACCCCGCATTGCGGTGTGACGTGGATCACATCAGGCCGTTCCTGATGACTCCTTGAAGACTCCTTGAAGACTAAACTAGGGTGGCCGCGCATCCTGTCCGAGCCCTGGAGGTCTTGATGTCCGGAGAAGAACGGCTCGATTACCTGGTGGTAGGTGCGGGGCCTGCGGGCACCCAGGCCGGGTATTTCCTGGAGCGGGCCGGCAGAGAATACCTGGTGGTGGAGGCGGGCGAGTCACCAGGCACATTCTTCCGCCGCTTTCCCCGGCACCGGACGATGATCTCCAACAACAAGGTCAACACCGGCTGGGACGATCCGGAACTGAACCTGCGGATGGACTGGAACTCCCTGCTGTCGCAGGAGAACGGACCGCTGTTCACCGCGGTCACCCCGCGCTACTTCCCGCCCGCGGACGCGTTCGTCGGCTACCTCGGCGACTTCGCCGCGGCCCATCGGATACGCATCCGCTGCAACACCCGCATCGTCCGTATCTCCCGTGAGCCCGGCGGGACTTCCGAGGGCGACGGAGCGCCGCGCGGGGACTTCCTCGCGCACACCGCGGACGGCACGGTGCTGCGCGCCCGCCGCATCATCGCGGCCACCGGCGTCACCCGCCCCTACGTTCCGCCCTTCGAGGGCGCGGAGCTGGCCGAGACCTACGCGGACGTATCGGTCGACCCCGCGGAGTTCACCGGAAAACGCGTCCTTGTGGTCGGCCGCGGGAATTCGGCCTTCGAGACGGCGGACAATCTGATCGAGAATGCCGCGGTCATCCACGTGGCGGGTCCCGGTTCTCTCAGGCTCGCCTGGCAGACCCACTTCGTCGGACATCTCAGAGCGGTCAACAACAACTTCCTCGACTCCTACCAGCTCAAGTCGCAGAACGCCCTGCTGGACGGCGACATCCAGTACGTCAAAAAGGAAGAAGACGGCACTTACCGAGTCGCCGTGAAATTCGCAAGGGTCGCAGAGGTGGTCAAGGAGATTCCCTACGACCGGGTCATCCTTGCCACCGGCTTCCGATTCGACGCCTCGATCTTCGACGAGGACTGCCGCCCCGCGCTCACCATCAAGGACCGTTTCCCGGCGCAGACCGAGTCATGGGAGTCGGTGAACGTCCCCGATCTGTTCTTCGCCGGGACGATCACACAGGTGCGCGACTTCAAGAGGTCGACCAGCGGTTTCATCCACGGCTTCCGCTACGCCGTACGGGCGCTCCACCGCATCCTGGAGCAGCGCTACCACGGCAGGGACTGGCCGTCCGAGGACGTGGCCGGCACGCCCGAGGCGGTCGCGGACGCGATCCTGGCCCGGGTCAACCGCTCCTCGGGACTCTGGCAGATGTTCGCCTTCCTGGCCGACACCGTCGCCCTCGGCACGGACGGCTCGGTCCGCTACTACCCCGAGGTGCCGCTCGACCACCTCCACCCGGCCGTCGCCGACGGGCGCTTCGGCGCCGTGGACCGCTGTCTGACCGTCACCTTGGAGTACGGCGCCGACCACGACAAGGTCAACCCGTTCGACGTGTCGGTCAGCCGGGTGTCCCAGCAGTCCACCGGCGGGCTCGACGGCCGCTATCTGCACCCGGTGGTGCGGCTCTTCCAGGAGGGCAAGGTGCTCGCCGAGCACCACATCACCGAGAACCTGGAGAACGAGTGGGACAGCGAGACGGTGCACCGGGCCCCGCTGATCGGCTTCCTGCGGGCGCACGACGTCCCGGGGGCGCCGTCGCCCGGCGCCTCGTGACCCGGTCGCCCGCGCCGCGCCTGCGCGGGGCACCGACACGGCAGGCGGCACAACGGGCGACACCGCAGGCGGCACAGGAGGCCTCCGGTACGGGGCCGGCCACCGGGCTGCTGGCGCGGCTGCGGGACCAGGCACGGGCCCGACTCGACCCGGTGCACTGGGACTTCTTCGAGGGCGGCGCCGACGGCGAGCGGGCCGTCGCCGAGAACGAGGCGGCCTTCCGCAGGCTGGCGCTGCTCCCGCGGGTGCTGCGCGGTTCGGGGCCGGCCCGCACCACCGTGGACCTGCCGGGCGCGCCGGACACGCTGCCGGTGGTGGTCGCGCCGACCGCCTTCCACAAGCTGGCCCATCCGGCCGGTGAGGCGGCCACCGCACGGGCCGCGGCGGCCGCGGGGGCGGTGCTGACCACCTCGATGGCCTCGACCACCGCGGTCGGCGAGGTGGCTGCCGCGGCCCGCGCGGTGCGGCCCGAGGCGGCGGTGTGGTTCCAGCTGTACCTGCAGCCGGAGCCGGCCGTCACCCGGGAGCTGGTGCGGCGGGCCGAGGCCGCGGGCTGCACGGCGCTGGTGGTGACCGTCGACTCCCCCGTCTTCGGCCGCCGCGCCCGCGACGACCGCAACCGCTTCCACGACCTGCCGCCCGGTTATGCGGCGGAGAACATGCGCGACCTGCCGGGCGGGCCGCCCGGCAGCACCCGCCCGATCGCGATGTCGCCCGCCCTGTCCTGGGCCGACCTGGCAGCGCTGCGCGCGGCCACCCGACTGCCGGTGCTCGTCAAGGGGGTGCTGCACCCCGAGGACGCGCGGATCGCGGTGGCCGAGGGCGTCGCAGGGGTCGTCGTCTCCAACCACGGCGGCCGGCAGCTCGACGCGGCGCCGGCCGCACTGGAGGCGCTGCCCGCGGTGGCCGACGCCGTGGCCGGGCGGGTCCCCGTACTGCTCGACGGCGGGGTGCGCTCGGGCGCCGACGTGGTCACCGCACTCGCCCTCGGCGCGACGGCGGTCGGCGTGGGCCGCCCCGTGCTGTGGGGCCTGGCCGCCGACGGCGAGCGCGGCGCCGCCCGCGTACTGGCGGAACTGCGCGAGCAGACCGCGCACGTGCTGACCCTGTGCGGGTCGGCCGACTGCGCCGGCGTCACCCGCGACCAGGTGGTGCGCAGGGGCGGGCAGGCGCCGTGGTGAGCGCGGCGAGGGACCAGGTGCGGGGAGACGAGCGGGGCGCGGCGGCGTCAGCGGCTCCGGCCAGGCAGGCGAGGGGAACGAGGTGGAGCAGGTGGGCAGGGCGAGGACGCTGACCGCGATGCCGGGTGCGGCGGGGGCGGCCGCGGTGGGGCTGGCGCTGTCCAGCCCGTACTGGCTGCCGCGGGCCCTGGTCGCCCTGCGGGTGCGGGTGTTCGCGGCGGTCAACGGCCCCGAGGGGGTCGTGGTGCCCAACGACCGCGTCGGGCCCGAGGAGTTCCTGCGGCTGTACGCCGACCCGGCCGCCGACGGGCGCAGCAGGGGCGCGGGCCTGTCCGACCTGTTCTGGTACTGGCTCTCCCCCGGTCCCGAGGTCCACCAGGAGCACCTGGAGCCCGGGCCCCGCTATGCGGCGGTCGCCCGTACCACCAACGCGATACTCGCCGGCGCCAGTACCGAGCTGTCCGCGCGGGCGGCGGCCTGCGCGGCCAGGGTGCTGGACGAACTGGTGCCGGGCGACGCCACCCTGGTGCGGCTGCGCGACCTGATGATGCCGGTGTGGGCGGAGTTCTTCCACGAGCTGGTCTTCCACGAGCCCTGCCCGCCGGCGGTGCGCGACCTGATCACCGGCAACGCCCGTGACGTGGTGGACTCGTTGAAGAACACCCGCCTCAGGCACATGCGGCGGCGTGAGCGGCTGACCCGCCACCTGCTGCGCCGGCTGGCCGCCGGCGAGGTGCCGCACGACCTGCCCGCAGAGCTGCCCACCGACCGCGACAAGGCCCACTACCTGCAGGGCACGTTCTTCAACACCGCCGTCGTCCAGATGTCGGAGGCGATGGCGCACCTGCTGCTCGCGCTGGCCGAGCACCCGCGGGTGCAGAGCAGGTGCCGGGACAGGGGCGCGGACGGCGGGTACGACGAGCGCTACCTCGGCCACGTGATGAACGAGGCCCTGCGCCGCTACCCGCTCTTCGGCATCGCGCACCGGATCACCAGCGCCCGGATCGAGACCGGCGGCGGCGTGGGCTACCCGGCCGGCACCGTGCTGTGCTTCGACTACCCCGCCTACCACGCCACGGGCACCGACCGGCCCGACGACTTCGACCCGGGCCGCTGGGAGCACCTGTCGGCCAGGGACGCGCACCACATCCCCTTCGGGGTGGCCGCGAACCGGCCCTGCCCGGCCTGGCGGCTGGCGCCGCTGGTGACGCGCGCGGTCACGCACGAGGTGCTCGACCGCTTCACGCTGCACTCCTCGGTGTCCCACACCCGGTCCATCCCGCACCGGGCACCCTGCCTGCTGGTGCGCCGCGGGCACCAGCTGCCGGGGCACCGGCTGGCGGCGGTGCGGGCCTTCCTGCGGGCGCGCGACCGCTGGGAGGACGTGGGGCGCAGCCTGCTGCAACTCGGCCTCGGCACGGCCATGGTGCTCCATGCGCGGCGGTTGCGGCCGGCGACCACGTACTTCGCGCACCACGACGCCCAGGGCCGCCCGCTGCACCCGGCCGACGCGCCCGGCGACACCGGGGCGGGCGGCCAGGATGCCGCGCGCCGCTGCCCGTACCCGCACTGACGCCGCACAGCGAGGGGCTCCCCACATGAGTGCGACCGACAGCAGCCCGAAGTCCACCGCGGACAAGGGCGCCGCCCTGGCACGGCCTTCCTGGTTCTGGGGAGGGCTGGTCCTGCTCGCGGCAGGACTGGCCCTGCATGTGCCGATGTACTTCGCGATGCACGGCGGGAAAGCGCGTATGGGAACGGACATGGGGTCCGACGGGAGCGGGGCGGCCGGCACCGCGATGACCGTCGGCATGGTCCTGGTCGGCCTGGGGCTTGCCCTGTCCCTGGCCGGGCTGGTCGGGCGGGTGCCGGCCCCCGCGGCCCGCACCGAGCGCTACCGGGTCGTCAGCGAACCCCAGGCCGGGCTGACCGCCGCGCATGTCAGGCTGATCACGGCGCTGTCGCTCGCGCTGGTGGTGGACGTGATGAAGCCGGCGACGCTGGCTTTCATCCTGCCGGGGATGAAGAGCGAGTACGGCCTGACGCAGGGCCAGGTCTCCGTGCTGCCGGTGGTGGCCCTGACCGGGACCGTGGTCGGCTCGCTGGCCTGGGGCCGCCTCGGCGACCGGGTCGGGCGCCGCGCCACGGTCCTGATGTCCTGCCTGGTCTTCGCGGCGACCACGGTCTGCGCGGTGATGCCGACGTTCGAGTGGAACCTGGTCATGTGCTTCCTGATGGGCGCGGGCGCCGGGGGGCTCATCCCCATCGCCTACGCCATGGCGGCCGAGTCGCTGCCGCCGCGGCACCGCGGGCTGGTGATGGTGTTACAGGCGGGACTGGCCACCGTGATCGCCTACTTCGCCACCAGCGGCCTGGCCCTGCTGCTGATCCCGCACTTCGGGTGGCGGACCATGTGGTTCGCCCATGTGCCCTTCGTCGGCCTTCTGCTGCTGCTGAACCGCTGGCTCCCCGAGTCCCCCCGCTTCCTGGCCGAGACCGGCCGCATGGCAGAGGCCCGCGCGGTGGGCGCGACGTACGGGATGGTGCTGGTCGTCGAGCCCGCGCTGCCCGCAGGACCGCCCACTCCGGGTGTGCCCACGGCGGAGGACCCGGCCGGCAGCGGCGCCGCGGCGGGCTGGACGGCACTGTTCGGCCCGCGCTGGCTGCGCCGCACCACGGTGGTCGGGGGTTACGCGCTGGCCTGGGGGCTCATCAACTGGGGCTACATGACCTTCCTGCCCACCCTGCTCAAGGACGCGTCTGTGGCGGGCACCTCACCGGGCGCCCTGCTGTTCCTGTCGTCGCTGCTGGCGATCCCCGCCACCCTGCTGGTCGCGGTCTGCTACACCCGCTGGAGCAGCCGCAAGGCGATGGTCCTGTACGGGATGCTGACCGTGGCCGCGCTCGGCCTGCTCGCGGTCACCGACATGCGGGGCGGCCGCGTCCTGACCATCGGCCTGCTCGCCCTGCTCATCACCGGCACGACCGGCATCGTGGCGATGCTCGCGCCGTACGCCGCCGAGATCTACCCCACGGGCATGCGCGCCGTCGGCAGCGGCCTGACGGCGGCGTGCACGAAGGCCGGTGGCATGTTCGGCCCGCCCGCGCTCGCGGCGCTGATCGCGCAGCACTCCGGCGGGCGGCTGGTCGCGCTCACCGTCGCCCTGCCCATGGCCGCCGCGACCGCCGCTCTCGCGCTGTACGGCGAGGAGACCGCCGGCCGGGACCTGGAGGAGGACGACGAACCGTCGGGGGCCGCGGCCGGGGTGCCCGCCCTGTGACCGCGAACGCTGCCACGGACCAGGCCCGTCAGCGGGGTGCGCCCCGGCCGGCGGCGCGCTGCGGCCGGCCGGTGCCCGGCCGGCCGCGCGGGTCGCGGATCACCAGGCCGGCCCGTTTGATCGTGGCCAGGACGTCGAGCACCTCGAAGTCGATGATCCCGTCGAAGGCCCCCAGCGTCCTGGTGAGGAACTCGTACAAGTCCCAGCGCCCGCCGAGGAAGAGGTCGGCGCACAGCTGGTAGTCGCCGGTCACCGCGACGACCATGCGCACCGCGGGGTGCTCGCCCAGTGCCTGCCCGATCCGTTCGAGGTGGGACGGGCCGACCCGCAGCCACAGCAGCGCTTCGGTCGGGAGTCCCAGCAGGGAGCGGTCGACCTCCGCACGTATCCGGACCACACCGCGCCGGATCAGGCCGTCGACCTGGCGGGAGGCGGTCGCCGGGGCGACACCGACCCGGGTGGCGAGCGTGCCGATGGGAAGGCGGCCGTTGGCGGCGAGGGCGTGGACCACCTGCTCCTCCTCGTCGCTCAGCCGCGCGACGTCGTCCACCGCGGCGAACGGCGGCAGGCCCTTGCGCTCCAGCAGGCCGGTCTGCTGCCCGTCCAGCGCCTGCGTGTGCCACTCGTGCGCGGCCCGGAAGAAGCGCAGCGTGGAGTGGGCGTGGTGCGCGGCGACGGCGCTGATCCCCGGCAGCCGGTCGAGCAGCAGCTCCCGCAGCCAGTCCTGATGGGGCGGCACGACCTCGACGAAGCAGTCCGTCGACCCCTCGGTGAGCATGACCGTGCGCGTCTCACGGCTGTCGGCGAGCGCCTGGGCGACATCCCGGGTGGTGCCCGGGCGGCACCGCAGCCGTAACAGGACCGGCTCGCCCCAGCCGATCCGCTGCGTGTCGACCGTCGCCACCACGCGGATCACGCCGCTGTCGAGCAGCGGCTGCGCGCGGCGGGCCACGGTCCGCTCGGAGACACCGAGGACCTGCGCGATCCTGGCCCAGCTCGCCCGGCCGTTGACCTGCAGCGCGCAGGCGATCTGCCGGTCCAGGTCCGAGTACGGGTCACCGTGCCTGTCGGACTTCCTGTCGGGCTTCTTGTCGGATTTCTTCAGCAAGAGAACACCGCCGTACGGATCTGTGCACATTCAGGTCCATCAGCGCCGGAAGCCGACCTGCGGCGCGCATACTACCCGAACTCTGACCAGGTTGTTCCGCTCCCGGAGGTCCGCCATGTGTGGTTTATCGTCCCCCCTGCGCCCCACGGCCGACCCGGCCGGCTGCGGAGTGCGGCCGTGACGGATACCGTCCTGCTGCTGCGGGGCACGGTCGTACCCGTCGCCTCGCCGCCGATCGCCGACGGAGCCGTGGTCGTGGCGGACGGGCTCGTCAGCTACGTCGGCCCCGCCTCGCGCGCACCCCGGCTCTCCCCGGACACCACCGAGGTCGACGTGGGCGGGGGAACGATCATTCCCGGCCTGATCGACGCGCACGTCCATCTGGTCGCCGACGGCAGCCCCGACTTCCCCGGCGAGGTCGCGGGCGCGAGCCCGCAGCACCTCGCACTCAAGGCGTACGCGAACACCGCACGCGCGCTGCGCCACGGCATCGTCGCGGTACGGGACCTGGGCGCCCCCGAGCACGCGGCCATCGCGGCGGGACGCGAGATCGCCGACGGCCGCCTGATGGGTGCGGAGGTCGCGGCGGCGGGACGCGCCATCACCGCACCCGGCGGGCACATCTCCTACCTCGGTGTCGAGGCGCGGGGCGAGGAGCAGATGGCGGAGGCGGCCCGCCAGGAGTTACGCCACGGAGCCGCCGGCATCAAACTCGTCGCCACCGGCGGGGTGCTGACGCCGGGGGTCGCCCCGGACGGCGCTCCCTTCGACGAGTCGGAACTCGCCGCCGCCGCGGCCGTCGCCCGGGCGGCCGGGCGGTGGGTGGCCGCGCACGCCATCGGCTCCGAGGGCGCCAAGCGGGCGCTGCGCGCGGGAGCGACCACCATCGAGCACGGGTCCTTCCTGGACCGCGAGGCCATCGACCTCATGGCCTCGACCGGGGCGGTCCTGGTCTCGACCCGGATCGCGCAGCTCAGGATCCTGCAGAACAAGGAGCACATCGAGGACTCCGCGGTCCGCAGGGCCGAGGAGGTCTACGCGGCCAACATCGAGTCGGTACGGGACGCGGCCCGGGCCGGCATACCGGTCGCCGCGGCGAGCGACGCCGGAACTCCCTTCAACCCGCACGGCAGCGTCGCCGAGGAAGGCGCCCTGCTCGTCGACGACATCGGGCTGAGCAACGAGACCGCTCTGCAGGCGGTCACCAGCACCGCCGCCCGCTGCCTGCACCGGCCCGACCTCGGCCACCTCTCGCCGGGCGCCATGGGCCACGTCGTCGTGACGACGGGAAACCCGTTGGACGACATCCGCGCACTCGCGCACGTCAGGACCGTCATCGCAGCCGGACGACCGGTTCGTCCGCTGCTGGGCTGAGGAGCTGTCATGACCATCACCCGCATCAGACCCGCGGTCGCGGTCGGCCTCCAGAAGGTCTGGCCGGTCGCCATCGCGGCGTTCGCCATCGCCCTCCTCGCGCAGCTCGCCGGCCAGGTGACCTTCGACGTGGGTCCCGGCTCCGTCGTCTTCTTCCCCATGGTGTGGGGCCTGGTCGCCGGCGCGATCGTGTCCGTCCAGCGCTTCCGCAGGGTCAGCCTGGAGTTCCAGCTGACCGCCAACGCCTTCGTCGCGGTGGCGCTGCTCTTCCTCGTCGTGCGGCTCGCCTTCACGATCGGCCCCAACATCCAGGTCCTGCTGCATGCCGGCCCGTCCCTCTTCCTGCAGGAGGTCGGCCACCTCCTGGGCACCGTCGTGCTGGCGCTCCCGCTGGCGGTGCTGCTGCGTATGGGCCCCGCCGCGATCGGGGCCACCTTCTCCCTGGACCGCGAGCCCGCGTTACCGATGGTCAACGAGAAGTACGGCCCGGACTCCGACCAGTACCGCGGTGTGCTCGCCATGTACGTCTTCGGCACCCTCGTGGGCGCCGTCTACGTCACCATGCTGTCGTCGTTCATCGTGTCCTTCGACATCTTCGACCCGCTCGCCCTCGCCATGGGCTCCGGCGTCGGATCCGGCTCGATGATGGCCGCCGCGACGGGCAGCATCACCGACGCCTACCCCGGCCAGAAGGACCAGATCCTCGCCATGGCCGGCGTCTCCAACCTGATCACGACCATCCTCGGGGTCTACGTGGGGATCTACCTCGCCCTCCCGGCCGCCGACCGCTTCTACCGCTTCCTCACCCGGCGGGAGACGCAGGACCCCGAGGCCGCCGCCGTCCACCAGGAGGCCAACCGCGCCTTCCGCGAGCAGGTCGCCGCCACCAGCGCCCCGGTGGGTCTGCGCATCTGGGTGTCCGTCCCGATCCTGGCCGTCGTCGGCATCACCACCGCGTCGGTGTTCGCGAAGGGCCTGAGCTGGGACATCATCGGCGGGTACGCGATCATGGCGGCGCTGCTCGTGCTGGGGACCTACCTCGCGAAGGTCACCCGCTTCGTCTCCGCGATCATCTGGGTGACCACCATCGGCGCGCTCGCCTCCAGCACCTACTCGCCCATCGGCGACCGGCTGACAAGCACCGTCGGCTCGATCGACTTCCTCTCCGTCGGCTGCGTCGTCCTCACCTTCGCCGGCCTCAGCCTCGGCAAGGACACGGCACTGCTGAAGGCGGTCAGCTGGAAGATCGTCCCCGTCGGGCTGCTGGCGATCACCGCGTCCTTCCTGCTCGCCACGGTGATCGCCGAAGTGTCACTCGGCTTCTGGTCCTGACACCGCCCCGCCCTCGCCGCCCGCGCCGCCCTCCCCCATGGACCGGTCGATCTCCTGCCGCAGGAGGGCCTGGAAGACGGCCACATGAGGCGGTGCGGTGAGGGTGTGGTGCTCGCCGGGGACCTTGACGTAGCGTGCGGCGCCTCCCGCCGTGAACCTGTCCCAGCCGTGCAGGCGGTCGAGCCATGTCCGCTCGGCCTGCGCCGCCGGCATGCCGTGGAAGACCGGCAGCGGAGGGGGTGTCGTCCCGTGGAAAACGGTCATGGACGGGACGGTGCCGCTCAGCTCGTACTCGGCCCTGATCTTCTTCAGCTTGTCGGCCAGGGTCATCCACACCGTGAACTTCTGCAGGTCCAGGTCCAGTTCGGCCAGCCGCTTCCTCGGCGCCAGGTCCATCACCGTCTGCAGCTGCTGCTCCAGGGGCAGTTCCCGCAGTTTCCCGGGGAGTTCCTCGGACTGCTCCTTGTCGAGCAGCCCGAGGAAGTGCGACAGGACGGAGACGGTCACCGAGAAGTCCAGGCCGACCAGAAGCGGTGTGAGGACCGGCGGGAAGTCGAAGCCGCCGAGGAAGGCCACCTGCTCGCCCCGGGACTGCAGCTCCTGGGCGATCGCGAAGGCGATGAGGCCGCCGGAGGAGTAGCCGGCCAGGGCGTAGGGTCCGTGCGGCTGCCGGTCCTGGATCGCCCGGGTGTAGGCGGCGATCATCTCACCGTGGCTCGTGAAGGGGGTCTCACCGCTGGTGAAGCCGCGGGCGCGGAGGGCGTGGAAGGGCCGGTCGCCTGCGAAGTGCCGGGCCAGATCGAGGAGGACGAGCACCTCGCCGGCGCCCGGGTGGACACAGAACAGCGGTGTCTTGGTGCCGCCCTGCTGCATGGGCACGATGGGGTCGTAGCCGTCGTCGGTCTTGACCGTGCCCGCGGGATTCTCGTCCAGGTAGCCGGCCAGAGCGCGCACGGTGGGCGCGTTGAGCAGGTCGATGGTCTGCAGGCCGGGCACGTTCAGGCGCTGGGTGATGCTGCCGCGCAGGCGCAGCAGGTCGAGGGACGTACCGCCGAGGTCGAAGAAGTTGGCCGTGGCGCTGACCGAGCTCGGGGAGACGTCGAGTGTCTCGCCGTAGATCCGGACGAGAGCGCGCTCGTTGTCCGTCCGCGGGGGCGAGTAGTCGCCCATGTGCTGCCGGATCACCTCGACGGTCGCGCGGGTGACGTCGTCGAACTCCCCTGCTTCGAGCCGTGCGCGCAGCTTCGCCCGGGAGATCTTCCCCAGGCTGTTCTTGACGAACTCCTCCCGCGCCAGCGGGAGGACCAGCGCGGGGCGGAATCCCCAGTGCATGACGACGGCGGCGCGTACGGCGGTCATGGCGTCGTACAGCGCCGTGTCGTCGCCGGGTCGGGTCCGCGGGTGGAAGGCGACGACCAGTTGCTCCGTGTCGCTGCCTTCCGGCCTGGTGGGGAAGGCGGCCACGAAGGAAGGAGTGACGTGGTCGAGTTCTTCGAGCGCGGTCTCGATCTCGTGGCTGAAGTAGTTGACGCCGTTGACGATGATGTTGTCCTTGCTGCGGCCGACGAGCGTCAGCCGGCCGTCGCGGAGCCGGCCGATGTCGCCGGTGCGGAACCAGCCGTCCGCGGTGCGCGACGAGGAGGTGGCCTCCTCGTTGTGGTAGTAGCCCGGCGTGATCATGGGGCCGCGCAGCTGCACCTCGCCCGCCCGGCCGTCAGGAAGAGCCCGGTCCTGTGCGTCGGCGACCCGGACGTCCAGCGCGGCCACGGGCAGACCGACACTCGCGAACTCCTGGCCGGCGTCGGCGTCGGGGAACCCGAGGGAGTAGATGCTCCCGGCACACGTCTCGGTCATGCCGAAGGCAGGCCACAGGACGTCGCGGCGCAGGCCGAAGGGCGCGAACCGCTCCAGGAAGGCGGTGCCCGTCGTGTACGGGACGGCTTCGCCGCCGCTGACGATGTGCCGCAGCCGCGACAGGTCGAGCGCCTCGCCGGCAGGCATGCGGTGGCGAGCGGAGTTGACCAGCCCCAGCAGGAAGTTCGGGGTGAAGGTCACCGTGACGTGGTGCCGCGAGATGAGCCGCAGGAACTCCAGGGGCTCGTCGAGGATGTGCGACGAGGGCACGTGGAGCTGCGACGAACCGGTGGACAGGGGCAGCAGATGGCACTCCAGCAGCGCCGCGACATGGTCGAAGCCCACCCAGTTCAGGACGGTGTCGGAGGCGCCCAGTTCGTGGAAGCCGTTCTTGGCCCGCATCGACGCCAGGAGGTTGGCGTGGGTGAGCATCACCGCTTTGGCCTGGCCGGTGGACCCGGAGGTCAGCATCAGGACGGCGAGGTCCTCCGGCTCCGCCTCGTACACGTCCGAGGCGCGGTCGTGGTCCGCCAGGGCCTCCACGGTCGCCACGGTCAGTCCGGGGACCTGCGGCACCTCGGCCGCCAGTCGCTCGCCGGTCACCAGCAGCGGCCCGCCGAGCAGCCGGTGGACATGCCGGTGGTGCGCCGCCGCCTGTTCGACGTTTCCGGCGGCAGGCGGCAGCGGACACGGGACGAACCCGCCCAGCACACATGCCCAGAAGCCCGGCAGGAAAGCCTCGGCGTCGTCCATGAGCAGGAGCACCCTGTCGCGCGGCCGCAAACCGAGTCCGCGCAGGCCGCTCAGTAATCGCAGGGCCTGGTCCAGTAATTCCGGATAGCTGCTCCGCCGGAATTCCGCGCTGCTGCCGGTGCCCCGGTAGTACAGTCCGGACTCCGGATACCGCGCGGCGGCCCGCAGCAGCAACTGGCCCACATTCCGCGCCTCGCCGGCGGGCGGTCGGTCGTTCATACCCATGGTCAAGGTCCTAAGCCGAGTATCGGGCGGTGAAAAGACTGATACGACGCCGGGAGGACGACGGCGGCCGCTGGTAGCGGCCGGCCAGTTCGGCGATGGTGTTCTCTGTCACCGTCCAACCCAGCGACGGCAGATGGTCGACGATGTTTCTGCGCGGTTCGGTGTTCGTCACGCTGGTCATCTGGACGCCGAAGGTCGAATACATGGAACTCAGCCGCTGGTCGGCGCCGCGGGCGTCCTGCGCCATCGCCCACACGGCGATCGAACTGCCCACCGCGGAGAGCTTGTGCACGAGGTCGAAGAGGCTCTCCTCCTCGGCCGGCGACAGGTACGGCAGCAGCCCCTCGGCCAGCCACGCCGTGGGGCGGGTGGCGTCGAACCCGGCAGCCACGAGTGCAGCCGCCCAGTCCTCGCGCAGGTCGGCCGGCACGGTCCTGCGGTCGCAGCGCGGCCGGGCGCCGGCCTGGTCGAGCGCGTCCTGCTTGAATTCCAGGACCGGCTTCCGATCCATCTCGAAGACCGTGCACGCCTGCGGCCAGCCGAGCCGGAACGCCCGCGTGTCGAGCCCGGCGGCCAGGATCACCACCTGCGCCGCACCGGTTCCCAGCAGGTGGTCGTCGAGGTATCGCGTGCGCAGCGCCATGCCGTCGGCAGCGAATTTCAGCAGCGTCCTGTCCTCGGCCCCGGCGACGTCCTCAAGCCGTACGGGCAGCGGATTCTCCGTATTCGCAAGGCGTACGAAATGTGCGGCGAACGGGTCGCGGATCAGCGGATCGCCGGTATTCGTCTCCACGGCCCGCAAGGCCGCGGTCACGAGGGCGGTCAGCCCCACACCTGTCGCGATGGAGGAATCTTCCACAAGCGCTCACGGACCTTTCGCGCAGCCTGAGCAGATTTTCCGGCCAGTATGGAAACGGTCCTCGACGCGCGCAAGACGGAGTTGGCTAGTCTGTCAACTCCCGTTGGGAAGAGATCGGTTGACAAACGGCGCCCGGTGGACAATGTCCGCCGGGCGCCGTCCGCGGTCAGGGGGCTGTGCCGTGGACGGCGGCACACCCCGTGCGCGCTATGAGCCGAGGGAGCCGCCGAAGACCTGGGCGGTGCTCCCGTTGCACGTCCACTGCTGAACGGGGGTGCCGTTGTCGTCCGAATTGCCCTTGAGGTCGAGGCACAGCGAGGCGTTCGCGCGTGCCGCGCTCCACGTCGACACGACGAAGCCGCGGCTGCTGGGCTGCTCCTCCCACAGCTGGTTGGCGATCGTGTCGGCCGAACCGGCGGCGCAGGGCACCACGTCGGCCTGGACACCGGCGACGAGGCTGCCCTCGGCCTTGATCTCCAGGCACATCCCGGTCCTGAGGTTCTTGATCTGGTAGAGCGTCTGGAGCGTCCCGAACTCACCCGTGGGCACCTGGGTGTAGGGGTGCGACGACCACTGCTGCTCCGAGGCGCCCGAGCAGTCCCATGCCTGCACGCGCGCGTGGACCGGCGTCCTCTCGATGTCCTCGCTCTTCACGTCCAGGCACTTGCCGTCCGAGGCCACCGCGTGGTTCAGCACCCGGATCGGTCCGTAGGAGGTGTCGGCGGCGGCATGGGGGACGCCCACCGTGGCGGCCATGAAGGCCGCCGCCACGGCGGCGCCGGCCATCCTGGCAGGCCACCGCCTGCGGCCCCCCGTACCGGAACCGGTGCTCGGGGAGCAGGCGGGCGCCCCACCGGGTCGGCTGTCGCTGCTGGTCATTCGTCGGTCCCTCCTGGCGGCGCGCCCTGCGCGCCTGCGTGGGTAGATGCGCCGTTCTGTCCGGGCCGGCCGGCCCGGCACGGGCTTCCCCGACCGGGGAGTTCACGCCTCCCGCGGTCGGTTGCGGATGCCCGTGCCGGCCGGCGCGTCACGGCTGGTTGTGCCTTACGCCCGTCCTACTCGGCGGTCGAGGGCTGGACCAGGGTGAACAGCGTCGTGGTGAGCTCGATCTTGGTGATGACGCACTTCTGCATCCCCTCCTGCCCCAGGGGCGCGTGTTCCTCGGGGAGCATCTGGAGCTTGTCGAAATCGGTCATCGTGCGGTTCCTCTCTGTGATGCGGGGTGGTGCTTCTTGCGACGGCCGGCGGTCGCTCGGGACTGCCGACCGGGTTCGTGGGGGCGCGTGGGTCACAGGGCGCCGGTGGCGGCGTCGGTCCAGGGGCCGGTGCCGCCGTTCCGAAGGCGCAGCAGGAAGCCGAGGGTTCCCGCGTCGCCGTGTCCGTAGGCGTGGTCCCAGCCGGCCCTGCCGGCTGCCAGCGGGTCGCCGCGGTGGCGCAGCGCGTGGATGACGGCCGCCAGGTCCTCGGCCTGGGTGCGGTATCCGGTCCTGCCGGTGTGCTCGGCGAGGTCGAGCAGGAAGTGCCCGGTGCCCGCCAGGCCGCAGCACAGGCCGGGGGTGGTGTCCCACCGGCTGTACGGCGTGGGCGCGCACTGCTCGGCGAGGTCGGCGAAGCGCGGCTCGCCGGTGTCCGCCCACATCCGGATCAGGAAGGTCCCGATGCCTGCGGGGCCGGTGCACCACCGTCCCGCGTCGGGGTTGAACGGCCCGCCCACGATGGTGGGCCAGCCGGCCGCGCCGTCGTGGACACGGGCGGCGCGCACGAGGGTGTCGGCGGCCCCGAGAGCGGCCTCCATGTACCGGGCGCCGTCCGCCCGGCCGGCCTCCGTGGCTTCCACCGCGCCGGCCGCCGCGCCGGGGTGCCTGCCCGCACCGGGTGGGTGGCGAACGGCTTGTGCGGCGCCCAGCAGGAACTGGCCGGTGCCGGCCACGCCGTGGGCGAATCCGTAGGAGTTGAAGCCGGCCAGTGCGGAGTCGGCGGAGTCCGGTGTCGGCCACAGCCAGTCGGCGCCCTCACGGCGGGCGGCGTCCAGGACGTTGTCGGCGCAGGCCAGTGCCCGCTGGAGCAGGCGCGGGTCGTGCGTGGCGTGCCACAGGTGGAGCAGCGCCGTGCCCGCGCCGGACAGTCCGTGCGTGACGTCGGAACTGGGGTGCCTGGTGGGCAGTTCCAGCGCGAGGTCCACCGCCCGTCCGGCCAGGCCCGCGTCCTGCAGGAGCCGGGCCGCACCGTGTAGCGCCCATGCGGTGCCGGCGCGGCCGAAGGCCAGGCCGGGCAGCAGTCTCGGCACGTCGAACAGGCGCCGGTCGATCCACTCGGCGGCCTGCCCGACCGCCTCCCACAACGCGGGGTCGTCGTTCGCCCGCGCCGCCCGGGTGAGAGTGGCCAGCCCTCCCGCCGCGCCCCGGAACAGGTCGCACGCATCGGCCCTCCCGGACCTCCTGGCAGGCGGCCACAAGGTGGGCTCGTCCGGTGTCATGGACGCGCGCAGGCGGGACAGGCCGTCGGTGACCAGGCGGTCCAGCTCTCCCTGCCGCAGCCACGTCGCCGCCCGTGCCCGTGCCGGTGCCCTGGTCGGTGCGGCGCCGGCCGAGGTGAGGTACTTCTCGGTCCGCTCGGGCGTCCACCGCCGCGCCGGGTCGGCCCGGGTCAGGGCCGTGACCGGTTCCAGCAGCGCCGCCAGCGCGGGATGGTCCCGGGCGATCCGCGACAGGATACGCGCCCGCTCCCGCCCGTCCGCGCGGGCGCCGTCACCGCGGTGTCCGCCGACCCAGCGCGGGTCGAGGCCGCCGGTGGCGGCGCAGAAGAGGGTGACGCCCAGGCTGAACAGATCGGCACTCGGCTCGGGCACCGCCACCGGCACCGCCCGGCCCCCGGCGGAGCCGACGACCTCGGGCGCGGCGAAGGCCGGCGTGTGGGCCGGGGTCCGCTCCCGGTCGCACTCGACGACGTACTCGGCGTCGATCAGCCGGAGCGCACCTGACGGGGTGACCATGACGTTCGACGGCTTCAGGTCGCGCAGCACCAGGCCCGCCCGGTGCACCGAGTCCACTGCGGACACCAGCCGCCGGGCCACGTCGAGGGCGTCGTCCACGTCCGGCCCGCCGCGGTCCGCACGGTCCCGCGCCCACTGGTCCAGCGGCACGCCGGGCACCGACTCCTGGACCAGGAACAGATGGCTGTCCTCCTCGATCAGGGCCACCAGCGCCGGGAACACTCCCAAGGGCGCGGTGAGCCGGAGTATCCGCGCCTCCTGCCGCAGCCGGTCGCGTGCGTCGGTGCCGTCCAGCAGCCCGCCCACGTGAGCGCGCGCCTGCTTGACGACCACCTCACCGCCGTCCCGCTCGTCCGTCGCCCGGTACACACCGCCCTTGTTGGCATGCCGGATCGCCCCGGTCACCCGGAACCGGCCGCCCAGCCGTACCGCCTGCGGCTGCCCGGTGGACGGCGCACCGGCCGGCAGCGGGTCGGCGGCGACCGCGGCGCCGCCCGCCGGCTGCGCCTGGGCACCCGCCAGCGGCTGGTCGGGGAAGGGGGAGACCGCCCACGGCGGCGGGGAGAACCACGCCCTGCGCTCGTCCTTGACCGCCGACCCGTCGGGGCCGGTCATCCGGGACTCGAAGGTCCCGTCGTCGGTGAACACCTCGTCGGCCGTGAACTCCCCGTACCGGTAGTGCACCAGGCTGCCCGGCCGGAACGGCCGGTCCGACAGGATGACCGGCCCCGCCAGGTCGGCGGTCACCGCGTCCAGTTCCGCGGCCAGTGCCCGGAACTGGACGTCGTCGCGCGGGTAGACCGTCACGAACTTGCCCGCCCCACCCCGGTCGTACCAGGGGTTGACCAGGTCCAGGACGCGCGCGATGTCGGTGCCGAACTTGAAGGCGCACCCCTGCCGGGCCAGGACCTCCGCGGCCCGCGCCAGCACCAGCGGCGCCGACAGCGGCGTCGCCGACACGTGCAGCTTCCAGCCGTGCGGGCGGGACGCGGCCCAGGACGGCGGGGTCACCATGCACCAGGAGTCCTCGGCGCGCACCACCCACCGATGCCCGCCGCACCGCGCCAGCACACCGCGCACCACGTCCAGCAGCACGACCGAGTCCACCGCCGCCACCGCGGGCTGCACCTCCCCGACAGCACGGGCCACCAGACCACCCACCTCACGACCACAGCGCCGGCCGGGGCACCGGGAATCCTCCCCGACGGCCCCTGAGCAGCAACGCCTCGACGACGGAACGACGGTGCGACCCTCACACCCGGCTTTGCAGGTCGGCAATAAGTAACCGGTACTCAACTCGTCTGGCACGAAAAGCAATTCACCGTCGGCAAGATCGGCATTAGGTGTTTTCACGGATTCCGCGGCAGCGGCACGGGGGCCAGCCTGATGCCACCTCTCGGCTCCCGCCGAGGTGCGCGAGAGCAGGAATGTCGCGCATGCCGGTCAATTCGGACAACGGAAGGGAGGGGCAGCATGGAGAAGGTTGTCGTGAACAGCGACCCGCAGAGCACCGAGCAGGACGAGGCACTCATCACCGTCGGCGTGACCGTCTCGTTCTGACGACGTCCGCCGTGAACCTTCGGGTTCTGAACCCTTCCGGTGCGGCCGGACCTCCGGCCGCACCGGAAGCGCGCCGACATCTCCGCCTGTCCGCGCGCCCGGCACGACAGGCGTGGGCGGAATTGGCTGGCTCACGCCGGAGGACACATGAAGATCACACTGGTGTGCATGCCATGGGCAAGCATGGCGACCCCTTCCCTCGCGCTCGGAATACTCTCCCGGCGGATCGCCGACAACTTCCCCGACATCGAGACGACGTCCGTCTACGCGAACATCGACTTCGCGGACTGGATGGACCAGCAGGGCGGTCTCGGTGCGGCCGACTTCAGCTTCTTCTCGCTGGGCAGCTACTTCATGGGGTGCGGCGACTGGGTTTTCTCCTCCGCGCTCTACGACGATCCCTCGTGGCGCGTCGAGGAGTTCGACCGCAGGATGGCTGACGACCTGACGCCGGAGCAGATGGAGACCTGCCGGCGCCTGCACGAACTGGTTCCCGAATTCATCGACACGACGGCACGCCGGCTCATCGCGGACGGTCCCGACCTCGTGGGAGCCACCTCGACCTTCCAGCAGAACGTGGCCTCGCTCGCGCTGCTGCGCCGGATCAAGCAGCTGTCCCCCGGCACGGCGACGGTGATGGGCGGCGCCAACTGCGACGGCCCGCAAGGGGAGGCTCTGCACCGCAACTTCCCCTTCCTCGACTACGTCGTGCGCGGCGAGGCGGAGCGGTCCTTCACCCAGCTCGTCGACGCCCTCCACACCGCGGGCAGCCCCGACGCGGCCGGGAGCAGCCCGGAGGTGTCCCGCATCTCCGGCCTGTGCTGGCGCGACGGCGAGAGGAGCGTGAGCAATCCGGCGACCAAGCAGCTGCTGGCGCCGGCCGAGATCCCCGCGCCCGACTACGACGCCTACTTCGACCGGATCCGGCGCTCGCGCGTGCAGTCCTGGTACGAGCCGGTGCTGGTGGTCGAGGGAGCGCGCGGCTGCTGGTGGGGCGAGAAGCACCACTGCACCTTCTGCGGACTCAACGGGTCCGCGATGACCTTCCGCAGCAAGAGCCCGCACATCTACCTGGAGGAGATCCTCAGCCTGGCCCGGCGCCACCGCGTGCTGGACTTCTACGCCGTGGACAACATCCTGGAGATGTCGTACCTGGACTCCGTCCTGGACAAGCTGGCCGACGCCCCGTTCGACCTGCGCATCCAGTACGAGGTCAAGTCGAACATGAACCTGTCGCAGATCGAACGGATGCGCGCGGCCGGGGTGGTCAGCGTCCAGCCCGGCATCGAGAACCTCAGCAGCCGCGTCCTGAAGATCATGGACAAGGGTGTGAGCGGCACGCACAACGTGCGCTTCCTCAGGGACGCGGAGAGCTGCGGCCTGACCGTGGCCTGGAACTACCTGTACGGCTTCCCGGGCGAGACCCCTGACGACTACCTGCAGGTCATCGAGCAGTTCCCGGCCCTGCACCACCTGCATCCGTGCAGCGGCGCGAGCAGGATCGCGCTGGAGCGTTTCAGCCCCTACTTCGACCGCCCGGAACTCGGCTTCGCGGAACGCCGCCCGCACCGGCAGTACAGCCTCATCTACGACCTGCCCGATGCGGAACTGGCCGACCTGGCCTACCTGTTCGAGACCCCCGACCGGGGCATCGACGGCAAGCTCGCCAACCAGCTGGAGCAGGCCCTTCGCGAGTGGGGCGGCAACCACGTCCGCAGCCGGCTGTCCTACACCGACCTCGGCGACCGGATCGAGCTGAGCAACTCCCGCCCGGGCTTCGCCTGGCGTTCCATGACGCTGGCGGACCCCGTCGAGGTCGAGCTCTTCCGCGCCCTGCACAACCCCAGGTCCCTTGAGCAGCTGGAGCGCCGCGCGGTCGCGGGCGGCGGGGACTGGGACACCGGGCGGGTCGAGACGCTGCTGGCCGACTGGCGCCGCGCAGGACTGATCTTCGTGGAGGCCGACCGCGCCGTCCAGGTCGCCACCGAGGACGAGAACCAGCTGATGTGCCGCATCCGGCGGGAGAGCGATGACCAGGGCGGGCCGGAACTGGCCCTCGAACTGGCCGGGGAGCCCACATGCGTGGAGATCTGACGGTGCCGTCCGCGACCGGGAGCACCCCGGTCGTCGGCGAGCACGTGCACGAGCTGTACCGCGGGGGCGTACGCTTCACCTCCCTCGACGAGCCGGTCCGGCTGGACGACCCGGGCCCGCGCGACCTGCGCGCGCTCGACTTCGTCCGGGTCGCCTCCGCGCGGGGCCTGATCGTGCGCTGGCACCTGCGCACCGGGGAGCAGGCCGATCCGGCTCTGACGGCACGCGACCTGAGCCATCTGCAGCCTCCCGTCTCCCTCGACGGCAGCGGGGCCGACGAGCGCATCGCCCAGTGGCGTGCCCGCTTCTACCTGGGCCGCTGCATGTGGCGCCGCGGTCCGGGGTTCGTGCAGATCCGCGACCGGCGGGACGGGACGCTGCAGCGCTTCGAGCTGGTCCGGCCCGAGTACGCCGAGGCCGTCCCGCTCCTGGAGGAGCAGCGCACCGACGGCGTCGAACCCGAGGTGCTGGCCGCGCTGCGCGCCGAGCGGCTCCTGCTCACCTTCGGCGGCCTGGACTGGTGGGCGCCCTACCTGCTGGACCGCTGGCCGTCGCCGTCCATGGTCCTGTAACCGGTCCGGCAACACGGAGGAAGTGTCGTGGTCAACGCGATCGCCGCTCTGACGCTCGGCTGCGCGGCCCTGGCCTGGCTGGTGTGGCGCGGCTTCTTCACCCCGGTGGGCTCGTTCGGGTCCTGGGCGATGTTCTCCCACATCGGCGCCTACCGCGCGACGCTGTCCGACACCGCCCACGACGGGCGGCCGGTCTGCCCGTGGGACTACGAACTGCGCCAGGACGTCTTCCGTTCCGCGGCCTCGCTGCAGTCGCTGGTGCTCTACCTCGCCGAGGAGCACGGCATGAGCGTGGCCGGTGACGGCGTCGTCCTGGTGCCCTTCGAGTCCATCAGGATCGCCGTGCGGAACGGAGGAGTCGTCCGTGCATGACCCGCTGCCGGCCGCCTTCCCCGTCCACGGGAGCGCGGCCGGACTGTCGATGTGCCTCTTCCGCCTGGTCCTGGGCTCCGCCCTGCTGTGGAAGACCGTCGCCGACCACGTCTACGGCATGGCGCGCTACTTCGACCTGTCCCCGAAGTCCCTGGTGCGCTGGCGCTACGAGCGCGACGAGATGGCCGTCAAGGTGCTGCTCAGCCCGACGGCGTTCAGGGTCTTCTACGCCGCCCGCGCGGTGGCCGTGCTGGCCGTGTTCACCGGCGTCCTGACCCCGCTGGCCGCCGCAGTCGTCGCCGCGTGGTGCGTGTTCGAGTTCACCTTCGACCGCAAGTTCAACACGTTGTTCCTCGGGATGATGTCGGTGCCGTTCGTCTTCGCGACGGGCACCGGCACCTGGTACAGCCTGCAGTCGCTGCTGGACGCCCCGTCGCTGTCGGCGTTCGTCGCCCCGTCCCCTGCGCCAGGCGGCGGCGTGTCGTGGCCGCAGGCCGCGGCGGTCGTGCTGATGTTCCAGGTGTACTGGAGCAGCGCCCTGTACAAGGCCAGGTCACGGCAGTTCACCAGCGGGGACACGCTGCAGAAGGTCTTCGCGCAGCTGGCCTCCCTGCGCGCGGAACTGCCGGACAGGCGGCGCGAGTACTTCTTCCCCGACTGGTTCACCCGCCGCCTGGCCACCGCCGAGCCGTCGCTCGTCGCACGCCGCTGGCGCATCCCCTCGCTCGTGACCGTCGGCGTGGAAGCGGCCCTGCCCGTCCTGCTGGTCGTCCACCCCACCTGGTGGGTCGGTGCGCTGCTCGGAGTGCTCATGCACGGTGCCTTCACCGCCATGCTGCCCAAGCGCCTGGTGCCTTTCAGCCTCGCCTCGCTGGGAACCTACGTGCTCTTCCTCCCCGAGCACGACCTCGCCACCTTGATGAGAGGCCTGACATGACAGACCAGACGGTGAAGGCACCGGTCAGCTTCGGCGCCCGCGCGGACGACTACGACCGGCTGCGCCCCGGCTACCCGGCGCAGGCTGTCACCGGGGCACTGACCGCCCTGGGCGGGGAGCACCGGCCGGGTACGGCGCTCGACATCGGCTGCGGGACCGGCAAACTCGGCTCCGTGCTCGCCTCGCTCGGCCACGAGGTCACCGGCGTGGAGCCGGACCCGCGCATGGCGGCCGTCGCCGCGGACAAGGGACTCACCGTCGAGGTCGGGCCGTTCGAGGCGTGGGAGCCCGCAGGCAGGCGGTTCGACCTGGTCGCGTGCGGCCAGGCGTGGCACTGGCTGCGTCCGGGAGAGCGGACGGACAAGGCCGTACGGTGCCTGCGCCCCGATGGCCGGCTCCTGCTCGCCTGGAACTTCAGCACCCTCGCACCGGCGACGGGGGCGGCCCTCCAGCGCGTCTACGCCGCCGTGCTGCCGGACGGCCTGCCGACAGGCGAGGGCGGCAGGGCGTCGCTGTCCGAGGCCGATGTCGACGAGTACGCCGAGGAACTGCGCGGCCGCGGGCTCCGGAAGGTGACCATGACCAGGGCGCCCTGGGAGGCCCGGCTCACCTCCCGCCAGTTCTGCCGGCTGCTGGCCACCGACAGCCGGCTCCTGGCCCTTCCAGAACCGACGCTGCGGCTGCTGCTGCGCGAGGTGGCGGGCCTCCTGGACGCGGAGGGCGGCAGCGTCCGCCTCGACTACACCTGCGTGATCGTGGGTGCCCGCGCCGCCGGGTGACGCCGCCGCAGCAGGCGGGACTCCAGGACGTACCGCTCCCTCCGCGCATGCCCCGGCAGCGGTCGGGACCGTCGCGTTGTAACCCGCCGGTCTATCGGTAGGGCGAGGGCCGCGGGCGGGTCCGCCGCGGCCGGAAGGCCCGGGACTCCCCCGCCCCGTCGTTCCTGCAACCGAGGAGGGCGCGATGTCCGCAGGCGAGCAGCTGCTGTGGGCGCGGTGACCGACGGCCGGCATGGTGTGGTCGGCCCCGGCGGAGACGTGGCCTCGGCCGTCGTCGTCGGCCGCGAGCAGCAGGTCGCCGCGCTCGACGCCGCCCTGGACCGGATGGCAGAGCCGGGCGGCCCGACCGCTGAGGCGTGTCTGATCCAGGGCGAACCGGGCGTCGGCAAGACCGCGTTGTGGAGCCGCACGGTCCGGGAGGCCCGCGAGCGGGGCTTCCAGGTGCTGTCGTGCCGTCTCGGCGAGTCCGAGCGGCACTTCCCCTTCGCCGGACTCACCGATCTGGTCGAAACCGTTCCCGACGCCGCTTTCCACACGCTGCCGGCACCGCAGCGCCACGCCTTACGAACGGCCCTGCTGCGCACCCCGGCGGCCGGCGCCCCGCCCGACCCGCACGCGGTGAGCCTGGCCGTTCTGGGCGTCGTACGGGTCCTGGAGGCGGACGGTCCCGTCCTGCTGGCCGTCGACGACGCCCAGTGGCTGGACGGCGCCACGGCGGACGTGCTGAGCTACGTGGCCAGACGGTGCGGTGGCAGGGTCGGCCTGCTCGTGGCCGTCAGGACCGGTGACCGCGCCGCCGATCCGCTGCGGTCCGAGGTGGAGCGGGCGGTCGGCCCCGAGCGTCTGCGGCAGGTCACCCTCGGCCGGATGGACCAGGGCGACCTGCGCCGGCTCGTCCAGGCGCGTACGGGCGTCTGCCTGGCCACACCGGAACTGCTGCGGCTGGACGAGGCGTGCGCGGGGATCCCCTCCCTGGCGCTGGAGATCATGCGCGCGCTGGAAGGCGTCCCCGCAGCCGGGGCAGCGGTCGACCGCGGCCCCTTCCGCGAGCCCGACCGCGCCCTGCCGGTGCCGGAAGTCCGCCGTCGCGTGGCAGCGGAGCACATCGGACGGCTCCCCGCCGACGTGCGCGACGTCCTGCTGGTCGCGGCGGCCCTGCGCTCCCCGACCACGGCGTCGATCCGTACGGTGCTCGGCGTCGCGGACCAGGCCCTCCCGGCACTCGACGCGGCCGAGGAGGCAGGCGTACTCCACGTCGACGACGGCCGGGTGGCCTTCACCCACCCGCTGTTCGCGTCCGCCGTGTACGCGGCGGCGGCCGGCGAGCGGCGACGCGCCCTGCACGCACGGCTGGCGGACGCGGCCGCGGACCTCGACCAGCGCGCATGGCACCTCTCCCTGTCGGTCGACGGGCCGTGCGCCGAGGTGGCCGACGCCGTCGGCCACGCCGCCGCACAGGCCGAGGCCCGCGGCATGCCGGCGCGGGCCGCCGACCTGTGGAGCCTGTCGAGCCGCCGCACCCCACCGGACGATCCGCGCCGGGCCGAGCGCGCGGTATCCGCCGCCGAGTGCCGCTTCTACGCCGGTGACGGAGCCGGCGCCCGCCACATGCTGGAAAAGGCGGTCTCGGACTTGCCCGCAGGGCAGCGGCGGGCCCGCGCGCTGCTGCGGCTGGCACCGGTGGTCTCCCACGACGGCGGCCCAGAGGACGCCGTCGCGGTGCTCCGCACGGCGCTGCGGGAGGCCGCGGGCGACCGGTCGCTGACCGGGATGGTGCACCTGCGCATCGCCTGGCTCGCGGACTTCGACACCGGATTGCAGCTGGCCGCCGCCGAGGCGGCCCAGCGGCTGCTGTCAGGGGAGGGCGACGCCGAGGCACGGGCCTGCGCGCAACTCGCGGCGGCCTGCTTCGGTTTCGCCGCCGGCCGGGCGCCCGACCACGCGGCGGTCGAGCGCGGACGGCGTCAGCTGCCCGCCCGGGACTTCTGCTGGGACGGCGCGTCCGCCCGTGCCGTGCTCGGCCTGTGGCAGATGGGTTCCGACCCGTCCCGCGCCCGCGCGGACCTGCTGGCCGCCTACCGGCGTGCACAGGAGGTCGGCGACGAGTCCGCGATGCCGCGTCTGCTGCTCCACCTCGCCGAGATCGAGTGCCGGCTCGGTGACACGGACCTCGCGGCCCGCCATGCGGCCGAGGCGGCGCAGACCGTCCGCCAGACGGGCCAGAGGCGCTACGCCGGCCATGCGCTCCATGCGGCGGCGCTGGTCGCGGCCTACCGTGGGGACCTGCGCCGGGCGGCGGCGGACGCCACGGAAGGCCTCGCCCTCGCGGAGGCACTGGAGGACCCGGCGGCGTCCGTCCTGCACCTGTCGGTGCTCGGCTTCGTGGAGCTGTCCCGCGGCCGTCCCGGCGACGCCGACCGGTATCTGACGCGGGCCCACGACCTGGTCGAGGCGATGGGCATGAAGGAGCCGGCGCGCTACTTCTTCTTCGCCGACCAGGTCGAGGTGTGCCTCCAGCTCGGTGAGCTGGACCGGGCCGAGGCCCTGGTCGTCCGGCTCGAACAGCGCGCGGCCAGGTCCCCTTACCCGTATCTGGAGTGCACGGCCGCACGCAGCCGCGCCCTGCTCGCGCTGGCACTGGCCGACCCCGACGGCGCCCAGGCGGCGATCGAGGCGGCCGTCCGCGCGCACGCCGAGCTGCCCATGCCGTTCGAACTGGCCAGGACGCAGCTGGTCCAGGCCCAGGTCCTGCGGCGGGTGAAGCGGAAACGGGTGGCGCACACCGCGCTGGGACAGGCCCACGCCGCCTTCGTCCGGTTCGGCGCCACGGCATGGGCGGAGCGCGCGACGGCGGAGCTGCGCAGCCTGGGAATGCGCCGCAACTCCCCGACCGAGCTGACGGCCGCCGAGGAACGGGTGGCGGACCTGGTGACGGAGGGCCGCACCAACGACGAGGTCGCCGCCGCCCTGTTCCTCAGCCGCCGCACCGTCGAAGCGCACCTGGGGCGGATCTACCGGAAGATCGGCGTCCGGTCCAGGACCGAGCTGGCCAGGGCGCTGAGCGGAGGCGGCGGGACCGGGCGGGCGCGGCGGCGGGCAACGTTAGGGGGTTACCCGGATTCCTCCGCGGCGAAGGCTCGCGAGGCTGACGCCCGTGACTGACAGCGATACCAGCCCTTCCCCGCAGCCGCCGCCGAGCGGTGACGACCCCCCGCCCGCGGTCCCCGCGGATCCGACGGGCAGTCGTCACGCGCCGCGGCCGGCGCCGTTGTGGCGGAACCGGGACTACAACCTCTGGTGGTCCGGCACCGCGGTGTCCGGTCTTGGCACCCACATCTCCGCACTGGCCTTCCCCCTGCTGATCCTGGCCGTCACCGGATCCGCGGCCGACGCCGGGATCGCGGGCACCTGCGAGGCCGCCGGCCGGGTCGCGGGCCTGCTGCCCGCCGGAGTGGCCGCCGACCGCTACCCGAGACGCGCCCTGCTGGCGGGGGCCTCACTGGTCCAGGCGGCCGCCATGGGAGGGGTCTTCTGGGCTGTGGCCGCCGGCAGCCCCGGGCTGCCGCTGATCGCCGCCCTGGCGCTGGCCCAGGGCCTGGCGGCGGCGGCCTTCACCGGCGCGGCGGCGCCGATCGTGCGGCGCATCGTCCCCGCAGGGCAGCTCAAGGCCGCCTACGCCCGGGTCCAGGCGCGCGACTACGGCGCCCAGCTGGCCGGGGCGCCGCTGGGGGCCGCGCTGTTCACGACGGCGCGGTGGGCGCCCTTCCTCGCCGACGCCCTGTCCTTCGGGGCCGTGACGCTCGCCTGCCTGTTCGTCCGCACCCCCCTGGGACCGGACACCCCCGGGCGGACCGCCGCGCGCCCCCCGGTGCTGAGCGACCTCCTCACCGGACTGGCGTACATCAGGAGCAGGGCCTTCCTGCGGTACGCGATGCTGTGGTCCGCGGTGACCAACCTGCTCCTGGCCGGGCTCGGCTTCATGTTCGTCGTGACGCTGCGCAGCCACGGCGCCTCGCCCTCGACGATCGGCGGGGCCGAGGCGCTGGCGGCCGCCTGCGCCCTGGGCGGCGCCCTCGCCGCAGGACAGGTCGTCCAGCGCGTGCCGGGCCACCGCATCGTCCTGACCGTGTCCTGGCTGCTCGCAGGCGGTGTCGGCAGCCTCGTGCTGCTGGCGTCCCGGCCGTGGCTTGCCGCCCTGTGCCTGGGCGCCAGCCTCGTCCTCGTCACGCCGCTCAACGTCGTGTTCACCACCGGCGTGACGGAGAACGTCTCGGACGCGATGACCGCGCGCGTGCTGACCACGATCGGCACGGCCGCCCAGTCCCTCGCCTGGCTCGCTCCGGCCGCGAGCGGGGCCCTGGCGGACTCCTTCGGGGTCGACGCCCCCGTTCTGGCCATCGCGGCCGGCCTGGCCCTGCTCGCGGCCGCCAACCACGCCGTCCCCGCGGTCCGCCGGCTGGGCGCGGCGTCCGCAGGAAACGGCGAAGCGGCCCCGCACGGCCAGGAGCGCTGACCGGCGGGGCCTGCGGGGTCAGGGCACGACTGTGACCTCGGCGCGGACAGCCCGTCGGTCCTGGCCCCTCCGGCGAGGTGGACCTCCCACACCCGCTGGGTCATCGGTGGATCAGCGGCCGGTCGCCGCCTTGAAGCCGGCGATGGCGTCCTCCAGCAGGCCGGTGCTGCCCGACGCGCAGCCTACGCAGATGATGCCGATCTGCGGAGGCGCGTCGACGGTCAGCTTGTTCATGGGCGCTCCTTCTGACGGTCCGTCGTACGACGGGCGGGATGCGGGGCCGCATGCCGCCCCGCTCCGTCAATAGCGTCGGGAGTTACACCCGCGAGGTGCCCGACCGCGGGGGCGGCGACGGCGGGCGTTCGCAACGGCGCATGAGTACTGCCTGCTCTAGGCGGGCCTCCGACCGCCACGTGAGAATCACCGTTCCGTGACCCCATTCGAACCGTACCGACGTGACGACGTGGACAGCTCGCCCGCCCAGTGGTCGGTGAGCCCCGTCGCGCTGTTGCGGTACGCGGGCTTCCCCTTCGCACTCCTGGAACCGCTGGCGGACCCGGAGTTGGCGGCGGACTTCGACAGACTGCTCGGCCGGAGGCGGCTGCTGGCGGAGCACGCGGCGGCGCTCAAGGCGGCGCTCCGTGCCCACGAACACGGCGTTCAGGGGGCCACCGCGTCGTACGTGGGAATGCTCAGGCCGCTCCCGGACACCGTCCTGGACACGGTGCTCACGGTGCTCCCTGAACCGCAACAGGCCGTGGCACTGCGCTACCAGGCGGCCGTCGTCCGTCTCGACGCCGCCTGGCAGGCCCGGGTCCGCGAGCACGACGCGGCACTGGATCGCGCCCGCAGCGCGGTCGTCGCACTCTTCGCGGCCCCCGAGTTGCGGGAGGTGCTGCTGCTGTCCAACGACGCCCGGTATGCCGAGTTCGAGGCGTGGCTGGACCGGGCGGAGGACAGCTCACCCGGCCATCGGCGGCGTATGACCGACCTGCTGGCCATGTACCTCCAGCGGGTCGCCACCAAGAACGAGAGCCATTCGCACTTCGGCCCGATATCGGTCGCCCGGTTCGGGCCAAGGCCGGGAGGTGCCCACTGGCGGCCAGGACCCGTGGAGCGCCGCAGCTTCTGGTCCCACTGGGCGGGCGAGGAACTGGCCGCGGTCTTCAGCCGCCGGCCGGCGGTCCGGGGCGCGGTGTGCCCGCGGCGCCGTCCCCTCGCCCTGCACCACCGCGGCGAGCTGCGGCTGTACGCCTCGACCACGGCCACCGGTACGGCCGACGGCTGGACGTTCGCCGAGCAGGACCGCCGTGTCCTGACCGACGACCACCGCTGGCTGTGGGAGCGCTGCGACGGCGCGACGAGCATCGCGGACCTGCGCAGGGCCTGGACCCTGCGCGACGGGTCGCCGTCGGCGCGGCGCTTCGACGCCGCCGTGTCAGAGCTGGCGGAGGCCGGGTGGATCGTCGACCGCTGGGAGATCCCGGTCGGCGCACCCGACCCGCTGGGTGTCCTCGACGCGCTGCTCACCGGCGCGGGTCAGGAGAACAGTCCGGAAGCGGCGACGGTCCGCCGCCTGCAGGAGGGGCTCACGGCCTTCTCACGGGCGCCGCACGCCTCGCGCGCCCGGCAGTTCGCCGCGCTCAAGGATGACTTCCAGGCCGCCACCGGCACCGCGCCCAACCGGTCCCGCGGACGGCACTACGCGGACCGCAGCGTCCTCTACGAAGAGGCACTCGGCCCGGTGCGCGAGCTGACCTTGGGCAGCGAGGTCGCCCGGGCCGTCACCACGGAGCTGTCGGCGGTGTTCGACCTGGTCCTGCTGTCCCCGCGGCTGCGGATCCGCAGGGAGACCGACATCCTCGGCCGCTGGATGACCCGGTGCTTCGGCGCCGGCACCGAAGTGCCGCTCCGGGACTTCTACGAGGGGTTCTTCGCCGACAAGCCCGCCCTGGACGAGGAGTGCCGGCAGGTCGACGCGGAGGTCGGCGCGCTCGACCGGGAGGTCACAGCCGCGCTGCTGGGGTCCGCCGACCGCGCCGTACACGAGGTCCTGATCGAGCGGGCGGACCTCGACAAGGTGATCGCCCGGTATCCGAGGACCCCTGCGGCGCTGTGCAACCCCGACGTCATGATCGCCGCGGGAAGCGCCGCCGACATCGCGGCAGGCGACTTCCGCCTCGTCGTCGGCGACTGCCACGCCGTACGGGACGTCCTCACCCACTCCAGCTTCGCACCGCTCGTCCAGGAGCTGGCCCCCGACCTGGTCAGCGGCATCCACGCGGGATACCGCTCCCTCCTGGACCCCGACGAGATCCTGCTCGACCTGTCCCGGGCGCATCTGGACAAGACGGGCGCCGCGCTCCAGCACCCCTGCCCGGACCTCGAGGTCTTCGGCCTGTCACCCAAGCCCCGCGACCAGGTGATCCAGCCCTCCGCGCTCTTCCTCGTGGTCCGCGCGGGACTCCCGCAGCTGCGGGTGCGCCCGGACGGGCGGCGGGTCCGGCTGATGGCGCCCCTGGCCGGCGGTTCCGGCCTCCGCCAGGACCCGCTGTCCCCGTTCGCCTTCCCGCGCCACTACGGGGGCGTCGGCATCGGCGCACTCGACCACGGCCACCTGCCCCGTATCCGCTGCGGCCGCGTCGTCCTGCACCGCGAGCGCTGGCGGTTCGCGCCGGGCGCACTGAGCGGCTGGAGCCCGGGGGCCGGCAGCGCGCGCGGCGCTGCGGCCGAGTTCGCCGCCGCACGCCGGCTGCGCGGCGACCTCGACCTGCCGCGGCACGGGTTCGCGAAGATCCCCGGCGAGCCCAAGCCCGTGTACGTGGACTGGGAGTCCCCGCTGCTGGTGCACCAGCTGTTCCGCCTCGCCCGCGGGGCGGCCGGCCCGGTGGAGTTCTCCGAGATGCTCCCCGGCCCCGGCGAACTCTGGCTCGACGTCGACGGCGCACCGCGCACCAGCGAGCTGCGCTGCGCGGTCTTCTCCGGAGGGACCACGCCATGACACCTGCCCGGCAAGCGGGGGATGTGTGGGGAGCCCGCGGCATCGACCTGCATCTGCACAGCACGGTCTCCGACGGGTCGCTGGCCCCGGGCCGGCTGGCCGAGACCGCGTCGGCGCACGGCGTCACCGTGGCCGCCTGCACCGACCACGACAGCTTCGCGGGAAGTGCCGAGTTCCGTGCGGCCTTCGAAGGACTCGGCGGCAGGGCGGTCACCGGCTGCGAGGTCAGCGCCACCTGGAAGGGCCACGAGGTCCACTGCCTGGTCTACGCCACGTCCGACGCGGACTTGGTGGCCCGGGTGCACTCCCACCACGCGCGCAGGCTGGCCTGGTTCCACCGGTCGGTGGACGTCGTCGCCGAGGCCGGCCTCCCCCTGACGCGCGCCGCCGTGGAGTCCGCGGTGGGACCGGACCGCGTGCCGTACTACGGCGTCTTCCTGCGGCTGTTCCTGGAAGCGGCCGCAGACGACCCGCGCTTCGCCGGTCATCGGGCCGACGACCTCATGGCCCTCCAGCGGCAGTGGTTCGAGCCCGGCCGCCCCTTTCACGTCGAGGAACCCGCCAGGCCGCACCTGGTCGACGTCCTGGGCTGGGCGCGGGACGCGGGCGGCGTCCCGGTGCTCGCCCACCCGGGGCGTGTCCTGCTGGGCGCCTTCGACCCGCGCGCCGATCTGCGCACGCTCCGGGACGCGGGCCTGGCCGGGCTCGAGGTGTGGACCACCTGGCACGACACGGCCCAGGTCGAGGCCCTGGCCGGGCTGTGCGCGGAACACCGCATGGCCGCCACCGCGGGCTCGGACTTCCACGGCACCGACGTCAAGCCGTGGGCCACCGCCCCCGGCCGCCTGCCGAGCGGCGGACCGGCTGCCGACGACCTGCTCGCCCGCCTCCTCGCCGCATGAGCGAGCGCGGGGCGGCACCGCCCCCACCCCAGGACACGAGAGAGGCACCCATGGACCACCCCGCAGCGGCGACGGCGTCGCAGTGGTCGCTCCTGCCGGTCGCGTTCCTCCGCCAGGCCGGGTATCCGCATGCGCGTCTCGACGGGCTTCGTGCCCCGTCGCTGGCCCCGGCGGTCGCCGAGTGGGAGCAGGCCGCCCGCGATCTGGCGGCGGCGCGGCAGGACCTGCTCGCCGTCCTGTCCGACGACGCCCCGTCCGACGACGCCCTTTCCGACGACGCCCCGTCGGCGCGGTTCGACGAGGCGGGCACCAGGATCGGCCAGGGACGCACGCCCCGTCCGCGCGATGTCCTGCTGCTGCGCGAACTGGCCCGCACGCGCCGCACGATGCGCGGCTGGGAGGCCGCGCAGGAGCGCTGCCGGGCGGCGCAGGCCGAATTCCGCGCCCGGTACGAGACGTCGGCCCAGGCGGGGCGGCTGGCGGTGGTCGACGCGTTCTCCGACGAGACGCTCCGCGACGCGCTGCTCCTGTCGAACGACGCCGCCCACCGCCTCTTCGTCGGCTGGCTGGACACGAAGCCCACCGACTTCTCGGGACCGGCACGCCGGCGCGTCGACACGTTGACGCGCTACCTGCAACGGGTCGCCACGAAGAACGAGACCCATGCGCACTTCGGCCCGTTCACACCCGGCCGGCTGGGACGGGGGCACGGCCTCCGCCTGGGCGCCGGCACCGGGCCGGTGCGCACCGTGTTCCTGAGCCACTGGGCCGCCCAGGCGATCGCCGACGCGGTGGCCGCGCACCCGGCGTTCCGCGACCGGGTCCGGCCCAGGCTGCACCCCTTGGTCTTCCTGGACCGGGACCGCGCCGTCCGCTACGACTTCACCTCCGGCGGGTCCGGCGGGTCCGGCGGGTCCGGCGTCTTCGAGGAGTGGAGATTCCGCCGGGTGGACGAGCGGACACTGACCGGCGCCGAGCGCTGGCTGCTCGGCCGCTGCGACGGCCGCACCCCGCTGGCAGCACTGCGGCCGGCGTTCGAGAAGTGGCTCGGGGCCGAGCAGCCGTCCGGGCCTGCCCTCCTCGACGACCTGCTGCGGGACCTGGTGCGGGGGCAGTGGGTCAGCTCCGGTTTCGAGATCCCGACGGGGACACCGTCCGCGGTGCACGACCTGCGCGAACTGCTCGCCGAGGGTCTCGCCGACGCACCCGAGGCGCGGATCCTGCTGGAGCACGTCGAACACTTCCTCACGGAATTCGCCGAGGCCGGCCCTGCCCGGCGCCCGGCGCTGCTGGACGATCTGAAGTCGCTCTTCGAGGCGTTCACCGGCCGCGCCGCCAACCGCGGCCACGGCCGTATCTACGCCGACCGCAGCATCGTGTTCGAGGAGTGCCGCAGCGGCCTGACCGGACTCACCGTCGGCACCGACATGGCGGCCTTCCTGCAGCAGGAACTGGCTCCGGCGTACGACCTGATGCTGATCGGGCCGCGCCTTCGCATGCGGCTGGAGTCCGGCATCCTCCACGACTGGTGCCGCGACCGCTACGAGGCCGGCGCCGAGATACCGCTGTTCGACTTCTACGAGCTTTTCGCCGCCGACTCCGGCTCCGTGGCCCGCGCGTGCGCACAGGTCGACCTGCGCCTGGCGCAGGTCGAAGAGCGGATCGCTGCGCAGCTGTACGGGGAGGACCTGGGCCGCCGGCGCGTGGAGGTGTCCGCCGCAAGCGTGCGCGAACTGCTCGGCGCGTACCCCTCCTGGCCGTCCGCGGTGATCAACCCGGACGTCATGTTCGCCGCCTCCGGGGCCGGGGCGCTCGCGGCCGGCGACTTCCAGGCGGTGATCGGGGACTGCCACGCCGTACGCGACCTCCTGACGCACACCAGTGTCGCCCCGCTTCTCGCCGCGGAGCAGCCGGACCTGCCGCACCTCGTCGCGGACCACTACGCCCGGGCGGCCGACCCCGACGAGGAGGTCGTCGACCTCGTCCGCGTGCACTCCTCCAAGACCTCCGCCCAGGTGCCGCTGCCCCTGGCGGACCTGGAACTCCTGGGCGTGTCCCGCAAGTCCCCGCAGGACGTGATCTCGCCCGCGGACATGTACGTCCGCGTGACGGACGAGCGGCTGGAGCTGCGCGCCCGCGGCCGCCGGCGGCGGCTGCGGCTGCTGGCCGCACCGGCCGGCTCGGCGAGCATCAGCGGCGATCCGCTGGCGGTGTTCGCCTTCCCCCGGTACTTCGGCGGCGGCGTCGTGGCACTCGGCGGGCGTACGCACCTGCCGCGCCTCACCTGCGGGCGCGTGGTGCTGGCCCGCGAGCAGTGGTGGCTGCCCGCCGCTGCGCTGGCGCCGGGCAGCGGCGGGGACGACGCCGCCGACTTCGCCCGCCTGCACAAACTGCGGCGTACGGCGAGGCTGCCCGACCAGCTCTTCGCCAAGGTCGCCGCCGAGCCGAAGCCGCTGTACGTGGACCTGGACTCCCCGCTGCTGGTCCGCCAGCTGATGCGGACGGCCCGGGCGGACGGGGGCCTGGTGCACCTCATGGAGATGCTTCCGGCGCCCGACCGGCTGTGGCTCGACGTCGGCGGCGCCCGCCACACCTCGGAACTGCGCTGCGCCCTCTTCTCCCGGGGACAGCGGTGACGGCGGAGGCCGTGCCAGGGGCGCGGCCGCGGCGCACGCAGACCGCGCTGGGCGGCGGCTTCCGGCGCACCTGGTGGGCGTCGGTCGTCTCGGCTGCCGGCACCGGCGTGCACTTCGCGAGCTTTCCGCTCCTTGCGGCGCAGATCACCCGCTCGCCCGGGGAGCTGTCCCTGGTGACCGCCGTCGGCAGCCTGCCGTGGCTGCTCCTCGCCCTGCCGGCCGGGGCCGTCGTCGACCGGGGCGACCCCCGCAAGGTCATGGTCGTCTCGGACGCGGGCCGTGCGGTCGTCGTCGTGCTGCTGGCAGCGGCGCTCGCCGGGCACCGGCTCGGACTTCCCGCGCTGGTCACGGCGTCGGGGCTGCTCGGCGTCGGGGAGGTCTTCTTCGACTGCGCCTCGCTGGCGCTCCTCCCGCGTCTGGTCGCGGCCGCGGATCTGGAGCGCGCCAACGGCCGCCTGTACTCCGGCATGCAGGCGGGGCAGAACTTCGCCGGCCAGCTCGTGGGGGGCGGCCTCTTCCGGCTGCTGCGAGCGCTGCCCTTCCTGGTGAACGCGGCGTCCTTCGTCGTCTCCGCCGTGCTGCTGCAGGGCGTACGCGGCACGGAGCCGGCGCGGGGCCGGCAGCTTCCGGGCGGCTTGCGGCAGCAGATCGTCCACGGCGTCCGCATCTGCCTGGCGAACCGGCCCTTCGTCGCCCTGACCTTGGTCTCCGCCCTGATGAACGCGGTCTACCTGGGCGAGCTGGCGCTGCTGGTGCTCTTCTCCACCCGGATACTGCACCTTCCGACCGCCTTCTACGGAACCCAGTTGACGGCCCTGGCCGTGGGGGCGCTCCTCGGCGGGGTGCTCACTCCACGGCTCCTCGACCGCTTCGGCCGGCTGCGGCTGCTGGCCGCCGCCCCCGCGGTCGTCGGCGCGACATCGGTGGCGCTGGGACTGTCCAGCACCTGGTACGCGGCGCTTGCCGCCTTCCTCGTCATGGGGGCGGCGTCCATGGTGTGGAACGTCGTCGCCGTCTCGCTCCGCCAGACCCTGATGCCGGCCGACCTGCTCGGCCGTGCCACCAGCGTCCACCGCCTCGTGTCGTGGGGGGCGATGCCCCTGGGCAGCGTCTGCTTCGGCCTCGCCGCGGACGCGTGGGGGCTGCGCGCCCCCTTCGTCGCGGGCGGAGCACTCCTCGCCCTGGCCACGCTGCCGGCCGTACCCACCTTCCGCTCGCTCCGCGTCCTGCCCGACGCGGGCTCCTACGAAAGACAGGCGGTGACATGACGGACCCCGTGCTCCTGACGCCGGTCGGTGACGGCATCATGGCCGACGACGCGCGCTGGACCTTCGGCGACGGCGTCGCCGAGCATTTCGACGGCCACGTCAGCAAGAGCATCCCGCTCTACCAGGAGGGCCACGACCTCGTCGCGCAGCTCTCCGACTTCTTCGTCAGACCGACGTCGCGGGTCTACGAGATCGGCTGCTCGACCGCGACCCTGACACTCGCGCTCGCCCGCCGCCACCGGGATCCCGGCATCCGCTTCGTGGCCGTGGACATCGAGCCGGCCATGGCCGAGGTCGCGCGGCAGCGCTGCGGCACCGATACCCGGATCGCGGTGCTGCAGGCGGACGCCTGCACGATGGGCTTCGACCGCATGGAGTTCGTCGCGCTGTACTACACGCTGCAGTTCATGCCCCAGGACCGCAGGCAGGACCTGCTCCGGCAGCTGTGCGCCGCCCTGCCCAAGGGCGGCGGCCTGGTGCTCTTCGAGAAGGTCAGATCGCCGACCCCGGTGCTCCAGGACCTCATGCAGCAGACCTACGTGGAATACAAGATGGGCCGCGGCTACAGCCCCCACGAGATCATCGGCAAGTCCCGCAGCCTGAAAGGCGTTCTCGATCCGCTGACCTCCGAGAAGAACACCGAACTGCTGCGCGCCGCGGGCTTCTCACAGGTGATGACCATTCAGAAGTACGTGTGTTTCGAAGGTTTTCTCGCCATCAAGTAAGGCGTCCCCCGAAAGGTGACCCGTGGACATGAGATTCCCCCGGCCCGACCAGTTCGTCGACTGCTCGCCCCTGCTCGGCCCGCGCAACCGCGGGCAGGCGGCGGCGGACACGGCGGCAGCCGCGGCCTCGCAGGTGGAGCGGCACGGTTTCGCCGTCTTCCGGATCGGCGCGCTGCGCCTCGACGAGCATCCGAGCCGCGACATCGCCCGCCTCCTGGTCCACGAGCTGCGCAACGCCCTGGTCGCCGCCGGAGCCCCGGAACGTCTTGAGGTCGAGATCGACAGGGCGCAGCAGACCCCGGTCGCCGCCGACTTCGCGGTCCGCTCGCTGCTCCCGCACCATGACGGCCAGCACGCCTCGTACCTCACGCCCAGCACGCTCGACGTGCCCGGCTGGACGCCCGCGCAACGGACCTTCTCCGACAGCGGGTTCACGACCACGCACGTGCACAAGCTCTACCAGGGCATCTTCGTATCCGCTCCGGGAACGGGCCTGAGCGCCACCACGTACTACGACTGGCTCCGCATCCTGGCGGACGTACGCGCCTCCCGGGGAGGCGAACGGGCCGGCTCCACACCCGAGTGGCTGGCCGCGAACCTCCGCCGGTGCCTTGCCGCCCGCGAGACGCACGGCACGGCCTACCCCACACTCGCCGGGATGCTCGGAGTCACCGAGGAGGCGCTGGTCACCACACCGCTGCTGCACTGCGAGGATCTGCTGCCGCAGGCGGCGGTGCGGCGCTTCCCCCTCCTGTCCGGTCTGGCTGCCGGGTGTGCCTGCGGACGCTGCGCGGGCCCGGTGGAGCGGGTGTTCTGCCATGCCGTCATGCTGGCCGCCGGCCTGTCCTGGCCGGACTTCAGGAACCGCTACGAGATCATCGCCCCGAGCGAGCGCTTCGACCTTCTCGTGGGAAACAACCTCACGATGCTGCACGGCGGTTTCGCCGGCGGGCGCGACCGTGTCATCGAGCCGCTGTGCCTCACCCTGGACCGGCCGGAAGGGGCCGCGTACGAACAGTGGCTCAGCCGGGCCTGGCAACGCCGGGACCGGCTCGGGTCGGACCGCCCCGCGTCGGAGCAGCTCGTCGCGGAGAGCGCATGACCGGCGGACCTGCGGGGCACGCGGCGCAGGCGTCCGCGGCAGCGGAACTGGCCGCCCGGCGCGGCTGGGAGACGCCCCGTCCGCTGGCGCAGGGCGTCGAGTTCGTGGTGTTCGAGACGACGGCACCGCAGATCGGCCGCGTCGTGCTCCGGGTCCCCCGCGTGCGCGTCTTCCGGACGGCCAACAACGTCGGCGTCAGCGCGGAAAGGCTGCTGGAGCAGGAGTACGTGCTGGGGCACTGGCTGCGTGACCGCGGTTTCCCCGCCGCGGCACCCGTCGAACTGCTCGACGGGCGGGACGGGCTTCCCGTCCTGGTCTCCCGCTTCGTGGAGTCCGACCTGTCGGCCCCGCGCTGGGACGAGTTCGGCGCCCTCCTGGCCCGGCTGCACCGGGAGAGACCGCCTGGCCTCGCGCCGGTCCTCCAGTACGGCCTGGAACTGCCCGAGTTGATCGCCCGGCGGCTTCCCGAACGCCACGCGCGACTGCGGGACCTCGATCCGGCGGTGCCGGAGATTCCCGCCGCCGAGGAGATCGCCGACCGGCTCCGGGCGGCCTCACCGGGGAGGAGCCTGCTGCACCTGGACCCCCGCCGGCAGAACCTGCTGTGCCGGTCGGGCCGCCTGGCCGCGCTGATCGACTGGTCGAACACGCTGGTCGGCGATCCCCGGATGGAACTCGCCCGGCTGACCGAATACGCCGCCGTCGAGGAGAACGGCCTCGACGCGCCGTCGGTCCTGCGCGGCTACGCGGCCGTCGCAGGACTGCCGGACCCCTCGCCCGCCGCCGACATCCTCTACCGGCTGGACACGGCGGTCATGCTCGCCCTCGTCTTCCGCTCGGTGGCACCCGACCCGCTGCTCGGCCAGGCCCAGGTGGACCGGGTCCGCGCCCTGGCCACAGAACTGGAGACGGACTGGTGACGGCCGGGGACGACAAGCGGCTGCGGGCGGGGTCCGACCGGATCACCGCCGCGTACCTGGAGGAGTTCGGCGGTCAGCCGGTCCGCCCGGTGCCGGAGACTGAGGCCGCACGCACCATGTACGGCGGCCGGTACCTGTCAAGGCCGGTCTTCCTCGGTGCTGCGGAACAGCAGCATCTGGAATCCGACCTGGGCCTGCTGCGGGAGTGCCTGACCACGCTGCCGGACCGGCTCTTCGACGGCGACACCGCCGCCTTCGCGCGCGCGATCGGCTTCGACGACTTCCAGGTCCGCTGCGCCCTGCGCAGCCGTTCCGCACGGCACCAGGCGCTGACGCGGATGGGGCGCGCCGACCTGTTCAGGGACGCCGGCGGCTTCCGCCTCCTGGAGTGGAATCTCGGCAGCAGCACGGGCGGCACCGAGAACGCGGACATGTGCCGTGCCGTGCGGGAGCAGCCGGGGATGCGCGGCTTCCTGGCCTCCCAGCGGCTGGCGTTCGCGGACACGCGCCGGGAACTGGTCCGCACCCTGCGGGAGGAGACGGGTTTCCCCGAGGGCACGGCGCCCGTCGTCGCGCTGGTGGAGTGGCCGGACAGCTACCCCTTCATGGAGCGCTACCTGCGGCGCTTCGCCGCGGACTGGGCCCGTTTCGGCTTGACCACCGTGACAGGCCACCTCGGCGAGCTGACCCGCAGCGGCGGCCGGCTGCGGCTGGGCGACCGGCCGGTCGACGTCGTGTACCGGTTCTTCATGATCGAGGACGTGGTCCGTCCCGGGGCGCAGGCGCTGCTCGAACCGCTCCTGCAGGCGGCAGAACACGACGAGGTGCAGGTCTTCACGCCCCTGGACGCGGAACTCTTCGGAAGCAAGGGCGCCTTGGCCCTGCTCTCGACGCCGCAAGGACAGGACGGGCTGACGCCCGCCCAGCGGGAGGCGTGCGGTCGGCTGCTCCCCTGGACGAGGCTGGTCAGGCCCGGCCCGGCGCTGCTGCCCGACGGCCGGGTCGGGGACCTGTTCGAATACGCCGCGGAGCACCGGCGCGGACTCGTCCTCAAGCCCACCTCGCTCCACGGGGGCAAGGGCGTCGCCCTCGGCTGGCTGCCTGACGTGACGTCAGAGGTGTGGGGCGACCGGCTGGCGGAGGCGGCCGGCGGCCCCTGGGTCGTCCAGCAGGCGGTCCAGCCGGTGCCGGAGTGGTTCCCCGACCCCGAGGGCGGCCCTGCGCTCCCGTGGGCGGTCGCCTGGGGCGTCTACTCGATGGCCGCAGGCCACGCCGGGATCCTCGTCAGGGCGCTGCCCGCCTCCGGCCCGCTGCCCGTGGTGAGCCTCGCCAACGGCGCGCACTTCGGCTGCGGATTCCACGCGTCCGCCCCAGAGCCGCCGCCTCCTTCCGGCTCGGTCACCGCCTGAGCAGTCCGGGCACCTCGCCCTCCCCCGTCACTCCGACAAAGGATCTCCATGAGCGACCGACACCTGCATCCCGCGACCGGTGATGCCTCCCACGACGAGATCCGGCTGCGCCACGCAAAGCGCGAACTCGTCGCCGGGCAGGACGGGATCACCATCGGCGGCCACGAATTCCCCCTGCACCTGGTCGACCGCGTCGTCTACCGCGCGGCGACGCGCATCAACCAGGCCAGTTACGTCATCGGCCTCGCCCAGGGCGCGCGCACGCACACCTTCGCCTTCACCGCCTACCGCAAGGGCACGGAGTTGGAGGACGCCGCGGTGACGTGGCGGCGGCTGGTGGACCTGCTGGAGAGCACGGTGTGCCCCCGCATAGCCGAGAGCGCGGTCCGTACGGTGTCCGCCGGGACGACCGTCACCTTCGGCGGCCCCAGGTCCTCCCGTGTCGACGTGAGCCCCGAAGGCGTCCGTCCCCGCCGCCCTTTCGCCAGGACGATCCCGTGGGCGCGCGTCACGACAGCCGACCTCGCCGGGGGTCTGGCCCGCGTCTGGGCCGCGGGAGCCGACGGCACGCCCGCCCGGAAGCCGGCTCTGTGCATCGACATGACCGGGTGGAACGCGGTCGTCCTGCCCAGGGTGGTCAGGCATTTCGCCGCCTGACCGGCCCGTCCGGTCCCCCGCACGCCGGGGGACCGGAACGGCGCTACAGGCTGGTACGGGTGATGATGGTGATCGTCTCGCTCCCGCACGTGTGGCCGCACGACCGGTGGGCGGCGGCGAAGGCGTCCTCCTCGGTCTCTGCGGGCAGGTGCTCGAGTGCGCTGATGTCGTTGTCCACGGCAAGTCCTCCTGGGTGTGGTCACTGTGACGGCATGGCGGCGGTGGCGATCGCGGTTGCGGCCGGCGGCTGCCCCGCCCGTCGGGTGTCGGCCTGGCCGGCCCTCACCTCCCTTCTGCTGTGAGGAGTTCGTCGGTCATCCACAGGCGCGGGCCGCCGTGCCGCAGGCGCAGCAGGAAGCCCAGCGCGCCGGCGAGACCCGTACCGTGGCCTGCGGTGACCGCGGCGCCGGACTCGTCCGGCAGGACGGTCCGGCCGTCATGCACCGCGTGCCGGGCGTACATCACCGCGGCCAGGTGGCCGGCCCACTCGCGGTAGCGCCCGTCGCCGGTGAGATCGGCGAGGTCCAGCAGGAAGTCGCCGTCCCCGGCCAGCCCGTGGCAGGCGGCGGTCGAGGCGTGCCACCGGTCCCGGTGGACCGCGGCGGCACCCGCCTGCGCCAGTTCCCTGAACCGCGCCTGGCCGGTCACCGCCCACAGGCGGACCAGGAACGTGCCGACCCCGGAGGAGCCGCTGCACCGGTGCAACTGCCCGGCCACGCCCCGGTCGGCCCCCTCGCCGGGCGGCCACCACGCCAGGCCGCCCTCCCTGTCGGCCACCTCGTCGAGCGTCCTGCCCGCGCGAAGGGCGCCGTCCAGGTACTCCGCGCGGCCCGTCGCCGTACCCGCGCAGAGCAGGAACGCGCCCACTCCCGCCACACCGTGGGCGAACCCGTAGTGCACCGAGCCGGCGAGCGCCGAGTCGAACGTCTCCGGTACCGGCCACACGTGCCGCCCTTCCCGCTCCCGCGCCGCACGCAGCACGCCGTCCGCGGCCTCGGCCGCCCGGTGCAGGAACCGCTCGTCGCCGGTCGCCTGCCAGAAGTGGAGCTGGGCCGTCCCGGCACCGGCCGCCCCGTGGCAGACGCCGGGACTCGGCCACAGGACAGGCACGCGCAGGGCCAGGTCGGCCGCCGCACGGGAGAGCGGGGCGTCGTCCAGCAGCCCGGCCGCGTCGTGCAGTGCCCACGCAGTGCCCGACCGCCCGGAGTACAGGCCTGGCAGCAGAGGCGAAGCCGCGGTGAGCCGCTCGCCGACCCACCCGGCGGTCGCGGCCACCGCGGCGCGCAGGGGAGCGCCGCCGCGCAGCCGTGCCGCGCGGGTCAGCACGCCCAGGACGCCGGCCGCACCGTGCTGGACGCTGCACGCGTCCTTGGTCGCGCCCTCGACGTCGGGCTTCCAGAGGCGCTCTCCTTGGGGTGTCATCGTGGCCACCAGATAGCCGAGACCGTCCTCGACCAGCTGCTCGACGACGGCGTCCGGCAGGGTGTCCGCGGCCGGGCGGCCGGGGCCGGCGCTGGTGCGGCCGGCGGGGAGGGCCGGGGTGTCGGGCGGCGGCGCGGCCAGGAACTCCCGCGCCCGTGCCAGTGACCAGCGCCGCCCCGGCTCGTCGCGGGTCAGCCCGAGCACCAGCGGCGAGAGCCGGCGCAGGGTCTCCATGTGCGTGCCCGCGGCGCCCACCAGGGCAGCCAGCCGCCCATGGCCGGGCCGCAGGGCGGGCTCGTCCAGGGGCAGCAGCGGATCAACACCGGTGACCAGGAAGAAGATCACCGCGCCGAGGCCGTAGAGGTCCGACGTCCGCGCGGGTGCCACCGCGAAGATCGGCGCGGACGTCTGCTCGGGGCTGGCGTAGGAGAGGGTGGACACGCGGTGGACCCGGGAGCCTTCCGCCACCGCGTGTTCCAGGCCGACCAGCCGCAGCCGGCCTTCCGGGGTGACCATCAGGTTGTCGGGCGTCAGGTCGCGCAGTACCAGGCCGTGCCCGTGCACCGCGGCCACGACGTCGACCAGCTGCCGCACTGTCCGCACGCCCTCGGCCCACGGCACGCCCGCCCCCCGCCAGGCCCCGACGGCCCGCTCCGCCGCCCAGGCGCGCAGCGTCACACCGGGGACAAGTTCCTCGGCGAGGAAGACGTTCTCCTGCTGGGTGAGCAGTGCCACCTTGCGCGGCGCAAGGCCCGTCGTGCCCAGCAGGTCGAGGACCGCCGCCTCGTGGCGCAGCGTGTCGCGCGCGTCCTTCCCGCTGAGCCACCCCATGACGTGCGGCCTGGCCTGCTTGACGACGACCTCGGCGCCGGTCTCGTGGTCGAGCGCGCGGAAGACGCCGCCCCGGTAGGAGTGGCGCACCGCCCCGCGGACGGCGAAGCGGCCCCCGAGCAGGACCGCGGACGGGGCCTGCTCGGGGGCGGGTGCGGGTCCGGGAGCGGCGAAGGGCGGTTCTGCCCAGGCCGGCGGGCTGAACCACGCCTGCCGCAGGTCCTTCTCCCGCCGGCCGTCCGGAGCGGTGAGCACCGACTGGAGGCTGCCGTCGTTGTCGAGCACCGGTTCCGCGCCGAACACCCCGAAGCGGTAGTGCACCAGGCTGCCGGGCCGCACCGCGCGGTCGGAGAGCACCTCCGGCCCCGGCAGACCGTCCGTCACCCGGTCGAGGTCCACGGCCAGTCGGCGCAGCTGGGCGTCGTCACGGGGATAAGCGGTGAGGAACTTCCCGCCGCTGCCGCGGTGGACGGAAGCCGACAGAAGCTCGCCGAGTTCGTTCAGACCGCGCGCGAACTTGAACGCGCACCCCGCGCGGACCAGGACCTCCGCGGCACGCGACAGCACCACAGGGGCGCTCAGCTGCGTCGCCGACACGTGCAGTTTCCAGCCCTGCGCCCGGCGGTCGTGCCGGGGCGGCGTCACCCTGCACCAGAACCCGTCGCCTCCCACGGTCCACTCCCCCGCGGTGGACCGTGCGAGCACGGCACGTACCACGTCGGTCAGCAGCGCGGAGTCGTCCGGCCATCCGTCCGCGTCCGGTCCAGCGGCGCCGGCGTTCACCTGCGGCCTCCTGTGTCGGTGGCTCTGCCGACGCACACCCTGCCAGGCCGGGTTCACACCTGCCGTGAGCAACCGCTACTCAAGCCGGACCCGGCCCGGGCGGGCCGGATGCCTACTTCCCGGCGCCGCCCTCCGGGCCGTGGTGCCTGGTGCCGGCCGCGGCGCTCAGGTCCTGCTGGAGCGTGGAGTACGCGGTCTTGGGCTGCAGGTGCACGTCGTAGAGCAGGCCGAAGCCCTCACCGGCGAACGTGCCGGGGATCCAGGAGTCACCGTCGTACACGCCCCAGGCCGTGAAGGAGATGCACTGGCTGACCAGCTCGCAGCCCTTGAGCAGCTCGGAGAACTCGTAGGGCTGCGCGAACTCGGCGAGCGAGTCGGTGGGCACCTGGTCGGTGGCGTTGTCGACGAAGGTACGCACGTCGGCCTCGGTGACGGCGACCTTCAGGCCCAGGTCCCCGAAGGCCTGGAGGTCGGCCTGGTAGCGCTGGGCGTCGAAGCCGAACTGGGTGTCGAGGTGGCCCTGTTCACCGATGCCGTCGATCGGGACGCCCTGCTTGCGCAGGTTCTTGACGAAGTCGTACACGGCCTGGAACTTGGCGTTCGTCCCGTCCTCGCCGGTGATGTTGAAGTCGTTGTACATCAGCAGGGCCTTGGGGTCCGCCTGGTGCGCCCAGCGGAAGACGTCGGCCAGGACGCCGGGGCCGAGGTGCTGGACCCAGAAGTCGTCGGCGTTCAGCCCGTCGGCCCGCGGGGTCTCCCAGGAGTTGGCGAAGACCTCGTTGGCCACGTCCCACTGCCACACCTTGCCCTTGAAGTGCGTGACTTCGTCGGTGACGTGCTTGCGGAGGAGGTCGCGCAGCTGCGCGTCGGTGATGGAGCCGTTCGCAACCCCGGTGGTCAGCCAGCCGGGGATCTGGTTGTGCCACATGAGGGTGTGGCCGCGGACGGCCTGCCCGTGCTGCTGGGCGAAGGCCACCAGGTCGTCTGCGGCCTTCCAGTTGTAGACGCCCCGGGTGGGCTCGACGGAGTCCCATTTCATGGCGTTCTCGGCCGTGACCGAGGAGAACTGGTCGGCGACGATCGCGGTGTAGGGCTTGTTGCTGCCCAGTTGGGCCGCGTCGACGGCCGTACCGATACGCAGCCCCTGCTTCGACGCCAGCCCCCGCAGGGAGGTGTCGGCCGCGTCCCCGCCGCGGGCGAAGGCGACTGCGGCAGGAACGAGCAGGAGGGTGGCGGCGGCACTGGCCGCGACGACAGCGGATCTGCGGCGGAGCTTCACAGGGACTCCCAGAGGTAGGAGGAGGAGGAAACCGAAAGTTTCGGTCCCACGTCCGATCGGATCGGAGTTGAAGCTAGGCCGCGCCTTCTGACCACGTCAAGGTGTCGGGAATTAGGCGGATTTATTGAGTACCTCTTACTCACGCCATCGGCGCGACCGGGCAGCACAGTCGTCCGCGTCCCACGCCACGCCATGAGGCCGGGCACTGCGAACACCGGGTATGCGCAAGGAGTTTCCCGATGCCCCATCACGAACCGCTGTGGTCCGATTCCGTCTATCCGCTGACCGCCTACCTGATCGCCCTGACCGGGTCCTCGCTCGGCTTGTCGTGCGCCCGAAGAGTGCAGCTGATGGGGCACGTGCGGGGGCGCGGCTGGCTCACAGGCGGGGCCTTCTCCCTGGGTACCGGCATATGGGGCATGCACTTCGTCGCGATGCTCGGGTACAGGTCCTCGGATGCCGGGATCCGCTACGACCCGGTCCTCACCCTGCTGAGCTGGGCGGTGGCCGTGACCTTCGTGGGAATCGGCATGCTGCTGGTCAGCCGGCATACCACCCGGCGGTCGCTGCTGTTCTCCGGACTGCTGGCCGGAGCGGGGATCGCCGCCATGCACTATCTCGGCATGGCCGCGCTGCGCATGTCCGGCCGAAGGGTGTTCGAGGGCGGGACCGTGGCGCTCTCGGTGGTGATCGCCGTGGTGGCGGCGACCGCGGCGCTGTGGGCCACCCTCCGGCTCACCAGCAGGACGGCCAGGTTCGCGGCCTCGCTCGTCATGGCCTTCGCGATCAGCGGAATGCACTACACCGGCATGATGTCCATGACGTCCGCGGGCGCTGCCGGCGCCGAACGGGCCGGCGGCCTGTCCCCCATCAGTGTCGTCGTGCCGCTCACCATCGGGCTGACCTTCATCGTCTTCGTCGTCTCCTTCGCGGTTCTCATGAATCCGGTGGGCGACCTGGCCCGCGAACTCGCCCGTCAGCAGGTTGCCCCCGCCCAGGCGGGCAACTGACCGGCGATTCCCCACGGACGCCGGGCGCCCGCATGAGTAATTCCTACTCGTGTGCTGCGCGGACCGGCCGCATAGCCTGCTCGCGACACGTCCTGAGGCGGAAGCAGCCCGGACGGGACAGCCGGCCTCGTGTGCATCGCCGAGGCCGTCGCGGCCACGAGGCGGAAAGAACTTACGCGTGCACAAGGACATGTCGACGGGGACCGCGGGCGGCGGCGAGCCCGGCCGCGGCCAGTGGGTCGTACCGGGCTGGACCCACGTACGGGAACTGGGCCGGGGGGCGGCGGGGCGGGTGGTGCTCGCCCGGGACGACCGCACGGGCCGGACCGCGGCCGTCAAGTACCTGAGCGCGGAGCTGTGCACGGACGGCCGCTTCCGCGAGGCCTTCCGCACCGAGGCCCGGTTGCTGGGCGCCCTGGACTCCCCGTACGTGGCCCGGTTGTACGAGTACGCCGAGGCCGGGCCTGGCGCGGCCATCGTCATGGAACTCGTGGACGGCATCGCACTGCACACCCTGCTGGACCAGGAGGGCGCCACCGGCCCGGAACCGGCCCTGGCCGTCCTCAAGGGCTCGCTGCTCGGCCTGGCCGCGGCGCACGCCGCCGGTGTCGTGCACCGCGACTACAAGCCCGCCAACGTCCTGGTCACCACCGACGGCCGCTCCAAACTCGTCGACTTCGGCGTCGCGGTCCGCAGCGGCCAGGGCGGCGGCATGGTCGGCACACCTTCCTACATGGCCCCCGAGCAGTGGTCGGGCGCCCCCGTCACTCCCGCCACCGACGTCTACGCCGCCACCGCCACCTTCTACGAGTGCGTCACCGGCACCAGGCCCTACACCGGAACGACAGCGGTCGAACTGGCCGTCCAGCACACCGAGGCGCCGATACCCGACGCGGACGTACCGGAGGAGCTGCGCCGGCTGGTCCGCCGCGGGCTGGCCAAGTCCCCCGCGGAACGTCCCGGGAACGCGCTGGAGTTCGTCACCGAACTGGAGTCCGCCGCCGCAGCGGCCTACGGCCAGGACTGGGAGGAGCGCGGACAGCGCAAACTCGCCGCACTCGTCGCCCTCCTGCCGCTCCTCCTCCCCTCGGCCACGGAGCCGGCTCCTGTCACGACCGTGCTGGCCGAGAGCCAGTTCGGCCCGCCCCCGCCCGGGTTCGCGGAAGGCAGCACGCAGAGCCTGCGCGGACGCGGACGGGGACGCCGCCGCAGGCTCGTCGCCGGAACCGTCGCGGGCGCCGTCCTCGTCGCCGGCGGACTCGCCGTGGTGGCCGAGGCGACCGGCGGCAGCGGCCCCCGGGAAAGCGTGTCCGCACAAGGTCCTTCGGCGCAGGGCTCCCCGGACGCCGGGGCGTCGGCGGACTCGGCGGGGACCGCCGCCCCCGCCGACCACGGGTCCGGCAAGGCTGTGCCGTCCGCGTCCGGCCGCGCCACCACCACGAACGCGCCCGGAGCGCCGCAGACCACACCGGCGGCAGCCGGGGCCGGGCAGCCCGCCCCGGGCGGGACGTCGCCGACCCCGGCCGGCACCGGCGCACCCCCCGCGAGCGGCGCACCGGCCCCCGCACCGTCGGCGCCCGGCGGCGGCACTCCACCGGGACCCGCCCCCACCTCGGCCCCGCCGCCCGCGACACTGCACGTCACCTCGGTGTCGGTCACCCAGGCCCTGTGCTCCGGCGCCGACGGCATGCAGGCCCAGGTCACCGTCGACAGCGACGGCGCCGCGGCCGGGACGCTGGTGCTCACGTGGTTCCACAACATGACACCGGACATGCAGGGCGCCACCACCGTGGCGACGGTCTCGGTACCGCTCGCCGCGGGGCAGCGGACGCTGTCGAAGACCTTCTCCCACGTCTTCGGCACGGCGGACACGTTCGACGTCTGGGGGCTCCAGGTCTCCACCAGCCCGGCGGCAGGCTCCGGGCAGAACTCCTTCCAGGTGGTCGGCGAGTGCGGCCGGGTCATCTTCTGATCCACCGCCAGGAAGCCGGAGAGAGGAGGCTGACCGTGCCGTACGAACAAGATCCGCGCCTGGCCTTCGGCCGCACACCCGAGGTCAGGGACAAGCCGCAGGAACAGCCGCTCGGGGCCGACCACAGAACGCTGCGGCTCGGCGCCCCGCGACCGCCCTGCGAAGAGGCCACCCGAGCCACCATGATGGACCCCGACGCCTGGCCCACCGATGTCGGCGCGGCCCCGACACCCGCCACCGCCTGGCACGGCACCACGGTGACCGGCGACCAGGTGGCCGCGGTCCGACCGCGCCACCGCCGCGCGCTGCGCGGCTGGCTGCTGCCCGCGGTGGTGCTCACCGCGGTGCTGGCCTACCTCGGGTGGCAGCGGCTGGGCGGCACGGTGGAGCTGACAGGGGTGGCGGCCCGCAGCACCGCAGCGCAGGTGGGCTGCCACACGACGGTGCGGATCGTCGGCACCCTGCGCACCACCGGCGGCGCCGGCACGGTCACCTACCGCTGGCGGCGCAGCGACGGCACCGTCTCGGACGTCGTGCGCCAGCACGTGCCCAAGGGCGACCACCAGACCGACGTGGTCCTCCTGTGGACCCTCGAAGGCCGGGGCACCTACACCGCAACCGCCACCCTCGACGTCCTCACCCCCCAGCAGCGCTCGGCCTCCTCCACCTTCGGCTACCGCTGCCGCTGACCGCCGCGAAGAGCGCTCGCAAACAGTGCACGGGTGCGGGATGGCCTCGCGGACCGGCGGGCGGCCGGGGCGATCGTCCTCCTGGCGTCGAGTGGCAGGCACACGCCCGCTGAGCTCAGTGAGTGCCACCACCGGCTTCGTGCGCGTGCCAAAGGTCGAACAGCAGATGCTCCACGAAAATGCCGTGCAGTTCGTCGATCTTCATCATGCGCCTCAGCACTTCGGCAGCGCGGTCCTGATCCATCTCGTGCAGGAGCTCTGCGGCTACCTCCCCCGGCTTGTCGAACATCAGCTGTGCGGCCCGCGCCGGTTCCGTCCAAGCCAGGTATTCGGCGGCATCCGTCAAGTCCAGCGCGCCGAGACTGTCCTGATCCATCCTGTCCAGCGCCTCGAAACCTGTGGCGTCTCCCATATACGACACGACACCGCCGGCCGACTCCGGGTCCATCTGTGCCAGGATCTCGGCGGCCGTGCCCGAGTCCATCCGTGCCAGGATTTCAGCAGCCGCGGAGTAGTCCATCCGGTCCAGGATCTCGGCGGCCTGACCGGGATCTGTCCGGCCCAGGATCACCACGGCCTGTTCCCGTTCGATCAGGCCCACCGCCCCAGCCGCCCACAACTCCCCGGCCAGGGCCAGACAGACCGCATCGGCCCACTCGACCGGGCGCACCACAACCTGGGGACGCAGGGCGCCAGGTGGCCACAGGGACAGCGCACGAACCCGGTGCAGCGGGTAGCCGAGCAGGCCCCCGGGCACGTGCAGCGGCTCCGGCTCCCGGAACCGGGGGCCGTCCCCCGGCGTCGGGTCGGCCGGGAGCGGGATCGGCCGGCATTCGCCGGAGGCCGCTGTCAGGGCGTGCTGGGCCAGTTGCACGTAACGGGCCTCGGACGCCCGGGCGCGGTTCTCGCTCTCCGCAACTGCCGCGTCGACCGGATCGATCGCAGCATCCGCGCGCGTCTCAGCGGTCGGAGGTCCCGGCCGGCCTCGGACCCGGTCCAGCGCATGCGCGGCAGCGGTGGCGGCGGCCCGATCGACGAGCAGTACCAGCCGGGCGTCAGCCAGAGCCGCCAGCACCTCGCCCCAGCCCGGGGCGAGCGCCTCCTCGGCCGCCAGGCGGGCCAGCGACGCAAGCACCTGCTCGGCTTCTGTGACGGGTGGTTCGGTGCCCGTGGACATGCCGTTCACGGTAGCGCCCACCTGCGGCGGGCAACAGCGGTCCGTAGCTCAACCGGCGTGACAGGAAGGGCACTTCGGCGGGACGCGGGCCGGGACGCCGGGCGAACCGAGCACACGACCTGGCCGGCGCCCCCGACATGGCGACGCGTTCGCGTCGATGACGCTGCGGGTGGACACCGCTGCGGATAGCATCACGCTGGTCGTCGGCCTGCGCCTGCCCGGCGCCGCCGCACCGTACGCGAGACGCTGCGACCTGCCGAGGAGGCGGAGCATGGCCTATCAGCCCACCCGACGGACCGTTCTGCACAGCATGGCGGCTGGCGTGGGGGTGATCGCCTTCGACCCGTCGGCCCGCTCCTGGGTCGCAGGCCCGGCCCGCCCGCACCCCGCGGACACCGCGGGCAACGGCCTGGCCGGCGTGCCGAAGCTGGACGGCACGCTGCTGACCGACCCCGCATCGCTCGCCGCCGACGCGGACGACTTCGGCCATTCCGTGCACCACCTGCCGGCCGCCGTCCTGCGGCCCGGGTCCGTCGCCGACGTCGTGGCGATGGTCCGGTTCTGCAACACCCACCGCATCCAGGTCGCCGCCCGCGGCCAGGGCCACGGCACCAACGGCCAGGCGCAGGTGGCGGACGGGCTGGTCATCGAGACCGCGCCGCTGGACGCGATCGGACCGGTACGCGCCCTCGCGGACGGCACCGGAACCGTGACGGTCGGCGCCGGCGCCGTGTGGAGCGCGGTCGTACAAGCCACCCTCGTGCACGGCCTCACCCCGCCGGTCTTCACCGACTACCTGGAGCTGTCGGTCGGCGGCACCCTGTCGGTCGGCGGGCTCGGCGGCCAGTCGCACCGGCACGGCGCCCAGGTGGACAACGTCGCCGCGCTCCAGGTCGTCACCGGCGCAGGGGAGCTGGTCAGCTGCTCCCCGACCCGCCGCCCCGACCTCTTCCGGGCGGTGCTCGCCGGACTCGGCCAGTGCGCCGTCATCGTCTCCGCAACCCTGCAGCTGGTCACCGCGCCCACGTCCGTACGGCACTTCCTGCTGCCGTACACCGACCTGGCCACGTACCTCGACGACCAGCGGCGGCTGGTGGACGACCGGCGGTTCGCCTACGTGGAGGGCTCGATCGCCCCCGACGCGACAGGGGCGTTCACCGGTTACGTCATCGAGGCGACCGCCTACGGCCCGCCCGCGGGACCCGAACCGGACGACACCGCGCTGCTGCGCGGCCTGCGCTACGACCGGTCCGGCGCGGTCACCGCCGAGACCCTGGGCTACTTCGACTTCCTCAACCGGCTGGCCCCGGGCGTCGCGGCACTGGAAGCGGCCGGCGTGTGGGCGTGGGCGCACCCCTGGCTGAACCTGCTGCTGCCCGGCGACCGCGCCGCCGCACTCGCCGGAAGCGTGCTGGACCAGATGGCCGGGCAGGACACCGGCCCCGGCGGCGTCGTCCTGCTCTACCCGCTCTCGGCCGCCCGGCTGCACACCCCGCTGCTGCGGATGCCCGACGACCCGGTTCCGTACCTGCTGGCGGTCCTGTGGACGCTGGACCCCGCCGACCCCGCGGCGGTCGCCGCACGCGGGACCGCCAACCACGCGGTGTACGAGACGGTACGTGCCGCCGGCGGCACGCAGTACCCGGTGGGCACCATTCCCATGAGCGCCGCGGACTGGCGCAGTCAGTACGGCGAGGTCTGGGCGGAGTTCGCAGCCGCCAAGCGCTGCTACGACCCGCGCGGACTGCTGACCCCCGGCCAGCACGTCTTCCCGTCCTGACCGACGGCCCCACCGGGCCGATGCGGCCCCGGAGGCGCCGGACTGCGCCTCCGGGGTGGGGCGGGCGCTCAGGGGTTCTGGGTGAGCAGGTGGGCTCTGTAGCCCTCGCCATAGGTGCTGGTGGGCGTGCCGTCCCAGTCGGTGATCAGCACGTTGCCCTGGCTGCAGCCCCAGGGGTTCCAGGTCCAGGCGGTGTAGCCGACGCCGTTCTTGTCGGCCCAGTCCACGACCTGGTCGACGTAGTCGTGGGCACAGGTGTTCTGCCCGATCTCACCGGCCTGTACGGGGACCTTGGCTGCGACGGCGCCGATCTGGCTGTCCCAGCAGGACGCCGTGACGCAGGCGTTGAAGTTGTACGAGTGCCAAGAGGCCATCAGGTTGCCCGTGGGGTCGACGGGCTTGTAGGTGAGCCACTGGGTGAGGTCGTTGGTCCAGGTCAGGCCGCCGGTCATGATGACGTTGGTGGCGCCGGTGGCACGCACCGCGTCGACCAGGGTCTGCATGCCGGCGACCTGGTAGTCGATGCCGGTGCAGGTTCCGCCGTCCCGCAGGCAGGTCCATGCCTCGGTGGCGTCGGCCCAGTTGTCCGCCGCGTCCGGGTAGGGCTCGTTGAACAGGTCGAAGACGACCGCGTCGTCGCCCTTGAAGACGGTGGCCACCTGGGTCCAGAACGTCGGGGAGTACTGCGCGTCGGGCATCGGCTTCTGGCAGGTGGCCTTGACGTCGGAGCAGCCGGCCCCAGGACCGCCGTACTGGCCGTAGTTCCAGTGCAGGTCGAGGATCACGTTGATGCCGCTTGCGACCAGCAGGTCGGCGTAGTCCTTGACCGCTTTCCGGTAGGCGGCCCCGCTGGTGCCGGCCGCGGGTACGTCGGCGGTACCGAGCCAGCACTCCTCGTTGAGGGGGATCCGAACGGTGTGGATGTTCCATGCCTTCATCGCGGTGACCGTCGCCTGGTCGGCCGGCCCGTCCCACATCCCGTTGCCCTGGATGCAGGCGAACTCCCCGCTGGAGCGGTTGACGCCCAGCATGCGGTAGGTGGCACCTGAGGCGGTGGCCAGATGGTTGCCCGCCACGTGCAGGGCGGGGGCGGGGCCGTCGGCAGGCGGGGTGGTGGGGGGTGTGGTCGGCGGGGTCGTGGGGGGTGTCGTGGTCACCGTGCCCGTGCAGGCCGTGCCGTTGAGCGTGAAGGAGGTCGGCACCGGGTTGGTGCTGCTCCAGGCGCCGTTGAAGCCGATCGCGGTGGAGCCGTTGGTGGCCAGCGAGCCGTTCCAGCTCAGGCTGGCCGCCGTCACGCTCTTGCCGGACTGCGCCCAGGTGGCGTTCCAGCCCTGCGTGACCGACTGGCCGGCCGCGGGGAAGTCGAAGCCGAGCGTCCAGCCGCTGACCGGTGCACCGAGATTGGTGATCGACACGCTGGCTCCGAAGCCGCCGGACCACTGGTTCTGCACGGTGTACGTCACCGAGCACCCGCTGCCGGCGGCGGAAGCCGTGCCTGGCAGCACCGTCGCCATCAGCCCGGCTGCCGCCACCATCCCGGCGGCACTGGCTGCCGCCAGAATTCTGCGTCTGATCATGGAGGTGTCTCCTGCGTCGTGGGGGGAATGATGCCAGGACAGCGTTGGGCACTTAACCGGGTAAGTCAATGGGCGCCCACGACAGCCGAGGCCGGGGACGGTGTCGTAGTCCTGACCGGCCGCGCGTTCGGCCCAGCGGGCTCCGCCGGAGCCCGCTATGACATCGCCGAGCCTGCCGCCGGGTGCGCAGGCGTCCGCGTGGGCGGTTCGACACGGGCCGGGCGTGTGGCGAGAGCGCGGACCGCCGTCGTGCTGCCATCATCAGAGCGCAAGGCATCGAGACCGCGGGGCCTGCCTGCGCTCCCGCATGACGGCCCCGGAACGACCCTGGCGACCGGAACGGAACAGCGGCATCCTCGGAGAGGCGGAACACCATGCCCATTGTTTCCCGCGGGTTCCACGGCAGGAAGCCCGATCCGGGCCGCAAGCTTCCGCCCGGACAGTACGAGACCTTCGACTTCCCGGTGCTGTCGGCGGGTCCCACCCCCCGGGTGAGCCGTGACGACTGGACGTTCACGGTCACCACCGAGAGCGGTACCCGGCACCAATGGGACTGGGGCCGGCTGATGGCGCTGCCCGCCGAGCACCCGACGGTGGATCTGCACTGCGTGACGAAGTGGTCCAAGTTCGACACCCACTGGGAGGGCGTCTCGCTCGACGTGCTGCTCGAAGACGTCGAGACCGAGGCGGAGTTCGCGCTCGTCCACTCCTACGGCGGCTACACCACCAACCTGCCGCTGGAGGACCTGCTCGACGGCAAGGCGTGGATCGCATACCGCTACGACGGCGAGGAACTCGCGGCCGAGCACGGCGGCCCCGCCCGGCTGCTGGTTCCGCACCTGTACCTGTGGAAGTCGGCCAAGTGGGTGAGCGGGATCCAGTTGATGCTGGAGGACGAGCCGGGATTCTGGGAGAGTGCCGGCTACCACGAGTACGGAGACCCATGGCGCGAGCAGCGGTATCAGGGCGACTAGCGGCGCGGCTGCGCTGGCAGGCCGCGGCACTGGTCGAGCGGCGGGAGGAGTCGCCCACGGCGCGGACCCTCGTCTTCGACCTCCCAGGCTGGGCCGGCCACCTGCCCGGCCAGCACGTCGACGTACGGTTGACCGCCGAGGACGGCTACAGCACCCAGCGCAGCTACTCCATCGCCTCGGCGCCCGACGCCGACCGGGTCGAACTGACCGTCCAGCGCGTGCCCGACGGCGAGGTGTCGCCGTATCTCGCGGACGACCTGAGGGTCGGCGACGCGGTGGAGATCCGCGGCCCGGTCGGCGGCTGGTTCGTCTGGCGGCCGGAACAAGCGGAGCCTGTGCTGCTGGTCGCAGGTGGCTCCGGCGTGGTCCCGCTGATGTCGATGATCCGGGTCCGCGACATGATCGGGAGCAGGGTTCCCTTCCGGCTGCTGTACTCGGTGCGCGACCCCGCCGACCGGCTGTACGGACCCGAACTCGACCGCGGCGCGCCCGGCCTGGACACGACATGGGTCTACACCCGCGGGACACCCGACGGCTGGACCCGGCCCGCCGGGCGGCTGACGCCCGACGATCTGGTGCGGTGGGGCTGGCCCGCCGACTTCGAGCCGACCTGTTACGTCTGCGGGCCCACAGGCTTCGTGGAGGCCGCCGCCGGGATGCTGGTGGCGCTCGGCCACCACCCGGACCGGATCCGTACCGAACGCTTCGGCCCCAGCGGAGGATGACATGGACCCCACCGGCGGAACAGCGGCAGACGGCGTCCAAGACGCCTACCAGGACGGCAACGTGCTCGCGGGGCCGCTCTCCGAGATCTTCGCGGTCGACCTGACCGCCGCGATGTCCCGCTGCGCACACTGCGACAGCACCGGCGCCGTCGCCACCTTGCGGGTCTACGGCCGCCCACCGGCGCTGGTGGCGCGCTGCCCCTCATGCGGCGAAGTGGTGCTGCGCATCGTGCGCTCCCCCACGAACACCTGGCTGGACCTGCGAGGCACCGTCACCCTGAACATCCCGATGGACACCCGGTAAGGCCCCCACCACATCACGCGGCACGACCGTGACAGCGGCGGCGGCGAGGCAGGGGCGGATCTACGCTGGAAGGAGCCGCTGGTAGCCGGTCGTGGCGGGCATGGCTGTCCGGATGGAGGCGTGGTGCGTGGAGATGGCCGGAATGCAGGACGCACCCGTCGCCGTTGCGGTGGTGGGCACGGACGGCGTGGTGAGCGGGTGGAGTGAGGGCGGACGGCTGCTGCTGGGCTGGACGGCGGAGGAGATCGTCGGGCGCCCGGTGACACGTCTGCTGGTCGACCCGACGCCCGGCTTCCCCGAGGACTACGACACGGTCACCGACCCCACTGGACCCGTCACCCTGCGTCACCGGGTCGGTTCCACGATGGACGGCGTGGTGACGGTTCGGCCGATGCTCGGGGCCGGCGGACAGGTGCTGGGCCACGCGATGACCGTCCAGCGCTGGGGACGCCGCCCGGTGATCGCCGACCGGGCCTTCGAGCAGTGCCCCTTCGCTCTGGGCGTCTACGATCCCGATCTGCGGTTCCAGTGGATCAACGCCTCCTCGGGCCGGGTGATCGCGCACACCGAACAGCAGGTCCTCGGCAGGAAGTACCGCGAGGTGCTCCCCGAACTCGACCGCTCGCTGTTCCCCGAGAGGGACGACAAGCCCTACACCGACGCGCTCGCCGAAGTGGCGAGGACGGGCGAGCCCGCGCGTCTCATCACTGTCTTCCGCCCGCGCGGCAGCGACTACGCCAACGCCTGGGCCACCAGCATCTGGCCCGTCCGCGACGCCGGGGGCAGGGTGTGCGCGATCGCCAACTGGGGATTCGACATGAGCGCCGAGTACTGGGCCCGGCAGCGCCTGCTCATCCTCAACGAGGCCAGCGGCGGCATCGGCCGGGCACTCGACGTGATCGGTACCGCCCAGGAACTGGCCGGAGCGCCGGTGCCGGGATTCACCGACCTCGTCACGGTCGACCTCTTCGAGGAGGTGCTGCGGGGGGAGGAACCGCCCTCCGCGTCCGCGTTCGCCCCCGGCGAGACGGTCGTGCTCGGTCGCGCCGCCCGGCACGCCGCGACCGAGGACACCGACCGGCCCGCGGAGCCCGCGACGCCGGTCAGCCACGCTGCTGATTCCGTCGTCGCCCGCTGCATGGCCGCCGGCAGGTCCACCGTCGAGCTCGCCGCCGAGCCGGGCCAGGGCGGCGAATGGGCCTTCGGACCCGGGCTCGCCGCCGATCCGGCCCACTGGCCACCGGGCAATCCGCTGATCGACGGGTCCCTCGCCGCGGAGGGGCTGACCGGCCGGATCACCGTGCCGCTGCGGGCGCGCGGCGCGCTGCTCGGCGTCGTCACCTTCTCCCGCCTCGACCGGCCCGAGGCCTTCACCGCCGACGACCTGATCCTCGCGGAAGAGCTGACCGCCAAGGCGGCCGTCGCCATCGACAACGCCCGCCGGTACTCGCGCGAGCGCACGACCGCGCTGACCTTGCAGCACAGTCTGCTGCCGCAGCGGCTGCCACGCCAGGAGGCGATCGAGGTGGCATCCGGCTACCTGCCCGCCGGGACCGGTGCGGGCGTGGGCGGCGACTGGTACGACGTCATTCCGCTGTCCGGCGCCCGGGTCGCCCTGGTCGTCGGCGATGTCGTCGGCCACGGCCTGCACGCCTCGGCCAGCATGGGCCGGCTGCGTACGGCGGTGCGCACCCTGGCAGACGTGGACCTGCCCCCGGAGGAACTGCTGACCCACCTGGACGACCTGGTCCTCCACGCCGAGGACGGGCAGCCCGCCGGCCAGGTCCAGCCGGCCGGCGAGTCCGGGGCAACCTGCCTGTACGCGGTCTACGACCCGGTCTCCCGCCGCTGCGCACTGGCCAGCGCCGGTCATCCGCTGCCACTGGTCATCGCCCCGGACGGCAGCCCGGTCCCCGTCCCGGTACAGCCGGGGCCGCCGCTGGGCATCGGCGGGCTGCCGTTCGAGGCGACCGAGCTGCAGCTGCCCGAGGGCAGCCTGCTCGCCCTCTTCACCGACGGACTGGTGGAGGGCCGGGAGCGCGACCCCGACCGGGGGATCGCCGACCTGTTCCGGGTGCTCAAGGAGCCGGCCGGCTCGCTGGAGGCCCTGTGCGGCACGGCGATGGACACCATGCTCCCCGAGCGCCGCACCGATGACGCCGCCCTGCTGCTCGCCCGCACCCACGCGCTGTCCCCTGACCGCGTCGCCGACTGGCCCATCGTGCCCGACGCCGCGCAGGTGCCGCACGCCAGGCAGTTCGCCATGGACCGGCTGGAGGCCTGGGGCCTGGGGGAGGCCGCGTTCGTCACCGAGCTGGTCGTGAGCGAGCTGGTCACCAACGCCATCCGGTACGGCGAGCCGCCGCTGAGGCTGCGGCTGATTCGTGACACCTCCCTGATCTGCGAGGTCTCCGACTGCAGCGAGACCAGCCCGCACCTGCGCCGGGCGCGCGCCTTCGACGAGGGCGGCCGCGGCCTGCTGCTCGTCGCCCAGCTCACCCAGGGCTGGGGCACCCGGTACACCACCGGCGGCAAGACGATCTGGTGCGCGCAGACCCTGGCGTGATCTGCGACGCGACGGCCGACGCACTGCCATCTGAGGGGGTGCCCTCGGGGAGCGGTGGGGGGTGTCCCGCCCGGGTCAGCGGCCACGCCGCCCGCGAAATACGGCAACCCGAATGACTCCGGCGATGACGGCAGCGACACCCCCCAGCTGACGAAGCGTCGAGCCGGCGGATGAGGAGACGCCGGAAAAGTGGACGACCGCCAATACCGCGAGGAAAACGGCACCACCGACCAGCACACCCGAAAGGATGGCGGCGCCGACCTCGACGACCTCCTGATCGCGCTCTTCCTTGGCCCGAGGCCTCATGTGAACCGAACCCCCGTCCGCACGACGTCAGGACGAACCGTCAGGCTCCCAGCCTGGGCCACGGGTAAGCCGTTCCCACGGTCCAAGGAGCGCCGCCAGTCGTCCGCGTGCACCGCCGCCCACCCCAGGGCCGCCGACCTGGCCATATGATCGTCGTGGCCTTGTGGACATGACCGGCAGGTGAGATCGTGAGTCTCCAAAAGGGGAGTTCACGACATCGAGGAGAATCATGCAGCGTTTACTTCTGACCCTATTCGGTGCCACAATTCTGGCCATAGGGGCGGGATCAGTTCCGGCCGCTGCGGCTTCCTCTCAGGCTGCGAGGGCTTCCTCCCCCGCGCAGACGACAGTCAACGAGCAGCAGTGCACCGCTGTTGACTCCTCCGGCAGCAGGGTTTGCCTGGCCTTGGTCAGCTCGACCTTCATCGGTCAGGCAACCGTCCATTCGTATCCTTCGAGCTGTGCCGGCTACCGCGTCTCCCTCTACGATCCGTACACCGGCAAGGCCGTGGTATCCACCAGCCTCAGGCCCTGCGGCGAGACCCCCTCGAAGCAGGCGACCGCGGACGCCTCGCGCTTCACGGAGTTGACGGCATACGCTGAATTCGCAATGTATGACAGCAGTGGCGCCGTGCTTGAACTCGCGTATACCGGCGAGATCACATACCCGTGAGCATGCGGGCCGAGAGCTGTCCCGCAACGGCCGGTCTCGCAAGACCGGGCGGCCAGGTCACCGTCGAGGAGCCGGGCGTCAGTCTGAGCATCACCGGCGCCGTCGCCCGCCTTGACCCATCTGCTCGGGCACTCTGAGCATGACGGTCCACAACGGCAGCAGCGTTCCCGAACACCTCTCCGCCGTCATCCCCGCCTGGTAAGGCTTCGGGCGAATCGCCGACCACGAAGCAGTCCGCTCGTTCGGCCGGCGGCGTCTGTCCCCTGGCCAAGGCTTCGGCGTGGCAGTCGCGGTCTTCGGCGGCATCTACCGGACGCTGCCCATCTGTCCGGCGAAGGCGAGTGGATCGCTGTCGAAGCCGCGGACCATCTCGCGAAGTCCCCACCCTCCGGAAGCATTCCTGGTGAACTCCGCGACGGTCGCGGCGGTGGACCCGGCGACCTGCGCCAAGTCGTCCACCAGCAACTCCTCGTAGCGCTCGACAACAACCACCTTGGCGTTCGATATGTCGCCGAAGGTCTTCCTGCCCCGATCCTGATGGATGGCCACGCCCACGACGACACGCGCCAGGGAGGATGCCATCCGGTCGAACTCCAGGACCATCACCTCGACGAACCCGAGACCCAGGCCCGTCTCACTGTGCCGGCTCATGGTGATGGTGCCGTCCGGTGACCGGCTCTCGGAATGCACCACATACAGGGGCGGCCCGTACGGTTCACCCACCGAGTAGGTCGCGGCGACGATGTCGAGATGCCGCGGCGGCTCACCAAAGGGGCTCGGATCCCACTTGAGTCGCACCTCGACCCTCGCCACCCCGTTGCTGACACCGCTCACCTGACATTGCCTCCCTCGCATCCCACAACGACCCCCGAGGGCTTCCCCCATGGCGAAGTATGGTCACCGACCAGCGCCTGGACGTTTCCCTGGCGGACCCACCGCAAACCGGATCCGCCACCCCACCCGGGAGGGAACATGGCCGACGCCGGCACCGTTTTCCGCGCCCTGCCGTGATGGTGAAGGGCGACCTGATGGCCGGCATGGAGCACCCGCTGACGGTCACGATCACCAAGGACGGCAAGCCCGTCACTGACCTTCAGCCCTACCTGGGCACCTCCGCCCACCTGACCGCGTTCCACTGCGGCGACGCCGCGTTCGCGCACTTGCATCCCGCGTCGATCTCTCCGAGGAGGTGCGGAGATCGGCACGCCGTCGGGAACCTGTTGCGAACCACGGCGTGGCCTTCTCAGCGCGCCGGCCGTAGTCCGGAGAGGGTGACGGCGACGAGGCGGTGGACGGCCTCTTCGGAGCGCAGCCCTCCGGCGGCCGACAGGGCGTGCAGGCAGTAGTCGGCCAGTTCCTCCGGGGAGACGTCTTCGCGCACCGCGCCCACCGCGGCGGCTTCGGCGACGACCTCGCGCACCAGGTCGTGCAACTGCTGCTGTGCCTGGACGACATGCCGGTCCCGATGCACGAAGGCAGCGATCTCGCCGCCCTGGGGCCGCTTGTGGGTGATGTGCGCGTACCCGAGCAGCACCGCTTCCAGCCGTTGCGACGGCCCGTCCGCGTGGTCCCGGGCCTGGGCGAGCCGCTCCAGATGTGCGGCGACGTGCCGGTCGTGCCAGGCGATCAGCACGGACTGGACGTCCGGGAAGTATTTGTACAGCGTCGCGCGCCCGATCCCGGCCTCTTTCGCGATCTGCGACATGGTCACCGACGCCAGGCCGTGTTCGGTGACGAGCGCGACGGCGGTCTCCAGGACGGCGTCCTGTACCGCGCGGCGATGCGCCTCCATCGTCTCGTCCCACAGCTTCGGCATGCACCAAGGATACACAGCGCCGATATCGTAGACGCTCTGACTTGACATAGACACAGTGTCTCGATAAAGCTGAAGTGGTCGGCCCCGGCGAGGAAGAGGGGTTCCCATGTCGGACGCACCACCCACCCATACCGCCCTCCCGGCCGATGCCGGGCAGCCGTCCCTGGACGCCCTGTACGCGGTCCCGCCGCCGTGGGACATCGGCCGGCCCCAACCGGCCCTGCTCGACATCGCCGACCGCGGAGTCCTCCGCGGCCGGGTGCTCGACGTGGGCTGCGGGACCGGCGAGCACACCCTCATGGCCGCCCGGCGGGGCCTGGAGGCGACCGGAGTCGATCTCGCCGCCACGGCCCTGGCGGCCGCCGAACGCAAAGCCCGGGAGCGGGGTCTGACCGCGCGGTTCCTGCGGTACGACGTGCTGGAACTGAGCGCTCTGGGAGAGCGCTTCGACACAGTGCTCGACTCCCTGGTCCTCCATGGGTTCCACGGCCGAGATCGCGACCGCTACGTCGACGGCCTGCATGCGGCGACCGCGCCGGGCGGGCAGTGCTTCGTGCTCTCCTTCCGCGACGAACCCCCGAACCGCTCCGGGCGCGTGCACCGGCTGACCCCGGACGAGATCCGTGGCGCTTTCGCCGACGGCTGGCTGCTCCATGCCGTCGAGCCGGTCACGGTCGACAGCTCTCTACCCGCGCCCGCGGGCGGAATCCGCGGCTGGCGCACCCGACTGACCCGCCTGTGACGCAACGCCCCAGCTGAAAGGAGTCGGTCATGCCGACCGCCGAAGCCCGGATCGCCACCGACCGCGCGAGCCGCTACATCACCCAACTGTGCCGCCACCTCGGCCAGATGAACCGGGCGAGCCACCGACCGCACGACGGGCACGGCCAAGGCCCAGGCCAGAAGATGCCCGCGGTCCAGCACGTGGACTGCACCGACACCCACGGAACGGTCCGCTTCGCCGACGGCCGGTGGACTCTGGACGCGACCCCGGACGCGCTCACCCTGCGCGTCGACGCCGACGACGACGCGGCGCTGCGGCGTCTGCAGGACGGGATCACCACACGGATCGAGAAGATCGGCCGACGAGACGGGCTCCGGGTGCGGTGGCACGCAGACCGAGCCGACTCCGGGCCTGGGCCGCAGATTGAGCGTCCCCCGGGAAGCGAAGCCCCGACCGCGGCCCCGGGCCATGGACCCCGGAAATCCACCTGGGTCCTGGCGGTGGGCGCCGCACTCGTCGTCGCCCTCCATCTCGGAATGGGCGGCGCCGCGTTGACCGACGCCAAGTGGACGTTGTGGACCGCCGACACCGTCCTGGTCCTCGTGCTGCTGAAGCTGCTCGTCACGGGCGGCCATCTGCTCCTCGGGCGTTCGGCGCTGCGTCGCGGCCTCGCGTCCCGCCGCCGGAAGCAGCGCGGCGAGCGCACAGACGCCCACACCGTGGGCTGAGCTGACACAGCCCGCGCATTCCACCAGGCACGTCGCCCGGCTCGCGGGCGCTCGCCCAGGGCGCCGAAGTGCCCACGTGCGCGGTCGGCGACACCGAGGGTCACGGTCTCCGGGACGATGTCGTCGTCGAAGCGCATGCGATACATCCGGAAGGACAGGGAGTCCGCAATGCGCGGGAGCATGGCGAGGTGGGGGCGGCGAGTTTCTTGCGGGCGTCGCCGCCCCGGCGGGGTGCGCCCATCGGTGAGTGGCGGGGGCGAGGGTGAGCAGGCCTGCGCCGTAGGACTTGCCGCGCCCGATTCCTGTCAGCAGTGCCTCGGTGAGGCCTTCGGGGTCGGTGACGATCGCGGTGCCGTCGTAGCGGACTGCGAGGTCTCTGCGGAGTGCAGCGAACATCGGGGTGAGGTCTTTGATCTGAGCGCTGCCGTTCCCCGGCGGTAGCCGATCAGGAGCCAGCGGGGTGGCCGACTGGACGAGCAGAATCCTCGTGGAGGGTGCGCTGGCGAGCGGGCAACCTGGCCGGCAGGTGTTCGGTGGTGCGGTGGAGGCGGCGTCTGGCGTGGGTGCGTCCGTGGTCACCGCGCGGTCGCCACCAGGTACGAGAAACTCGCCGTCCGCTACGAGGCAACCGTCCTCGTCGCGGCCATCAAACGGCCTAGGCGCAGGCTGGACATTCGAGCGTCGTGACGGTCCAACAGTCTTGGGTCGGCCGCGCGCAGAATGGCGGCATGACGGAACACAACGCTGACTACACGCGCGCTCTGAACAACGCCGAGAAGATCCTTGGTTTCAGCCTGGCGCCGTATGTCGATCCAAGGCCGGCGGAACCCGCCAACGCCTACGACTTCACACGGATCGCGACTGAACACGCCTTCAATGACGCATGGACTCGCAGCGAGCACCTCGACCTCCGCACCCGCGCCCTCATCTCGGTCACCATCACAGCGAGCCTGGGCATCCTCGAGCCGCTCCGGGGTCAGTTGCGTATCGCTCTGCACAACGGCGTGACCAAAGAGGAGATCGTCGAAGCCTTCATCCAGATGGCCGTCTACGCGGGTGTGGCTCGCGCGTTTGACAGCTACGCCGTCGCACGCGAGGTCTTCTCCGAACACGACGAAGCGGACTCGCCTCAGGAGAGGAGAACTGAGAACTGAGAACTGAGAACTGAAGCGCCGACGTCCGCCGCATCCGCTGGATAACGGCAGTACATAACCGGTCCTTGCCTTCGGCCGCACGGCCGTCGCGGCCGCGACCGGACCGTCGAGAGACCGAGTGCGATGCCTGAGCAGCGTCATATGACGAGGAGGGGGCACCGAGTGCGCGGTGGCACAAGATCCACTTCTGATACACGCCCTAGTTCTTGCGCAGGGATGCCGGGAGGGGAACGGGGGCCGCGGCGGCTGCGGGGACGACACTGAGATCCGGCTGCTCGCTGGGGCCCGCTTCACCGTTCGGGTGGTCGATCTTGTCCTCGACCATCTGCGCTATATCTGTGGCTAGCGCGCTGACCTCGCGGAAGTGACCTGCGGTACGCGTCAGGAGGCCCGCCCCGATCGGGGCGGGCCTCCTGACGCGTACCGCAGGTCATTGGTCACAGGCGGGTTCCAACGTACTGCGTGAGGTCGAGCAGGCGGTTGCTGTAGCCCCATTCGTTGTCGTACCAGCCGAAGATTTTCACCAGGCGGTCGTGGACCTGGGTCAGGGGTGCGTCGATGACGCAGGATGCCGGGTCGCCGATCACGTCGCGGGAGACGATGGGTGCGGTGCTGACGCGCAGGATCCCGGTGAGCGGGCCGGCCGCCGCCTGCTCGAAGGCGGCGTTCACCTCGTCGGTGGAGGTCCCGCGGCCGAGCAGGACGGTCAGGTCGGTGAGGGAGCCGTCCTCGACCGGTACCCGGACGGCGATGCCGTCCAGCGTTCCGGCGAGTGCGGGCAGCACCAGGCCCACGGCGCGGGCGGCGCCGGTGCTGGTAGGGATCATGCTCAGGGCAGCGGATCTGGCGCGCCGCAGGTCCTTGTGGGGGCCGTCGAGCAACGACTGGTCGTTGGTGTATCCGTGGATGGTCGTCATCAGGCCGCTTTCGATGCCGAACCGGTCCTGCAGCACCTTGACCATCGGCGCCACGCAGTTCGTCGTGCAGGACGCGTTGGAGACGATGTCGTGCCGCCTCGGGTCGTATGAGGCGTGGTTGACGCCCATCACGAGGGTGGCGTCGACGTCCTTGCCCGGTGCGGACAGCAGGACCTTCCTGGCGCCGGCCTTCAAATGAGCGGCGGCCTCCTCTCGGGTGCGCAGACGTCCGGTGGACTCGATCACGATGTCCACGCCGTACTCGGACCAGTCGAGAGCGGCGGGGTCGCGGTGCGCGGTCACCGCGATGCGGTGGCCGGCCACGGTGAAGCTGCGGTCGTCGTGGGTGACCGGGGCCTGGAGCCGGCCGTAGGTGGAGTCGTACTCCAGCAGGTGGGCGAGGGTGGAGACCAGGGCGATGTCGTTGACGGCGGCCACCTCGATGCTGGAGGTCTCGCGTGCCAGGAGGGCGCGCAGGTAGCTGCGGCCGATGCGGCCGAAGCCGTTGATGCCGATGCGGACGGTCATGGTTGTCGCTTCCTTTCGCCGGGTCTCCGGCGGGTTGGCAGGGGAACCGAGCGGGGCACCGCCCGGCAGGCGGTGCCCCGTGCCGCGCGGGCCGGGTGCTACTGGAGCCACTGGTGGTCGCGGACGAGGGGCAGGCGGGCCCAGATGCGGCCCAAGCCCCAGGTGGCACCGGCGGCGGTGAGGGCGAAGAGGATCATCGCGAGGGCGTAGACGATGTGGTAGTCCACGATCGGGTTGGACGACATGCTCGGGGCGCCGCCGGTCAGGTGCTGGGCGGGCGGCCATTCTGCGGCCCACATCATGGCCATCAGCACGGTGCCGGCGACGGCGGTGACCCGCAGGGCGACGCCGGCGGTGAGGGCCGCGCCGATGCCGAGCAGGGCGAGCATGAACAGCGTGTCGGTCCAGCCCTGTCCGGCTATGTGGTGGAAGAACGACTGGAGCGGGCCGGCGGAGACACCCTTGAGGAAGCCCCTGGTGGGCGAGCCGCCGTCGATCCAGCCCTTGCCGGAGCCGGTGGCGTAGTGCCAGCCGAAGGTCTTGTCGAGGAAGGCCCACAGGAAGACGAAGCCGGTCACGATCCGCAGGGTGGCCGCCGACTTGGCGGCGAGGGTGGCGCTGGTGGCGACGGCCCCCGAACCGCTCAGGCTGTCGGCGGATGCCCGGTTCCAGCTGGGCAGGTGGAAACCGGTGCGGTGGGGGGTGTGGTCGTGGACGGCCATGGTGACTCCCTGATCGGTGGGTTGCTGTTCGGTACGCCATCACTGTCCTGCTCGCGGGAGTGTCGGCGCTGGGGGCCCACGGCCCGAGCTGCGGGGCCGAACGGCCCTGCCCCCGGGTCCGGTTGGGCTTGGGCTGCTGCGGCTCGGTGATGGGCGTACACGTCGGGGCCCGCCAGGCATGCCTGGCGGGCCCCGACGTCATCCGAGCGTGCTGTGGTGTGTCAGCCTTCCCAGGTCCAGTCGGCGACCTCGGGCAGGTCGGTGCCGTGTTCGCGGATCCAGGCGTGGTGGCGCAGCCGGGTGTCCTCCATCAGCTGTCGTACGGGGGCGGCGGTCACGGCGAGGCCGGGGACGCGGTCGATGACGTCCATGACGAGGCGGTAGCGGTCGAGGTCGTTGCGTACGACCATGTCGAAGGGCGTGGTGGTGGTGCCGATCTCCTTGTAGCCGCGCACGTGCAGGTGGTGGTGGTTGGTGCGGCGGTAGGCCAGCCGGTGGATCAGCCACGGGTAGCCGTGGTAGGCGAAGATGACCGGCTTGTCGGGGGTGAGCAGGGCGTCGTACTCCGGGTCGGGCATCCCGTGCGGGTGTTCCTCCCGGGGCAGCAGCCGCGCGAGGTCGACGACGTTGACGATCCGGACGGCCAGTTGGGGCAGGTGCCGGCGGAGGAGTTGGGCAGCGGCCAGGATTTCCTGGGTGGGTACGTCGCCGGCGCAGGCGAGGACCACGTCGGGCTCGGTGCGGCCGTCCTCGGTGCCGGCCCATTCCCAGATTCCGGCGCCGCGGGCGCAGTGCGCGCGGGCGGCGTCCAGGGACAGCCAGTCGAAGCAGGGTTGCTTGCCGGCGACGACGACGTTCACGTAGTCCTTCGAGGCCAGCACGTGGTCGGCCACCGAGAGAAGGGTGTTGGTGTCCGGCGGCAAGTAGACGCGTACGACCTCGGGTGCCTTGTTGAGGACGTGGTCGACGAAGCCGGGGTCCTGGTGGGAGAAGCCGTTGTGGTCCTGCCGCCAGACGTGCGAGGTGAGCAGGTAGTTGAGCGAGGCGATGGGGCGGCGCCAGGGCAGCGTGCGGGTCGTGCGCAGCCACTTGATGTGCTGGTTGACCATCGAGTCGACGATGTGCACGAACGCCTCGTAGCAGGAGAACAGGCCGTGCCGGCCGGTGAGGAGGTAGCCCTCCAGCCAGCCTTGGCAGGTGTGCTCGGAGAGGATCTCCATCACCCGGCCGTGCGCGTCCAGGTTCTCGTCGACAGGGACGGTCTGCGCCTGCCACGCCTTGCCGGTCACCCCGTACACGGCCTGGAGCCGGTTGGAGGCGGTCTCGTCGGGGCCCACGATGCGGAAGTCGCGGCGTCCCGCGGTGTCGGCCATGACTTGTTCGAGGAGGTCGCCCAGGACCCGGGTGGGTTCGTGGAGGGTGACGCCGGGTTTGTCGACGGCCACGGCGAAGCGTTCGAGGTCCGGTACCGGCAGGTCGCGCAGCAGCAACCCGCCGTTGGCGTGCGGGTTGGCGCCGATCCGGCGCTCACCGTCCGGGACGCACGCCAGCACGTGCGGGCGCGGGCGCCCCGCGTCGTCGAAGAGCTCCTCGGGGCGGTAGGAGCGCAGCCACTCCTCCAGTTGGCGCAGGTGCCGCGGGTTGTTGCGTACTTCGGAGAGCGGGACCTGGTGGGCACGCCACGTCCCCTCCACCGGCAGACCGTCGACCTCGGCGGGCCCGGTCCATCCCTTCGGGGTGCGCAGCACGATCATCGGCCAGCTGGGTCGCTCGGTGGCGCCCTGTTCCCGGGCCGCCTCCTGGTAAGCGGCGATACGGTCCAGGACGGTGTCCATCGCCGCCGCCATCAGCTGGTGCACGGTCAGCGGGTCGTCGCCGGTGACGTGGATGGGATCGTGCCCGTATCCGCGCAGCAGCTCGTCGAGCTCGGCTTCCGGGAGCCGTGACAGGACCGTCGGGTTGGCGATCTTGTAGCCGTTCAGGTGCAGGATCGGCAGGACGGCGCCGTCGTGGACCGGGTCGAGGAACTTGTTGGAGTGCCATGAGGCGGCCAGCGGCCCTGTCTCGGCCTCGCCGTCGCCGATCACGCAGGTCACCAGCAGGCCGGGGTTGTCCAGGGCGGCGCCGTAGGCGTGCGAGAGGGAGTAGCCCAGCTCGCCGCCCTCGTGGATGGAGCCGGGCGTTTCCGGGGCGACATGGGAGGGGACCCCGCCGGGGAAGGAGAACTGCTTGAACAGCCGGCCCATGCCTTCGGCGTCCCGGCTGACGTCCGGGTAGGTCTCGGAGTAGCTGCCCTCGAGCCAGGAGTTCGCCAGCACGGCGGGCCCACCGTGTCCGGGGCCCCATATGCAGATCGCGTCCAGGTCGCGCGCCTTGATCACCCGGTTGAGGTGGGTGTGCACCAGGTTCAGGCCGGGCGAGGTGCCCCAGTGGCCCAGCAGCCGCGGCTTGACGTGCTCCGGGCGCAGCGGCTCGGTCAGCAGGGGGTTGGCCATCAGGTAGATCTGGCCGACGGCCAGGTAGTTCGCGGCACGCCAGTGGGCGTCGAGGGCCTGCAGTTCCTGGTTGCTGAGCTTGCTGGTTACCGTGACGGGGGGCATGGGGATCTCCTGGGGGTTTCGGTGGTCGCGCCTGGACCACCTTCTGCCGTTTCCACCATCTGGGGACAGGGTCGTTCGGGCGGCCGCCAGGGCCACTGGTCCCTCGTTTCGTTGCTCCTCACCGCGCAGCCGGTTCTGTGAGCCGAGAGCCGGGACGATCGCCACGGGGCAGTGCGCATGGTGCAGCAACGCAAGCGTGACCGTGCCCAGTTCTGCGCCGGTCCTGCCCCTTTGCCGGTGGGTACCGATCACCACCATGTCCGCTTCCGCGGTCGCCGCGATCAGCGCATCGCACGGTGTGGCCCTTATCACCCGGCTGTTCGGCGCCAGGTGCGGGCTGGTCTGACGCAGCGGCAAGAGGAGTCCTCCGGCCAGGGCGGCCCTGGTTCTCGCCTGCTGCTCGATCGAAACGTGCACGGGCCCGGGGCGGTCGCCACGGATGTCCAGCGGGGCCTGCCGGTAGGTCCAGGCGTGCAGGACGTCCAGTCGCGCGCCACGCAGTTCCGCCTCCTCGAAGGCGAACAGGGCAACGTCCGCGTCGGCGTCGCTCTCCATCCCGAGCAGCAGGCCGCCGACCCGACGTCGGCGCGAGAGCAGCAGCGTGCCCGCATCCGCCCCCGTGGCAGGGCCGTTCGGCTCTGCCACGGGGGCGGGTCGCACCCGGGTTGGTGAAAGCGGCGGGCGGCTGTCCGCCTCGGAGCCGAGAGGGAGGGACCGACCATGAAGCACAGCACGGTGCTGTGGCGGTTTCGGCGCAATCGGCTGCGGCGCCGTTCGTACGCGGTGGAGGGTTGGGTACTCCTGGCACTGGGCGCGGCCGCCACTGTGGGCGCGGCCCTGACCGGTCTGGCTGGACGAACGCGGCAGGCCGACTGCGAAGCCGCTCTCCCCGTCGGCCGGCCAGCTCCATGCGACCGTCACGGGATCAGTCGCGGAGCTCGGGAAGCAGGGCCGATCGGCCCGGCGACGGGGCACCGGACAGCACTGCCGTGACGGCGTGAACCGCTGGACGGTGGAACCGGCAGGCCAGGGGCACAGCGCCGATCAGCCGACCCGCCGCCCGGGCGGAGCCCTGCTCCACCGCTCTGCCCTCACCGTCCGCGCCGAGCACTCGGCCCATCCATAGGAGGCACACCATGAAGCACCGCAAGGTCGGAAACGTCATGACGAGCGACGTCGTCCGGGTCGAAGAGGCGACCTCGTTCAAGCAGGTCGCCTCCCTCCTCTCGCAGCACGGGATCAGCGGGCTGCCCGTCGTCGACGACGACGAGAAGGTGATCGGCGTCATCTCGGAGTCGGACCTGATGGCCCGTCAGGCCCGGGACGCCGGAACACCTCCGCGGGTCCGGTTGCTCCGAGGCCCGGCGTCCCGGCGCATGGTGGCGAAGGCGGAAGCCCTGACGGCCGGCCAGTTGATGTCCACCCCGCCAGTGACCGTCCACGCGCACGACTCGATCGCCTTCTCCGCCCGCACCATGGCCGAGCACAAGGTCGAGCGCCTCCCGGTCCTCGACGAAGAAGAGCGACTGGTCGGCATCGTCACCAGGCGCGACCTGCTCCAGGTGTTCCTCCGCCCCGACACCGACATCCGCGAAGAGGTCGTCCAGGAGGTGATCGTCAACACCCTGTGGCTGACCCCGCCGGCGGTGGACGTGAAGGTCCAGGACGGCGTCGTGACGCTGGAGGGCGAACTGGAACGCCGGAGCGAGGTGTCCATCGCAGGCAGCGCCACCGCCCGGATCGACGGAGTCGTCGCCGTTGACAACCGCCTCAGCAGCCAACTCGACGACTCCACGCTGCGTGCGGTCTCCTCGTCCCCGCACGGCGTCGGCGGCGAATGGCTGCGCAAGCTCTGAGCCACCCGCCTCCGCTGACGTCCGTGAGACCCAGCGGACCCTGTACACAGGTCCGTTCGGCCCTGTTGGCGAGCGGATGTCCGCGCGATGATCGGAGGTCAAGCGCGGCATCCGGCCGGCGCACGTCAGGTGAAGGTTCGCTCATGAGTGAAGTGCCGCGGTTCTCGGCAACGTCCCCGATCCGGGTCTTCCTGGTCGACGACCACGAGGTCGTGCGCCGCGGGGTGCACGACCTGCTGGACGCAGAACCCGACATCGAGGTGGTGGGCGAGGCCGAGTCCGCCGGCCACGCCCTGGCCCGCGGCCCCGCCTTGCGCCCGGACGTCGCTGTGCTGGACATCCGCCTTCCCGACGGCGACGGCATCTCGGTCTGCCGGGAACTGCGCTCGGCCATGCCCTCGCTGGCGTGCCTGATGCTGACCTCGTTCGACGACGACGACGCCCTGCTCGACGCGATCATGGCCGGCGCCGCCGGTTACGTGCTGAAGCAGATCAAGGGCTCCGACCTGGTCTCGGCGGTTCGGACGGTCGCCTCGGGCCAGTCGCTGCTCGACCCGGCCACCACCGCACGCCTGATGAACAGCCTGCGCGACGACCATTCCGGCGCGGGGTCCGAACCGGAGGCGCTGGCGGCCCTCTCGCCGCGGGAGCGCGAGATCCTGGCCCTGATCGGGGAGGGCCTGACCAACCGGCAGATCGGCAAGCAGCTGTACCTGTCGGAGAAGACCGTGAAGAACAACGTCTCACGGCTGCTGGCCAAGCTCGGCGTGGAACGCAGGGTCCAGGCCGCCGTCATCGCCTCGAACAGCGCCGCACCGCTGCCTGACGGCACCGGCCGGCGCTGAGCGCAGGGACTGTCGGCCTATCCCGTGAGGGCCTTGTACCCCTGCCCCCGCGCTCCGGTCGCCGCAAGCCTTGGAGTAGGACGGCCCAAGGAGAGCGACATGCACACCACCAGCACGTTGAACGCGGCGATTCTGGAGAAGCTGATTGCGGCCGCCGTGGCGGCCCCGTCCCTGCACAACACACAGCCCTGGCGCTACCGGCTCGACCCCGACACCACCACCATCGAGGTGCGTGCCGCCACCGAGCGGGCACTGCGACACACCGACCCGGTGGGCCGAGCCCTGCACGTGTCGGTCGGTGCGGCGGTGTTCAACCTGCGAGTCGCGGTGGCGCAGTGCGGCTGGGAACCGGTCGTGCGGCTGCTGCCCCGCCCACCCGAGCCGGACCTGCTGGCGTCGGTACGCCTGGCAGGTCCGTTGCCCGGTGACTGGCGGCACGGGCAGGACCTCTACGACGCGGTGTGGCGCCGGCACAGCAGCCGCGTCCCCTTCTCCGGCCGGGCGATCCCGGCGCGGGTGCTGGCCGAGCTCTCCGAAGCGGCGGCGGTTGAAGGAGCCGACCTGGTCGTCCCGGACGCGAACGAGACCCGGCGGATCCTCCGACTGACGGCGGAGGGCGAGTGGTTCACGGCGACCGATGCCGCCCGCCGGGCGGAGAACCGCAGTTGGGTGCGGAACGGGGCGCAGGACGGCATGTCGGGGGCGGTGCTGGGCCCGCGGGACGCGTCCGGGCACCTGCCGGTGCGCGACTTCGCTGCGCTGCGTCCCACGTACGCGCGGCCGGCGTTGGCTTTCGAAGCGCTCCCGGTGATCGCGGTACTGTCCACCCGGCACGACCGCCGTGCGGACTGGCTGCGCGCGGGTCAGGCGCTGGAGAACGTCCTGCTGACCTGCACCACGCATCAGGTGCGGGCCTCGCTGCTCCACCAGGCCCTGGAATGGCCCGACATCCGCTGGGCGCTGCGCGACCCCCGCAGCGGCACGGGACACGTCCAGATGCTCATCCGCCTCGGCTACGGCCCCGAAGGCCCCGCGAGCCCCCGCCGCCCCGTACCCGACGTTCTGGACAGCGGGCCACAGCGCTGACGCCCTGCGGCTACGGAACCGGCGCGGGCGGGAGCGGCACCCGCCACACCAGGCGGGTGCCGCCCTCCTCCCGGGCGGTCGCCGTCATGTCGCCACCCCGGTGTTCGGCTCGGTCCGCGAGGTTGCGCAGGCCGCTGCGGCGGCCCTGTGCGGGAAGCCCGGTGCCGTTATCCGTGACGCTCAGGGTCAGCAGGCCCGAGGAGACGGTCAGCGAGACCTCGGCGGCCGAGGCCCGCGCGTGGCGGGCGACGTTGGACAGCGCCTCCTCCAGTACCGCGACCACGTCCTCCGCCACGGTCTGCGGCACATCGGTGTCGATCAGGCCCTCCATCCGCAGGGACGGGGTGAAGCCGAGGGTGCGGGCCGCCGACTCTGCGGCGGTGACGGCTCGTGCGCGAAGGCTCAGGCGTTTGCGGTCCGCCTCCTTGGCTCGCAGGCCGAAGATGGCCGAACGGATGATCTTGATCGTCTCGTCGAGGTCGTCCACCGCCCGCATGACGCGTTCGTTCGCCTCGGGGTGCTCGATGAACCGCAGCGAACTCTGCAGTGTCATCCCGGTGGCGAAGAGCCGCTGGATCGCCAGGTCGTGCAGATCGCGGGCGATACGGTCGCGGTCCTCCAGCAGCGCCACCTGCTCGGCGGCCCGGCGGCGCTCGGCCAGCTCCATCGCCAGGGCGGCCTGCCCGGCAAAGGCTGCCAGCGGGGCGGTCTCGTCCTCGGTGAACGGCAGCGACTGCTCGGCGCGGCCCAGCAGCAGCACTCCGCGCGCCCGGTCCTCCGCCAGCATGGGGACGGCCACTACCGGACCGAGCCCGTTCCAGCGTGGCGGTCCCACTGTGACGCGGGAATCCTTGCGGATCTCGCTGGTGGAGATGGAGCCCCCAGCCGCCAGCGCGGCCCCCATGAAAGAACCCTCCAGCGGCAGCACCAGGCCACGGTGGTCCTCGGCGTCCACTCCGACAGCGATGACCACCTGCAGGTCCGTGCTCTCTCCCACAGGTAGGGCGATCACGCCGAGGTCGGCGTGCAGGATACGGCTGGCGAGTTCGATGATGCCCCGCAGGACCGCCTGCTCGTCAGCCCCCGACAGCAGCTCGCCCACGATCGCCGCGTTGGCCTCCAGCCACCGCTGCCGGTCGCGGGCGGCCTTGTAGAGGCGGGCGTTCTCGATGGCCACACCAGCGGCCACCGCGAGGGTCCGCAGGACCGTCTCGTCCTCGCCGTCGAACTGGGCGTCGCCGCGTTTCTCGGTGAGGTAGATGTTCCCGAACACCTCCTCGCGCACCCGGATCGGCACCCCGAGGAAGGAGTGCATCGGCGGGTGGTTGGGCGGGAATCCGTATGAGGCGGGATGATCGGAGATCTCCGTCAGCCGCAGCGGCTCCGGATGGCGGATCAGCTCGCCGAGGATGCCGTGGCCGGAGGGCAGCGGACCGATCGCCTGCGCCTGTTCGGCAGATATCCCGCTGGTGAGGAACTGCGAAAGCCCTGCGCCCTCGACGACGCCGAGAGCGCCGTACTCCGCGTCGACCAGCACCACCGCGGACTCCACGATCCGCCGTAGCACCTGGGCCAGGTCCAGATCCCCGCCCACGGACAGGACCGCTTCCAGCAGGTCGTGCACCCGGTCCCGGGTACCGCGCACCGCGTCGATACGGACCTGCAACTCCTCCAGCAGCTCGTCGAGCTGCAGCCGCGGCAGTCCGCCCGCCCCTTCGCCCACCAAGTCCTCCACTCGGGAAAGGCCAGTGCGCCCCAACGGTCGTGGCCCTGGTCACCGTAGTAGAACCCGGGATGGCGGCGGAAGCCGGACGAGTGGCTTCCCGGGGGACGCAAAGACTCCCCGTGCGACTTGCCGTCACGGTACCGGCACATCCGCCGTCCCGTATCGCGGGAAGCGCCTGGGGCGGGCGCATCAGTTCGGGTGGCGCCGCTTACTCGAGAGGGCCTGCCGGACCTCGATGCGGGCCGGTCGGCCCGTGGCCGGCAGGCGGCGGAGCCGGGAGCGTAGGCGAGGAGAGCCCGTGGTGACGGCGCCGCGGGGCCAGCGTCCAGAGGCAGGCGAGATGCAGCGGTACGCGGTAGTGGGAGTGGACGGTTCGAACGGCGGCCGGGAGGCGGCGCGCTGGGCTGCGGAGGAAGCCGAGGCGCGGGGGCTGGCGCTGAGGCTGGTCACGGTGGTGCCGCCCGAGCTGTCGCGGGTGCCTTCCGGAGCCGGATCCGGCGGCTGGGGAAGGCCGGCGTCCGGTCCGGCCGAGGTCCTCGGTGACATCACCCTGGCATACCCGGACCTCGATGCGGCCGCCCGGGAGATCACCGGGAGGCCCTCCGAAGTGCTGCCGGGTGCTGTGCGGGGCGCCGAGCTGGTGGTGGTCGGAACCCGGGGGGCAGGCGGGTTCGAAGGGCTGCGGCTCGGCTCCGTGGCACTCGCGGTGGCCGGCCGGGCACCGTGCCCGGTGGTACTCGTGCCGCCGCCGGCCACGTCAGGAGGGTGCCGGCACGAAGTGGTGGTGGGTGTCGACGCGCGGCATCCGGACCAGGGGGCGCTGGACGTCGCATTCGAGGAAGCCGCGCTGCGGAGCGCGCTGCTGCGGGCCGTGCATGCCTGGGACCTGCCGGTGCTGTACCAGGGCACGGCTTTCGGCCGGATCATCGGCGACTACCGCCGCGTCGCCCTCTACGGCACCGCACGCCTGGTCGAGGCCAAGCGCGCCGAACGCGCCCGGCTGGACCTGGAACCTTCGACCGCCGAGGTGATCCGCGACCGCGAGGAACTGGCCGAGCAGATCCGCGCACTCGGTGAACTGGCCAGGATGGCCGCCTCCTACGGCTGCGACGTCACCCGCCCGGCCGCCACCGCGCACGAGGCGGTGCAGTGGCTCTACCTCGGCTACCTCGCCGCGGTGAAGGAGCAGAACGGCGCCGCGATGTCGCTCGGCCGCACGTCGACCTTCCTGGACGTCTACCTCCAGCGCGACCTCGACACGGGGGTCGTCGACGAGACACGCGCGCAGGAGCTGATCGACGACTTCGTCATCAAGCTGCGGATCGTGCGATTCCTGCGGACCCCCGAGTACGACGCGCTGTTCTCCGGCGACCCCACCTGGGTGACCGAGTCCATCGGCGGGCTGGGCACCGACGGCCGCACCCTGGTCACCCGCACCTCCTTCCGCTTCCTGCAGACCCTGTACAACCTCGGCCCCGCACCCGAGCCGAACCTCACCGTGCTGTGGTCCCCCCGGCTCCCCGGCGGATTCAAGCAGTTCTGCGCCCAGGTCTCCATCGACACCAGCGCCATCCAGTACGAGTCCGACGACCTGATGCGGCCCCGCACCGGCGACGACACCGCCATCGCCTGCTGCGTCTCCGCCATGGCGGTCGGGCGGCAGATGCAGTTCTTCGGCGCCCGCGTCAACCTCGCCAAAGCCCTGCTCTACGCCGTCAACGGCGGCCGCGACGAGATCACCGGCGAACAGGTCGCCCCCGCCGCCGACCCGCTGAAGGGCGATTACCTGGACTACGACGAGCTGTCCGCGGCCTACGACCGCACACTGGACTGGCTCGCCGCCACCTACGTCAACGCGCTCAACGTCATCCACTTCATGCACGACAAGTACGCCTACGAGCGCCTGGAGATGGCCCTGCACGACCACCCCGTGCACCGCTTCCTCGCCTGCGGCATCGCCGGCCTGTCGGTGGCCGCCGACAGCCTCTCGGCGGTCAAGTACGGGCGGGTGCGGGTCCGCAGGGACGACACCGGCCTGGCTGTGGGCTACGAGACGCGAGGAGAGTGGCCCGCCTACGGCAACAACGACGACCGCGCCGACACCCTGGCCACCGACCTGGTCGAATCGTTCATGGCGAAGATCGCCGCCCACCCGTCCTACCGGGATGCCGAGCACACCCAGTCGGTGCTCACCATCACCTCCAACGTCGTCTACGGCCTGCACACCGGCGGGACACCCGACGGCCGCCCCGCCGGAGCCCCGTTCGCCCCTGGGGCGAACCCGATGAACGGCCGCGACCGGCACGGCATGATCGCCTCCGCCATGTCGGTCGCCAAGATCCCCTACGCCCAAGCCCGCGACGGCATCTCGCTCACCTCGACCATCACCCCCGAAGGACTCGGCCACGACCCTGACGAGCGTGCCGCGAACCTGCTCGGCATCCTCGACGCCTACACCGCCACCGGCGGATTCCACCTCAACGTCAACGTCCTGGACCGCGCCACCCTCGAAGACGCCATGGCCCATCCGGACAAATACCCGGAGCTGACCATCCGCGTCTCCGGCTACGCCGTCAACTTCATCCGCCTGACCCGCGAGCAGCAGCTCGACGTGATCAGCCGCACCTTCCACGGCGCCCGATGAAGGCCGGCACCGGCCGCACGGCGGACCGGGTACTGCCCAGCCCCTCCGTCACCGGCCGCATCCACTCCTGGGACCTGTCCACCGGCGTCGACGGGCCCGGAACCCGGTTCGTCCTGTTCCTCAGCGGCTGCCCGCTGCGCTGCCTGTACTGCGCCAACCCCGACACCTGGCACATGCGTGACGGGCGGCAGGCGACCGTCGACGAGGTCATGGCCGAGATCAGCAGGTACCAGGGATTCGTCACCGCCGCGGGCGGCGGCGTCACTCTCACCGGAGGTGAACCGCTGCTCCAGTCGGCCTTCGCCGGGCAGATCCTGCGCCGCTGCCGCGAACTGGGCCTGCACACCGCCCTGGACACCTCCGGATTCCTCGGCGCCCGCGCCACCGACGAACTCCTCGCCGACACCAGCCTTGTCCTGCTCGACATCAAGTCCTTCGAAGTGCCCACCTACCGCGCGCTCACCGGCGGCTCCCTGGCCCCCACCCTGAACTTCGCCACCCGCCTCGACCGCCTCGGAGTGCCGGTCCGCATCCGCTACGTGCTCGTGCCCGGCTGGACCGACGACGAGGCCGCCGTCGACGGCCTGGCCTCCTTCACCGCCGGCCTCGGCAACGTCGAACAGATCGACGTACTCCCCTTCCACAAACTCGGCGCCGCGAAATACGACGCCCTGGGCATCCCCTTCCCGCTGCGGGACACCCCGGTCCCGGACGCCGCTCTCGTGGACCGGGTCCGTGCACAGTTCCGCAACCACGGCCTGCGCGCGCTGTGACCGCGGAAGGGCACCAGGCGGCCCCCGTACGGGGGCGGTTCGGCCCACGACGGCCGGGCAGTACCCGTCCGACCATAAGGAAACGGAAGGCGCAGCCGCAGCGAGCGGCCTGCGACGGGCGCTGCATCAGACAACGGAGACGACCATGACGAAACTGATGACGATGACCGGGCGACTGGCCGCCCTTCCCGACGAACAACTCGACCGGCTCATGACCCTGGGGTATGAGGTGCAATTCCCCGCCGGCCGACGCATCTTCGAGGAGAACGGCAAGGCCGACCGGTTCTGGATCATCCGCGCCGGCGACATCGCACTGCACATGCACGTACCCGGCCATCCCGCCGCCACCATCGAAAGGCTCGGCCAAGGCTCCCTACTCGGCTGGTCCTGGCTGTTCCCGCCGCGCCACTGGCACATGTCGGCCCAGGCGCTGACCGACGTACGCGCCTTCGAGTTCGACGCCACCGCAGTACGGCAACTGTGCCAGGAGGACCCGGCGTTCGGCTACGCCTTCGTGCTCGCCTGCGCCGAGGTCATCGGCCACCGACTCGAAGACGCCCGCACCCGCCTGCTCGACCTCTACGGACCCTACGGCAGCGGCCTGCGCCCCTGAGGCGACCGGAGAGCCCCGGGCCGGCTCTTGCAGCGGCCCTGTGCGAGGTGGCAGACCAGAGGTGTTGCGACGTGCTTGACGGCCTGCCCCGTACGCACAGTGCGGACCAGACCCAGGCCGCAAGGCCGGTCTGTACGGTCAACGGCCCAGCGACGAACCGGACTTCGTGCGCCGTCTCGTCACCGCCGGCACCGTCTCGGTCTCGGCGACGCCGGACAGCTTCCTGCTCGTGAAGTGCAATGTCGCGTCGGCTGAGAAACGCCGGGAGCGGGAAACCGGTTTTCCCCTCGGCTCACGGGGCTGTAGGTCGTCTTCCGGTCGCGGGCCGGAGCGTCACCTCGGACAGTATCGACGCGGCCATGGCGGGGTCGAAGGGGGCTGTACCGGCGGTGAGCACCGATGCCGCGGCCACCGCCACCCCCAACGCGCACGCGGTGACCACGTCGTCTCCGGCGGCCAGCCGCAGGGCCAGCGCGGCGACCATGCTGTCGCCCGCTCCGGCGTCGCTCAGCAGATCGCCGGGCGGCGGCGCGTGCACCTCGGTGTGACCCGTTCCGGTTGAGCACAGGGCGCCCAGCGGTCCCAGGGCGGTGATCACGACGCGCGCGGCGCCCGCGTCGAGGAGTCGCGCGTTGAGCCGACGGGCGTCGTGGAAGGTGCGAACGGGCCGGCCGGCCAGGCTCGCGGCCTCGTTCTGGTTGCACCGCAGAAGGTGGACGCGTTCCGTCAGCGCGCCGCGGAGGGCAGGGCCGGAGGTGTCGAGGATCAGCCGGGCCCCGCTCTCCGAGATCCGGCGGGCGACAGTCGCGTAGAAGTTCGCAGGCAGTCCGGGCGGCAGGCTGCCGCTGGCCACCACGTAGGAGGCGTCACCGGCCGCGTGCTGAAGGGCATTCAGACAGCGCATGCCCTCGTTCACCTCCGTCCAGGGCCCACGCGGCACCAGGTGATAGCAGCGGCGCTTATCCGTCTCGTAGAGCACCAGTCCCTCGCGCGTCTCTCCGTTGATCTCCACAGACACATGGTCGATGCCTTCCTCCTCCAACAGCCGATCGAGGAGTCCACCGACCTCGCGACCCGCGGTGTGGACGGCCGTGGCCCTCCCCCCGAGTTGGACCACCCCGCGGGCGACGTTGATCCCTCCGCCGCCGGCGGTGCGTGCCCTCACCCGGGCGCGGTTCTTGCCGACGTCGGCCAGGTGTCCCAGCTCCCAGCAGACGTCCACGGCCGGGTTCAGCGTCAGGGTGACAATCCGCGGTGGGTCGGTACCGCGGGACTCCCTGCCGTCTACCGGCCCTGCTTCCGTACTCATGGCCGCTCCGCGCCCCGTCCAGCCCTCCGTGTGCGCACGGCGACAGCGTCCGCACGACCGGTTCCCGGCGCACGCCGGTTTGTCCCGAGCCGCGGATAGCCCTCGGCGCCCTGCTCGGGGGTGTGATCGTCCCCGGTGTCGCGGCGGATCCACTGAGCCGGTTCGGTGGACTGCCGGCGAACCGCCTGCCCGTCCAACCACAGGGCGCCGTCCGGCCCGAACATCCGCGGGAAGCAGTCCGGCCGGGCAGTGCCCAGCATGACGTTGGCATCGGTGACCGTGAGGGGTCCGTTGAGCTGGTAGCGCCCGCCGTCGAATGGCAGCACGGATCCGCCGTCGGCCACCGCCGTGTGGCTGTCGGGCATGGGGGCCGGCAGCCGTACACGGGCGACCTCGGCGGTCTGGACGCACTCGTACGCCTTGGCGTGGTGGCACACGTCGGTGGACGTGCCCCCATTTCGAAGCCGATCACCGTTGGCCATCACCCGGACGACGACGTTACGGAAAGGCATGCCTGTGCGCGGCGTGCTCCGCCTCGGCTTCAAGGTGGGCCTCGGGGCCGGGGAAGAAGACCGTCTCCCGGTCGTCCTCGATCCAGCGCACCGCATACGGGGGTGTGCCGTCCGGATGCCCCAGCCGTACGATCTGACCCCGGCGGCGGGGCCCGTCCAGATGCCGGGCCTCCACAACGATCCAGTCTCCGACGTGTGCGCGCATCAGCGTGCTCCTTGCGTGTGCTGCGCTACGGCGTCGTATCCGTCCTCAGCGGTGCTTCAGTCGCCTGGACGGGATGCGACGGCCCGGTGCCGCGTACATGTCCGAGGATACGGGTGCAGGTGCCCTGCTGCCTTTCCTGGTCGGTGTGAACCGCGGCCGGTAGGCCCGTCCGATGCTGCCCGGCCGTGCGACGGCGGCGGGACTGGCCATCAGCCCTTCGGCAGTGGATGCCCGCACTTTGGTGCGCTCCTCGGATCTACGACCATCCGGTTCCAGTCCAGCGCGGTGCTGGCCCGCCTCGACAGGACCCTGCAGGCGATCACCGACCGTCACCACTGGGCGCCCCGCCCGCGTCGAGCCCTTGAGCCAGGCATGGATACCTGCGATGGAGCACGGCGGGACACTCCCCGCCGCTGGTTGTCACCCCCGATCGCAAGGCCTCGCCCAAACTCGCCGTCACCCATGCAGCCCTGCCCCTTGAGGAATTCGTGCCCGCCCTCGTCGGCATCCATCCAGGCGACGGTCATGACGACATGGCCATCCTCGCCCTGCTCACGCCGGAAAGCTGACGCCCGGCCGCGCCGCTGAGTGCAACCCGCGTCTTGCCCCTCAGCCGGGCGTGTTCCGAGGGACGAAGGAGCTGACCCGCCCGGGCCCGGTCCCCGTCGCGCCGTCTGCTCTGGGCGTACCGCAACCACGGCCGGGCCGCAACCGTACGGCGCCGTCTGCGCGAGTTCGCCTTTCACTGGTCTTTCTGAGGAATGAGTCAGCGGGGGCGGCGACAGGTTACTGGAGGGAGGATGGAACCGTGTCCGGATCACTGTCGGGCGGGAAATGGGTTGCGCCTGCCGGTCACGGCCGAGGCACGTGTCGGGGCCGCCTCCTACAGGTCCTCGTAGGGAGGCGGTCATGGCGATGCTCCCGGACAGTCACCGCTCCGGCCGCCTGCGGGGCGGCCGTCGTCATGGCGGCGCTAGCGGCGCCCGACCCCGGATCGAATAGGCGAAGCACACACCCGTAGCCACCGAATCGGCACCATTTTCCCACCTGCTGGAGGTCACAATGCACCACCGGAAGGAGTCCGGGATCGGGCAGGCGAGCAGTGCCACCGGTGAGGTACAGGCGAGAGGTGAGGATGCCGGAGGCCCATCGGACAGGAGCGAATTCTCCTGGCAATGGGCGCGCCATCATCTGGACGGCCTGCCTGGTGACCGTGGGCTCAACATCGCCCACGAGGCCGTCGACCGGCACGTGGCTGCGGGTCGCGGGGACAAGGCCGCTTTGCGCTGTGTGGCAGCCGACCTCTCGGTGACCACGGTCACCTACGAGGGGTTGGCCCGACGCAGCAACCGCTTCGCCAACGCATTGCGGTCGCTCGGCGTGGGCAGGGGCGAATGCGTCGCGACGCTCCTCGGACGCTGCCCCGAACTGTATGTGACGGTCATGGGAACGCTGAAGAACACGTCCGTCTTCTGCCCTCTGTTCGCCGCGTTCGGCCCGGAGCCGGTGGAGGAACGCCTGCGGCTCGGCGACGTCCGGGTCCTGGTCACGACCCGGGAACTGTACACGCGCAAGGTCGCGGAACGGCGAGACGAACTGTCCGGCTTGCGGCATGTCTTGATCGTCGGATCGGACAGCGAGCCGACCTCCGGCACGCTCGCCTTCGACGAACTGCTCGCCCGGTCCGAGGACAGCTTCACGATTCCGCAGACGGATCCACAGGACATGGCCCTGCTGCACTTCACCAGCGGCACCACCGGTACGCCCAAGGGCGCGGTCCATGTCCACGAAGCCGTGGTGGCTCATTACGCGACCGCTGCCTCCGTATTCGACCTGCGTGCCGACGATGTCTTCTGGTGCACGGCAGACCCCGGATGGGTGACCGGTACCTCGTATGGGGTCATCGCGCCGCTGACGCACGGCGTCACGACCGTGGTGGACGCAGGCGAATACAGTGCCCGCCGCTGGTACAGCGTCCTCGCCGAGCACCGGGTGACCGTCTGGTATACCGCGCCGACGGCCATCAGGATGCTCATGCGTGCCACCCCGCGTGGCACTGCTCCGGAGCTGCCGCGTTCCTTCGACCTTTCGGCGCTGCGATTCATCGCGAGCGTGGGAGAACCGCTGAATCCCGAGGCGGTCCGCTGGGGTGAGGAGATTCTCAGTCTGCCAGTGCACGACAACTGGTGGCAGACCGAGACCGGCAGCATCATGATCGCGAACGTCCCCGGGACGCAGATCCGACCGGGATCCATGGGGCGACCGCTACCGGGCGTGGAAGCTGCGGTTCTGGAACGCGGGCCGAACGGTCGGGCTCAAGTCGTCGGCGGACGCGTGCACGTGCTGGACGGCCCGGGAGCCGAGGGCGAACTCGCGCTGCGGCCCGGCTGGCCGTCGATGTTCCGCGGGTATCTCAACGCCGAGGCGCGCTACCGGGCCTGCTTCGCCGACGGCTGGTACTTGACCGGAGACATCGCCCGGCGCGACACCGACGGCTATTACTGGTTCGTGGCACGCGCGGACGACGTCATCAAGTCGGCCGGGCATCTCATCGGCCCCTTCGAGGTCGAGAGCGCGCTGATGGAGCATAGGGCGGTTGCCGAGGCAGGGGTCATCGGCTGCCCCGACCCGGTCGCCGGCGAGGTTGTGAAGGCGTTCGTCACTCTCGAACCAGGGTTCGAGGCGGACGCGGGGCTTGCCCGGGACATCACGGCCTTCGCTAGGCGTCGACTGGGCCCGGCGATGGCTCCCCGGTCGGTTTCCTTCGATCAGCATCTGCCCAAGACCCGCAGCGGCAAGGTGATGCGACGCCTGCTGCGTGCCCGTGAACTGGGACTGCCCGAAGGGGACGTCTCTGCCCTGGAGGAGACGAAATGACTGCACGTGCCGCCAAACCCCAGTCCGCAAAAGCGCGGAGCGGCAAGGACGGCAAGGCTGCCCGGCACGCCTCGCGCAGCAAGAAGGCCGCGACCGGCAAGCGGCAGGACCCCAGCCGAGCACACGCTGGGGAACCGGCCCCCGAGCCCAGCGAAGCCGCGGGTCACCGCCACGGACTGCTGCGGGACATGCTGCTGATCCGCCGATTCGAGGAACGCTGCGTGGAGCTCTACAGCGGCGGCAAGGTCCGCGGATTCGTCCACCTGTGCATCGGCGAGGAGGCCGTCTCCGTCGGCGTACACAGAGCCCTTACCCCCCAGGACGCTGTGGTGAGCACGTACCGGGAACACGGCCACGCCCTGGCCCGGGGTCTGCCTGCCGAGGCGCTGTTCGCCGAGATGCTCGGACGGGTCACCGGATGCAGCCGGGGCCGCGGCGGATCGATGCACCTGTTCGACGCCTCGCACCGCTTCTACGGCGGTCACGCCATCGTCGCCGGCGGCTTGCCGGTGGCCACGGGCCTGGCGCTTGCCGATCGGATGCGGGGAACGGACCGGCTGGTCTGCTGCCTGTTCGGGGACGGAGCAATGGCCGAGGGCGAGTTCCACGAGACGGCCAACCTCGCCGCGCTGTGGGACCTGCCGCTGCTCTTCGTCTGCGAGAACAACCTCTATGCCATGGGCACCCCGCTCGCCCGGGAACACGCCAACATCGATCTGGCCGCCCGCGCCGCCTCGTACGGAATGACCGCCTGGGTGGTGGACGGCATGGACGTGCTGGCTGTCGAGCGGGCCGCGCACAAGGCCGTACGGGCCGTCCGCGACGGAGTGGGACCGGTCTTTCTGGAAATGCGCACCTACCGGTTCCGGGCGCATTCGATGTACGACCCCGATCTGTACCGGGACAAGGCGGAGGTCGAACACTGGAAGGAACGCGATCCCATTGCCCTGCTCCTCGGCCGGGTTCGGGCGGAGGACGGTTTCACCGACGCCGACGAGGAACGCCTCGAAGAAGAAGTGGCCCTCCAACTGGACCAGGCACTCGCCGCCGCCGAGCAGGGCGAACTGGAGCCCGTTTCCGATCTCCTGAAGTTCGTCAGCACCCCCACAGGGGAGGTGTCATGAGTCCGGACTCCACGAGCAACACCACCTACCGCGAGGAGCTCAGGGAGGCGATGCGTGAGGCCCTCGCGCGCGACGAACGGGTCTTCCTGATGGGCGAGGACGTGGGTCGCTACGGCGGTGCCTTCGGCGTCAGCCTCGGCCTGATCGACCAGTTCGGACCGGACCGCGTACGCGACACCCCGCTTTCGGAGTCCGCCTTCGTCGGCGCGGGCATCGGCGCCGCCATCGCCGGGATGCGCCCCATTGTGGAGATCATGACCGTCAACTTCAGCCTCCTGGCCCTTGACCAGATCTTGAACAACGCGGCGACTTTGCTGCACATGTCCGGCGGCCAGGTGGCTGTACCCCTGGTGATCCGCATGACGACCGGCGCCGGCCGGAGACTCGCCGCCCAGCATTCGCACAGCCTGGAGGGCTGGTACGCACACATCCCGGGAATCCGCGTTTTGGCCCCCGCGACGCTGGAAGACGCCCGCTACATGCTCGCATCCGCGCTCGCCGACCCCGACCCGGTACTGATCTTCGAGCATGGCTCCCTTTACAACCTCTCGGGCCAACTGGACACCGGCTGCGGTCCAGTGGACCTCGACACCGCCGCGATCCGCCGGCCCGGCAACGACGTAAGCCTCATCACCCACGGAGGGTCGCTCGGGAAGACACTGCAGGCGGCGGACCGGCTCGCCGAGGAGGGGATCGACGCGGAAGTGATCGACCTGCGGACGCTGCGGCCGCTGGACGACACCACGATCCTCGGATCGGTCCGGCGCACCCACCGGGCGGTCGTGATCGACGAGGGGTGGCGGACCGCCGGGCTCTCGGCGGAAGTGGCGACCAGAATCGCCGAACAAGGCTTCTACGACCTTGACGCACCGGTGGAACGGGTCTGCGGCGCGGAAGTGCCCACCCCTTACGCGGCGCAACTCGAAGAAGCAGCACTACCGCAAACTGACGGCATCGCCGCTGCGGCGCGCAGGACGGTCGGTTGAGATGGCGGAGTTCACCATGCCCTCGCTGGGCGCCGACATGACCGAAGGCACACTGATCGAGTGGCTGGTCGGTCCCGGTGACCGGGTCCGCAAGGGCGACATCGTCGCCGTCGTCGACACCACCAAATCAGCCATCGAAGTGGAATGTTTCGAAAGCGGAGTGGTCGACCGGTTGCTGGTCGAGACCGGCGCCACCGTCCCGGTCGGCACATCCCTGGCCGTCATCTCCCCGGCCGGTGAAGAAGCGGCCGGCCTCACGCCCGAAGCCCCTGAGGCAGTCAGCCGGAAGCAGCCGGCCAGCCCGCCCGCAGCGGCGACGACGCCGCCGCCGCCGTCAGCATCACCCGAGGCAGGACAATCTGGCGGGACCGTCGCGGCAACACCGCTCGTCCGCCACCAGGCCGAAGAGGCAGGGCTGGACCTGGCTGCCGTCCACGGCACCGGTCCGGGCGGACGAGTCACTCGCGCCGACGTGTCGAGGGAAGCGGCCGCCGAGCGGCCGCCCAGCACAGCGGTCAAGGAGGAGCCCGCAGGACGCGGACGGGTCAGAGCCACCCCGCTGGCCAGGCGCACCGCGGCAGAGACAGGCATCGAACTGGCCGCTGTCACCGGCACCGGCCGGGACGGCGCAGTACGCGTCGCGGACGTACGTGCTGCCGCCGCGAAGAGGGCACGAACCGCCCCCGAAAGCGTCGCGGGCCAACGGGAAGCACTCCTAGCCCGGCCGGAAGCCGCGGGCGCCGGGCCGCACAAGGCCGAGACCGGGCGGGACGCGGCGACCACCGTCCACGATGCCGCCGCCCGGCTGACCGCCATGCGGCGGACCACCGCCGATTTGATGACCCGCTCCAAACGGGAAATCCCCCATTACTACCTGTCCACCACCGTGGACCTCGGAAGAGCCGTGGCATGGCTGCGGGAGCGCAACCGCGAACTCCCTGTGCCGAAACGGCTGGTCACCACCGCGGTGCTGCTCAAGGCCACCGCCCTCGCCGCCCGGCACGTGCCACAGCTCAACGGCTTCTGGACTCCCGACGGCTTCGGCGGCGAAGCCGCCGTCCACCTCGGTGTGGCGGTGTCCCTGCGGGGCGGCGGGTTGGTGGCCCCAGCCATCCGCGACGCCGCCGATCTTCCCCTGCCCGAGGTCATGGCGCGGCTGCGGGACCTGGTCGCCCGTGCCCGCACAGGCCGCCTGCGGGCATCTGAGACGGCTTCGGCGACCATCACGGTAACCAATCTGGGCGACCAGGGCGTCGAGGCGGTGTTCGGCGTGATCTATCCGCCCCAGGTCGCGCTCGTCGGACTGGGCAAGGTCGTGGAGCGCCCGTGGGCGGTGAACGGACTGCTCGGCGTCAGACCGGTGGTCACCGCGACCTTGTCCGCCGACCACCGGGCCAGCGACGGCTCCACCGGGGCCCGCTTCCTGGCTGCACTGGACAGCTGGGCGCAGAAACCGGAGGAACTGTGAACAGTGAGCAGGCGACCGTACTCGTCAAGGACATCCTCACCGGCATCGTCCCCGACGCCGACTTCGGCCCTATCGGGCCGGACACCGACTTCCGGCAGGCACTTGAACTGGACTCGCTGGACTTCCTCAGTTTCGTCGAACAGCTCTCGGAACAGGCCCACTGCCGACTGGACGAGGACGACTACGCGCGCCTCACCACGTTGGGCAGCAGCACCGAGTTGCTCATCGAGCGCACAGCGTCCGGGGATTGAACCTCAGCCGTCGGCAGCGACGAACGGTGCGGACGAGACCGCCCGCAGTGCTGTGCCATGGTCAGGTGTCAGCCCGGTTCCATGGAGGGGCGGCGGAAAACCTGGGCCTGTCCGGTGCCGTGGGGGCGTACGACCGCAAGTGCCTGAGCGACCGCGGACTGGGCAGATAGGTGATGTCGCCGACCAGGCGCGTTCCAGGACGGGCCGCAGTGAAGTCGCGGCTGATCAGGTCCGGTGCGGGCCGCGCCCGCTTGTCTGGGCGGGTCAGCGAGTGGCGCCGGCGGCGGGTGATCCCGGTGATGCCGCGTTCGCGCATCAGCCGCTCGACCCGCTTGTGATTCACGCCGTGGCCCAGCCGCCGCAGTTCAGCATGCACGCGAGGGACGCCGTAGGCGCCCCTGGAGGCAAGGTGGACCACCGTGATCTCGAGCGCGAGCGCCTCGTCGGCCTGCTTCCTCGCATGGCGGGCCTCCTGCCCGTTGGCCCAGGCATAGAAGGAGGAGCGGGGCACGCCGAGGATGCGGCACAACAAGGTGACCGGGTAGGTGGCCTTCTCCGCCGCAATGAACCGGTAGACATCGCTCACCGGTCGCTCTCCCGCGCGAAGAAGGCCGTCGCTTTTTTCAGGACCTCGATGGTCTTCTGCTGTTCGAGGTTCTGCCGGCGCAGGCGACGCAACTCCTCGTGTTCAGCGCTGGTCAGCTCGCCCGTGGCGCCCTCACCGCGGTCGGCCTTGTCCTGCTTGACCCAGCTCCGCAGGCCCTCCGGACTCACGCCCAGGTCCCGGGCCACCTCGGTGACCGTCTTATCGGAGGACCGGGCCAACGCCACGGCGTCCCGCTTGAACTCCTCCGAGTACCGCTTGCCCTGCTTGTTGCTCACCTGGCTCTACTTCCTCTGGAACCTCACGTCCCAGTCTCCAGGTGTCCAGGTCCACGGGGAAGCTTCAGATGAGACGGCAGTACCGAGTTGTGCTGCCGCGAAACGGCTCGCGGCGCGTCCCGCCCTGCGAATGGTGCGGTGAGCGTCGATGCTGGAGGAAGGGCCGCACGCTTGCGGCAAGTGTTCCCACGGGAAAGGGCCGGGACGGGAAACCGTGGTCAGTCGGAGAGTGGTGCAGTGATCACATCGGTCCGCCTGCCGGGTCGACACTGGACCCGCTCGGCGAAGCCGGGGCCTCCCCGTGAGCCGCTGAAGCCGCCGTCGGCGTCCCCCGGCCCTTCCCTCATGCGCTGGCTGCTGCCCGTCGTAGCGCTCATCGTGCTGATCGTGGTCCTGGTCCGGACGATCCCGTCGGCGCCGGTCACCACCGTCTCGTACAGCGCCTTCACCCAGAAGGTGGGAGCCGGCCAGGTCAAGGCGGTCGACATCAACGCCAACGGCGCGGTGAGCGGAACCCTCAAAGACGGCAGAACCTTCACGACCCAGATCCCCACCGTGCTGGACACCAGCCACCTCGACCAGCTCCTGCGCACGCAGAAAGTGGAAGTCACCGGCTCCCGGACCACCAGCGGCGGGGGCGGGTGGGTGACTCTGGCATTCCTGCTCGTGCCGCTGCTGCTCATCGGCGGCCTGTTCCTGTGGACCGGCCGCCGGGCCGGACGGGCCTTGAGCGGAGGCCTCAGCGCCATGGGACGCTCCAAAGCGAAGATCATCGAGGCCGAGCGTCCGACGACCCGGTTCACCGACGTCGCCGGATACGAAGGGGTCAAGCAGGAGATCAGCGAGATCGTCGACTTCCTGCGCAACCCCGAGCGGTACGCGCTGGCCGGGGCCACCGGGCCGCGCGGCGTGCTCATGGTGGGCCCACCCGGCACCGGCAAGACCCTCATCGGGCGCGCCGTCGCCGGCGAGGCGGAGGTGCCGTTCCTGTCAGTGACCGGGTCCGCGTTCGTGGAGATGTTCGTGGGCGTCGGGGCGTCGCGGGTCCGCGATCTGTTCGGCGAAGCACGTAAACGGGCGCCCTCGATCATCTTCATCGACGAGATCGACGCCGTCGGCAGCCGCCGCGGCACCGCACGGCTGGGCGGCAACGACGAACGCGAGCAGACCCTGAACCAGCTCCTCGCGGAGATGGACGGATTCGACCAGAGCAGCGGCATCGTGGTATTGGCCGCCACCAACAGGCCCGAGTCCCTCGATCCCGCGCTTCTACGACCCGGCCGTTTCGACCGGCATGTGACCGTGCCCCTGCCCAACCAGACAGAAAGGGCCGCGATCCTCGCGGTACACGCCCACGGAAAGACCGTGGCACCCGACGTCGACTGGAACGTCATCGCCCGTGCCACGCCCGGCTTCTCCGGGGCCGACCTCGCCAACCTGCTCAACGAGGCCGCCATCAACGCCGTCCGGGCCGGAGGCACCGTCATCGACGCCCAAGGCCTCGACGACGCCCGCGACCGCGTACTGCTCGGACGCCGGGAGTCCTCCAACGCCCTGCTTCCCGAGGAACGGCACGCGGTCGCCGTCCACGAATCCGGGCATGCCCTGGTAGCGGCGCTGTGCGAGCACGCAGACCCTGTCGCGAAAGTGACCATCCTGCCATCGGGTCCGGCGCTGGGCGCCACCGAACAGCTACCCGAGGCCGAGCGGCACCTGTACACCGAGGGCTACCTGACCGACCTGCTCGCCGTACGGCTCGGCGGGCGCGCCGCGGAACTGGTCGTCTTCGGCGAGGGCTCGACCGGCGCCGCCGACGACCTCGCCGGCGCCACCCAGATCGCCGCCCGCATGATCCGTGAATTCGGCCTGTCCCCGGCCCTCGGCCCCGTGGGCTACGGGACAGGAGCACACCGGCTCGGAACCGAAACCGCCGAGGAGCCACTGCGACGGCCTTACTCGGAGCAGACCCAGCGCCTCATCGACGAAGAGACCGCCCGCCTGGTCAGACAGGCCGAAGGACAAGCGGTCGGCCTGCTGCGGGAGCACCGTTCCGCGCTGGACGCCCTGGCCGACGTGCTCGCAGCCCGCGAGACGGTCGACGGGACCGTGGTCCTTGACGTACTGAGGCGGAACAGGCGAGGCGACGACGGACTCCCCGGCACCGGGAAGGTCCAGGAAACCTGACGACCCGGCCGCGACGCCGTGACGGGCGATGCGGCCGGGCGCTCGCCGAGCACCGAGGAGGCACTTATGAGACAGCAACCGGGACCGGAGCAGCGGGAATTCATGCTTCGCACGGTCGCGGAGGTCATGCGCACCGACCCGGTGACGATCGCCGCCGGCGAAACCGTGCTCATGGCCTGGGAACTGCTGGAGCGGTCCGGCCGCCGCCACCTCCCGGTCATGCGGCCTGACGGCCGGTGCGTCGGCCTGCTGGACCGGGCAGACCTCGCGGTGGCCTGCGCAGCCCCGGCCACATCACTGACCGCGCTACGGGTGGGCGACCTGGTGCTCGGGCGCCGGCCGGCGGTCGTTCACGCCGGGGAGAGCGTCCGCCGAGCGGTCAGACGAATGTCCTCCACCGGGGCGGAGGCCCTGCCAGTGCTGGGCGACAACGGAAGTCTCGTGGGTCTGCTGACCGCCCCCGACCTGATAGCCGCCCTGGCCGGCCATGCTCCGCCCGAAGAACCCGCGCACCCGTGGGAGGTACCGTTCCCCGTGATGCCCGGCCTACCGCCCAAACGACGCAACCGCACGACCGGGGTACCGTGACCTACGCGATGCCGTGACCGGAACGACCTGGGCCGTGAGCGCTGAGGTTGTGACGTCGACCCGTCGCCACAGAACCATGCAAGCCCACTCACCCGCGCTGGCACAGGGCCGATCGGGCGCCGATGGGGCCACTCGGCCCGAGCTACCGGCCCTCCGGTCATGCCCCTGGCACGGCGGCGAAGCGGAGCCGGCGTCAAGGCCAGGGTGGCAGGAGCGTCCCCGGATCTGGACGCGAACTTTCCGGCTCCGGACGCCCGATTCGCGAGGGCGACCCGGTCGGCGCAGAGTGGAAATAGAACTGATTGCTGTCCTTCGCGGAGGTGAAGACCATGACTTTGCCCGTTCACCACAGGCCCGGCCGTTCTCCGGAGAGGCCGTTCCCCGCGGCGGCCTGGAGTGATCCCCTGACCGTCGAATTCGACGAGTTGTTCGAACGGATGAACCGGTTGCTGGAATCGACCGGTGGTCTGCCTTCACCGGCCGGAACCTGGTCGCCCTCGGCCGATGTGTACGAGAAGGACGACGCCTACGTAGTGGAGGCTGAGCTGCCCGGGATCACGCGTGAGGACATCAATGTCGAGTTCAGTGAACGGGAGTTGCGCGTCATCGGGGAGTACAAGGAACGGGAACGTGAAGGGGTGCTGCGCCGGAGCACCCGGCGGACCGGGCACTTCGAGTATCGGGCCGTGTTGCCGACCGATGTGAAAGCCGACGGAATCACGGCATCTCTTACCGATGGCGTGCTGACCGTGACTGCCCCGAAGGCAGAAGCGACCAAACCGCAGCACATCGAGATCACAGAAGGCTGACCGGCGGATTCCGAGCGCGGAAAACCGCTCCGTCCATTCTGGCCGGTGCCGTCGTCGTGGCGGCGCCGGAGCAGCCCGTTCCGTGCCGGCAGATCACCCGGGATGAAGGTGAAATGATCGAAATCTCGACAGGCACATACGCCCTTATCGCCCCCGATGAGGGCCTCGAATTCCGTGACGGCGACCCGATTGCGACGCGTGCAGCAGACGCAGCGCGAGGCCGCACCGCCGGCTTCCTCGGCCTTCCAGTGGGTGGCGGCAAGGCCATCGGTGAACCGCCGAGCCCACAGCGACGGCTCGCTCCATGGCGGCCGCCTCTCGTATCGTCGAAAGTCGGTGTGACGGTGAACGTGGGCGCCCGCCCGGACGACCGGCACGTCGGCGTCCTCACGAGGTACCGCCTTTCCACCGAGGAGTACCGCACAACGTGCCGTGGTGCATGCCCGTCCCCCGGCGGATCTTTCCTTCGGCGTAGTCGGCGCAGGTAGGGGTCGTATGCCTGCCGGGGAGCGACACGGATGCGTACGTCCACTGACAGCACCGCTTCGGGGCGTGCGACGACCGGGTTGAGGTCGGCCTCCACGAGCTGCGCAGGTCGCAGGCCAGCGCCGACAGGCGCAGCAGAAGACTTTAAGGGGGCAAGGCTTGCGATGTCAGCGGTGCGGCCCCGCTGGTCGATTGCCGACAGGTATTCCTCGTCAGGTGTCAGGGCGATGGTGATGTGCACTTCGTCGTCCTCGTGCCGGCACTGGGCGGCCAGGCCGAGGTCGGCGATGAGGCGCTGCATCAGGTGGTTGGAGGCAAGTGTGTCTGCCGTGAAGGCGGTGATGCCTGCCTGCCTGCCTGGCCGCGTCGCCGAGGTGTTCGACGAGCAGCGTGCCGACCCCGCGCTGGTGGAAGTCGTCGGCGACGGCCGACGAGATCTCCGCGACCGTGCGGCCGGAGGTGACCTCGTACTCCGCGATACCGATGATCCGGTCGCCATGGACGGCGACCAGCGCGCGGTGCCCTCGCCGTGGTGGCGCGAGCATCCAGTCGGCGGCCTCGTGCCCGGGACGGCGGCCGGCGCCGAAGAACCGCAGTCGGCGGTTCTCGGCGGACATGTCGTCGTACAGCCGCAGGAGCCCCTCGTGGTCGCCCGGCAGCGCGGACCGGATGAGCACGGTTTCACCGTCGGAGAGCAGCGCGTGCACCCCGGCCTCCGCCGCTCGTGTGCCGGCCATGGCGATCCCCTTTCTGTGTGCTCCCGTTTCTGTGTGCTCCCGTCTCTGTGTGCTCCCGCCTGCACGGTGTGGCGCGGCGCCCGCTGCGGGCGGGAGCCGTCCGGGCCTTCCGCCGGATCGGGCAGCCCCGTGGCGCTCACCGGCGCGGCCCATGGCCGCTGAGCTCGTCGTGGCCGCTTGCCAGGGGGAAGCGGAGGGTGGTGCCCGGCCGGAGTTCGGCGGTCTCGTCGCGGCAGGAGACCTTGATGGCCCGGTGCACGCCGCTGCCCGCGGTCACCTGCACGCGGTGGCCGCTGATGTGCAGTGTCAGGAGATGCTGCCGGTAGCGGACGGTGAGTTCGAGGACACCGAGCTCCTGCGGCCAGAAGGGGTTGAGGACCAGCCGGTCGGCGCGTGTCTCCAGACCGGAGAAACAGCGCTGCAGGAGGTCCACGCTGCCTGCCATGGCCGCCAGGTGGATGCCTTCGGGGGTGGTGCCGCCCTGGATGTCTGTGAGGTCGGAGCGCAGGGCGCGCCGGTAGAACTCCATCGCGCGTTCCCGGTGGGCGCGTGCCAGGACCCAGGCATGGACGACCGCGCTGAGTGTGGAGCCGTGCGAGGTCCTGGCAAGGTAGTAGTCGATGGTGCGGGGGATGGCGTCGGGCTTGAGCGGGTATCCCATGTGCCGCAGGAGCTGGCCGAGTTCGTCCGCTGACAGCAGGTAGAAGAGCATGAGGGCATCGGCCTGTTTGGACGCCTTGTAGCGGTTGACGCTCTCGCCCTCGGCCTCCAGGATCCGGTCCAGACGACGGATGTCCCCGTAGCGCTGCCGGTATGCGTCCCAGTCCAGTTCTTCCAGGTGCTCGTAACCCTCGAACTGGCTGAACACGCCGTCGTCGTGGAAGGGGACGTACATCGCGCGGGTGACGTGGCGCCAGCGCTCCAGTTCCACCGAGTGGAGTTCCAGGGTGTCGGTGAGGTCGGCGCGGGCCTGTTCGGGAAGTGCGGCCAGGGCGTCCAGGGCGCGCAGGATCACCCAGACGGCCATGACGTTGGTGTAGGCGTTGTTGTCGATGCCGCCGCTGTCGTCGGCCGTGTAGCCGGTGTGGAACTCGTCGGGGCCCATGACGCCACGGATGACGTAGCGGGCCCGGCCGGGATCCCAGGTGGCGGCGCTGGCCCAGAAGCGGGCGATCTCCAGGAGCATCTCGGCTCCGTGGTGGGTGAGGAACTCCCGGTCGCCGGTCGCCTGGTAGTACTGCCAGATGTTGTAGGCGACGGCGCTGCCGATGTGGTGCTGGCGCCAGGTGGGGTCGGGGTTCCAGCGGCCGGAGAGCGGGTTGAGGTGCAGCCGCTGGCTTTCCTCGCGGCCGTCGCTGCCGGATTGCCAGGGGAACATGGCACCCTTCAGGCCCGCCTCGCGTGCCGCCTGCCGCGCCTCGGGCAGGCGGCGGTGACGGTAGCGCAGCAGTGCCCGGGTCAGATCCGGCAGGCGCAGGTTCAGCACCGGGAAGACGAACAGCTCATCCCAGAAGACGTGTCCGCGGTAGGCCTCCCCGTGCAGGCCCCTGGCCGGCACGCCTACATCGAGGTCGGCGGTGTGCGGCGAGAGGGTCTGCAGCAGATGCAGCAGATGCAGGCGGACGACCCGCTGCGCGTCGTCGTCGCCGGTGACCGTGACGCGGAACCTTGGCCACAGGCGGCGCCAGGCCCGTACATGGTCGCGGTGCAGTGCGTCGAACCCGTCCAGCCGGCCCAGCCAGCGGGCCGCGTCGGCGGCGGGCTCGCCGATGGCGCGGTCACGGGCTGTGAAGACGGTCACCACCTTCTCCAGCCGCACCGGCTCGCCCTGCGTGACGTCCACGGCCAAGTCGTGCCCGATCCATCCCGTACCACCCAGCAGGCGGCCGTGGCCGGCGGCCGGCTCGCGCCCGCCGCAGGACACGGTGCGGGCGGCTATGGCCACCTCGATCCCGGACTGGTTGGTCCGCACCTCCAGCAGGACCGAGTCGTCGGACAGGTGCTCGGCGCGCACCGCTTCCAGATGCTGCGCCGGCAGGTCACGGTAGCGCGCGACCAGGCAGTTGCGCACCCTGCCGTCGAGCAGAGACCGGAACTCCAGTGAGCCGGACCAGTCCTCCGGTACGACAGTCACCTCGGCGGCGCACGCGTGCGCGAACGCCATGCTGGCGAATCGCCGCCAGGTGACCGCGGTCGTACGCCCCCGCTCGTCACGGAACCGCAGCCACCGGGTCAGGACTGCCTCGCGCAGGTCCAGGCACTGCCGGTAGTCCAGGAGCTGCGCGGTGCCGGCGTCGAACCACGGCCCGCCGTCGATGCGGAACGTCACCGCCGGCCAGTGCGGCAGGTTCACCAGGCTCTCGTTGGCCACGTCCTGGCCGGCGATACGGGAGGACAGCCGGTTGTAGATCCCGGCCGCGTACGTGCCCGGGTAGTGCACCCCGCCGGGCACCGCCTCCGCCGCCGCGCCACGCGTGGCGAGGTATCCGTTCCCCACCGTGCACAGCGCCTCACGCAGCGGCTCGTCCTGCGGGGCGTAGCCCTCGTAGGACAACGTCCACGCGTTCGCCGTCACGGCGCGCCCACCCGCACGGCCGTGACCTTGTACTCGGGACAGGACGTGACGGTGTCCGCGTGACCGGAGGTCAGGCTGTTGACGCCGCTGGCGGGGAAGTGGAAGGAGCAGAAGACCTGGCCGGGTGCCACCTGCTCACCGACCCGGGCGATGAGCCGTGCCCTGCCGTGCCTGCTCTCCACCGTGACCGGCGCACCGTCCCGGAGCCCGTAGCGGGCGGCGTCGTCGGCGTGCAGGTCCAGCACGTCGGCCGGGTCCAGGCTGAGGTTGCCGCCGCGCCGGGTCATGCTGCCTGAGTTGTAGTGCGCCCAGCGGCGCCCGGTGACCAGGACCAGCGGATACGCCGCGTCGGGCTGCTCACCGGGCGGGAGGTACGGGGCGGCCGACAGGTGCGCCCGGCCGTCGGGAGTGGCGAACCGCTCGCGGTACAAGGTGGCCTCCCCCGGGCGGTCGGGGCCGGGGCAGGGCCACGGCACGGCGCCCTCACGGTCCAGCCGGTCGTGGGAGATGCCCCCGAAGACGGGGGCGAGTCGCGCGCACTCGGCCAGGGCGTCGGCCGGTGTCGGACAGCCCAGGTCCACGCCCAGCACCCCGGCCAGGGCGTGCACGACCGCGAAGTCGGTCCGGGCCTGATCCGGCGGGGGTACGGCTGGGCGGACCCGCTGGAAGCGGCGGTCGAAGTTGACGAAGGTGCCGTCCTTCTCCAGCCACGATGCGACCGGCAATACCACGTCGGCGTGCCGGGCGGTCTGCGACAGGAACAGTTCACTGCAGACGACCAGGGGGCAGGCGTCCAGTGCCCGGGCCACCTGGCTGGTGTCGGGGTCGGTGGCGCAGACGTCCTCCCCGATGATCCACAGGGCGCGCAGGCGTCCGTCGCGCGCCGCGGTGAACATCTCCGGGATCCGCAGGCCCGGCCGCTGCGGAACGGGCACGCCCCAGACCTCCCGTGCCCGGGCGCGGACGGCAGCGTCGGTCACCTTCCCGTAGCCGGGCAGGACATCGGGCAGCGCGCCCATGTCGGAGGCGCCCTGGACGTTGTTCTGCCCTCGCAGCGGGTTCACCCCGAAACCCCGGCCGGTGCCGACGGCGCCGCGCAGGATCGCCAGGTTGGACAGTGCCCGGACGCCGTCGGTTCCGTGGAGGTGTTCGGTGACACCCAGACCGTAGAAGATCGCGGGGAGTTCGGCCCGCCCGTAGAGCCGGGCGGCGGTGATCAGGTCGGCTGCCGGGACACCGGTGATGTCGGCGACCCGGTCGGGCGGGTAGTCGGCGAGCAGTTCGGTGAGTTCGGGCAGCCCGGTGGCCCGCTCCCGCAGGAAGTCCGAGTCTGTCAGGCCCTCGGCGAGGAGCACGTGGGCGAGTCCGTGGAAGAGGGCGACATTGGTGCCGGGGCGGGGGCGCAGGTGGACGTCCGCGTGCTCGGCCAGGCCGACGGCCCGAGGGTCGACGACGACCAGACTGGCGCCGCGCAGGGCGCCTTGCAGGAGGCGGGCGCCGACCACCGGGTGGGCCTCGACAGGGTTGGCGCCGACGACGAGCAGACAGTCGGCGCGTTCGGCGTCGTCGAAGCTGTCGGTGCCGCCGGACAGTCCGAAGGAGGCGGTCAGCCCGGCCGCGGACGGGGAGTGGCACAGCCGTGAGCAGTTGTCGACGTTGTTGGTGCCGATGGCGACCCGCATGAACTTCTGGACGAGGTAGTTCTCCTCGTTGGTGGCGCGAGCGGAGGAGATCGCCGCCACGGCGTCAGGGCCGCCCGCCACTACGGCCGCCCGCAAGCCGTCGGCGACGCGGTCCAGCGCCTCGTCCCAGCCGGTGGGTTCGAGGCGGCCGTCGCGGCGGACCAGGGGCTGGGTGAGCCGTTCCGGGGAGGTGAGGTATCCGTGGGCGAAGCGGCCCTTGACGCAGGCGTGGCCCCGGTTGACCGAGCCGTCCCGGGCGGGCAGGACGGCGGTGACCGCACCGGCGGAGGTGAGGACGTCGAGCGTGCAGCCGACGCCGCAATAGCCGCAGGTGGTCCGGGTCAGGGCGTCGCCGGTGGCGGTGCCGGAGGTCAGTCCACGGGCCGGGCCGGGCTCGGTGATCGCGCCGGTCGGGCAGGTGTCGACGCAGCCGCCGCAGGCCACGCAGTCGGACCCGGCCCACGGCCCGCCGGTGCCGGGGGCGACGACGGTGTCCGCGCCCCGGCCGGTGAGCGTGAGGGCGAAGGTGCCCTGCACCTCGGAGCACATCCGCACGCACCGGCCGCAGGCGATGCACAGGTCGCGGTCCAGGTGGACGAACGGGTGGGAGTCGTCCCCGCCCCCGCCGCCCGCCCCTGCCGCCGTCTCGGGCCCGATGCCCAGGGACCGGCAGATGTGCGCCAGTTCAGTGGGGTTGTCGGCGGCCAGTGCCCGGGGCGGGAGGGCGGAGACGATGACCTCCACCGCGTCCCGGCGCAGCTCCCGCAGGTCCTCGGTGGCTGTTTCGACCCTGGTGCCCAGGGATGCCGGGGTGACACAGGCCGCCGCGATCCTCCCGTCCGCCCGTACCAGGCAGGTACGGCACGACCCGGCGGGGCTCAGCCGGTCGTCATGGCACAGCGCGGGCACCTCGGCCCCCGCCGCACGAGCCGCTGCCAGCAGCGAGGCTCCCTCAGGTACCTCGACAGCCGTACCGTCGACCTCGATCCCGATCACTGGTCCCACCCGGCGAGCTCCCGCCCGTAAGCACCGGCCAGGCTGCGCACCGCGGACGGGATCCGCCGCCCGAAGGCGCACAGACTCGCTTCCGCCAGGACGCGGGACAGGCGCCGGTATTCCTCGCCGGGCGGACCGTCCGGCGAGGAAGCCATCTCCAGGCCCCGCCGGGAGCCCACCCGGCAGGGTGAACAGGCACCGCAGCTCTCGGCGGCCGCGAACTCCCAGATGTGCCGCAGCACGTCGTGCGGTGCCACGGTCCGGTCGAAGGCGACCAGCCCGGCGTGGCCGAGCGCGGCGCCCCGGGCCGCCAGACCTGCCTCGGACAGCGGTACGTCCAGCGCGTCGCCGGCGAGGAACCCGCCGAGCGGCCCGCCGATCTGAAGCGCCGCCAGTTCGGCACCGTCCTTCAGGCCACCGCCCAGTCCGGTGACGATCCGCTCCACCGGGGTGCCGAGTTCGACCTCGTACGCGCCCGGCCGGGCGAACCGTTCGGACAGGCACACCAGCTTCGTCCCGGTCTCGCCCGCGGTGCCGCGCCGGGCGTACGCCGCCCCGCCGCGGCGGACGATCCACGGGACGGCCGCGAGGGTCTCGACGTTGTTCACCACCGTCGGCACGTCCCACAGACCGCGTTCGGTCGGGTACGGCGGGCGCGGCCGGGCACAGCCCCGGCCGCCTTCCAGCCCCGCGATCAGCGCGGTCTCCTCGCCCGCCACGTACGACCCGGCGCCCGCGACGACCTGGACGTCCAGTGCCGTCGCCGTCCCGTGCACGGAGGTGCCGAGGTGGCCGTCCGCATACGCCCGGTCGACGGCCTCGCGCAGCCGGACCAGCGCCCGCGGATACTCAGAACGCACCAGCACCATGCCCCGCCGGGCTCCGCAGGCGAAGCAGGCCAGCGCCAGCCCCTCCAGGACCAGCTCTGGGTCGGCCTCCATCAGCAGTCGGTCGGCGTAGGAGCCCGGATCGCCCTCGTCGCCATTGGCGATGACCATCGTGCCGGGACGGCGTCCTGCCGCCGCCCATTTCGCGGCCACATTGAAACCCGCACCGCCACGCCCCCGCAGCCCGGATGCAGCCACCTCCCGCTGCACGTCATCGGGGGTTCGGGTGGCGACCACCTCGGGCCACACCCGCCAGGCGGGCTCACCACCCAGCGCGCCACCCAGCAGAACCGGGTCGCCGGTGTCGTCGGCGGCCGGAATCTGCGGCGCGCAGGACGGCTCCCGTCCGGCGAGCTGACCGGCCAGGTCCACGCCTGTACAGGGCGTGTCGCCGTCGAGCGCCGCGGGACCCGTATAGCAGTACCCCAGGCAGCGGACGGCCTGCAGCGACGTGCCGCCGTCCGGCGAGGCCGTGCCCGCGGCGACACCCAGCGCCCGCTCGGCGCCGATGAGGTGACGGCCGCCCTGCGCGGCGAAGCACGCCGTCGCGGTACAGACACGGACGTGACGGCTGCCGTGCGGGGCGTCGAGGTCGGCGTAGAAGGAAGCCGGACCCAACCCGGCGGCGGCGGGCAATCCGGCCCGGCCCGCGACGGCCGGAGCCCACACCTCGGGACCGTGCACCGTGCCCGTCCTCGCCGCGGACAGAGAACTCGTCAGGCGCTCGCCGGGCCGTCCACGCCGGTCGGCCAGGGCGCGGAACGCATCGAAACGGTCGGTGGGGCCGACAGGGGTCATGTCCTCATCGTGAAGGCTTGCCCAATTGCCCGCAATCCAGACGATTCGCTGGCGCGACTCGGGTGCGCGGCGACGACGGCTGCGAGGCCGTCGGAGCGGCGCCCGTCGGCTGTGGCCTGCACCCCGCGAGCCGTCGGCGGGCGTTGTGCTGCCTGGCGTCCCCCGGGGCACCGCCGAGGAGTCCCGGCACGGAGGGCCGTCGGTCCCGGGGGCACAGGCCCCCGGTCGGCCGCGAGCGGAGTCCGCGCGGTCGTCGGACAGTGGAGGTGAGGCATCGTGCCGTGCTTGGAGGAGGCAGTTCATGAGGCACCGCAACGTCAGCGACCTGATGACCCACTCGGTCTTCCGGGTTCGCAGTGACACGCACTTCAAGGAGATCGCGAAAGTCCTTGCCGACCACGACATCACCGCCGTGCCCGTCGTGGACGACTCGGACCGCCCGCTGGGCATGGTCTCCGAGGCCGATCTGCTCCGCAGGGAGTCCAGCCGGCCGGACCCCGCCGGGCTGCTGAGCGACCTGGACACACCGGGTGAGGAATCCGCCGGTCCGGTGGCGACCACCGCCGGCGGTCTCATGTCCAGCCCCGCGATCATCGCCCATCCGGAATGGTCGGTGGTGCAGGCCGCCCGGGTGATGGACCGCGGCCACGTCAAGCGGCTGCCGGTGGTGGACGAGATCGGCCGTCTGATCGGCATCGTCAGCCGCGCGGACCTTCTGCGGGTCTTTCTGCGCCGCGACAATCTCATCCGTGAGGAGATCACCGGCGACATCCTCGACCGCTCGCTCGGCATCGGCCCCGACGCGGTGAGCGTCCAGGTCACCGACGGCCGCGTCCACCTGCGCGGAACCGTCGACCGGCGCAGTCTGATCGCGGTTGTCGTGCGGCTGTGCGAGGGGGTGGACGGGGTGGTCGACGTCACCACCGAGCTCGATTACCGCACTGATGAGGCGTCGGCGGTCGCCGGCCATGGGCGCGACCGGATCCAGCCGTGATCCCGGCCCGCCGACCGGACGGCCGAAACCGGTCCGCCGCGGAACCAGAGGAGGAAGGACATGTTTGCGTCTGGCAGCGCGGTCCGGGACGTCATGACCCGCACGGTCGTGGCGCTCGGACCGGAAGCGAGCTTCAAGGAGATCGCCAGGACCATGAAGCAGCGCAAGGTCAGCGCCCTGCCCGTGCTGGCGGGCGAGGACCGGGTTGTGGGTGTCGTGTCCGAGGCCGACCTGCTGGCCAAGGAGGAGTTCCGGGGCAGTGACCCCAGGGGGGCCGACGAACTGGGGGGAGTGGCCGGCCGGGACAAGGCCGGCGCGGTGACCGCCAGAGACCTGATGACGGCGCCCGCTGTGTGCGTCCACGAGGACGCCACAGTGTCGGAAGCCGCCCGGATCATGGCCCGGCGAGGGGTCAAGCGGCTGCCCGTCGTGGACGGCGAGGACAGGCTGCGCGGCATCGTCAGTCGCTGCGACCTGCTCACTGTCTTCCTCCGGGAGGACGAGGAGATCGCCGCCGACGTGCGTCGCAGCGTCCTGCACCTGCTGTTCCCCGGCGAACCGTCCGTCGCCGCCGACGTCCACGACGGCCTGGTCACGCTGCGCGGCCACGTCCGGGAACCCGCACTGATCACAGTCGCCACCCGCCTGGCCCGCACCGTCGAGGGCGTGGTCGACGTCCGCACCGAGCTGACCGGGCCGCCGGCTCCGTAGGCCGCGCACACCGATCCGTCATGGTCACCGCAACGGTGTCCTGCTCGCGCGTGACGGCGAACTCCTCGACGACCACAGCGTGGCGCCGTTCGAGGACCGCCTGCCGCCACCGGTGCGTGCGGGCGCGGGTCTGGTCCGGGTCCAAGAGACCAGGGCAGTCACATGCTGGACGGCCCACGCCGCATGCCGCACTCACCTGCTGACCACCGCGGTACGCGGACGGCATGCCCGGCTCAGGTCCGGGGGCTCGTCAGGGTGGGGTCCGGCGCTGCGGCTGGTCGAGGTCCCAGCGCACGTCGACGACACCCTCCACGGAACGCACGAGCTGGGACGCCACCGGCACCCGGGCGGTGTCCGTGACGCTGCCGCTGAGCGTAACCGCACCATCGGTGACCTGGACGCGGACAGGGGAAGGCTCGCCAGGGAACAGATAGCCGACGATTTCCCGGCGCACCTCCTCGGCGAGGTCCTCGTCCGCGCGCAAGAAGACCTTCAGGAGGTCACCGCGGCTGACGATGCCCCGCAGCCGGCCCTCGGAGTCCACCACGGGCAGCCGCTTGACCTTGGCCTCGGCCATGATCCGCGCCGCCTGCGAGAGTGTGTCGTCCGCCTCGACGGTGACCGCAGGTGCCGTCATCAGGTCGCCCGCCACCACCGACCCGGCCTTGAGAATGTCATTCAGGCGGCCCAGTTGGGTCAGCCGGCTGGGCTCGCTGTCGCGGAACTCCTCCTTGGGCAGCAGATCCGCCTCGGAGACCACGCCGACCACCACGCCGTCGGCCCGGACCACGGGTACGGCGCTGACATTCCGCTGCTGCAGGACGCGGACGATCTCCTTGAACTGCGCGTCGCGGTCCACGGACACCACTGCTGCGGTCATCACGTCACGGATGATGTGCGGGCTCCCAGTCATCGCGGGGTGCCTCCTTCGGGTGTCAAGGGACGGGGCTGCCGCCGCGCGGGCCGTACAGGTCCAGCAGCCGCATGCGGGCGCTCTGCATGCGGTGCGCGATGATCTGCGCGACCCGGCGGGCCAGGGCTTCGCCGAACTCCAGGTCGGCGCGGGACAGCGCCCGCACCGTAGTGGCGTCGAACTGGTGGGCGCGCACGTCGCTCTGGGCCTCGGCGCCCAGGTGCCAGGTGTAGGGCGGGAACAGCCAGGAGCAGCCGAGCAGGTCGCCGGGGCTGAGGATCTCCACGGGCGCGGCCGGGTTCCCGGGCACGCGGGTGTCCAGGATGACCGAACCGGTGTGGATCACCCAGAACCGGTCGGCCTGGTCGCCCTCCTCGAAGATCCGGGTACCGGCCGGGAAGAACACCTCCCGGGCGAGGTCCAGCAGTCGGTCGCGGCCCGGGGCGGGCAGCGCCGCGAACAGGTTGGTCGAAGCGGTGGCTCTCATGGCGTTTCTCCTCGTCCTTCCGTCTCACTGTGCGGTGGTGGGGCCGCCGGGCGGCAGGTCTGTCCGGGACCGTCCGGGGGTCCGTACGGCCCGCATGCCGCCGGGCCGGCCGGCTCCTGATGCCCTCCGCGGCCGGGCATGCCACGGTGAGAGGAGAGGCCGGCACGGATCATGTACCTCCGAAAGGGTGGTGCAGCCATGAGGAATCCGCTGATCGTGGGCATCGACGGCTCGGACCCCAGCCTGCTGGCGATCGACTGGGCGATCGCCGAGGCCGCGCGTCACGACCTGCCGCTGCGGCTGGTGTACGGGTCCCTGTGGGAGCGCTACGAGGCAGCGGTCCCGGAATTCGGTGCGCGGCCGCCGGCCGAGCACCTGCTGGCCGAGCACATCGTCGCCTCGGCCGCGCAGCGGGCCGGCAAGGTCGGCCCCGGTCTCGAGGTCTCCACCGCGCTGGTACCCGCGGGTCCCGTCGACGCCCTGCTGGCGGAGGGCGAAGGCGCCTTCGCGATCGTCGTCGGTACCAGGGGCCGGGGCGGGATCACCGGCATGCTGCTGGGCTCGACCAGCCTGGAGGTCGCGGCGCGGGCGAGGTGCCCGGTCGTCGTGGTCCGGGGGGCGGAGTCGAACGTGCGCGGTGAACTCTCGCGGGTGACGGTGGGCGTCCACCCTGACGGCCGGTCGGCGGCCGCCGTCGCGTTCGCCGCGCGCGAGGCACAGGTCCGCAAGGCGGAGCTGCTCGCCCTGGGCGCGTGGCGCCGCCCGGCCCGGGAACTCCCGGGAACCGGTCATCTGGCCGCGGACGCCTCCGACCCGCAAAAGCATGACGCAGAACAGGCTCTGGGGGATGCTCTGCGCACCGTGGCCCAGAAGTACCCGCAGGTCACCGTGCACGGGGAGGCGGTCGAGGGCCGGGCGCGCAACGCGCTGCTCGACGCCTCCGCGCGCAGTGATCTCCTGGTGGTCGGCGCGCGGCGGCGGTCCGGGAGCGTCGGCATGCAGCTGAGCCCGGTCAATCACGCGGTCCTGCACCACTGCGCGTGCCCCGTGGCCGTTGTTCCGCAGGAGGGCTGACGGCGCCGCCATAGGTCGGGGCGTACCGCGACGTCGCGCGCCGTGCGCTGCGCGACCGGCCGTGCGTGTGGCATGTCATGGCTTGGTCCGTTCACCTGGGCGATGGGCCTCGGGGCGGTGACCGGGGTGGTGATGGTCGGCCCGGTGACCGTGTTCGGCTGCGGTCCGGCGGGCGTGGGCGACGATCTCGGCCGCCGTGTGCTCGCTGACCCCGAGAACTTCGGTGAGACGCCTGCCCGTCCACCCGTGCCGGGCGAGCAGGACGGCCAGCGGGTGATGCCCGGTCGTGGAGGCAGGGGCAGTGGGGGCAGGGGCGGGGGCGGCAGCCGGAGGCGCGGGGGCGACCGCGGGCGGGCGGCGGCGCACCGCTGCCTTGCGTAGTTCGTCCGCGTCCCAGACCACGAACGGGAACGGCGCCACCGTCAGCAGTTCGGCGGGGCCGAGCGCCGCCGTGGTGAACAGGCCGTGCAGGGCGCGGACGTAGACGATGGCCGCGGCGAAGGCGAGCGAGAAGGCGATGCCGCCGAGCAGCGGCCGGTTGCTGAAGACGCCGACGGAGCGCAGTGAGGCCCGCTGGGTGCGTACGGCGAAGGCTGTGCCGATCTGGCAGGAGACGATGCCCAGCCAGGCCACCGTCGTTGCCTGCCGGTACACCGAGTCCAGCGCCGTGCCGCTGCCCGTGGCGTCGCCGGGGTGCCAGCCGCCTCGGGTGAGCGTCACGAGGAAGCCGGCCATGACGAGCACGGCGCAGATCACGCCGAGAAACCCCCAGGCGCGGGCGAGCATGCCGCGGTCGATGACGCCCGCGCCGCGGGTCCTGGGTGGACGTCCATCAGGCCGGGCTAGGCCGTGTTTTGGAAGTCCCGCCTGCCCCGCGACGCCTGGCACGCACGCTCGCTGCGTTGTCGGAGTCGTCCGGGTAGGCCCACTACGAGGACGACCCTCCGCCTTGCGATCGCACGCACCAGACGCCGCGGGGCCCGCCCTGTGGGCGGACGGCGCTACTTCCAAAACACGGCCTAGCTGCGTTCCCGGCCCAGGGCGAGGGCGGGGAGCATGTCGGTGCCGAGGCCGACGGCGAGGATCTGCATCACCGTCAGCGGCAGCGGAACGGCTCCGCCGGCCAGGGCGAACACCAGGAAGGGGGACCACTTCGGGGACGGCGTGGGTGAAGATGTAGACGATGAACTTCCGGATGTTGTCATAGGTGCGCCGGCCTGCCTCGACCGCGGACACGATGGTCGCGAAGTCGTCGTCGGTGAGCACCATGGTGGCGGACTCGCGGGCGACGTCGGTGCCGGAGCGGCCCATGGCCACGCCGATGTCGGAGCGCCGCAGCGCGGGGGCGTCGTTGACACCGTCCCCGGTTCGCCAGAACGCGCAGGCCCCGGTCCGCCAGCCGCCCGATCGCGTGCATCACGGCCGTCCGGTCGGCCGGTCCGAGGGGCCGTTCCTGTCCGGGCGCGTCCAGGATCGTGTCGGCCCGGGCCAGGACCTCCTCGGGTGCGCCCTTGGTGTGCAGGAGCAAGGCACCGTCGCGCTGGGAGGCGACGGTCATGAGCTTGATCCGGGGATCGAACCGGAACAGCGCCCGGCGCTCGGTGTCCCGGCGCGTTTCGGGTTCCGCCCCGGTACTGGCCGCGGCGAGGTCGAGCAGGGCGAGTTCGGTGGGGTCGCCGTGCCGGCCGCGGAGCCCGGCCGTCGTACAGTCGGCGGCCGCGTCGACCAGCAGGCGCACCCCCTGCGGTGCGGGTCCCGGGGCGTCGGCCGGGCGTTCGCCCTCGGGCGTCCACACCGTCACCGCCCGCATCCGGTTCTCGGTCAGTGTGCCGGTCTTGTCGGTGCAGACGACCGTGGTGGCCCCGAGTGTCTCCACCGCGGAGAGCCGCTTGACCACCGCTCCCCGGCGGGCCAGTTCCCGTACGCCCGTGGCCAGGGCGAGGGTGATCGTCGGCAGCAGCCCCTCGGGCACATTGGCCGCCAGCAGGCCGATGGCCCTGGCGTTCCAGCGGGCTCTGCTCGCGGTGGGTGCGCTGGCTGAGTGCCGCGATCCGGCCCAGCTCGGTGTGCATGCCCGTGGCTGTGACCACGGCGGGGGCGTGGCCGCCGGTGCAGGCCGTACCGGAGAACAGCAGGTCACGGGCGTCCAGCAGGCCACCGGCCCGGTCGGTGAACTCCGCCGAGTGGTAGACAGGCACCGACTCGCCGGTCAGCGCGGACTGGTCGACCTCGACGCCGCCGTCGACAAGCCGGGCGTCGGCCGAGACGCGGTCGCCCTCGTCGACGATCAGCACGTCACCGGGCACCAGTGTGGTCGCGGGCACCTCACGGGTCATCCCGTCGCGGATCACCGTCGTCTGCTCCGGCAGGAACGCCGACAGTGCCTCGACCGCCCGTTCGGCCTGCTGCTCCTGGGCGAAGGCCAGGCCGGCGTTGAGCACGATGACCGCCAGGATCGCCACCGCCAGGGACGACGTGCCGGTCGCCGACGCCAGCACGGCGGCCAGGGCCAGCAGCACGGCCAGCGGATGGGTGAACTGCCGGGCGAGCTCCCGCAGCCGGTGACGGCCCCGGCGCCGCGCCAGCTGTTGTGCCCGTACACCTCCTGGCGGTGTGCCGCCTCGCGTTCGGACAGGCCCGGCGGGGAGGTGCGCAGATCCCGGAACAGCAGGGTGAGCGACTCGCGCGGATCGGGCGTGGAGCGCCGCGGACGGGGCGGCGGACTTCGCCGAACAGGTACGCAGCGCCCGCCGTGCGGCTACGGCGGCTCGGCTCGCGGCCATGGGAGAGATTCATGCCGAGCTGGCCCGGCGGGTCACCGAAAGGGCGAGCGAACTGTACGGGGCCGATCCGTCGATCGCCGCCGGTCTGACCGCCAGGGCGCGGGCGCTGCTCGGGCCGGAGGCGCAGACGAGCGGACACCCCGCCGGGGGCATCCGGGCGGTGGCGGCCGACCGTCTGGTCGATCTCGGCGTGCCGGCCCTGGCGGTCAGGGCGCTGGAGTCCCACGGCGCCGCGGTGGAGGCGCTGTGGAGACGCTGAGCCCTGCGCGAATCCTGCGGGTGGCGGGCCCGCTGGTGGAGATGGCCCGCCCCGCCGACGTCGCCATGCACGACCTGGTCCTCCTGGGCCGTTCCGCCCTGCCTGCGGAGGCGCTGGCGATCGACGGCGATGTGGTGACGGCACAGGCCTACGAGTACACCGGTGGTCTGGCGCCGGGCGACCCGGCGAGCGTTCCCGGCGGTCCGCTGCGTGCGCGGCTGGGGCCATGGCTGCTGGGCGGCGTATTCGACGGACTGCTCAGGCCGCTCCCGACAGCCGGTGACCGGCTGTCCGCTGACAGTGCGGACACCGGGCGCACGGCGGGACCGGCCGGGAGCCGCGGCGGTGGCGGTTCGTACCCGGCGTGTCCGAGGGCCAGCGCTTGGAGCCGGGCGCGAGCCTCGGCCGGATCGCCGCCACATCCGTGGACCTGCGGGCACTGGATCCCCCGGCTGACGGCCGAACTGGCCGACGCCGAACTCGCCCTGGAGCAGGCAGAGCACGAGGACGCCGTACGACGCCGCCGGGCAGGTGCCGCGGCCGGGCGGGCAGGCGCCGCGGGCGTCCGTGGCGACTCCCCGTCCGACGCGGCGACCGGCCATGGCTGACGCGTCCGTCCCGCCCGCCCTGCCCCAGTCCGGCCCTCGGGGCTGTCGAGTGCGGAACCATCTCCACAGCTGGCCGAGTTCGGGCCGAACGAGGTCGCGGCGGTGCCGCGGATTCCGATGCGGTCCCGTGTCGCGGCACAGCTACGCGACCCGCTGATCATGGTCATGCTTGCCGCGCTTGTTCTCACCGTGGTGGCCGGTGACTATCCCGACGTGGTGACGCACCATGACGTACGAGCCGTCGGTTAATCCGGCATCACAACCATCAGCAGCGCTCGCGGCAGTGATCGTTTGCCACGGTCGGGGACTTCGGCCAGACGTCGTGGCTTTCACCGCGATCGAGACGGCGAGGGCCGCACTGAGCAGACCGCCTGTCGTTCCTTCCGCAGGCGGCCGATCTACTGCCGGGTGCACGGGGGGAGGAGTGCCGACGGGGCCGAGAACACCGTATGAGGACCCGAGTGCGCTGGCCCCAGTGCACCAGCCCTACGAAAGGCATCTGATTGACCCGATGAGACAGGACCGTCCGGCCTGGCCTCTGCGCACGCTGCGGACGCCCAGGCACCGGGGGTCCGAGCGGAGGGACGCCGATGACGCTTTCCCTGGATGACCAAACATCCAGCGTCCAGGTGCCGGAATCTTGGGGGTCACTCCACCGCACCTCAGCACCCGTGCGACCGATCGCCGACCGGCCGGGAGCCGCCAGCCGGCGCGGTCCCCCGCCTCCTGCGGCGCAGCAGCGAGCAGCCCGGTCGACGCGCACTCCGGCGGAGCCGCCATAACTCCCAGGCGGAGGTCCCGCGGGCGAAGTGGCCAGGCAACCGGGTACTGGCCCGGTCCTGCCGCAGGCGGGTACGACAACTTCGCCGACGCGAAGGCGGCCCCGATCACCGTCGGCGGCCAGAAGGCGTACGGCGTCTACATCGCCCCCGGCACCGGCTACCGCAACAACCACACCAGCGGCATCGCCACCGGCGACCAGCCCGAGGGCATCTACGCGGTCGTCGACGGCGCGCACTACAACCAGTGGTGCTGCTTCGACTACGGCAACGCGCAGACCGACGGCCAAGCGGACTCCCCCGCAATCATGGAGACGGTCTACTTCGGCGCCGACAAGCAGTGGGGCTGGGGATCCGGAGCCGGCCCCTGGATCATGGGCGACCTCGAATGGGGACTGTTCTCCGGAGCGAAGGCCGGCTACAACGACCTCGCGCCGATCAACCACCGCTTCGTCACGGCCATCGTCAAGGGCCAGCCGAACCACTGGGCGATCCGGGGCGGGGACGCCCAGTCGGGCAGCCTGACGACCTACTTCGACGGACAGCGCCCCAGCGGCTACAACCCGATGAAGAAGGAAGGCGCCATCGTCCTCGGCACCGGCGGCGACAACAGCACCTCCGGGCAGGGCACCTTCTTCGAGGGCGTGCTGACCTCCGGCTACCCCTCGGAGGCCACCGAAGCGGCCGTACAGGCCAATATCACCGCCGCAGGCTACGCGCCGGCCGGCGGCGGCACCCCGCAGCAGGGCGTCCAGGTCGTGGGCGGCCAGTCCGGCCGGTGCCTTGACGTGCCGAACTCCAGCACCACCAACGGCACGCAGGTGCAGATCTGGGACTGCGGGAGCGGCACCAACCAGCGGTTCACCTACACCTCCGCCAAGCAGCTTCAGGTGTACGGCAACAAGTGCCTGGACGCTTCCGGGCAGGGTACTGCCAACGGCACCCCGGTGATCATCTGGGACTGCAACGGCGGGGCCAACCAACAGTGGAACGTCAACTCGAACGGCAGCGTCACGGGCGTGCAGTCCGGGCTGTGCGTTGACGCCAACGGTGCCGGCACGGCCAACGGCACGAAGATCATCCTCTGGTCCTGCAACGGCCAATCCAACCAGCAGTGGAGCCTGCGCAGTTGACCGCTGAAACGGTTGGGGCGGGCGGCCTGATCACCGCGGTCGACCATGGACGGCAAGGGTGCGAATCGATTCGCGCGAGAAACGTTGACATGACGGAGAGGCTGGGGCAATTTCTGTCTCTGGTGCCCCGTGTACTCCCCCTGTCGCAGGACAGGACTCGCGACAAGGAAAGTGAGCGCTAACAGAAGGGGCTCAAAAGGCACCTTCTGCGGTGGCGAGGCCCCACCCACCCACCGGCGGCGAGGCCCCGGACCGGCCCTTGCCCACCCCCCACTGCAAGGAGAATCCCGCGTGAACACCCGAGATCCGCGACCGCGCAGAGACCGCATCGCGCGATATCCAGTCGGCCCGCGTCCGCCGGTAGACCTTCTTCACGTCCGAAGTGACATTGGTGAAGTAGGCGTCACGGATCGTTGCGGTGTTCTGACCGTTCGCCAGGACGGCGACCTGTCCTCCTCCAAGTCGATCAGGCTGTCGGTGTTCTCGACGCGGACGTTCTCCCACCGGACGTTGGAGATCACAGCGGTGTCGACCGCGTCGATCACCAGCGAACGTCCCGCCTTCACCACATCGAGGTTGCGGAAGGTGACGCCGTCCATCGACGTGCCCTCGTTCTTGGTGCCGATCTTCGCGCAGCCCGAGTTGCTGTAACAGACGTTGTTCTCGTGGATGATGTTCTTGGTGTTGATCGTGCCGGTGGCGTTCTCGTTCTTGGTCGCCATGTTGTCGTCACCGGTGTAGAGGAACGCGTTGGACAACAGGCCGTTGGTCGACTCGTCGAAGTCCACGCCGTCGGTCTGGTTGTACCCGCTGTTGGGCCGGTGGTTGATCACCTTGTAGTTCTTGATCGTCACCTTGTCGCTGCGGTAGATCAGCGTGTTCCAGTAGCTGGAGTCACGGGAGGTTCCGCCGGTCAGCAGGCCGTGAACCCGTCCCACGCCAAGATCCGCGCACTCGTCGAACAGGCCATGGCCACCCTCAAGAACTGGCGGCTCCTGCGCAAACTCCGATGCTCCACCACCCGGATCGCCGCCCTCGTCAAAGCCGTCCTCACCCTGCATCTGCCAGCTCAGCCCGATGACGGAAAGGGCTCACAGTCCCTGAGTGGTACCCGGCTACTGACCCGGCATCAGACGGAAATCGTTCTCATCTCACGCGAGAGGCCCGCTGACCTGGCAAAATGCCAGGTCAGCGGGCCTCTGTGCACCGTCGGGACGACAGGATTTGAACCTGCGACCCCCTGACCCCCAGTCGCGAAGATCAAGGGGATTTCCCCGTCAAACGGGACTAACTCTCCGGGCATTATGACCACTTACGCGAATAGCGCTCGCAAACGCGCACACCGCGTGGTCCCCAGATGGTCCCTGACAGGTCACGGGATCGTCCTCCTTCAGCTCTGCTATTCCAGCATTGCGCTGTTGGCAGGAATACACAACCCCGACATTCGTTCGACTGCACCGGGTACGCACGGGGACCCGCCCGCAACTAGACCGGAGCCACATCTTGGGATCAGCGCCACCCCGCTCAATGTCCCGCGCGAGTCCGAACAATTCTACGCCGGGCACCGCCCGGCCCCGAGCTTCGTCGCCGTGAGGCCACTGCTCCGGTTGCCACCGCGAATCGCGGGCCCAGCGAACATCTCCCGCCTCCCGGTACAGAATCGCGACCAACACGACGGCGTCTACGAGTATCAACATGCCACGTGACCTGCCGGGATGAGGTTTTCGGCACCCGCAACGTCTTCGCCGTCATCGAGCACTCCACCCGGCGCATCCGAATCCTGGGCGCAACCGCACACCCCACCGCGCAATGGGTGGTACAGCTCGGACGCAACCTCGTCATGGACCTCGAAGACGCAGGCAGCACGGTCAGGTTCCTGATCCGGGACCGCGACTCCAAGTTCACGGCCGCCTTCGACGCCGTACTCGCCGACGCCGGACTCGGGATCGTCAAAAGTGGTATCCGCATGCCGCGCATGAACTCCATCATGGAGCGCTGGGTACAGACCTGCCGGCGCGAACTCCTCGACAGGACGCTGATCTGGAACCAGAGCCACCTTCTCCACGCGCTTCGTGAGTTCGAGTCCTTCTACAACGAGCACCGACCGCACCGCACCCTGAAGCAAGCCGCTCCGCTCCGCCCACTACCCGAACCGAGCAGCGTGCCAAGGCAGATCAGGCACCAGGAGGTCCGCCGAAGAGACCGACTGGGCGGAACACTTCACGAGTACCAGCACGCCGCCTGACCAGTCCGGATGATTAATCGGCACCCGCAGGGTCGGCAGCCGCATCACTCCGGCCGCCCTAGGCGACCACGACGTGCCCCGACTCAAGCGGTTCCCAGACGGTTGTGTTGTGCCTCACTTGCAGGCCACGAGCGACCGGGCTGCAGGAGCCGACTTGCTAGGGGACGGCCTGGCCGCGTTCGTCGGGCCAGCCCGGCCGCCACTTTGCCAGGTACTCGTCGAAGTCGTCGGTCACGAACTGCGGATCGACGGCCTTGAGACGGACCTGCTGCCGCTCGTCTGCCCACCAGAGCTCGAACTCCGTGACCGTCCCCTCGGTCGGCCAGCGGTCGGCGGTCTCCGGCAGGAGACGGGCGTCCACGAAGCCCCCGACTGGGAGCCCGATGTCGACGAAGATCCCGATCACGCCGGGGTTGGGAACGCGAGTCACGGTTCCCCGGAAGCGCTGACCGAAGCTGATGTCGCTGCGGATGCGGTCCCATTCGTCTGCGGTCACCACCTGGGAATACTCCCACGCCGGAGCATGATCAACCAGAGCTCGCCTGGCAACGGGCTCACCGTCCGAGAGTGGGGCCAGCGGCACGGCTGCCGCCTCCGAAGAGAGTCCATCCTCCCTGGCCTGCTACTCGTTCAGCTCCAGCCCGAGGTCAAACGCCAGCTTCTTGGCGGCGTCCAGAGCCTCCGCCTGTGCGTTCTTGCGCAGCGCGAGGGCGATCGGGACGTCCGAGTTGTCCAGCGTCGGAATCATCACGCCGACGCCGACGAACGGAGTGGAATCCGGCAGCAGGTCGGCCAGGCAGGTCGCCCAGACTTGCGGCGACCGCATCCAGGCCAGACCGGTTCGCGCCATGTCGATGAGAAGGATCGTGGGCCGAGCCTCTGCCTGATTGATCTTCTGCTCGTCGGCCAGCACCGCCAGCACCTCCGCCGAGACATCCTGAAGATGACCGGACAGTTCGAAGCCGTTCTCGACGACGACGCGGGACCCCGCTCCGAAGGGGCCGGCGTCGAACAGGCGAATGCCGAGATCCAGCACGGGAGTGGCCGCCCACCGCTGCTCCAGCCGGGTGATCGCCGTCCCACGCTGGCCGCTCTGCACGCGGTCGACCGTCTCCTTGATGATGGCCTCGCGGACGGGCTTCTTGATCACGAGTGGACGCTCGGTGCAGAAGAGATGGACGATCACGGGGGCGTCGATCTCGTCCAGCGCGGCCTCCAGTTCCTGCTCCAGGTCTTTAAGGCCGTTGAGCCGGCGCGCCTTGACCTCGACGCCCAGATTCGCACTCCGGAGGATCAAGTCCGGCTCAGGGCTCCCGTTGCGGGGTCCGAAGTCGAAGGCGACGCCGGCCCTGGCGAGCTTCGCGCCGGCAACGAGTTCCGCCCGCACAATCGCGACGTCGTCGTCCGTCCTGGCCTTGACGAAGTCGCGCTTCGGACCGGCGAGGCGCATCGGCTGGGCCTCCTCCAGGGTCCTGATCACGTCGTCGAACGCCTGCAGGATGGAACGGCGGAAGCTGGTGGGGTGATCGCTCTCGTCCGCGGCGTCGAAGAGGTCGCGCAGCGGATGGGCAGCGGGAGTCGCAGCCATCCAGGCCGCGAGCGAAGGGAAGAGGCTGGGCTGGGTCATCTGACGTCCTTCGGAAATATGGAGATCATGCCGCAGGTTCGGTCACTCCACGGCAACTACTCCAGGCTACTTCGAACATGCAGACAGTCACAGCGAATTCTTTCGAACCCAGATGCACCATCAGCATGCGCGAATCGCCCGCCACTTCGTGCACTGGAGCCTGAGTGGCTGTTGTCGTTCCGATCTTGAGTGGTGCTGATCGAACAGGGGTCTCGTTCGGCTGATCGCGGCGGCCGCCAGACATGAAAGCAGGGCCTCTTCGTAGCCCATTCGGTGTCTACGCCAATTAGCGTTCCAGGCGGCCCTGTTGTCGCAGTTCTACGCCCTGGCTTCGGCTGGGTCCAGCCCGGCCACTCCGTCGTGTGACTGCCTGGCGCACCGGTTCGGAAACGCCGCCGACAACGGAACGCGCGAGCGCCGCTACCCCACTGACATGACGGACGCCCAGTGGGCAGCGATCCGTCCGCTGCTACCAGTGCCGGGCTGGCTGCAGGGACGCGGCGGGCAGCCGGAGGCGTACTGCCACCGGGCGATACTGGACCAATGCCACGAAGTTAAGCGCTCGGCGGCGGCGTCAAGGGTGAGAGAGATGTGGGAGGAGCCTCTGCTATCCAGGGGATCGACCAAGATCTTCCTGAGAGAGCAGAGGCCCAGTGGCCCAGTTTGTCACGGGCGGAACCGATGACGTGTTCGCGCCTGGTCATATCGGTGAGTTAACGCAGGTCATCCCGCCCGAGTTGGTGGACGCGGTGCTGGACGAGAGCAGGGCTCGCGAGCGTCGGCTGCGGAGCCTCCCATCGCGCGTGGAGGTGTACTTCGTGCTCGCGCTCGGGCTGTACGGGCATCTGGGCACCGGACTGGTGTGGGGCAAGCTCGTGGCCGGACTGACCGCCAAAGTGCCGCAGCCTTCGGAGAAGGCACTTCGCGATCTGCGTCGGCGGGTCGGTGTGGCCCCGTTCAAGCGGCTGTTCGACGTCCTTGCCGGCCCGTTGGCCCAGCCGTCCACGCCCGGAGTGCGCTACCGCCGCTGGCGCACGGTCGCCTTCGACGGCTGCGGGAGCCTGAACGTCCCCGACCACGAGCGCAACCGGTCCTGGCTCGGCCGCACCGAACGCCGCCACGGTCCGGCAGGCTACCCGCGACTGATGCTCATGACCCTATGTGAAACAGGCACCCGCGGCCTGATCCCCGCCGTCTTCGGCTCTGCCTCCAAGGGCGAGACCGACTACGCCCACGACCTGGTCGGCCACCTGACCCCGGACATGCTCCTCCTGGCGGACCGCGCCTTCGACAGCAACGATCTACTCGCAGACATCGCAGCTCAGGGAGCGCAGTTCCTGATACGTGCCACCAGTACCCGACGACCACCGGTGCTGGCGCTGCTGCCCGACGGCTCCTACCTCACCCGGATCGGGGGCCTGGCGCTGCGGGTGATCGAGGCCGAGATCCACTCCCGCACCGCCGACGGCAGGGACATCGGCGGAACATACCGCCTGCTCACCACCCTCAGCGATCACCGCACCGATCCAGCAGACCACCTGGTGCGCCTCTACCACGAGCGCTGGGAGATCGAGATCACCTACCTGGCGCTACGCCATACCCTGCTCAAAGGCCGAGTCCTACGGTCGAAAGACCCGGTGGGCCTCAACCAGGAAATGTGGGGACTGCTCACCCTCTACCAGGCACTGCGCTCAGTGATGGTGACCGCGGTGGAGACGGTGCCCGGCTGCGATCCCGACCGGGCCGGCTTCACCGCCGCCTTGGAGGCCGCCCGCGACACAGTCGTCAGCCTCATCGGAACGACCGCAGCCTCAGGGCCGAGCGACCGCCCCGACCTGGTAGGACACATCGGCGCCCGCGTCCTTCACGCACTGCTGCCCGAGCGCCGGATGCGACTGTCCGCCCGCATCGTCAAGTGCGGAACCTCCCGCTACAACATCTGGAACCGCGACGAACGCTCCCGCGTCACCACCCCGGTCACCGCGATCGAGATCACCGTGCACCCACCAGCCCTGCCCAGCGCGCAGGACCCGACCCGAGCCCTCTCCGGCCGCTGGGGCCAGGTCTGCCGACTCCTGGCTGCCAACTCCAACCAGGCCATGCACACCCGGGACATTGCCCGGCATCTCGGACTCCCTACCTCGGGACGCCCCCTCAGCAGTCTTACCGCGCAGCTCTGCTACTGGGCCCGCAACGACCGACTCATCCGGACCGCTCCGAGCACCTACAAGATCACCCTCCCGGACACCTTGACGCCGCCGCCGAGCGCTTAACTTCGTGGCATTGGATACTGGACGCGGTCCACTACCTGGTCGACAACGGAACCAAATGGCGCGTCCTGCCTGCGGACTTCCCGCCGTGGGACCGGGTCTACGCCTTCTTCCGCCGCTGGCGCGACCATGGCCTGGTCACCGAGTTCCACGACCGGCTGCGCGGGAAGGTTCGTGAGAAGGCGGGCCGGTGCCCGGAGCCCAGCGCCGGGGTGATCGATTCCCAGTCGATCAAGGCCGACGCCGTCGTCGGTTCCGACAGCCGGGGCTTCGACGGCGGCAAGCTGATCAACGGACGCAAGCGCCACGCCGTGGTCGACACCCTCGGCCTGCTGCTCGCCGTGATGGTCACCCCCGCGGACACCGGCGACCGCGCCGCCGCGCAGACCCTGCTCGCGCGGGTCGCCGAGGCACACCACCGGCTGGAACTGGTCTGGGCTGACGGCGGCTACACCGGCAGCCTCATCACCCGCTGCCTCACCGCACTCGCCCTGGTCCTGGCGATCGTCAAACGCAGCGACGACATGCGCGGCTTCGTGGCGCTGCCCAAGCGATGGATCGTTGAGCGATTCTTCGCCCACCTGATGCGCACCCGACGCCTGGTGCGCGACTTCGAGCGAACTACCAGCAGCGCCGAGGCGATGATCTACTGGTCGATGACTCTCCTCATGACCCGCCGCCTTGCCCGGCCACGCCCTTCGCGAGCGTGAACCGGTCCTGGCCCGGGGCTTGTGACCAAATCCATCTAGCGCCTGCGATCATTCGCACATGAGCTACGACCTGGCCGTCTGGCATGGAGAGCAACCGAGCGACGAAGCCGGCGCTGTCTTCGACGAGCTCTACGACCGCTACTTCGACTCGGAAGACGTGATCATCGAACCGTCGCCGCACATCGAGGCCTACGTCGAGGCACTCGTCGAGCGGTATCCCGACGATGTCGCTGGCAGCCCCTGGGCGTCACCGCCCGTCATCGACGAGGCATCGGGCCCGATCGTCTATCTGCTCATGTCCTACAGCAGAGCAGAGGAAGTCTCCGAGTACGCAGCCGCCCTGGCACGCGAGCACGGACTCGTCTGCTACGACCCCCAGGCTGAAACGCTGCGGGTCTGACCGTCGCCGTACACCATCCCTCGCCCTGCCCGGCCACACCCTGCGAGAGCGAGAACCGACCAGGCACCGGCTCGACCAGCCATCCTCGGGCCACCATCCGCTTCGCCTTCGACCGCAGCACCTCCACCTCCGCCGGCACCACCTCCAGGCCGAAGCAGACGGCCATCTCCTGGCACGAAAGCGGACCTTGGACATCTCGATCGCGGTCGACGACGACTCGCAGACGGCGTTGGTAATCCACCGACAGCGCCGACCAGGCCAGCCCCGCACGCCACATCGGCACTACCGACTTCGGCTTCGCCGATTCCGCAGCCTTCGCCATCACCGGCTGTTCACCCACACCCGGCACGTCCACAGCCAGATCAGGACCGGTGACGCCACCGTCGCCAGGGGCCAGTACTTCGCCGACGCGCGAGCAAGCAACGACCCACTCGTTCCAATCCCGCTCGGCCACAGCCAACTCGGCCTGGATCCGATCGGCCTCCTCCCGCAGTTCGTCCACACGACGGCGAGCGGCGTGCTCGCGCTGTTCCAGCAGTCCCACGACCGACGGCATCCCTGACCTCCACCGGAGCGACGACACGACAGATCACCACTGCCACAGAACCGCCGACTCTATGCCTGACCAGCGCAAACGCAGTCCTCAAGCTCGGAAAGACAACAACATCTCAGGCATCGACATGATCCGCCGGACACGCCCTAGGCACGGCGAAGGCGTGAGTGGCGCCGTCGTCGCAGGCGGCGGCGACCAGGCCGCCCGAGAGGGGGCTTGGTCGCGCTCGGCTGCCGGGCTCCGCGAGGGCGCCAGAAGTCGGGATGTTGCTGGTTGCCCGGTCCGCCTGCCGACGCCAGGCCTCGAATGGGGACATCGAGCGCAGATGCCCCACGCCAAGGCCCGTTCCGGGGGCTGCCACCGCATGCGCCGGGACATAACTTCGTGCAGCCTCCCCACGAAGCGGCCGCCGGCTCCACAACGGCACAGCTACACTCGCCGCCACCAAGCCGCTGACCAGGACACACGGAGAACTTTCGCTGGAGTAACAGCTCCATGACCGGCCGGCTGGGCGCCGCGCGTCACCAGTTTGGCTGGCCGAATATCTATTCCGTGGCGAACCGATATTGCCTTGCTTCTCTCCCGTCGCTATCGTCACCGGCGACGTCAGTAGCGGAGCCAGGCCTCCTGCCGCCGCCCGAGCCCGTACGGCGCCGGACTCATCGTCCGTTCCCGTAAGCGGCCCCGGCGCCGGTCAGGCAGGTCTATCCCGGGACGGCACGCACGATCTCTTGCGGAAACTGCCCCCCACGGCGGTCCCCCACGACACCTCCAGAGAGAGGTCCACGCATGATCACGCAAACCTCGGCGGCCCGACCCGGGCGGCACAAAGCCAGCAGCGCGGCACGACGGAAAGCTCTTGCCGCGGTGGCGGTTGCGGCTCTCGCGTCCGCGGGCGCGCTCGTCGCGCTGGAATCACCCGCCTCGCAGGCCGCGACGCCGGCCGTGACGCCCGCGCTGAACAGCAATGCGCTGTACGTCTCGGCGTCCGGCAGCGCGAGTGCGCCGGGAACACTGTCCTCCCCGACGACGCTGGCCGCAGCCGTCACCAAGATCACCGCCGGCGGCACGATCTACATGCGGGGCGGCACGTACAACCTCTCCTCCCCGATCGAGATCCAGACCGGCAACAGCGGCAGCTCCGGAGCGCTCAAGGAGATCTCCGCCTACCCCGGCGAGAAACCGGTGCTCGACTTCTCGGGCGAGGACGCGGCCTCCTCCGACCGCGGGATCCAGCTCAACGGCAACTACTGGCACCTGTACGGCCTGACCGTCCAGCACGCCGCCGACAACGGGATCTTCGTCGGCGGCAGCAACAACGTCGTCGAGCGCGTCGTGACCGCCTACAACCGCGACACCGGCCTGCAGATCTCCCGGCCCGGTTCCAGCACCCCGCAGAGCCAGTGGCCGGCCAACAACCTGATCGTCAGCTCCGAGTCGCACGACAACCGCGACGCGACCGGTGAGAACGCCGACGGGTTCGCCGCCAAGCTCACCGTCGGCTCCGGGAACGTCTTCCGCTACGACGTGTCGCACAACAACGTCGACGACGGCTGGGACCTCTTCACCAAACCCGATACCGGCCCCATCGGGGCCGTCACCATCGAGAACTCCCTCTCCTACAGCCAGGGCACCCTCTCCGACGGCAGCGGGAGCTCGAACGGCGACAAGAACGGCTTCAAGCTCGGCGGGGACGGCATCCCGGTCAACCACATCTTCCGCAACAACATCGCCTACGGCAACGGCGCCAAGGGGATCACCTACAACGACAACCCCGGCACCATGTCGATCTCCAACAACGTCAGCATCAACAACGCCAACCGCAACTTCTCCTTCGACGCCGGCACCTCTGTGTTCAGGAACAACACCTCCTGCCGCTTCAACAGCGGCAGCACCACCGACAAGATCGTCGGCAACTCCGACAGCTCCAACCAGTTCTGGTCCGGCAGCAACGGCTCCCGCTGCCCCTCCTACAGCGGAGCACTGGGCTGGTCCTTCGCCTCCGACGGCAGCCTCATCGTGACCTTCGGCGGCACGAACGTGACCGGCGGCACCACCACCGGAGGATCAACCACGGGCGGGTCGACCACCAGCGGCACCACCACAACCGGCGGAACCACCACCGGCGGCACCACCGGCGGCACCGGCAGCTCCTCGTGCAAGGTCACGTACACCCCGAGCACCTGGCCCGGCGGGTTCACCACCAACATCACGGTGGCCAACACCGGCTCCACCGCCGTCAACGGCTGGAAAGTCGCCTTCACCCTGCCCTCCGGACAAGCCATCACCAGCACCTGGAGCGCCACCATCAGCCCGTCCTCAGGTGCGGTGACCGCCACCAACGTCGACTACAACGCCCAGATACCCGCCGGCGGCAGCCAGTCCTTCGGCTTCCAGGGCACCTACACCGGCAGCACCTTCACCCAACCCACCGCCTTCACCCTCAACGGCACCACCTGCACCACAGGCTGACCCCCGCGGCCGGGAACCCCTGCGGATCCCGGCCACCACCGGCTGACCCCACGGCCGGGATCCGCTCCGGATCCCGGCCGCCTCCACGACCCGCCCACGGGTCGACGAGAAGGAGCAGAACCGTATGAGACCCACACCAAGGCCGGGAGCGCCGGTCTCCTGGCGGCGGCGCGGAGCCGTCGCCGTGACGTCACTCGCCCTTGTCTGCACCGCCGCCGTCACCGTCGCCCCCCAGGCCGACGCTGCGGGCGCGGTGAGCTGGGCCGCGCCCACCGCCATCAGCGGTGCGGCCGACGTCAGCACCAGCGGCTCGCTGGTCCGTGCCGCCAGTCTGACCGCGAACGGCGGGACGTACGACGTGGACGCCACCGTCAACGGCGTCACATTCCGCCACTCCCCCTACACCGGCTCCACCACGACCTTCCCCAACGGCGACATCCTGACCATGAGCGACAGCAGCAGGATCGGCTCGTACGAGGGCTTCGGCGGCAGCACCAGTCCGTTCAGCACGCTGCCGGCGGGCTACCAGACGCTGCTGCGCTCCGGTGACTACAACGACGGTGACACGGCCGGCGCCGGCACCACCGCCCGCGAGACGCTGACGCTCCGCAACCTCACGCCCGGCGCGCAGTACCTGTTCCAGGTGTGGGTCAACGACTACCGCGTGAAGAACCTCGGGCAGGACAACCCGGGCCTGGTGACGGTCGTGTCCGACGGGGCCGGCAGCACGACCCTCGAGCACAACGTGAACAACGCCCTGGGAGGAGTCGGCCAGTACGTCAGCGGCTCCTTCACCGCCGACGCCGCCAGCAAGGCGTTCACCTTCACCGGGGGCAACACCGGAGTCGACACCTCGTCGCCGAGTGCCACGGCGATCGTCAACGCTTACCAGCTCAGGCGACTCGACGGTGGGAGCACGGCGCCGGTCATCACCAGGCAGCCGGTGAGCCAGTCCGTGCAGGCGGGTGGTACTGCCACATTCAGCGTCACGGCCGACGGGACAGCCCCGCTGAGCTACCAGTGGCGCAGGAACGGCCAGGACGTTTCTGGCGCGACGGGCAGCAGCTTGACCGTCTCCGGTGTGCAGACCGCGGACGCCGGCACCTACACGGTGACGGTGACCAATGCGGCCGGTTCCGTCACCAGCGGTCCGGCGACCCTGACGGTAGGGGCGACGGCCCAGACCAGGCCCCGGGTCATCGTCCTGACCGACGGTGAGGTCGACGACCGCAGCTCCATGATCCGGTTCCTGCACTACACCTCCGACTTCGACGTCGCGGGCATCGTGCAGGTCAACTCCAGGTACCAGAAGAGCGGGCACAGCGGCGAGAAGTGGCTTGAGGCGGAGCTGGCGAACTACGCCAAGGTCCTGCCGAACCTGAGGGTCCACAACCCGAACTTCCCGGACGCCGCGTATCTGCAGGGCGTGTCCCGGGTGGGAAACGAGAACCCCAACGACCTCACCACGGCGCCGCCTGACATGCAGACGAAGGACACGCCCGGTGAACAGCTCATCATCAACACGCTGCTCGACAACGATCCCCGTCCGGTGCACATCGCGGTGTGGGGTGGTGCCAACACCATGGCCTCCGCACTGTGGAGGCTGAAGACCTCCTACTCCTCCGCCGACTTCGCACGGGCTGCCGCCAAAGCGCGCATCTACTGCATCTGGTACCAGGACGGCGGCGGCCAGTGGATCGAGGACAACATCCACGAAGCGCGCATCAACGAGGCATACCGCTGGGACAACGTCTGGGACTACCAGAGCCTGACCGGTCCCAGCCCGGACTACGTCAAGGCCTACATGACGAGCTCGTGGCTGGACGCGAACGTCAAGACCGGCCACGGCCCGCTCGGCGCCATGTATCCGCAGAGCTTCGTGAGCGAGGGCGACACCCCCTCCTTCCTCCACGAGATCGCCAACGGCCTGCACGCCGACGACGACTTCACCCTCGGCGGCTGGGGCGGCAGGTCGGCCTACGACGATCCGGCCAAGCCCAACCACCTCACCGACACCGGCATCAGTGACGACGGTGACAGCAACAAGATGTACTGGCGCTGGATACCCGCGGCGCAGAACGACTTCGCCGCCCGGATGCGCTGGGACACCGCCTCCTCCTACGGCGCCGCCAACCACCAGCCGATCGCCGCGGTCACCGGGAGCCTGCGGCAGAACGTGTCCCCCGGCCAGCTGATCTCCCTGGACGGATCGCCGTCCAGCGACCCGGACAGAAACGCACTGAGCTACCAGTGGTGGCAGTACAGCGACGCCGACTCGGTGGCGGCCAAGGTCTCGATCAGCAACGCCGGCTCGCAGAAGGGCGCCGGTTTCGTCGTGCCGAACGAGCCCGGCAAGCAGATCCAGATCATCCTTGAGGTGACGGACAACGGAACGCCGGCGCTCACCTCGTACGCGCGGATCATCTACACGATCGTCTAGCCCACACCGAACTGGAGGCGCAACCGGCCGAGGGAGCGCCGCTCCTCACGCTCGTACGTGACGGTGCCCTCCGACCGGCAGATCGCCGGTCGGAGGGCACCGTCACGTGGGCTGCCGGCGACGCGTCGCGGGCAGCGCGCCGGTCACGGACTGGCGCAGGTGAGCGGCGGTGCTGTCGCCGTCTCTGGGAGTACCGCCGACCGCCCCGCAGTCACCTCACGGTGGCAATGACGCGCTGGTAGCCGGTCAGCGGCGGAGCGCCTGCGTCCGTCACCTGGAGGACGAGGTGCATCGTCTGACCGAGCCGGGCGTCGGCCGGCACGGTGAAGGAGGGGTGGAGCGTTTCGGCGTCGGTGAGGGTGACCGCTCCGGGGTAGGTTCCGGCCTCGCGGTACTGCCACCAGCTGCAGGTGTACGCGTCCCCGTCCGGGTCCGCCGCGATGCCGTCGAGGTGCACGGTCTGCCCCGGCCTGACGCTGATGTCGAGCCGGCCTGGCGGTACGAACGCGACCGGTGCGTGGTTCGCCTGCCCGTAGTCGGTGGCGGTCGTCCAGGCGACCCGGGCGGCGAAGTCGTTCTGGATCGCGCCGGTCCAGCGGGCCTGGGGATAGGCCCGGTCGTTCGCCCCGGTGTACGGGTTGACGTCGCGCACCTGGTCACCCGGCTTGCCCAGGTACGACGGGAGGTCGGTCCACAGGTGCGGCCCCACCTGGGCGAACCGGCCGCCCCATCCGCCATAGGCCGGGTCGTCCGCGCTGCGCAGGCCGTTCGGTATCTCGTTGATGAAGGACGGGGAATCGCCCTCGGAGATGAACTCACCCGGACCGAAGTCACTGCCGCCGCCGTGGTAGGGACCCACCCCGTAGTCCTGCTCCAGCGGTCCCTTCACGATGTTCTGCGTCATCCACGGACCCTGGAGATAGGTCTGCAGCGGCGTGGGGACACGGCTCTTCCACTTGTAGGCCATCGGCTGGAACTGGTCGTTGTTCATGACCACCCGGACATCGGGCCAGTTCGTGGCGATGTAGTCCTTGTAGGTGGTGTCCTGGTCGAGGATGACGTAGATCACGGCCTTCTGGGAGACCTTGCGGTAGATGTCCGGCCAGACGGCCGTGCCGCCGTACTCGTCCTGGATGGACTTCAGTGCCCGGGCGATGGTGTTGGTCCCTCCCCATGTCTGGAGCCACAGTGGCCCGGGCCGGTCGTCGAGCAGCTTCTCCTTGATGAGATCTGACCCCGGGGTGTCCGCCGCCATGTCGCCGACGTTCTCGATGTTGCCGACCCGCACCACGCCCGCCAGACGCTCCGGCGAGGGATAACGGGGGTCGTGGTGAACGAGGTTGGGGTACACCTGCGCATACCCGCCGTTGATCACGTCCGTGAGCCAGGTGGTTCCGGCCCAGTGGCCGTGCGAGGGGATCGTGCTCCCGTTCCCGGCCCAGTGGAACTTCGAACTGTTGTAGACGAGTCCCTCCACGTCGAAGTCGTCCGCGTAGAGCAGGAAGCGGTGGAACGACGCCTTGTCGTCGATCTCGCCGTCGGTGGTGACGATCACCCGGGGCCGGGGGGCCATCGGCTCGGCCGCTCGCGCCGGCGCGGCGCCCGCGGCGGTCGTGCGGGGTCCGCAGCCGTCGGCGTGCGGTGTGTCCGCGTGGGCGGAGTTCGCCGACAGCAGGGCCGCAAACGTGGCCAGGGCCGCGGGCAGCGCCGCCCGGGTTCTGCGCGGACGCCGGGCGCCCAGGGCGCCGGCGGCAGCATGAGGGTGCTTCTGGCGGCCGGACGTGACATGCATGCGAGCACCTTTCGTGGTGGCTGTCGGACGGTGTTCCCGAACGTGACCGTCTCCCTGCGCCGCCGGTCATGATGGCGGGGGACACCGGCAGGGACAATGGAGAATCACCATTGAATGAATATTCGTCGAGGCCAGGAAAGAGGCCCTGAAAGGCCCCTGCCCGCCGCGTCGCCGGTTACGGGAGGGCGGCGACACGGCGGGCAGGGGGAACGTGGGTCACCCGGTCCGCCCGGAGGCGGCGGGACGGCCCTCAGCCGTGCGGACCACCCGTGACGTGGACCATGACCCGTGCATAGCGGGTCAGCGGGAAGTGGCCGTCGTCCGTGCCCTGGACGATCAGTGAGATCGTCTGACCCGGCCGGGCGTCCGCCGGCACGGTGACGGTGGCGTCCGCGGAGTCGGCGTTGTTCACCGCCACCCTGCCGGGATAGGTACCCTCCTCGGCGTACTGCCACCAGTGCATGGCCACGCCGTCACCGTCCGGATCGGCGGCCAGACCACGGAGCCTGAGTGTCTGTCCGGGAGCGGCATGGATGTCGCTGCCCGACCGGACGCCGACATACGGGGCGTGGTTCGCCTGGCGGTAGCCGGGAGTCAGCGTCCACTGCATGCGTGCGGCGAAGTCGTTCTGCGCGGCGGCTTCCCAGCGGTTCGTGGTGTAGTTTGGCCGGCTGGTGCTGTTCGCGTCGGTCTCCGTGGGGACCATGGTCCACAGGTTGGACGTCGTCGAGGCCCTGACCGCCCGTCCGCCCCAGCTTCCCAGGTTCGGGTCCTGCGGATCCTGGATGCCGGTGTCCAGAAGGGGCATGTAGGCCACGTCGTCACCCTCGGACAGGAAGTCGTACGGGCTCAGTGGCGGGCACCACCCGGTCTTGGCCAGCTCCGGGTCGCCGAAGATGTCGGCCGGGTCGCCCGGCATCGCCTGGCCGTCGAGCCAGGAGCGGTAGAGCGAGCCGAGCGGGCCGATCTGGATGTTCTGCCTGGTCCAGTCACCCTCGAAGTACTTGCCGTCACCGGGGAGCCCACGTCCGTTGCCGGTGCCCGACCAGTTGCAGTTGTAGCCCCAGGTGGCGTAGCCGGCGGAGAGCTCTTCGGTGCGTATGCCGGGCCAGTTGGGCGCGATGTAGTCGGCGTAGGTGTGGTCCTGGAGTCCGCTCGCCAGGATGACGGCCTTCTTCGAGACCGTCTCGTGGATCTTCGTCCACTGGGGGGTCCCCGCGTACTGGTCCTGGATCGACTTCAGTGCCCGCGCGATCGTGTTCGGTCCACCCCACACCTGCAGGTAGACCGGACGGGGGTCGTGGTCGAGGAGCAGTTTTTTGATGAGGTTCGAGCCGTCGGTGTCGTGGCCCATGTCGTCCTCGAAGGCGATGTTTCCCGTCTTCACCTTGGCCAGGAGCGCGGCAGGTGTCGGGTAGCCGCTGTCGTGCCTCCTGAGGTTGGGATAGACCTGGGCGTAGGCCTTCAGGACGATGTCCTGGATGGTGCGCGTCCCGGTCCAGCGCATGGCGTTGCCCGAGCCGTCGCCTGCCCAGTGCCACATCGAGCTCGTGTAGACGATGCCCTCGGTGTCGAGGTCGTTGGTGTACAGCAGGTACCGGATGAGCGAGGCGAGGTCGTCCTGCTCCATGTCGGTGGTGACCACGGTGCGCGGCTTGGCCCCGCCGCTCGGGTGGAACGCCGCAGGCAGCGAGGAGCCGCTCTGGGCCGTGCCGGTTCCGGCGTTCGGTGGCGCGGCGTTCGCCGACTGCGTCCCGAGGCTCACCGTCGCCGTGACCAGGACAGCCAGCCCGGCGATCGCCGTGCGACGGCGGTTCGGCCGCCCGGCGTTTCTACGCGTGATACGCATGCTTGCTCACTTTCTCAGCTGAAGGACCTGTTCTCGTCGTTCCGCGCGCGTCCGGGCCGGACGGAAGGCCGTTCGGCCGCGGCAGTGGCAGCGGTCAGCGGACGTCCACGATGAGTCGGCGGTAACTGGTGAGGCCGGGGCTGCCGTCGTCGGTGACTTCGAGCACGACGTCGACGCGCGTGCCGGGTACGTCGGGGAGGACGAGTTCGGCCCTCTTGCTCGTGCTGCCGGTGATGGTCGCTCCTGCTGTGGTGGGGTACTGGTACCACCGGTAGGACAGGGTGTTGCCGTCCGGGTCCGTGGAGCCGTCAGCCCGCAGCCGCACGGTCGATCCGGCCGCCGCGCGCAGGTGGACGACGTCGTCGCCGCCGTGGCCGTTGAGGCGGGCGACGGGGTTGTGGTTCGCCTGCTCGTAGGGCTTGACGGCCCAGTCCATGCGGTTGGCGAAGTCCTGGTTGCGGGCGTCCTCCCAGCGGGAGATGGCGGCCCCGCCTTCGGGGGCGCAGCTCCACTGGCGAGGGGCGTCCTGCTGGAAGCGGCCGCCCCACCCGCCGAGTGCGGGGTCGTCGAGATCGCTGAGGCCCTGGGTCCCGCTGAGGAGGTAGAGGAAGTCGGGGCTGTCGCCTTCGTAGACGCCCTGGTCGTTGTAGGTCCAGTGGGACAGGGGGTAGTCCGCGCCCAGGGCTCCGTGGCCGGTGGTGACGTTGTTCTTGAGCCAGGTGCCGTCGTAGGGGCCGGTGTTGGCCATACCCCAGTAGCACTTGTTGGTGATGACGAACAGACCGGGGAACGTGTTGCGCATCCAGGCGGCGCTGCCGTCCTGGTCGTCGATGAAGTAGGCGCGGATCTTGGACACGAAGGTGTTCAGCTCGGCGGCGCTGCGGGTGTTCTGGACCTTCCACAGGGCCTGGCCGAGTTCGCGGGGGCCGCCGCCGCTGACGAACCACACCGGGGTGGTGGCGTTGTCGATGACGCTGATGATGTAGTCCGAGGCCTCGCTGTCCTTGCCGGCCCCGAGGACGTTGGTGGCGGACTGGCCCCAGGTGCCGTCGCGGCCCTGCTTGGTGACCGCGCGCAGGGAGTCGGGGGTGGGGTAGTTCGCGTCGTGGAGCTTGAGGTTGGGATAGACCTGGCCGTAGGCGTTGATCACATCCAGGATGTTCTGCTTGTTCGCGTAGTTCGCGAACGTCCCCGACGAGGCGATCAGGCCGTCGACGTGGAAGTCGTCGGCGTAGGCCAGGAACCGGACCATCGTCTGCACGTCGTCCAGGTCCGACTTCTGGTCCGCCGCACCGGCCTCACCGCCGGGGATGCCGTTCACCGGCGGCATATCGGTCGACAAGATGACGTGCGGCCGGTCACCGCTGTTGCCGTGGTGGGCGGCCGGGGCGGGCTTGACCGCGCTGTGGCCCTCCGAGGCATAGGCCACGGTCCCGCCGGTGGTGAGAGCGAGAGCCGTCGCCAGAGCGAGCGTTCCCTTCCGCAGCCGGGCGTTGTGTCTCATACGAGCTCCTTGTCTCGCCACGCCCGCTGCGCGGTCGTGGCGCGTGTGCGCCGGGGAGCCTCGACACCGAGGGCGGCCCGTGAGGATCGCCGCTGCTCTCCCGGTTCGCGAAGGGCCAGAGCCTGCTCCGCGTACATCGACGGTCATCCTGGCGAGCCGGGACGCCTCCATCAATACTTCTTCGCAGATGAATGGATATTCACGCCCATCCGCCCGTTCGCGCCGACCCCGGCCGGCGGCACCCGCTCGACCTGCCCGACATCCGCAGGACACCCGGCCCGCTCGCGCATCGAACACCACCGGCGGGCCGAGGAGAAGGGTGCACGCAGCGCCTTGACAAGCCACCGGGGCGTAGCTCAGCATCACTGACACGAAAACAATTCAGGGCTGAATGGATATTCAATGCTAACCGCAGACACCCCCACCGCGGCGCGGTATCGCGATGCACGGCGGGCCTTGCAGGGCAGCGAACAGGACGACGTGGTCCGTTGGCTGCAGTCCGTGTCGGCCGAGATCCGCATCAAGATCATCCGCATGATCGACACCGCGCAACTGGGGCATGTCGGGGGCGATCTGTCCGTGACCGACATCCTGGTGACCCTGTTCGGCGCAGTGCTGGAGGTCGACCCGGAGGACCCGCGGGCACCGGACCGCGACCGGTTCATCCTGAGCAAGGGGCACTGCGCCGCTGCCCTCTACTCGACCCTCGCCTGGTGCGGTTACTTCCCCGAGGCCGAGCTCGGCTCCTTCATGGCCCCCCTTTCCCCGCTCAACGGGCACCCCAACCGGCGCAAGGTTCCGGGCGTGGAGACCAACACCGGGCCGCTGGGCCACGGCTTTCCCGTCGCGGTGGGCTGTGCGCTCGCCGCACGGCTGCGCGGCTCCGCCAGCCGCACGGTGGTGGTCCTGGGAGACGGCGAGATGCAGGAAGGCAGCAACTGGGAGGCCGCCATGACCGCCGGTCACTACGGCCTGTCCTCGCTGACGGCGATCGTGGACCGCAACCGGCTGCAGCAGGGCGCACGTACGGAGGAGACCAAGGCCCTGGAGCCACTCGACGCGAAGTGGGCCGCCTTCGGGTGGGAGGTGCGAGTGGTGGACGGCCACGATCACGCGGCGCTGCTCATGGCCCTGCTGCCCTCCGCCACGGGCAGGCCGGTCGCTGTGGTGGCCAATACGATCAAGGGCAGGGGCGTGTCGTTCATGGAGGACCGGGTCGAGTGGCACCACAAGGTCCCCACGGCCGACCAGGTCCGCGCGGCAATCGAGGAGCTGTCCCGATGACGTCTGTATCCGTTCCTGTCGTCGCCCCGGCCTACGACTGCCGGCAGGTGTTCGCCGAAGAGCTGATCGCTCTGGCTCGGGCCGACGAACGCGTCGTGGCCGTGTGCAACGACTCCGTCGGCTCCAGCAACCTGGTGGAGTTCCGCAACGAGTTCCCGGACCGTCTGATCAACGTGGGCATAGCCGAGCAGGATCTCGTCGGGGTGGGTGCGGGCCTGGCCAACGGCGGTCTGATCCCCTTCGTCTCCGCGGCGGGGCCGTTCCTGACCGGCCGTGCCCTGGAGCAGATCAAGGCCGACTGCGCGTACAGCGGTCACAAGGTGATCCTGTGCGGGCAGAGTCCGGGCATGGCCTACGGTGAGCTGGGTCCCACCCACCACTCCGTGGAGGATCTGTCGTGGCTGCGCGCGATCGCCGATCTCCCGGTCCTCGTGCCCACCGACCGGGCGCAGACCCGTGCCGCGATACGCTGGGCATATGCCGCGGACGGGCCATGTTACCTGCGCATCCCGCGCTTCAGGGTTCCGGACACCATTCCTGCCGACGCCCTCTTCGAACCGGGCCGGGCCGTGACCCTGCGTGAGGGCAGCGACGTCACGATCATAGCGATCGGCACCATGGTGTCCCGTGCCCTGCAGGCTGCCGAAGTCCTGGAGAGCGAGGGCGTGTCGGCCCGCGTGATCAACACTCCGTTCGTGGATCCGCTGGACGAGGACACCGTGGTGCGTGCGGCAGTAGAGACCCGCGGCATCGTGACGGTGGAGGAAGCCACGATCAGCGGCGGTCTGGGGGCCGCGGTCGCCTCCGTGGTCAGCCAGCGGCACCCGGTGCCCATGCGGCTGCTGGGCGTCAACGGGTTCGCACCCACCGGGGACGCCGCCTACCTGCTCAACCACTTCGGGCTGACCGCCGATGGTATCCACACGGCTGTCGTCGACGTACTGGAGTCAGTGGGCGCATGAGCAGCACACCTCAGCACGGCCCCGAACTGCTCCTGGCGATCGACCAGGGGACCTCCGCCACGAAGGCCCTCCTCGTCGACGCCCACGGCATGGTGGTCGCCTCCGCCAGTGCTCCTGTGACGGCGTCGCATCCCCTTCCGGGATGGGTGGAGCAGTCCCCGGCGGAGATCTGGCGAAGCGTCCGGGAGGCGGTACGCACCTGCGTGGCGCTGAGCCCGAGCCGGCGGATCGCCGGGGTCGGGCTCAGCACTCAGCGCGAGTCGGTCATGATGTGGGAGCGGGCGACCGGAGCGCCGGTCGGGCCGTTGCTGGGGTGGCAGGACCGTCGTACGGCCGACCTGTGCGGCCGTCTGACCGGCCAGGGAGCCGGAGCGCAGGTCCGGGCCGTGACCGGTCTGCCCCTGGACCCCATGTTCAGCGCCCTCAAGGCACGCTGGCTGCTGGACACGTACGATCCCGGCCGGCTGCGCAGCAAACGCGGCGAACTGTGCCTGGGCACCGTGGACTCCTGGCTGGTATGGCAGCTGAGCGGCGGCGCGGGCCATACCGTGGAGGTCGGCAACGCCGCGCGCACACAACTGCTCGACATCCGGCGCCGCCAGTGGGACACGGAACTGCTGGCGCTGTTCGGGGTTCCGGCGCAGGTACTGCCGGCGGTCACCCCGTCCGTCGGTCCCTTCCCGCCGCTGCGGGACTTCGCGCCGGTGCCCGACGGGACACCGGTCACGGCGGTGCTGGGCGACTCGCACGCGGCCCTGTTCGGTCACGGGGTGTTCGTGCCCGGCAGGGTCAAGGCCACCTACGGCACGGGCTCGTCCATCATGGGGCTCGTCGCCGACCCGGAGAGCGCGGCGAAGGACACACGGCTGTGCCTGACCGTCGCCTGGGACGACGGAAGCCCCGCCTACGCGGTGGAGGGCAACATCCGCTCCTCCGGAGACACCCTGCGCTGGCTGTCCCGCGTCGTCGGCCGCACGGAAGGGGAACTCGCCGCCCTGGCCGCCCCCGACGCGGGTGGCACGCATCTGGTGCCCGCTTTCGGCGGACTGGCCGCACCGTGGTGGGACAACGACGCGCAGGGCCTCATCAGCGGCCTGTCGTTCGGCACCGGTCTGCCGGAACTGGCCTGCGCGGCACTGGAGTCCGTCGCCTTCCAGGTCGAGGACGTGATCGCGGCCGTGGACGACGTCACCGGACCGGTCTCGGTGATCCTGGCCGACGGCGGTCCGACCGACAACACGAGCTTGATGCAGCTCCAGGCAGACACCTCCGAGCGTGTCGTCGAGCGCCCCCACGCCCGTGATCTGTCGGCCCTGGGCGCCGCTCATATGGCAGGTCGCGCCGTCGGGTTGTTCACCGGCGACCAGTTGGCCGGCATGCACCGGGACAGTGACGTCTACCGCCCGCGGCGTTCGCAGGCGGACAACCGCGTGCGGATCGCGGCGTGGCACGAGGCCGTTCTGCGTGCCCGTGCCCGGCCGGAAGGCGGGAAAGGGGTCTCGTGAACCGCATGCGGTCCACGCCCCGCACAGCCGTCCCTGTGCTGTCCACCGCAAGCCCCTGGGAGGGCCGCCGCATGTCCCACGTCGGCCACGATCAGGTGGACAAACTCCGGCTGATCGTGCGCGTCGCCCGCATGTATCACGAGCGGGGCCTGCGGCAGAACCAGATCGCGCAGCAGCTGAACCTGTCCCAGGCAGGTGTCTCGCGTCTGCTGCGCGCGGCCGGCGACCTGGGAATCGTCCGTACGGTGGTCGTCTCGCCGGGCGGGATCCACAGCGAACTGGAGGACGAGGTCGCCGCGAGGTATCACCTCGCCGATGCGGTCGTCACGGACAGCGACGACCTTCTCGACCACCCCAAGATCATGATGCGGGCGCTGGGCTCGGCTGCCGCCAGCTATCTGGAGACGGCGTTCCGCGCGGGTGACCGGATCGGGGTCTCGACCTGGAGCGAGACGCTGCTGGCGGCGGTGGATGCCATGCCGCCCCTCAAACAACCGGTCGGCGGCAGGATCGTGCAGCTGATGGGCGGCATCGGCGACCCCCAGGGCCAAGTGCAGGCGACCCGGCTGACCGCCCGCCTCGCCGACCTGGTGGGTGCCACTCCCCTCTTCGTCCGGTCGCCCGGCCTGGTCGGCTCCGCCGAGGCACGGGTGTCCCTCCTCAGCGATCCCTTCATCCGGGAGGTCAGCCACTCCTGGCAGCAGCTGACCGCCGTACTCGTGGGCATCGGGAGTGTGGAGCCCTCCCCGTTGCTCCAGCTCTCCGGCAACGCCGTGCCGGAGGAGGAGCTGATCCGGCTGCGCAGCCTCGGCGCGGTCGGCGACATCTGCCAGCGCTTCTTCGACGCGAGCGGTGCGCATCTCGACGCGGGGCTCGGTGAGCGCACCATAGGCGTGTCGCCCGACCAGCTGCGCTCCGTACCCCGCAGGATCGCCGTTGCGGGCGGAGCCAGGAAGTACGCCGCGGTCCGCGCGGCGGTGCGGGGCCGGTGGATCACCACGCTGATCACCGACCTGCACACCGCGCGTCGCCTCGTCGACGAGCCCTGACCGCGCGACCCCGCGCGGTGACACCACCCCGAAGAACGGAAATGCACAGCATGCCCCCCATCCACGCCTCCGCATGGCGGCAGGTCGAAATCACCCTCCAGGCCCGGACCGACCATCCCGCGCCGTACAACGGGGTGGAGGTGTGGGCCGATTTCACCCACACCTCCGGGCTCACGATGCGCCGCCCCGCGTTCTGGGACGGCGGAAACGTCTGGAGGATCCGCTTCGCCTCGCCCCTGCCCGAGGGCCGGTGGAGCTGGCGCAGCGGAGCCTCGGTCGTCGACGAGGGCCTCGCCGGCGCCGAGGGACAGGTGACGATGGACCCGGTCCAGGAGGGGGAGGGCGTCTTCCGGCAGCACGGGTTCTGGCGGATGTCGCCGGGCGGCCGCAACCTGGTGCATGCGGACGGGACCCCCGCCCTGCTCGTGGCGGACACCGCCTGGGCGCTCCCCTGGCGTGCCACCGAAGAACACGTGCGCGTCTACGCCGCGGACCGCCGGGCCAAGGGCTTCAACGCCGTCCTCATGATGAGCGTCCAGCCCGACATGCATGCCCGCGGGCCGCGTGACCGCACCGCCGACGAAGGGTTCGACGTCGCCTTCGAGGACCTCCCGTCCGGCCGCCTCGGCGATCTGGTGCCGGCCTACTTCCAGCAGCTCGACCGGCTCCTGGCCGTCCTGGACGAGTACGGAATCGTCCCGGTGCTGCAACCGGTCTTCCAGGGCTGGGGCTGGAAGGGCCTGTCGGCCGCCGGCGGCATCGTCCCGCCCGAGGAGTACGCACGCTACTGCCGCTATCTGGTCGCGCGGTACGGCGCCGCTCCGGCGATCTGGCTGGTCGGCGCCGACGGCACCGGCGAGGAACCGCAGGTGGAGGCCGGCGGGCGCGAGATCCAGCAGTGGGACGCCTACGGGCAGCCGTGCGGGATCCACTACCAGCCCGACTCGCTGTCCCGCGCGCACCAGGACGCGGACTGGCTGGACTTCCAGTGGTGCCAAACCGGCCACCGCGGCGAGCACGTGCCCGAGCGCGTCGCCGACCTGTGGCGCAACCTGCCGGCGAAGGCGGTCGCCAACGGCGAACCGACCTACGAGCACTCCGGGCGCCGCGGCAAGGCCGAGGGCTGGTGGCAGGGCCACGAGGCGTGGAGCAACCTGTGCGCCGGCGGGACCATGGGCGTCGTCTACGGGGCCGGAAGTCTGTGGCAGTGGCGGCTGCACGCCCAGGAGCAGGGGCATGAGGACTACTTCGTCGTCACCGACGCGGGATGGCGCGAGGCGCTGGACTTCGACGGTTCGACGTACGTCGGGCTGGTCGGCAGGATCCTGGCCAGCCTGCCGATTTCCGACATGCGGCCCAGCTGGGAGCTTGCTCTCGCCCCGCGGGGCCTGCTCGTCCCGGGCCTGCTGTACATCGGCTACGCCGAGAACGGCGGCCGCCTGCAGTTCCGGCAGGACGGTGCCGACCTGATCCCGCGTACCTACCGCATCGTCGATCCCCGCACCGGACAGCTGCTGGCCTCGGGCCGGCGCTCCGGAGCCGACGCCACCATCGAATGGGACGAAGGCGCCCCGGCGGTGTACATCTGCTGCGACGAGTGACCTGTCCACTCAGCCGGGCGGCGGCTCGGTGTCCGGCCCCGACCGCTCTAGCGTGCCGGGGCTGGACACCGAGCCGCCGAGTCGTCAGCCGCGGCTGACCAGGGCGCGCGCGACCTCCACATCGGTGACCAGCACGTTGATCCACCCGCCGAGCGCCGCACCGCGGATCGCGGCGATCTTCGACGTGCCCCCCGCCACACCGATGCGCCGGTCCACTGCGCGCAACTGTTCGGGCGAGATCCCGATGATGTGGTCGTCGAAGTCGGCCTTGACGACCCGGCCCTCCGCATCGAAGTAGCGCGTGCAGACGTCGCCCACCGCCCCGAGCGCCTCCAGCTGGCGCTGGTCCCCGGGTGCGATCGCGTTACCGGAGCGGCGCAGCATCGGTGAGGGCTCCAGCGTTCCGATACCGACCAGTGCCATGGTGAGCCGGGACCAGGCCTTCACCACCTCCGCCACAGCCGGTTCCTGCCACAGCAGGTCACGCAGTTCCCTGCTGCCCACCAGCGCCGCGGACGGAGCGAACACCGGCCGCGCGCCGGTCAGCTCGGCAAGGCGGCTGGTGAGCCGGGTGGCGTGCAGTTGCACCTCAGGGCTTCCGGATCCCCCGACGATCTGCACGACCTCCTGGGCCACCGGTGTCGTCTTGGCACGCATGACGTTCACCGACTCCAGCAGGGTGGCGCTCCACGAGGAGATGCCGATGACGTCCCCGCCCTTGAGGGTGGCGTCCAGGTAGACGGCCGTGGCAGCAGCCAGCGCCGGGATGACCTCGGTACCGGCTCCCTCGGCGTCGACGACGACGGCGTCACGCAGCCCGTACTGCTCGGCGAGTGCATCCTCCAGCTCCGCATGGATACCGTCGGGCGAGACCACGACGGTCCGTACCACGTCACGGTCTGCCGCCTCCTTCAGCAGACGGGAGACACGCGCCTGGGACATGCCCAGATGCGCCGCGATCTCCGGCTGGCGCATGCCGCGTTCGTGGTACATCCTGGCTACCTTCACCAGCAGCCGCAGATGGTCGACACTGGGACTCGACGCGAGGACCAACGGCCTACCCTTGTCTCTCGTACCGCGACAGTCGGGCACCGCAGTATCTGGCGTGCAGTTTATCCATGCGGCCGGGAGGCGGCGAGCGTGACGTCGTCTCGCCGCCTCCCGGCCCGGGACGGTTCAGGAAATCTGCGCGAAGTTCTCGAAGTGATCCGCGTTCTGCTTGTTGACGAGCACGCAGTCGATCGTCTGCTTCTCCGGCTGGCCGGTCTTGCCGGTCTTGATGAACTGGTCGGCCTGCGTCACGGCCATCTGGGCGCCCAGCGCAGCGGGCTGCAGAGCGGTCGCAGCCATCGTCCCGGCCTTGATCTGGGCAACGGCGTCGGGGCTGCCGTCGAAGCCGACCACGACGACTCCGGTCTTGTGCGCGGACTTCAGCGCGGCGACCACACCGAGGGCCATCGTGTCGTTTCCGGTGATCACGCCCTGGATGTTCGGATTGCGCTGCAGGATCGTCTCCATCTTGGTGAAGGCCTCCTGCTGGTCCCAGTTGGCGGTCTGCTGGGCCACCTTCTTCATTCCGGGGTACTGGGAGATGACGTCCGAGTATCCCTTGGACCGCACGCCCGCGTTGGTGTCCGATTCCTTTCCGGTCAGTTCGACGTAGTTGCCCTTCTCCTTCATCGCGGCGACGAATGCCTGACCGGCGATCTGGGCACCCTGGGAGTTGTTCGAGACGATCTGCGCCTTGGCCACGCCGACCTTGTTGATTTCGCGGTCGATCAGGAACACCGGGATGCCGGCGTCCGTCGCCTTCTGGACCGCGCCGATCGACGCGTCGGCGCCGGCGTTGTCGAGGATGATGGCAGCCGCCTTGCGGGAGATGGCTGCGTCGATGAGTTCGCTCTGCTTGTTGGGGTCGTCGTCATGCGAGGCGACGGACGTCTGGTAGCCCAGGCTTTCCGCCTTCTGCTTCGCAGCGTCCTCCTCCGCCTTGAAGAAGGGGTTGTCGGGCGAGGGGGTGATGATGGCGATCAGGTTGCTGCCCTTCGCGTGGCTCCCCGAGGGCTTCGGCTTGTCCGCGGAGTCGGACGAACCGCTGCCGGACGAGGAGCAGGCGGACAGCGACAGCGCCAGGGCGCAGAAGAGCGCGGTGGCGGTCGCGCGGAAGGCAGGTGCTCTGAGAGGGGACATAGGGACCTCCTGTGGGTACTCGCGCAGGACTGAGCGAGTGGAATGGAAAGGGGATTCGGGCACGGTCCCGGCCGGGAGTGAACCGGCCGACCCCTGTACTCCGGGAAAGCGGCGAACGCCGTTCTCAGGCTTTCGAGGCGACCCTGACCGGTTCGTCACCGGCCGGTTCGACAGTGACGGCTGCCGCGGACGCCGCGACACCGCGCTTCTTGAAGCGCTGCTGACTCTGGTCGAGGATGACCGCGACGATGATCACAGCGCCCTTGATGAACGTCTGCCAGAAGGTGGAGACGCCCACGATCACCAGGCCGTCGGCAAGGAACCCGATGACGAACGCGCCGACCAGAGTGCCGCGGACGTTGCCGCGTCCTCCGGTCAGGGCCGCACCGCCGATGACGACGGCGGCGATGGCGTTCAGCTCGAAGCTCTCGCCGGCCTGGGGGGCCGCCGACGTCAGCTCGGAGGCGATGATGATGCCGGACAGAGCGGCGCATGCACCCGAGATCATGTAGACGGTCATCTTCACCCGCTGCACGGGGACGCCCGTCAGTTCCGCGGCGCGCTCGTTGCCGCCCGTGGCGTACAGCCACCGGCCGTACGGCGTGGAGCGCAGCACGACCGCCACCACGGCCGCCAGGACGATCATGATCCACACGGCGACGGGCAGCCCGAGGGGGCGGCCGGACCCGATCCAGCCGAAGCCGGTGTTGTGCGTGCGCGGGTCACCTGCCAGGTTCGGAAACGTCGTACCGTCGGATATCAGCAGGGCGGCGCCGCGGGCCACGTACATCATGCCGAGCGTGGCGATGAAGGGTGCAACGTTCATCCTGGTGACCAGGAAACCGTTGACCAGGCCGACCAGGGTGCCCATCGCCATGCACAGGATCACCACGGCCCACACCTGCGGGTAGGCGACGAAGCTGCCGATGTGCACGCCCTTGAGCAGCTCGCCGGCGATGACCCCGGACAGTCCGACACTGGAGCCGACCGACAGGTCGATGCCGCCCTTGAGGATGACCAGCAGCATGCCGAGGGCCAGGACCGCGTTGATGGCCACGTGCTTCGTCATCGTGATCATGTTGTCCGTGGTGAGGAACGACCCGGACATCAGGCTGAAGATGACGATGAGGACGCCCAGGGCGATGAAGGCCCGCAGCTCGAATATCGAGTCGAGCGTCTTCAGCCGCCTGGCCTGGACGGCAGCCTTGCGGCGCTGCGCCTCGATCGCCGCGTGGTCGTCGGTTGTGGTGTCAGTCATCATGAGCCTTTTCAGTGGATTCGGCGCCGTCGGCGAGACTCATCAACCGGTCGCGGGTGACCTCGCCGGCCCGCAGGTCGGCCACCAGCCGGCCGCGGACCAGGACGAGGAGGCGGTCGGGGATGTGCAGCGCCTCTTCTGCCTCGGAAGTGGTGAACAGCACGGCCAGGCCGCGTTCGGCCTGCCGTGCCATCAGGGCGAAGACGTCCGCCTTCGCGCCGACGTCGACGCCGCGCGAGGGCTCGTCGAGCAGCAGCACCCGAGGGCCGGTCATGAGCATCTTGCCGATGACCACCTTCTGCTGGTTTCCGCCGCTCAAGGAGCCGATCGGAGCCTCGGGCCCGGACGTCTTGACGGTCACGTCGCCGATCATCGAGGCGACGGCGGAGCGCTCCGCCCCGCGATCGACCACGAGCCGCCGGACGAATCCCGACAGCGCGGCCAGCGAGAGGTTCTGCCCCACGGACATGGTCTGCACGAGGCCGTCACGCTGACGGTCCTCGGGCACCAGCGCCAGGCCCGCGCGGATGCGGCTGCGCACGCTGCCGGTCACGGGGCTGCCGTGCAGGTACACCTTGCCCGCAGCAACCGGGATCCTTCCGGCCAGGCACTCCAGGAGTTCGGTACGGCCGCTGCCCATCAGGCCGTAGATCCCGACGGTCTCGCCCGCGCGAACGCTCAGGGATATCGAGTCGACGGCGAGCCGGTCCGGATTCGCCGGGTCGGCCACCGACAGTTCGACGGTTTCCAGTGCCACCGCACCGGCATCCGTCTCGCGGCTGGGGAACAGCCCGTCCTGCTCGCGGCCGACCATCGTACGCACCACCCAGGCGAGATCCACGTCCTCGGCGCGGGCAGTGGCCACCATGGAGCCGTCCCGCAGGACCGCGACGTCGTCGGCGATCTCGAGGGCTTCCTCCAGGTGGTGGGATATGTAGACGACCGCGACTCCCTGCGCGGTGAGTTCGCGGATGACCTTGAACAGGACGTCCACTTCGGGGGCGCTCAGCGCCGAGGTGGGCTCGTCCATGATCAGGACCCGGGCGTTCTGCAGCAGTGCCCTGGCGATCTCGACCAGCTGCTGCTGCCCGAGGCGCAGTTCACCGACCGGCGTGGCCGCGTCGATGGTGCCGTCCAGGCGTTGCAGCACCTTCCGGGCGAGGTCGCGCTGTGCGGCCGCGTCCACCAGGATTCCGCGCCGGGTGCGTTCCCTTCCGAGGAAGAGGTTGTCCTGGATGCTCAGGTTCGCGCACAGGCTCAGTTCCTGGTGGATGATCGAGATGCCGCTGTCAGCGGCGTCCCGGGCGCTGCCGAAGCGGACCACCCGGTCGTCGAGTTCGATCAGGCCCGTCGTGGGCGACTCGACGGCGCTGAGGATCTTCATCAACGTCGACTTGCCAGCCCCGTTCTCCCCGAACAGCACGGTGACACGGCCCGGGGCGATGTCCAGCGACACCCCTTTGAGTGCGTGCGTGCCGCCGTAGACCTTGGTGACCTCCACCGCCCGCAGCACGGGAGCGACCGGTGCTTCCCCGCCAGCGGCCGATGTCATGACGCCGCCTGGAAGGACACCGGGGTGACGGTGAAGAGATCACTGGTGAGCGGTGTCATCGCCCCCACGACGGTGACCTGCTTGCCCTTGAGGGCTGCGACGTCGAGAGACGACAGCACCTTGCTCTTCATCTCGGTGTTCAGCGCGGTGCCCGCGTCGGCGTAGTCCACCTGGTTCGTGAACTGGCCGAACTTGATGAAGCCCGCCGCGTCCCGCAGGGCGGTGCCGTTGATGGCGGGACCGACCTGGATGTTGACGTGGGTGTTCGCGATCCCGGGCACCGTGACCGCGAGCAGGCCGCTGGTCACCGTGCCCGCGGTTCCTGTCAGTTTGACGGCGTAGCTGTACGGGCTGGTGCCTTCCCGTGTGCCGTACCGGGCGCCCGCGGCGCCGGTGTCCGCGGCGATCGCGCGCTGCAGCGTGACGATGTCGACCGCGCGCTTCTCGATCGCCGGTACGACCTTCGGCTGGTAGGTGGCGGCTCCGTACTTCGCCGCGTCGAACTTCGCCGGCCCGGCTGCGGCAGCCGAATCGGCCGAGCGGTATGTGGTCGTTGCGGCAATCGCGATGACCAGCAGCGCGAGCCCGATGAGGCTGACGCGGCCGAGCGTGAACCACCGGTCCCGTCCGGCGCCCCAGCCGTCATGCGAATCCTGGACAGTTGTCACGACGTCCCTCTTGTTCCTGCGTACGCCGGCGCATGAGTGCGACCGGTACCGAATCCCGTTGCGTGCGAACCGTTCGCCGCAGACTGCGATCGGTCGATCAGTGCAGTGGCTCCGCGCCCTGGCCCGAGCGGGTCTGTGCCCTGGTGCCGCCTGCGGATTGCCGTGGGCGGAAGGCGAGCCCGACCCGCCGTCCCGCACTTCGTGCGAGTGGCCCTGCCTTCCCGTCTCAGACGGTTTCGCTCTCCGCGAGCGCCCGGTAGAGGGCACGCTTGGCGATGCTCTGGGCGGCGAGGGCGTCCTGCCGGGCCTGCGCGGCCGCAAGCTCTGCCCGGTCCAGGTAGTCGAGCGCGTAATGGAAGGCCCGCATCGTGCGGACACCGGTCCGGGCGGCCTCGACCGGATCCTCCCGGAAGGGGAACTGGTCGAGCTGCCAGACACCCTCCCAGCCCGCGTCACGCAGGGCGAAGAAGAACTCGAAGGTCTCCAGCAGGTGGACCGATCCGACGACCATGTCGTCGTCCCACCCGCGGAAGTTGTCGTTCACGTCGATGGCGAACAGCTTGTTCCGGTTGATCGCCATGCGGGCGGCCTCGGCCGGTGTCTCACCGCCGTACAGGGAGTGCCCGAAGTCCAGCAGGACCCCGACGTTGTCGACCCCCATGTCCTCGATCGCCAGCAGGGTGCGGGCGACGGAGGAGAACACCATCCGGTTGCGCGGCTCCCGGGGCTTGTACTCGATCGCGAACTTCATGTCCGGGAACTGCTGGGCGAGCTCCCGCACCGCGCCGACCGACTTGTCCCACAGATCGGTGTAGTCGGCCTGGAACGGGTAGTCGTACCCGTCCTGGCCGGGCCACAGCTTGACGTAGTCGACGCCCAGCTCACGGCCGACCTCGGCACTCGCCGCGACCAGCTCGATGGCGTCCTGCCGGATGGCGGCATCGGGGTTGGTGAACCCCCCCTTGGCGAACTTCCCGGTGTAGAACTCGGGCGTCACCGCGATGGCGCGCAGCCCCTCTTCGGCCAGGGCCGCCTTCACCTCGGCGGTACTGATGTCCCCCGGCGGGAAAGGCCAGTTCAGGTCGACGACGGACAGGTCCCCGACCTTGCCGGCGAGCTTGATCGCATCCAGCACCGTCCGGGGCTCGCCGTAGCCGTCCGTGGCATACCGGTCCACGTACGTGGCGAAGTGCCAGATGCCGGCTCCGTAGGTGGGCTCGTTCTCGTTCTGCATTTCTATGCGCCCTTGATCAGACATGCGGCGATGTTAAGTGGGGGTGACTGGGGTGTCAATCACTTGGGAAATCACATCTGGGGAGCGATGCCGCCGATCCGCCCGCAAGGGCACGTAAGGCACTTCCGGGGGCCGATGGCGCCGCAGGCGGCCCGCGTCGCGCGCACCCCACCAGCCCAGGACCAGCCGCCCACGGGCACAGCGCCCTTGCCTCTCCAACGCTCAGGCGAGGCCCGACGGCAGCCAGGATCCGCACTGCAGCGCGAACCCCCGGCGGATCCAGTCCACGGCCAACACCCGCCGCGGCCGATCGGCACACGGCACGGCGGCCGCACCCCGCACAGGAAGGTGCGCGGAGGCGTCTGCCACGAAGGCACCGTCGCGGCCCGCGGCCCCGGGGTGACCACCACCGCGCCAGGAGCAGTGTCCATCCGCTTCACCCACTGAACCCTGGTGCACACATGGCATAAACCATGAAAAAGAGGCATAACCCATGAAGGGGGATTTACCATACTCCAGCCACGATGCAGGCGCACCTCGCCGACAGCGGATCGCTCTCCGACCCACCCCGGCGCCTGCCCGGCCGCGGCTGCCGGACACAGGCCGGCGGACCGCCCGCCGCGGGGCTCTCGCACCCGTAGGCGGTCGCGGACGGAGTCCGCGACCGCCTCGCCCACGGATCGCGA
>NZ_JAFFIX010000014.1 GCF_016916835.1 Actinacidiphila bryophytorum | reverse complement strand
TAGACCGTTCTTCTTGCCGTGCCGTGATCGCGGGTCAGCGGATGCCGGTGAGCTTGCCGGGGTTGGTCAGCAGGTAGACGCAGGCGATCCGGCCGTCCCTGATCTCCAGCGACACCACGGTGTGCGGCCGGCCGTGCGAGGTGATGACGATCGCCGGCGACCCGTTGACCTCGCGGAAGGCGACGCCCATGGCGGGCGGTGTGTCGTCGGAGATGGCGTGCAGGAAGCGGCCGACGTCGGCCGCTGTCGCCAGGATGCGCAGCGGCGCCTTCTGCACTCCCCCGCCGTCGCCGATCAGCCGTACGTCGGGGGCGAGCAGCGCGAGCAGGCCTTCCAGGTCGCCGCCCGTGCAGGCGGCCAGGAAGCGCTCGGTGAGCCGGGCGCTGACCTCGGGGTCGGCGTCGAAGCGCTGCTCCCTGGCCTCCACATGGCGCCGGGCGCGCCCGGCGAGCTGGCGTACGGCGGGTTCTGCCCGGTCCAGGATCGCGGCGATCTCTCCGTAGGGGTAGCCGAAGGCCTCGCGCAGCACGAACACCGCGCGCTCCAGCGGGGTCAGGGACTCCAGCAGCACCAGCATCGCCAGCGACACCGTTTCGGCCAGCAGCACCCGGGACTCGGCGCCGGGCTCGCCGTCGGTGGTGAGCGGTTCCGGCAGCCACTCGCCGACGTAGGCCTCGTGCCGGGACTGGACGTGCCGCAGCCGGTCGATCGCCAGCCGCGTGGTGGTGCGCACCAGGAAGGCGCGCGGCTCGCGCACCCGGCTGCGGTCGGTGTCGGCCCAGCGCAGCCAGGCCTCCTGGACGACGTCCTCGGCGTCGGCGAAGCGGCCGAGCATGCGGTAGGCGACGCCGGTCATGACCGGCCGGTGCCGTTCGAAGGTCTCGGCGGCGGATACCGGCGCGGGACGGGTGTCGTCGCTCACCTGCCCATCCCACCGGAGGGCGGGGGCGCTGTCCAGCGGCGCGGCGGGGCACGGGCGCACCGGACGGCCGCATGCCGCGCGGCAGTCGATGCCGTATCGCCGCCGTCGCAAGTGTTGACCTGAGCATGGCTGAAACCCGACGGTGATACCGGGTAACGCCGCGGAAACCCGCCAGGACCCGCAGGCGAGGACAATCCGTGTGCCCCGCCCGCGGACCACCCGCCGGCGCAGGGCCGCAGCACCAGGTCGCACAACCAGAGGAGCACCATGCCAGGACCCGTCGTGGACACCGACAAGCCGGTGTCCGCACCGCCGCCCGGAGGCAAGGCGCTGGACCGCTACTTCCGCATATCGGAACGCGGTTCGACGCCCGGGCGGGAGATACGCGGAGGCTTCGCCACCTTCTTCACCATGGCGTACATCCTCGTGCTCAACCCGATCATCCTGTCCGGTGCGACGGACAAGTTCGGGCACCACCTGTCGACCACCCAACTGGTCACCGCCACCGCGCTGGTGGCCGCGGTGATGACCGCGGTCATGGGGGTGGGCGGCAACCTGCCGCTCGCGGTGGCCGCCGGGCTCGGCCTCAACGCCGTGGTCGCCTTCCAGCTCGCACCGAAGATGAGCTGGCCGGACGCCATGGGCCTGGTGGTCCTCGAAGGCCTGCTGATCTGCGTCCTGGTCGCCACCGGGCTGCGCGAGGCGATCATGAACGCCATCCCGCTGCCGATCAAGCAGGCGATCAGCGTCGGCATCGGACTGTTCATCGCCTTCATCGGCTTCATCGACGCCGGCTTCGCCAGCCGCATCCCCGACGCGGCCAAGACGACGGTCCCGGTGCAGCTCGGCGGCACCGGCACGCTCACCGGCTGGCCGGTGCTGGTCTTCTGCCTCGGGGTGCTGCTGACGGTCGCGCTGGTGGCCCGCCGGGTCAAGGGCGCGATCCTGATCAGCATCGTGGTGATGACGGTGGTGGCGATCGTCGTCAACGAGATCGCCGACCTGCCGGCCGCCGCGTGGGGGCTGACCGCGCCCAAGGTGCCCGACGACGTCGTGGCCACCCCGGACTTCGGGCTCATCGGCCACTTCAGCCTCTTCGGCGGCTTCTCAGAGGCGGGTGTGGTGACCGCCTCGCTGTTCGTCTTCACCCTGGTGCTGTCCGACTTCTTCGACGCCATGGGCACGATCGTCGGCATCTCCAGCGAGGCCGGGCTGCTCGACGACAAGGGCCGGGTGCCCAACATCGGCCGGGTGCTCTTCATCGACGGCGCCGCCGCCGTGGCGGGCGGTGCGGCCTCCGCGTCGTCCAACACCGCCTACGTCGAGTCCGCGGCCGGTGTCGGCGAGGGCGCGCGCACCGGGCTCGCCAGCGTCGTGACCGGCGCGCTCTTCGCGGTGGCACTGTTCCTGTCGCCGCTGGCGGCGGTGGTGCCCTCGCAGGCCGCGGCGCCCGCCCTGGTCGCGGTGGGCTTCCTGCTGATGGCGCAGGTGCGGAACATCGACTGGACCCAGTACGACATCGCGATCCCGGCCTTCCTGACCATCGCCGCGATGCCCTTCACCTACAGCATCACCAACGGCATCGGGGCGGGCTTCCTGTCCTTCGTCGCCATCAAGCTGGCGCTCGGCAAGGTGCGGGAGGTGCACCCGCTGGTGTGGGGTGTGTCGGTGTGCTTCCTGGCCTACTTCGCCATCGACCCGCTGCAGCAGCTGCTGAACGTGAAGTAGCCCCGGCCCGGGGGGTGCCCGGCCGCCCACCGCTTCCGCGCCGCGTCCGCCCGAGGAGGGGACAGGCAGACGCGGTGCGGCGGCGCCCCGACCGGGACGGGGGCGCCCGGTCGGGGCAGTTGGCCGGGCCGGTGCCGCGCACCGGCCCGTACTGAGACAACTCCCCCCATCCCACCGGAGTTCCCGCCTCGGGACAATTCCCCCGACACGATCTCAACGCCGCATCGCGACCGGCCGGGCCGCCCGCCCGGCCGGCTCCCCCGCCGGCGCCGGCCGCCTGATACCCGCCGGACGGCGGCGGCCGGCACCGACCGCGACCCCGGCGGCCACCAGGGCGCTGCCGGCGAGTTGGGCGGCGCCGAAGGTCCCGAGCGCGACCAGCGGCGCGGTCAGCGCGGCCGACACCGGGATCAGCCCGGAGAAGAGGGTGGCCCGCTCGGCGCCCAGCCGCTGCATCCCCGCGTACCAGAAGACGAAGCCGACGACGGTGGCCACCACCGCCTGCCAGCCCAGCGCCGACGCCTCCGCCGCGTCCGGCACCCGCAGCGCCGCCCGCCCGCCCCGGGCGACGCCCAGCACTGCGGCCTCCGCGGCGGCCAGCCCGCACACGGCCGCCGACAGCAGCAGCGGCCCGAGCGGCGCGACCAGGGGCGCGGCGAGCAGCGCGAAGCCGACCTCGCCGCCGAGCGCGGCCACCGACCACAGCAGCCCTGCGGTGTCCGTGCCGCCCCACCCCTGCACGACGAAGGCGCCCGCCGCGACCATGGCGGCGCCCGCGACGGCGGCCCTGCCCGGCCGCCGCCCCGCCGCGAGCGGTACCAGGACGGCGACCACGACCGGTGCGCAGCCCACGAGCACGCCGGGCACCGCGGGTTGGGCGGTGCGCTCGGCGGCCAGCACCGAGAGGTTGAAGCCGACCATGCCGACGGCTGCGACACCGGCCGCGAGCGCCCACTGCCGCGGCCGCAGCGCCCGCAGCCGCGCCCACCCCCCGGCCCGCCCCGCGGGAAACGCCAGCAGCAGGCACGCGAGCCCGTAGCGGACCGCCTGCCCGCCCGCGTGCGGGTAGTCCACCAGCGCACCGCCCGCGGTGAAGGACGCGCCGACCAGGACGCAGGCCAGGGCGGCGAAGAGCATCCCGGCGCGGTGCGAGGAGGAGAAGGAGGAAGTGGAGGAGGAGAAGGAGGAAGTGGAGGAGGAGGTGGAGGAAGTGGAGGAGCGTGCGGAGGAGGTCATGGGGCCACGCTAGGAAGGAAGAGTGGTCCGGTTTAAGGTCCAATCCCATGACGGTGAAGAGGACCAGTGAACCGGGAGCCCGGGGCGAGGCCGCCTGGGAGGTCCTGGTGGACGGCGGGCTCACGGGCGGGCGGGGCCGCGGGCGCGCCCTGCAAGGGGCCTTGCGGGAGGCGGTGCGCACCGGGCGGCTGGGCGCCGGGACGCAGCTGCCGTCGAGCCGGGAGCTGGCCGCCGACCTCCATGTCTCCCGGGGCCTGGTCACCGACGCGTATGCGCAGCTCACCGCCGAGGGCTATCTGACCAGCCGGCAGGGCGCGGGCACCTGGGTCGCTCAGGTCCGCGGCGAGCAGGACCCGCGGCCCGCGCCGGTCTTCGCGCCCGACGACCGCGGCGGCCCCGACGACCTGCGCCCCGGCCTGCCCGACCTGGCCCTCTTCCCGCGGGCGGCCTGGTCGGCCGCGCACCGCCGGGTGATGGCCAAGCTCCCGCACCGGGCGCTCGGCTACCCCGACCCGCGCGGCCTGCCGGAGCTGCGGGCCGCACTGGCCGCGCTGCTGGCCCGGCGCCGCGGGGTGGCGGCCGAGCCCGACCAGGTGGTGGTCACCTCGGGGGTGGCGCAGGCGCACACCCTGGTCGGCCTGGTCCTGCACGCCAGGGGGCAGCGCACCACCGCTGTCGAGGACCCGGGAAGCCCCGAGCACACCGCGCTGCTGGCCGCGACGGGCCTGGCCGCCGTGCCCGTACCGGTGGACGGGCAGGGGCTGTCGGTGGCGGCGCTGGCCGCCTGCGGGGCGCGGTCCGCGGTGGTCACGCCCTGCCACCAGTTCCCCTCGGGGGTCGCCTACTCGCCGGCGCGGCGGGCCGCGCTGGCCGACTGGGCGCGGGGCTGCGGCGGTGTGGTGGTCGAGGACGACTACGACGGCGACTTCCGCTACGACCGGCAGCCGGTGGGCGCCCTGCAGGGCCTCGCGCCCGGGCATGTCGTCTACACGGGCTCCGCGAGCAAGTCGCTGGCGCCCGGGCTGCGGCTGGGGTGGATGGTGGGTCCGCAGGACCTCGTCGCGGAGGCGGCGCAACGCAAGCGGACGATGGACCTGGGGCACTCGGTGACCGAGCAGGCCGCGCTCGCCGACTTCCTGCTGTCCGGCGCCTACGACCGCCATCTGCGGCGCTGCCAGCGGCTCTACAGGGCGCGCAGGGACGCGCTGGTGGCGGCGCTCGCGGAGCACGCGCCCGGCGCCGAGGTGAGCGGCATCGCGGCCGGGCTGCACGCGATCGTGACGCTGCCCGTGCGCTTCGGTCCCGAGCCGCGCCTCCTGGCCGCCGCGGCCGGGGCAGGAGTCGCGGTCCGCCCGCTGTCGTACTACCGGGCCGCACCCGGAGCGCCGGACGGCGACGACGGCCTGGTCCGGCTGGTGGTGGGCTACGCGCACCTGCCGCCGGAAGGCATCGCCAGAGCGGTGCGCCTCCTGCTGGGACACCCGGTGCGCCCTGCACGTAGATTGTCGGGCGAGACAAGGGAGGCCGGCAGATGACCGTCGAACTCACCGTCCCCGCGGGGGACGGCACACCGGGGCTGCTGCTGCGGCCGTGGGCGGCGGACGACGCGGAGGCGCTCGCGGCCGAGCACCGCGACCCGCGGATGCGGCGCTGGCTGATGAACACCCTCGACAGTGCCGACGACGCCGGCCGGTGGATCGCCTGGCAGACCGAGTCCTGGCAGGCCGGGCTGCGCTACAGCTTCGCGGTGGTCGAGCCCGACGCGGCACGCGTCGTGGGGCACGTGGCGGTCAAGCGCAAGGCCGCGCAGGACGCGTCCGGGGAGATCGGCTACTGGACGGCGGCAGCGGTACGCGGCCGGGGCATCGCACCGCTGGCGGTCGACGCGGTGACCCGGTGGGCGCTGGACGCCGGCTGCCCCGGGCTGACCCGGCTCGACCTGCTGCACGCCGTCGGCAATGCCGCCTCCTGCCGGGTGGCGGCCAAGTGCCGCTTCCCGCTGCTCGAGGAACTCGCCCCCCACCCGCCGAAGTTCCCCGAGGCGGGCCACCGCCACGTCCGCGAGCCCGGCGCCGGCTGACCGGCGCGGAAGAGCGGACACCTCGGAAGGACGGACACGCCGGAGGGCGGTAGGGGCATGCGAGTGGCGATGGCGAGCGCGGCCAAGCAGCCGGGCCGGCGCAACGAGGACTTCGCCGGGGCCACCCCGGCGGCGGCGGTACTGGTCGACGGAGCCGGCATCCCCGACTCCGAGCACACCTGCAGGCACGGCGTCGCCTGGTACGCCGACCAGCTCGGCGGCTGCCTGCTGGGCCTGCTGGCGCTCACGCCCGAGCGCGGCCTGACCTCCCTGCTCGCCGCTGCCATCGCGCAGGTGACCGGCCTTCACCGGGACACCTGCGACGTCACCGACCCGATCAGCCCCTCGGCGACGGTGGCGGTACTGCGCATCGCCGGCGGCGTCGCCGACTACCTGGTCCTCGGCGACTGCGTCGCGCTGCTCGACCTGGTGGGCGCGCCGCCGCTTGCCGTCCGCGACCTGCGCGAGGTGGTCGTCAGCGGGTCCTACGAGCCGGCGCTGCGGGCCGCGGGCCAGGACACCGCCGAACGCGGCCGCGTCCTGCGGGAGTTGCGCTCCCGCCGCAACCGTCCCGGGGGCTTCTGGGTGGCCAAGGACGACCCGCGGGCGGCGGACGAGGCGGTCACCGGAAGCCTGCCGCTGTCCGAGCTGGCCGGTGCCGCGCTGCTCAGCAACGGCGCCAGCCGCATCGAGGACCGCTTCCGGCTCGCCGACTGGCCCGAGGTCCTGGCCCTGCTGGCCGCGCACGGCCCCGGGGAGATCATCGACCGGGTCCGCGGTGCCGAGGCGGTGCACTCGGTGCCGCCGGACGACGCCACGGTCGCCTACTGCACCGGCCTCGCCGGGTCCTGAGTCCCCGCGCCACATCCGCGCAACCGCGGCCGTGGTCGGTTTCGCACCGGCAACAGACGGCAAAGACGTTGAAAAGGTAAGTTAACCGAGAAGATCCGTCCTTTACCGTCTGGTCACGGCATGTTCGTGATCACGCAACACCCGTTCGCCATTCTAGGCGTATGCCTCAAACGACTCCTGTGCCTCCTGTTCGGGCCGCAACCCGGCGCCGACACTGGGGCCGCGACCTCACGGAAGTGGCCGCGCTCTTCGCCGCGATGGCCACCGCCGACCTCATCGCCGACCTGGTGAACCACGGCCCGGACGGCGGGCTGCTGCTGATGACGTCGGCCGGCGCGCTGCTCGCCGCGGCGGGCACGCACCTGTGGTGGACCCGCCGCTCCGCGCGAGCCGCGGCCGTCGCCGTACCGGAGCCCGCGGCGGACACCGCGCAGGACGCCGAGCCCGCGCTGTGGCGGATGCGCACCACCGTACGGGACACCCCGGGCAGCCTCGGCGCGGTGTGCACGGCGCTGGCCGGCAGCCGGGTGGACATCGTCACACTCCAGACGCACCCGCTGGCCGAGGGCACCGTCGACGAGTTCCTGCTGCGCGCGCCCGCAGCGCTGCCGGCCGCGGCCCTCGTACTGACCGTCGCCGACGCCGGCGGCACCGACACCTGGCTGGAGCGGGCCGACGCGCACGACCTGGTCGACACACCGACCAGGATGCTCACCCTGGCCACCCGCACCGCGCTGGACGCGGCCGAACTCCCGCTGGCGCTGCGCCAGTTGTTCGGCCGCTGCACCATCAGGTCCACCCCGGCGCCGGCCGTGGGACCGGACGCGGCACCCGAGCAGGACGCCCTGCTCGACACGGTCATGCGGCTGCGCGACCCCTCCGGCGGCACGATCACCGTCGAACGCGACCACCTGCCCTTCACCCCGACCGAGTTCGCCCGGGCCCGCGCCCTGGTCGAGCTGGACGCCAGGCTCGGCGTGCGGATGCCGGAGAGCCGGCACGTGGTGACGCTGCCCGAGGGTAACGAACTGACGGTACGCCGGGCCGGCCCCGAGGACCGGGCCGCCGCCCTGGCCATGCACGAGCGCTGCTCCCCCGACACGCTGGCGCTGCGCTACCACGGGCCGGTCGAGGACGCCGACCGCTACCTCGGCCACCTGCTCAGCCCGCGCTTCGGCCAGTCGCTCGCCGTCGAGACCGCCTCCGGCCGCCTGGTGGCGCTCGGCCACCTCCTGTGGGACGGCGAGGAGAACGAGGTCGCGCTGCTGGTCGAGGACGGGTGGCAGCGACGCGGCATCGGGGCGGTGCTGCTGCGCAAACTGGTGGAACTGGCCTGCGAGGCCGGGCGCGGCAGCGTCTACGCGGTGACCCGCGCGACCAACACCGGGATGGTGGCCACGATGCGGGAGCTGTCGCTCCCGCTCGACTACCAGGTCGAGGACGGCACCCTCGTGATCACCGCCACCCTCCCGGCGTCCCAGCCGTCGGGCGCGAGCCTCCCGTGGGCGGCCGAGCACCACTGACCCGCCGCCCGCACGCCCGCAACCTGGTCACCCGGCCGCGGCCGGTAGCATGTGACTGCCCGTCAAGGACCGGCGCGAGGCCGGCCGACGTGCCCCACCCGCGGCAAGTGGAGACAGAACTGGCACTTTTCACCGAGCTGGAGATCGCCTACCTGCGGGAGCAGCCTCTCGGCAGACTGGCCACGGTGCGGCAGGACGGCGTCGTGCAGAACAACCCCGTCGGCTTCGCCTACAACCAGGCGCTGGAGACGATCGACATCGGCGGCCACAACATGGCCGCGAGCCAGAAGTTCCGCAATGTGGCGGCCGGTTCCACCGTGTCCCTCGTCGTGGACGACGTCATCTCGCTGGCCACCTTCCAGGTCCGCTGCCTGGAGATCCGCGGTGTCGCCGAGGCGCTGCCGGAGACCACGGACGCGGAGGGCCGGGCGCTCGGCCCCACCATCCGGATCCGTCCGCGCAGGATCCTCAGTTTCAACGTCGACCCGGACAACCCGGCGGCCGGACAGCGGACCGTGGCGGGCGAACAGGTCTGACCGGGCGGGAGGCCGGCGCGGCGGCCCGCGGCCGCCGCCGGCCCCCGTCACCCCGCGGCGCCCCGCCCTCGCCTCAGGGCCGGTAGCCGTGCAGGAAGGTGTGCACTCCCGCGGTGACCATGGCGGTGAGTTCCTTCTCGTTCCGCCGGTCGGCACCGTAGGGCAGGTTGTCGTTCGAGACCAGCAGCATGAGGTGGACAGCGGCCCGGTCCGGGTCGGGGATCCGCAGTGACCCGCGGTCGGCGATCCGCCCGAGCCGCTCGGCGAGTTCGCCTCGCACCCGGCGCGGTCCGGTCTCCCGCCACGCGTCGACCGCGGTCTGCGGGATGTGCTCCAGTTCTGCGTGGATCTGGCGCACCAGGGCGAAGTGCGGTGCGGCGGCCGAGTCCATCACCGCGACCCAGGCCGTCCCGAACTCGACGAGGTCGGCCTCCAGGTCGACGATTTTGCTCAGATGCCGGTCGATGATGGCGATCTGCGTGTCCGCCACCCGCCCGGAACTCTCCTGGATCACGGCCTCGAACAGCTGGGCCTTGTCCCTGAAGTGGTTGTAGATCGTGCGGCTCGACACTCCTGCCTCCGCCGCGATCCCGTCCAGGCTGGCACGTGTGTAGCCGTCCCTCGCGAACAGCGCCAGAGCCCCGGTGAGGATCGCCCGGCGCTTGTCCGGCTGGCCGCCCGCCGGGCGCAGGCCCTTCGTTTTCTCCGTCACGGTCCTTGATCCTATCGTGACTGCCGATCTGACTGCAACGCTCGTTGCAATGATAACAACGCTCGTTGTAGTCTGTGCAACGAGCGTTGCACCCGCGCGGACCACGGACGGAAGAGAGACCATGACCAAGATCGGGATCATCCTGGGCAGCACCCGCCCCGGCCGCCGGGGCCAGGCAGTAGCCGAATGGGTGAACGCGGTGGCCGCCAAGCAGGAAGGCGACGCGTGCCCGGGGCGCTGAAGAACGCGCTGGACTACCTGTACGCCGAGTGGAACAACAAGGCGGCCGGCTTCGTCGGCTACGGGCTGCACGGCGGCACCCGGTCGGTCGAGCAACTGCGGCTGATCCTGGCCGAGATGCAGGTCGCGACGGTGCGGTCGCAGGTCGTGCTGTCGATCTTCAACGACTTCGAGATCACCGACCCGACCCAGACCGGCACCTTCGTCCCCGGGCCGCACCACGAACCGACCCTGGTCGCGCTGCTGGGCAAGGTCGTCGCCTGGCCGAAGGCGCTCGCGCCGCTGCGCGACCCGGCACTGGCATGACCGGGGTCGAGACCAAGCCGGCCGCCGCCCGGCCCGAGATCAGCGCGGCGACCTGGCGGCTGGCCTGGGTGGTCGCCCTCGGGGCGTTCGCGAGCGGCCTCGACACCTCGTTGATCAACATCGCGCTGAAGACCATCCAGGACGAGTTCGACACCAGCCTCCGGGTCGCCCAGTGGGTCTCCAGCGGGTATCTGCTCGCCCTCGCGGTGTCCCTGCCGGGCTGCGCCTGGCTGGGCAGGCGGGTGGGGGTCGGCAGGCTGTGGCTCGGGGCGCTGGCCGCCTTCACCGTGATCTCGGCGCTGTGCGCGATGGCGCCGACGATGGAGATGCTCATCGGCCTGCGCGTCCTGCAGGGGCTCATCGCGGGGCTGCTCGTCCCGGCAGGCCAGACCATCCTCGGCCAGGCCGTCGGACCGGGCAAACTCGGCCGGGTGATGGCGCGGCTGGGTGTCGCGGTGGTGCTCGCCCCGGCGATCGGCCCCTTCCTCGGCGGCCTGATGCTGCACTCCCTGTCCTGGCGCTGGCTGTTCCTGATCAACGTGCCGATCGGCGCTGTCGCGCTGGCGCTGGGCCTGCGGTGGATCCCGCACGAGAAGGGCACCGCGACCACGCCCCTGGACTGGGCGGGGTTCTCCTACATCGGCATGGGCCTGCCCCTGGTGGTGCTCGGCATGACCGACTGGGGCTCGGACGGCTCCCCCAAGCCGCTGCCGGTGCTGCTGCCGCTCGGCCTCGGCGTGGCGGGGCTCGTCGTGTTCGTCCTGCACGCCACCCGCCGCAGGCACCCGCTCCTGGACATGAGCCTGTACCGCAGCCCCGGCTACTCCACCGCGAGCGTGGCGTTCATCTTCAACGGGGCGCTGACGTTCGGGTGCGCCCTGGTGTTCCCGCTGTACTTCCAGATGCTGCACGGGAACGGCGTGGTGGAGACCGGCCTCCAGATGCTCTCCATGGGGGCCGGCACCGGCATCATGCTCCCGCTCAGCGGGCGGCTCACCGACCGGTACGGCGGCGGCCCGATCTCGGTGCTGGGCACCGGGTGCGCTGTCGTGGCGACCACCAGCTTCTCCGTCATGGGAGCCGATCCGAGCCCGGCCCTGGTGCAGGCCCTGCTCTTCCTGCTCGGTATGGGGACGGGGATGGCCTCGACCCCGCTGGTGATCTCGGCCTTCGCCACGGTGCCGCGCGACCGGCTGCCGGAGGCCACCGCCCAGATCAACATCCTGGCCCGCCTCGGCGGGGCACTGGGCGCCGCGCTGTTCGCCGTGGTCCTCGCCCGGGGGCTGCTGGGCGGCACCCGCCACGCCTTCCACGTCGCCTTCCAGTGGCAGTGCGGCACCGCCTTCGCGGCCCTGGCCAACACCCTCTTCCTCTGGCTGACCCTGCACAGGTCAGGTGACGGCGGGACGCCGCAGGGCGGCCCGCACCACTGACCGCGCCGGCACGGCGCATGCCCCGCCCAGTTCGTACACCGAGCGGTATCCGGGGTCGAGGCCGAAGGCGAGCTGTGCGCTCACCCCGTCCGGAGTGCGCAGCAGCGCCGCGCCCGTGGTGTCCACCCGGTCCTGCCCGCCGTGCGAGAGGACGGCGGCGACGACCCCAGGTCGGGGCCGAGCAGATGCAGAGCGGCCCTGACCGGGTAGACCCCGGTGTCCCACAGGGCGCCCCCACCGAGCTGCGGCTCATGGCCGATGTCGCCCGCCGGACGCCGGGGCACGGTGAACTCCGCCCTGACGGAGCGGAGTTCACCGCTGACGCCGCCGGCGGCCGGCCGGCGCACCGTGGAGTGCTGCGGATGGTGGACGAACATCACGTTCTCCATCAGCACCTTCCCGCAGGAGCGGGCGAGCCCGAGCAGCGCGACCGTCTGGTCGTACCGGGTCGTCATCGGCAGCCGGATCGGCATGACAATCGGGCGAGCAGGAGTCGGGGGCATGTCCCAGCGTCATGAACTCGTCGGGAGCAGGAAGCCGCTCTGCGAGGGCGAGGCCTGCTCGAAGAACGGCACAGGACCGGGCCGCCGCCATGGCACGGTCCCCGGACTGCGCCTCTGCCCGGGGTGCAGGGAACAGCTCGTGACCGCACTGGCAGACCTGCCGGCGCTGTATACGGCGTGCGAGCGCGTACTGAGCGGCGGAATCTCCCGGCGCCCGCGGGAAACCAGGGCCGCAGGCCCCTCCCATGGGCTCCCGTTCAACGGGGCGGCGGCCGACGTCCGGGCGGAGATCGTGACGTGCCTCAGCTCGTGGAGCGGCCTCGTTGCGGACGGGCGGCACCTGACGGCCCCGCAGCGCTCCGTGCAGGTCCTTGCCGGCTTCCTCCACCGCAACGCCGACCGGCTGGCCGCCCATCCGGCGGTCGCCGAGGCGACGGAGGAGATCGCGCGGCTGACGAGGCGTGCCCGCCGGGTGGCGTACCCCGACCAGGCCGGCCGGCTGTGGAGCGCCCCCACCGGAACCGTCTACCGCCTCGCCAGCCAGCAGCGCCGGCGGCGGCGCAGCCGCGCGGGCCGCACCTACTACGCCGAATCCGACGTCCGGGTCTCCTTCAGCCGCCGGGCCGGGTTGTCCTCGGCCCCGTGACCGGGACCGGGGTCACCCGGGTCCGCCGAGGCCAGGGCCGTGTCGAGGTCGGCCCAGAGGTCCGCGGGATCCTCCAGGCCGACCGACATGCGGAGCAGCTGTTCGCTGACACCGCCGTCCGCGCGGGCGCCGGCGGGGACGACGCGGTGGCTGATGGAAGCCGGGTGCTGGATCAGCGTGTCGACGCTGCCGAGGCTGACCGCCGGGGTGATGAGGCGTACCCCGCCGATCACCGCGTGCGGGTCGCCGTGCACCTCGAAGGAGACCATCGCCCCGCCGATCCGCGGGTAGTGCACCGCGCTGACCCGCGGGTCGGCGGCCAGCCTGGCGGCCAGCTCTGCCGCGGTCGCGGACGCGGCCCGCATCCGTACCGGCAGTGTGGCCAGGCCGCGCAGCAGCAGGTACCCGGCCAGCGGGTGCAGCACCGCACCGGTGGCGAAGCGGACCTGCCGCAGCGCTCCGGCGAACTCCTCGTCGCAGGCCACGGCCCCGCCGAGGACGTCCCCGTGGCCGCCGAGGTACTTCGTGGCGCTGTGCAGGACGATCCTGGCGCCGGACTCGGCGGGGCGCTGCAGGACGGGGGTGGCGAAGGTGTTGTCGGCGAGCAGCGGCACCGAGCCGCAGTCGTGGGCGACGGCCCGCAGGTCGATCTCGGCGAGCGTGGGGTTGGCCGGGGTCTCGACGACGACCAGGCCGGTGTCGGGGCGTATCGCGTCGGCGATGCCCGCCGGGTCGGTCCAGGTCACCTCGGTGCCGAGCAGCCCGCTGCTGAGCAGGTGGTCGCTGGAGCCGTACAGCGGGCGTACGGCGACGACATGGCGCAGGCCGAGCGCGGACCTGGCCAGCAGGCAGGCGCTGAGCGCGGCCATGCCGCTGGCGAAGGCGACGGCGTCCTGGGTGCCCTCCAGGCGGGCGAGCGCGGTCTCGAAGCGGGCGGTGGTGGGGTTGTCGACCCGGGCGTAGATCGGCGGCCCGTCGAGGCGCGCCCCGGTGGCGGCGAAGGCGTCGATCCGCCGGGCCTCGTCCCTGCTGTCACGGGAGGGGTAGGTCGTGGACAGGTCGAGCGGTACGGCGTGCAGCCCGAGTGCCGCGAGGTCGTCGCGTCCGGCGTGCACCGCTTCGGTGGCCGGCGCCCTGCGCTGTGTGGTCTCCATGCGGTCAAGGCTGAACGCCCACCGCCGTCTTGGGGCCGGATCCCGTGCTATGTTCGCCCGATGTCCGATTCCGTCGCTCTCGATCCGGTCGATCTGCACATACTCCGCCTGCTGCAGAACGACGCCCGGACGACGTACCGGGACCTCGCGGCGGCGGTCGGCGTGGCGCCGTCGACGTGCCTGGACCGGGTGGCCAGGCTGCGCCGCAGCGGGGTGATCCTGGGGCAGCAGCTGCGGCTTGACCCGGCCAAGCTGGGGCGCGGCTTGGAGGCGATGCTGCTGGTGCAGGTGCGGCCGCACCGCAGGGACCTCATCGACCCGTTCGTGGAGCGCATCCGCGGGCTGCCGGAGACCCGGGCGCTGTTCCACCTGACCGGGCCCGACGACTTCCTGGTGCAGGTGGCCGTGACCGGGACCGGTGACCTGCAGCGGCTGGTGGTGGACGAGTTCACCGCGCGCCCCGAGGTGGCCAGGGTGGAGACCCGGCTGATCTTCCAGCAGTGGGACTGCGGCCCCCTGCTGCCGCCCGGCTGACCTCGGCGAACGGGCCGCGACACGCCGGTGTCAGGGGCGAACGTCACAATGATGGTGACGCGGCGCCCGGTCTCGTACGAGGATGGCCGCATGTCCACTCTCACCAGCTCCTCGCTCCCCCGCCAGGTGGCCGACGCCTACGTCGACGACCTGGTCGCTCTCGACCCGCTGCTGGGCACCTACCTCGGTGTCCGCGACTCGGCCCGGCGGCTGCCCGACTTCTCGCCGGCCGGTGCCGACGCGCTGGCCGCGCTGGCCCGCAGCACCCTGAACCGGCTCGCCGAGGCCGAGGCGGTGCCCGGCGGGGACAGCGACGCCGAGCGGCGCTGCGCCCGGCTGCTGCGCGAGCGGCTCACGGCGGAACTGGCGGTGCACGCGGCGGCCGAGCACCTGCGGGCGGTGAGCAACATCTTCACGCCCGCGCACAACATCCGCGACGTCTTCTCGCTGATGCCGAACGAGTCCGCCGAGGACTTCGCGGACATCGCAGGACGGCTGCGTGCCGTGCCGGCCGCGCTGGCCGGCTACCGCGCGTCGCTGGCCGAGGGCCTGGCGCGCAACCTGCCCGGCGGGCCGCGGCAGGCCGAGACGATGGTGCGGCAGCTCGGCGAGTGGACCGGCGCCGACGGCTCGGGCAGCTGGTTCGCCAGCCTGGTCGCCGACGGGCCGCAGGAGCTGCGCGAGGAGCTGGACGGGGCCGCGGCGGAGGCCACCGCGGCCTTCACCGAGCTGCGCGACTGGCTGCGCGACGTCTACGCCCCCGGGATCGCGGGCGCTCCCGAGACGGTGGGCCGCGAGCGGTACGCGACCTGGTCGCGAATGTGGAACGGCACCGACCTGGACCTGGACGAGGCCTACGCGTACGGCTGGTCGGAATACCACCGGCTGCACGGCGAGATGGTCGCGGAGGCGGCCAAGATCCTGCCGGGCAAGGACCCGTGGGAGGTGCTGGCGCACCTCGACGAGCACGGCCAGGCCATCGAGGGCGTGGACGAGGTGCGCGACTGGCTCCAGGCGCTGATGGACGAGGCCATCGAGGCGCTGGACGGCACGCACTTCGACCTGGCCGACCGGGTCAAGAAGGTCGAGGCGCGGATCGCCCCGCCCGGGGGCGCGGCGGCGCCGTACTACACCTCGCCGTCGGAGGACTTCTCCCGGCCCGGGCGCACCTGGCTGCCCACGATGGGGCGCACCCGCTTCCCGGTCTTCGACCTGGTCTCGACCTGGTATCACGAGGGTGTCCCCGGACACCACCTGCAGCTCGCCCAGTGGGTGCACGTGGCGGGCGACCTGTCGCGCTACCAGGCCAACGTCGGCCTGGTCAGCGCCAATGCCGAGGGCTGGGCGCTGTACGCCGAGCGGCTGATGGACGAGCTGGGCTTCCTGTCCGACCCCGAGCGCCGGCTGGGCTACCTGGACGCGCAGATGATGCGGGCGGTGCGGGTGATCATCGACATCGGCATGCACGCGGGCCTGGAGATCCCCGCGGACTCGCCCTTCCACCCCGGTGAGGTGTGGACCCCCGAGCTGGCACGGGAGTTCTTCGGCCGGCACAGCGGCAGGCAGCCGGAGTTCATCGACAGCGAGGTGACCCGCTACCTGGGCATCCCCGGCCAGGCGATCGGCTACAAGCTGGGCGAACGCGCCTGGCTGCTGGGCCGGGAGGCCGCGCGCACCGCGCACGGCGATGCCTTCGACGCGAAGGCCTGGCACATGGCTGCGCTCTCGCTGGGCTCGCTCGGACTGGACGACCTGGTCGCGGAGATCTCCGCGCTGTAGCACCCGCCGCGCCGCGCCCGGGTGGGCGCGGCGCGGTTCCCCCTCCACTCCTGCGCATTCCCGACAAGGCGGTACGGCTGGATGACCCTGCACGCTTCCCTCGACGGCGGACGACTGGTCCTGACCCAGGGCCGGTTGACGCTGCGCGAGCAACTGCCGCAGGACGCAGCGCAGTTGGCGGACGGCAAACCGGCCGGGCTGCGCTGGATCGACGAGGTGCCCGGCGAGGGCACGATAGGTGCGGCCTCGATGACGGTCGCGGCGGCCGCCGCCGGGCTCTACCGGCCCGGCTGGGGCGTCTTCGCGATCCAGCGCACCCTGGACGGCACCGCGCTGGGCGGCGCCGGCTTCCACGGGCCGCCGGACGCCGGCGCCGTGGAGATCGGCTACGACCTGTCGGCGTCGGGCCGCGGCGCCGGATGGGCCACGGACGCGGCGCGCGCGCTGTGCCAGTGGGCGCTGGGCCAGCCCGAGGTGGACATGGTGCTGGCCACGACGGAGCCGGCGAACTCCGCCTCCCAGGCGGTCCTCACCCGGGTCGGCTTCCGCCGGGTCGCCGACCGCGGCGAGCTGTGGGCGTACGAGCTGCGCCGCCTGCCGACCTGAACGGTCAGGCGGCGGAGCCGCGCCCGAGCATCCACCGCCAGCGGCGGAACTGCAGGGCGCAGGCGACCACCGACAGGGCGACGACCACGTAGGCCGCGGCCGGCGGCCATGCGGCGAAGGCGGCGGTGCAGGCGGCGGCCGGCTGGAGCAGTTCGAGGGCTATCGCCGGCCGGGCGGTGATCGCGACCGGCGGGCTGTGCTTCTTGGCAGCCGGCATCCCGAAGGCCGTGGGCAGGCCGATCAGCAGTACGACGGACAGCAGGGCGAGCACGACCGAGTGGCTCCACAGCGCCCAGGGGGCGCCGGCCCAGGCGACGATCTCCACCAGGAAGCGCGGCACGGAAGCGCTCAGCGTGTCCTCCGCGACGGCCGCCCGGGTGGCGGGTGCCTGCTCGTGCGCCGGCGCCGGCACGGGGGCTTGTGTGTCCGACACCGCGTACTCCGCTTCTGTCCGCCTCGCCGGGCACCTGTCCGGTGCCCGTGGCGTGATCAGTACACCGGGCCGGACGGTGATCGGTCCAGCCCGGTGGCGGTTCCGCGTCCCGCGAGGGCTGTCAGCAGCCGCAGTCGTCGGCGGCGAGCGGGGCGGTCAGCGGGTCGGGGTCGCGGCGGGCCGGGCCGTCGGCGGTCTCGTAGCCGAAGCCCTCGCGGATCCAGTACTCCATGCCGCCGAGCATCTCCTTGACCTGATAGCCGAGGCCGGCCAGCAGGGCGGCGGCGCGCGTCGCGCCGTTGCAGCCGGGTCCCCAGCAGTGCACGACGACCGGGACGCCGCGGTCGAGGAAGGCGCCGGCGAGTTGGGGGATCTGCGCGGTGGGCAGGTGGACCGCGCCGGGGATGTGGCCCTGGTCCCAGGCCTCGGTGCTGCGGGTGTCGACCAGGACGAAACCGGGCTCCGTGCCCGATTCCGCGGCCTGCAGCGCCGCGGCGACGTCCGAGACGTCGGTGTGGAATGCCAGGCTGGCCGTGAAGTAGGCGGCGGCCTCGGCGGGAGTGGCCGGGGGCACCCGCAGGACGGCGTTGACGCTGGCCGGAGCGGGTGCGGCGGGTGCGGCGAGGTGCGTTGTCATACCGCAGAATCTACGGTCGGCCGCGGCGGCCCGGAAGGGGAGATCCCCGGGGTTCGGCTTGATCCGCCGGGCTTTCCCCTGGTATCTGTCGGGGATGACCGCGTATTCCCTGGACGCCACCGACTGGCGGCTGCTTGAGGCCCTGCAGAGGGACGGCCGCGCCAGTTACGCCGAGCTGGCCCGTACCGTCGCCATGTCGCCGAGCGCCGTCACCGAGCGGGTGCGGCGGCTGGAGGAGGCCGGGGTGATCAGCGGCTATTCGGCGGTGATCGACCACGAGCGGATCGGCCTGCCCATCCTGGCGCTGGTCAGGCTGCGCTATCCGCACGGCAACTACAAGCCCTTCCACGACCTGCTGGCCGCCACCCCCGAGGTGCTGGAAGCGCACCACGTCACCGGCGACGACTGCTTCGTGATGAAGGTGGCCGCCCGCTCGATGCGGCACCTGGAGGAGACCACGGGACGGATCTCCGGGCTCGGCGCGGTCACCACCAGCATCGTCTACTCCTCGCCGCTGGAGCGCCGCCCGCTGGTGCTGTGAGGGCGGTCAGCGGGTGCGCATCCTGACGGCCGAGCCGTCGCGGCCCTTGGTGACGTGCAGCTGGGCCGGGATGCGGTCCCGCAGGTCGGCCACGTGGCTCACGATGCCGACCGCGCGGTCGCGTTCGCGCAGCCCGTCGAGGACGTCCAGGACCTCGTCGAGGGTCTGCTCGTCGAGGCTGCCGAAGCCCTCGTCGATGAAGAGGGTGTCCAGGCGCATGCCGCCCGCCTCGTCGGTGACCACGTCGGCCAGGCCCAGCGCCAGCGCGAGCGAGGCGAAGAAGGTCTCGCCGCCGGAGAGCGTGGCGGTGTCGCGCTCGGTTCCCGTCCAGGCGTCGACCACCATCAGGCCCAGGCCCGACTTGGTCCTGCCGCCGCCGCGGGCGTCGCTGTGCACGAGGGTGTACCGGCCGCCGGACATGCGCTGCAGGCGTACGCCCGCCGCCGCGGCGACCTCTTCGAGGCGGGCGGCCAGGACGTAGGTCTCCAGCTCCATGCGGTAGCGGTTCTCCGCGGAGGTGGCCGAGGCCAGATCGGAGAGCCGGGCGACCCGCTCGTACGCGGTACGGGCCGGGGCGAGTTCACGGACCAAGGCGGTCGACTCGGCTCCCAGCCGGTCGAGTTCCGCGCGGCGGGTCGCGGCGGCTGACTCGGCGGCGGAGGCCCTGCGCAGCCGCAGGTTCGCCGCGTCCAGGGCGGCCTGCGCCGCGACCGGGTCCGCGGCGGGAAGGGCGGCGGCCGCGGCGGGCTGCGGGGAGGCCAGGTCGGCTTCCGCGGCGGCCTCCTCCTTGTCCCAGGCCGCCACCTCGGCTTCCGCCTCCCACAGCCGCTGCGGCGGCAGCACCGCAGCGACGGCCTCCTGCGCGGAGCCGAAGCCCGCGCGGGCGGCGGCCTCGGCCAGAGCCGACTCGGCCTCGGCGAGCCGCAGTTCGCTGTCGGTGCGCTCCCTGACCGCGTGGGCGGCGCGCTCCAGCAGGCCGACGGCGGCGGCCAGTTGCGCCCTGCGGGCGGCGACGCTCGGGTGCCCGTCGCGTGCCCTGGCCAACTCGTCGCTCAACTGCTCGTACTGCGCGTCGAGTTCCTCGCGGCGCGAGGTGCGGGCCGCGGCGCGGTGCAGGGCGTCCTGCTGCTGCGCCGTACGCCGGTCGCGCTCGTCCTCCGCGCGGGCCAGTGCCGCCCGCGCCTCGGGCGCGGTGGCCGCAGCGCGGGCCGCCCCGTCGTGGGCCGCCCGCACCGCTTCGTGCGCGGCGGCGAGTTCGGCCTGCGGGATGCCGCCCGCGACGGCGGTGGCCGCGTCCAGGGCGGTACGCAGCCGGGTGACCCGCTCGCGGGCCGCGTCGTGGTCGGCGGACCTGCGCTGGAAGCGGGCGTAGGCGGCGTCCTCGTCCGCGCGGGTGACGCGGTCCCGTGCGGGCCGCGCCGGTGCGGGGTGCTCGGCGGACCCGCACACCCTGCAGGGCTCGCCGTCGGCCAACTCGGCGGCCAACTCGGCGGCGATGCCGGTGATCCGGCTCTCTCTGAGGTCCTGCCACGCCTCGCGGGCGTCGCCCGCGCGGTCCCGCGCGTCCCGGGCCGCCTGCTCGGCCGGGGCCAACTCCTGGGTCAGCGTGTCCCGTTCGACCCCGGCGTCACGCCGCTGCCGGGCCTGCGCCAACTCCCCTGCCAGGTCGCCCGCGCGCGCCGCGGCCTCCAGGGCGCCGTCGAGCCGCGCCTGCAACCCGGCCCGCAGTGCGGGCCACTCGGCGAGCCAGCCGTCCGCGTCCCGCACGGCCTCCTCGTCGTCCCGCTCCTCACGCTCCAGCCGCTCCCGCCGCGCCCCGACCTCAGCAACCCGCGCCTCGACCTCCCCACCCGCAGCCAGCCCCCCGACGACCTCCCGCAACTCCCCGGCCCACGCCAGCAATTCCGCCACGCGCTCACCCCCGCGACCCGAACCCGCACCAGCCTCCCCTGCGAGGCCCGCACCACCATCACCCGCCTGCACACCGTCGCCCCGGCTGCGCCCCGGGCCACCAGCCGCGGCACCCGGCAACGGCAGCTCACCCTCACCCGCATCCGCCGCGGGCTGCACGCCCGGGCCGGCGCCACCTCCCGCCGCGCGACCGCCCCCGGCCTGCGACGGCACGGCGGCCGTACCCACGTCACCGCTGACGTCCCGCCCAGCACCACCGGCCACGGCACTCCGGCCGGTGTCCGCGGCGGGCCGCCCGCCCGGGCCTGCGTCACGCGCGCTGCCACCCGCCGGCGACGGCACGGCGGCCGTACCCACGCCGTCGAGTGGGGGCCGCCCGGGGCCACCGGCCACGGCAGCCTGGGCCGGGTCCCCACCGTCGGCCATCGCACCCGGCACCGAGCGGCCACGCGGCACGCCCGCGGACGAGTCTTCGCCGCCCGCCGCGGCCTGCCCGGCGCCGTCGGGCGCCCCCTCCCCCGGTCCGCCCCACTGGCGCGGGAGGGTGGTGGTGGCCAGGGCCGCCAGGGCCTCGCGCTCCGAGGCGAGGGATTCGGCGTGGTGGGAAACGAGTTTGTCGCGGTGGGTCAGGGCCGGGTCGATGGTCGTGGCGCGTCGGGCGCGGGACAGGGTGGTGCGGGCTGCGGCGCGGGTCTCGTGGAGTTCGGCCAGGGACGCGGCGCGGCGGACGGATTGGGCGTGGCGCTGCTGGAGGGCGTACAGCTCGCGCGCCTGGGTGGCCGCGGCCTGGGCGGCGGCGTGGGACAGCTCGGCCTGGTGCAGGGCCGCGCGGGCGATGTCGTGCTGCTCGCGGGCGGTGCAGCGCAACACCGCGGCCTGGGCCAGGAATTCCCCGGGCGCACCAGCGCCGGCATCGGCGTAGGCATCGGTGTCGGCGTCAACCACCGCGTCGCCGGCCGCCTGCCGCATCCGGGCGGCGAGGGAGGCGATCTGCCGGTCGCCGTCCACGAGCCGCTGCGCGGCGGCGTGCTTGCCGTCGCGCAGCCGGTTCTCGACCGCCTTGAAGCGGCGGGTGTCGAAGAGCCGGCCGAGCAGCGCGGCCCGTTCTGTGGCGGTCGCCCGCAGGAAGGTCGCGAACTCGCCCTGCGGCAGCAGCACCACCTGGCAGAACTGCTCGCAGCTCATCCCCACCAGCTGCCGGATCTCCTCGCCGACCTCCTGGTGGGACCGGGACCTGGCCTGCCACTCGCCGTCCCGCTGCTCCCGCAGCAGGGTGACCGCCTTCTCCGTCGTCACCCCGATGCCGCGCAGCTTGGCACGGGGCTGCTCGGGCCGCCGGGTGATCTCCAGCCGCCGTCCTGCGAGGGTGAGTTCGAGCACCACCTCGGTCGGCGTGCCGGCCCGCGCGTGGTCGCTGCGCAGCCGGGTCGCGGGGCGGGCGCCGGGCACCTGGCCGTAGAGGGCGTAGCACACCGCGTCCAGGACGGAGGTCTTGCCGCCGCCGGTGGGGCCGTGCAGCAGGAAGAGCCCGGCGGCCGACAGTTCGTCGAAGTCGACGTCCTGCTCGGCGGCGAAGGGGCCGAAGGCGGTCAGCCTGAGCCGGTGCAGCCGCATCAGTCACGCTCCCCCGCCGCCGCTGCGGCGCGCACCGCGTCGAACGCCTCGCGCAGCACGCGCTGTTCGTGCGCGTCGGGCGCGCTGCCGCGCACGTGACCGACGAAGTCCTCGGCGATCTGCTGGTCGCTGCGGCCCGCGAGCCTGCGCGCGTAGGAGGCGGCGGGGTCGTCGACGCGGCCTTCCGGTTCGAAGCCGAGGCTGAGGATGTGCGGGAAGCGCTCGGCGAGCGCGGCCATCGGCTCGTAGGGGCGCACCGGGTCGGTGAGGACCGCCTCGACCCACGCGCCGGTGTGCTTGTCGTGGGCCGGGTCGGCGAGCAGGTCGGCGAGCCGGCCGCGGAGCCGGGCGAGCCGCCGCGGCACCGGGGTGTCGACGCGTTCCGCGGTGATCTCGCCGCCCGCCCCGAGGTCGACGAGCCACATGCTCTTGCGGTGGTGCTCCTCGGAGAAGGAGTAGGCCAGCGGTGAGCCGGAGTAGCGGATGCGTTCGGTGAGGGCCTGGCAGCCGTGCAGGTGGCCGAGCGCGGTGTAGTCGATGCCGTCGAAGAGGGTGGCGGGCACCGAGGGGACGCCGCCCGCGGTGATGTCGCGTTCGCTGTCGCAGGGTGCCGCGCCGGTGACGAAGGCGTGGGCCAGTACGACGCTGCGGGTGCCGGCGGGGCGGGTCGCGAGGTCGGCGCGCACGCGGTCGGCGGCGGCGCCGAGCACCGCCGGGTGGTCGGCCCGCTCGGCGCCCAACTCGTCGCGCACCAGGGCGGGTTCGAGGTAGGGCAGCCCGTAGACGGCGACGTCGCCGTGTGTGTCGTGCAGGACGACGGGCCGGTCGCAGGTCGCCGGGTCGGTGCGCAGGTGGACGCCGGCCCGGCCCATGAGTCCCGCGCCGACGCCGAGGCGGCGGGCCGAGTCGTGGTTGCCGGAGATCATCACGGTGGGCACGCCGAGTTCGGCGAGCGCGTGCAGCGCCCCGTCGTACAGCTCGACCGCGGCCAGCGGCGGTACGGCCCGGTCGTAGATGTCGCCGGCGACGAGCACGGCGTCCACGTCCCGGTCGCGGACGGTGGCGACGAGGTGGTCGAGGAAGGCGCGCTGGGCGTCGAGCAGGCTCACCCGGTGCAGCGAGCGGCCCAGGTGCCAGTCCGATGTGTGCAGCAGTCTCACTCGGCCGCCCCGACGTGCACGTTCGCCCTCGCCGTTCCTCGATGTCCGCGGTGAGCGGTGGTCCACCGCGGAGTCCGGCCGCTGCGGCCGGCCCGCGGTGATCGCCCCGCGGTGATCCGGATTCTAGGCGGTGGCGGTGTCCCCGCGGGCCGGACCCCGCCAAAGCACGGCGTCGAACCTTTCGTCGGAGGTCTCGAAAACTACCGGTCCCCATGGTTGCCAACTCACCGTATATTCCTGGCATATCACCTGATTCGACGAGGCCTTCGACGGCCTTCGCTCCGATCTCCCGCGCTCCGCGGGCACGTCGGGCCGGCCGATCGCCGCCGGGCCGGCGGTGGCGCGCGGGCGCCGATAGAGCCTGGCCATTGACCGGTTAGCGGGCGCAGCCTAGAGTCCATGAGTATTCGCATTCATGATGAGCGTTCATGTACATGGACAATGTGAGGCTTCAGTGCTCGACGGCGTGCTCTTCTTCCCGGTGACCCCGTTCACCTCAGAAGATTCGGTTGATCTTCCGATTCTTTCGGAACACGTACGGCGGGGAGTGGCCGCCGGAGCCGGCGGCGTGTTCGTCGCGTGCGGCACCGGTGAATTCCACGCCCTGGAGCCGCGCGAGTACGCCGACATCGTGCGCACCGCCGTCGCCGCGGCCGCCGGCCGGGTGCCGGTCTTCGCGGGCGCCGGCGGATCGCTGCCGCTCGCCCGGCAGTTCGCCCGGGCCGCGGCCGAGGCCGGCGCCGACGGGCTGCTGCTCATGCCGCACTACCTGGTACAGGCCCCGCCGGCCGGCCTGGTGGCGTATGTGACGCAGGTGACCGCGGCCACCGAGCTGCCGGTGATCGTCTACCAGCGCGGCGGCGCCCGCTTCGACGTGGCCTCGGCCCTCGACGTGGCGCGGCTGCCGCGGGTGGTCGGCTTCAAGGACGGCCTGGGCGACCTCGACCAACTGTCCCGCATCGTGACCGCGGTCCGGGCCGAGACCGCGGCGAGCGGCAAGGACTTCCAGTTCTTCAACGGCATGCCCACCGCCGAGTGCACCGTGCCGGCCTACCGCGGCATCGGGGTGGAGCTGTACTCCTCCGCGGTCTTCTGCTTCGCCCCGGAGATCTCGCTGGCCTTCCACCGGGCGGTGACCGCGGGCGACGACAAGGCGGTGCAGCGGCTGCTGGCCGGCTTCTTCCACCCGCTGGTCGCGCTGCGCGAGCGTACGCCCGGCTATGCGGTGGCCCTGGTCAAGGCGGCGGTGCGGCAGAGCGGCCTGGACGTCGGCGGGGTGCGCCCGCCGCTGACCGACCCGACACCCGGGCATCTGGCGGAGCTGGCCAGGATCGTCGAGGCGGGCCGGGCCGTCGTCGCCGCGGAGGCCACCCGATGAGCGGCGGGATCCGGATCACCGGTGTGGACATCACCCCGGTCGCCTTCCACGACCCGGCACTGCTGAACGCGGTCGGCGTCCACGAGCCGTACGCGCTGCGGGCGATCGTGGAGGTGCACACCGACCAGGGCATCAGCGGGCTCGGCGAGACCTATGCCGACGAGGGGCACCTGCGGCGGCTGCGCGCGGCCGTGGACGTGATCACCGGCATGGACGTCTACACGCTGGGCGGCATGCACCGAAGGATCTCCGAGGCGCTCGGCGGCGACAGCGGCTCCGACGGGCACGGCCTGACCGGGATGATCACCAGCAGCAGCACCGCCGACCGGGTCTTCTCGCCCTTCGAGGTCGCCTGCCTGGACATCCAGGGCAAGGCGGCGGGGCTGCCGGTCAGCGACCTGCTGGGCGGCGCGGTGCGCGAGCGGGTGCCCTTCAGCGCGTACCTGTTCTACAAGTGGGCCGGCCACCCCGGCGCGGAGCCCGACGCGTGGGGCGAGGCGCTCGACCCGGACGGCATCGTGGGGCAGGCGCGGTGGATGACCGAGCAGTACGGCTTCGGCGCGATCAAGCTCAAGGGCGGGGTGATGCCGCCCGAGGAGGAGATCGAGGCGGTGCGTGCGCTGCACAAGGCCTTCCCCGGGGTGCCGCTGCGGCTCGACCCCAACGCCGCCTGGTCGGTGGAGACCTCGGTCCGGGTGGCGGGTGAGCTGGACGGCGTCCTGGAGTACCTGGAGGACCCCACCCCCGGTCAGCGCGGCATGGCCGAGGTGGCGCGGCGCGCGCCGATGCCGCTGGCCACCAACATGTGCGTGGTCGCCTTCGACGAGCTGTCCTCGGCGGTGGCCCGCGACTCGGTGCAGGTGGTGCTCTCCGACCACCACTACTGGGGCGGCCTGCAGCGCTCGCTGCTGCTCGCCGGCATCTGCCGCACCTTCGACCTGGGCCTTTCCATGCACTCCAACTCCCATCTGGGCATCAGCCTGGCTGCGATGACCCATCTGGCCGCCGCCACGCCGAACCTGACCTACGCGTGCGACACGCACTGGCCGTGGAAGTCGGAGGAGGTCGTGGTGCCCGGGGCGCTGGAGTTCGCCGACGGGGCGGTGCGGGTGCCGACCGCGCCGGGGCTCGGCGTGGAGCTGGACCGCGACGCGCTGGCCCGGCTGCACGAGCAGTATGTGCGCTGCGGGCTGCGCGAGCGGGACGACACCGGCTACATGCAGCGCATCGACCCGTCCTACGAGCGCAGGTCGCCGCGCTGGTGACCGCGGGCCGCCCGCGCCTCACATGTCGACGTAGGCGCTGCCCGCCGCCTCGCAGCGGGCGGCCCCCGAGGTCACGTCGGCCAGCCAGGAGGTGAAGGCGGCGACCTCGCCCTCGGGCACCCCGAGGGCGAGGGTCACGTCCGCCCCGTAGCGGACCTCGCGCAGGACGTGCCCCGCCGAGCGCAGGTCGTTCTCCAGCCGGCCGGCCCTGGCGTGGTCGACGGTGACGGTCAGCAGGGCCAGCCGGCGCCGCTCGACGGTGCCGATCTCGTCCAGGGCGGCCGAGACCGCACCGCCGTAGGCGCGGGCCAGGCCGCCCGCGCCGAGCTGGATGCCGCCGTAGTAGCGGGTGACCACGGCGACGGTGTCGCGTACCTCCCGGCCGAGCAGCACCTGCAGCATCGGGGTGCCGGCGGTGCCGCCCGGCTCGCCGTCGTCGCTGGCCCGGTGCAGCCGCACGTCGGGGCCGATGACGTACGCGAAGCAGTTGTGCGTGGCTGCCGGGTGCCCGCGGCGTACCGCGCGGATCACTGCCTGTGCGGCCTCCTCGTCCGCGGCGGGGGCGAGGGTGCACAGGAAGCGGGAGCGCTTGATCTCGCTCTCGTGGACGCCGGTGCGCGCCACGGTCAGGTACCGGTCGGCCATCGCCCCAGCCTAAGGCGTGTCCGCGGCCGTCTTCCCGGGGGAATGAGCGCGGGCTTGCGCCGGTTGCACCGGACAGGACGAGAGGGCGGAGGACAGCGTGTACGGCGACGCGGCTGCGGTGCGGAAGATCCTGGTCGACAGCGGTGACACCTGGGCGGTGGTCGGCCTGTCGAACAACACCTCGCGGGCGGCGTACGGCGTCGCCGCGGTGCTCCAGCGGTTCGGCAAGCGCGTGGTGCCGGTCCACCCGAAGGCGGAGGTGGTGCACGGTGAGCAGGGCTACGCCTCGCTGGCCGACATCCCCTTCCCCGTCGACGTGGTGGACGTCTTCGTGAACTCCGACCTCGCCGGTCCGGTCGCCGACGAGGCGGTCGCGGCCGGTGCGAAGGCGGTGTGGTTCCAGCTCGGCGTGATCGACGAGGCCGCCTACGACAGGACCAGGGCCGCGGGCCTGGACATGGTCATGGACCGCTGCCCCGCGATCGAGATCCCGCAGCTGGACTGACGCGCTCCCGGCGCCGGCTCAGACGCCGAGGCCGTCCACGACCACCGCGCCGGGCAGCGCGGCGAGCACCTTGCCCGGCACGATGAGCTTGCCGCGGCGGGCGCCGCTGCCGACCAGCACCCACGGGGTGTCCGCCACCGCGGCGTCGACCAGCAGCGGCCAGTCGGCGGGCAGGCCGACCGGGGTGATGCCGCCGTACTCCATGCCGGTGGCGCCGACGGCGGTGTCCATCGAGGCGAAGGACGCCTTGCGCGCGCCCAGGTGACGGCGCACCGCCCCGTTGACGTCGACGCGGGTGGTGGACAGCACCAGGCAGGCGGCCAGGGTGACCTCTCCGCCGCGCTTGCCCGCGACCACGACGCAGTTCGCCGACTGCTCCAGCAGTTCTTCGCCGTAGGCCGCGACGAAGACCGCGGTGTCGGCCTTGGCCGGGTCGGTGTCCACGTGGACCATCTCGGCGGTCACGGCGGCGGCCACGGGTGGCGGCAGCAGCTCGCGGCACTCGGTGGCGGGCAGGGCGTCGTCGAAGTGTCCGATCGGGGCGCGCATGAGCCGAATCTAACAAACCCCGCGGGGCCGCCCGTCTCAGGCCTGCTGCTCCAAGTCACCGGTGTCCAGCAGCTGTTCCGGAGAGGCCTCGGCCGGGAAGGGGACGGGCGCCGGGGTGCGCAGCGGCGGCTGCCAGGTCTCGGCGGCGGCGTCCCAGCGGCGTACGACCCTGGCCGGTGCGCCCGCGACCACCGCGAAGTCCGGTACGTCGCCGCGGACGACGGAGCCGGCCGCGACCACCACGTTCCTGCCGAGCCGGGCGCCGGGCAGGATCACGCACCCGGCGCCGAGCCAGCTGCCCGCGCCGATCTCGACCGGCGCGGTGCGCGGCCACTGCTCGCCGATGGGCCGGGAGACGTCGTCGTAGGAGTGGTTGATGCTGGTCAGGTAGACGTACGGGCCGCAGTAGACCTTCTCGCCGAGCGTGATCGGGGCGAGCGCCACGACATGGCTGCCGCGGCCGAGGACCACCCCGTGGCCGAGCCGCAGCACCGGGTCGGGGCCGAAGCCGGCGCCGGGGTCCTCGGCGTCCGGCCGGGCGTCGGTGGGCATCAGGCCGACGGTGAGGGTGACCTGTTCGCCGATGATGCAGTGGTCGCCGAGGTGGATCCAGCGCTCGCCGAAGACGGTGCCCAGCGGGTGGGCGAGCCGGGTGCCGGGGCCGATGCGGGCGAAGTGCAGCAGCCCGGGCCGCTCGGCGGTGACCGCCCCGGCGTCCTGCGCCCAGCGCCTGGCCCGGTGCACCAGCCGGGACGCGGCTCGGCGCCGCCAGGCCGCGGCGGCGCCCGCGGCCGCGGTCACGGCCCCGGTGGCCGCCCCGGCCACGGAAAAGAACACGTTCTCGTTCCTGGGCACGCAGCCACCGTATACGGTGCCGGAGGACAGCGGCGGACCGGCATGGAGGCGTACAGCGATGACAGACCGTACGGGTGAAGCGGCCGGCCCACAGCATGCGGCGGGCGCCCTGGTCGCGGGCATCCTCGGCACCCGACCGGAGATCGACCCGGCTGCGTATGTCGCCCCCACCGCGGTGGTGCTGGGCCGGGTGTCGCTGGGCGCCGGGGCGAGCGCCTGGTATCACGCGGTGCTGCGCGGCGACTGCGAGTCGATCGCGATCGGGGCGGGCTCCAACGTCCAGGACAACTGCTCGGTGCATGCCGACCCTGGCTTCCCGGTGGTCGTCGGGGAGAACGTCACGGTCGGGCACAACGCGGTGCTGCACGGGTGCGTGATCGAGGACGGCGTGCTCGTCGGCATGGGCGCGACCGTGCTGAACGGCGCCCGGATCGGTGCCGGTTCGCTGGTGGCGGCGCAGGCGCTGGTGCCGCAGGGCATGCAGGTGCCGCCGGGCTCGCTGGTCGCCGGGGTCCCGGCGCGGGTGCGGCGGGAGCTGACCGAGGAGGAGCGGGCGGTGGTCCGGCTCAATGCCGAGCACTACGTGGCGCTGGCCGAGGTGCACAGGGACGCGGTGGGCGACGGCCGGGCCTGAGCGCCCGTCGCCATCCCCGGAGGCGGCCGTCCCCGCGGCTCACTCGCCGGGCTGGGCGACCGCCACCTCGACGTCGTCCGGCGCGGGCTCGGCCATCTCGGCCTGCACCTTGGCGGCGCGGCGCTTGACGAACACCAGCGAGCCGATGCCGAAGAGCACCGCGATCCCGAGCCCGAAGTAGCCGAACCGCTTGAGCCACGGTTCGGCGACCTGGCCGACGTAGTAGATGACGGCGGTGATGCCGCCGGCCCAGACGATGCCGCCCAGCGCGTTGGCGGTCAGGAACCTGCCGTAGGGCATCTTCAGCACGCCCGCCAGCGGCCCGGCGAAGATCCGCAGCAGTGCCACGAAGCGGCCGAAGAAGACCGCCCACATGCCCCAGCGCTGGAAGGAGCGCTCGGCGGTGGCCACATGCCCGGGCGAGAAGTGCGAGGGGAATCTCCTGCCGAGCCGGTCCAGCAGGGGTTTGCCGCCCTTGTGACCGATGGCATAGCCGATGGAGTCGCCGCCGACCGCGCCGGCGATCGCACAGGCGGCGACCAGCCAGGGGTTGGCGTGTCCCTGCGAGGACATCAGGGCCGCGGTCATCAGCACGATCTCACCGGGCAGCGGGATGCCCAGGCTCTCCAGGCCGACCACCAGACCCACCATCAGGTAGACGGCGACCGGTGGGACGTCGTTGAGCCAGTCCTGGACGTGCACAGCCGGTCCCTCCCCACGACGACGCTCGGGCGGCGCGCACCCGGCGCGCCCTCAGGAAGCGTAACCGACCGGCCGGACAAAGCAGTCCGGCCGGTCGCGGCGCCCGTGGCCGGCCGCCGGTGCAGGTCAGCTGTTGGGGCGCAGCGTCCACACGATCGTCATGTGCGAGGTCTCGGCGCCGTCCTCGCGCCGCACGGAGACCTCGACGGGGAACTCCGGGCGGGTGCCCGCGTCCAGCTCCGCGACGACCTCGGCGGCGGGGCGGCCGAGCACGGCGGTGGCGGTGAGCGGGCCCCTGGCGAGCTTGGTCCAGCCGATCTCGGCGCGCACCGGCAGCGGCACGGCCCGGCCGAGCTGGTCGCCGAAGGCCGCGGCCACGACGGCGCCGCTCGCGGACTCGGCGAGGGTGAACATCGCGCCGGCGTGCGGCCCGGCGACGTGGTTGTGGTAGTCGGGGTCGTCGGGCAGCGCGAGCACCGCGCGTTCCGCCGTGGTCTCCCGGTACTCCAGGCGCAGGGTGCGGACCATGGGCACGGTGGCCGTGAGGAATTCGCCTATCGAGGGCAGCGTCTCGGACATGCCCGCATGTTACCAGCCAGTAAGCCGATCCGGCGTGGAACCGCCGCAGCCGCTCCCCTAGTGTTTCCAGCCATGTGGCCAGGAGAGCAGCAGCCCGGGGACCAATCCGGGGGACAGCAGTACCCGTCGGGCAATTCGCCGCAGCAACCGCAGGGGCCGTACGGACCGCCGCCGGGACCGTACTCCCAGCCCGGGCAGCAGCCCGGCTACCAGCAGCCGGGCTACCCCCAGCCCGCGCAGCAGCCGCCGGCCCCGCCCGGGCAGCAGCCGCAGCAGCCGTACCAGCCGACGCAGCCGTACGGGACGGGATCGCCCTACGCGCAGCCCGGCTACCAGGCCCCCGGCCAGGCGCCCGGCGGCTACCCGACCCCGCAGGCGTGGGGTCCGCCGGTGCCCGGCGGGCCCGACGGCGGCCGGCCGCCCGGCGGCCGGAACAAGACGACCGTCGCGGTCGCCATCGGCGCGGCGCTCGCGGTCATCGCCGCCGTGGTGGTCACCGTGGTGCTGGTCTCAGGCAAGGACAAGAAGACCGACGCGCACGACACCACCTCGCCGAGTGTGACGGCCACCACGTCCTCCCCCACCGCCACCCCGACGGCGGCGCCCACGACGCAGGACACCGGCGCGGACGGCGGCTCCGACGGCGGCGAGGACGACCCGCGCGGCCCGGCCGGCTCGAACGACGTCACGCCGGTCATCCCCGGCTGGCAGGCGGTCAAGCGCCAGGAGCGCAACTCGGTCTTCGACGTGCCGCCCGACTGGACGCTGGACAGCGAGAGCATGAGCATCGGCTACGCCGACGACGCCGGCAAGCCGCAGGTCGCGGTCGGCGCACCGGCGTACTACAAGAAGGGCGTCTGCACCGACGGCAAGAACAGCGTCGCCAGTGCGACCGCCGGCACCAAGGGCGGTGCGGGCGCCTCCAGCATCCAGGCGGCAGCCGAGAACGAGGCCAGGGCCTGGGCGAAGTGGGCCTTCCAGGAGAACGGCAAGGGCACCGTCTCCAAGGCGCTGAACAGCAAGGCCTTCCACAACGCCTACGGGATCACCGGCTGGCAGGCGCAGGCCACCATGACCGCCGTCCCCAAGGCCAACAAGTGCTCGTCCAACGGCATCGCCTACGCCGTCGCCTGGCTCGACCCGGCCCAGGCCAAGCCGACCCCGGTGGTGTGGGTGCTGTGGGCACGGCAGGGCGTGCCCGACCAGATCACCCAGTCCGTGATCGACAAGATCAAGAGCTCCATCCGGCCCATGAAGAAGTGAGCGGGTGCGGCCTCCCCGCGGTGGGGGCCGCCGCCGCGCGGGCGCCCGCGTGCGCTGGTGGGCCGACGGCGTCCGATAACCGGTTGGCACGACGCCGGGTGTCGGCGATAGTCCCCTGGTGAGAGAACACGACGACAGGCGCGGGCTGCGCCTCCCGCCGTGGGCCGGGCGGAACTTCCGGCTGCTGGTGGGCGCGTCGTTCGTCACCGGCATCGGCAATTCGGGCGCCACCATCGCCGCGGCCTTCGCGGTGATCGAGTCCGGCGGCAGCGCCACCGACGTCGGCTTGGTGGCCGCCGCCCGCACCCTGGCGATGGTGGTGCTGCTGCTGGTCGGAGGCGCGGTCGCGGACCGGCTGCCGCGGCAGCGGGTGATGGCCGTCGCCAACACCGCCAACGCCGTGTCGCAGGCGCTCTTCGCCGCCCTGGTGCTCACCCACCGCGCCACGCTGTGGGAGATGGCCGCGCTGACGGCTGTCGGCGGCGGCGCCGCGGCCTTCTTCTCCCCCGCGGCCCAGGGCCTGGTCATGTCCACCGTCGACCCGGCGCACGCGGGACCCGCCTTCTCCCTCTACCGGCTGGCCACCAACGCCTCGAACGTCGGCGGGGCGGCGCTGGGCGGGGCACTGGTCGCCGCCTTCGGCTCCGGCTGGGTGCTCGCGCTGGACGCGGCGGGCTTCGCCGCGGCCGCGGCCATGCGGGCCGCCATCGACGTGCCCCACGTCCCGCGGGAGTCCGTGCCCGGCGGCATGCTCGGCGAACTGCGCGCGGGCTGGCGGGTGGTGGCGGCCACATCCTGGCTGTGGGGCATCGTGCTGCAGTTCTCCGTCGTCAACGGGATGTTCGGCGCGGTCGAGGCGGTCTACGGCCCGCTGGTGTCCAGGGAGCAGCTCGGCGGCGCCGGGCCGTGGGGGCTCGCACTGGCCGCGGGCGGCGTCGGCACCGCGTGCGGGGCGGTGCTGATGATGCGCTGGCGCCCGCGCCGGATGCTGCTGGTCGGCACGCTCGGGGTGCTCCCGCTGGCGCTGCCCGCGGTGGCACTGGCCCTGGTGCTGCCCGCGTGGGCGCTGGCCGCGGTGATGTTCACCGGGGGCGTGGCGATCGAGGTCTTCGCGGTGAACTGGATGCTGGCGCTGCACCAGGAGATCCCCGAGGAGTTGATGTCCCGGGTGTCCGGCTTCGACTGGCTCGGCTCGGTCGCGCTGTCCCCGGTCGCGCTGGCGCTCGCGGGGCCTGCGGCCTCGGCCTTCGGGCGGGCGGGTGCGCTGTGGGGTTCCGCCGGGCTGATCGTCCTGCTGACCCTGGCGGTCCTGCTGCTGCCCGACGTCCGGCGGATGGAGCGGGCCGCAGCACCGCCCGTGGCGGCCCCGGTGCCCGCCCCGGCCCATGACGGCACGGTGAGCGGCCCGGCGCGGTGAGCCCTGCCGCGGTCAGCCGACCGTGAAGGCGCCCTGCGGGGGCGCGGGCGAGGCGGTCGCGGAGGCGTCGGTCACCGCCTGCGCCCGGCCGGTCAGGCGTACGAGGTCGGCGCCGTGGACGACGCGGGCGGGGAAGGCGTCGGCGGCGCACAGCCGGGACAGCGCCTCGACCGGCAGTGGGCCGCGGGCGGCGGCCAGCACCGCGTTGCCGAAGCGGCGCCCCCGCAGCACCCCGGGCTCGGCCAGCAGGCACAGGTCGCCGTCGCCCAGCGCGGCCCGTGCCGTGGCCAGTTGCGAGCGCAGGAAGGCGAAGGGTGCGGCGTCCGCGACGTTCGCCAGGTAGAGGCCGTCCGGGCGCAGCACGCGCAGCGCGTCGCGGACGAACTCCACCGACGTCAGCGCGGCCGGCACCCGGGAGCCGCCGAAGACGTCGGCCACCACCAGGTCGGCGGACGCCGCCGCCGCGTCCGCGAGCCAGCCGCGCGCGTCGGCGGTGTGCACGGTCACCGCGGGATCGGGCAGCGGCAGCACCTCGGCAACCAGCGCGGCGAGCCCCCGGTCCGCTTCCACGACCTGCTGGCGCGAGCCGGGGCGCCGTACGCCCAGCCAGCGCGCCAGCGTCATCCCCCCGCCGCCCAGGTGCACCGCGTCCAGCGCCTGTCCGGCCGCGAAGGCGGTCTCGACGGCGTAGGCGATGCGCCGCACGTACTCGAACTCCAGGTGCGCGGGCTCCGCGAGGTCCACGTACGACTGCGGCGCCCCGTCGACGGTGAGCAGCCAGGCCCGGTCGCGGTCGATGTCCGGCAGCAGCCTGGCCGTACCGAAGTCGACGGTCCGCACCACCGGGACCGGCTCGGGCCGGTCGTCGTCCTGTTCCACCCGCCCATTGTCGCCTGCCCCGCGCCCACCGCCCGCCGCTGCCCGGTACGTGACAACGTACCGGGCAGCGGCGGGGCTCAGAGCAGCGCGGTCACCGTGCCCGCGCCGACCGTGCGCCCGCCCTCGCGGATGGCGAAGCCGAGCCCCGGCTCCAGCGGCAGCGCCCGGCCGAGGTCGACGGTGACGTCGGCGGTGTCGCCGGGCAGCGCCATCGCCACCGCGCCGAGGTCGACGTCGCCGACGACGTCCGCGGTGCGGATGTAGAACTGCGGCCGGTAGCCGGTGGTGACCGGGGTGTGCCGGCCGCCCTCGGCCGCGGGCACGATGTAGACGCGCGCGGTGAAGCGGCGGTGCGGGGTGACGCTGTCCGGCGCCGCGACGATGTCGCCGCGCCGCACCTGGCCCCGCTGCACACCGCGCAGCAGCAGCGCCACGTTGTCACCGGCCTGCGCCGAGTCCATCGGCCTGCCGAAGGTCTCAAGGCCGGTGACCACGCTGGTCAGCACCTCCCCCGCGGCCGTGTGCAGCTGCACCCGGTTGCCGGGCGCCACCGTGCCGCGCTCGACCGCACCGGTCACCACCGTGCCGCGCCCGGTGATGGTCAGCACGTTCTCCACCGACACCAGGAACGGCGCGTCGGTGTAGCGCACCGGCACCGGCACGTACGCGTCGACCGCGTCCAGCAGCTCACCGATCGCGGCGGTCCACCGCGGGTCGCCGTCCAGCGCGCGCAGCCCGGAGACCCGTACGACCGGCAGCTCGTCGCCCGGGTAGCCGTGGGCACTCAGCAGCTCGCGCACCTCCAGCTCCACCAGGTCGGTCAGCTCGGGGTCGCCGGCGTCCGCCTTGTTCAGCGCCACCACGATGTGCCGCACCCCGATCTGCCGGGCCAGCAGCACGTGCTCCGCGGTCTGCGGCATCACGCCGTCCAGCGCCGAGACGACCAGGATGGCGCCGTCCAGCTGGGCCGCGCCGGTGATCATGTTCTTGACGTAGTCGGCGTGGCCGGGCATGTCCACGTGGGCGTAGTGCCGGGTCGCGGTCTCGTACTCGACGTGGGCGATGCTGATGGTGATGCCGCGGGCCGCCTCCTCCGGCGCCCGGTCGATCCGGTCGAACGGCACGAAGGTGCCGCTGCCGCGGTCGGCCAGGACCTTGGTGATGGCCGCGGTGAGGGTGGTCTTGCCGTGGTCGACATGACCCATGGTGCCGATGTTCAGGTGCGGCTTGGTGCGCACGTACGCCTGCTTGGACATGACGGTGTCTCCTCCTGTGACGCCGGTTCGGTCGCGGACCCCTGGGCCTGGCCGACCCTCCCCGTGCGGGGTCCTGCCGGACGTCGGTCCGGGGAGGGTCAGCGTCGGGCGCCGTCGAAGGATGCGTTCCGGGCTGCCGGGGCGGCGGATGCGGCCGCGGCAGCGGTTGCGGCCCGGGCGGCGGTTGCGGCCGGGGCGGCGCAGGCAGCCTTCGACGCGACCGCTGCTGCGGTGGCGTCTGCGAGGAAGGCGAGCCGGAACATGGCACTGATCATGCCGGGCGGCGGGGGCGGCGTCGAAGGGTTTTCCGCGCCCGCGGGCGGCGCCCTGCTCCCGCCACCTGGCGGACACCTGCCGGTGACCTGGCGGAACCGGGGAGGTGAGAGTATTTGTTCCGCGGATGAACTTAGATCGCCCGACCGGCGGCCCGCCGTCCCCACCAGCCCGAAGGAAGCTCCATGCCCCTGGCCATCCTCGCCCTCGCGGTGAGCGCCTTCGGTATCGGCACCACCGAGTTCATGATGATGGGCCTGCTGCCCGACGTCGCAGGCGACCTCGGCACGTCGGTGCCCACCGCGGGATATCTGGTCTCGGCCTACGCGCTCGGCGTCGTCGTCGGCGCCCCGCTGCTCACCGCGCTCGGCGCCCGCATCCCGCGCCGGCGCATGCTGCTGCTCCTGATGGCGCTGTTCACCGCGGGCAACGCCTTCTCCGCCGTCGCCCCCGGCTACGGCACGCTGCTGGCGGGGCGCTTCCTCGCCGGACTGCCGCACGGCGCCTTCTTCGGCGTCGGCGCGGTCGTGGCGGCCCGGCTGGTCGCCGAGGACCGCAGGGCCAGGGCCGTCGCCTCGATGTTCCTCGGCCTGACCATCGCGAACATCGTCGGGGTGCCCGCGGCCACCCTGCTCGGCCAGCACCTGGGCTGGCGGGCCACCTTCCTGGTGGTGACCGCGATCGGGCTGCTGTCGCTCGCCGCGCTCGCCCTGCTGGTGCCGCAGGAGCCCGACGAGGAACGCACCGGCGTCGGCCAGGAACTGCGCGCGCTGCGCGAGCCGCAGGTGCTGCTCGGGCTGCTCACCGCGGTGTTCGGCTTCGCCGGCGTCTTCGCCGTCTACAGCTACCTCGCCTCGATGATGACCGAGGTCACCGGTTACGCCGACGGCACCGTCACGGTGCTGCTCGCCCTCTTCGGCATCGGCATGACGCTCGGCGCCCTGGCCGCAGGGCCGCTCACCGACCGCGCCCTGCGCCCCACGCTGTACGGCTCGCTTGCCGCGCTCGCCGTCGTCCTGGTCGGCTTCCACTACGCCGCCCAGTCCAAGGCGACCGCGCCCGTCGCCGTCCTGGTGCTGGGCGCGGTCGGCTTCATGACCACCACGCCGCTGACGATGCTGGTCATGAACAAGGCCCGCCGCGCCCCCACCCTGGCCTCCGCCTCCAACCACTCGGCCTTCAACCTCGCCAACGCCGGCGGCGCCTGGCTGGGCGGCGCCGCGATCTCCGCCGGGTGGGGCTGGACCTCGCCCGCGCTGGTGGGGGCGGTGCTCGCCGTGGTGGGCCTGGCCATAGCCGTCGTCGCGGGTGGGCGCGACCGCGCGGCGCCGGCGGCGCCGGTCGCCGCTGCCCCGGCCGCCGCACACCGGGAGTCGGCGGCGGTGGAGGGGCCGTAGGGGGTACGCAGGTTCGGTCCGGGTGCCGACGCACCGGTACGGCAGGTTCCGCCGCGCGCCGGGCGCCGGGCGTGCCGGTGGGCCGCGCCCCGGCGATCCGTTCTCCGGCGCCGCCCCCGGGCGGTGCGGCCGCGCTGCGGTGGTCCCGGTGGGGGTCGGGGGCGCCTCGGGGCGCCCGTTCAGGAGCGGGGGCGGCCTCGGAGCGGTTACGCTCCCGGGGTGCCGCACCGCGCAGGTCTCGCCGTCCGCTGCTCACGCGCTCTGCTGTCGCCGTGGGCCAGGTTCGCGCTGCTCGTGCTGCTGCTCGCGGCGGCCGGGGCGGCGGTGCTCGCCTGGCACCCGCAGCGGCTGCTGACCGCGCACGGCTGGCAGCCGCACACCTCGGGCGGCACGGCGGTGCTGCTCTTCGCCGTCGCATACGGCCTGGCCACCGTCGCCTTCGTACCGCGCCCGCTGCTCAACGCGGCCGCCGGTGCGCTCTACGGCATCCACGCCGGGCTGCCGGCCGCGATCGGCGGCACCGTCCTCGGCGCGGGCCTGGCCTTCCTGCTCGGGCGCTTCCTGGGCAGGGACGCGGTACGCCCGCTGCTGCGCGGCCGGGTCGCGCTGTCCCTGGACCGGCAACTGAGCAGGCACGGCTTCCGCAGCACCCTGGCGCTGCGGCTCTTCCCCGGGGTGCCCTTCGCCGCCGCGAACTACGCCGCCGCCGTCTCCCGGGTACGGCTGCTGCCCTTCCTCACCGCGACGGCCGCGGGCAGTGCGGCCAACACCGCCGCCTACGTGGTGGCCGGCAGCCGCGCGGCCTCCCCGACCTCACCGGTCTTCCTGCTGGCGCTCGGCTTCCTGGGCGTCACCGGGGTGGCCGCGGCCGTCGTCGCCCGGGGCGCCCGCGCCCGTTCCCGTACCGCGGCGGGCACGGGCGCCCCTGACGACCCGACGGTCAGCGACGCCGGCCCTCCTGCCACTCCTGCACGGAGATCCGCTTGATCTCCATCACCTCGCCGAGCGTGCCCCACTCGTCCTTGCCCAGCCGGGCCAGCGGCCGCAGCTTGTGCACGTCCGGGTGCCCGTCGGTGAGCACGGCCTCCGACACCGCCGCGTGCACGACCCGCCCGAAGACGACGGTGGAGTCCCCCAGCCTGACCGTGCTGTGCAGCTCGCACTCCAGCGCCACCGGCGAGGCGGCCACCCGCGGCGGCTTCACCCGCAGGCTGGGCTCCCTGGCCACCCCCACCTCGTCGAACTCGCTCACCCCGTGCGGGAATTCGGTCCCGGTGGCGTTGATCTCCTCGAAGAGGTGCTCGGGCGCCAGGTTGACCACGAACTGCCCGGTCTCCTCGACATTGCGCACCGAGTCCTTGCGCCCCACCGAGGTGAACTGCACCACCGGGGGGCTCACGCAGGAGACCGAGAAAAAGCTGTGCGGGGCGAGGTTGTCCGTGCCCGCCGCCGACGTCGTGGACACCCACGCGATCGGCCGCGGCACGACCGTCGCGGTGAGCAGCCGGTAGAAGGTGTTGCGGTCCAGGGCGTCCGGATCGAAGTCGATTCGCATGCCAGCCAGTATCCACGCGACGGCGACGGACCCCAGCGGAGGATCGCGGCTCCACCGAACCCTGAGTTCCGCGATCCCCCGCAGACACGGCGCGGCGCCCCGGGGCGTACCTGCGCATCTCCTCGGACCCCTTCGGCCTGGAAGCAGGGGTCGACGGGGAGAAGGACACCTCGGCGTTCAAGAAGCGCAAGGTCATCCGACCGGACGGGTCGATCGACTGGGTCGTCATCCGGCCGAAGTTCCGCCAGTTGCTCGCAGACCTGGCGTCGGGCGTCATCGACGGGGTGAGCTTCTACACCCTGGACCGCCTCGTCCGGCAGCCGCGTGACCTGGAAGACCTGATCGACATCATCGATTACGTCCAGCGCCCAGCGATCGGTGCCACCGGCGGGCGGATGAACCTGATCAACGACAACGACCGGCACATGGCCCGCATGATGTGCGTGATGGCCCTGAAGTCCTCAGAGGACTCATCCCGCCGCGTCGCCCGCATGCACCTATCCGCGGCCCAGCAAGGCAGCATCCAGGGACGCATGGCCTACGGCTGGATCTGCAAAGGCCCGGACAAGGACAAGCTCCTCCACACCGAAGCGGCAATCGTGCGCGACATCTTCTCCGGCTGCCTGAACGGCGAGACCGCCTACAGCCTCGCCACCGACCTCAACCTGCGCCAGGTCCCTCCGCCCGAGGCCCGCACCTGGTCCTCGATCATGGTCAACAAGATGCTCCGCAACCCCCGCTACGCCGGCATGGTCTCCTACGGCGGCAAGCACCGCGTCGACCCCGCCACCGACTGGGAAGGCTGGTCCCGCGTTCCACGTCCCCGTCGACGGAGGCGTCTACCGGATCCGCACCCGCGAGGAACAGACCGCGTTCAACATCGGCCTACCGAGCGGACCCACCTGGTCATGTCACTGTCCGAGACGGAGCAGTAGCGCTCTCCCGAGAAACCTCGTCATCTTCACTTGGTCGACCTGGCGCTTGCAGCTGCACTTGTGCGGGCGAACATCCCTTGCCCGTGACGTGGGGCGTCAGCAACGGATCACCGGTCACCGCATAGAGGGACGTTCGGTGTGAGGCGTCCGGTGAGTTATCGAACCTCTGCCATCCTCAGGCGAGGGGGTCCCGGCGCTACTCCCCCGGAGCGCCGGGGTCTTCCCCGCCGGCAACATCGGGCGTCGGCTGCTGACGGCGTCCGCACCCGTCGGCGGATCGGCCCAACCGCCGATCGGGTGACGCAACAGCCCCGCATCAAGCTGCCGGTGCCCCACCGATGACGACGGTTCCGCGGTCTCGGCGTGCGCTTAGGATGGCGAGGGTGATGGCGGGAACTGGTGACATCGAGAAGGCGGCCGGGGTGCTGCGCGCCGGGGGGTTGGTGGCTCTCCCGACCGAGACCGTCTACGGTCTGGGGGCGAACGCCGAGGATCCCGTGGCTGTCTCGCGCATTTTCCAGGTGAAGGGGCGCCCCCCGTCCCACCCGCTGATCGTCCATCTCGGCGGCGCGGAGATGCTGGATGCCTGGGTCGAGGAGGTGCCGCAGACGGCTCGCCTGCTGGCGGAACGCTTCTGGCCGGGGCCGCTCACGCTGGTCCTGCGGCGGGGTCGCCGGGTGCCCCTGGAAGCGACCGGTGGTCTGCAGACGGTGGCGGTGCGGGTGCCCGACCACCCCGTCGCGCTCGCGCTGCTGGCCGCCTTCGGCGGCGGTGTCACCGCCCCGTCGGCCAACCGCTTCGGCGCCGTCAGCCCGACCACCGCCGACCACGTCCATGCGGAGCTCGGTGATGCCGTCGACTTCGTCCTGGACGGCGGCCCCTGCACAGTCGGCGTGGAGTCGACCATCGTCGATGTCACGGGCGATGCCCCGAGCATCCTGCGGCCCGGCGGGGTCACGCGCGAGGACCTCGAAGGAGCACTTGGGCGCCGGCTCGCGGTCCCGTCGGCGGGTCCTGTCCGGGTGCCCGGACAGCACCCGTCGCACTACGCGCCGCGGGCGCGGGTCGTCCTCGTCGAGCCCGCGAAGGTCGCAGCCGAGGCTGAGCTGGCGCAGCAGTCCGGGCACCGCGTGGGTGTCCTTCTCCCTGCCTCCTTCGCCGGGGCGGCGGTGAAGGTGCACGCCATGGTGACAGTGCCGGGCTCCATGGCCGCCTACGCGCGCGGGCTGTACGGGTTCCTGCGCGACCTCGACCGGCAAGGGTGCGATCTGATCGTCGCGTCCTTGCCGGACGAAGAGGGCCTGGGGTCGGCGATCGCCAACCGGCTCCGCCGTGCCGCGGGTCCCCGGCACACCGGGTGACCGGCGGGGGGCTTCCGCTGCCCTGGGTGCGAGGGCCAAGCGGATCCCCTGCGGTCAGGAAGCGGCGGGTACTTTCGCGTCGAGGCCGTGGCTGGCGACGAGCTGGGCCTTGCCGTCGGCCAGGCGGTAGCGCAGTCCGACGACGGCGGTCTGCCCGGCGGCGACCTTCTCGGCGAGCACGCGGGAGCGGTCCAGCAGCCGGTCGGCGGTGTTGCGTACGTGCTCGGCAGCCCTGGGGAACTTCGCTTCCAGGGCGTTCAACACGTGCGTCATCTGGGCTTTCACCGCGTCGGCGTCGGGTTGTTCGAAGACCGTCCGCAGCAGCGTGGCCACCCAGGGCTGGGCGGATTTCGGAACCTGGGAGAGCAGGTTGCGGGCGTAATGCGTGCGGCAGCGCTGCCAGGACGCGCCGGGCAGCACCGCACCGATCGCGGCCACCAGGCCGGTGTGGGCGTCGGAGACGACGAGCTGGACACCTGCCAGGCCGCGGGCGGTCAGGGATCGCAGGAACGCCAGCCACCCGGCACCGTCCTCGGCGGTGGCCACGTCCAGGCCGAGGATCTCCCGGTGCCCGTCGGCGTTGACACCGACCGCGACCAGCGCGTGGACATTGACGATCCGGCCGCCCTCGCGGACCTTCTGGGTCAGGGCGTCGACCCAGACGAACGCATACGGTCCGGCGTCCAGCGGACGGTTACGGAAGGCCGTGACCTGCTCGTCCAGGTGCTTGGCCATCGCGCTGACCTGCGACATACTCAGCTGCGTCACGCCGAGGGACTCCGCGAGCTTTTCCACCCGGCGGGTGCTGACGCCCAGCAGGTAGGCGGTGGCGACCACGCTGATGAGGGCCTGCTCGGCCCGGCGGCGGCGTTCCGGCAGCCAGGCCGGGAAGTAGCTGCCGGTCCGCAGCTTGGGGATCGCGAGCTCGATCGTGCCGGCGCGGGTGTCCCACTCCCGCGGGCGATAACCGTTGCGGTGGTTGACCCGCTCGTCGCTGACCTGCCCGTACTCGGCGTTGCACATCGCGTCGGCCTCCGCCGACATGAGCGCGTCGGTGAACGTCTTGACCATCGCACGCAGCAGGTCAGGACTCGCCGAGGCCAGGTTGTCCTCGGTCAGGGCGTGCAGGGGCAGACTGTCAGGTGCGGTCATCGTGCTGATCTCCTTCGAGGCTTGACACTTCGAAGATCAGCCGGTGGCCGTCTTGCTATACGGGCACCAACCCGGACGCCGGAGCAAACCCCCGGATCAGGTCCCACCGCTACACCACTTCCAAGGACTCAATCCCCGGCCGGTCACACGGCAGCGGCCCGCAGGTCTGCGGCCGTCAGCAGCGACAACAGTCCGATGCCCTCGGCCGCGAGGGCATCGGCACCGCCCTGCTCACGGTCGATCACGCACAGAGCCTCCTGCACCTGAGCCCCCAGACCCCGCAGGTCCGCGGTCGAGAGCACGATCTGTCCACCACTGGTGACCACATCCTCAACGACCAGCACCCGGCGGCCTTCGACGTCGGCGCCCTCGGCGAGGCGGCAGGTGCCATACGGTTTGGCCTGCTTGCGCACGAAAGCGCAGGGGAGCCCCGCGTGTCGGCCGAGTGCGGTCACCACCGGGATGCCACCCATCTCCAGGCCGGCCAAGACCTCGGTGCCCGGCGGCACCAGCGGAACCATCTCCCGGGCGATCTCGTCCAGCAGGACCGGGTCGCCCTCGAACCGGTACTTGTCGAAGTACTCCATGGCAGTACGTCCGGACCGAAGGGTGAACTGCCCGGTCAGATGGGAGGCAGCATGGATACGGCGAGCGAGATCAGAGTGAGTCACAGGCAGCCAGTCTTCCAGCCCTCCCTCCCAGCCAAGACACCGGTTCTCTCCACGACACCGTGAACACCAAGCCGACACCGTGAACACCAAGAACCCCTGCGGCCTGCGGTCGCAGGGGTCATTTCACACCCGCACGTCATCAACGCCAGTGTCGCCGTCGTGCTCATCCAGCGCGATGATCGTCATTTCGACGGAATACTCCAGATCGCCGTCGCGTCCTGCTTGTCGGAAGTGCGCCAGGACCAGGACCAGGACGCCGTCCAGATCGACCGTCACCTCACCGCTCTGGTCGGGAGCGTCTGTGCCGGCCAGCGACCGGGCGCGGGAGCGGACTTCGGCCCGTGCCCGATGGAGGGCCTGCAGTGCCTTCCCGCCCGAGGCGGCGGAGGTGTCGATCCGGCGGGAGACGGTCGGGTCCGAGGCGACTCCGCCGCAGACGCCGCGCTCGCTCTGCCCGCACGGCGTCTGCGGCGGAACCTCCTGCCTCGCGATGGCGGCGCCGACCCGCCAGGTCAGCGCCCGCCGTGCGCGGCCGCGCACGGCGCCCGCAGAAACGCGATGCCGTAGGGACGACCGCCCGTGCCCGAGGTGCCGCTCGCGATCCACGTAGTGTTGCCTGGGCGAAGGACAATGGTTCCCTCCCGGACAGTGCCGCTGTGGTTGCTCACGACCGAGGAGGTAGTTCCCAGTCCCATTCCTAGTACGTGGCCCGGCAGACCCGGCGGCGTCCTGAACGACGCCGGATGACCCCCCTCTCACTGACACAGGTGGGGGGCGGACGCGTCGACGACCACGTTGATGCCTGCCGCACGGAGTTCGGTCTCCAGTGCCCCCATCTTGGCCCGGTCATCGATGACCTTCAACGCGTCGTGGAAGGTGATCTTCACGGTGCCACCCTTCTGCGCCTCGACCGCGTACGCCGGGGTAGAGCTCCCACCGGGCACAACGGCAAGGATCGCGCCGGCCGCCGCTGCGGCAGCAGGGGCGGGGGTCGTCCCGTCAGGAGACGCGACGGCGCTGCGCAGCCAGGCCCGCTCGTTCCGCGCGGCCGACCGATAGGCATAGTCGCCGGAGTCGACGACAGCGAGGAAGACGTCTGCAACAACGTCGGCCACCGTGTGCGGTTCATCGAAACGACGGCTCACGAAGCGAGTCACATCCTCGACGTGCCGCCGGTAGAACGCCTCCAGATCCCCGAGGTCTCTCTCTGGGGCGCCCCGGCGACGTGCGGATATGTTCACTGAGTCACTCTCCCGACTCGACTGCCCCTCCCGGGCCTACGCCCTTTACGTGGGAGTCAGGACAGAAGGCGTTACACCGCGATTTCATGCCGCACCAAGCACCCCCCGGCTCAAGTGGTCAGCGGGTCGACCGCACCCGGGCCGGACGTCGTGCCCGCGGGGTCGAAGGCGAGGGTCGAGGGGCGGCTGGTGGCGTACAGCCTGCCCGCCGAGGCGCTGCTGACCGGATCGTGCAGGTCGCGGACGTGGCGCTCCCGCGGCCGAGGGCGCAGGACGATTCCCTGTCCCACCTTGCGACGCATGCTTGCACATGCTCCCGGACGACCCCAGGGGACTGCGGGTTGGCCGGCGCCCACATGACCGGCATGCCCGTCGGCGTGCACACCAGGTACAGACGCAGGCCCCAGAAGAAGCGGGAGCGGACCGCGCAGTAGCCGTAGCCGGCCCAGCCCGCCAGGTCAGAACGCTGGACGGTCAGGCGCGACATGCCGCACAGGTGCTTGCGGGCGTAGCGCAGCCGGCGGGCCTCGGAGTGGTAGCCGAGGAGTGCCTGCGCCAAACGAATGGCTCTGACCTCTGAAAATGCTTCAGCGGCACCAGCTGGCGGACGATAGCGTGCCCCCCATGGGGATCAGCGTTCAGGTTCGAACATTCACAGGCGCGGTCGAAGCCACGTGCGTGCATCCATCCATCGCTGACCTGTGCAGACGGGCGGCGAGCCAGAACCTGCCCCTGCTCGGATACGTCGATCCCTACGACGACACCGTGTTCAACCGATCGCAGCTCAGAGTCCTCATCCCCGAACTCCGGGGGCTGGCGAACGGCTCCGCTGCCGAGGAAGTCGAGGCGGTACACCAGATCCTTGCGCTGACCGCTCACGTCGAGCGCAAGGCCCACCGGTATCTCGTCTTCAACGGCGACTGACGGTGTCGAGCCGGCCTACGCCGACTTGAGACCCCGATTGGCGCTCAACCGTGACAGCTGACCTGGCGAGCGCAGGTTTCAGGCGTAGTCCCAGCAGCGGGTGCAGAGGCGCGGTATGCGGAAGACAGAATGGGTGTGCGCTGGATGGCCACCCTGCCGGCGGGTTCCGTACGGCGGAACCGCTCCACAGGATTCCCGGGGACACTGGGGCCGAACGGGAGAGGGGCGGTGGGGGATGCGGGTGCTGGTGGTCGAGGACGACGAGGAGATGGCACAGGTGGTGGCCGTGGGGTTGCGCCGTGCGCAGATGGCAGTGGATCTGGCGTTCGACGGGGAGGCGGCACTGGATCGGATGCTGGGGGCCGGCCGCGATGCGTACGACGTGGTGGTGCTGGACCGGGATCTGCCCCGAGTGCACGGGGACGTCGTGTGCGCGGCGCTGATCGACGCCGGGTGCCGTAGCCGGCTGCTGATGCTCACCGCCGCGGCGGCGGCCGACGACATTGTGGACGGGCTGGGGTTGGGCGCCGACGACTACCTGTCGAAGCCGTTCGACTTTCCCGTCCTGGTGGCCCGGATCGCCGCGCTGGCCCGCCGCGCGCATCCTGCGGTGCCGCCCATGGTCCGGTGCGGCGACATCGTGGTGGACACCGCGCGGCGCACCGCGGTCCGGGCCGGGCGGCAACTGGCTCTCACGCCCAAGGAGTTCGGAGTCCTGGAACTGCTGCTGGCCGCCGGGGGCCGCGCGGTGTCCGCCGAGGAACTGCTGGAGCGAGTCTGGGACGAGGCCGCCGACCCCTTCACCAGCGCTGTGAAGATCACCGTCAGCCGGCTGCGAGCCAAGCTCGGCGCGCCGGCCGTCATCGAGACGGTGGCCGGGGCCGGTTACCGGATCTGAGGAGCCGTTCCGGACCGGCGAGTACGGCCCGCAGCCCAGCCTGAAAGGTCCCTGCACTCGTATGCCCGAACATCCCCACGGAACTGCTGACAGAACCCGCCGTGACACCGCCCGCGCCCCGATGACCGCCCCGCGCGGACTTCGCGGGCTTCGTGTCCTGTCCGCACTCCGCGACCGCGTCGTTCGCCCCGGCCCGCCCCGACGTACGGTGCGGCTGCGGCTGCGGCTGGCCGCCCTGTACGGCGGGCTGTTCCTGGCGTCCGGCGTTGCCCTCCTGGCGGTCACGTACGGCCTGGTGGCCCGCGCTGTCGACCGCCCGCCGACCGTCGTGAAGCACGCGGTGACCGCGGCGCCCGGCGCAGGCGCATACTCGGGTCAGGCGCCCGGCTCGCGGACCGATCCGGCGCCCGTTCCGACGGCGCCCCTGGATGACGACTCCCTGCAGAAGGTGGTCCAGCGGACCGTGGGCCGTCAGAAGTCCGACCTGCTGCACACCCTGCTGGTTCAGTCCGGGATCGCCCTGGGCCTGATGTCCCTGACGTCCGTGCTGCTCGGCTGGATCGTGGCGGGCCGCATCCTGCGCCCTCTGCGGACGATCACCGCCACCGCGCGGGACATCTCGGCCACCAGCCTGAACAGGCGGCTCGCGCTGAACGGCCCGCGGGACGAACTACGCGAACTGGGCGAGACGTTCGACGCGCTGCTGGGCCGGCTCGACACATCGTTCCAGGCACAGCGGCAGTTCGTCGCCAACGCCTCGCACGAGCTGCGTACGCCTCTGGCCCGCCAGCGTGTGCTGGGCCAGGTCGCGCTGGCCGACCCCGAGCCGACCGTGGAGTCGCTGCGCGGCGCACACGAACGGATACTCGCCGCGGGCGACCAGCAGGAGCGGCTCATCGAAGCACTGCTCACCCTCGCCCGCGGCCATGCAGGCATCGACGTGCGCCGCCGGTTCGACTTGGCGATTCTGGTCGAGGAGGCGGTCGCCGGACGCCGTACGGACGCACGCGAGCGGCGGGTGACGCTTCATCCGTCAGCGGGCGAGGCCCTGGCGTCCGGCCACCGTGCACTCGCCGAGCGCCTGATCGCCAACCTGCTGGACAACGCGATCCGCTACAACGTGGCCGGCGGGCACGTCGAGGTCAGCACAGCAACGACGGCGGGCCGCGCCGTCCTCACCGTCGCCAACACAGGCCCCACCGTGCCCGAGGACGCCGTCGAGCGCATCCTGCTGCCCTTCCAGCGCCTCGACCCGGCCCGTGCCGCCCGCGGCTCCCGTATCGATTCCTCATCCCGTAACGATTCTTCAGAGGGTCTCGGCCTGGGCCTGTCCATCGTCGCGGCCATCGCGTCCGCGCACGACGCGTCGCTCACCGCGGCCGCGCGGCCCGGCGGTGGACTGGTCGTCACCATCGCCTTCCCCACCGCTGTCGGGCCGGCAGCGCAACCGTCGTGAAACCGCCTGCTCTGTAGAACTCGACCGACACCCACCGCACCGCACGCGGTGGCGTCGACCCCCTACGAATGACGTCGAGTCCAGGAGCACTCCGCATGAACCGCAAGAGCAACGACACGCCCTCCGGCCCGGCCCTCGCCGCCGACACGCCCGCCACGCGGAACGCGCCCGAGACACCCGCCGGCAGGCCGACGCACCGCCCGTCCCCCCACCGCCGCCCCGGCCTGACCAGCAAGCGACGCATGCTGGCTGCGACCGGGGCCGCAGTCCTGGCCGGGAGCGTCCTCGTCACCCGCATCACGGCCTTCGCCGACCCCCCGGCCACCGCCACGACCGCCGCCGACCGGCCCGCCGCCTGCGAACGGCAGAACCCGGCCCAGCCGCAGCCCCCCACGCAAGAGCCGGTCCCGACATCGGTCAGCACGGTAGAGCAGGCGTATTACTGCATCTTCGGCAACTACTACGGCGGTTCGCGACTCGACGACCGCCCGCTGCTGCAGTACGCCTTCCAGGCCGTCGTCAAGGAGCTGCGCAAGCGTGGGCTCGACCAGCCGGACGCCGTACTGCCGGCGCTGACCGGCGACCGAGGCGAGGACTGGTCACGCTTCGCCGGGCGGCTCCAGACGGTGCTGTCCGCGCTGCCCGTCTCAAGCCCGGCCGTGGGATCGGACGGCGGTCAGACGCTGCGCTCGTCCCTCGCGCTCGCCGCGATCCAGGGGATGCTCGCCGCGCTTCACGACAACCACGCCGGGTATGTGAGCCCGGGGACGACAGGCAGCCCCACGGCGGGCGCACCCACGTGGGGCCTGGGCATCAGCCTGAATATGACCAGCCCGCCGGCCGAGACCGCACCGGACTTCACGGGGCCCCTCTTCCTCACCGCGGTCGGCTCGGGCACGCCCGCCGCGGCGGCCGGACTCAAGCCGGGCGACGTCGTCGAGTCGGTCGACGGCGTCCCGGTCTTCACCGGCGGCAAGCTCAACCCCGGGGTCGTGGACCTGCTCCACCCGGCGTATCCGCAGCGCACCTCGGTGACCATCACCCTACGCAGGCCGGTGACCGGCCGGACCCGGCACGTGCGCCTCGTCCCCGGCGCGCTGCCCTCGCAGCCACAGCCGCAAGTGGACGCTCATCTGATCAACGGCAGTATCGCCGACATCCGCTTCACCGCCTTCTACCCGGGCGTCGCCGAGGACGTCCTCAAGGCTGTCGCCGGCCTGCAGGCGACCACACCCACCAAGATCACCGGCGTTGTCCTCGACGTACGCGGCAACCACGGCGGAGTCGCCCAGGAAGGAAACGTCCTGCTGGGGGCCTTCGTCCACGGCGCCACAGTGGTGTCGTTCTGCGACGCCGACGGCGCTTGCGTCCCTCAACGCGTCGACGACAGCACTCCGCTGCTGCACCTGCCACTGGTCACACTCACCGACGACGGATGTGCCTCCGCCTGCGAGGTGTTCGCGACCGGTGTCAAGGACCTGGATCTCGGCGCCCTCATCGGCACGCGCACCGCAGGCGTCAACGCCGGCCCCGCCCTGCTGTACGCATTGAACGACGGCAGCATGATCCGCATGCCCTCGCAGCACGTGATCGGCGCGAACGGTGAGCTCATCGACGGCGTCGGCGTCCCCCCGGACCACTACGCCCCGCTGACCGCGGCGGACCTGTCCGCCGGCCGGGACCCGGCTCTGATCAAGGCGGCGTCGCTGCTCACGCAGTGACATCCCGGGCTCCTGGGACGCCGGAGCCGTGGGCGACGGTCATGAACTGCCAGGACCGTCGCCCGGTCCAGCGGTCCGCCGCCACCCGCCCCGAGACAAGCTCAGCGCGGCCGCTCAACCGCCGCGCACTCCAGAGGGCCTGTTCGAGGCGGACGAGCGTACGGTTGGCGCCCGCCATGACCCCGCCCGGTGTGATGTGCTGTAGGTCGAGGACGGCAACGTCCTGACCTCTGCCGGGCTGTCCGCCGGCATTGACCTGCGTCTGCACCTGGTCGGTCCGTTCCGACTACGGCGCCGCGACAGCCAACGCCGTCGCCAGGCTTGTGGAGGCGGCACCGGTGCGACCGGGTGGGCAGGCACAGTTCATCGCGACGCCGCTGCCGCCCGAGACGGGCACCTCGCTGGCCGCGACCCGGGCATGGGCGCTCGATCGCCTGCATGAACCGCTGACCCGTGCCGACCTCGCCGCTCACGCGACGACCAGCGTCCGCACGCTGACTCGCAGGTTCCACGACGAGACAGGCCTGAGCCCGCCGCAGTGGCTCCTCCACCAGCGGGTGATCCGTGCACAGGAGCTCCTGGAGACGACGGACCTGCCGATGGACCAGGTGGCCCGGCTCAGCGGCTTCGCCACCACGCACTCCCTGCGCCAGCACCTGTCGAGAAGGACCGGGCTCACCCCCAGCGCGTGACGCGCCGCGTTCACACAGCACCCGGGATCAACAGAACGAGGCGCCACCACGGCTTGAACGTCGGCTGGGCGCTCAACGACGGCGCAGACAGCATTGCGACGACCGGCGTCACCTCCTGGAACGCCACCAACGCCTTCACCATCGGACGAGCCGGGTACAACGGCGCGAACACCGGCTACTTCTCCGGTCGACTCAGCATCGTTCACGCCTGGAGCTGCACACTCGACTCCCTCCAGTTCTCGGCCCTCTACAAGCAGAGATCCACTGACCGTCCACCCGTTTCGACGGCGGGAGGGGCCGCGGAAGGCAGCCCCGGCCACTCCCGCCGTACCTTTGAATCCACCCATGCAAGGAGGAGGCTCGATGAAGCAGGCCCCACCATCCGGGGGTCACACGCCCGGGCCGAACGGCACTCCACCGCGGCGGGGCCGTCGCCCCGGGCGGACGGACACGCGCGACACCATCCTCAGCGCTGCCCGCGAGCAGTTCCTGGCGCAGGGCTACCACGCCGTGACCCTACGCGCGATAGCCGCGGAGGCAGGCGTGGACGCGGCGTTGATCAACTACTACTTCGGCTCGAAACGAGGCCTGTTCGGCGCGGCAATGGCCCTGACAGCCAACCCGGCAGACCTGCTGGAACGCGTGTTCGCAAGCGATAAGCCCACCGTCGTCCCTCGCGCGCTGCGCACCCTCCTGGCCTCCTGGGACTCCGCAGATTCCGGGCCCGGGCTGGTGGCAATGCTCCGCAGCGTCTCGGCCGACGAATCCGCCGCCGCGCTCGTGCGGGAGGTCATGGAGCGCGAGGTCATCGAGCGCGTGGCCGAACGCCTCGGCGGCGCCCACGCGCAGGCGCGGGCCATGGCGTTCTGCGCCCAGATGGCGGGCATCATCACAACCCGCTACCTGTTGCGGCTGGAGCCGATCGCATCGATGACGCCGGATGAGGTAGTGAGGTACTGCGGGCCTTCACTCGCAGTAGCGCTGCGGGAGAAACCGCGGAGCGGCCGCCGGCGCGTAGCGGCCGCCCCGTAATTCATCGCAGGACCCGGAAAGCGGCCGATTGTCGTGGCGGGCACGGCGGAAGGGGGACGTCGTCCTGCGGATCATGCCGATGACCTGGTGTTCGGTGGAGCAACGGAGACGTGTGGGCGTAAGCCTTGAATTCATCGAAGTGGAGAATCGAGCGTGGCAGGCGGGAGTGTGATGGTCAGCGCTGATAGACGCGCGGATCTCGTAGGAGGCTCCCCCATGAACGACAGCGACACCGACGCCCGGGCGGCGGCCGGGCGGAACGGTTCGGTCGACCGCCCGTCCCAGGCTGCGAAAGGCTCTGCCGGAGGGCGGGCGCCCGGCGAACGGCCGATCAGACATGGCCTGGTCCTCTTCCTCACCTGCCTCGCACTCGGTGCAGTGGTCTCGGCCATGGCATCGCTGAACGTCGCACTGCCGAGCCTGGCCCGTGAAACACACGCGAGTCAGATGCAGCTGTCCTGGGTGATCGACGCCTACAGCCTGGCCTTTGCCGCGCTGTTGCTGCCCGCCGGCGCCCTGGGCGACCGCTTCGGCCGCAAGCGCGCTTTGCTCGCGGGCCTCGTCATCTTCGCGACCGGCTCGCTGCTCGCCATGTTCACCACGGACGCACACCAACTCATCGCCCTACGAGCACTGTTGGGTGCGGGAGCCGCCCTGGTGATGCCGGCGACCCTGTCGACCATCACCAGTACTTTTCCGGCTGCGCAGCGGACCCGGGCGGTCAGCGTGTGGACGGCGGTGGCCGGCGCCAGCGCCGTGTTGGGGCTGCTGGTCACCGGCTCACTGCTCGAGCAGTGGTCGTGGCGCTCCGCGTTCCTGCTGAACATGGTGCTCGCGGTGGTCGCCGCGGTCGGCACACTGCTGTTCGTCCCCGAGTCCGCGGAGCCCGACCAGCCACGCCTGGATGTGGTCGGCGCGCTCATCACGGTGGCCGGCCTGCTCGCCCTGGTCTACTCGGTGATCGAAGCGCCGACCCGCGGCTGGTCCGATCCGCTCACCATCGGCGGCATCGTGGTCGGCTTCGTGGTGCTGGCCGGTTTCGTCGCCTGGGAGCTGCGGCGCGAACATCCTTTGCTGGACCCGCGGTTGTTCCGCACCAACCCCCGCTTCGCGGCCGGGTCCCTCTCGATCACCCTCCAGTTCTTCGCCTTCTTCGGCTTCATCTTCGTGGTCATGCAGTACCTGCAACTGGTCCGCGGAGACAGCGCGTTGGTCGCCGCAGTGAGCGCCCTTCCGATGGCCGGGGCGATGGTGCCGGTCACCAGGTTGACACCGAAGCTGATCGAGAAGACCGGCAAGGTGGCAGCGCCGTGGATCGCCGGTCTGCTGCTCATCGCCGTCGCCATGGGAGTCCTCTCGCAGCTGCGGCAGGACAGCTCGTACGGGCTGATCGTGGGCGGCCTCATACCCCTCGGTGCCGGAATAGGCCTGGCCATGACCCCGGCGACCACTGAGATCACCGACGCGCTGCCGCGAGCTCTCCAGAACGTGGGCTCGGCGATGAACGACCTGTCCCGCGAACTCGGCGGCGCACTGGGTATCGCGGTCCTCGGCAGCCTGCTCAACGCGGGTTACCGCGGCAACCTGGACCTGCCCGACAACCTGCCGCCCCAGGCGGCCGCGGCGGCGCACGCCTCCGTTGCCGGAGCGGTGGTCATCGGCGGACCGGTGGCGCAGAGTGCACGTGCCGCCTTCTGCGACGGCCTGGAGCAGGCGCTTCTGGCGGGCGTCGGAGTCGCTCTGCTCGCGGCCCTCCTTGTCGGCCTTCTGCTGCGGGGGACGAAGCCGCAGCCCCCGGAGGGAGCCGAGGACATGACGGCCGGCGAAAGCGAGCGCCTCGGCAGGGCCGTCACCGAGCCGCTCGTACGCGGCACTCGCTGACCTGACCTGTCGAGCGTTCTGTACTCCTCCGCCCGCCCTGGCCGGGAAGGACGTACCTTCCCGAGCGATCGTGTGAAGGCCAGTCCGGCCTCGCCCGGCAAACGCGGCTTCACCCAGCCACCTGACGGCCTGCCCGGCTCCTGACGAAAGCCGGCATGCATCCGAAGACCTGCCACCCGCAATCCGCGCCGGCCCCTGGGCCGGCTGGGGGCCGCGTGGCCGGCGAAGCGAGCAGTGCCGATCACCGGCTGCGTCGCGGCAGGCATCGGTCAGGGCGTGACGAAGTCCTGGCTGGTGCCGGGGGCGTTCCAGCCGGTACTCGTGATGCCCGACGACGTCATCGCGCCCGGCGGTTCATTCCGGGTGGCGGGCCAGGTTCAGCAGGACCAGGGCGCACAGGGTGGCTCCCGCGGCGACCGCGGACAGGACGGTGGTCAAGGAGAGGTGCTCGAAGAGGATGCCGGCGACCGCGTAGGCGATCGGGCTGGCCACGAAGACGGCGGCGCCGAAGACCGGGACGACGTGGGGGCGCAGATGCTCCGGTGGGCGCAGCATCAGCAGCGCGACCGCGGGGGCTGTCACCGCGGGCAGGAACATGCAGCTCGCCGCGACCGTCAGGCCGGCCAGGACGGCCGGCTGGTGCCAGGGCAGCAGCCACAGCACGACGGCGGCGCCCACCCCGCCGCAGGCCGCGAACCGGGTCGGCGGGATGCGGCGCGCGAGCCGTGCGACGACGACGGTGCCGATGGCGGTGCCGCCGCCCCATGCGGCCAGCAGCCAGCCGGCCACATGGGGGTCGGAGTCGTACCGCGCCCTGGCCAGGACCGGCAGGGCGAGCAGCACCACGGGCATGAGGGTGCCGTAGCCGAGGGCGGCGAGCGCCATCGTGCGCAGCACCCTGTCCCGGAAGAGGTGCAGTGCGCCCTCCGCCATCTTGTGGGCCGACAGCGGCTCGGGGTCGACCTCGCGGCGCGGCAGCCCGGTCAGCAGCGCGGCGGACAGCGCGAACGTGGCCGCGTCGAACCACAGCACGTCGAGCGCCCCGAACCAGGCGATCAGGAACCCGGCGATCGCCGGGCCGACCAGTCGCGCCGACGACGTCGCCGTCTCGAACAGGGCGTTGCCCGCGGTGACGGCCCCCTCGTCCGTTCCGATGGTGTCGGTCAGCAGCATGCGCTGCGCGGACAGGTAGCCCGACGCGACGCATCCGATGAGCGCGACGAACACCAGCAGCAGCCAGAACGGCAGCATGCCCGCCAGATACAGCGCGGGCACGGCCGCCATCAGTACCGCGTCGGCGATGTCGCCGACGATGGTGATCCGGCGCGCGCCCCACCGGGCCACGAGCAGCCCGGCGGGCATGCCCAGCAGCGGCACCGGAAGGATCTGCACGACGAACACCAGCCCCATCCGGGCCGGCGAGCCGCTGGTCATCAGCACGAACCAGGGCAGCGCCAGCGTCGTCATCTGGGTGCCGACCGAGGAGATGAACTCCGCGGCGATGACCCGGCGGAACTCCCGGCCGCGCAGCGGCGATGGCTGCACAGCGGCCGTGTCCGGCTCCGGTACGGGGTCTGCGAGGCGGTTCTGCGCGGGAGGGTCCGCGCTGTCCGCCGGACCCTGCACGGAGCCCTTCACCGGACCGTCCGTATCGGCGCCGGCCGCATGTCCGTCCACGCAGCCTCGACATAGCCGGTGCAGGCGTCCCGGGTGTCCGGGCCGAACACCGGTGTCCAGCCGGCCGGCACGGCGATGCCGTCCGGCCAGAGGCTGTGCTGCTGCCGCCCGTTGACCAGCACGCGGTACGCGGCCTCGGGGTCGTCGAACGGATGCGCCATCGTGCTCTCCTCGCTGCGGGGGTTCGCGCTGCCGGCGGTGCCCGGTGCGGCAGTGGCGGGGTTCACCGGTCGCCTCCCGGGCGGCCGTCGTCCCCGTCGGCCCGCAGGAGTTCCCGCAGTTGCGACACCCTCAGCTGCGGCCGGGACGCCACCAGCTCCAGCACCCGCGGCCAGCGGCGTACGAGTGCGCCCATGACCGGCGGCGCGACGGAAGCCGGCTGGTAGACCCACAGGCCGCGCAGTTCGCCGTCGATCTCGCGGGCCACCAGGTAGAGGTCGAGATTGTGCGGCTCGATCGCGGCGACCAGTTCAGGCAGCGGGGTCTCGTCGCCGATCCGCACGTCCAGCGGTGCCACGTCGAGCCCGTCCAGGGTCATGGCGTCGCTGGGCACGCCGAGCAGGTTGAGCATCACCCGCAGCGGCAGCTGGTTGCCGTCGCCGACGACGCCGTCGTGCATCAGCGCTCGCAACGGCACGTTCTGGTGGGAGTACGCGTCGAGTTCGCCGTGCAGGACGCGCTGGGCCAGTTCGTGGAAGGTCGGGTCGTCCGCCATCCGGGACCGGTTGAGGATGATGTTGATGAACGGGCCGACCATCCACTTGGTCTCCGGCCGCTCCCGGCCGGCCAGCGGGTGGCTCACCGCGATGTCCGTGGCACCCGAGTAGGCGTGCAGCAGGACGTGGAAGGCGGCCATCAGCATCATGAACAGCGTGACCCCCTCCCGGCGGGCGGCCTCCCGAACGGCGGCCATGACGTCCGCGCCGACGGTGAAGCTGTGGGTGAAGCCCTCGACGAAGTCGTCCAGTTGGTGCTCGGGAGCGTCGAAGTCCAGCTCACGGGCGGCGCCGTCGAGCTCGTGGCGCCAGTGCGCGACGTGCTCGTCGAGGGCGCCCGCAGCCAGGAGCCCCTGCTCCCATGCCGCGTAGTCCAGGTGCTGGACCGTCACCTCGGGCAACTCGGGCCGCCGCCCGGCCCTGTGGGCCGCGTACAGCTCCGACAGCTCGCGGGCGAGCACGATGAAGCCCCAGTGGTCCACCAGGATGTGGTGGGCGACGAGGACCAGCGCGTGTTCCCGGTCGGACAGCCGTACGAGCAGGCCGCGGACCAGGTTCCCGGCCTCGATGCGGTACGGCGTGGCGAGCTGTGCGGTCAGCAGGTCGCGCAACCGCTCGTGCTGGGACTCCCCCTCGTACACGCTCAGGTCGACGGTCTCCAGCGGCCATACGGACGGGCCGTCGGCGAACTGCACGGTGGCCGAACCGCGGTGGACGTAGCGCGTGCGCAGGATGTCGTGCCGCTGCACCAGGTCGTCCAGGCCGCGGCGCAGGGCTGTCGTGTCGAGGTCGCCTCGCAGGCGCCATGCGGTGACGACGCCGTGGTGCGGGTGGTCCGGGCCGACCGGCTGGAGCAGGAACTCCAGCTGCCCGAAGGACAGTCCGGCGCCGTCGCCGCGGTCGGCCCGCGGGATCGGGGCGTGCAGCAGGTCGGTGGCGCTTGCGGCGACGGCGCGCTGCGTGCCGTCCTCTTCCGCGGGGAGCAGGACCGTACCGTCCTCGATCGCGCGAGCGCACCGGGCGACGGCCCGCAGTGCCTCGAACCAGGCGTCGGCGAGGTCGCGGACGTCGTCCTCGGTCAGCAGCGCTTCCGCCCAACTCCAGTCGGCCACCAGTTGCGGGCCGTCCGGGCCGTCCTGGGTGACGGCGTTGACCTCGATCGGGTAGGGCAGCGGGCGGGCGCCGGTGGCGCCGGGCGCGGTGTCGTCCCGCAGGGGCAGCCACGGTGTCTGCCCGTCGGTGACGGGGACACGGCCGAGGTAGTTGAACAGCACTTGCGGTGTGGGCAGTTCGGCGAGCCGCGGCTCGGACTCCGGGTCGAGATAGCGCAGTACGCCGTAGCCGAGGCCGCGCCCGGGGATCGCCCGGAGCTGCCGGGCGGTGCGTACGACGGCCGCCGCCAGGTCGCCCCCGGCCTCGGTGACCGTCTCCCACGGGAGCCTGGCGCAGTCCAGCCTGACCGGGTGCACGCTGGTGAACCAGCCGACCGTACGGGACAGTTCGGCACCGTCCACCAGGTGCTCGTGCCGGCCGTGGCTCTCGACGTCCAGCACCACCGGGCCTTCCGCCGCGGACCGGCGGGCGCGCCAGCGGCCGGCCGCCAGCCCGAAGGCGGTCAGCAGCACGTCCTGGATGCCGCTGCGGAAGGCCGCGGGCACCCGGCCGACCAGCGGTGCGGTGTCCTCGGCGGGCAGGGTCACGGTCACCCGGCCCTCACCGCCGGCGGCCTCGCACCGGCCGGCGACCAGCGGCACGGCGTCCCGCAGCACGTCCTGCCAGACCGGGAGTTCGGCGCGGTGCCGGACGACGGCGTCGCCGGTGGCCACCCGGGTCGCCCAGCCGCGCAGCGAGGTCGCCACCGGTGCGAGGACGGCTTCGCGGCCCGCGGCGACCGCGTCCCAGGCGACGGCGAGGTCGGACAGCAGGATCCGCCACGACACGCCGTCCACTGCGAAGTGGTGCACGGCCAGCAGCAGTCGGCCCGCCCGTCCGTGCCCGGCGTCGAACCACACCGGCTGGAGCATGCCGTGGGCCGGGTCGAGCCGCTCCTTGGCGGCGGCGGTCTCCGCGGCGATCAGCCCCCGGGCGTCCGACTCCGACAGACCGGAGGTGTCGACACGGCGCAGGACGTCCGCGATCCGCAGCGTGCCCGGCTCGTCGGCGTGCAGCGACCACCGGCCGCCGGGCGCGCCCACCATCCGCATGCGCAGCGCGTCGTGGTGGTCGGCCAGCGCCTGGAGAGCCGCGGTCAGGCGGTCCTGGTCCACGCCGGCCGGCAGGCCGACGGTCGCGGACAGGTCGAAGCCGGTCACCGGGCCGCCGATCCGCCGCTGGCGTTCCACGACGGGCAGCAGCGGGATGCCGCCGGTGCCGGGATCGGTGACGGCCGCCGTGGTGCTCTCGCCTGCGGGCCGGGCGACCCGGGCGAGTGCCGCCACCGTCTGGTGGGTGAACACGTCCCGGACGGTGAACACCAGGCCCGCGGTACGTGCCTGGGCGACGAGCTGGGTGGCCTGGATGCTGTCGCCGCCCACGTCGAAGAACCCTGTCTCGGCGCCGACTTCGGGCACCCCGAGCACGTCCGCGAACACGGCGCCGAGGGTCAGTTCGACGGGGGTGGCCGGCGCACGGGACCCGGCGGTCGCGTCCAGGTCGGGGGCGGGCAGCGCGCGGCGGTCGAGCTTGCCGTTGCCGGTCGTCGGAAAGGCGTCCATGACCACCACGGCGGCCGGCACCATGTACTGCGGCAGCCGCTCGGCCAGGAAGGACCGCAGGTCCGCGGGCTCGGTGTGCGCGCCGTCCGCGAGCACGGCGTAGCCGACCAGGTCCCTGCCGCCGCCGGGCTTGTCCCGTACGACCACCGCCGCGTCCGCCACCGCCGGGTGGCCGCCGAGCGCGGTCTCGATCTCGCCGGGTTCGATGCGGAAGCCGCGGATCTTGACCTGCGCGTCGGTCCGGCCGAGGTATTCCAGGAGCCCGTCGGCTCGCCAGCGGGCCAGGTCGCCGGTGCGGTACATCCGCTCTCCTGGCGGCCCGTACGGGCATGCGACGAACCGCTGTGCGGTCAGGCCGGGCTGGCCGAGGTAGCCGCGGGCCACACCGTCTCCTGCGAGGTAGAGCTCACCGGGGACGCCGACCGGTACCGGCCGCAGCCGCTCGTCGAGGACGTACGCGCGGGTGTCGTCCATCGGGGTGCCGATGGGGACGGTGCCGCCGTGGGTCTGGCGGGCGCGGTGGAGTACGGCGAAGGTCGTCGTCTCGGTGGGCCCGTATCCGTTGGTGAGCACGGTCTCCGGCCACGCGGCGAGCGCTCTGGCGACCACCGGCGGGGACAGCGCCTCGCCGCCGGCCAGCACTTCCCTCATCCCGGCCAGCGCCGACACGTCGCGTTCGACCAGCAGGTTGAACAGCGCCGCCGTGAAGAACGCCGAGGTGATGCCGCGTTCGCGGATGGTGGCCAGCAGCGTGTCGGGGTCGAGTTCGCCCGGTGGGGCGACGACGACCTCGCCGCCGGACAGCAGCGGCACCCACAGCTCGTAGGTGGAGGCGTCGAACGCGGTCGGGGCGTGCATCAGGACGCGGGTGTGGCCGGTGCCGCGCCACCCGGTGTCGGCAGCCAGGCTCGCCACGTTGCGGTGGGTGACGGCGACGCCTTTCGGTCGCCCGGTGGAGCCGGAGGTGTACATGATGTACGCGGTCCGGTCCGGGTCCCCCGCGGGCGCGGCTCCCGGGTCCTCCCGCGTCCCGTCCGCGGCGGCGAGTTCGGCGGACACGTCCAGCACCCGCATGCCGTCCGCCACCGGGTGCGCCGGCCCCGTGCCGTCCACGAGCAGCACGCTCGCCGCGGTGTCCGCCATGATCAGCCGCATTCGTGACTCGGGGTAGCGCGGGTCCAGCGGTACGTACACCCCGCCCGATCTGACCACGGCCGCTATCGCGACCGGCAGCCGAACCGAACGCTCCATGAGCAGACACACCGCGTCTTCGGCGCCGATCCCCAGGGAACGCAGCCGTGACGCCAACCGGTCGGCGCCGTCGAGGAGTTGGCGGTAGGTCAGGCGCTCGTCGCCGCAGCTCACCGCGACGGCGTCCGGGGTGCGGGCCGCCTGCGCGCCGAGCAGCTCGGCCAGGCCGGCCGCGGGCGCCCGGCCGCCGGTGCCGTTCCACTCCTCCAGGACGCGGTAGCGTTCGGCCGGGGTGAGCAGGTCGGTGTCGCCGATCGGCCGGTCGGGGTCGGTGATCGCGGCCAGCAGCACCTGGCGCAGCCGGCGGGACATCGCGCGGATCGTGTCGGGGTCGAAGACGTCGGCGTTGTACTCGATGCCGCCGTCGATGCCTCCCGGGGTGCCGTCGCCTGCCAGGTGCTCGTGCAGCAGGAAGACAAGGTCCATGCGGGCCGTGCCGGTGGCCATGACCATCGGGGCGACCTCGATGCCGGGCAGGTCAAGCGACTCGCCGGTCAGGGTCTGCCAGGACAGCATGACCTGGACCAGCGGGTGGTGGGACATCGTCCGGGCCGGCCGGAGGCTCTCCACCAGGGCCTCGAAGGGGATGTCGCCGTGGGCGAGGGCGTCCAGGGTGTGCTCGCGGACCGCAGCGAGCAGTTCGCGGAAGGTCTGCCGGTCCCGCACCTGGGTGCGCAGCACGAGGGTGTTGGTGAAGAACCCGATCAGGTTCTCGGTGGCCTGGTCGTCGCGCCCGGCGGTCGCCACGCCGATCGGGATGTCGCTGCCGGCGCCGAGGCGGCTGAGCAGCACCGCCAGGGCCGCGTCGAGCACCATGAACATGCTGGCGTCGCAGGCGCGGGCCAGGCGGGCCAGCCCCTCGTGCAGGTCGGCATCCCAGCGGAAGGTGACCGTGTCGCCGTCGTGGGTCGCCTCGGCCGGGTAGGGCCGGTCGGTGGGCAGGGCGATCCGCTCGGGCAGGCCGTCCAGCGCGCCGCGCCAGTGGTCGAGCTGGCGGGACCAGGTGCTCGCGGGATCGTCGGCGCCGCCGAGGTGGCGGCGCTGCCAGAGGGTGTAGTCCGCGTACTGCACGGGCAGCGGCGCCCACCGGGGGGCGTGGCCGGCCAGCCGCGCACGGTAGGCGGTCGTCAGATCGTGCCTCAGCGGCGCGAGCGACCATCCGTCGGCAGCGATGTGGTGGACGACGACGGCCAGCACGTGCACGTCCCGGCCGGTCTCGAACAGCTCGGCGTGCAGCGGGATCTCGGTGGCCAGGTCGAACGGGTACCGCACGGCGGCGGCGACCGCGGCGTCCAGTCCCCCGGCGTCGACCCGGGTCACCGGCAGCACGGGCTGCGCCTGCTCGGGGGCGAGGACGTGCTGGTGGGCGACCGCGGCACCGGAGTCGGGGAAGACGGTCCGCAGCGACTCGTGGCGGGCGACGAGGTCCGCGAGGGCGGCGCGCAGGCTGTCGGCGTCCAGCGGGCCTGTGAGGCGCAGCACCACCGGCAGGTTGTAGGTGGCCGAGGGGCCCTCGATCCGGTGCAGGAACCACAGCCTGCGCTGGGCGAAGGACATCGGCAGCGGGTCCGGGCGGGACTCCCTGCCCAGTGCGGGGCGCGTGTCGCCGCCGCCCTGCCCCAGCAGTGCGGCCAGTTCGGCGACGGTCGGCTTCTCGAACAGGCTGCGCACGGGCAGTTCGACGCCGAGCGCGGCGCGGATCCTGGCCACCAGCCGGGTGGCGAGCAGGGAGTGCCCGCCGAGGGCGAAGAAGCTGTCGTCGATGCCGACGTGGGGCACGCCGAGGACCTGGGCGAACAGCTCGCACAGGGCCTTCTCCCGCGCGTCGCGGGGGCCGGCGTACACGGCCGCCGCGCTGTCCTGGCCGGTCTCGGGCGCGGGCAGCGCGTTGCGGTCGGTCTTGCCGCTGGGGGTGCGCGGCAGCGCGTCGAGGAACGCGAAGGCCGACGGGACCATGTAGCCGGGGAGTTTGCCGGTCAGCGCGGCCCGCAGGCGGCGGCGCAGGTCATCGGCCGGCCCGGCCTGCGGGTCGGGGACGACGTAGGCGACCAGCCGGCGCTCTCCCGGGCGGTCCTCGCGGACCACGACGACCGAATCCTGCACCTGGTCCTGCCACATCAGCACCGACTCGATCTCGCCCAGTTCGATGCGGTAGCCGCGGAGTTTGACCTGGTGGTCGATCCGGCCGAGATAGTCGACGGCGCCGTCCACCCGGCGGCGTACGAGGTCGCCGGTGCGGTAGAGGCGGTCGGCGAGGTCGGAGGGGAAGGGATTGGGGATGAACTGCTGCGCGGTCAGCTCGGGCCGGTTGAGGTAGCCGCGAGCCAGTCCGGTGCCGCCGATGCACAGTTCACCGGGCACGCCGGGCGGCACCGGCCGGCCCGCGGGGTCGAGGATGTGCACCTCGGTGTTGGCGATCGGGCGGCCGATGGTGACGGTGCCGTCCACGATGCGGGTGCCCAGCGAGTAGATGGTGGTCTCGCTCGGGCCGTACATGTTCCACAGCTCCACGCCCTTGGCCAGCAGCCGCCGCGCCAGGTCCGGGGGCAGCGCCTCGCCGCAGATCAGGCCGCGCAGCCCGGGGCGTCCCGGCCAGCCGGCGTCCAGCAGCATCCGCCAGGTGGAGGGGGTCGCCTGCATCACGGTCGCGCCGGTGGCCGCCATCTCCTCGGCAAGCAGCCGGCCGTCGGTGGCGGTCTCCCGGGTGGCGAGCACCACGCGCGCGCCCTCGACCAGCGGCAGCAGCAGCTCCAGCGTGGCGATGTCGAACGACAGCGTGGTGACCGCGAGCAGGCTGTCGCCGGCGTCGATGCCCGGCCACTGCTTCATCGCCCAGAAGAGGTTGCGCAGCGCGCGGTGCGGGAGTTGGACGCCCTTGGGCCGGCCGGTCGAGCCCGAGGTGTAGATGACATAGGCCAGGTCGCCGCCTTCGACCGGCTCGCCGAGGACTTCGGCGGACTCGGCGGCGATCTCCTCGCGCAGCTCGTCCAGGCACAGCGTCACGGCAGCGGACTTCGGCAGCCCGGGGGCGACGGAGCTCTGGGTGACCAGCACCGGCAGGCCGGCGTCCTCGATCATGAACGCCATGCGGTCCTCTGGCAGTCCGGGGTCGATCGGCACGTACGCGCCGCCCGCCTTCAGTACCGCGAGCACCGCCGTGACCATGTCCAAGGACCGCTCGAGACAGACCCCGACCATGACGTCGCGCCCGACGCCGAGGCTCCTGAGCCGGCGGGCCAGCCGGTTCGCGGCGGCGTCGAGTTCGGCGTAGGTGAGGGTCCGGCCCTGGCAGTGGACCGCCTCCGCGTCGGGCCGCTCCCGGGCCTGCTGCTCGAAGCGCTGGTGGGTGAGGAGTTCGTCGGGCCACTGGGTGCGGGTGTCCTCCCGCTCCTGGCGCTGCTCGCGCGCCTCGTCCTCGGTGAGCAGCGCCACGTCGAGGATCGGCTGCTCCGGGTCGGCCAGCAGGTTGTCCAGCAGCACCTTCAGATGGCGGCCCATGCGGTCGACGGTGTCCGCGTCGAACAGCTCGGCGTTGTACTCGAACCAGCCGCCCAGTTCCTCGCCCTGCTCGAACACCTGCAGTTCGAGGTCGAACCGGGCCGTGGAGCCGGCCACTTCCATCATCTCCAGCCGCAGCCCGCCGACCTCGAAGGCGGGCATGGCGATGTTCTGGAACACGAACGACACCTGGAAGACCGGCGACCTGGACAGGTCGCGCTCCGGGCGCAGTTCCTCCACCAGCCGCTCGAACGGCACTTCCTGGTATGCGAAGGCGCCCAGCGCGGCGCTGCGCACCCGGCCCAGCAGCTCGGTGAAGGCGGGGTTGCCTGACACGTCGTTGCGGATCGCGAGGGTGTTGACGAAGTAGCCGATGAGCGGCTCGACCTCGGACTGCCCGCGGTTGGCCACCGGCACGCCGACGACGATGTCCTCCTGCCGGCTGTAGCGGTGCAGCAGCACGACGTAGGCGGCGAGCATGGTCATGAACGGGGTGACGCCGGCGCGCCGGCTCAGCTCGCGGACCCCGTTCATCACGTCGGCGGACAGGCGGAAGGGCCGCGAGCCGCCGGCCGTGCCGAGCACCGCGGGCCGCGGCCGGTCGGTGGGCAGCTCCAGGATCGGCGCCGCGCCCTGCAGGGTCTTCTTCCAGTGCTCGAGTTCGGCGGCGAAGCCTGGGCCGGCCAGCTTCTTGCGCTGCCAGGCGGCGTAGTCGGCGTACTGGACGGGCAGTTGCGGCAGGTCGGCCTTGGTGCCGGTGAGCAAGCCACGGTAGAGGGCGACCAGTTCGCCGAACAGGACGGAGGTGGACCACAGGTCGGCGACGATGTGGTGCATCGTGACCAACAGCACGTGGTCTTCGGCGGCCAGGCGGAGGAACTTCATCCGCATCAGCGGCCCGGTACGCAGGTCGAAGGGCCGGGCGAACTCCTGGCGGGCCAGCTCCTGGAGGACCGGCTCGCTGTCGGGGCCGCGCAGGTGCGGGCACTCCTCGACGGTCAGCTCCAGCTCGCCGGAGTCGTGTACGACCTGGACGGGCTCGCCGTCCGACTCGTCGAAGGTGGTGCGCAGCGACTCGTGCCGGCGGACGATCTCGGCCAGGCTGCGGCGCCACAGCTCCACGTCGAGGGGTCCCCGCAGGCGTACCGCGGCCGGGATGTTGTACGCGGCACTGCCCGGGTTGAGCTGGTCGAGGAACCACATGCGCTGCTGCGGGAAGGACGCGGCGAAGCGGCGTCTGCGCGCCGGCGGCGGGGGGCCGCTCCTGCCGCGCAGCCGCTCCGCCAGCAGCGCGCGCTTCTGCTCCGGGGTCAGGCCGGCCAGGTCGATGTCGGTCATGCGCCGATCTCCTGATCGTCGTTCGCGGCGGCGAGCTGCACTGCGGCGGCGCCGGCGATCACGGCCATGAGCTCGGCGGCGGCGGGGTGGAGGTAGAAGTGGCCGCCGGACACGATGCGCAGCCGTGCCCCGGCGGAGGTCTGGTCGCGCCAGCCGTCCAGGTCACGCACCGGCACCAACGGGTCGTCGGTGCCGCCGAAGACCGTCAGCGGCACCGGCAGCGGCCTGTCGGGGCGGTACTCGTACGTCTCCAGGACCGAGAAGTCGGCCCGGACGGTGGGCAGCATGAGCTGCATCAGCTCCTCGTCGTCCAGGAGTTCGGCCGGTGTGCCGCCGAGCACCCGCAGTTCCTCCAGGACGTCGGCGTCGGGCGCCCGGTGCACCGGCGGCCGGGTGCGCCGCAGGTCAGGGGCGGCGGCGGCAGAGACGAACAGGTGGACGGGCAGCGGCAGTCCGCGGCGGCGCAGGGTCCTGGTGACCTCGAAGGCGAGCAGGCCGCCCATGCTGTGGCCGAACACCGCGTAGGGCCGGTCGGCATACGGCGCGAGCGCGCCGGCGACGGCGTCCGCCATCGGCCGCAGCCGGGTCAGCGGCGGCTCGCCGATGCGGCCGCCGCGACCGGGCAGTTCCAGCGGGCAGACCTCCAGCCGGGCCGGTGCCAGGGCGGGCCAGCCGCGATAGGCGGACGCGCTGCCGCCGGCGTAGGGCAGGCAGAACAGCCGCACCGCGGCTGCCTGTCCGGGCTCGCCACGGCCGAACCACGGGTTGCGCACTTCGGTCCTCCTTCGCCTCGCGGCCGCCGCGTGCTCCGGCGCGTGCCGCTGGTCAGTCCGTCAGTTTCAAGGCGCCCGAGGGACAGCGCCGCACCGCGTCGCGTACGTCGTCGAGCTCCGGGTCCGCCGGAACGGGCCTCAGCACCACGACCGTTCCGTCGTCCTGCGACTGGTCGAAAAGGCCGGGCGCGGTCAGGGCGCACATGCCCGAGCCCACGCAGACCTCGGGGTCGGCCTCGATGGGCATCAGCGGCACCGCCCTTCCCGATGGCGGCCGCCGGGGGGACGCGAACCGTTCACGGCCGTCACCAGGCCACCGGCAGCTCGTGCACGCCGTAGATCGTCATGTTGTCCCGCATCGGGATGGTGTCGGGGTCCACGGCCAGCCGCAGGTCCGGGAACTCCCGCAGCAGCGTGCTGAAGCCGACCTTGAGCTCCTGCCGGGCGAGCTGCTGGCCCAGGCACTGGTGGATGCCGTGGCTGAAGGTGAGGTGGCCGATGGCGCCGCGGGTGATGTCGAGCCGGTCCGGGTCGGGGAACCGCTCGGGGTCGCGGTTGACGCTGGGCAGGTGGATCAGCGCGGTCTCGCCGGCCCTGAGAGTCACCCCGTCGATCTCGACGTCCTCGGTCGGGGTGCGCTGCACGCCGATGTGCACGATGGTCAGGTAGCGCAGCAGTTCCTCGACCGCGTTGTCGATGAGGGACTCGTCGGCGCGCAGCTTGGCGAGCTGCTCGGGTTCGCGCAGCAGCGCGTATGTCCCGAGCGACAGCATGTTGGCGCTGGTCTCGTGGCCGGCCACGAGCAGCAGCAGGGTGACGCCGATGAGTTCGGCCGGCTCCAGTTGGCCGCCGGTGACCAGGCCGGTGAGCAGGTCGTCGCCGGGCTCGGCGACCTTGCCCATGGCGACCTCGACCAGGAGGTTGACGATGGCGTCCAGGACGGCCTTGCTCTCCTCCGCCTTCATGTCCAGGCTCAGCGCCCGGAAGGAGAGCTCCTCGAAGCGCCCGCGGGCGTCCGCGGGCACACCCAGCAGTTCGCAGATGACCTGCGCCGACATGGGGACGGAGAAGTCGCGTACCAGGTCCGCGGGCCGGCCCTTGGCGCGCATGGCCGCCACGCGTTCCGCGGCGATCCGCTCGATCTGCGGCACCATCGCCTTCATCCGGCGCAGCGTGAACTCGCCGGTGAGCAGCTTGCGGAAGCGGGTGTGCTCGGGCGGGTCCATGTGCTCGAACTGCCCGGGCGGCAGGTCCTTCTCGATGTCCAGCCCGGTCGCCAGTTCCGAGGCGAAGGCCAGGTGCTTGAGCGAGCCCTGGGAGCTGAACCGGGAGTCGCTGAGGATCGCACGGGCGTGAGCGAAGCCGGTGATGACCCAGCCGCGGGCGCCGTCGGGGAACGTCATCGGCGCGATGGGCTGCTCGTCCCGCAGCTGCCCGAAGATCGCCGGCGGGTCGAGGGGGCGTTCGCGGACTTTCGGCAGACCGTTGGTGATCGGGCAGACCATGTCGTTCATCGGGTGCCTTTCTGTGGGTGTGCGGGGTGCTGTGCGGGCGATGGGCGGCCGGATCAGGTGGCCATGCCCCCGTCGATCTGGAAGGTGGCTCCGGTGATGTAGCCGGCCCGGTCGGACACCAGGAACGACACGAGGTCGGCGACCTCCTCCGGGCGGCCGAAGCGGCCGAGTGCGATCGTCTGCGCGAACCGGTCCCGTATGTCCTGCGGCAGGGCGAGTACGGGGTCGGTCTCGACGAAGCCCGGCGCGACGGTGTTGGCGCGGATGCCGTAGCGGCCGACCTCGCGGGCCAGGGATTTGGTGAAGCCGACGATCCCGGCCTTGGAAGCGGCGTAGTTGGTCTGCCCGGCGTTGCCGTGCAGGCCGGCCACCGAGGACAGGGTGACGATCGCGCCGCGGCGCCGCTCGATCATGTCGCCGACGACGGCCCGGCAGACGTGGAAGACGCCGTCGAGGTTGGTGCGCAGCACCCTCGTCCAGTCCTCGTCGGCCATCAGCGTCAGCGGCTGGTCGCGCAGCACCGCCGCGGAGGTGACGACGGCGGACACCGGGCCCAGCGTGTCCTCGACGGCGTCGACCAGGTCGTCGACGGCGTCCGGGTCGGCGACGTCGGCGCGGCGTATGAGGGCGCGGCGGCCGAGTGCGCCGACCTCCTTCGCCACCGCGCCGGCCGCGGCGTCGTCGGCGGCGTAGCACACGGCGATGTCGTAGCCGTCCTGGGCCAGCCGTACGGCGACCGCCCGGCCGATGCCGCGGGAGCCGCCGGCCACCAGGGCGACGGGGGCGGCACCGCCGCTGGTCAGCTCGCTCACGCGTTGCTCTCCCCTTCTGCGGCGTCCGCGGCCTCGGCGGCAAGGAGTTCCAGCAGCCGGGCCTCGACTTCCTCGTCGCTCAGTTCGGCCAGCGGGTCGCCGGCGGCAGCCGCGAAGTCACCGGGGCCGTAGTCGGACTCCTCATCCGCTGCGCGGGACAGCACCTCGATCGCGTCTCCCGAAGCGGCCGGCGCGGCGCCGGTGCCCGCGGATTCCAGGAGCTCCGCGGTGCGGGCGACGGTCGGGCGGTCGAAGAAGGCCCGCAGGTCGAGTTCGGCGCCCAGCGACGCCTTGACGCGGGTGCCGATCTGCACGGCGGCCAGCGAGTGGCCGCCCAGGGCGAAGAAGTCGTCGTCGACGCCGACCCTGTCCACGCCCAGGATGTCGCGCCATATCTGCGCGACGGCCTCCTCCCCCGGGGTGCGCGGCGCCACGAAGGGGGTCGGCAGGTCGGGGCGGGGGTGGGTGACACCGGGCGGGGCGAGCTGGTCCATCTCCTGGGCGAGCAGCGCCGGGTTCAGGGAGCGGGCCAGGGCGCGTACGCCGCCGAAGTCCCGGTGCGAGACGACGACATGGCCTGGCAGGTCCGCGGCGGCCAGCAGCCGGGCGAAGACGTCCTTGCCCTGCTGTTCTGTGATGCCCTCCGCGAGGGTGCGCAGCGCCCCGGCCCCGGCGCCGGGGTCCCTGCCCGGAACGGGCGCAGGCGGCTCGGCGGCGCGGGCGATCTGGTCGCGCAGCCCCTCCGTGTCGTTGATGCGCTTGATGGTGAAGTCCGCGATCTGCACCAGGACCCGGCCGCCGGGGTCGAGGATCTCGATGTCGCAGGTGCTGGTCTCCCCCGCGGAGTCCTCCGAGCCCTTCAGCTCGACGTAGGCGCGGACGGTGCTTGTCAGGCCGTGCCGGAAGCGCACGCTGCGGTAGCTGAACGGCAGGTAGTAGGTGTCGGTGACGTGGACGCGGGCGGTGCCGCCGGCCGCGTCCAGCAGCGCCGGGTGCAGCAGGTAGTGGTCGAGGTCGCCGTGGTGCTCGTCGTCGAGCCGCAGGGTGGCCAGCACCCGCCGCAGTCCGACCTGGATCTCGCGCATGCACGTCCAGCGCGGCCCGAAGGAGAACTCGATCGGGCCGCCCTTCTCGAAACGGTCGAGGCGCAGCCCGCGCCGGATCGTCTCGCCGGTGTCCAGGACCTCCGTGACACCGACGCCGGCCAGCAGCGCGTCCAGGTCCCGTACGATGTCGGGCTCGGGTTCGGGGAAGGCGACGGTGCCCCGCGCGTGGTCGGTCCACACTGCGGCCCCGGGCGGGCCGGTGCGGCTCTGCACGGCGAAGTGCCAGCGGCCTTCGCGCTCCTCGACGGTGGTGAAGACCTCCCGGGTCTGCCCGTCCGGCACGACGACCGGGACGGTGTACTGCACCTGGCCGATCTCGATGTGCCGCCCGGCTGCCTGTTCTGCGACCGCGGCCCGCACCAGCTCCAGATAGGCGGTGCCGGGGACGAGGCCGTGCTCCTGGATGCGGTGGTCGCCGACGATCCAGCTGGTGTCCGTGCTGAAGACGCTGGCGTAGGTACGGGAGGCCGGCGTGCTGCGGACCAGGCGCTGCAGGAGGGGGTGGCCGGTCAGCGGGGTGCCGGTGCCGGCGCCGAAGCGGCTACCGAGACCGGCGGCCATGCCGGTCTCCTGCCAGGTGTCCCAGCCGACCGCGGTGACGGGCAGCCCGCTCTCACGGCGCTTGGCCTGTGCCCACGCGTCGAGGAAGGCGTTGGCGGCGGCGTAGTCGCTCTGGCCGGGGCCGCCGAGGACGGCGGTGACCGAGGAGCACAGCAGCAGGAAGTCCAGGTCGTCCTCGGCGCAGACCTGGTCCAGGACGAGCAGGCCGCGTGTCTTGGCAGCCAGCACCGCCCCGGTGTCGGCCGGGGACCGGGTGACGATCATGCCCTGGGAGGGCAGACCGGCGGCGTGGACGACGCCGTCGACCGGGCCGGCCGCCGCGGCGCGCAGCTCGCCCACGGCCCGTCGCATCTGCTGCTCGTCGGTGACGTCGGCACGCAGCAGGACGACACGGGCCCCGAGGTCGGCCAGTCGCCGCAGCCGCCGGATGCGGACGCTTGTGGCGTCGTCGGCGCCGTATGCGGCCCGCCACGCGTCCCACTGGTCGGGCGGAGGGAAGGCGGAGCGGCCGAGCAGGCCGAGCACCGGCTGCGCCACCGCGGCCGCGATGTGCTCGGCCATCGCCAGGCCGAGGCCGCCGAGGCCGCCGGTGATCAGGTAGACGCCGCCGTCGCGCAGGCCGGTGCCGCCGTTAGCGAGCGGGGTCGGCTCGAAGGTGCGGCGCCACCAGTGGCGGCCGCGCAACGCCAGTTCCGGCTCGTCGCCTGCGACGGTCAGGGCTGTCAGCAGGGCGCGTACGGCGGTTTCGTGCGGCGCGCGGGGGTCGGTGCCGGCGATGTCCAGCACCCGGCAGGCGGTGTCGGCGGTCTCCTGCGGGATGACGGCGGCGGCGCCGAGCAGGAGTGCGTGCTCGGGGGCGAGGGGTTCCTCGCCGGTCACGTCGTACACGCCGCGGCAGAGCACGTCGAGGGTGACCGGGGCGGGCGGCCGGGATGCGCCGAGCGCCTGGGCGAGAGCGAGCAGGCTGTCGAAGCCGGTGCGGCGGGCGGCGTCCAGGCGCTCGCCGGTGAGCGGGCCGTCAGAAGGCTCCTCGGCGGTGCTCCACAGGTGGACGAAGCGCAGGCGCCCCCCGTCCCCCGCGGCGGCGGGCGGTGCGGCCAGTGCGGAGACCAGTGCGCTCAGGTCGTCCCGGGAAGCCGGGTCGAGCGTCCACGTGTCGTCACCGGTACGGGCCGGCTCCGCACCCGCGGTGACGCGTACGACGCGGTCGCCGGTGGCCGCGAGGCGGTCGGCGAGGGCGTCGCCCAGGGCGAGTCCGGCGCCGAGGACGACCCACACGTCGCCGGTGGCCTCGGCGGTGCGGCGGGCGGGCAGGGTGAGCCGCTGCCAGCCGGGGGCGTAGAACCAGCCGTCCGGGCCGGTGGCGCGCGCGGCGGTACGGGGCGCCTGGGCGGGTTCCACCCAGTAGCGGCGGCGCTGGAAGGGGTAGCCGGGCAGCCGTACCGCGGGGTGCCGGTCCGGGCCCTGGACGGCGGCCCAGTCAACGGATGCGCCGGCGCTCCACACCGTGCCGAGGGCCGCCTGCAGATGCGCGTCGTCGGGGGTGCGGTCCCCGGGGTGCCGCAGGGACGCGGCGGCGGCGCGGCCCGGGGTCCACGAGTCGTGGGCACGGGCGAAGTCGGTGAGGTTGCGACCGGGGCCGACTTCCAGCGGGACGAGCCCGGGATCGGCCAGCAGCACGTCGAGGGCGTCGCGGAACCGCACCGGCTGCCGCAGGTGGGTGCCCCAGTAGTCGGGGCTGGTGGCCTGCTCCGCGGTGATCCAGGTGCCGGTGACGTTCGAAAGGAACGGTACGGACGGGGGCTTGAGGGCGGTGCCGCGGACCTCGTCGGTGAAAGGCGCCACGGCGGGGTCCATGGCGGGCGAGTGGAAGCCGTGCGAGGTGTGCAGCCGTCGGCACCCCACGCCGGCGTCCTTCAGCCGCCGCTCAAGGGCGTCGACGGCCGCCGCGGCGCCCGCGACGACGGTGAGCGCGGTGGAGTTCACGGCGGCCAGGGCCAGGCCGTCGCCGAGCAGGGCGGCGGTCTCCTGCTCGGGCAGGAAGACGCTCAGCATCGCGCCGGCCGGCATCTGCTGGACCAGGCGGCCGCGGACCGCGACCAGGCGTGTCGCGTCCTCCAGTGAGAACACGCCCGCCAGGCAGGCCGCGGTGTACTCCCCCACGCTGTGCCCGGCCATCGCGCGCGGCCGTACGCCCCAGGACTGCCACAGCTTGGCCAGTGCGTACTCGACGGCGAACAGCGCGGGCTGGGCGATCCGGGTCTGCCGCAGCCGGCCGGCGGACAGCGCGGTGTCTTCGGCGTCCTGGGCGTACGGCGGGCCGAGCACGAGCGGGCGCAGGTCCTCGCCCAGGTGCGGGGCTAACAGGTCGGCACAGCGGTCGAATTCGGCGGCGAAGACGGGCTCGCTCCCGTACAGGCCGCGGGCCATGCCGGGGTATTGCGCACCCTGGCCGGGGAAGAGGAAGGCCACCGGGGCGCTGTCGGGTGCCGGGGCCGCCGGGCCGCCGGTGGCGAGCCGCCGCAGCGCTGTTACGGCCTCCTCGGCGGTACGGGCGACCGCCGTGCCGCGGTGCGGGAAGCGGGCGCGGCGCCGGGCCAGGGTGTGGGCGACGGCGTCCAGCGGGGTGCCGGGGTCTGCCTCCAGCCGGTCGGCCAGGCGGGCGGCGGCCTCGGCGAGCGCGGGCGCGGACTTCGCGGAGAGCGGCAGCAGCAGGGCCGCAGGCCCGGCCGCGGTGGTTTCCGCGAGGCCCACCGGGGGTTGCGCGGGAGCCTCCTCCAACACGACGTGGACGTTGGTGCCGCCGATGCCGAAGGAGCTGACGCCGGCCCGCCGCGGTTCGTCCGTGCGCGGCCAGGCGCGCAGTGCGGTGTTGACGTAGAAGGGGCTGGTGTCGAGTTCCAGGCCGGGGTTGGGGCGGTCGCAGTGCAGGGTCGGCGGGATGGCCTCGTGCTTGAGAGCGAGGACCGCCTTGATCAGCCCGGTGACGCCGGCGGCCGCGTCCAGGTGGCCGACGTTGCTCTTGACCGACCCGATGGCGCAGAAGCCCCGGTCGTCGGTGCCGGCGCGGAAGGCCCGGGTGAGGGCGGCGATCTCGATGGGATCTCCGAGCGGGGTGCCGGTGCCGTGCGTCTCGACGTAGCCGACGGTGGCCGGGTCGACGTCGGCCAGCGCCAGCGCCTCCGCGATCACGTCGGCCTGCCCGTCCACGCTGGGCGCGGTGTAACCGGCTTTCAGGGAGCCGTCGTTGTTGACGGCGGTGGCGAGGATGACCGCGTCGACGCGGTCGCCTTCGGCCCTGGCGTCGGCCAGGCGGCGCAGCACGACGGCGCCGACGCCGTTGCCCGCGACCGTACCGGCGGCGTCGGCGTCGAAGGCGCGGCAGATGCCGTCCGGGGAGAGGATGCCGCCGGGCTCGTACTGGTAGCCGCCCCGCAGCGGGGACGTCACGGCGACGCCGCCGGCCAGTGCGATGTCGCATTCGCCGTTGACCAGGCTCTGGCAGGCCAGGTGCACCGCGGTCAGCGAGGTGGAGCAGGCGCTCTGCACGGTGACGGCCGGGCCGGTGAGGCCGAGCTTGTAGGCGGCGCGGGTGGCCAGGAAGTCCTTGTCGGAGGCGAGTACGACCTGGTGCATCCCGGACGACTCGACGACCGGCTGGTTGTTCATCAGGTTGAACAGCAGGTACGTGTTGAGCCCGGCGCCGGCGAAGACGCCGATCCGGCCTTCGAAGCGGGCCGGGTCGATGCCGGCCGACTCCAGTGCGTGCCAGGCGCATTCGAGGAAGACCCGGTGCTGGGGGTCGAGGAGTTCGGCCTCGCGGTGGCTGTAGCCGAAGAAGCCACCGTCGAAGAGATCGGCGCCCTCCAGCACGCCCTTTGCCTTGACGTAGCCGTCGCGGGCCAGCAGTTCCGGGCCGGTGCCTGCGGCGGCCAGTTCCTCGTCGGTGAAGGAGGTGATGCCGTCCTTGCCCTGTTCGAGGTTGGCCCAGAAGGCGTCCACGTCGCCTGCACCGGGGAAGCGACCGGCCATGCCGACGACGGCGATGCGATCGAGGTCCCGGTCCCCTTCCTGATCCACCTCCTGGTCCCCCTCGTACTGCGACGCGAGCTGCGGCTGTGGCTGCGGGTGTGGCTGCGGCACTGCTATCACCTGTCTCCGCGGGAGGACGCCCGGCGTCCGGCCGCCTGCTGCCGCCGGTCGCGGGACTGACGACGGTTCGCGGCGCGCTGCCTGGCGCCGCGCGCGGCGGTCTCATGCCCGGTGCGGGCGCCACCGAGGTACGAGGCGAGCGACCCGACGGTGGGGTGCTGGAACAGCTCCACCATGGTCAGTTCGTGGCCGAGCGCGGCCAGTGCGGCCCGGAGTTCTGCCATGAGCAGGGAGTGGCCGCCGAGGTCGAAGAAGTTGTCCTGCGTCCCGACCCGTTCGACACCGAGCAGGCCGCACCATATGCCGGCGAGCGTGTGCTCCAGGCCGTCCTCGGGCGCGACGAACCGGGTCCCGGACTCGGGCCGCTCGGATGCCGGTTCTGGCAGTGCCTTGCGGTCCGTCTTGCCGCTGGGGGTCAGCGGCAGGGCATCGAGCACGGTCAGGGACGCCGGGACCATGTAGTCGGGCAGGTACTCGCGCAGGTGCGCGGCCAACTCTGCGGAAGCCGGTGTGTGCGGCCCGGCGGCGGTGACGTACGCGGCGAGGCGGATGTCACCGGGCACGTGCTCGCGGGCGGTCACGACGGCTTCCCGCACCGTGCCGTGCCGGCTCAGGACGGCCTCGATCTCACCGAGTTCGAGGCGCTGGCCGCGCAGCTTGACCTGGTGGTCGAGGCGGCCGAGGAACTCCAGGGCGCCGTCGGCGCGGTGGCGGGCGAGGTCGCCGGTGCGGTAGATGCGGGCGCCGGGCAGGAAGGGGTCGGCGGCGAAGCGCTCGGCCGTCAGATCCGGGCGCCCGAGGTAGCCGCGGGCCAACCCGCGCCCGCCGATGCACAGTTCACCGGCCGCGCCGATCGGCACGGGCCGGTCGTTGCGGTCAAGGACGTACGTGCGGAGGTTGGCGATCGGCCGCCCGATGGGGACCGGTCCGGGTTGGCCGCCGGGCCTGCAGTGCCAGGCGGTGACGTCGATGGCCGCCTCGGTCGGGCCGTAGAGGTTGTGCAGTTCGGCCCGGTGCAGGGCGAGGAATCTGTCGTGCAGGTCGCGGGGCAGTTCCTCGCCGCTGCAGAACACCCGGCGCAGCCCGGCCGACCGCTCGGGGGGCTCGGTGAGGAAGAGCCGCAGCATCGACGGTACGAAGTGGACGGTGGTGATCCGCTCGACGGCGATGGTGTCCGCGAGGTAGCCGCTGTCGCGGTGGCCGCCGGGCCTGGCCATGACGAGGGTGGCGCCGGCCATCAGCGGCCAGAAGAACTCCCACACCGAGACGTCGAAGGAGAAGGGCGTCTTCTGCAGCACCCGGTCGGTGGCGTCCAGGCCGTGGGCGTCCTGCATCCACAGCAGCCGGTTGCGCAGCGCTGCGTGGACGTTCAGCACGCCCTTGGGCCGGCCGGTGGAGCCGGAGGTGAAGATGACGTACGCCAGGTCCTCGCCGTCCACCACCACCCCGGGGTCCTGCGGGGACTGCTCGGCCAGTTCGGCGGCGAGGTCCTCCGTCCGCAGCACCGGGCAGTCCAGCGCGGGCAGTCGCCCGGCCGCAGGACCGTGGGTGAGTACCGCGGACAGCCGGGCGTCCTCGGCGATGGCGGCGAGCCGGGCGGGCGGCAGGTCCGGGTCGAGCGGTACGTACGCGCCGCCGGCCTTGAGGACGGCGAGCAGCGCGACGACCAGGTCGAGGGAGCGCTCCATGGCGACACCGACCAGGACGTCCCGGCCGACATCCCGGCCGCGCAGCAGGTGGGCGAGCCGGTTGGCGCGCTCGTTCAGCTCGGCGTAGCCGAGGCTGGCGCCCTCGTGGCGGACGGCTTCGGCCCCGGGCGTGCGGCGGACCTGGGCCTCGATGCACTCGTGGACCAGGCCGCCGGTGAACTCCCGCTCGGTGGCGTTCCATTCGGTGACCACACGGTGGTGCTCGGCCGCGTCGAGGAGGTCCAGATCGCCGATGGCCGTGCGGGGGGCGGCGGTGACCTGCTCGACCAGCCGGCGGAAGCGGGCGGCGAGGCGGACGATCGTGGCCCGGTCGAAGAGGTCGCGGTCGTACTCGAACCAGCCGGTGAGGCCGCCGTCGGTGTCGAACGCCTGGAGTTCCAGATCGAATCGGGCGCCCTCGCTGCGCACCTGCAGCCGGGTCAGGCGGGCGCCGGCCATGGCGCGGGTGGGCACGGGCTCGCGGCCGTAGCTGAAGCTGACCTGGTAGAGCGGCGGACGGCTGAGGTCGCGGGGGGTGTTGAGGTCGGCGACGATCAGCTCGAAGGGGACGTCCTGGTGCTCGTACGCCCCCAGGCACGCGTCGCGCACCCGGGTGAGGACCGTCTCGGCGGCGGGGTTGCCGCTCAGGTCGCCCCTGATCGGCAGGGTGTTGACGAAGTAGCCGATGAGCGGCTCGACTTCGGCGCGCCCGCGCAGCGCCGTGGGCACACCGACGACGATGTCGTCCTGGCCGGTGAGGCGGTGCAGCAGGATGTGGAAGACGGCCAGCAGTGCCATGTACGGGGTGGCGCCGTGCCGGGCGGCGAGGGCGGCCAGCCCGCGGACCAGGGCGGGCGGCAGGTCGATGGGCACGGAGCCGCCGTTGAAGCCCTGGACGGCCGGGCGGGGGCGGTCGGTGGGCAGGTCGAGGACGGGTGGCGCGCCGCTCAGGTGGCCGCGCCAGTAGTCCAGGTCCCGCCGCCAGCCGCCGTCTTCCAGCTGCTGGTGCTGCCAGGCGGCGAAGTCCCCGTACTGGACGGTCAGTTCGGGGAGCACCGCAGGCCTGCCCGCGGTGGACGCCTCGTACAGCTCGGACAGTTCGGCCAGGAAGACCTCGGAGGACCAGCGGTCGGAGATCAGGTGGTGCATCCCCATCACGATCACCGACCGGCTGGGGCCGGTGCGCAGCAGCCGGACCCGGACCAGCGGCGCGGTGTCGATGTCGAAGGGCTCGGCGAGGGCGTCATCGATCCACTTCTGCCGGTCGGCCTCGGTGTGGCCCGGGCCGGTGAGGTCGGTCTCGGGGACGTCGACGGCCACATCGCGGTGGACGACCTGGACGGGGACGCCGTCGCGCAGCTCGAACGTGGTCCGCAGGGCTTCGTGGCGCCGGACGACCTCGGTGACCGCCGCGCGCAGCAGGCCGCTGTCGAGGGGGCCCTCGACGCGGACCGCACCGGGCACGATGTAGCCGGGGTTGCGGGGGCGGAGCTGTTCGAGGAACCAGGTGCCGCGCTGCAGGACCGCCAGCGGGAAGACGTCCTCGGCGGGGGCGCGCTCGGCGAGCAGCGCCTCGAAGCGGGCGCGCTGCTCGGGGGTGAGGGCGGCCAGCCGAAGGGCGAGGTCGTCGTCGGTGGCGCCGGTCACGGACGCGCCTCCGTGCCGGGCTCGTGGGCGGCGGAACCGGTGAGTTCGGCGAGGAGTCCGGCGGCCACGTCGGCGCTGACGTCGGCGGCGCGGGGCACCCGCCGGATCGCCTGGGGCGCTTCGGCGCCGTCGCGCGGTGCGGTGCCCTCCGCGGCGAGCCCCTCGACGATGCGCCCGGCGACGCTGCGGATGGTCGCGCCGCCGAGGAAGTCGGTGATCTGCAGGGTGATGCCCAGCGTGTTCTGGATCTCGTTGCGCAGTTCGACGGCCATCAGCGAGTCCAGGCCGAAGCCGGTCAGCGGCTCGTCCAGGCCCACGTCGGTCGAGGTGGAGCCGAGAACGTCCTTGACGGCGAGCAGGAACCGCTGCGCGAGGGCGTCCAGCCGCTCGGCGTCGGCCAGCGCGAGCAGTTCAGGGGCGGAGGGGATGCGGCCCGTCCGGCGCCGGGCGCGGCGCGAGGCGCGCGTCTGGCGGGCGGGGGCGCCTCCGTCCGGCGTCGGGGCGCCGTCGGACACGGCGCTCTCGGTCGCCGGCGCCCCGCCCTCCCCGCCCTCCCACGGTTGCGGCTCCTGCCGGCAGTGGACCGGGTCGAAGGCGTACGTGGGCAGCGGCGCCTTGGCGCGGACGTAGTCGGCGTCGAAGCCGGCCCAGTCCACAGCGGCGCCGGCCGCGTACAGCTCGGCGACGGTCGGCAGCAGCACGTCCCAGTCGTCCTGCCTGGGCCGCAGGCTGGGCAGCAGCAGGTCGTCGTGGCCGGGAGGCAGGGCGTCGCTGATGACGCCCAGCAGGGTCGGTGCGGGGCCCACTTCGAGGAAGGTGTGATAGCCCATGGCGCGCAGCGTGCGCACGCCGTCGGAGAACCGTACGGTCGAACGGACGTGCCGGGCCCAGTAGTCGGGGCCTGGGGCCTGGTCCCAGGGCCACAGTTCGCCGCTGACGTTGGACACCAGCGGGATGCGCGGAGCGGTGAAGCTGATCTTCTCCGCGGCGCGGCGCAGCGGTTCGACGGCCGGTTCCATCAGCGGCGAGTGCCCGGCGGAGGCGATGCGCAGCGGTTTCGTCTTGACGCCGCGGGCGGCGAAGGCGGCGCAGACGGTTTCCACCAGTTCCCGGACTCCCGAGATCGTGGTGGCGGACGGGCCGTTGACGGCGGCGACGCCCACCCGGTCGCGGTGGGCGGCGATCTCCGCGGCGACCTCTGCCTCGGGTGCGAAGACCGCGGCCATGGTGCCGGGCAGCGCGTACTCCTGGATGACGCGGGCGCGTTCCACCGCGAAGGCCAGCCCGTCCTCCAGGGACATCGCGCCGGCGACGCAGGCGGCGACGCACTCCCCGAAGCTGTGGCCGAGTACGGCCGCGGGGGTGATACCCCAGGACTGCCACATCCGGGCCGTCGCATACTCGACGGCGAAGGTGGCGGGCTGGGCGTAGGCGGTCTCGTCGATCGGGGTGTCCGCGGGGTCGTCAGGGAACAGCACCTCCAGCAGGGGCATGTCGAGCAGCGGTCGCAGGATGCGGGCGCACTCGTCCACCGCGCGGCGGAAGGTGGGCTGGGTGTCGTACAGGCCGCGGGCCATGCCGGGGCGCTGGGCGCCCTGCCCGGTGAAGAGGAACACCACGTCGGGGCTGCCGGCCTCGCCCTGGACCAGGCCCGGCGCGTTCTCGCCCTTCACGAAGCCGTTGAGCAGGTCGGCGACGCCCTTGCGGGTGGCGCCGACCGCGGCGAGGCGGTGGCGGAAGTGGGAGCGGCCGGTGCCGGCCGAGTGGCACAGGTCGGCCAGCGGGGTGGCGTCGCCGTCGGTGAGCCGGTCGGCGTAGCGGCCGGCGAGTGCTGTCAGCGCGCTCTCGGTGCGGGCGGACAGGACCAGCACGCTGCCGGGCCTGCGCTCGTCCGGTTCCGGCGCCGGCGGCGCCGGCGGCGCCTGCTCCAGGATCAGGTGCGCGTTGGTGCCGCTGAGCCCGAAGCTGCTGACCCCGGCAGCCCGGGGGCCGTCGGTCCGCGGCCAGGAGGTGACCTCGGTGGGAACGGCGAAGGTGGTGCCGTCGAAGGAGATGTTGGAGTTCAGCCGGGTGAAGTGCAGGTTCGGCGGGATGACGGCGTGCGACAGGCACAGCGCGGCCTTGATGAGCCCGGCGATGCCGGCCGCGGCCTCCAGGTGGCCGATGTTGGTCTTGACCGCGCCGAGGTAGACAGGAGAGCCGTGGTCGCGGCCGTACACCTCGGCCAGCGCCTCGGCCTCGATGGGGTCGCCGAGGCGGGTGCCGGTGCCGTGCGTCTCGATGTAGCCGACCTGCTCCGGGCGGACCCCGGCGGCGGCCAGCGCCCGGCGGAAGACGTCCGCCTGCGCGGCGCCGTTGGGTGCGGTGATACCGGCGCTGCGTCCGTCCTGGTTGACGGCGCCGCCGCGGACGACGGCCAGCACCCGGTCCCGGTCGCGTACCGCGTCCGACAGCCGCTTGAGCACCACGACGCCGCAGCCCTCGCCGCGGACGTAGCCGTCGGCGGTGTCGGAGAAGGTCATCGCACGGCCCTGCCGGGACACCGAGCCGAACTGCGACTGGGAGATCATCAGGACGGGTGACAGCACCGCGTTGACGCCGCCGGCCAGCGCCAGGTCGCTCTCCCCCGACCGCAGGCTCTGGCACGCCTGGTGGACGGCCACCAGCGAGGAGGAGCACGCGGTGTCGACGGTGATGTTGGGGCCGCGCAGGTCCAGCAGGTAGGCGATGCGGGCCGGCACGAAGCTGGCGGCGGCCCCGGAGCTGGTGTAGGCGGTGATCTCCTCGGGGCGGCGGATGCGCGAGGTCACGTAGTCGGAGCTGGCCGCGCCCATGAACACGCCGGTGCGGCTGCCGGCCAGGCCGGACGGGGCCTGCCCTGCGTCCTCCAGGGCCTCCCAGGCCACCTGGAGGGTGAGCCACTGGTGCGGGTCCATCGCCATCGCCTCGCGGCGGGAGATCCCGAAGAAGTCGTGGTCGAAGCGGTCCAGGCCGTCGATGAACCCGCCCGAGCGGGTGTAGATCTTGCCGGGCCTGCCGGCCTCCTCGTCGTAGAACCTCTCGTGGTCCCAGCGGTCGGCGGGGATCTCGCCGACCGCGTCGGTGCCGCCGAGCAGCATCGACCAGTACGAGGCCGCATCGGTGACCCCGCCGGGGAAGCGGCAGCCGACGCCGACCACGGCGATGGGCTCGGTCCTGGCCCGCTCGTACTCCTCGACCTGGCGTTGCAGCCGTTCCATCGTCAGATAGGCGCGCTTGAGCGTGTCGGCCGACACCGTGCCGGCTCCGGGCGGCGTCATCGCTGGTCCTCTCCGTTGATCTGCTGGGTCCTGGCCAGTAGCAGCGCTTCGAGTTCGGCGGCGGACATCGCGTCCAGGTCGGGGGCGTCCGCCGGCTCTTGAGCTGCCCCGGCAGCGGCGGCCGGCACGCGGACGGGCTCCTCGGCGGGCTCCGCCGCGTCGGCCCGGCCGGGCTCCAGCTCGATCTCCATCCGCTCGGCCAGATACGGCACCAGGGCGTCGATGGTCGGGAAGCGCCAGGTGACGGTCGAGGGGAGCTGCACCCGCAGCGAGGACTCCAGCGACTTGCGCAGTTCGAGGGACAGCAGCGAGTCGAAGCCCAGGCCCGTGATGGGGGCGCTGGTGTCGATCCGCTCCGGCTCGATGCCGACCACCCGGGCGGCGGCAGCACGGCAGTGCTCGGTCAGGACCGCCCTGCGGCGGCGGCCCGGCTCGACCGCGAGCATCCGGCGTCGCACCCCGTCCAGCGGCGGGCGGTCGGCCTCGGCGTCCGCGAGCAGGGTGCGCAGCAGGCCGCCGCCGAGGTGGCCGCGCAGCTTGTCCCGGTCCAGCGGCAGCACGCACACATGGGCGGGGCAGGCGCGCAGCAGCAGGTCGAGGGTCGCGATGCCGTCGCGCGGACTGATGCTCCCGATACCGCGGGCGGCCAGCGCGCCGCCGCGGTCGGGACGGGCGGCCAGGCCGATCTGCGACCACGGGCCCCAGCCGATACTCAGCGCGGGCAGTCCGCGCGAACGCCGGTGGTGGGCGAGCGTGTCGAGGAAGGCGCTGGCGGCGGCGTAGCTGCCCTGGCTGGCCGAGCCGAGTGCGGCGGCGGCAGAGGAGTACAGGACGAAGAAGTCCAGCGGGCGCTCCGCTGTGGCCTGGTGCAGGTGCCAGGCGGCGGCGGACTTGGGGCCGGCGACCGTACCGAACCGCTCCCGGTCGAGGCCGGTCAGCATGCCGTCGTCCAGGATGCCGGCGGCGTGCACGACCCCGGCCAGCGGCGGCATGACCGCGTCGATCCGGTCCAGGAGGGCGTCGACGCCCTCGCGTGCGGACACGTCGGCGGCGACCACCGCGACCTCGGCGCGGCCGCGCAGTCCGGCGAGGGCCTGTTCCGCTGCCGCCGAGGGCGCACTGCGGCCCGCCAGGACCAGGTGCCGGGCGCCCTGGTCGGCCAGGTAGCGGGCCGTCTCAAGGCCGAGGGCGCCGAGGCCGCCGGTGATCAGATACGTCCCATCCGGCCGTACGGGGGCGGCGCCCGGCGCGGTGGTGATCCGCTCGCCCGTCTCGGGGCGCAGCACCAGCTTGCCGGTGTGCCGGGCCTGCGCCATGGTGGCGAAGACGGCGGGGGCCTCGCCGAAGGGGTGGACGGTGACGGGCAGGGCGGTGAAGTCGCCGCGCTCGAAGCCCGCGACGACGTCGGCGAAGAGGTCCGCGACGTCCGCCGGCGCCTCACGGATGGTGCGTTCCAGGTCCACCGCGAGGAAGGCGCGGCCGTCCTTGAAGAAGTCCAGGCCGATGTGGCTGCTGCCGTGGATGTCCCGCTTGCCGATCTCCACGAAGCGGCCGCCGGGCGCCAGCAGCCGCAGGCTGCGAGCCAGTGCCTCGGCTGAGGTGGAGTTGAGGACGACGTCGACACCGCGCCCGCCGGTGCGTTCGGTGATCTCGTCCGCGAAGGCGAGGGTGCGCGAGTCCATGGCGGCTTCCACGCCGAGGCCGCGCAGGAGTTCGCGCTTGTCCTCGGTGCCGGCGGTGGCGTAGACGCGGGCGCCGCGGCGGCGGGCGATCTGGAGGGCGGCCAGGCCCACGCCGCCGGTCGCGGAGTGGACCAGGACACTCTCGCCCCTGCGCAGCCGGGCCAGCCGTTCCAGGGCGTGGACGGCGGTGAGGAAGGCGATGGGCACAGCCGCGGCCTCGTCCTCACCGAGGGACGCAGGCGCGGGGGCGACCAGGTGTTCGCTGACCGTGGTGAAGGCCGCCAGGCAGCTGCCGCCGACCGCGATCACCCGGTCGCCGACCGCGTGGCGGGTGACGCCCTCGCCCACGGCGGTGACGCGGCCCGCGCATTCGGCGCCGAGCGGGACGACGCCCTGCGCGCCCGGGTAGCTGTCCAGCGCCTTGAGGACATCGCTGAAGTTGATTCCGGCGGCGGCGACTTCGATCTCGACCTGGCCGGGGCCGGGCGGGGTGCGCTGCCACCAGGTGGCCGTCACGCTCGCCAGGCTGCCGGGCCGGGCCGCCAGGAGCCGGTGGTTGCCGTCGCGGCCGGCGTCGAATGTCCAGGCGGGCCGCGCTTGGGGTGTGGTGGCGGGCGGTGTCCAGCGCTGGAGCGCCGGGGTGAGCCGCTCGGCGCCGCGCAGCGCGACCTGGTCGTCGTCGCCGGGGCGCAGCAGCTCGGCCAGCAGCAAATCGGCTTCGCCCGCAGGACGGGCGGGGTCCAGGTCCACGACGGTGGGGCGCAGTTCGGTGTGCTCCAGGCCGATCACCCGGGCCAGTCCCCACAGCGGCGACTGCCCGGGCGCCAACGTGTCGTCGGACGCTGCCCGCTGGGCGCCGCGGGTGAGCAGCACCAGTCGCGGCGCGGGATCCTGCCCGGCCCGGGCGAGCTCCTGCACCAGGTGCAGTACGGGGCCGGTGGCGGCGTCCTGCGCGGCCGGCAACTGCTGCGGGCCGCCGTCGTCGGTGAGTTCGGCGTCCAGCGCCCAGGCGTGCACGATCCCGTCGAGCCGGGTGCCGGCCGCGGCCAGGTCGGCCAGCAGGGCGGCGACGTCCTCGCGCCGCGCCGGGTCCAGCTCGTAGCGGCCGACGTCCAGTTGCCGGTAGGCGGCGCCGGCAGTGGCGGTCACGCAGCTGCCGCCGGCGCCGCCCAGTGCGGTGGCGAGCGCTGCCCCGGTCCCACCGGCGTCGGCGAACAGCAGCCAGCTGCCGGGCGGTTGTGCCGCGGGCTGCTCGGCGGAGGCGGGCAGCCAGTCGATGCCGTACAGGGACCCGGTGACCGGGTCGGCGTCCTGGCCGCGCTCCAGGCGCCGCAACGCGATCCCGGTCATCTCGCCGACGGCGGCGCCGTCCTCGGCGTAGAGCACGACCGAGGCGCCGGCGATCTCCGCGGCGCCCGGCTCGGGTGCGGTGACCGAGGCATGCGCCCAGCGGGGTTCGGCGCGGTCGGTGTGGAGGGTGAAGCCGCCCACCCGCACCGGCAGATAGGTCGCGGGCGGCTCTTCGGGGGTGCCGAGCGCGGCGGAGAGCACCTGCAGGGCGCTGTCGAGCACGGCCGGGTGGACCAGGTGCCCGCCGCGGGCTGCGGTCAGGGCGGCAGGGTCGCGAAGCCGGCCGACCGCCTCGCCGTGCCCGCGCCACAGCTCTTCGACACCCTGGAACGCGGGCCCGTACTCCAGCCCGGACCGGTGCAGCACGGCGTAGTGGTCGTCGGCCGCGACTGCGGTCGTGCACCGGTCGCGTGCCGCGGACAGCGGCTCGGCGCCGGGGGCGGGGGCGGGCAGGGCGCGGCGGAAGGCGCCCCGGGCGGCCTCGGTCCAGTCGTCGTCGGCGCCTGCCCGGGTGTGGACCCGTACCGAGCCGGTGCCCTCGGTCTCGGGGACGAGCACCAGTTGCAGTGTGGTGTCGTCGGCCTCCTCCGGTACGACGGTCAGCCGGCCGAGGTCCACGTCGGTGAGCACGGCGCCGCCGCCCAGGTGGAGGCGGGCGGCGGCCAGCGCCGCGTCCAGCACCAGAGCGGCGGGCAGGACGGCGCCGCCGCCGACCCGGTGGTCGGCCAGGTAGGGGAATCCGGCCAGGTCCACCGGCGCGGTCCAGTGGGCGGCATGCGGTGCGAGGGCCGAGCGCACGTGGGAGCGCAGCACGGGGTGGCCGCGACGGCGCCCGACCGGCCGGCGCCGGGTGCTCTCCTCGAACCAGTGCCGGGAGCGCTGCCAGGGGTAGGTGGGCAGGTCGGCCATCGGGCCGGCAGGCCCGTACACCCGGGTCCAGTCGACCTGGCAGCCCGCGGTGTAGAGGCGGCCGAGTTCGGTGCGGACGGCGGCGCGGCCGGGCTGGTCGCGGCGCAGCGAGTGGACGGCGGCCGTATGCCCGTACGAGGACAGGCGCTCGGTGACGGCGTCGGTGAGCATCGGGTGCGGCGACAGCTCGACGAACACGTCGTGGCCGGACTCGGCGAGCGCGGTCACGGCGGCGTCGAACAGCACCGGCTGGGTGAGATTGGACGCCCAGTACTCGGCGTCGAGCCCGCCGCCGTCCACGGGCCGCCCGGTGACCGTGGAGACCATGGGCAGGGCGGCGGTACGCGGCCGCAGGTCGGCCAGCAGACGCCACAGCTCCTGGGCGACCGGCTCCATCAGCGGGCAGTGCGAGGCGAATTCGACCGACTCCAGGACCCGGCAGTAGACGCCGTCGGCCTCCAGGGACTTGGCCAGCGCCTCCACGTCGGGGCCCGCACCGGAGAAGACGGTCGAGTTCGGGCTGTTGCCCGCGGCCACCCACACCGCGCCCGGGGGGCGCTCGGCGAGGATCTCCCGCGCCCGGTCCAGCGTGACTCCCGCGACGGCCATACGGCCCTTGCCCGTGGCCGCGTGCAGGGCGACACCCCGGTGCAGCGCGACGACGAGGGCGTCCTCCAGGGTGAGCGCCCCGGCCACATGGGCGGCGGCGATCTCGCCGACGCTGTGGCCGACGACGGCGGCCGGCTCGACGCCCCAGGAGCGCCACAGGGTGGCGAGCGCGATCTGCACCGCGGTCAGTGCGGGCTGCCCGACGGCGGTGTCCAGCAGCCGGGAAGCAGCGGGGTCGGCGTTGAGCTGCTCCATCAGGGACCAGTCGGCGCGGCGGCGCAGCAGCGCGTCGCAGCGTTCGAGAACCGCACGGAAGACCGGCTCCCCGTCGAGCAGGTCGGTGGCCAGGGGCCACCAGCGCGGGCCCTGCCCGGAGAAGACGAACACCGTCCTGGGCCGCCAGCCCACCCGCCGGACCCCGCTGGACAGGCCGTCCGCCTCCTCACCGCGGGCGAACGCGCCCAGCGCGGCGCGCAGTTCCCCGGCCGATGAGCCGGTGACGGCCAGCCGGTGCTCGTGGTGGGTGCGGCGGACCGCGGCGGCGCAGGCGAAGGCGGACAGGTCCAGGCCGGGGGCGGCGAGCTTGCCGGCATAGGCCGCGGCGAGGTCGCCCAGCGCCCGCTCGTCGCGTGCGGAGACCGTCAGCAGCACGGCGCCGTCCGTGCTCCGCGGCGGGGCCGCCGGGGCGGGCGGCTGTTCCAGCACCAGGTGGGCGTTGGTGCCACCGAAGCCGAAGGAGCTGACGCCGGCCAGCGCGGGTGCGCCGTCCGCGCCCGGCCACGGCTGCAGGGTGTCCGCGACCCGCACCGCGAGGTCGTCGAAGGGGATGTGCGGGTTGGGTTCGCGGTAGTGCAGGGTGGCCGGCACGGTACGGTGGCGGACCGCCAGCGCGGTCTTGATCAGCCCGCCGATGCCGGCGGCGGCCTCCATGTGGCCCAGGTTGGACTTCACCGAGCCGATGAGGCACGGCTCGGCGGGGTCGCGGCCGTCGCCGAGGACCGCGCCGAGCGCCTTGGCCTCGATCGGGTCGCCGAGGATCGTGCCGGTGCCGTGCGCCTCGACGTACCCGATGTCCGCGGAGCGCACGCCGGCCCTGCGGTGGGCTGCGCGCAGCACCGCCTCCTGGGCCTGCGGGTTGGGCGCCATGAGGCCGTTGCTGGCGCCGTCCTGGTTGACCGCGCCGCCGCGGATCACCGCGTACACCGGGTCACCGTCCGCCAGCGCGCGCTTGAGCGGCTTGAGGACGACGACCCCGGCGCCCTCGGAGCGCACATATCCGTCGGCGCGGGAGTCGAACGGCTTGCAGCGGCCGTCGGCGGACATCACGCCGGCTTTGCTGAAGTTGATGGCGAAGGCCGGGGTGAGCACCAGGTTGACGCCGCCGGCCAGGGCCAGGTCGCACTCACCGCGCTCCAGGCTCACGCACGCCTGGAGCACCGCGACCAGCGAGGAGGAGCAGGCGGTGTCCAGCGCCATGCTGGGGCCGCGCAGGTCCAGCAGGTACGACAGGCGGTTGGCGGCGATACTCGGGGCGCCGCCGGTGCCGCTGTAGCGGTCGACGGCGTCGAGATCGCGGAACTGCTCGGTTGCGTACTCGAAGGTGGAGATGCCGACGAAGACGCCCGTGGCCGAGCCGGCCAGCCCGCCGGTGGGCACCCCGGCGTTCTCCAGCGCCTCGAAGGCGACCTCGGCCAGCAGCCGCTGCTGGGGGTCCATGCGGGCGGCTTCCTGCGGTGGGATGCCGAAGAAGGCCGCATCGAACTGGTCGATGCCGTCGAGGAATCCGCCCCAGCGGCTGTTGGTCCGCCCAGGGGCGGACGGGTCCTCGGAGGTGAACTCGTCCACGTCCCACCGCTCGGCGGGCACCTCGGTCACCGCGTCCCTGCCCTCGCTCAGCAACCGCCAGAAGCTCTCGGGTCCGTTGACACCTCCGGGGAAGCGGCAGCCGATGCCGATGATGGCGACGGGTTCGGCGGGGCCCGGGGCGTCGGGGGTGCCGGGGACGCCGCGGAGGGCGGCGGCCGCAGTGACCGCCGTGACGGCGGGGGGAGCCGGGGTGACCGTGTCGGCGGGCGCCTGCTCCGGGGTGCCGCCGGCCAGGTACCGGGCGAGCTTGGCGGGAGTGGGGTGCTCCCAGACCACGGTGGACGCGAGCGTCGCCCCGAAGCGCCGTTCGAGGTCCCCGACCATCGTGACCATCTCCACCGACCGCAGCCCGTACGCGGCGAAGGGCAGCCCGGGATCGACGGCTTCCGGCTGCACGCCGGTTGCCGCGGCCAGCGCCCCGCGCAGCCACAGCTCGACCTCGGCGGCGTCCAGGGCAGGTGCGGCAGCGGCGCTGCGCGCCGTACCGGGCTCCCGCGCGCCGGCGTCCGCGGCCCCGTCCGGGGAAGAAGGCGCACCGCCGTCCGCCCGCCACTCGTACAGCGGGTTCAGCGTGCCGGCCAGGACCGCGTCAAGGCAGGCCCGCCGCTGGAGCTTGCCGCTGGAGGTCTTGGGGACGGTGCCGCTGCGGGCGAGCACCACGATGTAGACCTGCAGGCCGTGCTCGCGGGCGACCTCGGCGCGGATCTCGGCGGCGACCCGGGACGGTCCGTCGGACGCGCGGCCCCCGCGGTACTCCTGGACGACGATCAGACGTTCCTCGCCGTCGATCTCCCGGACCCCCGCCACGCCGCAGCCGGGCCGCAGGCCGCTGCCGACGCCCTCCACGGTGCGCTCGATGTCCTGCGGGTAGTGGTTGCGGCCCGCGACGATGATGACGTCCTTCATGCGGCCGGTGACGTAGATCTGATCGCTGTCGGTGAAGCCGAGGTCGCCGGTACGGAGGAAGGGGCCGTCGCCGCTGCCCGCCAGGCGGGCACGGAAGGTCTCCTCGGTCTCCTGCTCGCGCCTCCAGTAGCCCTGCGCGACACTGGGCCCGGCGACCCACAGCTCGCCGACCCGGCCGTCGGGCAGCAGAAGACGGGTCTGCGGGTCCACCGCGACGACCCGCTGGTCGTTCACCGACATGCCGCAGCTGAGCAGGGTCCGCGCGGGCTCGTCCGGCCCGGCGTCCTCGGCGGTGCCTGCCAGCAGCCCGGCCGTCCGCAGCCTCCTGCCGGCGGGCGGGGACAGCGGGTCGCCGCTGGAGACCATCAGCGTGCCCTCGGCCAGCCCGTACGAAGGGGCGTGCATGGCGGGCCGGAAGCCGCTGGGGGCGAACGTGCGGGTGAAGTGCTCCAGCGTCTGCGGCCGGACCGGCTCCGCGCCGTTGGCCGCCAGTCGCCAGGTGCTCAGGTCGAGGGTCTGCCGCTCGGCCTCGGTGATCTTCGCGGCGGCGAGGTCGTACGCGAAGTTGGGAGCCGCGCTGGCGGTGCCGCCGACGTCGGAGATCGCCCGCAGCCAGCGCAGCGGCCGCTTGAGGAAGGAGAAGGGCGACATGAAGGTGACGGGGAAGCCGGCGTAGGGCGGGGTGAGCAGCCCGAAGATCAGGCCCATGTCGTGGAAGGGCGGCAGCCAGCTCACGACGTGCTGGTCGCGCTCGCCCAGCAGCACCCTCTGGAAGATGGCCCCGATGTTGTGCAGCAGGTTGGCGTGGCTGACCATCACCCCCTTGGGGCGGCTGGTGGAGCCGGAGGTGTACTGGAGGAAGGCCAGGTCGTCGCGGCGCGTGCCGGGGTGGCGCCAGGCGTCGGCGGCCGCGGTGTCGAGTTCGTCCACGGCCAGCCAGGCGATGTCCCGCAGCGCCGGGGCGAGTTCGGCGAAACGGTCGGCCAGTGCGGTGGTCTCGGCCGGCGCGAGTACGACGGCCGGCAGTGCGTCCTCGATGACCCCGGTCAGCCGCGGCAGGGTGCGCATCAGGAAGGCCGGGTCGGGCGGGTAGACGGGCACTGCGACGAGGTCGGCGTAGAGGCAGGCGAAGAAGGAGACCACGTAGTCCAGGCCGGCCGGGCACATGATCAGCGCCCGCTCCCCGGCCGGGAAGCGCTCCCGGAGCACCGCGGCGATCGTGCGGGCCCGCAGGTCGAACTCGGCGTTGGTCAAGGCATGCGGCTCACCCTCGCCGTCCACCAGGAACCGGAAGATCTGTTGCTCCGGATCCTTACCGAAGACCGTACGGAAATGGTCGACAAGCGATTCGGAATCGCGGCCCAGCATCCGACCGTCCTCTCAGTGCTCGACACCTGCGCGCCTGTGCACGTCGGAACAGGCACATGTCCCGGCTCTTCCACCGAATTCACCGCGGCGGCACCGGACGCCTGTCGTGGATTACCGCACATCGTTCTCGAACTTCGCTGCTGGAATCGGCTGTCGCAGCCGAGGAGATCGCACCGCCGACCGTTCACGGGGGCGGTGCGCGAATACCGATCCGGTGTTACCTGAGGTTTACCGATTCCTCTGGTGTTTCCCGCCATTCGCGATTCAGCTTCCCCGACGCCCTGCGGTCCGTCAAGGCGCCGCCATCCGCTGCCGTGCCGACCGGAGCCGGTCGGCATGTTCAACTGACCGGACCGGACAGTTGAACTTCCTTTGACACAGGTGGCCGGGCTGTGACGGCTGGACGCCACAGTCGCCGGGTGCCAGCATGAATCACGCTCGCGCCCCCACAATTCGGCAGGATGACAGCGAAACGGACATCCCCGAGCGGCTGATTTCATTTTCTACTCCTGGTGAACGACACCACTCGTTACCCGTGTCCCGTTTGTTCGCGGACCGGGCCGGAAAGAGAGCCGGACATATGCAGGAGATTCTTGAGGCGATCCTCGCGGGCGCACCGGGCGACCTGGGGCGGCTTCCGGTGCCGGAGTCCTACCGGGGGGTGACGCTGCACTCCGACGAGGTGGCGATGTTCGACGGGCTGGCCGGCCGGGACAAGGACCCGCGCCGGTCGCTGCACCTGGAAGAGGTCCCCACACCGCAGCCCGCCGCGGGCGAGGTGCTGGTCGCCGTGATGGCCAGCGGCATCAACTACAACACGGTGTGGTCCTCGATCTTCGAGCCGCTGCCGACCTTCGGCTTCCTGTCCCGGTACGGGAAGACCTCACCGCAGGCCGCCCGGCACGACCTGCCCTACCACGTGCTGGGCTCGGACCTGTCCGGGGTCGTGCTGCGCTGCGGCGACGGGGTCGCCGGCTGGCAGCCGGGCGAGGCGGTCGTGGCGCACTGCCTGTCGGTGGAGCTGCACCACCCCGACGGCCACGCGGACACGATGCTCGACCCGGAGCAGCGGATCTGGGGATTCGAGACCAATTTCGGCGGGCTCGCCGAACTCGCGCTGGTGAAGGCCAATCAGCTCATGCCGAAGCCGGAGCACCTCTCGTGGGAGGAGGCCGCCGCCTCCGGGCTGGTGAACTCCACCGCCTACCGGCAGTTGGTCTCGGACAACGGCGCCCGCATGAAGCAGGGCGACACCGTGCTGATCTGGGGCGCCACCGGCGGTCTCGGCTCGTACGCCACCCAACTTGCGCTGAACGGCGGGGCGACCCCGGTGTGCGTGGTGTCCAGCCCGCAGAAGGCGGAGCTGTGCCGGCGGATGGGCGCGACGCTGGTCATCGACCGGGCCGCGGAGGGCTACCGGTTCTGGAAGGACGAGCACACCCAGGACCAGCGGGAGTGGAAGCGGTTCGGGGCGCGGGTACGGGAGCTGACCGGCGGCGAGGACCCGGACATCGTGTTCGAGCACCCGGGGCGGGAGACCTTCGGTGCCAGCGTGTACGTGGCCCGCCGCGGCGGCACGATCGTGAGCTGCGCCTCCACGTCGGGCTACGAGCACACCTTCGACAACCGCTACCTGTGGATGCACCTCAAGCGGATCATCGGGACGCACTTCGCGAACTACCGTGAGGCGTGGGCGGCCAACCGGCTGGTCGCCAAGGGGCAGGTGCACCCAACCTTGTCGGCAGTGGTGCCGCTTGAGCGCACCGCGGACGCCGTGGAAGCCGTCCACCAGGGCCGCCACCAGGGCAAGGTCGGCGTGCTGTGCCTGGCGCCGCGGGAGGGGCTGGGCGTCACCGACCCGGAACTGCGGGCCGACCACGAGCCGGCCATCAACCGCTTCCGCACCGGCAAGCCCGTATCGGCGGCGCTATAGCGCATGGGCCGACCACCGCCGCCGCAGCGGTACGGCGGCCGGCCCGCCGCAGCTACCTTGTCACACCCGCGACTTCAGCACCCCGGCGACAGCGAGGTCACCCTCACCGCGCGCCGGCGACCGCTCTGCGCCCTCGGCCCGCCGTACTTCGAGGTCGCTGGCGAACTGCAGCCAGCGGTCGGCGCACAGCCGCGCCGCGTTGGCGACGTCGGCCGCCCGGTGTGCGGGAACGCCCGCCGCCAGGTCCTGCCGCTGCGCGTCGGTGAGCAGGTGGGAGGCGAGCAGGTGCAGCAGTTCCCGGCCGGCCTGCGACATGCGCAGGCTCGGGTCTCGGCGCATGCGGGCCAGCACCTTCTCGGACAGCATGCCGGCAGCTGCCGGCTCCGGTCGGGCGGCCTCCTGCCGGGCAGGTTCCGGTCGGGCGGGCTCGAGCGGCGCGGGCGCGGCAGGCTCCAGCGCCGCGTCCTGCTCCAGCTGCCCGGCGGCAGGTCGGAGTTTGGGCGGCACGGGGTCCTGCCCCAGCCGCATGCGGTTGCGGACGTCCCGGGCCGTGGCGAGGGCGACGCCGGCTCGTCTGGCGATCTCCCGCAGCGGGGCGTCCGGGCTCTCCGCGATCGCCTTGCTGGCCGCGATGCGGCCGGCGGCGCCGTTCACCGGGCGGTTGCGGCCGTCCAGTCCTGTCCGCAGCCCGAACTGGGGCATGGCCACGGCGGCCCGGGTGCGCAGACTTCCCACCGCGCCCGGCGACAGACCCGTCACCGAGGCGATCCGGCGGTCCGACCAGTGCGGATGGCTCTCAGCGATGCGGACCGCCGCCGCCGTACGGTCCTGGCGGGACAGCGGCAGACCGTGCTCGGCGTTGAGCTTGACGGCGAGGACGAAGATGTCCTCGTCCGTGCCGTCCACCAGCCTGGCCTCGATGTACTCGTCGCCGCGCAGGACCGCGGCCAGCAGCCGGTGCGTGCCGTCCACCACCCGCATCGTGGCGCGGTGGACGACGATGGGCGGCAGCGGCGCCTGCGACTCCGCCAGTGCGCGGGCGTGCTCCGCCGTCTCCCCCGCCAGGCGCGGCGAGTCGGCGGGCAGCAGGGAACTGATGGGAACTACCTGTGTACGGCGGCGTGAGGGTCTCTCGGAGAGGGAATCCCAAGAGCCGTCGCCGTTCGGTAATAAAGACACGTGGCCCCTTCTTGGCGCTTGTGAGCGCAGCCGTCCGGACGGCCGGACGCATGCGCTCAAGAACCGGGCAAAGCCTTCGGTCGGTGGGTCGACAACCTCCCTTCTCCCCCTGGCGCACGCGTACCCGCGGACGTTACGTTCGCGCCGAACCGGCTGGTGCCCGTGCACCGACCGCAGGACAGGCCGCCCCGCTCGGTCTGCGGCTGACGGCCCGTCGGTTCACCGCATGCCTACGATGTCGATCGCCGGCCCGGGCAGCACTGCACCGGCCCGGAGCACCCGTGGTCGGAACGTTCATACGGCTTCTTAGCGACAGCTCCGCGGGGGTGTCAACCGTCTCCCGCCTTGCCCCGCCCGGCCGGGATCTACGCGCGTCCCGCGGCACCGGTTGCGGCGCCTGGTACCCGTGACCCGCGGACCCGTCTCGGACAACCTCCCGTTGAGCGCCGGTTGCCAGGGGGAAAGGGCTCGTCTAACTTTGAGCCGCCGATACTGCTTTCCACCGGACGTCGCGGGCGCGAGGTTTTCCGTGCCCGACCCCGCACAGCGGAGCCACGGACGCCGAGGACACCGTCGAAGCCACACGTGTGCACACCGGCGGCACGGGCGCCGACATCAATCTCGACCCCGCGGCGGTACGGCGCGTAGCGGCGTTCCTCTTCGCCGGCCTGCGCAGCGGCGCGCTCAGCCGCCCCCGCATCGCTGCGGAAACGGCATCCGACCTGCGAAGCGACGCGAACGGGCAGGTGGTCGTGGACGTCGACGGGGTGCCGACGCGCCCGCGCCGGAACCGTGGAATCCGGCGCCGGCACCCGACACGACAGCCGGGCCACCGGCCGGCCCGCCACGGTCCGCCGAAGAAGCCGGCGGGCCGTCACGAAGACTCCGCTTCAGGGCGGTTCAGGGCCAGCCGGCGTAGCCTTCCAAGCATTCAGCCGGCCCGTACCAGTAGTTTTGAGTGCCGGCGAAAGCCGCTGATGCCCAGCCTTTCATGCCGTTGTCGGCGACGGGGGCGGCGTAGTCGCGTGAGGTGTAGCCGTCGGCGGAGTAGGTGCGCCCGGCGGTCCAGTTGCAGAGGAACCAGTTGGACGAGCCTCCGTAGTTCAGGTACCCGACGACGTTGCTGGGATTGACGTAGCCGCCTGCGAAACAGGAGCATGCCTCACCGCTTTCAGTCCGCCGACGTCACACCGGCCACCATCTGCCCCACGCTCCTCGGCTCATACGCCCCCGGCCGCCATTTACACGTTCTTGAAGCGGGCTTCACCCCTTCGGACGCCTCCGCACCGCCACCCGGAAGACCTGACACGATCGCGGTTCGCCCATGGCGGCGCCTACGACCACTGACCCCCGCCTGGGAGGTGGTGCTTCGGGTCCGAAGGTCTCACCTTCAACCAAACGGTCTCCTTGGGCTACCGTTCGTTCGGAGGTGGCCATGCTCGAAGTTCTCGGTCTGGATCAGCCGACCGAAACGCTGTATTTCGTCCTCGTCGACAACCTGCCCCTGCCCATCGAGGAGTTGGCCCACCGCACCGGCATCGAGCCCGAGGCGGTCGCCGCGGCCATGCTCCGGTTGGAGGACGGTGGACTGGTCTCCCGGCTGCCCGGCAGCCCGGCGTGCTACACGGCGCTGCCGCCCGGGCACGCCCTCGAGGTGCTCCTGCTGGCCAGGGAGCGGGACATCCACCGGGTGCGCGCCCTGACCGAGCTTCTGACCGAGCGACACCGCGACGCGCGCCGGGATCGCGACTCGGCCTCGCTGATCCAGGTCATCAACGGCCGTGACGGCGTCGCCCGCTGTGGGCAGCAGCTGTTCAACCGCGCCGAAAGGGAGATCCGCGGCATCGACGCGCCGCCCTACGCCGAGGCCCGCGACGGCGCACGCGTCAACTCCGCGTCCGTGATCACCAGTCGCGGCGTGCGCAGCCGGTTCATCCACGCCCGCGACAGCCTCAACATCCCCGGAGCGATGGAGCGGGCGGAGGAGGACATCGCAGCAGGTGAAGAGGTACGTTTCGTTCCGGAGGCGCCGATGAAGCTGATCATCGCCGACGACCAGGCGGCGCTGATCCCGCTGATGGCCACCCCGCAGGTGCTCGACGCATGCATCCTGGTCCACCCCTCGGCGCTGCTCGATGCCTTGTCCTCGCTGTTCGAGTCGCTCTGGGCTCAAGCGCAGCCGTACATGCCGGGACGCATCGCGCCGGTCGGCGAAGACGAGTTCGTCAACGACGAGGAGCGGCGGATCATCTCGATGCTGGCCATGGGGATGCCGGACGAGACCATCGCACGCCAGCTCGGCATCGGGCACCGCACGGTGCAGCGCAGGGTGCAGGCGCTGCTCACCCGGCTCGGAGCCGCCAGCCGTTTCCAGGCGGGGGTGCTCGCCGCCAGCCGCGGCTGGTGGCTTCCGGAAGCGCCGACGGGCGCCCCCCGCGCTGACGGGCGGGGACCGGACCGCTGAGTCGGGGCCGGCCCCCGCCTGCCGTGGCCTGCGGAGACCGGCCCGATTGCCGGACGGTCCTGCGGACATGCACCGGCGGCCGCACCGCGGGTGCGGCCGCCGGGCAAGCTACTGGCGCAGCAGGGCGAAGTCTGCCGTCACCGCACCGTCCTTGACGACGCGCACGGTGCGGGTCGCGGGGCGGTAGCCGGTCGCGGCCACGATGACCGTGAGCGGGTTGTTCCTGGCCGGCAGCCACAGTGCGTAGCTGCCGTCGCGGCCCGTGGTGAGGGACACGTCGCCGTTCTTGGAGTCGACCTCGACCACCGCACCCGCCAACGGCGCGTTCGTTCCGTCGGCGAGCGGGCCGGTCACCGTGCCGCTCAGCAGTCCCCAACCGGCGGGCGGGACCACCGTCATGGAGACCGGCAGCGAGACCGAACCGTACGGGGTGTCGCTGTCGACGACCAGGGCGGCCCGGTGGGTGCCCGCGTCCGCCGAGGTCATCGCCCCGGCGTCCAGGGTCAACCGCACCGTGACCTGGCCGCCGCCCTTGACCGTCAGCTTCGTCGCCGACGGGGTGAGCCACGGCACGTCGGCGTGCGGCTGGTCGTAGCCGGCCAGCTTGTGGACCGACGCCTGCGGGACGTTGTACGCGTTGGTCCCGCCGATCGCGTACCAGCCCGGCGCGGACTGGGCGTCGAGCACCGGCTCGGCCAGGTTCGGCAACGCCGACCAGGAGTCGGTGGCCGGGTCGTAGGCGCGGGCCTCGTTGGTGAGGGCGCCTGTGCTCACCTGCGCGCCGCCGCCCACCAGCAGCCTGCCGCCGGCGGCGGTGCCGGTGGCGCCCCACACGTCGGTGGGCGCGTCGGCGACCCGGCGCCAGGAGGTGCCGGAGGGGTCGAGCGCGTAGGTGTGGACCGTGTCCTGCGGGGCCTGGCCGTCGGGCTGGTACACCCCTCCCGAGCAGTAGACGACCCCGTCGGCGGTGCCGCACGCCGGGAAGGAGATCGGCTCCGGGTAGGGCGCACCCGCCGACCAGGTGTCGGTCGCCGGGTTGTAGACCTGCACGTCGTTGGAGCCGCAGGTGAACTGGACGCAGCCGCCGATGACGTACAGCTTGTCGCCGGCAACGGCCGAGCCCGAGGCCCCGTACCCGGTGGGCACGTCGGCGATCTGGGACCAGGTGTCGGTCGCCGGGTCGTAGACCTCGCTGCCCGGGATCGGGTTGCCCGCCGCGTCGCGCCCGCTGGTGACGTACAGCTTGCCGCGGATGAAGCCGTAGGCGGGGGCGAAGCGCTTGGTCGTGGGGGCGGCCAGCGTCTTCCACCCGCCCGCCGCCGCGTCGTAGGAACCGAAGGAGCCGCTCCATACACCGCCCGGCGACTCGCCCAGACCTGCGTAGAGCGTGCCGTGGTCCACGGCGGCGACGCCGCCGAAGGAGCCGGCGGGCAGGTCGGCGAGCGGCTGCCAGGCCTGGTCGTCCGGCGCGGCGGGGGCCGACGAGGAGGTCGCCGCCGGCGCGGTGTCGAGCAGGGTGTCGGGCGTCAGTGCCGTGGGTGTCCTGCGTGCCGCGGGACCGGCCGCGCCGGACTTCGGCCCTGCCAGGTTCTGCTCGCCCAGCGAGAAGGTGGCGGGCGAGCCGCCGGTGTTGCGCACCTTGACGTCGACGGTCCTGCTGTCCGCCCAGGCCACGTTCGCGCTCACCGCGGAGACGCTGTACTGGAGTTGCGCGGGGTGCAGTGCGAAGTCGGCCGAGGTGACCGCGCCGGGCCGCACGTCGGCCTTGGCGGTGACCGCCGGGTAGCCGAAGCCCGGCAGGCCCGCGGTGAACTGCTGCTTGCCGGTCCGGCCGGAGAACAGCCAGTACAGGCCGTCGCCGACGGCCGGGTCGCCGGGCGAGGCCACGCTCCGGCCGGAGTCGGACGGGACCGCGACGCCGCTGACCGTCGCGCCGAGCACGCCGGCACCGGTGTTGGCGTCGGTGACCCGGCCCACCACCAGCCCGCCGGGCCGGGTGACCAGGGTCGGGGTGCCCACGGCCACGTCGTCGATCTGCCAGATGCCGGTGAGCGAGCCGGTGAAGTGGAAACGCAGCCGCACCGAGGACTTCCCGGCGTAGGCGTCCAGCGACACCTCCTGGTGCGAGGGGCCGCCGATGATGTCGGTGTGGTGCCACAGCGTGGTCCACGTGGCGCCGCCGTCGGTGCTGGCGTCGACGTCGGCGGTCAGGTCGCCCAGCCGGTACAGCGAGGGCAGAGCGGTCTCGAACTGCAGCTCGGGCCTGGTCTGCGCGCTGAAGTCGTAGGCGGGGCTGATGAGTTCGGTGTCGGCGGGTGACCAGCCCAGCGCGTAGTCGTCGACCTCGGCGAAGCGGCCGGTGGCGCCGGTCTGGTTGCCCCGGTTCAGCGGGTCGTCGAACTGCCAGCCGCCGGCGGCGGTGTTGTTCTTGACCGTCCAGCCGCCGGGGGTCGCGGAGGTGGCGAAGGACTCCAGGCCGCCGCCGAGGTAGTCCTTCCGGTAGCCGGGCGGGAGCGTGCCCGTGGCCTTGACCGGCAGGGCGAGGTCGACGGTGTCGGGGCCGGCGCCCACGGCGACGGTGGCGTCGGCCGGCTGGTAGCCGGGATAGAGCGAGGTGGCGTGCAGGGTGTAGGTCCGGTTCATCGGTACCCGCAGCGAGTAGCGGCCGGTGGCCGGGTCGGTGAACACCGTGCCGGGCACGCCGTCCACGCTGAGCTTGGCGTACAGGCCCCAGCCGTGCTGCCCGCCGTCCTTGACCGTTCCGGAGATCGTCTGTGAGGGCACGGCCACCAGGCCCGCGTCCTCGGTGAGCGCCGCGCCGTCGTCGACGCGCACCTGGCCCAGGTCCTTGTCCGCATACCCGAACGCCGAGATGCTCAGCGGGTAGGAGCCCGCCGGGATGTCGAGCCGGTAGCGGCCCTGGGCGTCGGCGGTCGCCCGGTAGTCGCCGAGGCTGATCTCCGCGCCGGATACCGCCGCCCCCGTGGCCGCGTCGGTCACGGTGCCGCTGACGCTGCCGTGCGGGCCGGGCTTGAAGGCGGCCGCTCCGTCGGGCGTGCCGAGGCCGGTCGGGCCGTCGTAGCCGGGCTGCGCGGCGCAGGTGAACGCAGGTGTGCAGTCCGGCACCGGGCCGTAACCGCACAGCGCGCTGTCGGAGCAGCTGGCGTCGTCGCCGCGTGTCACGTCGTTGAGCGCGCCCGGCTGCTGGTACGGGTACGCGGCCGGGTAGGTGCCCTCGACCGGCGTGCCGGCCAGCGCGTACACGCCGGCGATGATCGGCGCCGACGCGGACGTGCCGCCGTAGACGTTCCAGCCGCCGTCGGAGAAGGTGTTGTAGACCGCCACGCCGGTGGCCGGGTCGGCGACCGCGCTGACGTCGGCGACCGAGCGCCCGGCGCAGTCGACGCCGGACTGGAAGGGCGGCTTGGGTTCCACGTCCGAGCAGCCCGAGCCGGTGGCGCCCCAGTGCGGTCCGTCGGCGTTGTAGGTCACGCCGTTCCAGACGGATTCGCCCCAGCCGCGGGCGCTGCCGTCGCGGACCAGCGAGGTGCCACCGACCGACGTGACGTAAGGCGATGACGCCGGGTAACTGACGCCGTAGCCGTCGTCGCCGGAACTGAAGACCACCGCGACGCCGGGGTGGTTGAAGTACGCCTCGTCGTAGGCCAGGTTGTCGGTGCTGTCGTAGTACGCGCCCCAGGAGTTGGAGACGTACTTCGCGCCGAGGGACACGGCCGTGTTCACCGCGGTGCCCAGGTCGTCGGACGTCGTCGCGTCGGCCTCGACCAGCAGGATGTGGGCCTGCGGCGCGATGGCCGAGACCATGTCCAGGTCCAGCGAGATCTCGGCGGCCCAGCCCTCGTCCGCCGCGGGATAGGCGGCGCCGCCGTGCTCATCGGCCTTGCGGAAGCAGCCGTTGTCGGTCGTGCAGGCCGGAAGGCCGTACTGCCGGCGGTAGATCGCGAGGTCGGACTCGGCGTTCGGGTTGTCGTAGGCATCGACGATCGCGATCGTCGCGCCGGCTCCGCCGTCGGCCGGCAGGTCGTAGGCCGACCGCAGGTCGGCGGGCGCGTAGCCGTCCGGCGCCAGGGCGGCCCCGGCGGCGTCGCGCTTCACGCCGAGCGCGGCGGTGTGGTCGGTGCGGCGGAGCGTGAAGCACGTGAAGTGGCCGGGTTTCGGCGTTCCGCAGGCCGGTTCGGCGGTCGGCTTACCGGTGGCGGTGGCCGGCGGCGGAGCGGCGAGTGCCTGCTGGGGCAGCAGGACCGCGAGGACGGCGAGGACGGCAGCGGCAGCTATGCGCCGCAGCATGCGCGCTCGGCCCGCGGAGGAGCGTTGGGCTCGCAAAGATGACTCCAGAAAGTGACGACAGGTGAGGCTCACGGCTGATCGGTGGGGCACGGGGGGATGTACGCAGAGCGCTGGGACGCGCGGAAGCAGACTGACCAGCACAAAGTTCCAACCGGCACGATCCGCCGGTCAATGCGGACCCCTGGCGGCTTGCCGCCGTGACGTGTTCACGCCCCGAGAGGGACAGCTGGGAAACAGGGGGCTTACCGGTGCGTCAACCGGCCTGGCCCACCACGGGGTTCACACCGTATTCCCACAGAAACCCCCACCAACTCCCGTCCGTTCGCGAGTAGTTCAGCTCACACCGCTGACACACGGTCATGTAACATCACGGTACGTGATCGTTGACATGGCTTGAACATGCCTCGCCTAATAACTCCCGGTGATTGCACGTGCATTCACCGTCGCCCCAGATCCGTACACGGGTCGACCCCTGCAAGAACGCATGGAGTCACGCGTTGCGCATTTCGACGAGAACCAGACCACCTCTCCGGCGGACGATCTTCGCCGGCCTGGCCGTGGCCAGTGCCACCGCACTGGCCGTCCTGGGCGTGCAGGCTCCGGCCGGTGCCGCGGCGCCCGCCGCCGCGGCCCCGGCCGCAGCCACCGACGCACACCCGCTCCTGGAACCGTCCTGCACCACGCCCGGCAAGGACGAGTTCACCTGCTACGCCCTGCGCCGTGCCGACATCAAGCCGGTCAAGGGCCTCACCGCGGCCGCCGTCACGCCCAACGGCTGGGGGGCGAACGACCTGCAGAGCGCCTACAGCCTGCCGACGGACGGCGGCGCGGGACAGACCGTCGCCATCGTCGACGCGTTCGACGACCCGAACGCCGAGGCCGACCTCGCGATCTACCGCCAGCAGTACGGGTTGCCGGCCTGCACCACCGGCAACGGCTGCTTCAGCAAGGTGGACCAGCGCGGCGGGGCCAACTACCCCTCCCCCGACCCCGGTTGGGCCGGTGAGATCTCTCTCGACCTGGACATGGTCTCCGCGGTCGCGCCCTACGCGCACATCCTGCTGGTCGAGGCCGACGACAACAGCTTCGAGAACCTCGGCTCGTCGGTGAACGAGGCCGTCGCGCTCGGCGCGAAGTTCGTCTCCAACTCCTACGGCAGCGACTACCGCGGCGGCAACGGCGAGGACCCCTCCGAGACGACCGCCTTCGACGCCTACTTCAACCACCCCGGCGTCGCGGTGACCGTCTCGACCGGCGACTACGCGTACGGCGTCGGCTACCCCGCCGCCTCGCAGTACGTCACCGCCGTCGGCGGCACCACGCTGACCCGCGACGCCGGCACCGCCCGCGGCTGGACGGAGTCGGCGTGGGACGACGCCGGCTCGGGCTGCTCCCTCTACGAGCCCAAGCCGGCCTTCCAGAAGGACACCGGCTGCGCCAACCGTGCGCTCGCCGACGTCTCGGCGGTGGCCGAGGGCGTCGCGGTCTACCAGACCTACGGCGCCGGCGGCTGGTCGGTCTACGGCGGCACGAGCGTCTCGTCGCCGATCATCGCGGCCGTCTACGCCGACGCCGGCACCCCGGTCGCCGGCTCGTACCCCAACGCCTACCCCTACGCGGCGGCTTCGGGGATCAACGACATCACCACGGGCTCCAACGGCTCGTGCTCCCCGGCGTACCTGTGCACCGGCGGCGCCGGCTACGACGGCCCGACCGGCCTGGGCACCCCCAGCGGCCTCGCGGCCTTCCGCAGCGGCCCGCACGGTGAACTGACCGGCACCGTCACCGACTCCGCCACGGGCAAGCCGATCTCCGGCGCCACGGTCAGCGCGGGCACCGACGTCGCGCACACCGACGCGGCGGGCACCTACGACCTGTCCGTCCCCGTCGGCACCTACGACGTGACCGTGGACGCGTTCGGCTACGCCACCACGACCGACAAGGCCGTGGCCGTCGCCGACGGCTCCACCCTCACCAGGGACTACAGCCTGACCCCGGTGCCGAGCCAGACCGTCTCCGGCAAGGTCACCGACGGGTCGGGACACGGCTGGCCGCTCTACGCCAAGATCACCGCGGACGGCGTCCCCGGCTCGGTGTGGACCGACCCCGCCACGGGCTCGTACTCCCTGCCGCTGCCCCAGGGCCACGACTACACGCTGCACGTCGCGGCGAACGACCCCGGCTACCAGACCGTCACCAAGACCCTGACAGTTGGTGACAGTTCGGCCGGACTGAGCTTCTCCGTGCCCGTCGACACCTGGGCGGGCACCGCCCGCGGGTACACCCAGCAGCTGAACGGCACGACCGAGCCGTTCGACTCCACCGACGCCGCCCCGCAGGGTTGGAGCGTCGTCAACGCCGAAGGCACCACCGGCGGCTGGGAGTTCGACGACCCGGGTTCGCGTGGCAACAAGACCGGCGGCGAAGGCGCGTTCGCGGTGGCCGACAGCGACCACTTCGGCGGGGCCGCCACTCAGGACACCCAACTGATCAGCCCCGTCTACGACTTCACGGGCAAGAACTCGCCCGAGCTGGCCTTCGACACCGATTACCACGCGATCGGCGGGCAGACGGCCGAGGTGGACGCCACTTCCGACGGCGGCGCGACCTGGACCCAGGTCTGGTCCACCGCCTCGGGCATCGACGGACCGGCCAGGTTCGAGGTGCCGCTCACCGACTTCGCGGGCAAGGCGGCGGTGCAGGTGCGGTTCCACTTCACCTCGCACTTCGGCTGGTGGTGGTCCGTCGACGACGTCTTCGTCGGCAACCGTGAACTGACCACCGTCCCCGGCGCCCTCGTCGTGGGCACCGTGACCGACGCCAACACCTCCGACGGCGTGGTCGGCGCGAAGGTCGCCGGCCAGGACGACCCCGACCAGAGCGCCACCACCGTCGCCACTCCCGACGACCCCGACCTCGGCGACGGCTTCTACTCCCTGTTCTCCACCGGCTTCGGCAGCCACGCCTTCGACGCCGCCAAGGCCCGCTACGCCACCACCGCCAAAACGGTGAAGGTGAGCGCCGACAGCGCCGTGGAGGCGGACTTCGCACTCAAGGCCGGACAGCTCACGGTCACCCCGGGCACGGTCGACGCCACCGTCGGCTGGGGCGGGAAGACCAGCCGGCAGCTCACGGTGAAGAACACCGGCGGTGCTCCCGCCACGATCAAGCTGAGTGAGCGCTCCGGCGGCTTCCAGGTCCAGGAGCAGGGCGCCCCGCTCAGGACGGTCGAGGGCACGTTCTCCCCGCTGTCCAGCAAGGCGCACCCGTCCGGCAGCAGCCCGGCACCGGCCGCGGGACCGTCGGACGACGCATGGCAGACGGCTCCTGACGTCCCGAGCGCCGTGATGGACAACGCCGTCGGCACCTACGACGGCAAGGTCTACTCCGCCTTCGGCTACACCGGCTCCGCCGACAGCAAGGACCTCTACGTCCTCGACCCGACCGCCGGCAGCTGGACGAAGCTCGCCTCGGCGGCGGACACCCGGGAGGCCGCGGCACACGGCTTCATCGACGGCAAGCTCTACGCCGTCGGCGGGTGGGGCGCGTCCGGCAACCCGGACCCGAAACTGGAGGTCTACGACCCCGCCGGCGACACCTGGGGCACCGGCGCCCCGGCGCCCAAGGCCTACGCGGGATCGGGCACCGCGGTCCTCGGCGGCAGGCTCTACATGATCGGCGGCTGCGGCGCGAGCGCCTGCGGCACCACCGACGCAAGTGCCTACGACCCGGCCACCAACAGCTGGTCCGCCATCGCCGCCTACCCGGAGCCGATCTCCTGGCAGTCCTGCGCGGCCATCGACGGCCTGCTCTACTGCGCGGGCGGCTTCTCGGGCGACTCCGAGGTCGCGCACGCCTACGTGTACGACCCGGCCGGCGACAGCTGGTCGCCGGTGGCCGACCTGCCCGCTCCGCAGTGGGCATCGTCGTCCGCCTCGGCCAACGGCCTGCTGCTGCTCTCCAGCGGCGTCAGCCAGAACGCCCTGACCAATCGCGGGTACGCCTTCGACCCGAAGTCCGGCACGTGGAGCGCACTGCCGAACGCCAACGTCCCGACCTACCGGGGCGGCGGCGCGGCCGGCTTCTACAAGGTCGGCGGCGGCGACGCACCCGGCTCACCGGTGGCTTCGGTGGAGTTGCTCCCGGGGTACGCGCAGGAAGGCGCCGCGGACGTCAGCTGGCTGAGCGAGAGCACGCAGGAACTCACGCTGCAGCCCGGCGCGAGCTCGACGGTCACCGTCACACTGGACGGATCGGTTCCCGAGGTCACCCAGCCCGGTGACTTCACCGCCGAGGTCACCGCGGGCAGCGACACCCCCTACCCGGTGGCCGCGATCCCCGTCGGCCTGCATGTCAGCCCGCCCAAGACCTGGGGCAAGACGAACGGCACCGTCTACGGCGTCACGACGACCGGCGGCGCCGCCCCGCTGGCCGGAGCCACCGTCCAGGTCGACAGCTGGGCGTCGACGTACACCCTGACGACGGCGGCCGACGGCACCTACGCCCTGTGGCTGGACACCCGCAACAACCCGCTGACGGTCATCGTCGCCAAGGACGGCTACCAACCGACCGTGGCAACGGTGAAGATCAAGAAGGGAGTAGCGGTCATCACGGACTTCACACTCAAGAGGAAGTAGCGCGGGCCGGGCGGTGGGCGCATCCCCACGGGATGCGCCCACTCGCCGTCCGCGGCCGCCGGCCCACCGCGTCGCTGACCATCGGAGGACCGCCACCGGTCAATGCCGGAGATGCCGGCGGAGGACCGGTCGGTGCCGTCGTGGGCGGCGAAGGCACCGCGGTCGGCGCAGTCGGCGCCACGGCATCCGCACGGATCACCGGAAGGAAGGCAGAGCAGCAAGCCGAAAAGTCCGCTTCCGTTCAGCTGGTGGCAGCCGCCCGAGAAAGCCGGATGGGTGGTGCCCACACCGTGTGGTGCGGGCACCACCCCCTTGCGTTCGACCGCGACCGTCGCCGGGACGCCCCGGTCAGACCTGCCCGCGCCACGCCCCGGACTCGGTGCCTCGGGCCTCGATGTACTGCTTGAATCGCTTGAGGTCGCCCTGGGCCTGGCGGCGGACGAAGCCGAGCTTGTCGCCGACGGTCTCGACGATGCCCTGCGGGTCGTGCTCCAGCTGCAGCATGACCTTGGTGCGCGTGTCGTCGAGCCGGTGGAAGGTGACGACCCCTGCCTGGCGGGCATCGCCTTCCACGGTCGTCCACGCAACCCGCTCGTCCGGTATCTGCTGGGTGATCTCCGCGTCGAACTCGCGGGTGACCCCACCGACGGATGTCACCCAGTGGGTGAGGGTGGGGGTGCGCTGCTCGATGCGCTCGACTCCGTCCATGAACCGAGGGAACTCCTCGAACTGCGTCCACTGGTCGTAAGCGGTGGTCAGCGGTACCTGGACCTCGACCGATTCCTCGACGACCGACATGGTCGTGTTCCTTCCTGTCGTGCCGGATGCGTACCTGGGGCGCGTGCCCGGTATGCCGCTGACGATGCGGGTGACCCGCCGTTCCGCATAGGCGAGGCAAACTTGTTGTCATCGGATCAGCACGCTGCTTGGGTGGGCAGCGCGCTGTCCATCGGCTCCATCGGCTCTTCGATGTCCGTCGGCTCGATCGGCTCGGCGATGCCCCTGGTGTCACTGGCATCCATTCAGAGCAGCGCAAGTGCGCTGTCGACTGAACCGCAGAGGTGGCGTAGGCGTGGTCGGCGCCCACGACATCAACCGGCGCCGGCTTGCCGTGGCGCCGCCCGGTACTCCAGTCCGCGCAGGAGGGCGTCCCGTACGCTCGCCTTCAAGTGCCGGGTCCACGGCGGGTCGGTCTCGCCACGCATCGTGCTCCAGCAGGCGAGGGCGTAGCCGTACTCCACGGGGCTCAGGTACCCCATCCGGTGCAGGGGCTCGTCCCTGCGGCCGGTGAGCATCCGGTCGGTGAGCTCACCGACCGGCATCACCGAGTACCCGGCCGCCTTCACGTAGTCGTCCGCGGCATTGGCCGACAGGACGCCCATGCCGAGGTAGACGGTCACCAGGTCGGTGAGCCGCTCCTCCTCGCCGTGGGAGATGCGCAGCCCGGCGACGCGCCCCTCGCCGACCAGCCGGGCATGCGCCAGCTCGTGCGCGACCAGCCCCGCGAACGAATCCGGCCGGGCCGCCACGCGGCGGTCCAGTTCGATCACCGCCCGGCCGAGTACCCGGCGGTACTCACCGACCTGGTGCTTCCTGCCCTGGACCTCCTCGGGCGAGTCCACCAGCAGCACACCGATGCGGGAGACGTCGGCGCCCATCACCGCGCCGACCTGCCGCACCAGCAACTCGGCCTCCTCCTGCGTGCCGGTGAAACCTGCGGGGACGAAGCCCGGGAGGGCGATCTCGCGGCGCGGCGCCGCGGGCCCGAACTCCTGGGCACACCAGTGCAGCCACCGCTCGGTCCAGGTCCGCTGTTCCTCCGGTACGGGGCATGTTCCCCGAGAGTCGGTCCGCAGCCACGGTTTCTGCCCCGTCGTGCTGATTCCGGCCGACGGCCGGTCGCTGCCACGTAGCCAGTCCACCATCCGGCCCGGCACCCAACCGCCCATGACACCCCCCCGCGATCCCGCGGGCCGGCCCCGGCCCGCCCTCTCGTCCTGACATGGGACGTGCCGCGATCCCACAACGGTTGCACCAACCGGGGCAAGCGGTCGCGAACCGCCCATGGTCGCATGTCGCGGTGCGGGAAGCCGTTTCGAGCTACCGCCTGTTGAAGCAGGCGGTGCTCCGGGCGTACTGGTACTTGGGCAGGATCGCCCCCGGCCTTGACGAACAGCGGGGTCTCGCCGGTACGCGCCCTGTAGACGAAGGCGTCAGCGTCGGATCCGGCGTGCCGCCCTGACCGACCCCCGCGCCGGTCATCGGCTGCGGCGACGACCTGCGCCACCTCCCGACGCAGGCCACCGCAATGACCTGAGCAGCGGCGGCCGCCCCGTGCCGGCGAGCACGGGGCGGCCCTGCTGTGCGTCTGGTGGATGCCTGGTCAGGCGGCGGCTTGGAGGTCGGCGCGGCAGAACAGGAGTGCGTAGCCGCGCGGCAGTCCGGCAAGGATGCGGTCCGTGAGAGACTGCCCGGCGACCTCGGCGAGGGCGGCGAGAGCAGAGGTCGTGTGCCAGCGGGCCTGGGCCGGGGCGGCGTTGAGTGCGTCTGCCACGGTGGCGACGAAGGCGGGGGCGTCGGCGTGCTCGGTGAGGGGGATCTGTGCGGCGAAGTGCGTACGGGCCTCGACGGGGAGCACGGCCGCCAGTTCGCAGCGTTCCTCACCGACGAGCCGGCCGCCGAGCGCGGCCAGGACAGCGCGCAGGACGTCGGCGGCTTCCTGGTCGCTGTCGTAGCGGCCGCGGTCGCGAACCTGCGCGATGAGGTGGTTCCAGGTCATCTGGAGCCTTTCCGTGATGTCGGTCAGCGCTGGAGGCGCTGCGGGTCAGGGGGGGTGGTCGGACTGCGGGCGGCCGAAGAGAGCGCCGTAGCCGGAGGGACAGCCGGGTGCGGACGTCACGTGGTCACAGCGCGCGCCGCGGAAGGTCCGGGCGCAGGCGGCGGTCCAGGCCGGTGAGGCGGAGGAGCCGGAGCACCGGGGCGCCGGCTCCGCGGAGGATCAGGTTGCTGCCGCGGCGGTCGGCCTGGTTGCGGGCGTTGACGAGTTCGCGCAGGCCGGCGCAGTCCATGAAGGTCACCTCTGACAGGTCGAGCGTGACCTCGCGGTGGGTCCGCAGCGCTGCGAGCAGTGCGAGACCGAGCGCCGGCGCCGTGTCGATGTCGATCTCGCCGCACGCCGTCACCACGGCGGTGTCCTGAAGCTCACCCTGCATCGGCTTCTCGCCTCCGCGCGCATCGCGTCCGACGCGTGCGCAGGACCGCGGAATCCGCCCGGGCGGGCGCCCCGGCCCGGTCCCGTGGGACCGTGTCGGGGCGCCCGCGGCCGCGGTCGGGGCGGTCAGGCCTGGATCTGCTTGCGGTCGTCCTTGCGGTTGACGGCGATCCTGCGCGGCTTGGCCTTCTCGGCCACCGGGATCCTAAGGGTCAGTACGCCGGCGTCGTAGTCGGCGCTGATGCCGTCCGGGTCGAGGGTGTCGGACAGCACGACCTGGCGGGAGAAGACCCCGAGGGGACGCTCGGACAGCTCCCACTTCACGCCGTCGCTCTCGTGGCGGGGCCGCCGCTCCGCCTTCACGGTCAGCATGTTCCGCTCGACGTCGATGTCGATCGCCTGCGGGTCCACGCCCGGCAGGTCGAAGCACATCACGTACTCCTCGCCGGTCCGATACGCGTCGAGCGGCATCGGAGTGGGCCGGGACCAGGTTCCCGTGGAGCCGAGGAACTGCTGGGTCAGGCGGTCGAGTTCCCGGAACGGGTCAGTGCGCATCAGCATCGCGAACACCTCCGTTTGCTCTGTACAAGGTGCCAGTGCGCTTCACCTGAATCCGTTGTAACATGTCATCCATCGGATGACAAGTCGAGATGTCATGGAAAGGGTGACGCCACTGTGAGTGGGGAGACAGAACCGTCCGCGCCGGGGGGCGGCGCCCCGGGCGAGCCCGTGTCGTTCATGGCGGCGGTCGCCGCGCTGTCCGCGATCGAGGACGCGGTACGCGGCGCCCAGGACCCCGCCGGACGCCCCCGCGGTGAACCGCCGACCGCCGCCCACCAGGCCATGGCCGCCCTCCTCCTGCTGCGTGAACTGCGTACCCAGCTCGCCGGCTGGGAGGCCGGCATCGTGGAAGCCGCCAGGGCCGCCGGCGCCACCTGGGCCGACCTCGCCCCGCCCATGGGCGTTGCAAGCCGGCAGGCCGCGGAGAACCGCTACCTACGGCTGCGCCCCTGGGCGCCAGGCACGACGCAGACCGGCGCCGAGCGCGTGAAAGCCGTACGCGACCGCAGGGCAGCCGACCGCACGGTCACCGACTGGGCCCGCACCAACGCCGCCGACCTGCGCACGCTCGCCGCACGGATCACGGCCCTCACCGACCTGCCCGCCGCGGCCGACCCGGCACTGCACGCCCTGCACACAGCCCTCGGCGCCACCGACGCCGCCGACCTCATCGCACCGCTGACCCGCATGCGCCCCCACCTCGGCACCGGCCACCCGGACCTCGCGACCGGCATCGACACCCTCACCACCCATACCGACAACCTCCGCCAGGCCAGCAAGCGCCGCCGCTCCTGACCCCCGGCAACCTCCTCACCCGAGCGCCACCTCACCGCCCCACCCGCGCGCTCCGGACAAGCGCCGCCGTGGACGAGTCCCGTGCCCGACTACGTGCGACCGGGTGTGACCACGTCGGAACTTCCCCTGGGGCCGACTCCCCAAAAGCAGTGTCCGGCAGCTGAGTTGCCCCACGACGGACAGCCCGCCCGCCAGATGCCGCAGCACATCGTCCTGGCGATACGAGAGCGAACCCTGCACCGCATCGACGAAAGCGGTCGCCCCCGACCACGCGTCGTCGTAGAGCGCAATGTACGTGCCCATCCAGCGCAGCGTCCCTGGGAGTCCGCACTGCCGAGGGGCCTCCGGCACGGCCACGCAGCCGGCCCCCATCACCCGTAGGGCGCCGCTCGGAATGCGGCACGCCGCGGCGGGGGGCAGTGTGGACTTCCAGTCGCCGGGCGTAACCGCGTCCTGTGCAGGGAGGACACCGATGCGCAGTTTGGCCGGGATCGGTCTGGCGGCGTTGCTTGTCACGACGGCGGTCGGTTGCGCCGGCAACCCAGAGGCCGCCGGGACGCCGAGCAGCACGCCGCCACAGGGATCGGCCTCGTCAGGGCCGAAAAGCCCGATTGCGGCGGCCTCTCATTCCCCCGTACCCGTAGGCCACACGCTGAGCCTGACCGGCATCAACGCCGGCGAGAAGCTCGACGTCACCGTCGTGAAGGTGGTGGATCCGGCACACGGGACAGATTTGTCCAGTCCCCCGCCGGGGAAGCGGCTGGTCGCGGTCCAGTTCCGCCTGCACAACACGGGGTCCACGACCTACAACGACTCCCCCGCCAACGGTGCCAAGGTCGTCGACACCCAAGGCCAGGGGTTCGACTCGGCGATCACGGACACGACGTCGGCGGGACCGAACTTCCCCGCGACCACGACGATCTCCCCAGGCGGCAAGGCCCTGGGATTCATCGTCTTCGAAGTCCCGGCCGGCTCAAAGGTCGCCATGGTGCAGTTCGCCCTGGACAGCGGATTCTCCACCGATGTCGCTCAGTGGAAGGTGCATTGAGCAGGCTCGGGGCGAAGGTTGCGGTTTGCGTCAGGCTTCCTCCAACCGGGACAGGGCTTCGGTGATCATGCGGGTGGCGAAGTCGGGGTCGTCGGTGATGCGGTTGATCTGCTCCGCGAGCAGGACGGTGGTGGCTTCCAGGGGGTTCATCTCCTCCTCCGTCCAGTCTCCGTACTGTCTGCGCCACAGGCTGGGGCTCAGGCCGGTGCCCGCAGCCACGACGAGACCGGCCATGGTGGGGATGGCCTCGGGCCGGATGCTCCTGGGCATCATGCGCAGCGTGGCCACGAGGTTGGGCACGACGTACTCGATGACGTCCTTGTCGTGGTCCTCATGAGCCTTCCGCAGCCAGGTCATGAACATGAAGATGAGCGTGCACGCGCCGTCCAGGAGGTCGTCGACCTCCTCCGGTCCCATCGACGCGGTGAACTGGTCGACCATCACCTGTTGTTCGGGGTCGATCCCGGTCTTGCCCTCGTGGATGCCTTTGAGCCGTGAGTCGATCATCATGAGTGCTGCACCTACATCGCCGACGGGAGCGTGTTGTGGGTCGTAAGGCGATGACACAGGATTCTCCTCGTGCGGCGGCGATGACGTCGGTCCACGGACAGGGGCGGGCGACGTCGATGAAGTTCCACAGGGCAGGCTCGTCCGTCGCCGCGATCTCGGACGGCTCGACCAGACCGGGCAGCATCGCGTACGACCGCGGCGCAGGCACCCGCAACCACTCCTCGATGCGCATCCAGGCGGCTGTCGTCCGCTCCGCACGAGACGGGTCGTAGTCCATGACCTGAGGCTACAAGGGCCTGGCCCGGCGGATCACGGTTGAAGCCGGCCGAAGAGTGCGGGAGCCTCGGGCTCTTCAGGAAGTCGAGGCGATGGTGCTCGTCACGGCGCGGCGACGGACCTCAGCGGAGGGTCGCAGCGCCGCCGAGCCGCGGACGGGCGTCGTCCTTGTCGCCGTTCTGGCCGCGTGACGTTGCGCTGCCCGGCTGACAGGCGGGCCGCATGAGGGTGTCCGGGCGGCCCTGGCGGCTGGGGGTGGCGATGCTGGGGCGTCCCTTCGCAACGCTCATCCCTGGGAGTCCTGATGAAACGGGCTTTTCCGGTCGCCGCCTGCGCGACCGTCCTGCTGGTGTCCGCGCTGAGCGGATGCGGAGGCACGTCCTCGACCGGCAGCGGCACCGCTGACGCCACGGCGTCCTCTCCGGCCGACAGCCCCGCCGCCGCCGTGGCCGCCACCTCCGGCCCCACGGCCCAGAGCACCGTGGCCACCCACAACGCCGGCGGCCGGCTCGGCACGATCCTGGTCGACGGGAAGGGCCGCACGCTCTACCTGTTCGTGGCCGACAAGACCGAGAAGTCGACCTGCAACGGCGCGTGCGCGGCAGCCTGGCCGCCGCTCCTCAGCAAGGGCGAGCCGAAGGCGGGCAGCGGCGCCAAGAGCAACCTGCTCGGCACCAGCAAACGGTCCGACGGTACGACCCAGGTCACGTACAACAAGCACCCGCTGTACCTCTTCGTGGGCGACACCGACCCCGGCCAGACCAACGGCCAGGGCCTCAACCAGTTCGGGGCGCTGTGGTACGTCCTGGACCCGGCGGGCAAGCAAGTGGTGATGTGACCGGTCCGGACTCGTCCGGTGCCGGTGGGCCTTCGGCGGAGGGCACCGGTTCCGGTCCGGGCGCCGGTTCCGGTCCAAGCCCCGGGTCGGACCGCCCGGAGCGGCGGCCGGCGGTACGGGCCGCTCTGATCGCGCTCGTCGCGTTGCTACCGTTCGCGGCGGGCGTCGGCGTGTACGAGTGGAGCAGCCATCTGACCCCGGACTACAACGTGGGCCTTTTCGGCGTCCACGGCCTGGACACCTACGACCTCAAGGCACGCATGGGCACCGCCCTGCTGGGCCTCGCCCTGGTGCAGCTCGGCCTGGCGCTGTGGATGTACGGCCTGGTGCCCGGCACCGGCCACGCCTCCCGGCCGGTGCGTACATCGCACCGGATCATCGGTCTCGTCGCGTTCCTGCTGTCCCTGCCCATTGCCTTCCACTGCATCACCGCGTACGGGTTCGAGACCTCTGACACCCGCGTCACCATCCACTGCATCACCGGCTGCGTGCTGTACGCGATGTTCGTCACCAAAGTGGTGGTCGTCCGCAGCAAACGCCTGCCCGGGTGGGCGCTGCCGGTGGCCGGCAGCGCCCTGATCTGCGGGATCGCCCTCATGTGGTACACAGCGGCGCTGTGGGTGCTCAACGGCGACACCGTCCCGGGCCTGTCATAGGCCGGCGCTACTGGTGCAGCATGTCGAGGTCGACGGCGTCGGCCAGCGCCTGCATGCCGGCCGCGTTCGGGTGGAGGTGGTCGCCCGAATCGAAGCGGGGGTCGAGCGCAGTGGGGTCGGCGGGGTCGATGACGGCCTTCTCGAAGTCGACCACCCCGTCGAAGGCGCCGCTGGTGCGGATCCAGGTGTTGGCCGCCTGCCGGAGGGCTTCGGCGGATTCGCTGTAGTAGCCGTTGCCCCTGTCCGGCAGGAGGGTGGCACCGATGATCCTGACCCCGGCTGCGTGGGCCTGGCCGATCAGGTTCCGGTAGCCGTCGATCAGGTCCTGCGCGGTGAGGGGGCCGCCGCCGGGTCCGGCGTTGTTGCCGATGTCGTTGATGCCCTCCATGAGGATCACATCGCGCACCCCGGGTTGGCCGAGCGCGTCGTGGGCGAAGCGTTTGGTGGCGCTGACGCCCTGCCAGATGTTGGGCACGTCGGTCAGGACGCGGTTGCCGCCGATGCCCGCGTCCACCACGCCCATCGCCTTGCCTGCGGCTGCCAGCCGGCGGGCCAGGTCGTCGGGCCAGCGCTGGTACGTGCCCGTCGGGGTGTTGTACCCGTCGGTGATGGAGTCGCCGAAGGCGACCACGGCGCCGCGGGCGTCGGGCGAGACGACGTCGAGCCCGGAAAGGTAGTACCAGGACGTGGTCGACGCCGTGTAGTCGCCGTCGCCCGACTCGGCCGTGTGGTCGCCCGCAGCGGACAGGTAGGTGGTGTCGAACGCGTCGGAGTGCCAGGTCGCGGAGCTGGTCGCGTGCGGCAGGTAGATGCTGGCCAGGATGTTGTGGTCGGCGGTGACCGTCATCGGGACCGGGTCGCTGACGGCCTCCGCGCCCGCGGCGATCGTCACCGAGGTGCGGCGCCCGAAGGTGACCGCGTGCTCGGTGTGCGGGACCGCGGTGGCCCGGTCGGCCTGGACGGCCACGCTCGTCGACCCGATCGTGAGCGGGGTGGTGCCGCGCAGGTTGGACAGGTGGATACGCAGGGAATGCCCGCTGATGCTGGAGTGGACGACCATCCGGATGGTCCGGTCGTCGAAGTCGGGGCCGCCGATCGTCATACTGGGCGACCACGCCGCCAGCCGCCCGCTGCTGGGCGCCGAGCCGCTCTCGGCTGGCGCGGCGGGTCCGCCGGGTGAGGCAGGCGCGGTGGGTGCGGCGCCCAGCAGGGCGGCCACGACCGCGGTCACCGCCGCCAGCACCGGCGGCGTTCTTGTCTTGGCGAGGAACATTGTCTGCCCTTCTTCGGCCGATGACGGCCGGTCAGCTCAGGGTGAATCCGTCCACCAGGAGGTAGCTGCCGCTGAGCTTGGTCACCGTCAGCGTGTGCGGAGCGTCGGTCAGGCCGGAGACGGACCAGAGCGTCTGGCGGCTGTGCCGCTGCGGAGTGTCGGCACTGACCGTGCCCTTGGACACGCCGTCGAGTGCGATGCCGATGTCACCCTCGTCGGAGTTGGTCTCGGTGAGGAAGCCGATGCCGGTACCGGTGAAGCTGATCGTGGCGGCCGCACCGTTCTGCTGGGTGTAGTGCACACCGTTGTCGAGGTCGCCGTCGCCGCGGGAGCCGCTCGACGACCAGCTGCCGGTGTAGGCGATGCGGAGGTCGTCGTCGTCGGCCGTGCTGCCGGGCGGGGTGCCGGGACCTGCCGCCTTGACGATGGCCAGTGCCGCGGCCGGCCAGTTGCCGTCGCTCACCACGGTGGCCTGCTGGAAGGTGATGTCGGTGCCGTTGTTGTTGTAGGAGGCGGTGTCGCTGTAGTTGTCGTGGATCGAGTCGTCGTGGATGCTGGGCGTCCACAGGTTCGTCCACAGCGACCCGTTGCCGAAGCGCACCACGTTGTCGTGGGTCTCCCACAGCGAGCTTCCCTCGTCGTGGTAGATCATGTTGCAGCCGTCGATGCACTCCGACAGGACGTTTCCGGTGAACTCCGAGGGTGCGGACTGGCCGCCGAGGGTGTAGATCGGACCGCCGTCGAACAGCGCGCCCATCACGCTGTGCACGTGGTTGCCGACCACCTGCTCGCCACCCGCGTAGGTGGTGCCGTGCAGGCACGGGTCCGGCAGCCCCTGCTTGGCCTGGAGCGTGCAGGACGAGGCCCAGCCCCAGCCCCAGCCGATGGAGATGCCCGAATACGGGGTGTAGCCGACGTCGTTGTGCGACAGCGTCGTTCCCCGGCTGTGGCCGACCCAGATGCCGACCGCGTCCGCGTACTCCTGGCCGGGGAACTGCACCACGGTGCGGGAGACCGTGTTGCCGCTGGTCATCAGGCCCGGCTCGGTCTGGTAGTAGTCGTCGGCCTCGCCGACCGCGACGCCGATGCCGGAGGTGTCGGTGATCGTGCTGCCGGTCACCGTGGAGTCCTGGGTCTGGTCGGCCAGGTCTATCCCGCTGGTGCCGGTGTGCGTGACGGTGTCTCCGGCGAAGGTGATCCGCTGTCCCCTGTGCACCTGCACGGCGGCCGGGATACGGGCCGGTGTGCGCGTGGTCGGGTCCCAGACGACGCCGGCCTGGTTGTCCACGTAGCCCTCGGCGGTGGGGGCGGTCCAGGTGGCGCCCTGGAAGGTGAGGCCGGAGAAGGTGATGTCGTGCACCGGTGCGATCGGGTCCGGGATCACCGTGAAGCCGTCGACCAGCAGGTACGACCCGCCGGTCTTGACCACGCGCAGGGTGTGGGACCCCTTGGGCAGCCCGGTGACGGAGACCATGGCCTGCTGGGCCAGCCGCACCGGCCCGTTGCCGGAGACCGTGGACACCTTGGTGCCGTCGATGAGGACGTCAGCGCTGCCCTCGTCGCCGTTGGTCTCCGAGAGCATCTGGATGCCGGTGCCGTCGAAGGTGTAGCTGACCGCGTCACCGTCGGTGGAGGTGTAGTGCACGTCGGCGTCGAGGTCGCCGAGGTGCCGGCCGCCGGAGTAGCCCCAACTGCCGGTGTAGACCGCCCGCCAGTCGGTGTCGTTCAGCGGCGCGAGGTGGCCGGGGGTGCCGGAGGCGTCCACCAGCTGCGGGGCCAGCGGCAGTTCGACGTCGGCGGTGGCCAGGTCCTCGCCCGGTCGCGGCACGTAGTAGAGGTAGCCGGCGTTCGGGTCGATGTAGAACTGGCCCGGGGTGCCGAGGAGTTGGTAGGCGTTCTCCAGCCAGGTGATGCCGTCGAGGGTGGGCAGGCCGGCGCCGTTGAAGGGGAAGCCCGGATGGGGTACGGAGGAGTGGTTGTTGTTCCAGCAGCCGGGGTCCACGGTCAGGTCCGAACCACCGGACGCGGAGGGCGTGATGGAGGCCAGCGGGCAGCGCATCTGCTTCCAGCCGCTGTTGCGCACGACTTCGACCCGGGCGGGGTCGGTCCACCCGGTGTACTTCGGGTCGGCGGTGGTGAAGCCGGTGGCGGTGACGGAGAATCCGGACGGGTCCCGGGTACCGCGGTCGCGGTCGGCCCGCACTCCGTTGACGAACAGTTCCCGGCTGTCGGCGCCCGCAGGTATCTTCGCGCGGTAGACGTCCTTGTCCGCGTCGGTCCTGGTGAAACCGGTGAGCCTGACGGCGCCGGTGAGCACCGGGGTCTGGCCCGCGGCGGCCCGGTAGACCACCGGATGTCCGGGCCGGCCGGAGTCCTCGACCCCGAGCCGGAACGGACCGGTCAACCGGTAGGTGCCGCCGAGCAGTTCGACGACGACGTCTCCTTCGGCGCCGGGGACCAGCTTCCTGGCCCGGTCCCTTGCGGTGTCCAGCGAGCAGGGACTCCGCGCGGTACAGGCGGTCCCGTGCCCGTCGGGCGCGACGTGCAGCACATCAGTGTGCGGAGCGGCCTCGGCCGAACCACCGCTCGACACCCCGAGGGTGGCGGCGACGGCCGTGAGGCAGGCAACAACAGCCCTGCGCATGTACTTTCTCCAGACGGCGGGCGGCAGTGGAGGTGAGACGTCCCATGAATGTACGGGAGAACTTGCCAACTTCCCAGATCTCCCGGCACTTTTCCCGAAGGAGATCGGACCTTTCGGAGATTAGCCCTCCACTCCATGGGCCCGGTGAGTCGCTCCGGGCGGCAGCGGCTATAGTCCGGCAGATCGATTCCGGGGGAGGAAGCAGTGCATCTGCTGGCGGTGGAACAGGAGTTCAGAAGCCGGTCGGACCGGTTGAAGGCGTGGGGCATCGGCCTGCTGGTCGTCGCGGGGCTGTTGTGGGTGTACGCGGCCTGGAGCATGTTCGTGCCGTACACCGACCACCACTGGAGCAAGGGCTGCGCCGCGCCCGCCTTCGCCGACCGCAAGGACCTCTACGTCGACGACGGCCTGCCCGACGGCGATCGGCAGGACCACCTGGAAAGGTGTGCCGCCTCCCGCGACTGGCCGGGGCCGGTGAGCGCGCTGGTCCTGTCCACCCCGCTGGGCGTCGGCGGCGCCCTGCTCTTCGCAGTGGGCGCAACCGCGGTCCGCCTCCGCGAGCACGACGATCTGCGGGCACGCGCCGAGACCTGACGTACGCTGCGACCGTACGGCTACCAGGGAAGGCGGTCACCTTGCTCACGCTCGATCTGCACCCGATCTTCCGCAGCAACCGCGACCTCGACGTCGCACTGCGCCAGGCGCTCTTCAGGGCTGCCGCCACCGGGGTCGACGTGCTTCAGGTCATCCCGGGAAAGGGGACGGGCGCGCTCAGGCAGCGGGTGCTGACCACGCTGGCGCAGACGCATCTGAAGAAGCTCTACGCCCGGGTCGAGATCGACCCCGCCAACCCCGGGCGGATCCTGGTCCACCTGCGCTGAACCACGGCGGCAGCCGAGTCTCAACCGCCGGTTCCGTAGGCGGCCATGAACATGTCCAGCAGTCCGTCGACGGCATCCTCGTCGATGGGTCGGGTCGACAGCAGGCTGCGGTAGTACAGCGCGCCGCACAGCACCTCGGCGGCGAATTCCAGGTTCACTTCCGCGACCAGTTCACCGGTGCGCTGGGCGCGGGTGATCCGGTCGAGAGTGCTCTGCTCGACGGTGGCCAGGAATCGTTCGTGCACGGTCGCCCGCAGCGCGGAATCGGCCTGCGCCTCGGCGATGACGGCGCGGTAGACGGGGCCGATCGGCGGGCTGGACAGGGCCAGGCCCGACCGCAGGAACTGTTCGCGCAGGTCCGCGCGGACGTCCCCGGTGTCGCGGTAGTCCAGGTCGCTGGTCCACGCGCGGTTGAGCGCGTCGAGCAGCAGCGCCGGCATGGAGGGCCAGCGCCGGTAGATGGTGTGTTTCCCGACCCCGGCCCTTCGGCTGACCGCCTCGATGCTCAGGCCGGCGTAGCCGGCTTCCGCGGCCAGATCGAGGGTTGCCTGCAGCAGCTCCTCGGTGCGAGCGGCACCGCGGCGCCTCGGCGTGGCGGGCGAGTCGGTCATACCACCACCCTAACGGCACCGGTCGTGCCGTTGACAACCGCCGAGGATGTCGCGCAGTATTCAGGCTCGATCGGCACACTGCGTGCCGTTATGGAGGGGAGATCCGCCATGAGCACCGACGAGAACAGCACGCACGAGGGATTCACAGCCGAGGAGCGGGCCGCGATGAAGGAGCACGCTCAGGAGCTGAAGACGGCCAGACGCCGTGGCTCGCGTGCGGACAAGGCGGCGGAGGCGGAGCGGGACGTGCTCGCGAAGATCGCCGAGATGCAGGACTCGGACCGGATCATGGCCGAGCGCGTCCACGCCGTGATCTCGGCCGGCGCCCCGGTCCTCGCGCCGAAGCTCTGGTACGGGATGCCCGCCTACGCCCTGGACGGCAAGGTCGTCTGCTTCTTCCAGAGCGCGGAGAAGTTCAAGGCGCGCTACGCGACGCTCGGGTTCAGCGACCAGGCGAAGCTGGACGAGGGAGTGATGTGGGCGGCCGGTTTTGCCCTGACCGAGGTCACACCAGAAGTGGAGAGGCGGATCGCTGCACTGGTGAAGCGGGCGGTGAGCTGACGACGGCAGTCCACGACCGGCCGGCGCGACGAAGGCCGGGGGCTCGCCGTCTCGCGACGGCCCCCGGCCCTCGTCGTCCGCGCCGTCCCGGTCATGGTGTCCCGGGTGTCGGTGCAGCCGAGTGTCCACTGCTGGTTCGCGCCGCCGTTGCAGTCGTAGATGTCCACCGGCGTGCTGTTGGTCTGCGCCCCCCGGCACATCCAGGCACTTGCCCGCGCCCACCGCGTGCACCGGCGAACCGCCGCCGGTCGGCCCTCGAGTCGTGCCTCCGGACGTGGTCGTGCCGCCGGACGGCACCAGGGTGAAGTCGTCGACGTTCACCCAGTTGCCGGCGTTCGCATTGGAAGACTCGCCTACCTGGATCGTTCCGTTGGTCACGGTGATGCCGGGGACGCTGACCTGCTTCCAGCTGCCGATCGCCTGGCTGACCGAGGCGTCCATCTCGCTTCCGCCGAAGTTCTTGTCGAAAGACGTGCGCCGGATTCTGCCCGCCCTGCTATTGACCCAGGCTGACAGTGTGTAAGTCCCGTTCGGATGAGCAGTTCAGCGACACCTTCCCGCCGACCCGGCCAGCAGGGCGCGCAATACGGGCGCCCTTTTCGCTCGGATCCGTACAGAGACGAACATCGGCTTCCCGTCAGACTCCTTGACGGCCCGTCACCAGCGGACCTCACCTCCCCTCCCGTGGGAGCGTTCCCACACCGACTGGAGACGGTTGACGGGCACACCGCTGCGCGGGCCGGCGGCCACATGCCGGGCACAGGGGCACGATGCGGCGGCCGGCGCAGAGCGCCGGCCGCCGCATCGTGCGCTCAGCCGTGGGTCGCGGGTTGTGCGGGGTCTACTGGCGGGACCACTTCTGGTTGCTGCCTCCGGTGCACGTCCACAGTTCGACGAGCGTTCCGTTGGCGGTGCCTGCTCCGGTGACGTCCAGGCAGAGGCCGGACAGCGCGTTGGTGACGGTGCCGTCGCTGTTGAGGGTCCACTGCTGGTTGGCGCCGCCGTTGCAGTCGTAGATGATCACGGCGGTGCCGGCCGTGGTCCCTGAGCCGGAGGCGTCGAGGCACTTCGTGCCGTAGACGACCAGTTCCCTGCTGGAGTTGAGGGTCCAGGACTGGTTGGCCCCGCCGTTGCAGTCCCAGATCTCGGTGCGGGTGCTGTTCGCGGTGCTGGAGTTCGGCACGTCGAGGCACCGGTTGGATCCGGCGCCGCGCAGCACCGCCGAGGTACCGCCACCGCCGCCCGAGCCGCCGCCGGGGTTGGTGCCGGTGCCCCAGCCCCACTGGAGCCGGTCGAGGCCCGACTGGTTGGTGACGCTCACGGACAGGGCGGTGCCGCTTCCGTTCAGGGAGGTGATGGCGCAGGAGGCGTTCTCGCAGGGGCCGGGGCCCTGGGTCTGGTTGGTCTGCTTGACTCCCGTCCACAGGACGGAGCCCATGCCCAGGTTGCGTACGGTGTCGGTGATCGCGTAGAGGTAGGACAGGTCGTTGTTGCCGTCCTTGGGGCCGTTGTAGTTGGCTCCGGTGTTCATGGGGACGCCGAACTCCGTCAGGACGGCCCGGTCGGCGTGGCCGCACAGGTTGCCGGTGAAGTCGTTGACCCAGGCGGCCTCGGTGGTGTGGGAGTCGCCGAACATGCCGTAGATGTGGATCGACAGCAGGGTGCCGGACAGCCGGGAGTCCGAGCCGACCGCGCAGAGGTTGCCGTCGGAGTACAGGCCGGGCACGATCACGTGGCCCCGCGGGAGGCTGGGGTAGCGCGCCAGCCAGGAGGCCTCGAAGTTGGTCAGGTCGGTCGCGTTGTACCCGTACGGCTCGTTCATGATGTCGAAGTAGAAGTTGCTCTTCGCGCCGTACTTGTTGATCATCGTGTCCCACATCTGGTTGAACGACGTGGTGTCACCGACCTTCCCGCCCTGCAGCCAGGGGGCGACGATGACGTTCATGCCCAGCGCGGTGGCGGCGTCCAGGGCCGCGGTGTAGCTGTTCCACCATGTCCCCGACGTGGTGGCCGCGTTGAATCCCAGGCGGACGGTGTTGGCGCCCAGGCCCTGGAAGCCCTTGAGGATCGCGGTGGACTTCGTGTACACGGTCGCGTAGCTGTCGGACGTCGACAGGCCGACGGGGACGTTCGGGCCGGTGATGAAGTTGTCGTTGGGGTCGGCCCAGTTCACCCCGTGGAACTGTCCGGTGGACGCGGCCGCCGCCACCGGAGCGGCCTGCGCCGCGCTGCTCCCGGTCAGCAGTCCGACCAGCATCAGGGCTGCGGTGAGTATTCCGGCGGTCAGGCGCGGAATTCCTCTGTTCACTGTGATCTCCTGGCGGTGGGGGGTGACGGCCAAGGCATGTGCAGTGGGACAGGTTTTTGTGAGCGCTAACACTCCCTCAGGCGGCGAAGTACCGTTGCTCTGCGGAGAGATGGGATGTCCCTGAGGGCGACGGCGGCAGCGTGCACCAGCCGCCCACGGCCTGTCAACCCTCGTCACAGCAGGCACGCCGGCCGCGGCCGTCCCGTACGGGACGGGACGTCCCGGTCAGTGGATGCCGGGCTGCGTGAAGTCGCGGAACCGGCCGCTGTCGTAGAGCAGGCCCAGCATGTAGAGCATGCCGTCGTAGTATCGCGCCTGGCCGGACGGGGTGGCGGTGTTCCACATGTCCTCGACGAACGCCCTGCTGCCGGGGTCGGTCGCCGAGATCGCGGAGGTGGAATTCATCGCCACCAGGCCCTGGGCGTGCGCCGGTTCGTAGGTGTTCTGCCCCGAGGGCAGCGGCGTGCCGTCCAGGTGGTAGCGACTCACGTAGGTGGTGACGCCCTGGCCCTCGAAGAACCTCTCCAGCCGGTTGGAGAACTGCGTCTCCCAGGGCTTCACGCCGTTCCAGGCGGCGTCCACGTTAGCGTTCGCAATGACCCGCCAGGCGTCCTCCTGGAAGTTGTGGGAGTAGGCGTTGTCGTCCGCCGTCTCCCCGGGCCACATGAACGGCGTGCCGTCGAAGTTGGCGTAGCAGGGCGACAGGCCGGTCGTCGCGTTCGGTGCGTCCTGGAGGAGTTTCTCGCCTGCTGCGTACGCCTTGTCCCACAGCGCCTTGTCGGACGGGTCGGCCTTCGCGAAGACCTTGTAGAAGGCGGGCAGCGCGTAGGAGGGGTCGGAGAAGCCGACGGCGCCGGGCGGGGAGAACGTCGGCAGGTGGCTGGCCGCGTCGAACATGTTCACGCCGCCGCTGTCGGAGGCGTGCCACATCGCGTGCAGGATCTGCTCGGCCTGCCGCCCGTAGTCGTACGTGCCGGCGCCGTCGTGCCAGCGGGCCGAGGCCTCGGCCAGCGCCGCCGCCATCCACTGGTCGCCGTCGGGCGCGACACCGGTGTCGATGACCTTGCCGGTGGTGTCGGCGTGCCAGGCGAAGTAGTACTTCTCGCCGCCGCTCTTGATCTGCATGTTCGTCTGGGCGAAGTTCCACAGGGAGTCGAACTCGTGCCTGTGGCCCAGCTGCACCGCGATCATCATCGCGTAGCCCATGCCCTCGCTGCGGACGTCCTGGTTGCCGATGTCCTCGACGTACGCCATGTCGGGCGACAGCTGGTAGTAGATGCTCTGCCCGTCGGCGTGGGTCGGTGCCGTGCCCGGGTCGCCGTGGAAGAGCTGCCGCCAGGCGGCCTGGATCTTCGCGTCGACCGCCCGGGCGGGGTAGCCGGCGCGGGCGAACACGTCCGGCAGCTTCCCCTTGGGGACAGCGGGCGCAGGGGCCGGCCTGCCGTGCCCGGGCGGGACCGCCGCCAGCGCCGCCGAGGGGGTGACCGCCACCAGCGCGGCGGCCGACAGCAGTGCCACGGTCAGTTTGCGTGTCCTGTTCACACGACCTCCAAGTGTCGCCCGCCGGCGTGGTGCAGGTTCCGGCAGCAGCCGCGCGGACGCGCACCGCAGGCGGGGAGCTTCCAGCGCCCCACCGGTGCGGTGGGCACTGCGGCGCCTTGCTCTCGGGCGGAGCCGGGCAACAGCCCTTCACAGGGCGGGCGGCAGGGTTCGGCGTGTACCCGGCACTGGTGATCGGCAACGTAGTCGACGCCCCGCAATTACGTCAACGGTTGAACAAATACGGGGACTTGGAGGTCGCATCGCACTCAGGGGCGTACCCGGATGACGGTCTTGCCCTTGCGCCGCTCGGTCGGGTTCAGCGCGGGGATGGCGTCGTCGAGGGTCGCGACCGTTCCGATGTGCGGACGCAGCCGGCCGTCCCGCACGCGGTCGGCGATCTGCACCAGCTGGCTCGGGACGGACTCGACGACGAAGTCCACCGCCAGACCGTCGGCGGGGCGGGCCTCGACGGGTCCGACCACCGACACCAGGGTTCCGCCGGGACGGACGACGGCCGCAGAACGCCGCTGGACCTCACCGCCGATGACGTCGAAGACCAGGTCGACCCTGCCGAGGGCGTCGAGGTCGTCGCGGCCGAGGTCCAGGAACTCGTTCGCGCCGAAGTCGAGCGCCGCGCGGCGGTCCGCGGCCCGGCCCGTACCGATGACGTAGGCGCCGAACTCGCGGGCGAGCTGCGTGACCACCGACCCGACGGCGCCCGCGGCGCCGTGCGCGAGGACGGTCTGCCCCGCCCGCAGACGGCCGTGCTGGAAGAGGCCCTGCCAGGCGGTCAGGCCGGAGATCGGCAGACTCGCGCCCACAGTGAAGTCGACGTTCCCCGGCAGCGGCGCGAGGTTGCGGGCCTCGACGGCCGCGTACTCGGCCAGAGTTCCGTCGCGGTGCCAGTCCGTGATCCCGAACACCCGCTGCCCCACCGAGAGTCCCGTCGTGCCGTAGCCGAGCGAGGAGACCACACCGGCGAACTCGTGGCCGATGACCGCCTGGACGCGGTCATGGCCCGAGCGGTCGACCCACGTCGAGGGCCACTCCCACTCCGCGGGGACGAAGCCCGACGCGTGGACCTCGACGACGACGTCGTTGATGGCCGGCGTCGGCTCCGGCCGCTCCGCGAGGGTGATGCCGGCCGCTTCCGCGGCCTGGTCCGTAGCGACGACTGCCTTCATGGGGTGCCTCCGTACCTCTCGTGCCCGGCGGGTCCACCGGGCTTTTTGGGCTTCCCAGCCCACTACAGGCAGTGAACACGAGACAGATATGGGCTGTCAAGCCCATTCCGGGTTATCGTGGGTGCCATGGAAGCGACGACGCAGGCCAGGGGGCCGCAGAAGCTCACCGGCAAGGGGCAGGCGACCCGTGCCCGGATCCTGGAGCACGCCGCGGAGCTGATGTACGCAAACGGCGTCCACGCGACGAACAACGAGCAGCTCAGACGTGCCGCAGGCATCAGCGGGTCGCAGCTCAACCACTACTTCCCGACCAAGGAGAGCCTTGTCCTCGCGGTGGTCGAGTGGCAGGCCGAGCGCGTCCTGGCCTTCCACCGCAGCGAGCGCTTCACCGGCTTCGACAGCCTCGACTCGCTCCGGGAGTGGGCGCACTTCTACGTCGCCTACGAGCGCTCCTGCCGGGAAGGCTGCAGCCTCGGCTCGCTCGCCGGCGAGATCGTCAAGGCCGACCTCGACGTCCGCGCGGACCTCGCGCACGCCTTCGAGCAGTGGCGGGACGTCTTCCGCGACGGACTCCGGCGGATGCAGCAGCTCGGCCGCATCAGCGATGCGGCCGACCCCACCCGGCTGGCCCACCTCCTGCTCTCCGCCTTCCAGGGGGGCATGCTCCTCTCCCAGGTCGCCCGCGACATCACCCCGCTGGAGGACGCCCTGCGGGCAGCCATCGACCACGTGGAGACGTTCGCGATATCCCCGGCTGCCGCACCCTGAGGGGTGCGGCCCGGCGTGTCAGGCGGCCGGCGCCGACCAGTTCTCCCGCACCCAGGGCTCCAGGGTGGTCAGCCCGGGGTGGATCTTCCGCAGCGCCGGGATGTCGGCGCGATAGCCCTCGCGGTTGAACCAGCCGAACATGATCGCCGCCTCCTCGCTGAAGGAGCGCACCTCCTCGAGCGACTGCTGCCGGAAGGTGCAGGTCTCGCCGCAGGCGCGGCTGAAGACCGCGGCCATCTGCGCACCGGTCAGCGCGTCGCCGGCGATCTCGGTCCGCCGCCCGAGGTAGCGCTCGGGGTTGTCGAACGCGTCGGCGGCGAAGAAGCCGATGTCCTCCGTGGTGATCATCTGCAGTTCCGTGTCCGGCTCCAGGGCGAGCGAGAGCACCAGGCCGCCGTCCGCGCGCGCGGGGCCGATCCCGGTGAAGTTGCTGATGAACATGGCCGGTTGGAGTATCGAGACCGGCAGGTCGAGCTTCTCCAGATGCTGTTCGACACGGCCCTTGCTCTCGAAGTGCGGCACCCCGCTCCCCCGGTCGGCGCCGCCGACCGAACCGTAGACGAAGTGGCCGACCCCTGCCCGGACCGCGGCGTCGGCCACCGCCTTGCCCTGGCGTTCCTCGCCCTCGACCCCGTCGGGGCCGGTGAAGGTCTGGACGCTGTAGACCCGGCTGACGCCCCGCATCGCCGCGTCCAGCGACTCCGCGTCCTCCATGTCGCCGGTCACCAGCGCGGCTCCCGCGTCCGCCAGCCGCTGGGCGCCCTCGGCCAGCGGATCCCTGACCAGCGCCCGCACCGCCTCCCCGCGCCGCAGCAGCTCCCTGGCCACAGCACCGCCCTGACGGCCCGTCGCTCCGAAGACGAGGATCTCGTCGCCTGCCGACATCACGCCCACCTCTCGTCGATTTACTTGGTCCGCCAAGATGTTACTTGGCCCACCAAGTAATCGACAACGCCGCTGCCTGGCCTGCGTCAGGGCGTGGATGAAAGGAGTCGAAAACTCGACAATGTGACGGCCGCATCGGGCACCGGCGCCCCGACCGAGTGCGGAGCGCGCCGCCACTGCCCCGCAGCGGTGAAGGGGGGTGCCGAAGCGGGGCGCCTTCAGCGGCGCGACGCGGCGGATCTCAGGTTCGTCTCCATGCGCCGCAGCAGGCGCAGGGCTTCGGCACGCGGCCGGTCGGGCATTCCCGCCGTCGTGATCTCCGCCAGGGTGCCCCACGCCTTCTCGACCTGGGCGCGGAGGGCGTTGCCCGCGGGGGTGAGCGACACGATGAGCGAACGGCGGTCCGTCGTCGAGGGGTTGCGGGTGATGAAGCCCTGCTGCTCCAGCCGCTGGACGGTGCGCGTGACGGTGGAGGGGTCGAGCTGCAGCGACTCCGCGAGCGCGGTCTGCGACTGGTGGTCGGACTCCCACAGGCGCATGAGCAGCAACTCCTGGCCGGGGTAGAGGCCGAGTTCCTGCAGGAGGGTCGCGGCAACCGCGCGGTGGGCGTGGGCCAGCCGCAGGATCATGTGGTTGATCTGGCCGGACTCGTCCATGGAACTCCCCTACCGGCCGGTGGCCGAACTGCCTGGCACCCCAGGTCATCATGCCAGAAGGCCGGCGGACCCGGCGTGCGCCGTGGCCGGAAGAGGCCGCTGGACGGCGCGCGGGGCGGGAGAGTGTGGACAGCGGGTGCGGGCACGGGGTAATCGAGGGTGAGAGGTGGCGGCCGGCGCGGCCGCCGAAGGGGGAGACGTCCGATGAGCGGCCTCAGCAAGGGCATCGAACGGGCCGAGGCACGGCTGAAGTGGGATCCGAGTCCGCTGGGGGCTCCGCCGAGCGATCTGGACCTGATCGCCGCGACCTACCGGGCCGGGGCGGAGCACGGCGAGCCGGCGTATCTGGTCGCCTTCGACAGCCGGTTCTCGCCCGACGGCACGATCTGGCTCAACCGCGACAGCACCGACGGCAAGGGCCTGGGCTTCGACGAGGTGCTGACCCTCGAACTGGACCGGCTCGGCTCGGACTACACCAGGGTCGTGCTCGCCGTGGCGATCCAACAGGGCTTCGGCCGGAAGGAGTTCCAGGCGGTGGCGAACCCGGCCTACCAGATCGTGACGGGCTACACCGTGCTGGCCGAAGGCGACTTCACCTCGGTCGGTGCCGCGACGGCGGCGACGGTGGCGGAGTTCACCCGCACCGCATCGGGCGCGTGGGAGTTCCACAGCCTGCTGGCCGGATTCGACACCGACCCCGACACCTTCAGCCGGACGATGGGCCGGCGCCCGTCCTGAGCGCCGGCCGCCGCAAACCGGCCCGTCCGGGCCGCTGTTGCCGGCTCAGTCCGTCCGGCCGGCGGGACGGCGGGTCACCAGGGCACCTCTCCCCCGTCGTCGAAGAAGCGGCCCGTCGGCCCGTCGTCCGGTACGGTGGCAAGCCGGATCGCGACGGCTGCGCCCTGCCGGGGGGTGCGCACTCCGCGGAAGCCGTTGAGGTCGGTCGCGGTGTAGCCGGGGCAGACGGCGTTGATCAGGATGTTCGTGCCGGCCAGTTCCTTGGCGTACTGCACGGTGACGGCGTTGAGGAACGTCTTGGACGGGGCGTAGGCGACCGCGATCGGGCCCGTCTCCGCGCCGGGCGTGGTCTGGAGCGCGAGGGAGCCGACGCTGCTGGAGACGTTGACGATCCGCGGCGACGGCGAGCGGCGCAGCAGCGGCAGCAGGGCGTTGGTGACGCGGATGACGCCGATCACGTTGGTCTCCACGGCCGCCCGTACCCGCTCCACGTCGACCGTGGTGGGCTCCTGCGGTCCGCCGCCGGTGATCGCCGCGTTGTTGACGAGCGCGTCGAGCCGCCCGGCCTTGCCCTCGATCAGCCGGGCCGCTGCCGTCACGCTCGCGTCGTCGGTCACGTCCAGCGGTACGCCGAAGGCGTCGGCCCCGGCCGCACGCAGCTTGTCCACGGCGGCTTCGCGGCGCCCCTCGTTGCGGGCGCCGACTGCGACGGACCAGCCGAGGGCGCCGAGCCCGGCCGCGATCTCGTACCCGATGCCCTTGTTGGCCCCGGTCACCAGCGCGACCCCAGGGTGGTTCACGGTGTTCGTCTCACTCATGGCACCGATGCTCGCCCCCCGCCGGGCAGCGCGTCCAAGACCGACTGGGTGGACGGCGATACCGGACGGGTATCGCTCCTGGTCGGGCGGGTTAGGCTGGCGGGGTGGAGACACGTGAGCTGCGGTACTTCGTGGCGGTCGCCGAGGAACTGCACTTCGGGCGGGCCGCGCAGCGGCTCGGGATCGCCCAGCCCCCGCTGTCGCGCGCGATCGGCGGGCTGGAGCGGCGCCTGGGCACCCTGCTGCTGGAGCGCGGCAGCCGGGGGGTCGCCCTGACCGCGGCAGGGGCGGTGCTGCTGCGGGAGGCGCGGGCGGCGCTGGACGCCGTCGAGGCGGCGGAGCGGCGCACCCGCCGGGCGGCGCTGGCCGGCACCGGCCGCCCCGCCGTGGTCCTGGCCGCCAAAGCGGGCGCCTCCGGCGAACTGCTGGCGAAACTCCTGGACGCCTACGCCGCCGAGCCCGGCGCCGCCGCCGTGGACGTCGTGCTGTGCGGGCCGGGCGAGCAGGCGCGGCTGCTGAGCGACGGCCGGGCCGACGTGGCGCTGCTGCACCGGCCGTTCGACGACACGGCCGGCTTCGACACGGAGGTCCTGCTCTCCGAGGGCCAGGTCGCGATCCTCCCGGCGGGGCACCCGCTCAGCACCCGCCCCCATGTGCGGCTCGCCGAGGTCACCGGCCTTCCCGACCTGCCCCTGCCCCGCTGGCCCCGGCCCGACGGCAGCTTCCCCGACGGACCGGGGCCGCAGGTGCGCGACCACACGCAGCTCACCCAGCTCATCGCCCTCGGCCGCGCCTGCGCGGTCGTCCCGGAGTCGGGGCGTACCGGCCTGCGTGAGGGCCTCACCGCCGTGCCGGTGCCCGACGCGCCGCGGGTCACCACGGTCATCGCCTGGCCCCCGCACAGCCGCTCGACCGCGGTCGCGGGACTGGTCCGGGCCGCCACCGTCCTGTGACCGACCGACCGGCTGAACCGCCGGCTAGGCCGTGTTTTGGAAGTCCCGCCTGCCCCGCGACGCCTGGCACGCACGCTCGCTGCGTTGTCGGAGTCGTCCGAGTAGGCCCACTACGAGGACGACCCTCCGCCTTGCGATCGCACGCACCAGACGCCGCGGGGCCCGCCCTGTGGGCGGACGGCGCTACTTCCAAAACACGGCCTAGGCGATGATCTCGATACAGGCCCTGCCCGGGTAAGTGCCGGGGAGGGTGTTGGTCGTCATGCCTCCGCAGAGAACGCTTCCGTTGGGGAAATTGGCGTTGACGGCGAGAACCACCTTGGAGACGCCACTCACCCTGGCGCTGGTATTCCAGTAGCCGTTCGCGTTGTCGAGCACGTAGCCGTAGCCGCTCACCGTGCCGCTCCTGGCGGTGATGGTGACGCTGCTGACGTACGTGCTGGTGCCGACGACGCTGACGCAGTACGTGCTGCCGCAGGTGCTCGCCGACATCGGGTGCACGGTGGCGGCGCCCGCCGGGGCCGCCGTGAAGGCCAGAGCGCCGACCGCGGCCGCGGCCGGGAGGGTGAATCGCGTCAGGGCAGTACGAAACTTCACGGACCTACCTCTTCCACTTGACTCCCGGCCGGATTGTTCTGACCAGGTGAATTCACACTATCGACCGCCCGACGCCCCGACAAGAGGTGATTAATTGATTCCGCTTTCCCGCACATTTTATTTGGACTTCGTAGCAATTATTCCCTTGGGGCAACGGTGAATGGAGCAGCCAGGGTGCCGCCCGGGGCCCGGGTGCTCCAGCCGGCTGCCCACGGCCTGACCGGCCGTCACCCTCCGGCCGCCGTACGGTCGATCCGAAACTTTCGCTGCGATCGTGACTGCTGATCAGGGAAGTCGTCGCAGCACAGGGCTCATTGCCGACAGAAAGATTCGAAAGTTCCACCGAAAGTGTTGACAGTGGTCATGTGCGGGCCAGACTGTTCGACGTCGCCGGTGACTGGTCGCCGGCGGTCCGGGTTGCACCTTCCCCCCACGTCTGTACCAGGAGGACACACCCATGAGGACACCGATCCGGGAGCTGCGGCGCAGACGCTCCCTCGTCGCTGCGCTCCGCGGCCTTGTCGCCGTGGCCGCAGCGGTCATGGTCGCCTTCGCGCTGCCCGGCGCGGCTCAGGCCGACACGACCGTCAACTCGAACAGCACCGGCACCAACAACGGGTACTTCTACTCGTTCTGGAGCCAGAACAGCGGCCAGGCCTCCATGACCATGGGCTCCGGCGGCCAGTACAGCACCACGTGGAACAACGTCACCAACTTCGTGGCCGGCAAGGGCTGGAACCCCGGCACGACGGCGCCGGTGACGTACTCGGGCACGTGGAACTGCAACGGCAACTGCTACCTGTCGCTGTACGGCTGGACCACGAACCCGCTGATCGAGTACTACATCGTCGACAACTACGGGAACTACAACCCCAGTTCCGGGTCGACGAAGCTCGGTTCCGTCACCAGTGACGGCAGCGTCTACGACCTGTACCGGACGCAGCGGGTCAACCAGCCCTCCATCGAGGGCACCGCGACCTTCTACCAGTACTGGGCGATCCGCCAGGCCAAGCGCACCGGCGGCACGATCACCGTGGCGAACTTCTTCAGCGCCTGGGCGCAGGCGGGCCTGAACCTCGGCACCCCGAACTACGAGATCCTGGCCACCGAGGGCTACGGCTCGTCCGGCAGCTCCAACATCACCGTGGGCTCCAGCAGCGGCGGTACGACCGGTGGCACCACGGGCGGCACCACCACCGGCGGGACGACCGGCGGCACCACCAGCGGCGGTACGACGGGCGGCACCACCGGCGGCAGCGGCAGCGGGTGCACGGCGACCTTCTCCAACGCCTCCGACTGGGGCGCCGGCTTCACGGGTGCGGTCAACGTCAAGAACACCGGCTCCTCCGGCATCAACGGCTGGACCGTGAAGATGACCTTCCCCGGCAACCAGACCGTCACCAACCTCTGGAGCGGCAGCTACACCCAGTCCGGCAACACCGTGACCGTGAACAACGCCAGCTACAACGGCTCGGTGGCGGCGGGCGCAAGCACGTCCTTCGGGTTCAACGCCAACTACTCCGGCAGCAACGGCGCTCCGGCGCTCACCTGCACCGCGAGCTGACACCCCGCTGACCGCGGCGGTCCGCCCTCCCCCGGGAGGCGGACCGCCGTCGGCGGTTGCGCCACCGTCCGGCTCAGACCCCCTCCGGGGCGTCCGGAACGGGGTGCACCTCGACCGGGTCGCTGCCGGGCTTCCCGCCAGGGCCGGGACACGCGGACGCCCGTGCGGCGATCTCCAGGGCGCGGTCCTCGCTCGCCACGTCGACCAGCCAGTAGCCGGCCAGGATGTGCCCCGCGTGCGCCGGCCCGTCCGCGACCTGCGGCTGCCCGTCCGCCCCCGCACGCACCGTCTTGACCCGCGACGGCCCGCCGAGCCCCTGCGCGTCCACCCACTCCCCGCGCTCGGTGATCTCGGCGTTGAGCGCGTTCATGTGTGCGAACATGACCTGCATGTCGTCCTTGGAGTACGACGCCATGACGGCGTCCCACTCGTCAGCGGGCACGTTCATCTGGATCATGTACTTCATCTTCCCGTCCTTCCCGTTACGGCTTCCCTCGCTCGGTGAGCCTGCACGGGGATAGACGGCCACCCGCCCCGAAACTCATCGGTGCCCACCGCACCGGCGTCCTGCGCAACCGCAACTTCCTGCTCCTGTGGTCCGGCAACGGCGCCTCGCTGATGGGCACCTTCGGGGCCAGGCTGTGCTACCCGATCCTGACCCTGGACATCTCCGGGTCCCCGGTGCTGGCCGGCTGGACGACCTTCGCGGCCACGGTGCCCGGCCTGCTGTTCTACGCGCACGCCGGGGTCGTCGCCGACTTCTGCGACCGCAGGAGGACGATGCTGCGCTGCCAACTCCTGGGCGCCGCCGCATCCGCGGTGCTGACCGGGTGGATCCTCGCCGGCGGACCGGCGCTGGCGGGTGTCGTCGTCGGGGTCGCCCTGGTCGAAGGGGCCGCCTTCGCGTACTTCGGGCTTGCGGAGGTCGCGGCCGTACGCGACCTGGTGCCCGAGGAGCAGTATCCGGCGGCGTTCTCGCTCTACGAGGCCGAGCAGCCCGCGGCCATTTTGATGGGAAGGGTGGGGGGTGCGGCTCTGCTCGGTGCGGCACGCTGGGCGCCCTTCGCGGGCAACCTCGCCTCCTACGCCCTGTCCCTCGGGGCCGTCTCGGCCATGCGCGGTGACTTCAGCCCCGTCGCGGACCGGCGGGCCGAGCGGCGGGAGCCGTGGTGGACCCGTATGCGCGACGGGTTGGCCTGGGTGCGCCGCTCCCGCTACCTCGGGGCCTCCACCCTCGCCACCGCCGCGGCCAACGCCCTCTTCCAGGTGACGATCCTGCTGCTGATCGTGCAGTCCCACCAGGACGGCCGACCTGCGTGGTCGGTGGGCGTCACCCTGGCCGGCGCGGGCGTCGGCGGGGTGGCCGGGGGCGGCGCTCGCGCCGCGGGTCACGCGGGGGCGCGCGCCCGGGTCGGTGTTCGTCGCCGGGCTGTGGGCCTGGGCACTGGTGCTCACGCCGATGGCCTTCACCTCCGACCCGGTCGTCATGGCCGTCTCCTGGTCCGGGGTGGGGGCGGTCGGGACGGTGGTCAGCGTGGTCAACACCCTGGGCCGCATCGCTGCGGCACCGCCCGAGGCGCTGGGTCGGGTGGTGGGGCTGGTCTCGCTCGTCACGGACGGGGCGGTGCCGGCGGGGGCCGTGGTGGGGGGCTATGCGCTCGGCGCGTGGGGTGCCCGTGTCACCGGGTGGGTGGTGCCGGTCGTGCTGGGGGTGGTCGCGGGCGTTGGTGCGGTGGCGTTGCGCGGGAGTGGCAGGCGCCGCGGCGCGGAGGGCTAGCCGGGGGGGGCGGGGGGGGGGGGGGGGGGGGGGGGGGGGGGGGGGGGCGGGGCGGGGGGGGGGGGGGGGGGGGCGGGGGGGGGGCGGGGGGGGGGGGGGGGGGGGGGGGGGGGGGGGGGGGGGGGGGGGGGGGCGGGTGAAGTGGGCGTGCGGGGCCTGCTCGGAGTAGTAGGTGCGGCCGCCGTGGGAGCGGCGGGGCCAGCGGTGCTCGCTGGCGAGGCGGTAGACCGTGCCGACGGGGGTGTTCCACAGGCGGGCGATGTCCTGGGCGGTGAGCCAGCTCTCGCCGGCCGGGGCGCCGGGGACGGCGCGGCGCAGCAGCGTCCACTCGGCGGTGGCCCACGAGTGGTCGGGGTCGGCGTCGCAGCGGATGCGGGTGCGCTCGTCGAGGCCGCCGCTGCGGAAGGTCGCCACCAGGCGGCCGCGGCAGCCGGTCTCGACGCAGCCGCCGACCTGGACCCTGCGTACCGGGTCGGCGGTGAGGGTGCGGCGGGCGGCCCTGGCCAGCTGGGCGACCTCCGCGGCGGCGTCGCCCGCCGCGGGGTGCGCGGCGAGCCAGCGCAGGTGCCGCAGCAGGAAGCCGGCGAGCCGGGCGACCTGCCGCTGCGGGGCGCTCACCCCGCGCTGCTCGGCGACCAGGCCGCTCCACGCGCTGAGCGTGCCGAGGATCTCGGTACGCACCTCCATCGCGGTGCCGTTGATGGTCATGCCGGGCAGCGGGCCGCCCGAGGTGTGCTCGCGCACCCCGCCGGGCGCCGCACCGCCGAGTGCGCGGCCGCACTCCTCGTACATCTGCGGAAGGTCCTGGATCCTGCGGGCCAGCAGGCGGGCGCAGGGTGCGCACAGCCGCAGGCCGTCGAGCGCCAGGCCGGGGGTGCCGTTGTCGGGGCCGCGCCTGCAGGCCTCGCACAGGACGGTCGTCGGCATGCGGCTCACCCCTGCCCGAGCCGGAAGCCGATGCCGCGGACGGTGACGATCCAGTCGCTGGAGCCGAGTTTGCTGCGCAGGCTGCTGACGTGCGTGTCGAGGGTGCGCCGGGACCAGGAGTTGCCCCACACCTCGCGCATCAGGTCGTCGCGGCCGAGGACCCGGCCGGAGCGCGAGGCCAGCGCGTGCAGCAGGTCGAACTCCTTGCGGGTCACGCCGATCTGCTGGCCGTCGAGGTGGACCTCGCGGGAGACCTCGTTGATGTTCAGCTGGCCGTGCTTGATGATGTGGCCGGAAGGGCGCGGGTGGACGCGCCGCATGATGGCGTCGGTCCGCGCCATGATCTCCCGTATCCGGTACGGCTTGCGCAGGAAGTCGTCGGCGCCGGCCCGCAGGCTCAGGACGCAGTCCAGCTCGTTCTCGCTGACGGCCGCGGCGATGAGCGGGGTGCTGTCCACCGACCGGATGCTCCGGCAGACCTCCAGGCCGTCGGCGTCGGGGAGTTCCAGGTCGAGGATGATCAGGTCCGCGTCCCGCGCGAGCCGCAGCGCGGCGTCCGCGGTCTGCACGTGCTGCACCTTGTGGCCGTACCGGCGTAACTGGTGGGCTAAGTGGTCGGCTTGGTCGACGTCACCCTCGGCGATGAGGATGCGCCAGGTCAGAGATGCATATCCATTCGGAGTTTCGGATTCCGCCAGTCGCATCGCTTGGTCACTCACGACTCCCCCTCGTCTGAAGGTCCCGTAGTAAGCGCGTGCCCGACTCATGAAAGTAGAAAGCTGTATGACTGCTTGTCAATGCCGAATGATGATCCAGGATACCCGGTATACTCGATGCTGCCCAAGCCTCAACCCGACGGTCCGACACACTCATTTCGGGGAGACAGTGGCCATATTGCTGAAGAGTTAACTCACCAAGCAACACAGGCAGGCAGGTGTGTAAAGGAAAGCGCCGCGGCCGATCACAGCAGTGCTCGCCGTGCCGGCGCGCGGACTGGCGCGGATGACCATCGTCCCCCGTCCGGTCGTCACACTTGTGGCTTCCAGTCTCTGCAGCCACAGCGGCACTATACGACACGGCGCAGGTTTGTACGAGGCCGCCTGTACCGCCCCGGACCTGGACGACTCTGGCGGCACCACTCCCATCAGCGGGTTCATCTCCCCCTCCGCACCCAACCTGTGAGCGGATCCACCGCGAACCCCCCGGCGGGTGCGGGCGGTTCGCCGGCGCAGGCCCAGGAAGGCCGGGTCGCGGGCGCCGCGGCCGCCCTTCCGCACGCTCGGGACCTGCACATTTGACACCCCTCTGGCCTGCTCCTGTAATTCCCGGTCGTGCCGTGCGCCTACTCCTGACCAACCTCTGAACCAGCACGGGTTGAATCATGCGCCCTGCACCGAAGAAGGTATGTATCACGATCCCATGCACTGTCTGCCGCACCCGGAAGCCCGTTCAAATGGCGCTGCAATTGCGCGGGCCCCGGTAATTCGGAATCGCGCTGTCGGAAGAAGGGCATACGGGCCACGATGAGTGAACGCCCTCTCTACTACCTGGTCTCGACCGCGGGCATACCCAATCTGGGCGACGAGCTGATCGCCGCGACCTGGGTGCGCTATCTCGCGGAGCACGCACCCGGCGCGGATGTCGTCCTGGACTGCGTCGACCCGTCGGCCGTGGTGGCGCCGCTGCGTTCCCTGCACCCGCGGCTGCGCACGGTCTCCACCCTGTGGCAGCTGTGCTTCCGCAACTGGGCGGCAGGGCTCGGCGCCGCCGACGCGGTGCAGGCGGCGGTCGCCGACCCCGGGCAGGCAGCAGCGGACCTGCGGGACGGGATCGGGCTGCTGCGCCGGGCCGACGTGGTCCACCTGACCGGCGGCGGTTTCCTCAACAGCATGTGGCCGGCCTTCACCGGGCTGCTGTCCGGCATCGCGGCGGCCACAGAGCACTCCGGCGGGCGCGCGGCGATGACCGGTGTCGGCCTCATCCCGCCGGCCGCCGACGGCGAGGACCGTATACGGGCGCTCGCCGCGCGCCTGGCGGTGGCCGACGTCCGCGACACCGCGTCGGCCCAGCTGCTCGGCGACACCGCCGCGCTCTCCTGCGACGACGTCTTCCTCTACCCGCGCGCGTGGCGGGACGAGGAGTCCGCGGACCTGCCGGACGTCATGGTGTCGGTGCAGTTCACGCTGCGCCCCACCGCGCTCTTCCCGCCCGGCGCAGCCGCGCCGGCGGCGGGCGCACCGGGCAACGCGGCGCGGGAGCGGGCGGCGCAGCGCGGCATGGGCGGGCTGATCGCCCTGGTCTCCAAGGCCGTTGCCGACTGGGGCGCCCGCGAGGTCGGGGTGCTCGAATGCTGGCCGGACGCGGACCGCGACGTGCTGGCGGCGACGCTGGGCGCACTGCCGCGGGCGCGGCTGTTCACCCTGGAGGACGTGCTGCGCCGGGGCTTTCCCGCGCGGCCCGGCCAGGCCTGGTTCTCCACCCGCTTCCACCCGCACCTGCTGGCCGCGGCGGCCGGGGCGTCGGGCGTCGCGGTGAGCCTGCGCGACGACTACTACGGCACCAAGCACCGCTCGCTGACCGACCACGGTTCGCCGTGGGCACTGGCGCGCTGCGACGTGCTCGGGCCGCAGGCACCCGATGTCCCGCAGCGGCCGGCCGCGGGCGGCTACCTGCCGGCGCAGCTCGACGCGCACCAGGCGGCCAAGCGGCGGGTGGCGGAGCGGATCTACGGGTTCGGCCCCGCGGCGGGTGCGCCGCACGACGGCGGCGGCGCCGTATGAGCGCGGGCGCGCACGCGGACGTGGTCCGCCGCTACCTCGCCGTCTGGAACCTCCCCGACGACCGCAGGCGCGCGGCGGTGGACGAGGTGTTCACCGAGGACGTCTTCTACGCCGACCCCGAGGTCGCCCTGCGCGGCAGGACGGCCCTTGACTCCTACATCGGGCTCACCAGGCGCCGTTTCGAGGGGCTGGTGTTCACCGCGTACGGCCGCCCCGACGGACACCACCAGCAGGTGCGCTTCGGCTGGCAGTGCACGGCCGAGGGCGGCGAGCCGGCGCTGACCGGGATGGACGTCGCGCTGCTCGACGGCGGCCGGGTCCTGGCCCTTTACGGCTTCTTCGACCGCTGAGCAACCGCCCGCCCAGCCCCGCCCGTTGACCAACTCCCCCTCGTGACCGAACAGGAGGCACCGCCATGGCGGTCATCAGTGCCGACACCCGGGACCGTATCAAGAGGCTCGTCAGCGACGTCCTGGAAGTGGAGTCCGACGAGATGACGGACACCAGCCGCTTCGTGGAGGACCACGACGCGGACTCGATGCGGCTGATCGAGATCCTCTCCTCGCTCGAACTCAACCTCAAGGTGACCATCCCGCAGTCGGAGCTGCCGCGGATGGTCAACCTGTCCGGCGTGTACGACGTCGTCGGGGAAATCCGGCCGTGACCGCTGCCACGCTCGCCATCACCGACTGGTCGGCCGTCTCCCCCTTCGGCACCGGCCGCGACGCCTTCGTCAAGGGCGTACGGCAGCAGCAGTCCACCGCGGTGCAGCTGGACCGGGAGCGGTGGGGCGGGCCCGACGACGTCGCCTGCCTCGTACCGGACTTCGACGTGCGCACCGTGCTGGGCAAGAAGGGCACCCGGTCGATGAACCGGGTGACGGGCCTTGCGGTGGCGACCTCAGGCGACCTGCTGGCGAGCGCCGACGGGCTTGAGGTGCCGCGCGAGAGCACCGCGTTCGTGCTCGGCACCACCGTGGGCAGCGCGCAGAGCACCATCGACCTGACCCGCGGGTCGCTCACCGGCGAGCGGCCCTACCACGTCGAGTCCGGGCTGATCCCGTACGCGGTGATGAACGGCGCGGCCGGCCAGTGCGCCATCTGGCACGGGCTGCGCGGACCCAACGCGACGCTGTCGGCCGGCCGGCCCGGCGGACTTGTGGCCCTCAACTACGCCCGCAGGCTGCTGCTGAGCGGGCGGGCCGCGGCGGTCCTGTGCGGGGCCGCGGAGGAGTACTCCGACGCGCGGGCCTGGATCGACCACCACAGCCGGGACGACGGCGCAGCAGGGCCGGTGCTCGGCGAGGGCTGCGCGCTGTTCTCGCTGACCACGCAGCCCGAACTTCCGCCGCTCGCCGAGCTGTTGGCGGTGGCCTCCGGGACCTTCGCCGACGGCGACCGGGAGGGCGCGGTGGCCCGCTGCGTACGGCGCGCCCTGGCGGCGGGCGGTGCGCAGGCCCAGCAGGTGTGGGTGGCCTGCCCCTCGGGGGCCGCGGGGGCCGAGGGCGACGCCGAGATCGCCGCGCTGAACGGGCTGTTCGGCGCCTCCCGGGTGGGGACACCGGTGGCGGCGCTGATCGGCGAGACGCACGCGGCCTCAGCCTCGTTCGAACTGGCCGCGCTGCTCAGCCGCGCCGAGGACGACGCGTCGTGCGCGGGACGTACCGCGGTCATCACCTCGGTCGACCCGGGCGGTACGGCAGCGGCGGCGCTGCTGCGGCTGCGGCCCGACCGCTGACCGGTGCCCGGACCGCGGCGGCCTGATGTGCATTCCGGAACTGCGACCTCGAAGGGAGCCACACGCATGCCCCACACGAGCGGCGAGCACAGCACGAGGACCGTCCTGGTCACCGGGGCGACGGGGAACGTCGGCCCGTACGCCGTCCGCCAGCTGCTGGAGGCGGGCGCGAACGTCCGCGCGCTGGTGCTCAAGGACGACCCGAACCTGCACCGCCTTCCCGACGGCGTCGAGCTGCACTACGGCGACCTGGCCGACCCCGACAGCGTCGAGGCGGCGCTGCCCGGGGTCGACGGGGTGTTCTGGATGTGGCCCTTCTTCGCCCTCAGCACCGCCACCGCGCCGGCGGTGCTGGAGCGGATCGCCGCGCACGCCGGGCGGGTCGCGGTGGTCTCCTCCGTCGGTGTGCACCTGGGCATCGAGCCGGTGGACAACAACTGCCACGCCTACCTGGAGAAGCTGCTGGAGCAGACCGAGCTGGAGTGGACCTTCCTGCGCACCACCGGCTTCATGGCCAACGCGCTCGGCTTCGCCCCGCAGATCCGCACCTCGGGGACGGTGCAGTTCCCCTACGGCGACGCGGTCCGCACCTCGGTGCACGAGTCGGACCTTGCCGCGGTCGGGGTGCGGGCGCTGACCGAGGACGGGCACGCGGGGCAGAAGTACCTGGTGACCGGCCCCGAGGCGCTCTCGCAGCGGGAGCAGGTGCAGATCATCGGCGACGTGCTGGGGCGCACCCTGGTGTGGGAGGACATCCACCACGACGCGGCCCGCAAGGCGATGGTCGACACCGGGTGGCCGCCGTCGTACGCGGACGGCGCGCTGGACTACTTCGCCGACCTGTGCGTCACCCCGGAGCCGGGCTCGACCGTGGTCGCCGACACCACGGGGCGCCCGGCCCGCTCCTTCCGCGAGTGGGCGGTGGAGCACGCCGATGCCTTCCGCTGAACCCGGCTTCGTGACCTTCGGCGTGCTGCACACGGACGGCGCCAGGGCGTCGGCCGACGCGGCCGCGGCGATCACCGCCGAGGTGCGCGAGTGGGTGCGGCACGCGCCGGGGTTCGTCTCGTCGCGGGTCCACCTCGGCGTCGCCGACGACGTCGTGGTGCACCGCGGGGAGTGGACGGACCCGGAGTCCTACCGCACCTCCTTCCAGGACAGCCCGGCGGCCGGCCGGCTGCACGGCGCGGCGGGCTGGCCCGGCGTCACCGGGGCGACGGTCTTCCGCGGCGCCCCCGCGGCCGGCATCTCCGGTCCCGCGGCCGGGCGGCGGCCGGGCACCGTCGTGGTCGCCACCCGGCACCTGTCGGGTCCCGCGGCCACGGCGGCGCTGCTCGGCCTCCTGCACGGCAGCGGCGAGTGGAAGCGCGACAGCCCGGGGTTCGTGTCGGCCACGCCCTACGTCGACGCGGACGGCCGCACCTTCGTCAACTACCCGGTGTGGGTGGACCGGGCGGCCTACGACGCGTGGATGGCCGATCCGCGCATCCCGGCAGGCCAGCAGGAGATCGCCCGCCTGGAGGTGGCTCCGCCGGAGTACCTGCTGTGCACGGTCGTCTCGGACATCGCCGCCGCACCCGCGGCGGGCACCCCGCGTACCGGCGGCACCGCACCCCCTGGAGGCACCGCATGACCACCGCACAGGCGCACGCGCCGCTGTTCAGCCCGGAGTACTACCGGGACCCGTACGCCACCCTGGGGTGGCTGCGCGAGCACGACCCGGTGCACGAGTTCCGCTTCCCCGTCGGCGACGTGCGGATGTGGATCGTCACGCGCTACGACGACGTACGCGCGCTGCTGGCCGATCCGCGGTTCAGCTCGGAGAGCGGCACGTGGGCCAACGAGGAGTTCACGGCGGCCGGGCTGACCACCGGCGCCGGCAGCATCCTGGAGAAGGCGATCACCGTCGTCGACCCGCCGGCGCACACCCGGCTGCGGCGGCTGGCGATGAGCGCCTTCACCCCGCGCCGGGTCGCCGACTGGCGGGACACGGTGAGCCGGACGGTGGAGGCCACGCTCGAGCAGTGCGCGGCCCGCGGCACCTTCGACGTGATGGACGACTACGCGGGGGTGGTCTCGTCCGGGGTGATGGGCGAGATCCTGGGCTTCCGGATCGACCGGCACAAGGAGCTGGTCGAGGCGCTGGCGCAGGCCTTCCCTTCCGACCCCGCGCTGATGGACCAGGTCCCGGCGGGCTTCGGGCGGATCTGCTCCTACGCGGCGGACCTGGTCGCCGACAAGCGGCGCCACCCGGGCGCCGACCTGACGTCGGTGCTGGTGCAGGCGCGCGAGGACGAGGACCGGCTGTCGGAGGACGAGCTGGTCGCCATGGTGGCCGCGATGATCCTTGCGGGCAGTGACACCATCAGGGCCTTCGTCGGCAATGCGGTGCTCGCGCTGCTCGACCACCCCGACCAGGCGCGGCTGCTGGCGGCCGACCCGGGTCTGGGCGCCGGGGCGATCGAGGAACTGTTGCGCTACGACGGCGCCTTGAGCGCGGGCCTGTTCCGTATCACCACCGAGGAGGTGGAGTTGGCCGGCACCGTGCTGCCCGCCGGGTCGCCGGTGATCGCCGCGCTGCTGGCCGCCAACCGGGACCCCGCGCGCTTCACCGACCCCGACCGGGTGGACATCACCCGGCCCGACAACCGGCACCTGGGCCTCGGCCACGGGCTGCACAACTGCCTGGGCGCCGCGCTGGCCCGGATGGAGGGCGACATCGCGGTGGGCGGCCTCTTCCGCCGCTTCCCGCACCTCGAACTGGCCATGGATCGGGACGAGATCGGCTACATCGAGAACTGGGCGATGCGCCGGATCGTGCGGCTTCCGGTGCGGGCGGCGGCCGGCGCATGAGCAGCGGCTCCTTCAGCGTGGACCGGGAGCTGTGCCGCGGCACCGGGCTGTGCCAGGCGATGGTTCCCGCGCTCTTCGGCAGGACCGACAGCGGCTACCCGGCCGCCGACACGGGCGAGTTGGCGGACGAGCGCAGCGTCGTGCTCGCCGACGAGGTCGCCGAGTGCTGTCCGACCGGGGCGATCGAAGTGTTCCGGCACGACCCGGTGCACGAGTGACACCGGCAGACAGGAGGAGGGCGGTATGAACGGACAAGGCGAACGCGGCTTCCCCGCGGGTCCCGAGGAGTCGGGCGAGCGGGTCATCGGCCGGCTGTGGGAGCGCAACTACGACAGCGGGACGTCCGCGCTGCTGGAGTCGCTGCCCTTCCGGGAGGACTGGGACTGCCTCGACCTCGGCACGGGCACCGGCTCCATGGCGCGCTGGATGGCGCGGCGTGCCCGGCGCGGCTCGGTGCTGGCCGTGGACGTCGACACGTCGCTGGTGGACGAGGACGTGCCGCACAACCTGACGGTCAAGCAGATGGACCTGCGGGCCGAGGACTTCGTCGAGGGGTCCTTCGACCTGATTCTGGCACGCGCGGTCTTCTCTCAACTGCCGGACCCGGACGCGTCGTTGGCACGGGCGGCGCGCTGGCTCGCACCCGGCGGCTGGCTGCTGGTGGAGGACTTCTGCTTCATGCCGTCCGAGCACTCCACGACCGAGACCGGGAAGGCGGTGATCGACGCGTATGTGCGCACCTTCGAGGCGCATGGCGTGGACGCCTACTGGGGGCGGCGGGCGCCGGCGCTGATGGCGCGGGCGGGCCTGGTGGAGATGGGCAAGCAGGTGCGCCCGCTGGGGCCCGGGCAGGGCGAGACCGAGAACGACCTGATGCGTGCCCGGCTGGCCTACCAGGGGGCGCCCCTGGTGGACAACGGGCTGGTGAGTGCGCAGCAGCTCGCGGAGTTCGTGGCGTCCCTGGACGACCCGGGCGCCCAGGACATCGCGACGCTGCAGATCTCGGTGTGGGCGCGCCGACCCGCCGCCTGACGTGGGCGGCAGCTCAGTTGCGTACGCCGTACCGGAATGGCTAAGCTGAGGGAACGTCAACCCCGTACACTGTACGAAATAATGGAGCCGGGCCGCGACGTGACGGCGCTGCCCGAACGCGCGTGGCCATAAGGGGAATCGATGCCCGACAATCCGATAAAGCTCGCTCTGATCACCGGAAGTGTGCGCGGTGGGCGCTTCGGCCCCGTGGTCGCGAAGTGGTTCGCCGGGCAGGCCCAGGCGCACGGCGAGGTCGAGGTCGACGTCATAGACCTCGCCGACTACCCGCTGCCGCTGGAGATGCCGCCGCACGGCGAGATGCCGCCCCCCGAGGTGGGGGCGGTGTGGGCCAGGCTGCAGGCTAAGCTCGCCTCGGCCGACGCCTTCGTGATGGTGACGCCGGAGTACAACCACGCGGTGCCCGCCTCGCTGAAGAACGCCATCGACTGGTTCAAGCAGGAGTGGGTGGCCAAGCCGGTCGGCATCGTCTGCTACGGCGGCGTCGGCGGCGGCCTGCGCGCCGCCGAAAACCTGCGGCTGATCTTCGCCGAACTGCACGCCCACACCGTCCGCGACACCGTCAGCTTCCACAACTCGTGGGGCGACTTCATCCAGGACGGCGCGATCGTCAGCCCCGAAGGCAGCGAGGCCGCGGCCAAGACGCTGCTGGACCAGGTCGTCTGGTGGGGCCAGGCGCTGCGCGACGCCCGCGAGAAGCGGCCGTATCTGAACTGATCCCGCACAGGACCGGTCACACCGGCCGGGGGTATGGGCAGGCGGCGCCTGCGCATACCCCCGGTTCTGCTTTCCCGGACTTCTCCCCCGTTGTCAGGAGCGCCCGTGAGGTTCCTCTTCATCGCGGCAGGCAGCGCCGCCACCGTCTTCGGACTGGCGCCGCTGGCAACCGCCGTGCGCAACGCCGGCCATGAGGTCTTCATGGCCGCCAACGACAACGTGATGGGCAGCGTCGCCGGCGTCGGGCTTCCCGGGGTGCCGGTGTCCGCGGTGCCGCTGCTGGACTTCATCACCAAGGACCGCACCGGCGCCCCGGTCGCGGTGCCGCAGGGGATGGCCGAGGGCGTCCGCTACACCGGCACCTGGTTCGCCCGGATGGCGGTGGCCCAGCTCGAACGGCTGCTGGCCTTCACCGCCCACCGGCCGCCGGACGTCGTGGTGGGCGGCACCCTGTGCTACGCGGCGCCGCTGCTGGCCGCCCGGTTCGGCATCCCCTGGGTCCGGCACGCCTGGGACGCCATCGACGCGACCGGCGCCGACGCCGGAGCGCAGGAGGAACTGGCCGCAGAACTCGCCGAGTTGAGCCTCGACGGGCTGCCGCGGCCCGACCTCTTCGTGGATGTGTGCCCGCCCGGCATCCGCCCGCCGCACGCGGCCGAGGCCCGCCTGATGCGCTGGATCCCCGTCACGACCCAGCGCCCGCTGGAGCCCTGGCTGTACGCCAAGGACTCCGGTCGGCCGCGGATCTGCCTGACCGCGGGCAGCCGCGTCACGCAGGACGCCGCGGAGGGCACGGCCTTCCTGGCCGACATGGTCAAGGCGCTGTCGCTGCCCGGTGTGGAACTGCTGGTCGCCGCGCCCGACGACGTGGCGCGGGGGCTGCGCGCCGCCTTCCCCGGCATCCGCGCGGGCTGGATGCCGCTCGACGTGCTCGCCCCCAGCTGCGACCTGGTCGTCCACCACGGCGGCGGCACCACAGCGCTGACCGGGCTGCGCTCCGGGGTGCCCCAACTGATATTCCCGCAGGGCGCGTTCAGCGTCCGCGGGGCGCAGGCACTGGTGGACTACGGCGCCGCGCTCGCACTCGACCCGCAGCAGGCGGCACCGGCGACGGTCACCGAGGCCGCACTCGACCTGCTGCACAGCCCCCGATACCGGGCGCGGGCCGGGGAGTTGTCGCGCGACATCGCCCGGCTTCCCGCACCGCCCGACCTGGTGGGTGCACTGACCGCCCTGTGAGAACACGAGACGGAGCGCGATGATCACGCTGACCGCGGTGGAGTCGGCCTTCCCCGACACCACCGTCACCGTCGAGGAGCGAGCCGCGCAACTCGGCCGCAGCGACGTACAGACCCATATGCACCGCACCATCCACGGCCTGGACACGATGCACTACGACGCCGGGCTGGACCTCTACGACCTGGTGCTGCCGCCCGCGCGGCGGATCCTGCGGGCCACCGACCCGCAGGCGGTGCGCTACCTGATCTACGGGCACGCGCTGCACGGTGCCCGCGGGGCCGCGCCCGACACCCCGCAGCAGATCAGGCAGCGGCTCGGGCTCGGCGGTGCGACCGCCTTCGCCATGACGCAGCAGAACTGCGCGATCCCGCTGTCGGCCATCGACACCGCGGGCGCGCTGCTGCGGGCCGACGGCGAGCCCGGTGCGACGGCGCTGCTGGTGACCGGTGAGAAGCCCGCGCCGGAGGTGGCCGCGGCGATCGACACGGTGATGATCGCCGACGGCGCGGCAGCGTGCCTGGTCTCGCTCGGCGGACCGGGCGCGCAGGTGCGGTCGTTCGCGACCCGCACCCGCGGCGAGTACTACCAGGGGCTGGCCGGCAGCCGGGAGGACTTCAGGTCGGCGGCGCAGATGCGGCCCAAGGTGCTGTGGGAGATCATGCGCGAGGCCGTCGACCGGGCCGGCTGCACCCTGGACGACATCGAGTGGATCATCCCGCCCAACCAGGGCTACGCCTTCTGGGAGGGCGTGCTGGACCGCGAGCCGGTGGCCGGCCGGGTCTTCTTCGACAACAACCGCCGGTTCAGCCACTGCCTGGCCGCGGACATCCTGATAAACGCCGCCACGCTGACGCACGAGCGGCGCTTCTCCCCGGGGCGCCCGTCGATGTTCCTCGCGACCGGGCTGGGCTGGACCTTCTCCGCCATGGTCGTCGTACCGATCCCGGAGGCGGGCTGATGGCGGACCTGCGACTCGTGACGGCCGTCGGGGCGAGCACCCCGCAGGACGGCGCGGCGGTGGGCCACAAGGAGGTCGTGGACCTGCTCGTGGCCGGGCTGCCGCAGGACCTGCCGCCGCCCGGCCTGGTGCTGCTCTCCTACGCGGCACCCGACGTCAACGGCAACCAGACCGTGGCGTCGTACCTGAACATGCGCACCGGCGGCCAGGCGCACAGCTTCGCGGTGTCGGGGCAGGGCCTGGGCGGGCCGTTCTCCGCGCTGCGGGTGGCCCGCGCCTACGCGGCCGAGGCCGGGACGTCGGTGCTGGCCGTGGTGGAGTGCCGTACGCCTGACGGGGTCGGCGCACCGCTCGCTGCGACCGGGGCGCTGCTGGCCTTCGGAAGCGGCGAAGGCCCGGTCGTGGAACCCGCAGCGGGCGGGCAACTGGCCGCACTGGCACAGGAGTCAGGCCCGCTGCTCGCGGTGCTCGGCCCGGCCGCGGACGCCGGGGCGCTCGGTGTGCCCGCGGGCGCCGACATCCACCGGGTGGCGGCCGGCGGCTACTGCACGAGCGTGTGGCTGGCGCTCGCCAGGCACTGGCCGCGGTGGTCGCGTACGTACACGGCGATCGCCCTGTGCGACACCGACCCGCTGCACGGCACAGGGCATGTGGCGGTCCTGCACGGAACGCACGCGCTGCACGGCACCGCAGAACGAGGCGGCAGGCCGCAGGCGGTTCACTGACCCAGGCTCACCCCAGAGGAGTGCTCGTCATGAACGACACGGCACAGCGCACCGGGCGGCAGGCGGCGGAGCGGCCGGACTCCGCCCGGGTGGTCATCACCGGGCTCGGGGTCTTCTCCAGCATCGGGATCGGCGCGAAGGAGTTCACCGAGGGCCTGCGGGCAGGCCGCAGCGGCGTCTCGCCGATCACGGCCTTCGACGTCACCGGCTACGACCGGGCCAACGGCTGCGAGGTGCGCGACTTCGCACCGCAGGAGTGGATCACCCGGGGTCCCGCATCCGAGCTGGGCCGGGCGAGCCAGTTCTCCGTGGTGGCCGCGCGGATGGCGGTCAGGGACGCCGGGATGGACGAGGACGAGCTGCGCGGGCGGCGGGTGCAGATATCGATCGGCACCACCGACGGCGAGTCGCGGGACATGGACCACCTCGCCGCGAGCTGGGTCAGCGACGGCCCCGAGGCCTTCGACCCCGGCCTGTCCCGGCGGCTGAGCGCCGACCGGCTCTCGGCGTCGGTCGCCCAGGAGCTGCGGCTCACCGACGCCGAGTGCGTGACGCTGGCGACCGCCTGCTCCGCGGGCAACTACGCCATCGGGCACGGCTTCGACGCGCTGCGGATGGGCGACGCGGACATCGCGCTGTGCGGCGGCGCGGACGCGATGTGCCGCAAGTCCTTCACCGCCTTCTACCGGCTGGGCACCATCGCACCGGACTTCTGCCGCCCCTTCGACGTGGACCGGCAGGGCATCCTCACCGGCGAGGGCGCAGGCGTGGTGATGATGGAGACGCTGGAGTCCGCCCTGGCCCGCGGCGCCCGGATCTACGCCGAGGTCCTCGGCTACGGGCTCAGCTGCGACGCCCACCACCCGGTCTCCCCCGAGCAGTCCAGCATCGAGCGGTGCATGCGCTCGGCGCTGGACGACGCGGGGGTGGCCCCCGAGGACGTCGACCTGATCTCGGCGCACGGCACCGGGACCCGGATGAACGACGTGACCGAGTCGCGGGCGATCCGCGGGGTGTACGAGGGCCGGCCGCCGCGGACCATCTCGCTGAAGTCGATGCTGGGGCACACGATGGGCGCGGCGAGCGCGCTGGCCGCGGTGGCCTGCTCGCTGGCCATCACCCACGGCTTCATCCCGCCGACCATCAACCACCGCAGGACCGACCCGGAGTGCGAGATCGACTGCGTGCCGAACGAGTCGGTCGACGCGGACCTGCGGGTGGTGCAGAACAACGGGCTGGCCTTCGCCGGCAACAACGCGGTGGTGGTGCTCGGCAAGTACTGACGGCGGGCGGGCCGCTCAGGTCCCGGGCTTCAGGCTCGCCTCGATGCTGTCGAGCACCCGGTCGAGCCCGTAGTGGAAGCGCGCGTCGGGCTCCATGTGGGGCGAGGTGTTCTCCATCAGCACCCGGGAGAAGGCCGGGTAGCGGCCGGAGATCACCAGGTGCCGGGCGTAGGGCGCGGTGCGCCGCATCCACTCCTGCATGTCGACGCCGGTGCGGCGGGCCTCCTCCTGCCAGCCGACCTCGGCACGCACGAAGCTCTCCACGTAGCCGTTCAGCAGGCCGGTCAGGCTGACGAGTTCGTCCACCGACATCTCGAACGCGTCGAAGGAGGACAGCAGGAACTCCTGCACGTGCAGGGAGTGCGGACCCCACACCGGGTGCCCGGGGACGCGGGTGGCCAGCCAGGTGTGCCGCAGGTACAGGTCGCGCTTGGCGACGGCCACGGCGGCGGCGTCCGCCCGCCACTCGCCGCTGGGCCGCTCGGGCAGCCCCATCTCGCCGGTGACCTCGTCGACGATCAGCTCCATGAGGTCCTCGCGGTTGCGCACGTACTGGTAGAGGGTCATGGTGCCGGCGCCGATCTCGGCGGCGATCCTGCGCATGGACGCCGCCTGCAGCCCGTCCTGGTCGGCGATCTTGATGGCGGCCCTGACGACCTGCTGCCTGCTGTACGCCCGCTGCGGCCCCGGGCTGGGCCTTCTCGAACGCTCCGGCTGCATCCAGATGCTCGATTCGTCGCCTCCCATGAGGTCTCCCGTCCGTGCCCGCCGTGCCGAAAGCTACTTGCGTACACCGTACCAAGATGGGTACGCTCGATCGAGACTTCGTACGGTGTACGGGGATAGTGAGGGCGAGGCGGCGCCGATGGCAACGGACAACAGCACGGAACAGGCGGCGGCCCCCGGGCCGGCCGCCGCGGACGTCAGGACGAAGGAGCGGCGGTACGCCCTGGGGGTGGCCGCACTGGCCCTGGCGATGGCCCTGGCCATGCTCGACCAGGTGATCGTGGGCACCGCGCTGCCCACGATCGTCGGCGACCTGGGCGGGCTGAACCAGCTGTCGTGGGTGGTCACCGCCTACCTGGTGACCAGCTCGGCGACCACGCCCCTGTGGGGCAAGCTCGGCGACCTCTACGGGCGCCGGGCCACCTTCCTGTCCTCGATCTCGATCTTCCTGGCCGGCTCCATGCTCTGCGGCCTGGCCCAGAGCATGGGCCAGCTGATCGCCTTCCGCGCGCTGCAGGGCCTGGGTGCCGGCGGGCTGATGGTCGGCGCCTTCGCGCTCATCGGCGACCTGGTGACCACGCCGGCCGAGCGCGCCAAGCTGCTGTCGGTGATCGGCGCCATCATGCCCACCGCACTGGCCGGCGGCCCGATCCTGGGCGGCCTGCTCACCCAGCACGCCAACTGGCGCTGGGCCTTCTACATCAACGTGCCGCTCGGGGCCGCGGCCCTGGCGGCCAGCGCGGCCGGCATCCGGCCCGGGCGGCGGCGCGCGGTGCGCATCGACTACCTGGGCGGTGCGCTGCTGAGCGCCGCGGTCGCCGCACTGACGCTGCTGGCGACCTGGGGCGGCAGCCGGTACGCATGGGGCTCGCCGCAGATCGCCGCGCTCGGCGCGGCCTGCGCCGTGCTGCTGGCCGTGCTGCCGGCGGTGGAGCGGCGGGCGGCGGAACCGATCCTGCCGCCGCGGCTCTTCCACGACCGCGACTTCAACCTGGCGCAGGTGCTCGGCCTGCTGATGGGCGCCGCGATGCTCGCGGTGATGGTGTACTTCCCGACCTACATGCAGGACGTGCGGAGCGCCTCGCCCACCTTCAGCGGGTTGCTGCTGCTGCCCTTCGTCGGCGGCATGATCGGCGTCCAGCTCGTCATCGCCCGCATCATCCCGCGCACCGGGCGGGTGCGGCCCTACCCCATCGCGGGCGGCGCGCTGGCGACCGCCGGCATGCTGACCCTGCTGCTGCTCGACACCGGAACCGCGACGCTGGCCGCCTCCGCGCTGACGCTGACCGCGGGCGTCGGCACCGGCCTGGTCATGCAGAGCACCCAGCTGATGACCTTCGGCAGCGTCGAGCAGCGCGACATCGGCGCGGCCAGCGGGCTGCTCAACCTCTTCCGCAACATCGGTGGCACGCTGGGCGTGGCGCTGCTCGGCTCGGTCTACACCAGCCGCCTGCACACCACGCTCAACGACCGGCTCGGCGAGGGGACCGGCGGCCGGCTCACCCACTCCAGCGGCCAGCTCACCCCCGAGCAGCTGCACGCGCTGCCCGGCACGCTGCGCGAGGCCTTCCGGCAGGGCGTCAGCCACGGCCTGCACGGCGTCGTGACCGGCGCCGCGGTCCTGACCGTCATGGCGCTGGTGACCGCCTGCTTCGTCCGCGGCCGGCTGCCGCAGCGCCAACCGAACCCGAACTGATCCGGCCCGCACACCGAGGGAGCCGGGCGGCCGCACCTGCGGCCGCCCGGCTCCCTCGCGTCGGCGACCCGGCACACCAGGGCGAACCCGCACCGCGGACAACCGCAAACCAGCAACCCGGCAAACCAGCAACGAGGAGATTCCCCCTATGGACCCCTTACGTCGTGTCGCGCTGGTCAGCGGCGGCTCGCGCGGAATCGGCCGGGCGACCGTGCTGCGCCTGGTGCGCGACGGCTACGAGGTGGCCTTCTGCTACCAGCGCGACGCCGGCGCGGCCCGCGCGGTGGAGAAGGAGGCCGCGGAGATCGGCGGGCACGCCACCGCCCGGCAGGTGGACGTCACCAGCGCGGCCGAGGTGCAGGCCTGGGTGCTCGGCGTCGAGCAGGAGACCGGCCCGGTCGACACCGTGGTGACCTCGGCCGGCGTGGTCAAGGACGCGCCGCTGGTGATGATGACCGACGAGGACTGGGACCTGGTGCTCGACACCAACCTGCGCGGCACCTTCCTGGTATGCAGGGCCGCGCTCTTCCACATGATGAAGCGCAGGTCCGGCTGCGTGGTGAACGTGTCGTCGATCGCGGGCGTCGCGGGAAACGCCTCGCAGGGCAACTACTCCGCCGCCAAGGCCGGGATCATCGGCCTCGGCCGGTCCCTGTCGAAGGAGGTCGGCCGCTACGGGATACGCGTCAACACCGTGGCCCCCGGCTTCATCGAGACGGACATGCTCGCGCAGCTGACCGACGGCTACCGCAGCCGCATGGTCGACCGGACCGCGCTGCGCAGGTTCGGACAGCCGGAGGACGTCGCGGACGCCGTCGCGTACCTGGCCGGAGCAGCGTACGTGACCGGCGCCGTGCTCCAGGTCGACGGCGGGCTCGCCATCTGAGGAGCGTCCGCCGCGCCTACCTCCGCCCGGTGCCCGACGCGGGTGCCGCCGCACCCGCTCCCCGCGTGTCGCACACCTCGAACACCCCGCAGCCGAAGCCCTGTTGCCTCCGGCGCCCGCCCCCTAACGGAGCCTGCCATGAGCGAGCAGAAGATCCACAACGGACGGTTCACCACGGCCGGCGACGAGGAGGTCGTGCTGTTCCTCCTCGGCATCCGGGTCAACAAGGCCAGAGCGCTGCGCTCCTGGCTGCCGGTGGTCCGCGCGCTCGACCCGATGCTGCGGGAGCTGGCCGCCGACCCCCGCAGCGGCCTGCTGTACTCGCGCACCCAGCGCTACGGGCTGCGCGAGGTGACCCTGCTGCAGTACTGGCGCAGCACCGACGCGCTGATCGAGTTCTCGCACGCGGCGATGCACCGGCGCGCCTGGCGGGACTTCTACAAGGTCGCCTCCCGCGGCACCGACGTCGGCCTGTGGCACGAGACCTACGTCGTACCCGCGGGGCACTACGAGTCGATCTACGGCAGCGTGCCGCTCACGGGCCTGGGCATCGTGCAGGGGCTCACCCCGATCGGGCGGCGCACGGAGACCGCACGGGACCGGCTCGGCGGGGCCGGCGAGCCGCGTACCGCGCAGCCCGCCGAGTCCGAGTCGCAGTGACCCGCCCGGCACACGGGGCGCCCGCCTGGACGACCGTGCTGCGCCCGGCAGCAGGACCCCGCCGCCGGCTGGTCGTCTTCGCCCACGCGGGAGCGGGACCGCGGCTGTACTCGCGGCTGCTGTCCGGGCTCCCGGACGACATCGAACTCGTCGGGGTGGCACTGCCCGGCCGGGAGCACCGGGACGGCGAACCGCCGGGGGCGCTGCTGCCCGCGGTCACCGGCGGGGCGGTCCGTGAACTGCGGGCTGCCGTACCGCTGCCGACGACGTACTACGGGCACAGCCTCGGCTCGCTGCTGGCGCTGGCCGCCGCCCGCACGGCACCGGAGCTGTGCCACGCCCTGGTGCTGACCGCCGCGCCGCCCGGCACCCGGGGCCACGACTTCGCCGCACCCCTGGGCACCCCGGAAGGGCTCGCCGAACTCTTCGCCCACCACCGGGTGCCGATGGACGCGCTGGAGGAGTCCCGCGCGCGCGACCGGGCGCAGCACGTGCTGGCCTGGGACCTGCTGCTGGCCCGCGACGCGCTGCTGGCCGCCGACGGGACGCGGGTCGGCCAGCCGCTGACCGTGCTCGGCGGGCTGCACGACGAGGTGGTGCCGATCGGCACGCTGCCGCTGTGGGCGGGCTTCACCACCGGGCGGTTCCGGTCCCGCGCGGTCCCCGGCGGGCACTTCTTCCCCTTCCACCCCGAGGGGCGGCACCTGCTGGTCGGCGAACTGGCCGGCGAACCGGCCAGGTTGACGACCCCCCAGGCCGGCCCCTGGACCGATCCGTTGAGGAGACAGCCGTGGATGCATCAGTCATAGTCGCCGGCGCAGGACCCGCCGGGCTCATGCTCGCCGGCGAACTGCGCCTGGCCGGCGTCGACGTGATCGTCGTCGAGCGCCTGCCGCGCCGCACCGGCGAGTCCCGCGGGCTGGGCTTCACCGCCCGCACCATGGAGGTGTTCGACCAGCGCGGGCTGCTCACCAGGTTCGGCGAGGTCGAGACCAGCAACCAGGGTCACTTCGGCGGTGTGCCGGTGGACTTCGCCGTCCTCGAAGGCGCCCACCAGGCCGCCAAGTCCGTCCCGCAGTCCGCGACCGAGGCGGTGCTCGAAGGGTGGGCCGCCGACCTCGGCGCCGACATCAGGCGGGACCACGAACTGCTGGGCATCGCCGAGAAGGACGACGCCGTCGAGATCACCGTCCGCGGACCGCAGGGCGAGCACCTGCTGCGTACCGAGTGGCTGGTCGGCTGCGACGGCGGCCGCAGCACGGTGCGCAAGGCGGCCGGCTTCGACTTCCCCGGCACCCCCGCCACGATGGAGATGTACCTCGCCGACCTGCGCGGGGTGGACCTGGCACCGCGGATGATCGGCGAGACGCTGCCCGGCGGCATGGTCATGGTCGGCCCGCTGCCCGGCGGCGTCACCCGGATCATCGTGTGCGAGCGCGGCACCCCGCCCCGCCGGCGGACCGGGCCGCCGGCCTTCTCCGAGGTCAGCGACGCCTGGCAGCGGCTGACCGGCACCGACATCTCGCACGCGGAGCCGGTGTGGGTCAGCGCCTTCGGCGACGCCACCCGCCAGGTCACGCAGTACCGGCGCGGCCGGGTGCTGCTGGCCGGGGACGCCGCGCACATCCACCTGCCGGCCGGCGGGCAGGGCATGAACGCCAGCATCCAGGACTCGGTCAACCTCGGCTGGAAGCTGGCCGCGGTGCAGCGCGGCACCGCGCCCGAGACCCTGCTCGACACCTACCACGGCGAGCGGCACCCGGTCGGCAGCCGGCTGCTGCTGAACACCCGGGCACAGGGCATGCTCTTCCTGCGCGGCGAGGAGATGCAGCCGCTGCGCGACGTGCTCGGCGAGCTGGTGGCCTACCCCGAGGTGGCACGCCATCTGGCCGCGATGGTCAGCGGCCTGGAGATCCGCTACGACGTCGGCACCGGCAGCCACCCCCTGCTGGGGATGCGGATGCCGCCGCTGGCCCTGACCAGGAAGGGCCGTGCCACCAGCACGGCCGAGCTGCTGCACCCGGCCCGCGGCCTGCTGCTCGACCTCGCGGACAACGCGGAGCTGCGCCGCCGTTCGGCCGGCTGGACCGACCGCATCGACCTGGTCACCGCGGTCCCGGCAGACCCGGCACCCGGCTCCCCGCTCGCCGGCACCACCGCACTGCTGGTCAGGCCCGACGGGTACGTCGCCTGGGCCGCGCCCGGCAGCCACCACGACCTGCCGATGGCCCTGGAGCGGTGGTTCGGCCCCGCACGCTGACCTCCCCCACCCCAGAGAACGCCCCCCGCCGCCCGCCCGCGCCCGCCCGCGCAGCCCCGGGCTGCACCCCCGCACCGGCCCGCACGACGGAGCCGTGCACCCGCGGCCGACCCGGCCCGACATGGAGGACCCACCATGCACAGCACGCTGATCGTGGCCCGAATGAACGCCCATTCGGCCACGGACGTCGCCGACCTCTTCACCGCCTTCGACGCCACCGACATGCCCCATGCCATGGGCACCAGGCGGCGGCAGCTCTTCTCCTACCGGGGGCTCTACTTCCACCTGCAGGACTTCGACACCGCGGACGGCGGCGAGCGGATCGAGACCGCCAAGACCGACCCGCGCTTCGTCGCCATCAGCCAGGACCTCAAGCCCTTCATCGAGGCGTACGACCCGGCCACCTGGCGCTCGCCCGCCGACGCGATGGCGCAGCGCTTCTACCACTGGAGCGCGCGGTGAGCCGTCGGCGTGTCGTCATCACCGGCGTCGGCGTCGTCGCGCCGGGCGGTATCGGCAGCAAGGACTTCTGGCAGCTGCTGACCGAGGGGCGCACCGCGACCCGCAGGATCAGCTTCTTCGACCCGTCACCCTTCCGCTCCCAGGTCGCCGCCGAGGCGGACTTCGACGCCGAGCTGCTGGGGCTGACCCCGCACCAGATCCGGCGGATGGACCGGGCCGCGCAGTTCGCGGTGGTCGCCGCCCGCGAGGCGATGGCCGACAGCGGGCTGGAGTTCGAGGGCCTGGAGCCGCACCGCACCGGGGTGACGATCGGCAGTGCGGTCGGCGCCACGACCGGGCTCGACCAGGAGTACCGCACCGTCAGCGACGGCGGACGGCTCGACCTGGTGGACCACTCCTACGCCGTGCCGCACCTCTACAACTACCTGGTGCCCAGCTCCTTCGCGGCGGAGGTCGCCCTTGCGGCCGGCGCGGAGGGGCCGTGCACGGTGGTGTCGACCGGCTGCACCTCGGGCCTGGACGCGGTCGGCCACGCGGCCGAGCTGATCCGGGAGGGCAGCGCCGACATCATGATCGCCGGCGCCACCGATGCGCCCATCTCCCCCATCACGGTGGCCTGCTTCGACGCCATCAAGGCCACCACGCCCTCCAACGACTCGCCCGAGAGCGCCTCACGCCCCTTCGACGACCGCCGCAACGGCTTCGTCCTGGGTGAGGGGTCCGCGGTCTTCGTACTGGAGGAGCTGGGGGCGGCACGGCGGCGCGGCGCCCATGTCCGCGCGGAGATCGCCGGATACGCCACCCGGAGCAACGCCTACCACATGACGGGGCTGCGGGCCGACGGCCGGGAGATGGCGGAGGCCATCAGGGTGGCCATGGACGAGGCGGAGATCGGCCCCGAGGCCATCGACTACGTCAACGCGCACGGCTCGGGCACCCGGCAGAACGACCGCCACGAGACGGCGGCGGTCAAGCGGAGCCTGGGGGCGCACGCGTACCGGACCCCGATGAGTTCCATCAAGTCGATGGTCGGCCACTCGCTCGGCGCCATCGGCTCCATCGAGATCGCCGCGTCCGTACTGGCCATCGAGCACGACGTCGTGCCGCCCACGGCCAACCTGCACGTCCCCGACCCCGAGTGCGACCTCGACTACGTGCCGCTGACCGCCCGCGAGTGGCCGACCGACACGGTGCTCACCGTCGGCAGCGGCTTCGGCGGCTTCCAGAGCGCGATGGTGCTGACCAGCGCGCGGGGAGGGGCGCCGGGTGGCCGTACGCTCTGACGCGAGAGTGGTCGTGACGGGGCTCGGCATCGCCGCCCCCAACGGCCTGGGCAGCGCCGGCTACTGGGACGCCACCCGCCGTGGAGTCCACGGCATCGGCCGGATCGCCCGCTTCGACCCCGCCTCCTATCCGGCCACCCTGGCCGGGGAGATCGACGGTTTCGCCGCCGAGGAGCTGCTGCCCGGCCGGCTGATCCCGCAGACCGACCGGGTGACCCGGCTGGCGCTGGTCAGCACCGACTGGGCGTTCGAGGACGCCGGGGTCAGGCCCGAGGAGTTCCCCGAGTTCGACATGGGCGTGGTGACGGCGAGTTCGTCCGGCGGCTTCGAGTTCGGGCAGGGCGAGCTGCAGAACCTGTGGAGCAGGGGTGGCGCCTATGTGAGCGCCTACCAGTCCTTCGCCTGGTTCTACGCCGTCAACAGCGGCCAGATCTCGATCCGCAACGGCATGCGCGGCCCCAGCGGGGTCGTCGTCAGCGACCAGGCGGGCGGCCTGGATGCGGTCGCGCAGGCCAGGCGGCAGATCCGCAAGGGCACCCGGCTGGTCGTCTCCGGCGGCATGGACGCCTCGATCTGCCCCTGGGGCTGGGTCGGCCTGCTCGCCAGCAGGCGGCTGAGCACCAGCACCGACCCGGCCCGGGCGTATCTCCCCTTCGACGGCGCCGCGCACGGGCATGTGCCCGGCGAGGGCGGGGCGCTGCTGGTCCTGGAGGACCTCGACAGCGCCCGGGAGCGCGGGGCGCCCCAGGTCTACGGGGAGATCGCCGGCTACGGTGCGACCTTCGACCCCGCGCCGGGCACCGGCCGTGAGCCGGGCCTGCGCAAGGCGATCGAGGTGGCCCTGGACGACGCGGGCCTCGCCCCCGGCGACATCGACGTCGTCTTCGCCGACGGCGCGGCCGTACCGGAGCTGGACCGCGTGGAGGCCGAGGCGATCGGCAAGGTCTTCGGGCCGCGCGGGGTCCCGGTGACGGTGCCCAAGGCGATGACGGGCCGGCTGTGCTCGGGCGCCGCGGCACTGGACCTGGCAACGGCGTGCCTGGCGATGCGCGACGGGGTCATCCCGCCCACACCGCATGTGACACCCGCGGACACCTACGACCTCGACCTGGTCGGCGCCCGGCCGCGTACCGCGCAGGTCCGCGCCGCGCTGGTGCTCGCGCGCGGCTACGGCGGCTTCAACTCGGCGGTCGTCGTGCGCGCCTGCGACCGGTGACACCGGCCGGCGCCCGCGGCCGGCGACGCCCGGTCCTCGCCTGCGACCGACGACGCCCGCAGGAACCGCTCACCCCTTCTCCGAGAGGACACCCATGCCCGGCACCGCATTCACCCTGGAGGCACTCAAAAGGATCCTGCTGGAGGGCGCAGGCGCCAGCGAGGACGTCGACCTCGACGGCGACATCCTCGACACCGACTTCGAGGCCCTGGGCTACGAGTCGCTGGCCCTGCTGGAGACCGGCGGGCGCATCGAGCGGGAGTTCGGCATCGCGCTCGACGACTCCGCGCTCACCGTGGCCCGCACGCCCCGCGCGCTGATCGAGGTGGTCAACGCGCACCTGTCCACCACGCCGGCCGCCTGAGCCCGCGCACCGCACCACCCCCCGTCCCCGGCCCCCAGGGGACCAGGCGCTGCCGCCGCACCTTCCCCCGGGTGCGGCGGCAGCGCCGTGCCACACGCCAACCCACCCACGGGAGACACCCCATGACACGAACGCAACCGCGGACCGCCCTGGTGACCGGCGCGACCAGCGGGATCGGGCTGGCCGTCACCCGGCTGCTGGCCGGGCAGGGCCACCGGGTCTTCATCTGCTCGCGCACCCCCGAGTCCGTGGCCGGCACCGCCAAGGAGCTGCAGGCGGAGGGCCTCGACGTGGACGGCGCCGCCTGCGACGTGCGCTCGCCCGAGGCCGTACGGGACTTCGTCGCCGCCGCGGTCGGCCGCTTCGGCCCGGTCGACATCCTGGTCAACAACGCAGGCCGCTCCGGTGGCGGCCCCACCGCCGACATCGCCGACGACCTGTGGCTCGACGTCATGGAGACCAACCTCAACAGCGTCTTCCGGATGACCCGCGAGGTGCTGACCGCGGGCGGCATGCGGGACCGCGGCTGGGGCCGGATCATCAGCATCGCCTCGACCGCGGGCAAGCAGGGCGTGGTGCTCGGCGCCCCCTACTCCGCCTCCAAGCACGGCGTCGTCGGCTTCACCAAGGCGCTGGGCAACGAACTCGCCCCCACGGGCGTCACCGTGAACGCGGTCTGCCCCGGATACGTCGAGACCCCGATGGCCCAGCGGGTCAGGCAGGGCTACGCCACCGCGTACGACACCACGGAGGAGCAGATCCTCCAGCGCTTCCAGGCCAAGATCCCGCTCGGCCGCTACTCGACCCCGGACGAGGTCGCAGGCCTCGTCGGCTACCTGGCCTCCGACACCGCCGCCTCCATCACCTCGCAGGCACTCAACGTCTGCGGCGGCCTCGGCAACTTCTGACCCGAGCAGCCGACCCGCAACCCGCCCACGTACAGCCGACGTACAGCCGACGTACAGCCGAGGAGACCGCCGATGACCCAGCACGAGGTCGAGCACACCATCACCGTCGACGCCCCGGCAGCCGAGGTCTACCGGCTGATCGCCGAGGTCGAGAACTGGCCGCTGATCTTCCCGCCGTGCGTGCACGTCGACGTCGTCGAGCGCGGCTCGTCCGACGAGCGCATCCGCATCCGGGCCACCGCCAACGGCGAGCCGAAGAGCTGGACCTCCCGCCGCGAACTCGACCCCGACAAACTGCGGATCGGCTTCGCGCAGGAGGTGTCCGCGCCGCCCGTCGCCGCCATGGGCGGCACCTGGGTCATCGAGGAGGAGGGCGCGGGCACCAGGATCCGGCTGCTGCACCACTACCGGGCCGTCGACGACGACCCGGCAGGGCTGGCCTGGATCGACGAGGCGGTGGACCGCAACAGCCGCTCGGAGCTGGCCGCGCTCAAGGTCAGCATGGAGCGGGTCACCGACACCGCGCTGACGCTGTCCTTCGCCGACAGCGTCAGGATCGACGGCTCCGCCAAGGACGTGTACGACTTCGTCAACGAGGCCCAGGCGTGGCAGGAGCGGCTGCCGCACGTGGCCAAGGTGGACCTGCGCGAGGACACCCCCGGCCTGCAGGTGCTGCGTATGGACACCCGCACCGCCGACGGCGCCACCCACACCACCGAGTCGGTACGGGTCTGCTTCCCGCACCACAAGATCGCCTACAAGCAGACGACGCTGCCCGCGCTGCTGCAACTGCACACCGGCTACTGGGAGTTCACCGAGGACGCCGACGGGGTCACCACCGCCACCTCGCAGCACACGGTGATCCTCGACCCGGACAACATCACCGCGGTGCTCGGCGCCGGCGCGGGGGTCGAGCAGGCCAGGGTCTTCATCCGCGGCGCCCTGGGCGGCAACAGCCGGGCCACGCTCGGCCTTGCCAAGGCCTACGCGGAAGTGCGGCGCTGAGGATGCCGTCCCCGCGAACGGCCGGCCATGACACCGACGTCGTCGTGGTGGGGGCGGGCCCTGTCGGGCTGCTGCTCGCGCTGGAGCTGCGGCTGCACGGCGTGCGGGTGACCGTACTGGAGCAACTGCCCGCACCGACCACCGAGTCGCGCGCCTCGACCCTGCACACCCGCACCATGGAGCTGCTGGAGGAGCTGGACCTGCTGGCGGACCTGGCACCGCAGCCGGGTCCGCGCGGGCACTTCGGCGGTATCCCGCTGGACCTGGCCGCAGCCGACCCCGCGCACCGCTTCGCGGGCCAGTGGAAGGTGCCGCAGACCAGGGTCGAGGCGGTGCTGCAGCGGCACGCGGTGCAGCGCGGCGCGGACCTGCGGCGCGGCCACCGGGTGACCGGACTTGCGCAGCACCCGGGGCATGTGGAGGTCGAGGCGGCGGGCCCGGGCGGCCTGCCGGTCGTGCTGCGCTGTGCTTACGCGGTCGGCTGCGACGGCGAGCAGAGCACGGTGCGGGACCTGGCCGGCTTCGGCATGACCGGCGACGCCGCGACCAAGGAGCTGCTGCGCGCCGACGTGGAGGGCATCGACATCCCCGACCGCCGCTTCGAGCGGCTGCCGAACGGCCTTGCCATCGCCTCCCGCTGGCCCAGCGGCGCCACCCGGGTGATGGTGCACGTGTACGGGTCCGCGCCGCGCGAGCGTCCGGGTCCGCCGGACTTCGCCGAGGTCGTGGCCGCCTGGCGCCAGGTCACCGGCGAGGACATCGGGCACGGCCGCCCGGTGTGGCTGAACGCCTTCGGCAACTCCCGGCTCCAGGCGGAGCGCTACCGCAACGGCCGGGTGCTGCTGGCAGGGGACGCGGCCCATGTGCAGATGCCGGTCGGCGGCCAGGCCGTCAACTTCGGCCTGCACGACGCCGCCGCCCTCGGGCGCGCCCTGGCCGCGCAGTTCGGCGGGTCACCCGACCGGGCGGCCCTGGACTCCTACCACGCGGTGCGCCACCCGGTGGGGCGCCGGGTGCTGACCGCCATCGAGGCGCAGGCCCAACTGCTGCTCGGCGGCCCCGAGTCGGAGCCGCTGCGCACCGTCTTCACCGAGCTGATGGCGCTCGAACCGGTGCCGCGCCACCTGGCCGCCACGATCAGCGGCCTCGACGCACCGCACCCGCACCACCCGGCGGACCCCGGCCCCTCACCGGCGCCCCTTCCCGCCGCCCCTTCCATCCCCTCCACCCGCTCCGTCCCGGACAGGAGAGCCAGCATGCCCCAGCTCACCGGAAAGACCGCGCTCGTCACCGGATCGACCCGCGGCATCGGCCGGGCCGTCGCCCTGCGGCTGGCCCGCGCGGGCGCCCTGGTCGCCGTGCACGGTTCGAGCAGTCAGGAGGCCGCGGACGAGGTGGTGCGGCTGGTCGAGCAGGACGGCGGCCGGGCCTTCGCGCTCCAGGCGGAGCTGGGGGTGCCGGGCGACGTGCACGAACTCTTCCTGGCCCTGGAGCGCGGCCTGAAGGAGCGCACCGGCGGCACGGACCTGGACATCCTCGTCAACAACGCCGGGGTGATGGGCGGGACGCCGCCGCAGGACGTGACGCCCGAGCAGTTCGACCGGCTCTACGCGGTCAACGCGAAGGCGCCGTTCTTCCTGGTGCAACGGGCGCTGGGCAACATGCCCGACGGCGGGCGGATCGTCAACATCTCCTCGGGCCTGACCCGCTTCGCCAACCCGCAGGAGGTTGCCTACGCCATGACGAAGGGCGCGATCGACCAGCTCACCCTGCACTTCGCCAAGCACCTGGCGCCGCGCGGCATCACCGTCAACAGCGTCGGCCCGGGCATCACGAACAACGGCTCGCCGGTCTTCGGCATCCCCGAGGCGGTCGAGCAGATGGCGGCGCTTTCGGCCTTCAACCGGGTCGGCGAGCCCGACGACGTGGCCTCCGTGGTGGCCTTCCTCGCCTCGGACGACGCCCGCTGGATCACCGGCTCCTACCTGGACGCCAGCGGCGGCACGCTGCTGGGCGGCTGACCGGCGCGGGCATGACGACGCTGTCCGGACCACGGGCGGCGGCCGGGCCGGCGGCCGCCCGTCCGCCGCGCGCCCTGCTGCTGGTGCTCTGCGCGAGCATGCTGATCGACGCGCTGGAGGTCTCGGTGGTGCTGCCGGCGCTGCCGGTCGCGGCCCGGCACCTCGGGCTGTCCCTGTGGGGCGCCCAGTGGGTGATGAGCGGCTTCGCGCTGGGCTTCGCCGCCCTGCTGCTGCTCGGCCCGCGGCTGACGGCCAGGTACGGCGCCCGCCGGCCGTACCTGTGGGCGCTGCTGGTCTTCGCCGCCGCCTCGGTGGTCGGCGGTACGACCGGGAGCGCCACCGTCCTGGTCGCCACCCGGGTGGTCAAGGGCGCCTGTGCGGCGCTCACCGCGCCCACGGGTCTTGCCATCATCGCCGGCGTCTACCCCGAGGGCGCCCCGCGCCGCCGGGCGGTCACCGTCTACTCGCTGTTCGGCGCGGCGGGCTTCACCTCGGGCATCCTGCTGTCGGGCGCCCTGACGTCGGCGAGCTGGCGGTGGACGCTGCTGTTCCCCGCGCCGGTGGCGCTGGTCCTGCTGCTGGTCGCGGCACGGCAGATCCCGCGGGAGGCCGGGCGCACCGGCGGTTCCGCGCGGGGCAGGGCAGGCTTCCGCGGTCTGCTGGGCAATGCCGCACTCGTGCGGTCCGCCGTCGGTGCGGCCTGTCTGAACGGCGGCTTCCTCGGGCTGCTCCTGCTGACCGTCTTCGGCCTGCAGGACGGCCGCGGCTGGTCGCCGTGGGCGACCGCGCTGGGGCTGCTCCCCGCGTGCGCGCCGCTCGCGCTGTCGGCGCCCTTCGCCGGGCGGCTGATCGCGCGGGCAGGACCGCAGCGGCTGATCGCGGCGGGGGCGCTGGCGGCGGCGGTCGCGTACACCTACCAGCTGATGCCGTGGCACGGGCGGGACTACCCCGGTGTGCTGCCCTCGCTCGTCCTGGTGGGCGCCGCCTTCGTGCTGTCCTTCACCGCGCTCAACGTGCAGGCCACCTCGGCGATGTCGGCCGCCGAGCGGCCGGTGGCCGTACCGCTCTACCAGACCGGCGTACAGGCCGGAGCCGCACTGGCACTGGTGCTGACCGCCGCGCTGCGGACCGCCGCGCGGGCCGGGTGGGCGCCGTACGCGCTGCTGACCGGTGTCGGCGCCGCAGGACTGCTGGTGGCGCTGGCCGGTCTGCGCCCGGCCGTGCCCGACGACAGGGAGGACCCCGCATGATGCAGGACCGGGTGGCGGAGCTGCGCGCGATCAAGGACGACGTGCTGCGCGGCCCAGGCTCCGAGGCCACGGCGCGGCAGCACGCCAAGGGCAAGCTGACCGCCCGCGAACGGATCGACCTGCTGCTCGACGAGGGCAGCTTCGAGGAGGTGGAGCCGCTGCGCCGGCACCGCGCCCGAGGTTTCGGCATGGAGGCCAAGCGGCCCTACACCGACGGTGTGATCACCGGCTGGGGCACGGTCCACGGCCGTACGGTCTTCGTCTACGCGCACGACTTCCGGATCTTCGGCGGCGCGCTCGGCGAGGCGCACGCCACGAAGATCCACAAGATCATGGACATGGCCATCTCGGCCGGTGCCCCGCTGGTCTCGCTCAACGACGGCGCCGGCGCCCGTATCCAGGAAGGCGTCTCGGCGCTGGCCGGATACGGCGGCATCTTCCAGCGCAACACCCGCGCCTCAGGCGTCATCCCGCAGATCAGCGTCATGCTCGGCCCGTGCGCGGGCGGCGCCGCCTACTCGCCGGCGCTGACCGACTTCGTCTTCATGGTCCGGGACACCTCGCAGATGTTCATCACCGGGCCCGACGTGATCCGCGCGGTCACCGGCGAGGAGATCAGCCAGAACGAACTGGGCGGCGCCGACGTCCACTCCACCGTCTCGGGCGTCTCGCACTTCGCGTACGACGACGAGCAGACCTGCCTCGAAGAGGTCCGCTGGCTGCTGTCCCTGCTGCCGTCCAACAACCGCGAACTCCCGCCGCGCGAACCGGCGGGCGACCCCGCGGACCGCAGCGCGCAGGCCCTGCGCGACCTCGTGCCGGTGGACGGCAACCAGGCCTACGACATGCGCGAGGTCATCGGGCAGCTCACCGACCACGGCGAGTACTTCGAGGTCAGCGCCGGCTGGGCGGCCAACGTGATCTGCGCCTTCGCCCGGCTGGACGGCCAGGTCGCCGGCATCGTCGCCAACCAGCCGCTGTCCATGGCGGGCGTCCTGGACATCCGCTCCAGCGAGAAGGCGGCGCGCTTCGTGCAGTTCTGCGACGCCTTCAGCATCCCGCTGGTCACCCTGGTCGACGTCCCCGGCTTCCTACCCGGCGTCGACCAGGAGCACGAGGGCATCATCAGGCGCGGCGCGAAACTGCTGTACGCGTACTGCAACGCCACCGTGCCCCGGGTCTCGGTGGTGCTGCGCAAGGCCTACGGCGGCGCCTACATCGTCATGGACAGCCAGTCCATCGGCGCCGACCTGACCTACGCGTGGCCGACCAACGAGATCGCGGTGATGGGCGCGGAGGCCGCGGCCAACGTCATCTTCCGCCGGGAGATCACCGCCGCGGACGACCCGCTTGCGGTGCGCAGCCAGCGCATCAAGGACTACAGGTCCGAGCTGATGCACCCTTACTACACGGCAGAACGCGGCCTGGTGGACGACGTGATCGACCCCGCGCAGACCCGCTCGGTGCTGATCCGGGCACTGGCCATGCTGCGGCACAAGAGGGCGGACCTGCCGCAGCGCAAGCACGGGAACCCCCCGCTGTGACGGCGGTGCGGCAGGCCGCAGGCGGCGGCACCGGCCCGCACGGCCTGCGCGGGCTGCGGGTCCTGGTGCTCGGCGGCTCCGGCTTCCTCGGCGGCCGGGCCGCCCGCTCGCTGGCCCTGGCCGGCGCCGACGTCACCTCGGTCAGCCGCGGCGGCGGGCCGCCGCAGGCACCGGGCGGCCCGCAGGTCACCGCGGTGCGGCTGGACCTGGCGGCGATGGGGCCGCGCATGCTGCGGGACTTCCTCGCCGGCCAGGCGCCGGCCGTCGTGGTCAACGCCGTCGGCCAGGTGTGGGGCGGCGAGGGAAACATGGCCGACCTCAACGACCGGCTGGTCGCCGACCTGGTGGCCACGCTGCCTGCCCGCACCCGGCTGGTCCAGCTCGGCAGCAGCCTGGAGTACGGCCCGGTCACCGGTCCCGCCCCGGTGCACGAGACGCGGAGGGCCGCCCCGGACACGGTGTACGCCAGGACCAAGCTGCGCGGCACGGAACACGTGCTGCGCGCCTCCCGCGACGGCCGGCTCGACGGCGCCGTGCTGCGGGTCGCCAACGTGTCGGGGCCGGGTGCGCCGGGCCTGCTCGGCTCGGTCGCCCGCTGGATCGCCGAGCGGTCCGCGGAGCAGCCGCCGCCGGGCGGCCACGTCCTGCGGCTCGGCCCGCTGCTCGCCGCCCGCGACTTCGTGGACGTGCGGGACGTCGGCGACGCCGTGGTGCGGGCGGTCGCCGCCAGGCCCGGCAGGATCCGCGGCCGGGTGGTCAACATCGGCGGCGGCCGGGCGGTGCCGGTGGACCGCCTGGTGGACCGGCTGCTGGAGCTGAGCGGCCTGCCCGTGCGGCGGGAGGCCGCCGGCGGGGCGGGCGGCAGCCCGCGCTCCTCGGCGGCCTGGCAGCAGCTCGACATCGACCGCGCCCGCCGGCTGCTCGGCTGGGTGCCGCGGCACGCGCTGGACCAATCGCTGCGGGACATGCTCGCGGCGCCCGACCCGGCCCGCGGCCACGACGGCGTGACCGGGCCGCAGAACCCGTACCGACTTGAGGAGAGCAAGTGAAAGCCTTGGTGCTGTCAGGCGGGTCGGGCACGCGCCTGCGCCCGTTCAGCTACTCCATGCCCAAACAGCTCATCCCCATCGCCAACAGGCCCGTTCTGGAACACGTGCTGGCCAACATCAGCGCCCTGGGCGTCACCGAGGTCGCCGTCGTCGTGGGCGGCTGGGGCGCCGAGATCGAGCGGGAGATCGGCGACGGCTCCCGGCTGGGCGTGCGGATCACCTACATCCCGCAGGACGAGCCGCTGGGCCTCGCGCACTGCGTGCTGCTGGCCAGGCCCTTCCTCGGCGAGGACGACTTCGTGATGTACCTCGGCGACAACATGCTGCCCGACGGGGTCGGCGACGTCGCCCGGCAGTTCGCGGCGGAGCGGCCGGACGCGCAGCTGGTGGTCCGCAAGGTCGCCGACCCGCGCAACTTCGGGGTGGCGGAGCTGGACCCCGCGGGCCGGGTCACCCGGCTGGTGGAGAAGCCGCAGCAGCCGCGCAGCGACCTGGCGCTGATCGGGGTGTACTTCTTCACCGCCGCGATCCACCGCTCGGTCGCCGCGATCCGGCCCAGCGCCCGCGGCGAGCTGGAGATCACCGACGCCGTCCAGCACCTGCTGGCGCACGGCGGTGACGTACGCGCCGAGGAGTACGCCGGGTACTGGAAGGACACCGGGCGCACCGAGGACGTCCTGGAGTGCAACCGGCGGATGCTGGAGGCGCTGGTCCCCGCCGTCGCGGGCGAGGTCGACGCGGACAGCACGATCGAGGGGCGGGTGGTGGTGGAGCCGGGTGCGCGGATCGTCCGCTCGCACATCGAGGGTCCCGCGATCGTCGGCACGGACACCCTGGTCGAGGACAGCCACATCGGGTCAGGTACGGCCATCGGACGGGGCTGCCTGCTGCGCTCGACGCGGCTGGCCGAGTCGATCGTGATGGACGGCGCGTCCATCACCGATGTGCCGGGCCTGCACAACTCGCTGATCGGGCGAGGCGCCAGCGTCGGCGCGTCGGCTCAGCACCGGCTCGTCGTCGGCGACCACACCCGGATCGAGGTCGCGGCCTGATGAGACTCCTGGTGACAGGCGGCGCCGGCTTCATCGGCTCGCACTACGTCCGCACGCTGCTGGCCGGCGGCTACCCCGGGTACGAGCAGGCCCGGGTGACGGTGCTCGACATCCTCAGCTACGCCGGGCGGCGGGAGAACCTGCCGGCCGCGCACCCCCGGATGGACTTCGTGCAGGGCGACATCTGCGACCTGCCGCTGCTGCTCGACCTGCTGCCCGGCCATGACGCGGTGGTGCACTTCGCCGCCGAGTCGCACGTGGACCGCTCGGTGCGCTCGGCCGCGGAGTTCGTACGGACCAACGTCGGCGGCACCCAGACCCTGCTGGAGGCGTGCCTGCGCCGCGGTGTGCCGCGCTTCGTCCACGTCTCGACCGACGAGGTGTACGGCTCGGCGGAGCAGGGCTCGTGGGCCGAGGACGCCCCGCTGATGCCCAACTCGCCCTACTCGGCGTCCAAGGCCGGCTCCGACCTGATCGCGCGCGCCTACTGGCGCACCCACGGTCTCGACGTGTCGGTGACCCGCTGCTCCAACAACTTCGGCCCCTACCAGTTCCCGGAGAAGCTGATCCCGCTGTTCGTGACGAACCTGCTGGAGGGCCGCCCGGTGCCGCTGTACGGCGACGGGCGCAACGTCCGCGAGTGGCTGCACGTGCACGACCACTGCCGGGCGGTGCAGGCGGTGCTCACCGGCGGCGGCCCCGGCGAGATCTACAACGTCGGCGGCGGCACCGGCCGCACCAACCTGGAGCTGACCGAGCTGCTGCTGTCGCTGTGCGGCGCCGACGACTCGATGATCCGGTACGTCACCGACCGCAAGGGCCACGACCTGCGGTACGCGCTGGACGACAGCAAGATCCGCGAACAGCTCGGCTACGCACCGGAGATCCCCTTCGACCGGGGCCTGGCCGACACCGTCGCCTGGTACCGGGACAACCCCGGGTGGTGGAAGTCGGCGGACAGCCGCCGCGCCGCCGGTCCCGCCGACACCGCCGGAGGCACCGCGTGAGCGACCACAAGGCACTGGTACTCGACGAGGTCCGCAAGTACCACATGGAGCAGCAGGGCGACGGGGGCTTCGTCCCCGGCGTCACCGAGATCTGGCCGTCCGGCGCGGTGCTCGACGCCGACGACCGGGCCGCCCTGGTGGAGGCCGCGCTCGACCTGCGGATCGCGGCGGGCGAGCGGTCGCGGAAGTTCGAGTCGCGCTTCGCCAGACTCCTCGGCCGCCGCAAGGCGCACCTGACCAACTCCGGCTCGTCCGCCAACCTGCTGGCGCTGACCGCGCTGACCTCCAAGGTGCGCGGCGAACGGGCGCTCAAGCCGGGCGACGAGATCATCACCGTGGCGGCGGGCTTCCCGACCACCGTCAACCCGATCGTGCAGAACGGCATGGTCCCGGTCTTCGTGGACGTCGAACTGCCCATCTACAACACCACCGCCGAGCGGGTCGCGGCGGCGATCGGCCCGAAGACCCGGGGCATCATGATCGCCCACGCGCTGGGCAACCCCTTCGAGGTCGCCGAAGTCGCGGCGCTGGCCAAGGAGCACGGGCTGGCCTTCGTCGAGGACAACTGCGACGCGGTCGGCTCGACCTACGACGGGCGGCTGACCGGCACCTTCGGCGACCTGACGACGGTGAGCTTCTACCCCGCGCACCATCTGACGATGGGTGAGGGCGGCATCGTGCTGACCTCGGACCTGAAGCTGGCCAGGGCTGTGGAGTCGCTGCGCGACTGGGGCCGGGACTGCTGGTGCGAGCCGGGCAGGAACAACACCTGCCTCAAGCGGTTCGACCACCAGATGGGCGACCTGCCGCACGGCTACGACCACAAGTACACGTTCTCCCACATCGGCTACAACCTGAAGACCACCGACCTGCAGGCGGGGCTCGGCCTGTCCCAGCTGGACAAGCTGGAGGGCTTCGTGGCCGCCCGCCGGCACAACTGGCAGCGGCTGCGCGAGGGCCTGGACGGGGTGCCCTTCCTGCACCTGGCCGAGCCGACCCCGCGCAGCGAGCCGAGCTGGTTCGGCTTCGTCATCACCGTCGACCGCAAGGCGCCCTTCGGCCGGGCGGCGCTGGTGGACTTCCTGGAGTCCCGCAAGATCGGCACCCGACTGCTCTTCGCGGGCAACCTGACCCGGCAGCCCGCCTACGCGGGGCGCCCCTACCGGGTCGTCGGGGGCCTGGAGAACAGCGACCTGATCACCGAGCAGACCTTCTGGGTCGGGGTCTACCCCGGCCTGACCGACGAGATGATCGACTATGTCATCGCGTCGGTCCGGGAGTTCACGAGGAGCTACCGATGACGACGGCCCTGCACCCGCGCGAGGACACCGGCCTCGCCGGCCGGCTGGCCAGGTCGGCGGCGCAGCGCACCTCAGGGGCGGGGCCGCGCACCGCGCAGGTCGCGGAGTGGCTGGCCGAGCGCCGGGCCGCGCACCGCTTCGCGGTCACCCGGATCCCCTTCGCGGACCTGGAGGGCTGGTCCTTCCGGCCGGACACCGGCGATCTGGGCCACCGCAGCGGGCGGTTCTTCACCGTCGAGGGGCTGTCCGCGGTGGTCGGCGAGGACCCGGGGGTGCGCTGGGAGCAGCCCATCATCCGGCAGCCGGAGGTCGGCATACTCGGCATCCTGGCCAAGGAGTTCGACGGGGTCCTGCACTTCCTGATGCAGGCCAAGATGGAGCCGGGCAACCCCAACCTGCTGCAGCTGTCCCCGACCGTGCAGGCGACGCGCTCGAACTACACCAAGGTCCACAAGGGCGCCGCGGTGAAGTACATCGACCACTTCGTACGGCCCGGGCGGGGCCGGGTGCTGGCCGACGTGCTGCAGTCCGAGCACGGCTCGTGGTTCCTGCACAAGTCCAACCGGAACATGCTGGTCGAGACCGACGAGGACGTGGCGGACGACCCGGACTTCGCGTGGCTGACCCTGGGCCAGATCGGCGAGCTGCTGCACGGCGACAACCTGGTCAACATGGACGCCCGCACGGTGCTGGCCTGCACACCGGTCGCCTTCCCCGAGCGGTCGGCGCAGCTGTCGGACACCATGCTGCACTCGTGGTTCACCGGTGAGCGCTCGCGGCACGACCTCAGGACGGCCGCGGTCCCGCTGCGCTCGGTGGCCGGCTGGGAGCAGGACCCGTGGGCGATCCGGCGCCCCGACGGCCGCTTCTTCCAGGTCGTCTCGGTGGGCGTCGAGGCGGGCAGCCGCGAGGTGGGCAGCTGGACGCAGCCGATGTTCGAGCCGACCGGGCGCGGTGTGATCGCCTTCGTCGTCCGGCGCTTCGACGGGGTGCCGCACCTGCTGGCGCACGCCCGGGTCGAGGGCGGCTTCCTCGACACCGTGGAGATCGGGCCGACCGTGCAGTGCGTGCCGGACAACCACCCCGTGCTCGGCAGCGCGGGCCGCCCGCCCTTCCTGGACCTGGTGCTGGAGGCCAAGCCCGAGCAGGTGCTGTACGAGGCGGTGCACTCCGAGGAGGGCGGCCGCTTCCTCAACGCGGAGTCACGCTGCCTGATCGTGCAGCCCGAGGCCCCGGTGGAGGACGAACTGCCGCCGGGATACTGCTGGTTGACGCCGGGGCAGCTGGCGTCGCTGGCCCGGCACGGGCACTACGTCAATGTGCAGGCCCGTACGCTCCTGTCGTGCATGACGACCGGGGCAGTGACATGGTGAACGGTTCCCCGCTGCGGATCGGGGTGCTGGGCTGCGCGGAGATCGCCAGGCGGCGGATGCTGCCGGCCTTCGCCGCGTGCCCGGCGACCGAGGTCGTGGCCGTCGCCAGCAGGGACCGGGAGAGGGCGCGGGAGACGGCACGCCCCTACGGGTGCCACGCCGTCACCGGCTACCGAGCGCTGCTGGCGGACCCCGACGTCGACGCGGTGTACGTGCCGCTGCCTGCCGCGCTCCACGCCCACTGGACGCGGGCGGCCCTGGAGGCGGGCAAGCACGTCCTGGCCGAGAAGCCGGTCGCGCTGGAGCCGGCGCGGACGGCGGAGCTGTTCGCGCTGGCCGAACGCCGGGGGCTGGCGCTGATGGAGAACGTCATGTTCGTCCACCACCCGCAGCACGAGGCGGTACGCAAGCTGGCCGCCGACGGGTCGCTGGGGGAACTGCGCAGCCTGCACGCGGAGTTCACGGTGCCGCGGCGCCCCGCGGACGACATCCGCTACCGGGAGGACCTGGGCGGCGGGGCGCTGTGGGACACCGGTGTGTACCCGCTGCGGGCTGCCCTGCATCTGCTCGGCCCGGAGCTGGCGCTGCTGGCCTCGCACCTGTCGGACCCCGGTGGCCTCGGCGTGCCCTCGGCCGGTACCGCGCTGCTGGTGCACACCCCGACGTCCACCGCGGTCACCCTCGGCTTCGGCCTGGACCACGCCTACCGGTCGGCGTACACCCTCACCGGCAGCAGGTCCGCGCTGACGCTGACCCACGCCTTCACCCCGCCGGCCACCCACGTCCCCCGCCTGCTGCCGGAGGAGGACCCGCTGGAGCCGGCCGACCAGGTGGCCCTGGCGGTGGCCGCCTTCGCGCGGGCCGCCGCCCGCGGCAGGTCCTTCGCCGCGGACACCACCGTCCGCCAGTCGGAGCTGCTGGCGCAGATCGCGGGGGCACCCCCGGCCGGCTCCCGGCGGGACCGGTAGCCGGCCGGGCGGGCTCAGGACGCCGGGTGGGGGTTGCCCAGGTAGGGGAACTCGTCCAGCAGGTCGGTGTGCGGGGACAGGCCCGAGGGCGGGATGTCGCCCTTGGACAGGAAGGCGAGGCGGTGGTCGATGACGTCGTCGGTGAAGACCCGGCCGTTGGGGTAGCGCGCGGGCTTGGACGGGTCGAAGACCAGCATGTCGGGGAGCAGCTGGTCGGCGTCGATCGCGGCGATCGCCTCCTCGCGCGTGTAGTCGCCGGTGTGGCCCATCAGGTGGACGAACTGGTCGGTCCAGCGCTCCCGGTCGTTCACCGGCTCGCTGGCGTTGTACTCGACCTTGGTCTCGTCGGTGTTGAAGAAGCTGCTGACCGAGGGGTGGCCGGCGCGGTCGACGTGGTTGAGCCTGCCGTCCTCGCGGACGCTGCACCGGCCCCAGATGCGGATCGGCGAGCGGGCGCCCAGCTCGCTGGTCGGCATCTCCACCACCGTGGAGAAGACGTTGGCCTCGGTGTTGGAGTCCACGCCGGTCCACGGCGACTTGCCGCCGAGGTGGGGTGCGGTGAAGTTCCGGCCGCCGCTGGTGTCGAAGAGGTTCTGGACCCCGTCGAAGTCGAAGAAGAAGGCGTCGCTGCGGCTGCCGGCGAAGAAGGTGAAGGGACCGGCGGTCACGGTGCTCGCGACCGGGCCGAAGGAGACCTCGGCGTCGCTGACGACCTTCTCGCCCACCGCCTCCGGTGAGCGGGCCTCCTCGCCCCTGGCGACGAAGACGCTGAAGGTCTGGCGGCCGTCCTTCGGCTCGGAGAACACATAGCTGAACGCCAGGTCGGTGAGGCAGTCGCCGTCGTTGTCGATGTTGAGGCGGTAGATCGCGTCGGGGTGCAGGGCCTTCGCCTCGGGGTTCGCGTTGAGGATGAGCACGGTCCGCGCGGGGTCCGCGGGCGACTGGAAGGCGTAGAGGTCGCAGAGGTCGAGCCGCTGGTCGCCCAGCGGCGGGCCGAGGCTGAGACCGGTGAAGTGATTCGACATTCCTGCATGTCCTTTGCGCGGTTGACGGGCCGACAGCGAAGTCAGGGCCAGGATTCCGACATTCAACCACAAAGTGCGGCAAATACCGTGACGCCACAACAGCGGCTCCCGCTAGTGCAGTTCCGCCGCCTTGCGGAGCAGCACCGCGCGCTCCTTGTCGTTGCCGCACAGTCGGCCGGCGAGTTCCAGTTCCGCGCGGGCCTCCGCCGTCCTGCCCAGGCGCCGCAGCAGTTCGCCTCGCACGCTCGGCAGCAGGTGGGAGCCCGACAGGCGGTCGGAGGCCACCAGTTCGTCCACCATCGCCAGTGCCTGCGCGGGACCCTGTGCCATGGCGACGGCGACAGCCCGGTTCAGTTCCACCACGGGCGAGGGCGCGACACGGCCCAGCGCCTCGTAGAGCAGCACGATCCGCTCCCAGTCGGTCTCCGGCACCGAGGGCGCCGACGCGTGGCACGCCGCGATGGCCGCCTGCAGACCGTACGGCCCAAGGCCCCGGCCCAGGACGGAGGCCCGGCCGAGCGCGGCCAGGCCGCGCCGGATCGCGGACCGGTCCCAGCGCCTGCGGTCCTGGTCCTCCAGCAGCACCGCCTCGCCGTCAGGGCCGGTACGGGCGGGGAAGCGCGCCGAGGTCAGCTCGAACAGCGCGAGCAGCCCGTGCACCTCGGGCTCGTCCGGCAGCAGCGCGGCCAGCATGCGGGCCAGCCGGATCGCCTCATAGGCCAGGTCGGTACGCAGCAGCCGGTCGCCCGCCGTGGCCGTGGAGCCCTCGGTGAAGATCACGTAGAGGACGCTGAGGATGCCGCCGAGCCGTTCCCGCCGCTCGGCCGCGGGCGGCAGCTCGAAGGCCACGCCCGCGGCCGCGATGGTCTTCTTCGCCCGGGTGATCCGCGCCTGAACCGTCGGCACCGGCACCAGGAAGGCGCGGGCGATCTCCTCGCTGGCCAGGCCGCCGACCGCGCGCAGCGTCAGCGCCACGCGCGCCTCGGGCGACAGCACCGGGTGGCAGGCGACGAACATCAGCGCGAGGACGTCGTCATCCACCCGGTCGGGGTCCCACGGCAGCTCGCCCGCCCGGTCCTGCGGTGCCGCGGCACCCGAGCTGGCCTCGCCCTCGGCCAGGGCGCCGGCGAGCAGTGCGTAGCGCTCGGCGAGCGCCGTGCGGCGGCGGAAGCCGTCGATGGCGCGGCGCCGGGCGGTCGCCAGCAGCCAGCCCACCGGGTCGGCGGGGCGGCCGTCGCGCGACCAGGCGACCAGCGCCTCGGCGACCGCCTCCTGGGCGACGTCCTCGGCGAGCGCGAAGTCCCGGGTGTAGCGGGCGAGGGCGGCGACGATCCTGGCGGACTCGATCCGCCACACCGCCTCGACGGCCCGCCGTGCCGACTCGGTGACCGGCGGGCCGTCGGTGGGCCGGGGCATCAGAGCTGGCCGGTGCGCTCGCGCCAGGCCCGCTCCTTGATGATCCACTCGTTGTCCTGCGGGAACTCGTCGATGGTCGGGACCCGGCGGACCTCGCACTTGGAGCCGGGGAAGGCCGGCAGCCGCTTGGCCCACTCGACCGCCTCCTCCTTGGAGGCCACGTCGATCAGGTAGAAGCCGCCGAACAGCTCCTTGGTCTCGCCGTAGGGGCCGTCGGTGACCACCGGCGCCTCGCTGCCGAAGTCGACCACCACGCCCTGCGACGGGTCGTCCAGGCCCTCGGCGGCGACCAGCACCCCGGCCTTGACCAGCTCGTCGTTGAAGCGGCCGACCGTCTCCAGCATCTCCTCGAAGGGCGTCTCCATCATCTTCGCCATGGACTCGTCCGTGCCGCGCATGATCAGCATGTACTTCGCCATCGTCCTGCTCCTCACCAACCGGGGTCGCCTCTCGACCCTCTCACCCCGAGGTCGAACGGCGCAGCCGCGGATCGACACGGCCCGCCGACGAATTTCCCGGTCTTTTCCTCCGGCCGCCGCAAAGGCGCCGCCGGGCCTCACACGGCCCTGCGGTAGAGCCACACGCCCAGCGGCGCGAACACCGCCACGATGCCCGCGTCCCAGGCCAGCGCCTGCCACACGTCGGAGGCGGCGGGGCCGCCGAGCACCAGGACGCGGACGGCGTCCGCGGTCCTGGACACCGGCTGGTGCACGGCGAAGGCCTGCAGCCAGCCGGGCATCGTGTTCACCGGGACGAAGGCGGCGGAGGCGAAGACCAGCGGGGCCAGCACGGGGAAGGCCGCGGCCTGCGCGGTCTCCGGGTCGCCCACCGCCATGCCGACGACCGCGAAGATCCAGGACATGGCGAAGCCGAAGGCCAGCACCAGCAGCACACCGCCGAGGAAGGACGGCACCCCGGCGTGGATGCGGAAGCCGAGGGCGAAGCCGACCCCGGTCATCATCGCCACGACGAAGACGTTGCGGACCAGGTCGGCGGTGGTGCGCCCGACGAGCACCGCGGACCTGGCCATGGGCAGCGAGCGGAACCGCTCCATCAGGCCGGTCTGCATGTCGGTGGCCAGGCCGATGGCGGTGTTCATGGCGCCGAAGACGACGGTCTGGACGAAGATCCCGGGGATCAGGAAGTCGACGTAGCTGACACCGTGCAGCGCGGGGGCGACGACGCCGCCGAAGACGTAGCGGAACATCAGCACGAAGACCAGCGGCTGGATGGTGGAGAACACCAGCAGCCTGGGCACCCGGCGCAGCCCGATGAGGTTGCGCCAGGCGACGGCCAGGCCGTCCTGGGCGGTGCGCAGCAGCTGCGGCGCCGCGTGGGTCAGCCCTCCGGCGGCCGCCCCGGTCACGGTGCCCCCGCCGCGGGGGTGCCGCCGGAGTGGCCGGTCAGCTGCAGGAAGACGTCGTCCAGGCTCGGCTCCCTGACCGCGACGGTGCCCGGCACCAGGTCGTGCGACTCCAGCACGCGCAGCACTTCGAGCAGCGGCCGCGAACCGTCGCGGGAGACCAGGCTCAGATGCGGCCCCTCGACCTGGGGCGCCTCCTCGAAGCCGGCCCGCAGCAGGTCGGCCGCGCGGGCGGCCCGCTCGCCGCCGACCATGTCAAGTTCGATGACGGTGTTGCCCAGGTGCGACTTGAGCAGGGCGGGTTCGTCGTCGGCGATGACCCGGCCGCGGTCGATGACCACGACCCGCGAGGCGAGCTGGTCGGCCTCCTCCAGATACTGGGTGGTCAGCAGCACGGTCGTCCCGTCGGCCACCAGGCGGCGGATCAGGTCCCACAGCGCGTTTCGGCTCTGCGGGTCCAGGCCCGTCGTCGGCTCGTCGAGGAAGAGCACCGGCGGGTCGGGGACCAGGGCGGCGGCCACGTCCAGCCGCCTGCGCATCCCCCCGGAGTAGGTGCGGGCGGGCCGGTCGGCGGCCTCGGTCAGCTCGAAGCGCTCCAGCAGCTCCGCGGCCCTGCGCCGTACCCGGGAGTGCCGTACGTGCGTCAGCCGCCCGATCAGCCGCAGGTTCTCCCGCCCCGTGAGGTTCTTGTCCACGGCCGCGTACTGCCCCGCCAGGCCGATGAGGCCGCGGACGGCGGCCGGCTCGCGCACCACGTCGTGCCCGAGGACCTCGGCCCGGCCGCCGCTGGGCGGCAGGATCGTGGTGAGGACGCGGATAGCGGTGCTCTTGCCCGCACCGTTCGGGCCGAGCAGCCCGAAGACCGTGCCGGGCTCGACGTGGAAGTCCACCGCGTCCAGGGCCGCCACAGCCCCGAACCGCTTGCTCAGGCCGCTGACGGCGATCGCCGGGTCTGCCACGGAACCACCTCGTTCGGTGCGCCACTCTCCCCCATGAACCCATGGTCGCCCCCGTGCCGCGGAGCCGCATGGGCGATTGGTACGGGCTTGGAATATTTCATACCGGTTGTACGCTGGCCTGCAACGAGGCCACGGAGCCGGAAGGAGTCCGTATGTGGGGCATGACCCGGCCGCTGCCGGCGCAGAATCCCGCATCGTCGCGTGAGCACGTCTGGACCGCTGTGGCGGCGGGACTGATCGCCCTCGTGCCGATCGCCGACCTCTTCGTACCGGACAACGTGCACCTCGCACACACCCTGGTGCTCCCCGTCGCCCTCATCGCCGTCTTCGTCGGCCCCCGCCGCGCCACCTTCACCGCGGTGCTCGCGGTGCTGGCCCTCGTCGCCGCCGGGGCCGAGCGGATGACCCTGATCTCCGAGAGCGTGCTCGTCCAGCTGCTGTGCCTGATGCTGCTGTCGGCCCTGCTGGTCGCGGTCAGCCACATGCTCGACCGGCGACGGCAGGAACTCGTCGGGCTGCGGCGGGTGTCGGAAGCGGTGCTGCGCCCGCTTCCGCAGCGCGCAGGACCGGTCTCCATCGCTTCGGCCTACCGCGCCGCCGAGATCGGGTCCCCCGTCGGCGGCGACCTCTACGCGGTGGCCCGCACCGCCGACTCCACCCGGCTGCTCATCGGCGACGTCCGCGGCAAGGGCGCGGCCTCCGTCGCCGACACCGAACTGGTCCTCGGCGCCTTCCGCGCCGCCGCCCACCGCCAGTCGCCGCTGCCCGAGCTGGTCGCGTCCCTCGAAGGCAGCGTCCGCTGGGGCCTGAACGAACCGGGGGACGCCGCCGCGGGCGACGCGGCCGAGCGGTTCGTCACCGCGGCGGTCGTGGAGATCCCCGACGACGAGCCGTACGTGCACGTGGTCAGCTGCGGCCACCTGCCGCCGCTGCTCTTCCACGAGGGCTCGGTCACCGCGCTGGACGCGACCGACCCCGCCCCGCCGCTGGGCCTGGGCGCCCTGGCCGACGGCGGCTACACCCCCACCACCTTCCCCTTCGAGCCGGGCGACCGGCTGCTGGTGTACACCGACGGTGTCACCGAGGCCAGGGACGGCAAGGGCGAGTTCTACCCGCTGCTGGAGCGTGCCGCCGCCTGGACCGGGCACCTGCCCGACGCGATGGTGCGGGCGGTGACCAGCGAGCTGCGCGCGCACGCGGCGGCCGGGCTGAACGACGACATGGCCGTGGTGGCCCTGCGGCGCGACGAACCGCGCCCGGCCGTCGTCCCTGAGGCCGTGGCCGTCACCGGGTGAGGCCGGTCCTCCTCCTCGCGGCCTCACCCGGCGGGCGGGGTGCGTCACGCAGGCCCGAGCGCTCTGCGCATGCGGGCGAGGCCGTACTCGAAGGACCGGTCGACGTCCCCGCCGAGCCGGAAGCCGCCGGCCAGCTCCATCCCGATGAACCCGGTGGCCCACGCGGTCACCAGGCGCGCGGCGTCCAGCGCGTCCTGCTCCCCCGCGAGCTGCGCGCACGCCCGCAGCACGGGGTCCGCGGCCCGGCCGAGCGCCTCGGGCGGCGCGGCCTGGGACAGCATCAGCCGGAAGCCCTCCGGGCGGTCCCGGGCGAAGCCGCGGTAGGCGCGCACCAGCTCCTCCAGCGAGCCGTCGGTGCCCTCCAGCCGGGCGGCCAGCTCCGCCACGGCGGCCTCGGAGACGGCGGCGAGCAACGCCGCGCGGTTGCGCACGTGCTTGTACAGGGACGGCGCGCGCACGCCGACGCGGGTGGCGACGCTCTGCATGGTCAGGCCCTCCCTGCCGCCCGCCTCCAGGATGTCCCGGCCCGCGGCGACGATCGCCCCCCGCGAGGTCTTCTCAGGGCTCGGCACCGGCGGCCCTCCTCTCCACGGCTGCGCAGCTATTGCCCGTAGCCATCAAGGCTACGTATCGTAGCCATGGTAGCGCTCGGCACCCTCGGAGGGGATCCCATGAAGCTCGGCCCGCACCTGCACCGCATCGGCAATGACGTCGTCGCGTGCTACCTCATCGACACCCCTGACGGCATCACCCTCGTCGACGCCGGCCTGCCCGGCCACTGGCGGGACCTGCAGCGCGAACTGCGCTCCCTGGGCAGGTCGGCCGCCGACATCCGCGGCCTGGTGCTGACCCACGGGGACTCCGACCACATCGGCTTCGCCGAACGGCTGCGCCGCGAGCACGGGGTGCCGGTCTACGTGCACTCCGCGGACGCCGTGCGCGCACGCACCGGCGAGAAGCCCAAGACCCCGGCAGGACCCATGCGGCTCGGCCCCGCGATCGGCTTCTTCTGGTACGCCCTGCGCAAGAACGGCCTGCGCACCACCTATGTCAGCGAGGTGGTCGAGTTCTCCGACGGCCAGGTGCTCGACCTGCCGGGCAACCCGGTGATCGTGCCGATGCCCGGCCACTCGCCGGGCAGCGTCGCGGTGCACGTGCCGCTCGCCGACGCCGTCTGCGTCGGCGACGCCCTGACGACCCGGCACGTCCTGACCGGCCGCACCGGCCCGCAGCCCGCCCCCTTCACCGACGACCCCGACGGCTCCCGAGCCTCCCTCGACCACCTCGCCGCACTCCAGGCCTCCTGGGTACTCCCCGGCCACGGCACCCCCTGGCACGGCTCGCCGGCCGAAATCGCAGACGCGGTCAGGAAGTCCGCCGCCTGAACCGGCCGCGGGTCGGCCGGCGAGGCCGGCGACGGCGCCAGGAAGGTCGACGCTGCCCCGTGCCGCGGGGTGCCGTGGCCGCGGGACGGACCGGGGTGCGGTCGGCTACGCCCTCGCCGCGCATGCCTCGGCCTCGGCCAGATACCGCGCCACCGGGCCGAGGGTCAGCAGACCGCTGCCCGCGCCCGCGTGTTCCGCACGGGCGGGGCGCAGCCGTGCCGCGGCACGGGCGGCCACCGCGGGCTCGGACAGGCGGACGGCAGCGCGGGCAGCCGACGGCTCACCGGCCAGGGGTACGCGGCACCGGCGGCTACGCCCTCGCCGCGCATGCCTCGGCCTCGGCCAGATACCGCGCCACCGGGCCGAGGGTCAGCAGACCGCTGCCCGCGCCCGCGTGTTCCGCACGGGCGGGGCGCAGCCGTGCCGCGGCACGGGCGGCCACCGCGGGCTCGGACAGGCGGACGGCAGCGCGGGCGGTCAGGGACCACAGGGCCTCCTGCATGTGGTCGCGCGGCGGCTCCGGGGCCGCGGCCAGGGCGGTACGGGCCTCTTGCGGGCGGTCCTGGGCGAGCAGCACGAGGGGGCGCGCCCAGGGGCGGTAGGGGCCCCAGTCGAGGTGCGGGTCCGTGGGCGCGGGGCGGTCGTGGAGCAGGCGCAGCCCGAGGAGGGCGAGCGGGAACAGGCCGCGGTGCAGGCCGGGCATCCCGGCGGCCCGCAGGGCGTCCTCTGCGGCACGGTAGTGCTCCGCGGCCGTGGCGGCGGTCGGTCCGCCGGGTTCCGCGCTGCGGGCGGCCGTGACGCGCGCGCGGAACCACCCGGTGAGGACGCGGACCAGGAGCGCTTCCGTGACGGCCGCGAGCTCTTCCGCGGCTGCCGCGTGCGCGGCGGCGGCGTCGAGGTCGCCGAGGGCCGAGGCGGACTGCAGGCGGACGAGCCGGCCCAGGACCGCGAAGTTCGGCAGGCCGTGCCGGGTGGCCAGGTCGAGGATGCGGGCGCCGACGCCGTCCCGTACGGCTGCGAGCCCGGGGCGGGTGAATGACTGCAGGAAGACCCCGTTGAGGGCGAAGGCGAGCAGCGCGGGATCGCCCAGGTCCCGCGCCAGCGCCTCGGCCCGGAGTGCCGCCTGCCGCCCGCGGCTCAGCTCGGCCGCGGTCAGGCCTGCGCTGCGGCTCTCGACGGCGACGGTGGCCAGCAGGCGCGCGGACAGGTCGGCGGGGGCGGCCGGGCCGAGTGCGGTGAGGGTGCGTTCGGCTGCCGCGACGACGGCGCGGGACTGCTCGGGGTCGTCGGCCCGGCTCCACAGGGCGGGTACGTCGTAGGCGCCGATGACCCTGGCGGTCAGTTCGACGTCTCCGGTGCGCTCTGCCGCCTCGACGGCGGCGAGCCGGTCGCGCCGCGAGTGGACGAGGGCGTCGCCGCCGGCCAGGGCGAGGGTGCGGGCCAGGTCCACGGTGGTGCGCGGGCCGAGCCGTACGCCGGGGCCCGCCCAGCCGGCCGGCACGCGGGGAGGCGGCGCGGACCCGGTGAGGATCTCGGTCTCCAGCCGCTGGAGGCCGGGGCCGGGGTCCAACCCCAGCTGGTCGGCCAGCATGGCGCGGGCGCGGCGCAGGGTGGCCAGCGCGTCGGCCTGGCGGCCCGCGCGGTGCAGGGCGCGGGCCAGCAGCCCCCAGGCGGGCTCGCGCCACGGGTGTTCCGCGACATGGGCGCCCAGCTCCGCGACGAGATCGGCGCCCTGCCCGGCGTCCAGGAGGATGCGGGCGCGCAACTCCACCCCCTCCAGCCGCAGTTCCTCAAGCCGGGTGCGCTCGCGCTGCGCCCACGCGGAAGCGGGCACGTCGGCGTAGGCGGGTCCGCGCCAGGACCCGAGTGCCGCGCCGAGGTCGGCGACCGTCTCGGGGCTGCGCCGGGCGCGGGCCAGGGCGTCGTGGAAGCGGTGGACGTCCACGTCCTCGCGCGGCAGCCGCAGCGCGTAGCCGGGGCCTTCCGTGACGATGACGCGCGGCGGGTCGCGGGGCGGCCGGTCGGGTTCGAGGGCGCGGCGCAGTGCGGCGACGAAGGTCCGCAGCGCGCCCACGGCCCGGGCCGCCGGGTCGGGCCACAGATCACCCACGAGGGTGTCGGTGGTGACCATCCGCCCCTCGGCGGCGACGAGCCGGCCGAGCACCTCACGGTGCCGGGGCCCGCCCAGGTCGACGGGGCTGCCGTCGTCGCGGAGCGCCCGCACCGCACCGAGCACGTCGATTCGCATGCCCCCATCCTCCGTGCCGGGAGCCGCCCGCGCGCCGCCGTACTGATCGGATGCTGATCGCCGTCGCCCAGCCTGACCGGGTCAGCACCCGATCCGAAGGACGGCCTCCCATGACGCCCACCACTCCCGCCGGTTCCGCCGGCCCAGCCATTCCCGGCTTCGACCACGTCCGCCTGCCCGGAGCCGGCGGTGTGGAGCTGGCTGCCGCGGTCGGCGGCAGCGGCAGCCCGGTCGTGCTGCTGCACGGCTTCCCGCAGACCCACCTGATGTGGCGGCACGTCGCCGAACGGCTCGCGGACCGGCACACGGTGATCTGCCCCGACCTGCGGGGCTACGGCGCAAGCGACAAGCCGCCGGCCACCGGCCCCGACGTATATGCCAAGCGCACGATGGCCGCCGACGTCGTGGCCCTGGCGGCGGCGCTCGGCCACGAGCGCTTCGCCCTCGTCGGCCACGACCGGGGCGCCCTGGTCGCCTTCCGCGCCGGTCTCGACCACCCGGAGACCGTCACACACCTGGGCATCCTCGACGTCGTGCCGACGCTCGACATGTGGAAGGTCCTGCACGGGACGTCGGCGGCGGTCGGCTACCACCTCTACCTGATGGCGCAGCCGCCCGGCCTGCCCGAGACGCTGATCGGCAACAGTGCGGACGCCTTCTTCGGCTCCTTCCTGGACGCCTGGGCCGGCGACCCGGCCGCCCTGCCGGAGCAGGTGCGTACCGCCTACCTGCGGGCCAGTGCCGCGGCGGTGCCGTCGATCGTCGCGGACTACCGGGCCTCGGCGGGAATCGACGTCGCACACGACCAGGCGGACCTGGACGCCGGGTCCCAGCTGGCCATGCCCGTCACCGTCGTCCAGCAGGACTGGGGCGCGCACCTCGGGTACGACGCGGCCGCGGTGTGGAAGGCGTGGGCGCCGGACCTGGATCACCGGCTGACCCGGGCGGGGCACTTCATGGCCGAGGAGGCTCCCGGCGAGATCACAGCGGCGGTCCTGGACCTGCTGGCCCGCTGAGCCCGCCGCCGTCACCCGGCCGGGCGTGCCTGCTCCGTGTCCTGCCCCGCGCCCAGCTCCTGGGTGCCGACGACGGACAGCAGGTCCAGCTGCTCGGCTCCCCGGCTGCCGGGCGGCGCGGTGAACCACAGCAGGCGCTGGCGCCCGTCCTCGCTGAGCAGGTTGTAGCAGTCGAGTTCGACGACGCCGAGCAGCGGGTGGACGATCCGCTTGTGGTCCATGCGGCGCACTGCGACGTCATGGGTCGCCCACAGGGCCGCGAACTCCTCGCTGCTGCGCCGCAGCACGGCGACCATCCGCGCGACCTCCGCGTCCCTGCCGCGCCGGGCGGCGGCCGCCTGGAGGTCGGCTGCGAACACCCGCGAGTGGTGCGGGTGGTCCTCCCGCGGGTAGATCTCCCGCGACCGCGGGTCGGTGAACCAGCGGTAGACGAAGCTCGCCGCGGGGCCGCGTTGTGCGGGTGACCCGCCGAGCAGCGCGCGGGCCAGGTCGTTCTCGACGAGGGTCTCGTGCAGGTCGGTGATGACCCGCGCGGGGGTGTTGGACAGCCGGTCCAGCAGCCCGAGGAGTGCGGGCTGCACATGCGCCGAGGGTCCGTGCGCCGACGGCGGAACCGGCCGTTCCGCCAGGTGGAAGAGGTGGTCGCGCTCGTCGCCGTTCAGCCGCAGTGCCCGGGCGAGGGCGGCCAGGGTCTGGGCCGAGGGCTGCACGCCGTTCTTCACGCTGCCGCGTTCCAGCTCGGTGTAGTAGTCGGCGGACAGACCCGCCAGCTGGGCGACCTCCTCGCGGCGCAGCCCGGGGACGCGCCGGCGCGGGCCGTGCGGGAGACCGACCTCGGCGGGGCGGATGCGGTCGCGGCGGGTCCTGAGGAAGGCGCCGAGTTCTGGGAGGTTCACCCCTCCATGGTCGCCCGTGCGCCGGAGCGCAGCCAGGGGGTGCCGACCCCTGGGTGGACGCAGCCCTGGCAGGGGGCGGGGAACCCGCCGATCGTGGAGGACGGCGGAGGGACCGCGGGCCGCCCGCAGCAGGGCAGCCCGCGGCACCCGGCCGCACATCGGCAACGCACCGGAAACCACCGGAAGCCACAGGAAGCCACAGGAAGAAGGAACGACCAGCCATGCCTTTCGCGAACTTCAAGGTCCCCGAGAAGACCCTCACCCCGAAGCAGAAGCAGGAGATCGTCACCCGCACCACCGAGCTGTACGTGGAGCTGTACGGCGAGCGCGCCCGCAACACCACCATGGTGCTGGTCGAGGAGGTCGCCGACGGCGGCTGGGGCATCTCGGGCGATGTGCTCACCCTCGCGATGCTCGGCGGGGCGGCGCCGGCCGAGGACGGCGACGCCTGACCTGGCCCGGTGTCCCGGGCAGCGGGACCGGGGTCAGCGGCTGGGGAGGCTGGAGCCGCGGACGACCAGTTCCGGCTGCAGGACGGTCTGCCGGTGCCGGTGCTCCGCCGGGTCGCCGACCGTCTCCTCCAGCAGCATCTCGGCGGCCAGCCGGCCCATGGGGACGGCCGGCTGGCGTACCGAGGTGAGCGGCACGGCGGCGGCAGCGGCGAACTCGATGTCGTCGTAGCCGACGATCGCCATCTCGTCGGGGACGCTGATCCGGGCGGCGAACATCGCCTGCAGCACACCGAGCGCCAGCAGGTCGTTGGCGCAGAAGACCGCGGTGGGCCGCCTGCCCAGCCCCAGCAGGCGCGACCCGGCGTCCCGGCCCGCGGCGACGTCGAGGCGCTCGGCGGAGATCTCGGTGAGCGAGTCGGCGGGCAGCCCGGCCTCGGCGAGGGCCGCCAGCGCACCGGCCTTGCGGTCGTGGACCTGGGTCACCTCGGGCGGGCCGCCGACGTAGACGATCGAGCGGTGTCCGGCGGCGATCAGGTGCTGTACGGCCAGCCGGCCGCCGGCCACGTCGTCCACCGAGACCGAGCAGACCGACGCGTCGGCCGAGACCCGGTCGACCAGCACGAAGGGGATGCCCTGGCTGCGCAGCCCGTCGAGGCTGCGGCCGGTCGGGTCGGCCGGGGTGACCAGGACGCCGCGGACCCGCTGCTCGGCGAAGAGCGAGAGGTACTCCTGCTCCTCGCTGACGCTCTGCGCGCTGTTGCAGACCATGACCCCGAGGCCGGCCGCCCGTGCGGTGCGCTCGGCGCCGCTGGCGACGGCCACGAAGAAGGGGTTGCCCATGTCCAGCACCAGCAGCGCCATGATGCGGCTGGCGCCGGCCCGCAGCTGGCGGGCCGACTCGCTGCGGACGTAGCCGAGCCGGGCGATGACCGACTGGACCCGGGTCCTGGTCTCCTCCGCCACCAGGTCGGGCCGGTTGATCACGTTGGAGACGGTGCCCACCGAGACGCCGGCCTGCCGCGCCACGTCTTTGATCCCCACCATGGATGCCACGCTCCGTCCCGGTCCCACCGCCGGGTTCCGCATGCGCAGGACCGACGTTCCCCGGGGAGCTTCCCCCGGCCTTCGGATTGAACCTATTCAATCATATGAAGCCAGCCTGCGTCGCAGAACAGGATGCCCGGAGAACGAACCGCGGCAGCCGAACGAATGAATCGCTTCATCGATCCGCTCCCCCAGCGTCCGGCAACGATTCCGGCGGCGTTCACGCGAGGTGGAAGACCTCACTGAGCGGAACCATAGCCGCATCGGGCGCGGCCCCGTCCAATTCTTCGAAGCAGCCCGCCATCTCCTTCTGCCAGCGCGCATTCACCTCGGTGCGGTCCATCGCGGCGCGCGCCCGCTCGAAATCCTCCGTCTCCAGATAGCCGACGAGCAGACCGTCGTCCCGCAGGAAGAGGGAGTAATTGTGCCAGCCTGTCGCGGTCAGTGCGGCCTGCATCTCCGGCCATACCGCGGCATGCCGCTCGCGGTACTCGGCAAGGCGCTCCTGTCGGACTTTGAGCAGAAAGCAGACGCGTTTCATCTACGTACCTTTCGCGCGGCGGCCGGCCCCCGCGGCGGGGGCCGGCGGCCGGGTCGGAACCGGATCAGAAATTGAACTGCCCGATGTTGGACTTGTCGAAGACGGTCGGTTTGCCGAGGACGACGGTGCTGTCCTGGCCGATGGTGAGGGTGCCCATGTCGCCCGCCGTGTAGGTCTGGCCCGGTGCACCGCTGATCCGCCCGGAGGCCAGCGCGATGGCGGTGTGCGCGGCCAGCGCGCCGAGCTTGCCCGGTCCCACAGCTCGAAGGACCGCACGGTGCCGTCGGTGACGTAGGCGCGCATGTCGTTGGGGGTGCCGAGGCCGGTGAGCTGCACCTTGCCCTTGTACTTGGAGCCGCTCAGGTACTGGGCCGCCGCCTTGATGCCGACCGTGGTCGGGGAGATGATCCCCTTCAGGTCGGGGTACTGCTGCAGCAGGCCCTGGGAGGCGGTGCACAGCGCTCCCGGGTCCTGCGCGGAGACCGCGATTGCGTCGACCTGCTGCTGGGTGAGGGCGTTGACGTAGGAGACCTGTCCTGCGGTGTCCGCGGCGCTGCTGGTGCCGGCCTCCTTGTACGCGGACCCGGCCGCCTCGACGGCCTTCTTGCCGCCGGTGTCGGAGGTGGTGAAGTACGGGTTGTTGACGTTCTTGGGCAGGAAGGCGACCGTCAGGCCCTTCTTCAGCGGGGCGCCCGGGTCGACCGATGCGGTGGGCGCGGCCGCGGCGTCCGGTCTGTGCACCCCGGCGAGGATCTTGATCAGGGTCGACTTGCCGGCGCCGTTCTCCCCGGCGAGTGCGTGCGCCTCGCCCGCGTACAGCGCCAGGGACACCTCGCGCAGCGCCCGTACGGCCCCGAAGGACTTGCTCACCCCGTCGAGCGCGAGAACCGGAGTCCGTTCCGGTACGGGATCGGTCATGGGGTCTCCTGAGTCTCCCGGCGAGAAACAATGGGGGGTGAAATGTTTCAATGGAGATGCCGGGACGTTAGCCCCGCTCAGAGAGGCCGTCAAGAGTTCCGGAGTCCATCGGACCGCGTTCACCGCTCAATTGATCCGGTCCGAGGACTCGATGTCCGAGGTGAGCAGCGTATATGATGCCGTGACACGATTCAATGGGTCGGCACCCGGCGGAGTCACGCCCTCACGGCGAGGCGCCTCCGACGGGGCGGCCCGCGTCCTCCGGAGCCCCACGCACCACCCCCGCCCCCGAGCGGCGCACCCGCCGGCGCCGCACCGCCGCACTCCGCGCCGCAGCCCGCATCTACCGGGTGAACCTTTTCATCGCTCCACGAGTCATTGACAGAAGTTGTCCTCGCCACTACGGTGTCCGCTAAATGAAACGATTCACAGAGGTTGCCATGACAGATCTGTCGGCCGTCCGGGCGGCGCTGAAGTCCCAGCGGATCGAGACCCCGTCGTGGGCGTACGGCAACTCCGGCACCCGGTTCAAGGTGTTCCGGCAGGAAGGCGTGCCCCGCGACCCGTACGAGAAGCTGGACGACGCGGCCCAGGTGCACGCGGCGACCGGCGTGGCCCCCGTGGTGGCGCTGCACATACCGTGGGACCGGGTGGACGACTACGCGGCCCTGCGCGCCTACGCCGAGGACCGCGGGCTGACCCTGGGCGCGATCAACTCCAACGTCTTCCAGGACGACGACTACAAGCTCGGCTCTGTCACCAACCCCGACCCGGCGGTCCGCCGCAAGGCGCTGGGCCACCTGCTGGACTGCGTCGACATCATGGACGCCACCGGCTCGCGCGACCTGAAGCTGTGGTTCTCCGACGGCACCAACTACCCCGGCCAGGACGACATCGCCGCCCGCCAGGACCGGCTGGCCGAGGCCCTGGAGGCGGTCTACCGGCGGCTCGGCGACGACCAGCGGATGCTGCTGGAGTACAAGCTGTTCGAGCCGGCCTTCTACACCACCGACGTCCCCGACTGGGGCACCTCGTACGCGCACTGCCTCAAGCTCGGGCCGAAGGCGCAGGTCGTGGTGGACACCGGGCACCACGCGCCGGGCACCAACATCGAGTTCATCGTCGCCTTCCTGCTGCGCGAGGCCAAGCTGGGCGGCTTCGACTTCAACTCCCGCTTCTACGCCGACGACGACCTGATGGTCGGCGCCGCCGACCCCTTCCAGCTCTTCCGCATCATGCACGAGGTCGTACGCGGCGGCGGCCTGCGGCCGGAGACCGGCGTGGCCTTCATGCTCGACCAGTGCCACAACATCGAGGCGAAGATCCCGGCGATCATCCGCTCGGTGATGAACGTCCAGGAGGCCACCGCCAAGGCGCTACTGGTCGACGCCGACGCGCTGGCCGCGGCCCAGTCCGCCGGCGACGTGCTGGAGGCCAACGCCGTGCTGATGGACGCCTACAACACCGATGTGCGCCCGCTGCTCGCCTCGGTCCGCGAGGAGCTGGGCCTGCACCCCGACCCGATGGCCGCCTACCGCGCCTCCGGCTGGCAGCAGCAGATCACCACCGGCCGGGTCGGCGGCGAACAGGCCGGCTGGGGCGCCTGACCCCGGCCCCTCCCGGGATCCGGCTCCGCCGCGTACCGCCGCTGCGGCCGCCGACCGCCGCTGCTCCGCTCCGGCCCACCCGCCCACCACCGTCAGAAGGACTTCACGCATGACTACCGTCCCCAGCTCCGCCGGCAGCACGGTCGGCGCGCTCCTCGGACGTTCGAACCGGCTCGGCTCCGACCCGCGCAACACCAACTACGCTGGCGGCAACACCTCCGCCAAGGGCAGCGCGCCCGACCCGGTCACCGGCGCGGACATCGAGTTGATGTGGGTCAAGGGCTCCGGCGGCGACCTGGGCACCCTCACCGAGGGCGGTCTCGCGGTGCTGCGCCTGGACCGGCTGCGGGCGCTCACCGAGGTCTACCCGGGGGTGGAGCGCGAGGACGAGATGGTGCCTGCGTTCGACTACTGCCTGCACGGCAAGGGCGGGGCGGCGCCCTCCATCGACACCGCCATGCACGGGCTGGTCGACGCGGCCCACGTCGACCACCTGCACCCCGACTCCGGTATCGCGCTGGCCTGCGCCGCCGACGGCGAGAAGCTCACCGCCGAGTGCTTCGGCGACACCGTGGTCTGGGTGCCCTGGCGGCGCCCCGGCTTCCAGCTCGGCCTGGACATCGCCGCCGTCAAGGAGGCCAACCCGCAGGCCGTCGGCTGCGTGCTCGGCGGCCACGGCATCACCGCCTGGGGCGCCACGTCCGAGGAGTGCGAGCGCAACGCACTGCACATCATCCGTACCGCCGAGGCCTTCCTGGCCGAGAACGGACGTGCCGAGCCGTTCGGTCCCGTGCTCGACGGCTACGAGGCGCTGCCTGACGCCGAGCGCAGGGCGCGGGCCGCCGCGCTGGCCCCGGTCGTGCGGGCGCTGGCCTCCGCCGACCGCCCGCAGGTCGGCCACTTCACCGACACCCCGGAAGTGCTGGACTTCCTCTCCCGCGCCGAGCACCCGCGGCTCGCGGCGCTGGGCACCTCGTGCCCCGACCACTTCCTGCGCACCAAGGTCCGCCCGCTGGTGCTCGACCTGCCGCCGGGCGCCCCGCTGCCCGAGGCAGCGGCCCGGCTGCGCGAGCTGCACGCCGAATACCGCAGCGAGTACGCCGCCTACTACGAGCGGCACGCGGCACCCGACTCCCCCGCGATGCGCGGCGCCGACCCGGCGATCGTGCTGGTGCCGGGCGTCGGCATGTTCAGCTTCGGCAAGGACAAGCAGACCGCCCGGGTGGCCGGCGAGTTCTACGTCAACGCTGTCAACGTGATGCGCGGCGCCGAGGCCGTCTCCAGCTACCGGCCCATCGAGGAGTCGGAGAAGTTCCGGATCGAGTACTGGGAGCTGGAGGAGGCCAAGCTGCGCCGGATGCCCGCGCCCAAGCCGCTGGCCACCCGGATCGCGCTGGTCACCGGCGCAGGATCCGGCATCGGCAAGGCGATCGCGCACCGGCTGGTCGCCGAGGGCGCCTGCGTCGTCGTCGCCGACCTGAACGCCGGCAGTGCGGCGGCGGTAGCGCAGGAGCTGGGCGGCCCCGACAAGGCGGTCGCGGTGACCGTGGACGTCACCGACGAGGAGCAGATCCGCGCCGCCTTCGAACAGGCGCTGCTCGCCTTCGGCGGGGTGGACCTGGTGGTCAACAACGCCGGGATCTCCGTCTCCAAGCCGCTGCTGGAAACCACCGCGGCCGACTGGGACCTGCAGCACCGCATCATGGCCCGCGGCTCCTTCCTGGTCTCGCGCGAGGCGGCCCGGGTGATGACCGAGCAGGGGCTGGGCGGCGACATCGTCTACATCGCCTCCAAGAACGCGGTCTTCGCCGGCCCCAACAACATCGCGTACTCCGCCACCAAGGCCGACCAGGCCCACCAGGTGCGACTGCTCGCCGCGGAACTCGGCGAGCACGGCATCCGGGTCAACGGCATCAACCCCGACGGCGTCGTCCGCGGCTCCGGCATCTTCGCCGGCGGCTGGGGCGCCAAGCGCGCCGCGGTCTACGGGGTGGAGGAGGCCGAGCTCGGTCAGTACTACGCCCAGCGCACCCTGCTCAAGCGGGAGGTGCTCCCCGAGCACGTCGCAAGCGCGGTCTTCGCGCTGACCGGCGGCGACCTCACCCACACCACCGGCCTGCACATCCCGGTCGACGCAGGGGTCGCCGCCGCCTTCCTGCGCTGAGCCCCCGCGGCGGGCCGTCCGCCGCCCCCGTTCCCCACCCGTGGAAGGAAGACCCGCCGTGACCCCGACCGCCGCCCCCTCCCCCGCAGAACCCGCCGCCTTCGCCGCGGTGGACCTGGGAGCGACGAGCGGCCGGGTGATCGTCGGCCGGGTGGGGCGGGGCGGCCTGGACCTCACCGAGGTGCACCGCTTCCCCAACACCCCGCTGCGGCTGCCCACCGGGCTGCACTGGAATCTGCCCGCGCTCTACCAGGGCGTGCTGGACGGGCTGGGCGAGGCAGCGCGGACCGGCCGGATCGCCTCGGTCGGCATCGACACCTGGGCGGTGGACTACGGCCTGCTCGACGCGGACGGCGCGCTGCTGGGCCTGCCCCACCACTACCGTGACGAGCGCACCCGGGGCCTCGCGGAAGGGGTACGCGACCAGGTCGGCGCGCGGCGGATGTACGAGGCCACCGGGCTGCAGCACCTGCCCTTCAACACCGTCTTCCAGCTGGCGGCGGCCCGCGGTTCCGCCCAGCTGCGGACCGCCCGCACGATGCTGCTGATCCCCGACCTGCTGACGTACTGGCTCACCGGCTCCGTCGGCGCCGAGATCACCAACGCCTCAACCACGGGCCTGCTCGACGCCGCGACCGGCACCTGGTCGCGGGAGATGGCCGCGGCCACCGGGCTGGACCCGGGCCTGCTGCCGCCGCTGACCGGACCCGGCACACCGGCCGGCGCCCTGCTGCCGTACGTCCGCGCCGCCACCGGCGCCGCCGCGGGTACGCCGGTGGTCACCGTCGCCTCGCACGACACGGCCTCCGCGGTGGCCGCGGTACCGGCGACGGCAGCCAGTGCGGCGTACATCTCCTGCGGCACGTGGTCGCTGGCCGGTCTCGAACTGGACGCGCCCGTGCTGAGCGAGGAGTCGCGGGCGGCCGGCTTCACCAACGAGCGCGGCATCGACGGCACCGTCCGCTACCTGCGCAACATCATGGGCATGTGGCTGGTCGAGGAGTGCCGCCGCACCTGGGCCGCGCAGGGAAGGCCCGTCACGCTGGCCCCGCTGCTCACGGCCGCCGCCAGGGCGGAGCCGCTCGCGGCACTGATCGACCCGGACGCACCGGACTTCCTGGCCCCAGACGACATGCCCGCCGCCATCGCCGCCCGCTGCGTCCACACCGGGCGGCGCCCGCCCACGGAACCCGGCGCGGTGATCCGCTGCGTGCTGGACAGCCTGGCCCTGGCCCACCGCCGGGTGCTGCGCCGGGCCGCGGAACTCGCCGGCCGCGACATCACCCGCGTCCACATCGTCGGCGGCGGGAGCCGCAACGCGCTGCTGTGCCAACTCACCGCGGACGCCACCGGCTTGCCGGTGGTCGCAGGACCCGCCGAGGCGACCGCGATCGGCAACGTCCTGGTGCAGGCACGCGCCCGCGGCCTGGTCGGCGGCCTCCCCGAGATGCGGCAACTCGTCGCCGCCACACAGCAGTTGCGGCACTACCGGCCGCGGGGTGACAGCCGCGGCTGGACGGCGGCCCAGCACCGGCTGACCGCCGGCACAGAACACCCCCTGGTCCAGGGGCCGGGCCGATGACGGCGCGACGCCGTGCCCGCGCACTCCCGGCCGGACGACCCGAAGGAGCCCCGATGCGGGTCGCGTTGTTCCTCACCTGCGTCAACGACATGCTCTATCCGGACACCGGGCGGGCGGTGGTGGCGCTGCTCGAACGGCTCGGTGTGGAGGTGGACTTCCCGACCGGGCAGACGTGCTGCGGGCAGGCCCACTACAACACCGGCTACCGGCGCCAGGCCGAGCCGCTGGCCCGCCGCTATGCGGAGGTCTTCTACGGCTACGACGCCGTGGTCACCCCGTCGGGCTCCTGTGCGGCGACGGTCCGCCACGCCTACCCCCGGCTGGGCGCCCTGGCCGCCGAGGAGGGCAGGGGCCGCGGCCTCGCGGACGCGCTGGCGGGGCTGCCGAGGACGTAC
>NZ_JAFFIX010000013.1 GCF_016916835.1 Actinacidiphila bryophytorum | reverse complement strand
GCTCTCGACAGCCCCGGCCCCGGCACCCCGCGAGGCCGCGACGGGCTAGCCAGGGCCTGGCCGAGGCCCGGCAAGCGCGAGCAAGAAGCGGACGGAAAAGCTTCGCCGCATGCACGGGCCGCCGCAAACACCGTCGCGGTGCCGCCCGGATCCGCGCAGGTCGGCGCCCTTGTCGCGGGCGGCAGCCGGATTGCGCACCGGTGCGCGGCCCGCCCGCGGGATCGCCCCGGCGCATTGCCCCCGCCAGGGGCCGGGGCTACGGTGCGGCGCACTCGATCAACTCCCCTCCTGTTGCGGAGCACACGCATGCCCACATCCCCCCGGGGCACCCTGCTGCCCAGATCCGCGCCCGCCGCGCTCGTCGCGCTGCTGGCCCTGCTGGCCGCCCTCGTCGGCTGGACCACCCTGCGCGCCTCGGCGGCCACCGGAACCGTCTACGAGGCCGAGTCGGCCGCGCTGTCCGGCGGCGCGGTGGTCGCAACCGACCACTCCGGTTTCACCGGCAGCGGTTTCGTCGGCGGCTACACCGACGGCAACAAGGGCAGCGCGGCGACCAGCTTCTCGGTGACCGCCGCGAACTCCGGCGGCTACGTCGCCACCCTGCGCTACGCCAACGGCACCACCGCACCGCAGACCCTGTCGGTGTACGTCAACGGCGCCAAGGCCGCGCAGATCTCGCTGCCGGCCACCGCCGACTGGAACACCTGGGGCACCGTCGCCACACCCGTGACCCTGGCCTCGGGCCACGACACCGTCGGCTACCGCTTCGACTCCTCCGACAGCGGCAACGTCAACCTCGACGACATCACCCTCAGCGCCGCCGCGTCCCCCGCCGACGGCCGGTACGAGGCCGAGTCCGCGGCGCTGTCCGGCGGCGCGGTGGTCGCAACCGACCACTCCGGTTTCACCGGCAGCGGTTTCGTCGGCGGCTACACCGACGGCAACAAGGGCAGCGCGGCCACCACCTTCAGCGTGACCTCCACGGGCGCCGGCAGCGCGCCGGTGTCGCTGCGCTACGCCAACGGCACCGGCTCCACCCGCACCCTGTCGGTCTACGTCAACGGCAGCAAGGCGGCCACCACCTCGCTGCCCGCGACCGCCGACTGGAACACCTGGGGCACCGCCACCGAGAACCTCGCGCTGGCCTCGGGCGCGAACACCGTGGCGTACCGCTTCGACAGCACCGACAACGGCAACGTGAACCTCGACAGCATCACCGTCGGCACCACCGCCACGACCCCGCCGACCACACCGCCCACCACCCCGCCCGGCGGCGGAGGCGGCCAGACCTACGACGCGGCCACGGCCTTCGCCACCGGCGGCGCCACCGCCGCCACCTCGATCGCCGGCTACTCCGGCAGCGGCTACCTGACCGGCTTCACCGCACAGGGCGCCCAGACCCAGATCGACACCGCCGTCCCGTCGGCCGGCAGCTACCCCGTCACCGTCACCTACGCCAACTCCACCGGCTCCGCGCAGACCCTCTCGCTCTACCTCAACGGCATCAGGAACGCGCAGCTGAGCCTGCCCGCGGGCAGCGGCTGGCTGACCGTCTCCAAGACCGTCACGCTGCGCTCGGGCCTGAACCTGGTCGGCCTCCAGCACGACACGGGCGACACCGGCAACGTCGCGGTCGACGGCGTCTCCGTCGAGGGCGGCACCGCGCTCGCCGCCCAGGGCGCGACCCTGCCCTACACCGAATACCGCGCCGCCGACGCCGCCACCAACGGCACCGTCCTGCCGGTCAGCCGCGCCTACCCCTCGCTCGGCGCCGAGGCCACCGGACGCAGCGCCGTCCAGCTCACCGGCACCGGCAAGTACGTCCAGGTCACCCTGGCCAAGCCGGCCAACTCCGTGGTCGTGCGCTACTCGATCCCCGACACCTCCGACGGCTCGCCCACCACCGCCCCGCTCGCCCTCTACGCGGGCAGCAGCAAGGTCACCGACCTGACGCTGACCAACAAGTACTCCTGGCTCTACGGCGGCGGCTACTACGACACCAACAACCCCGCCGACGGCACCGGCCACCACTTCTACGACGACGTCCGCTACAAGAACTCCGGCACCTGGCCGGCCGGCACGGTCCTGAAGCTGCAGAAGGACAGCGCCGCCGGCGGCACCTTCACGATCGACACCGTCGACACCGAACTGGTCGACGCGGCCTACGCGATGCCCGCGGGCTACGTCTCGGCGGCGACGTACGGCATCACGCCCGGCGGCGGTGACGTCACCTCGGCGCTCAACAGCGCGCTCGGCCAGCTGTCCGGCACCGGCCAGGGCCTGTGGCTGCCCGCCGGCACCTACAGCATCTCCGGGCGGGTCAACCTCAGCAACGTGTCGCTGCGCGGCGCAGGCCAGTGGTACACGACCCTCCAGTCCACCGCGGAGAACGGCTCCGGCGGGCTCTACGCGACCGGCGGCCGCAACCAGATCGCGGACCTGGCCGTCTCCGGCGACCACACCTTCCGCAACAACGACCAGGGCGCACCCGCCATCGAGGGCGCCTTCACCTCGGGATCGCTGGTCCTCGGGGTGTGGATGGAACACGCCAAGGTCGGCCTGTGGGCGGTGCCCGGCACCGGCCTCGACGTCGCAGGGGTGCGCGCCCGCGACATCTACGCCGACGGCATCCACGTGCACGGCGGCTCGTCCGGCAGCCGCGTCGAGCAGTCCCACGTGCGCAACACCGGTGACGACAACATCGCCCTGGACACCGAGGGCGGCGACGTCACCCACTGCACCGTCTCGCACAACACCGTGCAGTCGCCGATCCAGGCCGGCGGCATCGGGGTCTACGGCGGCGGCGACAACGTCGTGGAGAACAACGCCGTCAGCGACACGGTCGCCTTCGGCTCCGGCATCAACATCAGCACCGCGTTCGGCCAGAACTTCTCCGGACCCACCACCGTCCGCGACAACCTGCTGACCCGGGCCGGCTCGCACAACGACAACTGGAACTCCGACATCGGCGCCCTGTGGATCTTCGCCGACGCCAAGGGCGACATCACCCAGCCCGTCACCGTCACCGGCAACACCATCAAGGACAGTTCCTACCAGGCGGTCCTGCTCAGCTACGCCCACACGATCAGCGCCCTGACCCTCGACCACGACACGATCACCGGCGCCGGGACGTACGGCTTCGACATCAACAACGTCACCGGCGGCATGACCGTCAGCAACACCGCCGTCAGCGGCACGGGGTCGGGCGGCCTGAACAACCCCGGCGGCTACCCGATCACCCGCGGACCGGGGAACTCGGGCTTCTGACGGAACGTCACCGGCGGCGCGGTGGCCGATAAAAACGCTTGGACCACGCCGACGCCCTCGCGGGACACTTCCCTTCCTTGCCTCCCCGACAAGGTGGCGGGCATTCGTGCACGACACACAGGGGGTGGGGGATGGAAGCGCCTGAGTCCCGCGAGGGCGCACCGGGACGCGGTTCCGTGGTGCTCGCACTGCGGTACTACTGGCGGGAGCTGGTCCGGCTGCGATGGATCGCGGTGCCCGCGATGCTGCTGCCGGCGCTCGGCTCGACGGGCATCAACTACGTCGCCCCGCTCTTCGTCGCCAAGCTCGTCGGCCGGATCGCCGACGACTCGGGGCTCGCGGTGGGCACCGCGGTGCCGTACGTACTCGCCTTCGCCGGGGTCATGCTCTTCGGCGAACTGCTGTGGCGGCTCGGCTTCCACTGCCTGAACCGGGTCGACGCGCGCGGCATCGAGCACCTGTACGTCATCGGCATGGACGAGCTGTTCGCGAAGGACGCCGCCTTCTTCCACAACAGCTTCGCCGGGTCGCTCACCAAGCGGGTGCTGAGCTTCGCCTCCCGCTTCGAGGAGTTCATCGACACCCTCACCTTCAACGTGGTGGGCAACCTGGTGCCGCTGCTGTTCGGCTGCGTGGTGCTGTGGCTCTACCAGCCGCTGCTGGTCGCCGGCCTGGTCGTGATGCTCGCGGTGACCGCGCTGTGCGTGGCACCGCTGATCCGCCGCCGCCAGGCGCTGGTGGCCCAGCGGGAGCTGGCCATCGCCCGGGTGGCAGGACATGTCGCGGACAGCCTGATGAACATCGACACCGTGCGGGCCTTCGCGGCCGAGGACCGCGAGGCGGCCGAGCACCGCTCCCGGGTCGCGGAGTCCAAGCGGCTGAGCCTGCGCTCCTGGGACTACGGCAACCTGCGCATCGACACGCTGGTCGCGCCGATGTCGGTGCTGACCAACGGCCTCGGCCTGCTGCTCGCGGTCACCCTCGGCGGCGGCACCCACGGGGTGGAGGCGATCGTGGTCGCCTTCACCTACTACTCCAACGCCACCCGGATCATGTTCGAGTTCAACCAGATCTACCGCCGGCTGGAGAGCGCCACGACCGAGGCCGCGCAGTTCACCGACCTGCTGCTCACCCCGCCGAGCGTGGTGGACTGCGCGTCGCCGGAACCGCTGCGCACCCGGGCCGCCGACGTCCGCTTCGAGCAGGTGACCTTCGCCCACGCGGGCGCGCAGCCGCTCTTCGAGGGCCTGGACCTGGATGTGCCCAGCGGTACGAAGATCGGCCTGGTGGGGCGGTCGGGCGGCGGCAAGACCACCCTGACCCGGCTGCTGCTGCGGATGGCCGACATCGACGCCGGGCGCATCACCGTCGGCGGCCAGGACATCAGCCGGCTGCGGCAGGCCGACCTGCGCAGCCTGATGGCGTACGTGCCGCAGGACCCGGCGATGTTCCACCGCACCCTGCGGGAGAACATCGCCTTCGCCCGCCCGGACGCCACCGACGCCGAGATCCGCCGCGCCGCCGAGGCCGCACACGTGGCGGACTTCGCCGACGCGCTGCCCGACGGCTTCGACACGCTGGTCGGCGAGCGCGGCGTCAAGCTGTCCGGCGGCCAGCGGCAGCGGGTCGCACTGGCCAGGGCCATCCTGCGCGACGCACCGATCCTGCTGCTGGACGAGGCGACCAGCGCCCTGGACTCCGAGAGCGAGATCCTGGTGCAGGAGGCCCTGTGGCGGCTGATGGAGGGGCGTACGGCACTGGTGGTCGCGCACCGGCTCAGCACCGTGGCCACCATGGACCGGCTGGTCGTCCTCGACGGCGGGCGGATCGTCGAGCAGGGCAGCCACCAGGAGCTGCTGGCCGCGGAAGGCGCCTACGCCAAGCTCTGGCAGCACCAGTCGGGCGGCTTCCTCGACGAGACCCCCGCACCGGCCGACCTGCACTGATCCCGGGCCGGGCGCGGCAGGTCGGCGCGCGCCCGGCCCGGCGGGTGCTTACCGTGGAAGGCGACCGCCACGGCTGCGGCCCCGCACCGGAGGAGTGATCGGCTTATGGCCCATGAGGCGCAGGAGGCGCGGGAGGCCCTGGCGGACCCGGAGGCGCTCAGGCAGCTGACGGCCTACGACCGGCACGGCGAACGGATCGGCCGCGTCACCGACGTGTACGTGGAGGACCTGCACCGCCTCCCCGAATGGGTGAGCGTGCTCACCGAAGAGCACGGCCCGGGCAGCGGCGCCACCTTCGTACCGCTGGAGGGCGCCAGCGCGGGCCGGGAGGGCGTACTGGAGGTGGCGTGCACGGCGGAGGCGGTGCGCAGCGCCCCCCGGATGGAGGCCGAGCAGCACCTGGACCTGGTCCAGGAGCAGCAGCTCTACCGGCACTACGGGCTCGCCACGCCCGCGGAGGAGGCGTCGGGGGCGCCCGGCGTCGGCGAGGGCCGGCCCAAGTGGCCGGTGACCGAGGGGGAGGCGGACCTGCAGGGCTTCAGGGAACTCGCCGAGCAGCCGCCCGTCCCGCGGCTGCGCCGGTACGTGCCGGACGAGGACGGCTGAGCGCTCGCCGCCCCCAGGACGCGCCCGCCTCAGGTCGCGGCGGCGCCCGCGCCCGCCTGCTGCTCGCGCCCGGCCCGGCGGTGCGGGTGCGCAGGGTAGACGCCCAGCAGGCGCACCTCGGAGGAGAAGAAGTCCAGCTCCTCCAGGGCCAGGGCGACCCGCGGCTCCTCGGGGTGGCCCTCGATCTCGATGTAGAAGCGGGCGGGGTGCAGGCCCGCACCGGTCTGGTAGCTCTCGATCTTGGTGATGTTCACCGCGTTGCTGGCGAAGCCGCCCAGCGCTTTGTACAGCGCGCTGGGGATGTTGCGCACGCAGAAGAACAGGCTGGACATGGTGGGTGCGCCGGTGTCCTGCGGGCGGACCGCCTCGCGGGAGAGGATCACGAAGCGGGTGGTGTTGTCGGGGTCGTCCTCGACGCCGGCCCGCACCACGCGCAGCCCGTACTCGCGGGCGGCGGCCGGCGGGGCGAGCGCCGCGTGCCGGGGGTCGCCCAGCTCGGCGACCTCGCGGGCGGCGCCGGCGGTGTCCTGGGTGACCAGCGTCCGCCAGCCGCCCTCGCGCAGGACCTTGCGGCACTGCCCCAGGGCGTGCACATGGCTGCGGACGCACTCGATCTGCCCGGGTGTCCCGTGCGGGACGCCGACCAGGTCGAAGCGGATGGGCAGGAAGTACTCGCCGATGATGGACAGGCCCGAGTCGGGCAGCAGATGGTGGACGTCGGCGACGCGCCCCGCGGCCGAGTTGTCCACCGGGATCACCGCGAGGTCGGCGCTGCCGGCCGTCACCGCGTCCAGCGCCTGCTCGAAGCTCGTGCAGGGCAGGCCGGTGCTGCCCGGGTAGAGGTCGGCGGTCGCGGCGGCGGAGTTGGACCCGGGCTCCCCCTGGTAGGCGATCGTGATCACTCGAACCTCTGCTTCCCACCCGTGCGGGTGTCGTCGCCCTCCGGTCGGGGAGAGCACTCCGATCATAACGGCGGCCTGCGCTTCCCCTAGGGCCTGTCGTTTGGATCTCCGCGGCGTCGCGGCGCCCGGCACGCACATCTGCCGCGTTGTCGTCGGTCGACGACGCTCCGCGTCGCCTCCCTCCTCCGCCTTGCAGCTGCACGCACCGAACACCGCTCCTTCTCCCACGGAGACCCAAACGACAGGCCCTGCCCGAGCGGCCCTGCGGTGTAATGGACCCATGACCATTTCATCGCTTACGCCGCTGGTGCGGTCGTGGATCGACGGCTGGACCGTCTCGCGGGGCGCCGCCGGCCCCGTGGACGAGCCGTGGGGGTGGACGATCGACGTGGGGGAGTTCTGGCAGACCGGGCGGCACGTGCTGCCCGACGGCGACGAGGCGACGGTCCGCACGCTCGCCGCGGAGCGTGCGGTGCCCGGCCGCTGGCTGAAGGTCTTCCTGCCGCGGGTGCCGATCGCGCACGGCACCCCGCACACCGCGGAGGACGTCGTCGCCCCCTGGCTCGTACCGGGCTGGACGCTCGGCCACCCCGGCTTCCTGATGACCACCGAGCTGCGGCGCACCCCCTTCGACGTCCCCGCGGGCCACACGGTGCGGACCTGGACCACGGGCGGGGTGATCCGCGCGACCGTCACCGCGCCGGACGGCACGCTCGCCGCCCGCGGCCAGATCACGCCCACCGGGGCCACCGCGGTCGCCGACCGGATCGCGACCGCCCCCGAGCACCGGCGCAAGGGCCTCGGCTCGGTCCTGATGCGCACGCTGCAGCACGCCGCCCTGGACAGCGGCGCCCGCACCGGCGTCCTGGTCGGCACCGCCGAGGGCCGCGCGCTGTACGAGGCGCTGGGCTGGCAGGCACACGCACCCATGGTGAGCGCCCACTTCGACGCCACCCCCTGACGCGCAGGACGGGTGCGGGCCTGCGCCGGCCCGCGCCCCCTATGTGACTAGCGGGTCAGGATGACGCCGTGGGCGAAGGAGTCGCCGCCGTCGCTCGACACGTAGTGCCAGCCGGCGACCGTCAGATGCGAGCCGGAGGACACCACCGCGCTCACCCCCAGCGGCAGTTGCGGGTCGTTCTCCGGCAGGCCGAGCGACCGCCAGCCGGCCGCGGGCGTCCAGCTCAGGCCCACCGCCGCGTCGTCGTTGCCGCCGATGACCGCGACGGCGCCGTGCGGCTGCAGGGCGAGGCCCTGCAGCCCGAAGGTCCCCGCGGGCAGCGGCACCTGGCTCCACGCGGCACCGTCCCAGTGCAGGGCGAGACCGGCCGGGCGCTGCTTGTCGGTGTCACGCGACCAGCCCACCGCCCACACGTCGTCAGCGGTGCGGGCGACGACGTCGAAGAGCACGGCGGAGTCGGGGAAGAGCGGGGTCGCCGCCCGCGTCCACACATGCCCGTCCCAGTGCACGGCCAGCGACTGGCCGTTGTCCTCGTCCACCCCGACGACCCACACGTCGTCCGGCGCCACCTCGTCGACCTGGTTCACGCTCCAGTTCGCGGACCCCGGGATCTGCACGGAACTCCACCGCCGCCCGTCCCAGTGCTGCACCACCGGGATCGCCGCGCCGGTGTCCTCCTCGTAACCCTGCCCGACCGCCCACGCGTCCCGCCAGGAGAGCGCGCTCACCGACAGCAGGCTGGCCTCGACCGTACCCGCCGGCAGCCCGCTGTCCTCCGTCGCCCGCCAGGCGCCGCCGGCGTACCGCCCGACCAGGGCGCCGCCGCCGGTCCGCTGGTCGCCGACGAAGAAGGCCGAGCCGTCGGGAGCGGTGGCGATGTCGTTGATCCTGCTGTTCCAGGCGTCGCCGCCCCGGATCGGCAGCTGCTGCCAGCCGTCGCCCGCCACGGTGTCGCGCTGCAGCAGCCTGGGCGTGAAGCCGACGGCCCCGGTGTCCGGGTCCGTGGTGATCTCGGTGCCGCCGGCCCAGGTGACCGACGGGCTCGGCTGCGCCACCGACATCACCGCGACCTGGTCCGTGGCCGTCTCCGTCCACACCCCGCCGGCCGCCGCAGCGGCCGGCCCGTTCAGCACCAGCGCTCCGACCCCGGCCCCCGCCAGCGCCACGGCGAACCCGTGCGTGACCCTCATCGTGCTCTCCCTCGTCTCCGAAGACTTCCCAGGCCGTACACAGGTCAGTACGGCCGGTCCGGAGAAAAGCCGGCCATGGAGATTCCGCCCCCCGAAGCCTGCAAGACCGCTCTCTCCCCCCGGAACCGCCGGGCACGGTCCACGGACCGCGGCCCGGACGGCCCCAAAGCGCCCTTCCCCAGGGGCCGTTGAGTATGCGTACTCAGGCATGCAGCTCGAATCCGCTCATAGCATCCGGTTATGCGAATCGACCAGGCGGCCCACCGCCACGGACCTGCCGCGGGCATCACGGCGGTCGCGTCGTGCCTGCCGGACACCGCGGTCTCCTCCGGGCAGTTGCAGGACCGGATCAGCGGCGCCTCCGGGCTGCGGCTGCCGCCGCGGATGCTGGAGCGGGCCACCGGCATCGCCTCGCGCCGGGTCGCGGCCGAGGGCGAGTACGCCTCCACGCTCGCGCTGCGGGCCGCACGCACCGCGCTCGGCAGGGCCGGGCTCGACCCGCGCGACGTGGACCTGCTGGTGTTCGCCTCCGCCACCCGGGACGTGGCAGAACCCGCCACCGCGCACATCGTCCAGGACGGCCTGGGCTCCAGGGCGCACGCGCTGGACGTCACGAACGCCTGCAACAGCTTCGTCAACGGCATCGACACCGCCCGCGCGATGATCCTCGCCGGCCGCTCGCGCCGGGCGCTGGTCGTCACCGGCGAGACCCCCAGCCGCGCCGTGCGGCACGCCCCCGCCGGACCCGGGCAGCTCAGGGACGGCTTCGCCGGCTACACCTTCGGCGACGCAGGAGCCGCCGTCGTCCTGGAGGCCGTCGACCGCGGCGGCATCACCGACGTCGACGGCGAGACCCGCTCCGAGCACTGGCCCGCAGGCGGCATAGCGGGCGGCGGCTCACGGCACCCGCGCGGCGACGAGCACACCTACTTCACCGGCGACGGCAGCCGGCTGCGCGAGGCCTTCGAGAAGGTCGGCACCTCCGTGCTGGACCGGATGCGGCGGCGCACCGGCCTGGAGTGGGGCGACTTCCGGCACATCCTGGTGCACCAGGTCACCCTGCCCTACCTGGAGCGCTTCGTGGAGCTGACCGGGGTGCCCAGGGACCGGCTGGTGGTGACGGTGCCGGAACTGGGCAACATGGCCAGTGCCACCCTGGGTGTCCAACTCGACCTCGTGCACGACCGGCTGGAGCCGGGCGACCGGGTGCTGATGGTCGGGCTCGGCGGCGGGGTGAGCATCATGACGATGGTGTGGGAGAAGTCGTGAACGGCACACGGCAGGACACCCTGTGGGTGGTGGTTCCCGCACACCAGGAGGCCGCCCGCATCGGCGCCACCCTCGACGCGCTCGCCGGCCAGCACGACCGGGACTTCACGCTCGTGGTCGTCGACAACGCCTCGACCGACGGCACCGGCGCCCACGTGCGGGACTTCGCCCGCCGCGCGCCCTTCCCCGTGCACCTGCTGCGCGAACCCGCCAAGGGCGTGGGCTGCGCCGTCGACACCGGCTTCCGCTACGCCATCGGGCACGGCGCGACCCTGCTGGCCCGCACCGACGCGGACTGCCTGCCGCGCCCCGGCTGGACCGCCGGCGCCCGCGGAGCCCTGCGGCAGGGCGCGGGCCTGGTGTGCGGGCGCATCGACGCGCGGCGCGACGAGCACGGGCCGCTCGGCCGCGCCGCCTTCCGCGCCCTGGTCCGCCTCGCCGCGCTCTTCGGCCGGATACGTCCCGCCCACCGGCGCCGGCACGGCTACCTGGCCCCCTACCGGATGCACGCGGGCAACAACATGGCCATCACCGCGGCGCTCTACGAAGCGGTCGGCGGTATGCCGCGCCGCCCCTCGCCCACCGACCGGCTCTTCCTCAACCGGGTGCGCCGGCACACCGCCGCGATCGTGCACGCCCGTGCGATGGTCGTGGAGAACTCCACCCGGCGGCTGCGCGCCTACGGCATCGTCGGCACCGCCCGCTGGTACCTCGACAAAGGACCCGGCCGACACGGGGAGGACCCGCGCTGATGCTCGACGCACTCGCCCACGCCCTGCGCACCCGCCCCCACCTGCCCGCCGTCCTCGGCACCGGCAGGACCGGCGCCCTACGCACCAAGGCCACCCGGGGGGACCTGGCCGACCTCGCCGACCGCTGCACCGCCGCCCTGCACGCCCGCGGCATCGGTCCCGGTGCCACGGTCGGCGTCGCCGTACGGCCGGGGCCGCGCGCGCTCGCCGTGCTGCTCGCGGTGCACCGGCTCGGCGCCCGGGCCGCGGTGCTCGACCCGGGGGCAGGACCCGACGTGCTGCGTGCCCGGCTCGCGCTCGCCCGGCCCGCACTCGTGCTCGCCGACGCCGCCGCGCAGGCCGTCGCGGGCTGGGCGCGCACGCTGGCCCGGCGGGCCCGGCTGGAACTGCCAGACCTCGCCGACATCGGACCCGTCGCCACGGTCGGGCCCCGGCTGCCCGGCTGCGCGCCCGCACTGGACGCCGGTGTCACCGCCGGGGCGCTGCCGCGGCCCTGGGACGGCGAGGGGGACGCCGTCATCGTCTTCACCTCGGGCACCACAGCGCAGCCCAGGGCCGTCGTGCACACCCGCGCCTCGCTGGCCGCCGGCATGGCAGCGGTCGCCGACCTCGTCAAGCCGCAGCCGGACCTGCCCGTGCTCGGCGGCACCATCTTCGTCCTGCTGCCCTCCCTCGCCTGCGGCGCGCCCGTCGCGCTCCCCGCCCGCTCCCCGCGGGTGCTCGTACGCCAGCTGCGCCGCCTCGCCCCGCAGGCCACGTACCTGACACCGCCCCAGCTGCGGGCGGCGCTCGCGGCGGGGGCGGTCTTCACCGGGCGGGTGTGGACCGGCTCGGCGCCGGCCGGTGCGGAACTGCTGACGCGGGTCAAGAAGGCCGGGGCGGACGAGGCGTGGGGCGTCTACGCGCTCACCGAACTCTTCCCCGCGGCGGCCGTAGAACAGGCCGAGAAGGCCGCCTTCACCGGCGACGGCGACCTCGTGGGCGCCCCGCTCCCCGGGGTGCGGGCCAGGACCGGCGCGGACGGCGAACTGCTGCTGTCAGGACCCGCCGCCCGCGACCGCTACCTCGGCGAGCAGCCCGCCGCATGGGTCCCCACCGGCGACCGCGCCCGCCTCGACGGCAACCGCATCGTCCTGGAGGGCCGGCACAAGGACATGATCCTGCGCCGCGCCGAGAACATCTACCCGGGCCTTTACGAGCCGGCGCTCCACATACCCGGCGTCGAACTGGCCCTGCTGGTCGGCGTCCCCGCACCCGACGGCGACGAGCGCCTGGTCGCCGTCGTGCAACCCGCCCGCGGCGCCGACCCGCACGCCCTGCGCGCCGCCCTGGCCGCCCCCCTCTCCCGCATGGGCACCGCCTGCCCCGACGCCCTCCTCCTGTCCACCATCCCCCTGACCGGCCGCTCCCAAAAACCCGACCGCCGGGCCACGACCCGCCTGGCAGCGACCCGCCTCTCGGCGGGAGGACGCGGGTGAGGGGCGGTTGGGGGCGCGGCAGTCGCCGCTGGCTGCTGCCGTCGAGCCGATCGCTCGGCTGCGGTTCGTGGCAGGCGAGGCGCGCTGCAGCCGCCGCCGGTCGTTCCGGCGAGGCCGACTGCCGGGGCGCGCGTCTTGGCGGGGGCGCGGGTGTAGGGCGGTGCGTTGTGGGTGGGTGCGGCAGCCGGTGTCGGTCGCTCCGGCGAAGCCGACCGCCCGGCTGCGCCGAGTCTTTCGGCAGGAGGGCGCGTATGAACCGTCATTCGGGTCGGGCAGGCGGCGCGGCAGTCGCCGCTGGCTGCTGCCGTCGAGCCGATCGCTCGGCTGCGGCTCGCCTCTTGGCGGGGGGACGCGGGTGAAGGGCGGTTGGGGGCGGGAAAGGGGCGCCGGTGCCCGGGGTGGCAGGTGGCGGGATCGGCGGGTGTATATGCGCTCCCACCCGCTGCTGTTCGCCCTGCTCGCCGCCACTCGGCGGCGGGAGGTGCGGCGGATCGGGGGCACTGTCCTGGTGCACGGCACCGAGGCCTACCGCGAGGTGCTCACACGTGTGCCGCTGGACCGGGCGGCCGAGGGGACCACCGGTGGGGCGGGGCGCGAACTGGGCGGGTGCGGCACGCTGTTCGACCAGGACGGCGGCGGTCACCGGGACGCCCGGCGGGATGTCGCCGAGGGCCTGGGGGCCGGCGGGGTGGAGCGGCTGCGCCCTGTGTGGCTCGGCGTGCTCGGCCGGGGGGTCGCCCCGCTCGGGGCGGGCGCTGCCGTCGACCTCGTGCCGCTGGCACGCGAGGTGGCCGGGGCCACCGTGTGCGCGCTGCTCGGTGCGGCCGCCGATCCGCAGGCCGTCGCCGCCGCGGCAGCCGACGTCGCTGCCGCCGCCGTACGCGACCACCTGCCGGGAACCCGGCGGCCCGGCGGGACCTCGGCGGCGGACGCGGCGGCGCGGCTGGCGGCCGTACTCCCCGGCGGCGGCGAGCATGCGGCGCTGCGGGCGATGCTCGCGGTGGCCGCGGTCAACACGACCGTCGCGGCCCTGCCGCGGGCCGTGGCGTGGTGCGCCGACGCGCGGCTGTGGGACCAGGCGGCCGACGACCGGCTGCGTCCCGCGCTGGTCACCGAGCTGCTGCGGGTGCTCGCGCCGTCCCCGCTGCTGCCGCGCGTGGCGGCTGCCGGGGCCACCGTCGCCGGGACCCGGCTCCGCGCCGGCGACCGGCTGCTCCTGGTGGCACGGCACGCCGCCCGCGCCCACGCCGATCCCCCCGACGCCCGCCACCCGGCCCCGCCCGCGGTGTCCCACCTGGTCTTCGGGGCCGGCCCGCACACCTGTCCGGGCGCCCGCCTGGCCCACACCCAACTCGCCGACACCCTGGCGGCGCTGTCCCCGTACCGCCCCACCGTCCTCCACGGCCGCCCGGACCGCAGGTCAGCCCTCCCGTCCTGGCGCACCCTGACCGTCCGCGCCACCGCGCCCGGGCACGCGGAGGGGGAGCGGTGAGCGGGAGCGCGCGTGCGTCGGGCCGCGGGCGCGGTGGCGCGGCGGTCGGGGCCGGTGGCGCGTGCGGTTTCCGTGTCGCCGGGGCGAGGGCGGTCATCGCGGGTGGGGGCGCGGACATCGGGTGCAGGTGCGCGGGGGTGGTGTGGTGACCACCGTGGCCGTCACCGGGGGGAGTGGGTTCTGCGGGGCGCAGGTCGCTCTCGCTGCCGCCGCGGCCGGAGCGGACGTCGTGTGTGTCGGGCGGCGGCCCGGGCCGGTCGGGCGGCATGTGGGGTGGGACGCCGCCCGGGAGGTGCCGGACCTGGGCGGGTGCGACCTGGTGGTGCACTGCGCCGCCGCGGTCGGGGACCCGGTGCCGGGGTCCGTCGGGGAAGGGGTCATGCGGGCCGTCAACGTCGACGGCTCGCGCCGGCTGCTGCACGCGGCGGGCGGCCGGCCGGTGGTGTGGGTGAGCAGCGCCAGCGTGTACGCGCCGGAGGGCGACCGCTCGCACGTCACGGAGGAGCACCCGGTGCGGGGCCAGCTCAATGCGTACGGCCGCACCAAGGCGGCCGGCGAGGCGCTGGCGCTGGCGGCCGGCGCCGTGGTGCTCAGGCCGCGGGCGGTGTACGGCCCGGGGGACCCGCACCTGGTGCCGCGGCTGCTGGCCCGCGTCCGCCGCGGCCTGCTCCTGCTGCCGGGCCCGAGCGTGCGGCTCAGCCTGACGGCCGTCGAGAACCTCGCCGACGCCTGCCTGGCCGCGGCCCGCGACGGATGGCCGCCCGGCGCGTACAACATCGCGGATCCGGCACCCTACGACCGCGACGAGGCGGTCGGCGCGGTGCTGCGCGCCCACGGGGTGCGGGCGCGCATCCGCCACCTGCCGCGGCCGGTGGCCGACGCCGCCGCGTCGGCCGCCCAGGCGCTGGCCGGGCTGCGCCCGCACGCGGACGCGGCCCTCACCCGCTATGCCGTCGACCAGTTGGCGCGCAGCGTCGTCCTGGACGTGTCCAAGGCCCGCGCCCAGGGCTGGACGGCCCGCCGCACGCTCGCCGACTTCACCTCGGGCGCCCTGGGCGCCCCGGGCGGCGGCTGACCCCGGTCGCGGCTCACGCCGCGAATTTGCCGCAGAGCCAGTTGCCCGGTTCGGCCGGGTCCTGGCTGATCCAGAACTGCCGCCACAGCAGGGCGAATTCCTCCCGGCTGAGATGCCCGTCCCCGTTGGGGTCGAGCAGTTCGAAGACGCCGTCCATGTCGACGGGCGCGCCGTTCCAGGTCTCGACGAGCCTGCGGTGCTCCTCGGGCGAGATGCGGCCGTCCCCGTTGGCGTCGACCGCGTCGAAGATCGTGTCGGCGGTCGCGGTGACGTCCGCGACCATGCCGGGCAGCCGGTCGGCGAGCGCGATGATCTCGGCGAGGTCGACGGCCCCGTCCCCGTCGGTGTCGCCGGTTTCCAGCAGCACCGCCCACCAGCCCATGAGCAGCGTCTCCACCCGGGTGCGCAGCTCCGTGCCGGGGCCGACCCCGGGCAGCCGGCTCCAGCGGGCGACCAGTTCCCTGAAGTCCTCCTCGCGCAGATATCCGTCACCGTCGGTGTCGAAGGCGTTGAACATCCCCTGGAACTTGCGCTGTTGGAAAACACTGGCCATGCGCGGCCTCCCTCCTCGCACACCCCATCCGGTCATATGGAACTATAGGTGCGCACATCGACGTATCCCCACGAGGACATGTGTACGAGGTGTCACCCGGACGGGTCGGGAGAAAGCGGCCCCGGACCGGAGTCCGGAGCCGCTTGCCGGGGTCACGCGGGGTCAGCAGCCCCGAAGGGCGGGGTCAGGAACCCGCACTTGCGTCGATCACGAACTGCGAACCCGGTTCGACCAGGATGTCGCCGTCGGCCGAGCCGGTGATGCTCACGTTCGTGAGGGTCGCGCTGCCCCTGGCACCGCCCTGCGCTCGGATGCCGGCCCCGTTGTCGGACTTGTCGATCGTCACGTTGCTGATCGCGACACCCGGCATGCTCCCTCCGCCGGTCTTGAACTGGATGCCGTCGTAGGTGGAGTCGTGGATCTCGGTGTCCCGGATGTTGACGCCGGTGATGTCCCGGGTCGACGCGAAGAGCGTGATGGCGCCGAACTCCTGCGCCTCGCCCCAGAACGCGCCGCCGGTGCGGTAGAGGGCGTTGTTGGCGATCAGTGTCTGCCCGGAGAAGGGCAGCGGGTCGTGGTCGGTCGCCAGCATGATGCCCGGGTAGTTCATCGTGTCGTAGACGAGGTTGTTCTCGATCGTGTTGCCGTAACCGCCGTAGATCGCGATGCCGTTGGCCCGCCAGGGCAGCTGGACGGTGTTGTTGACGAAGTGGTTGTCGTGGCCGATGTCGACCGACTGGTTCTTGACGTACTTGTTGGCCCAGACGGCCAGCGAGTCGTCGCCGGTGGTGCGGAAGGAGGAGTTGAACACCTGCGAATTGCGCGTGCCGTTGGTGAAGTTGATGCCGTCGGCGTAGGTGTCGCGGATCCGCATGCCGCTGAACTGCAGCCCGTCCGCGGGACCCCACAGGTCGGGGATGTTGTCGTAGTCGCGGCCGACCCACACCCCGACGTTGGAGTGCTCGATCCACACGTTGCTGATCTTGGAGTTCTTGCCGAACCGGCCGTTGAGGCCGACCCCGCCCTCGGCGTTGCCGTCGCCGCCGCGGATCCGGCCGGAGCCGAAGATGGCGATGTCCGATATCTGGGTGTTGCCGTCGATGTCGAAGCCGAAGTTGCCCTCGTGCGGGTGGTTGATGCCGTGCGCGTCCTGCGGCTGCGTCAGGGTGTAGAGCTGGGAGTACCACATGCCCGCACCGCGGATCGTGACGTTGCTTATGCCCACCTGGTTGTACTGGCCCCGGTCGAGCGGGTCGTCGGTGAGGATCTTCTGCTCCTGCCGCCACCGGCCGGCCGGGCGACCGAGCCGTCCGCGGAAGCGGTTTTGCCCAGCGCCAGGTTCGGGCGGTCGGCGGCTGAGGCGGAGGCGGCGATCGGGGAGAGGCCCAGGGTGGTCAGGCCGACCGCGAGCACGCCGATGAGCAGGCGTCTGAGCTGCGTGCGTTTCATGGTCTCCTCTGTTCTGTCCGGATGAGAGAGCGGGTGGGGGGAGGCTCAGGGGCCGCTGCGGCAGCGGCTCGCGCGGCGCCGGGCATGACAGGCCAGCAGCTGCTGCGACGAAGTTGCAAATAGCAGCCAGAAAAAGTGGAGGTGTTTGCCTGGTTTTTGCGAGTCAAAGGTGGCAATCGTGTATCTGCTTTGTCAATCGTTTGCTCAAGGTTGGCGAGTAGCTGGCATAGGGGCGGATCGGACCGAGGGCTGCGGGCGGCGCCGTGCACCCGGACGGCAGCGCGGAACCGCGGCGAGCCGAGAGGGCGTCACATCGGGCGGGGGTGGTGGACATGAGTCAGCCGTGGGGCATGAGCGGACCGGAATTCCTCGGGGTGTACGCGGCGGCCTTCGCCGTCGCGGGCATCGCAGCGGCATTGCTGAAAGCGGGGTTCCGCAGGCGGCGGGACACCGACCCGGCGGCGGGGACGGGGCCCGCCGACGTCTACACGCTCGCCGTCGTCGGCGGCGGCACGGCACGTGTGGTGGACACCGCCGTGCAGGCACTGGTCGAGACGGGCCGGCTGCGGGCCGGCCGGGACCACCGGATCAGCCCGGCAGGCGTGCAGGTCGCGCACGAACCGGTGCAGCAGGCGGTGCTGGGCTGCTTCGACACCCCGGCCGGCATCACCTTGTCGACCGCCAGGACGCGGGCCGCCGCCAGCGCCCCCGTCCAGCAGGTGGCCCAGGACGCCGTCCGGCGCGGCCTGCTGTTCGGCGCGGGCCGCCGCAAGGCGGCACTGACCTCGGCCCTGCCGCTCGCCGCGGTCTTCTGCGTCGGCGTCGCCCGGCTCGTCAACGGCGTCCACCTGGGCCGACCGGTCGGCCTGCTGGTCGTGGCCCTGCTGCTCAGCGGCGGCATCACGGTGGCCGTCGCCGCGAGCGCACCGCGCCGCACCCTGGCCGGGGACCGGCTGCTGGAGCGCGCCCGGCAGGGGCACGTCCCCGACCCGCGGCTCTTCGGCTCCTACGGCATCGCCTCCTACGCGCCCTCCGGCGGCGACGACATGCTCGTGCCCGCCGCGGTGCTCGGCGTCGCCGTGCTCGGCGCCGCGGGCGTGGCCGACCCCGACCTGCGTCAGGCCCTCTACGGCGGGATGTCCGGGTCCGGGTCCGGCTCCACGGACTCCGGGGGCGGCGACTCCGGCGGAGGAGGCTGCGGGGGCGGCGGGTGCGGAGGCGGCTGCGGCGGGTGCGGCGGATGACCGCGAGTGCGCCCCGCCTGGGCTACGGCATCGGCTGGCGCCCGCGCATCGACCTCACCGTCGAGCGGCTGCCCGGCGTCGACTTCGTCGAGGCCGTCGCGGAAGGCATCGACCCCAAGCGGCTGTTCGCCTCGCTGCGGGTGCTGCGCGAGCGCGGCACACCGGTGGTCCCGCACGGCGTCTCGCTGTCGCTCGGCGGCGCCGAGCGCCCCGATCCCCGGCGGCTGGCCCATCTCGCCGCGTGCGCACAGGCGCTGGGCTCGCCCCTGGTCAGCGAGCACATCGCCTTCACCCGGGCGGGCGCCTGGCACGCCGGGCACCTGCTGCCGGTGCCCAGGACCCGGGACACGCTCACCGTGCTGACCGAGAACATCAGGATCGCCCAGGATCAGCTGCCGGTCCCGCTGGCGCTGGAGAACATCGCACCGCTGCTGGCCTGGCCCGACGAGGAGCTGACCGAGGGGCAGTTCCTGGCCGAGGTCGCCGAGCGGACCGGGGCCATGCTGCTGGTCGACGTCGCCAACCTGCACACCGCACACGTCAACCTGGGCACCGACCCGCACAAAGTGCTCGGTGAACTCCCGCTGGAGCGGCTGGGTTACGTCCATGTGGCGGGCGGGGTCGAGCGCGACGGCGTCTGGCACGACACGCACACCCACCCGGTGGGGCCGGCCGTGCTCGACCTGCTCGCCGACCTCGCGGCCAGGGCGGAGCTGCCGGGGGTGCTGCTGGAGAGGGACGGCGACTACCCGACGGACGCCGGGCTCGCCGGTGAACTCGCCGCCATCCGCGGCGCGGTGGCAAGGGGCGCCGGTGTCGGACGCTGAGCGGGCCGCCCTCGGGGCGGCGCAGGAACGGCTGCTGGCCGCGCTGGTCGGCGGCGCGGAACCGCCGCCGGGCTTCGACCCGGAGCGCATCCGCATCCAGGCACAGGCGCTGCTCGCCAAGCACGCCCGGGTGCACGCCGAGACACCTGCCCCGGCGCCCCGCCGGGCCCGCCTCCTCGCCTTCCGCGCCGGCCGCGCGGCCCGGAAGCTCCGCCCGGCGGAGCCGTCGGCGGCCGACGGTGACGCCCGGTGACCAGCCGCGGCGGACGTTCCTGCCTGAGCGCTCAGGCAGGCGCGCCGGCGCGGCCCCCGGCCGTCAGCCGCCCGGGGTGTTCTCGCCCTGGGTGCAGACGACCCACAAGGTGAGGTCGGCCGGGTCGGTGCGGCCCTTGTGGCGGCCCCGCCCCTCGGGCGTGAGGTTCTTGCGCACGGTGATGACCCACCCGGTGGCGTCCTCGGTCGGACGGCTCTCCACCAGGTCGGCGGGGACGTGGCCGAGGAGTCGGCCGTCGGGCGCCGACAGGGTGAACCCGCCGCTGAGGACGTTCTCCTCCGGCGGGCACATCAACGTCCGCGGGGTGCCGTCGGCGCCGCCCTTGATGACGCCGCCTTGCACCGCCTGCGGCTGAACCGTGGTCTGCGCCACGGCTGTCGCTCCGCCGCCGGCCGTGACGGCGAGCATCGAGATGCCCGCGGTCGCGGCGGCGCGCTTGAGGGTCGTGCTGATCACTGAACGCGCTCCTTCCTGCTGTCCTCGCACTTCCGCCGAAGCGGTTTCGGCCATTGCAGCACGGCGGCGACGGCAACCCCGGCCGGACACTCACAGTGACTACGATCGAGTGATCGTGCGGGATTCGATGCTGTGTCCACTCCACGTCCGGAACTCAGCGTGATCGAATTATCGCTGTCCGTAATCATATGCGCGGCGTCACGGCCGGCCTATGCCGCACGCCGACTTCCCCGACCGCCCGTGCGGCCGGGCTGAGGAGTCCGATGTCACCGAACAGATCACGTACGAGACCACGCGCCGGGCGGCCGGGAGTGCGGGCGGCCTGGGGAGCCGTCCTCGCCCTGGGCACCACCGCAGCCCTGACCGCGCCGCTGACCACGGCCTCCGCGGCGTCCGACCCCGGCACCGGGGACCGCGACGTGCGGGCCGTCCAGACCGACTACCCGCAGACCACCCGCACCGCGCGGCTGAAAATGCTCACCGACACGCAGGCGCAGGGCAACGCGAAGTTCGACCCGGCGAAGTTCGGGCAGTTCACCGACTACTTCTCCAGCCCCGACTTCGCCGCGCACGTGGCGCTGCTGCCGACGGGGAAGGTCCTGCTGTTCTCCTTCGAGAGCGTCGAGGACAACCCGCAGAAGGAGCCGGCCCCCACCGACGTCATCGGCAGCCGCAACGCCGGCCGAGCCTACGTCTGGGACCCGGCCGCCGGTGAAGGCCCCGCAGCCTTCAAGGCCGTGCCGCCGCCCGTGGTCGACATGCCCGACGGCACGAACGAGCCGCGCCCCGCCCCGTTCTTCTGCGCCGGCCACTCCTACCTGCCCAACGGCATGGTCGGCGTCTTCGGCGGCAACCTCGGCGGCAACGGCGGCACCGGAGCCAAGCTCGCGCTCGTCTTCGACCCGTGGACCGAGACCTGGCACCAGCAGAAGGACCTCTCCGTCGGCCGCTGGTACCCGACCGTCGTCACCGACGCCGAGGGCCGCCAGGTCATCATGTCCGGCCAGTCCGAGCTGGGCTGGGGCACCCCCACCCCGGTCATCGAGCAGTTCCCGGCCAAGAACACCCCCGTCCCGCTCACCAAGGGCCAGGTGCCCGACGGTGTCGCCGCCGACCGGTGGAAGTCCGACGCGCCCTACCGGATGGACTACCCGCACCTGTTCTCGCTCAACGACGGCAAGATCTACGGCTTCGGCCGCGACGCCGACCAGGAATGGCGCTTCGACCCCGCCACCCAGACCCGCACCCAGCTGCCCGACCGCCCCGACGGCGGCCTGCGCAACTACGGTTCCGCCATCGCGCTGCCCAACGGCACCCAGGGCCCCGACTCGGTGCTGATCCTCGGCGGCAACCGCAACGACCCCAACACGTACCGCTTCTCCGGCGGCGCCTGGCACAAGGACACCCCGCGGGCGTTCGGCCGCACCCAGGACGACACCCTGATCCTGCCCGACAGCACGCTGCTGACCGTCAACGGCTCCTACGACATCCGCAACTACGGCAACGGCGACTACAACCCCAACGCCGACCTGAAGTACCGCCAGATCGAACTGCGGGACACCGCGGGCAAATGGACGCTCGGCCCCTCCCAGCGGCTGCCGCGCGGCTACCACTCCAACGCCGTCATCCTCCCCGACGGCCGGATCATGGTCACCGGAGACGAGCTCCAGCAGATCGCGAACAACCCGGACATCACGTCCGGCATGAACGGCACCATCGAGATCTACGAGCCCGCCTACCTGCACCAGGGCGCGCGCCCCACCCTCACCCGGGTGCCCACCGGGGCAGTCGGCTACGGCAGCTCGATGAAGGTCACCACCACCACGCCCGGCCAGGTCAGCCGGGCCGTCCTGATGGCGCCGATCACGTCGACGCACGCGGTGGACACCAGCCAGCGCCACCTGGACCTGGAGATCACCGCCCGCTCGGGCAACCAGCTCACCCTCAAGGCCCCGCCGTCGGCCAACGCGGCGCCCCCCGGCTACTACATGCTCTTCCTGCTCGACGCCAAGGGAGTCCCCAGCGTCGCCAAGTGGGTCAAGCTGACCCCCGGGTCCTGACCCCGCCCGCCCCGCGGCCCCGGGAACGGCGCACGCCGTCCCCGGGGCCGCGGCGCGCCTGTCAGACGAGGTGCCGCGCGAAGAAGCGGACCGCGCTGTCCGACTCGAACCGCGGCAGCTCCTTGTGCCGGCCCGCGTTCACATGCAGGGTCTTCTCCTTCGACGCGAAGGCGTCGAAGAGTGCAAGACCCTCCTCACGCGGGATGTGCTCGTCGTCCCACTGGAGCATGAACTCGACCGGGACGGTGATCTCCTTCGCCAGGGTGGCCAGCCGGTCGGGCCAGTGCAGGCCGAAGACTGCGGCGGTGATCCGCGGCTCCGCCGCCGCCAGCGGCACCCCGATCGCGGTGCCCATGTTCAGCCCGAAGTAGCCGACCGGCCCCTCGGCGCCGATCTCCGGAAGCTCCTGCAGGGCGTCGAGCACCGCCTGCCACTCGGGCACGGCCTGCTCGGCCAGGTAGGCGTTGTAGCGGACGACGATCGGGCCGACGGGCTCGCCCGCCGCCATCGCCGCCTGCATCACGGCGATCTCCTGCTTGTCGTGCTCGGTGAGCGGCCGGCCGCCGTGGCCGGGCGCGTCGATGGCGGCGACGTGGAAGCCGCAGCCCTTCACCAGCAGGTGCGCACGGCCGGTCATCGCCGGGTGCTTGCGGTGGTTGCCGCCGCCGTGCCCGAGCAGCACCAGCGGTGAGCGGTCCAGCCCGGCCGGGCCGTCGGAGCCGGGAGCCGGCGACCAGAGCGCGCCGGTGACCTCACCCACGGTGAAGTCGCGTTCGAGGACACCGTCGGAGGTGGACTCCGCGGTGAAACACACAGAATTCTGCACAGATGTCATGACGTGCTGCCTTTCGGAAGTGCCTGTCTTTCCGGCGCTCCCTGCGACAGCTACGTCAGTCGCCCGGCCGTGAGGGATTCGGGGAGCACCACATACCTACTGCCTTCATGGGTCCCACCTCCTCGCACGACGTCACGGTAGGCAGGACGCTACACGGCCCCGTTCCCGCCCCGCCAATTCTTTTTCCGGCGGTCCACCGCCGTTGCGGACAGCGCGCGCCAGATGAACGGAAAGCAGCCAACCTGGCCCGGGCCGCCCTGCTGCTCGCCCGCGACCTGATGGCGGACGTCGACCGGCTGCTGAACGACCTGGCGGCGCCGCGCCAACTGCTCGGCGGCGAGCTTGTGAGCGCCGTGGCCTGGGGCAGGACCGTGCTCGCCTCGCTGCACGCGCAGGAGTCGCTGGCCGGGGTGCTGCTGGCCGACGACACCCCCGCCCGCGCTGGTACGGCTGAGCGCTGGTGCAAAAGTAGCGGGTCTGCCTTCGAATCCTCATCAAAAACCGCACCGGTGGCAGCTTTTGCAGGTTGAGCGGCGCTCATCGCACTGTTCTCCGGAGTCCTGCTTTTTTCATTGACAGTGGAAAAGAACCACTCTACTTTTCCGGCCATGTGCCCAGCCCCTCTGCACGAGACCGTCCCGGCGACGACGCCCGCCGCGTCGCTGGTCTTCACCACCGTGCTGTCCCACGGCCCGCTCACCCGGGCCGAGGTGGCCCGGCGCACCCGGCTGTCACCGGCCGCGGTCACCAAGGCCGTACGGCCGCTGATGGAGGTCGGCTACCTGGTCGAGGACCTGGACGAGCAGGCGCGGCCCGCCATCGGGCGCCCCGCCAACCTGGTGCGGGTGGACGGCGGCCGGGCGCTCTTCATCGGCCTGAAGGTGACCGGCGACGAGATCATCGCGGTGCTCACCGACCTGTGCTGCCGTATCCGGGTCGCCCGGCACATGGCGCTGACCGGCCGCGAACCGGCCGCCGTACTGCCGTCGCTGCTGGCCATGGTGCAGGAACTGCTCACGGAGGCCGAGGGGTTCGGGGTCCGGGTCTGCGGCCTTGGCATCGCGGTGTCCGGCGACGTGGACCGGGTGGACGGCGTCGTCAGGTACTCGCCCTTCCTCGACTGGCGGGACGTGCCGCTCGCCGACGTGGCGGCCACCGCGACGGGCCTGCCGGTCACCGTCGACAACGACGTGCGGGCGCTCACCGTGGCCGAGCAGTGGTTCGGCGCCGGGGTGGGCCTGTCGGACTTCGCCCTGGTGACGGTCGGAGCGGGCATCGGCTGCGGCCTGGTGGTGGGCGGCAGGGTCGTCTCCGGTGCGCACGGCGTCGCGGGCGAGATCGGGCACCTGTCCATCGACCCGCGCGGACCGCTGTGCCACTGCGGCAACCAGGGCTGCGTCGAGGGGATCGCCGCGGACCCGGCGATCCTGCGCGAGGTCAGGGCCGCCACGGGAAAGCCCGTGGCCACCGCGGCAGAGGCGCTCGAACTGGCCCGCGGCGGCGACCCCCTGGCCCGCGAGGTCTACGCCAGAGCCGGTGACGCGATCGGCCGCGCCATCGGCTCGGTCGTCAACGTCCTCGGCCCCGAGCGGGTGATCATCTCGGGCGAGGGCCTGGCCGCCTACGACCTCTTCGCCGAGGACATCCGCACCGCCTTCACCCGGTCCGCCTTCGGCACCGCCGCGCAATGCGACCTGATGACCCGTCCGCTGCCCTTCGAGGAGTGGGCGCGGGGCGCCGCGGCCACCGCGATCCAGTCCTTCATCGGACCCCACACCCCGCAGGACTGACGGCCGGGCCCGCCAGGGCCGGCCCCCGGCCGCCGGACAGCCCCCGCTTCCGGCACGCCTTCCCCGTATCCCACAACAGGAGGTCCGACGACCCATGCGGTCATCCTCGTCCCCGGCCCCGCGCGGCACCGCCCGCGGCCTGATGCGCCGGTCCGTCAGAGCGCTGCTGGTGCTGGCCGTCACGGCCGGCGTGGCGGTGGCTGCCCCCGCCGCCACGGGCGCCGGCGCCGCCGCCCCCGCCCCCGCGGATCCGGCCGGCGCCGGCGCCGCCACGCCGTACATGGGCTGGTCCAGCTGGAGCATGCAGTCCTCGCAGTACCCGGGGCTCAACCCCGACGGCAGCTACAGCTACCTCACCGAGGCGAACGTCCTGAAGCAGACGGACGCGCTCGCCGCGAAGCTCAAGGACTTCGGCTACACCTACGTCAACATCGACGCCGGGTGGTGGATGGACAACAGCTGGACGCCCGGCTACGACCAGTACGGCCGGCAGCGCCCCGACCCGGTGCGCTTCCCGCACGGCATGAAGCCGGTCGCCGACCACATCCACGCCAAGGGCCTCAAGGCCGGCATCTACCTGCCCGTCGGCCTGGAGAAGGGCGCCTACGGCGATGGCAAGGTGCCGATACTCGGTGCGCCGGGCTGCACCACCGCGGACGCCGTCTACCCGGACCTGCGCACCACCAACGGCTGGGACAGCGCCTACAAGTTGGACTTCGGCAGCCCGTGCGCGCAGGCCTACGTCGACTCGCAGGCGCAGGCGTTCGCCGACTGGGGCTACGACTTCCTCAAGCTGGACGGCGTGGGACCCGGCTCCTCCAGGTCCGGTGACAACTACGACAACGTCCCCGACGTCGCCGCCTGGCAGAAGGCGATCGCCGCGACCGGGCGGCCCATCCACCTGGAGTTGTCCTGGTCCCTCGACATCGGCCACGCCGCCGACTGGCAGCGGTACTCCGACGGCTGGCGGATCGACACCGACGTCGAGTGCTACTGCAACACCCTGGTCACCTGGGAGAACTCGGTCAACGACCGGTGGAACGACGCACCCGCCTGGAGCGGCAAGGCAGGACCCGGCGGCTGGAACGACCTCGACGCGGTCGACGTCGGCAACGGCGCGATGGACGGTCTGACCCAGGCCGAGCGACAGAGCTACATGACGCTGTGGGCGATCAACAAGTCCCCGCTGTTCACCGGTGACGACATCACCTCCCTGGACAGCTACGGCGTCTCGCTGCTGACCAACCGCGAGGTCATCGCCGTCGACCAGAACACCTCGCCCGTCGCCCGCCCGGTCACCCCGGTCGGCGACCAGCAGGTGTGGGCCACCGCGAACCCCGACGGCAGCTACACCGTCGCCCTGTTCAACCTCGCCGGCGCCCCCGCCTCGGTCACCGCCGACTGGGCGGCCCTCGGCTTCACCGGCAACGCCTCCGTGCGCGACCTGTGGAACAAGCGCGACCTCGGCCCCTACCGCGACCGGATCACCGAGGCGCTGCCCGCCCACGGTTCCCGGCTGTTCACCGTCCGCCCGAACGGCCGCACCCTGGCCACCACCGGCTACGAGGCCGAGTCCGCGGCCAACACCCTGGGCGGCAACGCCGCGGTGGCCGGCTGCGACACCTGCTCGGGCGGCAAGAAGGTCGGCAACCTCTACGACGGCGGCACGCTGCGCTTCAACGGCGTCACCGTGAAGAAGGCCGGCATCTACACCGTCAAGGTCCGCTACGTCAGCGGCGACCCGCGCTCGGTGACCGTGTCCTCCGACGGCGGCAACGGCACCAGCCTGCCCTTCCCCTCCACGGGCGACTGGAGCACGACCGCGACCGTCAGCGTCCGACTGGCGCTGAAGGCCGGCGCCAACACCGTCACCTTCGACAGCGGAGCCGGCGGATACGCGCCGGACATCGACCGGATCGACGTCCCCACGTCGCTCTGACCCGCCCGGGGGCGGGGTCCCGCACCGGATCCCGCCCCCGGACCCCTGCCCCCGACCAGCCCGCCCCGTAGGACCGCTCCCGCCGTTCCCTCACCCTGGAGTGCAGCAGTGGACATCCAGCCCGGCGCCACGCCCGCCGACCGCCCCGGCACCACCGGCCGCAGGGGCTTCCTGGCCCTCGCCGCCGCGACCGGGGCCGCCGCCCTCTGCGGCCTGCCCGCCTTCACCGCATCCGCCGCCCCGCTGCGCCCGGCGCGCTCCCCGCTGCTGCCGGCCGCCGACGCGGCGAAGAACCAGCTGTGGTGGCAGGCCCCCGGGTCCGCCGGCTCGATGATCGGCCAGGGACTGCCGGTCGGCAACGGACGGCTGGGCGCGCTGGCGAGCAACGACCCGGCCGCCGAACTCCTGACGGTCACCGACGCCACCTTGTGGACCGGCGGCGCCAACGACACCCTGCAGGACGACGGCCAGTTCCCCTACGGCCGCGACGACTTCGGCTCGCTGACGCTGCTGGCACAGCTCACCGTGGCGATACCGGGGCACGACCTGGGCGGCGTCGACGGCTACCGGCGCGTCCTGGACATGGCGCAGGGCGTCGTCACCACGACGTACGACATCGCCGGGGTGACCTACCAGCGGCAGCTGTTCGCCAGCCGCCCCGACGACGTGATCGTGCTGGCCTTCTCCCAGCGCGGCGGCGGCAGTTACACCGGCACCGTCTCGCTGGCCGGCACCCACGGCGAGACCACCGCCGCCGACCCGGCCTCCCGCACCGCCTCTTTCGCCGCCGCCCTCGGCAACGGCCTGCGCTACGGCGCCGCGGTCACCGTCTCCAGCAGCACCGGCAAGGTCGCCGCCGACGGCGGCTCGCTCACCTTCACCGGGTGCCGGGACCTCACGGTGGTGCTGAGCGGTGGCACGGACTACGCACCCGACGCGTCCGCGGGCTTCCGTGACCCGTCGGCCGACCCGCACGCGCTGGCCCTCACCAAGGTCCGCGCCGCCGCCCGGCACTCCGCGACCACCCTGCTGGACACCCATGTCGCCGACTTCCGCGCGGTCTTCGAGCAGTTCGGGCTGAACCTGGGCACCTCCTCAGCCGCGCAGCGCGAACTGGACACCTGGCAGCGGGTGCAGGCGCGCTGGCGCGACGGCGTACCCGACCCGGAGCTGGAGGCCGGGTATCTGCAGTACGGCCGCTACCTGATGATCTCCGGGTCGCGCGGCAGCCTGCCGATGGGACTGCAGAGCGTGTGGCTGGACGGCAACGACCCGGACTGGATGGGCGACTACCACACCGACATCAACATCCAGATGAACTACTGGCTGGCCGACCGGGCGGCCCTGTCCGGGTGCTTCGACGCCTTCGCCGACTACTGCCTGGCGCAGCTGCCGTCCTGGACCGACACCACCCGGCGGCTGTTCGAGAGCCCCGCCAACCGCTACCGCAACTCCGGCGGCAAGGTGGCCGGCTGGACCGTCGCGATCTCCACCAACCCCTACGGCGGGGGCGGTTGGTGGTGGCACCCGGCAGGGAACGCCTGGCTGTGCCACAACCTCTACGAGCACTACGAGTTCACCCAGGACCGCGACTACCTGGCCAAGGTCTACCCGCTGCTCAAGGGCGCCGTCCAGTTCTGGGAGGCGCGGCTGCTCACCACCACGGTCACCGACGCGTCGGGCGCCTCGCGGGAGGTCCTGGTCGCCGACAGCGACTGGTCGCCCGAACAGGGTCCGCTGGACGCCAAGGGCATCACCTACGCGCAGGAACTGGTGTGGAACCTCTTCGGCCACTACCGGACCGCCACGCAGGTGCTCGGCACCGACACCGGGTACGGCGCCGCCGTCGAGGCGCTGCGGGACCGCCTCTACCTGCCGGTGGTGAGCCCGACGACGGGCTGGCTGGAGGAGTGGATGTCGCCCGACAACCTCGGTGAGACCACCCACCGCCACCTCTCGCCGCTGTTCGGCCTCTTCCCCGGGGACCGGATACGCCCCGACGACTCCACCCCGAAGGACGTCCTGGCCGGTGCGACGGCCCTGCTCACCGCCCGCGGCATGAACAGCTTCGGCTGGGCCAACGCCTGGCGCAGCCTGTGCTGGGCGCGGCTGAAGGACGCCGAGAAGGCGTACCAGCTGGTCGTCACCAACCTCAGGCCGTCCGCCGGCGGCAGCAACGGCAGTGCGATGAACCTCTTCGACATCTACCAGGTCGAGCAGGGCCGCGGCATCTTCCAGATCGACGCCAACTTCGGCACCCCCGCCGCCGTCCTGGAGATGCTGGTGTACTCCCGGCCCGGCCATGTGGAACTGCTGCCCGCGCTGCCCGCGGCCTGGGCGGCGGCCGGTTCGGTCTCGGGCGTGGGTATACGCGGCGGCTTCGTCGCGGACCTGAGCTGGCGCGACGGCAAGGTCACCGAGGCGACGCTGCGCAGCGTCGGCGGACGCAGCACGACCGTGGTCGCGGGCGGCGCCGTCCGCACGGTGGACCTGCGCCCGGGGGAGTCGGTCACCCTGCGGCACCTGGGCTGACGGTGTCGGGGGGCGGGGCGCCCGCCCCGTCCCCGGCTCGGCTCAGGCCCCGCCGGCCCGGCAGGCCGCGCGGATCTTGTAGAAGAAGCTCAGATACTGCGCGTGGTAGGCGGCGCTGGTGATGCGTACCAGCGCCTGGTCCGACGAACGCAGCGACGAGCCGTCGAAGTTCGGACTTCCCATGTACACCCGCGGGGTGATGCTGCCGTTGTAGTCGCCGTCGATCAGCATGAACTTGTCGTGCGGGCGCACGTCGATGCCGGGCGCGACGTTGAACTTGCAGGGCAGGTACTCGATCCCGGCATCGCCCAGGATGCCGGTGACGGTGGAGTCGCCGCTGGCGTAGATGACGTCGATCCAGCAGCCCGCCGCCCGCAGCGCCGCCAGCTCGGTCGCCACCTGCTTGCGCGAGCCGAGGAAGTTGAGCATCACGACCCGCACGTCGGTCTGGTGCCGCTTGCCGTCGGTGCCGGTGTAGGCGCAGCTGACCTCCTTGAGCGCGTTCACGATCGTGTCGCTGTCGGGGTTGTAGTAGGAGGAGTCCTTGCGCGGGAAGAAGTACGCCCGGTAGGTGCTGCCGGTGGGCGTACTGCGGTAGTAGGCGTTGTTCCCCGTGCTGGAGTAGCGCGCGGCCCGCTCGGCCTCGTGGAAGGCGGCGTAGCCGTCGTAGACCGTCGCGTCGGCGAAGGTGACGGAGTCGTTGTAGGACTCGACCTTGTACCAGTCGCTGAGGTTGGACGAGGTCTGGAAGACCACCTTGCTGTAGCTGGTGCCGTCGTCGAAGGGGCCGATCCTGGAGAAGAGGAAGAACTTGTTGTGGTTGTAGGCGGGTCCCGGCGGCTCGGTCGCCAGGCAGCCGCGCTTGACGTCGTCGACCCCGTCGTCGTCCTCGAACCTGTCGTCGCACACGACGATCCAGGACGGCTTGCTGTCGTCGCTGCCCAGGCCCGTGGCCGGGTCCTTGAGTGCCTTCCAGGCCGCGGGGTCGGCGCCCTCGTACGTCGAGTCGTCCACGATGACCTTGACGCTGACACCCCGGTCGTGCGCGGCGATCAGCGCGTCCGCAACGCCCATGTCGGCGAACTCGAACATCGAGGCGCGGATCTCCTGGCCCGCGGGCGTCGCGTCGATCAGCCGGATCAGCTGGGTGAAGATCGCCGCCTGCTGGTCGGCGGTGCCGAGCGGGTCGTTGAAGACGGACCCGTTCACGACCGGCTTGGGCACGGCCGCGTGCGACCGGGTCGCACCGCCCACCAGACCCGCAGCGAGCAGGGCGAGCAGCGCGAGGAGTACCGGCAGGCGTGTCAGCCGCTGAGTCCGCATAGCGCTGGATGGTCCCGGCAGCGGGCGACATCGCGCCATGCACTCGGCGGAAGATGTCCGAACAGCGGAGCGCCCCGCCGGGGGCCTGGCCGAAAACCGTCGGCAGGGTGGGTGCTCCGGCGGCTTGTTCGTGTGTGATGAATGTATTATCTTTTTGGTCATGTCCAGTGCACACAGGGTCTTCGAGACGCCCGCGACCGGGGGAACCCCGCTCGTGGAGCGTCGGCATGTCGACCTGTGCCACTGCAACGGCGACCTGTGTAAGGCCTGACGCGTAACCGGCGCTCCGCGCCGACGCCTCACTTCCCGGCCCGGTCGTCCGCCTGCCGCTCCTGAACCGCCTCACCGCTGTCGAGGGCACGGCACCAGCTGCACCGCGCCGGCACACCCCCCTTTCGTGGTGCCCGGCTGTGTCCGCTCTCTTCCAGGAGTCCCCCCTTGCCTGCCTCGCTCAAGAGAACCCCGTTCTGGGCCCAGATCCTCGGCGGTCTGGTCCTCGGCGTCGTCCTCGGCCTGATCGCCCGCAACGGCGATGTGAACTGGCTCACCGAAACCCTCACCCGGATCGGCAACATCTTCGTCCAGCTGCTCAAGCTGGCCGTGCCGCCGCTGGTCTTCACCGCCGTCCTGGTCAGCGTCGTCAACCTGCGCAACGTCACCAACGCGGCCCGGCTGGCGCTGCGCACGCTGATGTGGTTCTGCATCACCTCGCTGATCGCGGTGACCATCGGCATCCTGCTGGGCCTGGCCACCACACCAGGTGACGGCGTCCACCTCAAGGCCGCCGCGCTGCCCGACGAGATCCACAAGGGCAGCTGGGTCGACTTCCTCACCGGCATCATCCCGACCAACGTGGTGGACGCCTTCGGCGAGCCCAACGTGCTGCAGATCGTCTTCCTGGCCGTCGTCGTCGGCGCCGCGTGCCTGTCCGTCGGCCCCAAGGCCGACCCGCTGATCGACTTCTCCAAGGTCGTGCTCGAGGTCGTGCAGAAGGCCCTGTGGTGGGTCATCCGGCTCGCCCCGCTCGGCACCCTCGGCCTGATCGGCAAGTCGGTCGCCACCTACGGCTGGGACCTGCTCAGGCCGCTCGGCACCTTCACCGTCGACGTCTACGTCGGCTGCGCGCTGGTGATGTTCGTGGTCTACCCGCTGCTGCTCGCCCTGGTCGGCAAGGTCAACCCGGTCAACTTCTTCCGCGGCGCCTGGCCCGCCATCCAGCTGGCGTTCGTCTCCCGCTCCTCGGTCGGCACCATGCCGGTCACCCAGCGGGTCACCGAGCGGCTCGGCGTGCCGCGCGACTACACGTCCTTCGCCGTGCCCTTCGGCGCCACCACCAAGATGGACGGCTGCGCCGCGATCTACCCGGCGCTGGCGGCGATCTTCGTGGCCGAGGTCTACCACGTGCACCTGGGCGTCGGCGACTACCTGCTGATCGCCTTCGTCTCGGTGATCGGCTCGGCCGCGACCGCGGGTCTGACCGGCGCCATCGTGATGCTGACGCTGACCCTCAGCACGGTGGGCCTGCCCCTTGAGGGCGTCGGCCTGCTGCTGGCGATCGACCCGATCCTGGACATGATGCGCACCGCGACCAACGTCACGGGCCAGGCGGTGGTGCCGGTCCTGGTCGCCTCACGGGAGAAGATCCTGGACCTGGACGCCTTCAACAACCCGCGCGACCTGGAGGACCCCGACGAGCAGACCGCGGACGCCGAGGCCGCCGGCGACCGCAGGGAGCTGGCCGGGGTCTGACCCCGCGCCCGCCGGCCCCCGGCCCTCCTTCGCGAGAGCCGGGGGCCGCGGCATGCCGGAGAACGGGGGCTCAGCCCTTCGGCGCGGACGCCCCGCTCCCGGGCGGCATCCGTCCCGGCCCCGGCACCCCGTCCGGCGGCGGTGTCAGCGCCCAGCGGATCACCCGGGTCAGGCCGTGGCCGGCCAGGCGTACCCCGGTCTCCTCCACCAGCGGCAGGTACGGCACCCCCAGCGGCACCCGGGACCACAGCGGCAGCAGCGCGACCGCGTTGGCGGCGAGCACCGCGTAGGCGGGCCGGGCGGCCCACGGCAGCGGGGGGTCGAGCAGCAGGAAGCGGGCGGCCTCGCGGGCCTGCGGGCTGGCCCGCAGCTCCGGGCGGTAGGCGTCAAGCTGCGCCGCCAGCTCCGCCTGGTCGCGGGGCGGGTCCAGGACCCCCAGCGCCCTCGCCACGTGGGCGGTGTCCGCGACGTAGGCGTCGTATCCCGCGTCGTCCAGCGGGCGGGCGCCGTAGCGGCGGTGCGCCCGCAGGAAGCTGTCCACCTCGGCCGCGTGCACCCAGCCCAGCAGGTGCGGGTCGGCGGCCCGGTAGGGCTCGCCTTCCGGGGTGGTGCCCGACACCCTGGCGTGGATCCCCCGCACGTGCGCCACCGCCGCTTCGGCGTCCGACGCGGTCCCGAAGGTCGTCACGGCGAGGAAGTGGCTGGTGCGCTGCAGCCGGCCCCACGGGTCGCCGCGGTAGCCGGAGTGCGCGGCGACGGCCGCCATGGCCGACGGGTGCAGCGACTGGAGCAGCAGCGCGCGCAGGCCGCCGACGAACATCGAGGCGTCGCCGTGCACCGTGCGGATCGGCCGGTCGGGCCCGAACCAGCGCGGCCCTGGTGAGCCATGGATACGCTCCCGGGTGCCGGGACCCCCGGGCCCCGCCACCCGTGCGAAAAGCTCCGCCCCGAGCCGCCGCCGCACCGCGCCGAGGCCGGGTATCTCCGGGTATGCCACCACGCTGCCACTGTACGTCCGGGGCGTACGCCCCCGGGAGGAGGGGATCCGGCGGCCCGCCCGCCGCGGCGGGGAGGCGGCCTTGCGGTGGAGTGCCCTCCAAGCCGTAGCGTCGGGCCATGACGTACATCACGACGCCACAGCAACCCATCGGATCGGGATTCGGTGCCAGGAGCACCACACACGACGTCCTGCGCGGTGTCGACCTGGCGGGCCGGCTCGCCGTCGTCACCGGCGGCTATGTGGGGCTCGGCCTGGAGACGACCCGCGCGCTGGCCGGCGCCGGCGCCCGGGTCGTGGTCCCCGCCCGGCGGCGGGAGGTCGCCGAGCAGGCGGTCGGCGCGATCGACGGCGTCGAGGTGGACGAGATGGACCTCGCCGACCTCGGCAGCGTCCGCGGCTTCGCCGACCGCTTCCTCGCCTCCGGCCGGGACATCGACATCGTCGTCACCAACGCCGGGGTCATGGCCTGCCCCGAGACCCGGGTGGGACCCGACGGCTGGGAGGCGCAGTTCGCCACCAACCACCTGGGCCACTTCGCACTCGTCAACGCCCTGTGGGAGCCGATCGCGCGCGGCGGCGCCCGGGTCGTCGCGCTCACCTCGCGCGGCCACCACATCAGCGACATCCGCTGGGAGGACCCGCACTTCAGGGCCGACGCGTACGACAAATGGGCGGCCTACGGGCAGTCGAAGACCGCGAACATCCTCTTCGCCGTCCAACTCGACAGGCTCGCGGGCGAGTCGGGGGTGCGGGCCTTCGCGGTGCACCCGGGGGAGATCCTCACCGAACTGGTCCGCCACACCCCGCGCGAGGAGCGGGTCGCGATGGGCTGGATCGACGAGGACGGCAACGTCAGCGAGCGCTTCAAGACCCCGGAGCAGGGCGCCTCGACCCAGGTGTGGGCCGCGACCTCCGCCGACCTCAAGGGCATGGGCGGCGTGTACTGCGAGGACGCCGACATCGCCCGCCCGGCGTTGGCCGGTGACACCTCCTGGCGCGGTGTGCGCTCCTACGCGGTCGACCCGGCACAGGCCGCCCGGCTGTGGGACCTGTCCGCCCAGCTGACCGGCGTCAACGCCTTCTAGCCGGCGCCCTCGTGGCGTCGCGCGCACAGCAGGGCGGCCCCCGGCCGGCGGTGTCGCCGGCCGGGGGCCGCCCTCGGGTGTCCAGGACCGGTCAGTCGTCGGCCTCGGCCGACGGGATGTAGGCGCCGGGGACGTCGTTCGGGGCGAAGATCCGGTTCTCACCGGGGTACGGCTTGGCCCAGTCGTGCGTCTCGTACCACGTCAGGTGGTTCATCTGGGCGGGGTTGGCGAAGTCCGGGACGGCGTTGGTGCCCGTCAGGCGCTGGTGCGTCTTCCAGGCGTTCCACTGCGCTGCGACCGGCGCCTCGGCCGCGGGCACCGTCGCCTTGGGCGCGGGCGCCGCGGCGGGGTCCTGCGGGGCCGGGACGTCCACACCGCACGACGGCGGGGTGGCCAGACCGGCGGTCAGTGACGTGCGGTTGGGCAGAGCGGTGAAGGGGGTGAAGTCCGGCTTCGACGTGAAGGCGCCCGCCATCGGGGTGGCCGCGCTGTCCTTCTGGTTCATCGGGTGGATCCCGAGGATCTGCTCGATGGTGCGGATCATGGTGATCTGCGAGTAGTAGTGGTTGTCGACCGTGCCGTGCTGGGCGTACGGGCTGATGATCTGGATCGGCGCCCGGTGGCCGTCGACGTGGTCAAGGCCCGCCTGGGAGTCGTCCTCGACGACGAAGATCGCCGAGTCCTTCCAGTACGGGCTGTGCGAGATCGTGTCGACGATCCGGCCGACCGCCAGGTCGTTGTCCGCGACCTGGGCCGCGGAGTTCGCCGGGCCGCCGGTGTGGTCGCTGGACAGCCAGAACATGTTCAGGTTCGCCGGGCCGTTCTTCGCGAAGTCCTGCTTCCAGATCTGCTCCCGGTAGACGTCGGGAACACTGGTGTCGAACTTCGGGAAGCCGTGCACCGACACGTCGTTGAGCGACGGGATCGGCGACGACGAGTCCAGCGGGTAGGCGGTGCCCTGCCCGGTCGCCTCCATGGTCTTGGAGTCGCAGTACAGGTTCTGCCAGGTGGCGCCGGCCGGCTTGGTCAGGAACTGCTGGAACTCGCCGAAGTCGCGCACGGTGTTGCCCGCCGCCTGCGCACCGCTCCACAGGAAGCCGGTCCGCTGGTGGCCCAGCGCGTCGTCCTCCGTGTCGTAGCTGCGCAGGTACTCCCCGGCGGAGGACTCCGTGTACTCCGGGTTGTCGGCCTGCATCAGCCAGTTGTGGCCCTCGGCGGAGTTCGTGCCGATGTCGTAGGTGTTGTCGTACAGCCCGAACTGCTCGGCCAGCGCGTGCTGGTTGGGCGTCACGTTCGCACCGAACTGCGCAAGCGCCGGGGCGCCGTTGCCCTGCGGCATGTCACCGAAGACCTGGTCGTAGGTCCGGTTCTCCTTGACGATCAGGAAGACGTGCTTGATCGTCGAGGGGTCGCCGAGCCGCACCGGCACCGGGACCGGCTTCTTGCCCTTCTGCTTGCCGTGGGCCACGGCGACGTCGTTCTTGCCCCAGCCGTTCTGCTTGAAGACCTTGGCGGTCTCCGAGCGGATCACCCGGTCGTTCGGCAGCGTGAACTGCGTCAGGCTCGACGTGGTGTCGTGGGTGCCGTGCCCCGCCGCCGTGGTGGGGCGCAGCGCGTCGACGCCGCGGGTGTTGGAGACCACGACCTTGTTGCCGACCGTGGCGATCTCGGAGGGGAAGTAGTCCGTCGGGAGCAGGCCGACGTAGCTGACCGGCTCCTGCGGGGAGGTGTAGCGGTAGACGGCGACCGCGTTGGCGCGGCCCAGCGTGACCAGCAGGTGGCCGTCGTCGGTGAGCGTCACCGCGTTCGGCTCGTAGCCGACCGAGGCCTCGGGCCACGGCTGGGTGGCGATGGTCTGCACGACCTTGCCCTTGGCGGTGTCGATGACCGACACGTCGTTGGTCGCGGTGTTGGTGACGAACAGCGCCCGGCCCTTGGCGTACATCGCCGTCGGGTGCAGGCCGACGCCGATGCTGCCGACGGCGGCGGCCGGGTCGGCCAGGTCGATGACGCTGACCGTGCCGGTGGTGGTCGCGCCGGTCACCGGGTTGGCGGGCACCTGGGTGTTGTACGAGTTGATGGTGCTCTCGCCGGGCTTGGCGGTACGGCCGCCCTCGTTGCTGACGTAGAGCTTGCCGCCGACCTGGACCAGGTCGCGCGGGGCGTTGCCGACGGTCCAGCTGTGGGTGATGGTGCCGGTTGCGGTGTCGATGGCCACGACCCGGTTCTGGCCGTTGACCGCGGAGTAGACGGTCGAGCCGTCGGCCGAGAAGACCGCGGCGCCCACCAGCGCGTGCTTCGGGCCGTCCGCCGGGATCTTGACGGCGACCGGGTTGGCAACGGTGCCGTCGGGGTTCACGGTGAACTTGGTGTAGCCGTCGGTCTGGCCCAGCCACAGCTGCTTGCCGTCGGGCGAGTAGGTGGGCCCTTCCTGGCCCACGTCGTTCCCGCTGATCCGCAGGTCCGCAGACGCGGAGTTGCCGACGAGCTGCTGCACCTTCCAGCTCTTGAGGTCCACGATGCTCATCGCCAGGCCGCCGTCGGTGATCGACGCCGCGAGGTGCGTACCGTCCGGGCTGACCGTGGACGACATGATCTTGCCGTTGTTGATGACGAGCCGGTCGCCGTACGGGGCGATGTACTGGTCGGCGGAGACCACCTGGCCGTTCTCCGTGATCTGGCCGACCTGCTGCGTGCCGAACTGCTGCGTCGAGGCGACCGCAGTGCCCGTGACACCGAGCGCGACCGTGATGCACGCCGTCACCAGCGCGCTCCTGCGGCCGACACGTCGACCGAGAAGGCTGATCTGCGCCTTCTCTTCCGTCCGACGCTGCCGTACTACCTGCATGGGATTATCCCTTCGGGGTGGTGTCGAGCAGCTCGACGTTGCCGTCGAACTGCCACAGCGGGTTCGGTGCGTCCCCGTTCGGGGTCCGTACCAGGAAGTAGCCGTTCACTTCCTTCGGCCCGTCGCCGTCGGCGACGAACCGCCCGTCAGAGGTGATGTCGAGCTGGTAGACGGCCGAGCCCACCGCCCGCACGCCGGGCAGGTGCCAGGACACGACGCAGCGCCAGTCGTTGCCCGCGCCCTCGGCGGTGCGCTGGCCGCCGCCCTTGTTGCAGGCCGCGGAGACCCGCAGCTGGGCCTCGGTGACGGCGGGCCGGTTCAGCTCGTCGGTCTGCATCCGGTAGAGGTGCGCGAAGGCGACCGCGACCGAGCGCTGGACCTTGTCCTGCTCGATCCCGGAGTGCATCGAGGGAGTGGCCACCGCCACCCCCGCGACGGTGGCGCCCAGCAGTGCCGCCAGCGGCAGCACACCGACGGTGACCGCGCGCCGGCCGTGGCCGTCGTAGGAGGCGTTGGTGAAGTCCCGGCGGACGAAGACGGCGTAGGCCAGCGCGGTCGCGACCACCGCCCACACCAGGCTCACCGCGACGCCGACCGCCAGCGGGCGCAACTGCCCCGGGTCGGTGAACAGCCCGCTCCAGGAGATGAAGGCGTAGCCGGGCAGAGCCAGACGCACCGCCACCGGCAGCGGCAGCATCTGCGCCAGCTGCATCGCCAGTGCCACCAGTGCGGGCAGCAGCAGCCCCATCGGGGACCGCCCGAGCGCCACCGAGCCGAGCAGCCCGATCGCGGCCAGCGCCAGCGTCGGGGCCAGCACGCAGGCCCAGGCCATCAGCACCTTGCCGGCCGCGTCCGACGGCGCCAGCAGGTGGCCGTCCAGGCCCACCAGCGGGTGGTTGCCGACCGCCAGCAGCCCGCCGACGATGCTGGAGGCGGCCAGGCCGACCACGAGCAGCAGGATGACGGTGAGGCTGGCCAGCGCCTTCGCGGCGAAGATCCGCCGCGGTGACCTGACCGCGACCAGCAGGTGGCGCCAGGTGCCGAGCCGGTCCTCGGCGGCGAAGACGTCGCCGGCGACCAGCGAGGTCAGCAGCGGCAGCGCCCAGGTGCCGGAGAAGCCCAGGATGACCAGCGACCCGGCCCATCCGGTGGCGTGCATCCAGCGCCCGAAGAGGGTGTCGGAGGGCAGTGTGCTCTGCTGGCTGACCGCGGCGACGAAGAGCGCGGGCGCCAGCCAGCAGGCCAGGACGACCAGCCTGACACGCCACTGCGAGACGAGTTTGACCACTTCGAAGCGGTAGCCGCGGGCCACCGAGACACGGGGTGGCCCGGCGGCGGCCGGGGCGGCCGGCGCGGTTGCGGTGGCGGTCATCGGCCGGCCTCCTGCGGTTCTGTGAGGGCGAGGAAGGCGGCCTCCAACGGCGAGACCACCGGCGCCAGTTCGCGGATCGCGACGCCGTCGCGCACCAGGTGCGCCACCAGTTCGTCCAGGGCCGGCACCAGCGCGCGTACCACCAGCGCCTCGGCGCCGCGCCACTCCGCGGCGCTGCCGGCGACGTGGACGTCCGCGGTCCCGTCTGCGATACGGCGGGCGGTCTGCGGGTCGGAGGTCAGCAGCCGGTAGTCCAGCTCGCTGTTCTCCGCGGCCAGCTTGCTCAGCGGCCCTGTGAAGACGATCCGCCCGGTGGACAGGATGGTGACCTCGGAGCAGAGCGCTTCCAGGTCGTCCATGCGGTGGCTGGACAGGACCACGGCGGTGCCCTCGGCCGCGAGGCGGGTCAGCACGCCGTGCACGTGCTTCTTGCCCGCCGGGTCAAGGCCGTTGGAGGGCTCGTCGAGCACCAGCAGCCGGGGCCTGGTGAGCAGGGCCGCGGCGAGCCCGAGCCGCTGCCGCATGCCCAGCGAGAAGCCGCGGGCCTTGTCGGCGGCCACGTCGGTCAGCCCGACCTGGTCGAGCGCGTCGTCGATGCCGGCGCCCCGCGCCCGGCGCCCGCCGCGGAGCGCGGCGAGCGCAGCGAGGTTCTGCCGGGCGGTGAGCGAGGGGTACAGACCCGGGCCGTCCACGAAGCCCGCGACGCCCTCCGGGGCGGTGAGCGCCCGGCCCACCGGGGTGTCGAGGATGTCGAGACTGCCGCTGTCTGCTGCGGCAAGGCCGAGCAGCAGGCCCAGCAGGGTCGTCTTGCCTGCGCCGTTCGGTCCGACCAGGCCGTGGATCTGACCCTGCGCCACATCCAGATCGATGCCGTCGAGTGCGACGACCTCGCCGAAGCACTTGGTGATCCCACGAGCCCGGACTGCGGGGGGAGTGTCCATGAGTCCCTTCTTTCGCAAACCTCCAGGGAGGTTAGGGAGGGCACAAAGCCCGGGCACGAACAGTGAGTTGAACAACTGCTGAACGGGAGTCGACGGCCTCCCGCTGCACCTGTGCCCCCCTTGCCACCGCAGTCCCGCGACCACCGCAGGCCACGGGCAGGTCAGAGCGCGGCACCGTCAACCGGACCGGAGCGCTCCGTGAATCCGGGACAACCGGCCGTTCCGTGCCTTTGCGTTCATCTTCTGGACGGTTCATGACCACTTCTTTATTGACGCTGCATGGCCCTGGTGCTTCACTTCGTCCCTGAGAGCGCTCTCTCGCGGTTCAGGACCAACCGTGACCACCTCCCCCATCCACCACTCCAGGGAGAGCCGTGTCCGTTATCCCCACTCGCCGTTCCGTGCTGCGCGGGGCGGCCGTCGCCGCCGCGGTTCCGCTGGCCGGCGGCATCGCCACCGGGTCAGCCTTCGCCTCGCCGTCCCCCGCGCACCCGCACAAGGGCGCCGACCTCGGCCCCAACGTCCTTGTCTTCGACCCCTCGATGGGGGACGCGGCGATCCAGGCGCAGTGCGACGCCGTCTTCGCCATCCAGGAGTCCAACCAGTTCGGCGACGAGCGGTACGCGCTGGCCTTCATGCCGGGCACGTACAACGTCGACATCAACGTCGGCTTCTACACCCATGTGCTGGGCCTCGGCGACAGCCCCGACGACGTGCTGATCAACGGCCATGTCACCGTCGACGCCCAGTGGTTCGACGGCAACGGCACGCAGGACTTCTGGCGGGCCGCGGAGAACATCAGCATCGCGCCCCCCGACGGCCTGGAGCGCTGGGCCGTCGCGCAGGCAGGGCCGATGCGCCGGGTGCACGTCAAGGGCGACATGATCCTGATGCCCAGCCCGCCCGGCAACGGGTGGTCCAGCGGCGGCTTCCTGGCCGACAGCGTGGTGGACGGCCAGGTGAACTCCGGCTCGCAGCAGCAGTGGCTGTCGCGCAACGACACCTTCGGCAGCTGGACCGGCGCCAACTGGAACATGGTCTTCGTCGGCGTCGAGGGCGCCCCCGCCCAGTCCTTCCCGACGCCCCCGATGACCACCGTCGACCGCACCCCGGTCGTCCGCGAGAAGCCGTACCTGACGGTGGACCGGCACGGCGACTACCAGGTCTTCGTGCCCGCCCTGCACCGGAGCAGCACCGGCACCACCTGGGCGGACGGGCGCACCGCGGGGCACAGCATCGCGCTGTCCCGCTTCTTCGTCGCCAAGCCCGGTGACTCCGTCGCCGACATCAACCGGGCGCTGTCCAGGGGCCGGCACCTGCTCTTCACGCCGGGCATCTACAACCTGTCCTCCACCATCCACGTCACCCGCCCCGGCACGGTCGTGCTGGGCCTGGGCTACACCACGCTGCGCTCCACGCACGGCAACACGCTCATCGAAGTCGCCGACGTCAGCGGCGTCACGGTGGCCGGTGTGCTGGTCGAGGCCGCCTCCAAGCACACCCCCGTGCTGCTCAAGGTCGGCGAGGGCCGCAGCCGGCGCCGCCACACCGACGACCCGACGGTGCTCTACGACGTCTTCGCCCGGATCGGCGGCGCCATCGCCGGCGGCGCGGGCATCAGCCTGCAGATCGACAGCAACGACGTCATCTGCGACCACCTGTGGCTGTGGCGTGCCGACCACGGCCTGGACGGCACGGTGGGCTGGACGGTCAACCCCGCCGACACCGGCATCGTCGTCAACGGCGACCACGTCACCACCTACGGGCTGTTCGTGGAGCACTACCAGAAGTACGAGGTGATCTGGAACGGCGAGCACGGGCGCACGTACTTCTTCCAGAACGAGAACCCCTACGACGTGCCCACCCAGTCCGCCTGGGTGAACGGCTCGACCAAGGGCTACGCGGCCTACAAGGTCGGCGACCACGTCAGGGACCACCAGGCCTGGGGTCTGGGCAGCTACTGCTTCTTCAACCTCAACGCCGACATCTACACCGACGCGACCTACGAGGTCCCCGACACCCCCGGTGTGGTCTTCACCGACCTGATGACCGTGTGCCTCAACGGCGCGGGCGGCGGCGGCATGCTGCACTGCATCAACAACAGTGGCGATCCGGTCCAGAACGGCTTCGCTGTGTTCAACATGAAGAGCTATTCGAACGGTGTCGCGGTCGTCTGACCGTCCGCTGCTGCGCCCGGGACGGGGCGGGTCCGCCAGGGACCCGCCCCGTCCCCGTGTCCGTGCCGGGGGCCGGCGCGCAGGCCTGTTACGGTTCCGTGACTCGTTGGGCCAGTGGCTATCACCTGGCGCGACCAGGGTGAATGCCATGCAGCACGGAAGCAGACGCAGGCCGCGGACCCCGGCACGGGCCGGGTCAGGACACGTAGGCGGGCGCGGCGCCCCGCGCAGGCGGCGCGGGCTGTACGTGCTGTGCACGGTGCTGGCCGTGGGGCTGGCCGGTGCGGCGCTGGCCAACCGGCACCCGGGGGAGTCCTCGGCCGCGGACGGGACGGGGAAGGGTGCGGACACCGGCAGCACGGCGCCGCGGGCGTCCGCCCCGGCACCGCACGCGCCCGGCAAGGCGCCGCGCCGGACACCGCAGGCGGCGGGGGACGCAGGCCCTGACAAGGGCGCGGGGGTCTTCAGCACCGCCACCCTGTCGGGCAAGCGGGTGGGCCAGGGTCTGGTGCGGCGCTACAAGGTGCAGGTCGAGCAGGGCACCGGGGTGTCGGCGAACAGCGCGGCCCGGGAGATCGAGGACATCCTCGGCGACCCCCGCGGCTGGACCGCCGACCACCGCGACGCCTTCCAGCTCGTCTCCGGCGGCACCTACGACTTCGTGGTGAAGATCGCCAGCCCGGCGACGGTGGACGCCATCTGCGGAGCCGCGGGGCTGCACACCCACGGCGAGGTGAACTGCGACGTCGGACCGCAGGTGGTGGTCAACCTCAAGCGCTGGAACACCGGTTCGCCGGAATTCCCCGGACCGGTCGCCGAGTACCGCGCGCTGATCATCAACCACGAGGTGGGTCACCGGATAGGCCACGGCCACGAGGGCTGCCCGGGCCCCGGGCGGCCGGCCCCGGCGATGATGCAGCAGATCGACGGCCTGCACGGCTGCGTGGCCAACGCGTGGCCCTATGACGCCCAGGGGCACTACCTGGGCGGCCCGCACATTCCCTGAGCGGGCCGGGCCGGGAGTTGCCCGCACCCCCTCGGGCAACTCCCGGCTGCACACACATAGTTGACCAATCATCACGTCCTGCCAGGACCGGGGGCCGCCACCGAAGTGGCGGCCCCCGCTCCTCTGCCGCGGCCTAGCGGCGGCGCGGGGTCACTTGCCGATGCGCGGCAGGCTCGCCAGCGGGCCGGGCAGCGCGGTGTTCGTCTGCTGGGCGCGCATCAGCGCGACGACGGCGCCGACACCCGACAGGATGAGGCTGATCCAGAAGCTGAAGTCGTGGCCGCCACCGGGGCCGAAGTCCGAGTGCGCGAAGATCGCGATCACGTAGAGGACGAATCCCGCCCCGAACGCCAGGAAGGACAGCTGCCGTGCCGGCGCGGGCAGTTGGACGGCGGGGGAGAACAGGCTGACCGCCAGTACGGCGGCGCCGGCCACGGTGAGGACCATCGCGAGCCAGGCTATGAAGAGGCCGTGGTCGAAGTGCCAGGCGCTCCAGGTCTTGCTGAGCTTGATGCCGAAGCCGCTGTAATCCCACTTGTAGTAGTTGAAGAACGAGAAGATGAAGACGATGAACCCGATTCCGAGAATCGCCCAGTCTCGGCGGTCGACCGATGACGGGTCGAAGGAGTTTCCTGACGGACCGGCGGAGTTCGGCGGCTGGGCCGGCGGGCCGGACGGCGGCGGCACATCGTACGACATGGTTCTGGATCTCCCTGCTGCGGTGGTTCAAGAAACACTTGGGGAGCCGAGAGTAGCGGCAGGCCGCCCTGTGCCGTAACCAGTTCGCCCGGCCTGGATCGCATGAGTTGAATTGACCGTGTTGGTGCGGATGGTAATTCCCGTGGCGTGAGTCGCTTTTCCGTGCGCACGGTTCAAACGTCCGTGAATTCCTCCCAGCCGCGCGGCCGCGGCTGCTCGGTGAGCGGGCCGCGGCTGCGGTAGACGATGTAGGGGCGGAAGAGGTACTGCACGGGTGCGCTGAACATGTGGACCAGCCGGGTGTAGGGGACCACCGCGATCAGGACCATGCCGATGACGGCGTGGATGCGGTAGGTGAGGGGCGCGCTCTGCATCAGCTCGGTCTTCGGGTCCAGTGTGAACAGGCTGCGCGCCCAGGGTGCGATGGTGCTGCGGTAGTCGTAGCCGTGCGAGAAGGAGGAGTTGGACAGCTTCGCGTACAGCCCCATCGCGATCTCGCCGACCAGCAGCACGTACATGAACTTGTCGTTGCGGGTGGTCGCCAGCAGCACGGGTGCGTTGGTGCGGCGGCGGTAGACCAGCACCGCGATGCCGGCGATGGCCAGCACTCCGGCGATGGTGCCGCCGATCAGCGACAGCAGGTGGTAGGCGCGCTCGTGCACGCCGGTCGCGTCGGTCCACGAGGCGGGCACGAACAGGCCGAGCAGGTGCCCGGCCAGCACGAACAGGATGCCGTAGTGGAAGACCGGCGAGGCGACCGACAGCAGCCGCGACTCGTGGATCTCCGAGGAGCGGGTGGTCCAGCCGAAGGCGTCGTAGCGGTGCCGCCAGACCAGCCCGCTGACCAGCAGGGCGAAGGCGAGGTAGGGCAGGGCGCCCCACAGCAGGGTCGTCATCGGCGCGGCTCCTGGTCGGTGCGGGGGCGGTCGGTGCAAGGGCGGGGGCGGTCGGCCTGCGGGGCGGCGCGCCGGCGCGTCATGTGCTGAGTACCGGCAGCAGGCCCAGGTGCCCGTACGGCGTCAGGCCCACCTCCTCCCGCGGCGGTCCGCTGCGGGCCGTCGCCATCGCGGCGGCCCGGTCGGCGGGCGAGGCCCCGGGAAGCGTGGCGCACACCGCCTCAAGCGCCGCCGCATACGGTGTGCCGTCCTCGGTGAGGGCCAGCCGCAGCAGTTCGAGCGCCGGGCGGTGCTCGCGCAGCAGCACGTCGGTGCGGGCGGCGGCGCTGAACTCCAGCACCACGGGCAGGAAGTCGGGCAGTTCCTCGCCGACCGGCTCCAGGCCGTGCTGCCGGTAGCGCTCCTTGAAGCGCACCAGTGCCTCGCCGCGGCGGCGGGTGTCGCCGTCGGTCCACCACGTCAGGTGCAGGCAGTGCCGGGTGGTGAAGTCGAAGGTGCGCACATAGCCGGCGGTCAGCTCCGGCAGCGCGGTGCCGCCGAGGTGGTCGAGCAGCGGCCGCAGCAGCTGCGCGGGCCGGGTGCCGGCGGCTTCCAGCGCGGCCCGCAGCAGCGGGAGTTCGGCCGGCATCTGCCGGTCGGGGTAGCAGAGCAGGCGGGCGGCAGCCTGGTGGACGACCGCCGCCGCGTGCCGGTCGCCCCCGGCACCGCGGGCGCTCACCGATCGGGCTCCTCGTCGCGGGTCTGCCGTCTGCGCAGGGCGTGGAAGGTCTCCAGCGCCACCAGCGGCAGCCGCCGGTGCCCGGAGTCCTCGCCGAAGGGTCCCGCGCCGCCCATGCCGGGGCCGCCGTCGTGGTCGAGCGAGCAGTCCTCGGGCAGCGCGGACTCCTCAAGGCGGCGGGCGTCGCCGACGGCCGCGGTCGGGATGACGTACCGCTCGTCGTACTTGGCGACGGCCAGCAGCCGGTACATCTCCTCGATCTCGGTGCCGCTCATGCCGACCGCCGCCGCCGCGTCCGAGGGCGAACCCGGCGGGCTCTCCCCGAGGTTGACCGCCCGCATGTGGGCGCGCATCGCGGCCAGCCGGTCCAGCGCGGCCCGCACAGGAGCGGGGTCGCCCGCGGTGAACAGCTCGGCCAGGTACTCGACCGGGATGCGCAGGCTGTCGATGGCGCCGAAGAGGTTGCCCGCGTCCTCGCCGTCGAACCCGGTCTCGGTCAGCGCCTCGACGACCGGGGACAGCGGCGGGATGTACCAGACCATCGGCATGGTGCGGAATTCCGGGTGCAGCGGCAGCGCCACCCGGTAGCGGCTGATCAGCGCGTGCACGGGGGAGCGGCGGGCGGCCTCGATCCAGTCGTGGGCGATGCCGTCGCGCTCGGCGGCCCGCCGCACCCCGGGGTCCGCGGGGTCGAGGAAGACGCCCAGCTGCGCGGCGTAGAGGTCCCGGTCCTCCGGTACGGACGCGGCGGCGGTGACGGCGTCGGCGTCGTAGAGCACCACGCCGAGGTAGCGGAGCCGGCCCACGCACGTCTCGGAGCACACCGTCGGCAGCCCGACCTCGATCCGCGGGTAGCAGAAGGTGCACTTCTCCGCCTTGCCGGTGCGGTGGTTGAAGTAGATCTTCTTGTACGGGCACCCGGTGACGCACTGCCGCCAGCCCCTGCAGTGGTCCTGGTCGACCAGGACGATGCCGTCCTCCTCGCGCTTGTAGATCGCCCCCGAGGGGCAGGAGGCCACGCACGACGGGTTCAGGCAGTGCTCGCAGATCCGCGGCAGGTAGAACATGAAGGTCTGCTCGAAGGCCGCCCTGACCTTCTGCGCCGCCTGCTCGCCCTGCGCGCGGGTGCGGGCCAGCAGCGGGTCGGCGTCGCCGTGCTCGACAGAACCGCCCAGGTCGTCGTCCCAGTTGGCGCTCCACTCGATCTTCATGGGCTTGCCGGTGATCAGCGAGTGCGGCTGCGCCACCGGGTAGTCGTCGCCGAGCGGGGCGTTGACCAGGGTGCGGTAGTCGTACGTCCACGGCTCGTAGTAGTCCTTGATGCCGGGCAGCACCGGGTTGGCGAAGATCGCCGCGAGCCGGGCGATCCGGCTGCCGGCCCGCAGGGTGAGCTGGCCGCGGCGGTTGAGCCGCCAGCCGCCGCGCCAGGTGTCCTGGTCCTGCCAGCGCCGCGGGTAGCCCTGTCCCGGGCGGGTCTCCACGTTGTTGAACCACGCGTACTCGATGCCGCTGCGGCTGGTCCAGGTCTGCTTGCAGGTGACGGAACACGTGTGGCAGCCGATGCACTTGTCGAGGTTCATCACCATCGCGACCTGCGCGAGGACCCGCATCAGTACTCCACCTCCTGGCTGCGCCGGCGGATGACGGTGACCTCGTCGCGCTGGTTGCCCGTCGGGCCGAGGTAGTTGAAGGCCCAGCTCAACTGGGCGTAACCGCCGATGAGATGGCTGGGTTTGAGCAGCAGCCGGGTCAGCGAGTTGTGGATGCCGCCGCGCCTGCCCGTGGCCTGCGCCCGGGGGACGGCGATGGTCCGCTCCTGCGCGTGGTGCATGTAGACGGTGCCGGCCGGCATCCGGTGCGAGACGATCGCCCGGGCCACCACGACGCCGTTGCGGTTGACCGCCTCGATCCAGTCGTTGTCGTGCACCCCGATCGCCTCGGCGTCCTGCGGCGCCATCCAGACGACCTGGCCGCCGCGGGACAGCGACAGCATCAGCAGGTTGTCCTGGTATTCGGAGTGGATGGACCACTTGTTGTGCGGGGTCAGGTAGCGCACCGTCACCTCCCGCTGCCCGTCGGGTCCGAGCGCGGGTTCGCCGAACAGCCGGTGCATGTCCAGCGGCGGCCGGTAGACCGGCAGCGCCTCACCGATCTCGTGCATCCAGTCGTGGTCGACGAAGAAGTGCTGCCGCCCGGTGAGGGTGTGCCACGGTCTGAGCTGCTCGGTGTTCTGCGTGAAGGGGCTGTAGCGGCGCCCGCCCGACTCGCTGCCCGACCACTCGGGGGAGGTGATCACCGGCACCGGGGCGGCCTGCGTGTCGGCGTAGGTGACCCGGCGGGACTCGCTGTCCTGGGCCAGGTGCGCCAGCGGCCTGCCGGTTCTCTTCTCCAGGGTGCGGAAACCCTGCACCGCCAGGCGGCCGTTGGTGGTGCCGGACAGGGCGAGCATCGCGTTGGCGGCCTTGGCCGCGGTGTCCAGCAGCGGCCTGCCGTCGGCGACGCCGCCGCCGGAGACCGCGCCGTTGAGGGCGCGGAGCACCTCGACCTCGGTGTCCGGGTGCAGCGTGACGCCCTTGGCGGGCAGGCCCAGGCGCTCCACCAGGGGGCCGAGCGCGGCCATCTTCGCACCGACCGCGGTGTAGTCGCGCTCAACGACGGTCAGCACCGGCATGGTCCTGCCCGGCACCGGCTCGCACTCGCCACGCCGCCAGTCCAGGGCCAGCCCGCCGGGCTGGGCGATCTCGCCGGGGGTGTCGTGCTGCAGCGCGGTCGCCACCAGGTCGCGCCGGGTGCCGAGGTGGCCGGCGGCGAGTTCGCTGAAGCGCGCCGCGATCGCCTGGAAGGCCTCGAAGTCGGTCCTGGCCTGCCAGGGCGGGTCGACGGCGGGGGAGAAGGCGTGCACGTAAGGGTGCATGTCGGTGCTGGACAGGTCGTGCTTCTCGTACCAGGTGGCGGCGGGGAGGGTGATGTCCGACAGCAGCGTCGAGGACGTCATGCGGAAGTCCAGCGACAGCAGCAGGTCCAGCTTCCCCTCGGGCGCCCGCTCGTGCCACACGACGTCCCGCGGGCGTACGCCGGGTTCGGCCTCCTGGGCGCGCAGCGAGGAGTGGGTGCCCAGCAGGTGCCGGGTGAAGTACTCGGCGCCCTTCGCCGACGAGCCGAGCAGGTTGGCCCGCCACAGGGTCAGCACCCGCGGCCAGTTCTGCGGGGCGTCCGGGTCCTCGCAGGCGAACTTCAGCGTGCCCGCGGTGAGTTCGGCGACCGCGGCCGCCACCGGGTCGTCGCCCTCGGCCAGGTCCAGCGGGTTGCGGTCGAAGGTCGGGTACGACGGCATCCAGCCGGCCCTGGTCGCCTGCGCCAGGCAGTCCGCCGCGGTCATCCCGGCGAAGCGCCCCTGCCCCAGGGGCGAGGCGAGGACGTCCGCGGCGAAGCGGTCGTAGCGCCACTGGTCGGTGTGCAGGAACCAGTAGGCGGTACCGATCGCCTGCCGGGGCGGGCGCGACCAGTCGGCGGCGCCGGCCAGCGTCGCCCAGCCGGTCGAGGGGCGGGTCTTCTCCTGCCCGACGTAGTGCGCCCAGCCGCCGCCGTTGCGGCCCTGGCAGCCGGTGAGCTGCAGCAGCACCAGGAAGGCGCGGTAGATCGTCTCGGAGTGGAACCAGTGGTTGGTGCCCGCGCCCATCAGGATCATGCAGCGGCCCCGCGAGCGCTCCGCCGTCCGCGCGAACTCCCGGGCGATACGCGTGCACACCGCCGCCGGCACCGAGGTGTGCGCCTGCTGCCAGCCGGGGGTGCCCGGGGTGTCCGGGTCGCCGTAGGAGGCGGGCCACTGCCCGGGCAGGCCGTCGCGGTCGACGCCGTACTGCGCGAGCAGCAGGTCGTAGACCGTGGTGACCAGGTGCCCGCCTGCCAGCCGCACCGCCGGAACCCCGCGGCGCACCACCCCGCCGCTGCCCTGGCCGTGCGGGCCGCCGTCGGTGTCGAAGCGCGGCAGCAGCACCTCGGCCGGGCCCGCGTCGGCCAGCCCCATCAGGGTCAGCGCCGGGTCGATGCCGCCGAGGTCGAGGTTCCACCGCCCCTGCCCCGACTCCGCCCAGCGGAAGCCGACCGAGCCGCCAGGCACCGCGGGTGCGCCGGCCGCCAGGTCCCACACCGCGGTCTTCCACTCGGCGGCCTCCTGCTGCCCTGCGGCGCCGCCGAGGTCCGCGGCCCGCAGGAACTTGCCGGGCACGTACGCCCCGTCGCGCTCGGCGAGCGTGACCAGGAAGGGCAGATCGGTGAAGCGGCGCACGTAGTCGGTGAAGAAGGGCACCTGCCGCTCGACGAAGAACTCCCTGAGCAGAACGTGGCCCATGCCGATGGCCAGCGCCGCGTCGGTGCCCGGGTGCGGGTGCAGCCACTCGTCGGCGAACTTCGCGTTGTCGGCGTAGTCCGGTGCGACCACCACGACCTTCTGCCCGCGGTAGCGGGCCTCGGCCATCCAGTGGGCGTCGGGGGTGCGGGTGACGGGGACGTTGGAGCCCCACATCACCAGGTAGGCCGCGTCCCACCAGTCGCCGGACTCCGGTACGTCCGTCTGGTCGCCGAACACCTGCGGCGAGGCCACCGGCAGGTCCGCGTACCAGTCGTAGAAGGACAGCATCGGGGCGCCGATCAGCGACATGAAGCGGGCGCCCGCCGCGTGCGAGACCATCGACATCGCCGGGATCGGCGAGAAGCCGGCGATCCGGTCCGGGCCGTGGGCGGCGATGGTGTGCACATGGGCGGCGGCGACGATCTCCACCGCCTCGTCCCAGCCCGCCCGCACCAGGCCGCCCTTGCCGCGGGCCTGCTGGTAGGCGCGGCGGCGCTCCGGGTCGGCCTGGATGTCGGCCCAGGCGAGCACCGGGTCGCCGAGCCGGCCCTTGGCCTCCCGGTACATCTCCAGCAGCAGGCCGCGCACATACGGGTAGCGGACCCGGGTCGGCGAGTAGGTGTACCAGGAGAAGGCGGCGCCGCGGGGGCAGCCGCGCGGCTCGTACTCCGGCTTGTCGGGGCCGACGGTGGGGTAGTCGGTCGCCTGCGTCTCCCAGGTGATGATGCCGTCCTTGACGTACACCTTCCACCGGCACGAGCCGGTGCAGTTCACCCCGTGCGTGGAGTTGACGACCTTGTCGTGGCTCCAGCGGTCCCGGTAGAAGCGGTCGGCCTGCCGGCCGCCCTCGACGTGCTCGCTGTGCAGGTCGGCTGCGGGCTGCCCGCGGCGGAAGTAGCGGCCGGCCCGCAGCAGCACGGCGTCGGGTTCGCCGGGCGGGCGGGCGGTGCCGTCCGTGGTCTCCCGCATATCAGCCTTTCTCCGGACGGATCTGCCGCAATCTCCTCTACGGTGGCCGTCGCGGGCGGTCGCGGGCGGACGACGCGCCGGGTGTCGTTCCTCTGGCTCCCACGCGGTGGCGGGCGGGGCCCGGCCGCGGTGCGATGAAAGGGTGAGCACACTCCGGGGTCGCCCCGCCGCGGGCAGCCCCGCACCGCCCGCCGCGCTGCGGCCCGCCGCCGGGCGCGTGATGGCGGTACTGCGGGCCGCGCCGCCCGGGGCGGGGGCCGCGGTCATGGCCACCGGGATCGTCTCGGTCGGCCTGCACCTGACCGGCCACCCCACGCTCTCCGGCGCCGCCCTGGCGCTGGCCGGGGCCATGTGGGTGGTGCTGGCCGTAGCCTTCGCGGTGCGGTTCGGGCTCGACCGGGCCGGCTGGCAGGCCACCGCCGCCAACCCGCCCGCGCTCACCGCGGTCGCGGCGACCTGCGTACTGGGCACCCGGCTCTCGCTGTTCGGCCGGCAGACCGGCGCCGCCGTCCTGCTGGTGCTGGCCGCCGCCGTCTGGCCGTGGCTGCTGATGTCGGTGCTGCGGCACCTGAGGCGCCCGGCGCCCGGCGCGGCCTTCCTGGTGTGCGTGGCCACCCAGGGGCTCGCGGTGCTCGCCGCCACCCTGGCCCTCGCCGAGCACGACGACTGGCTGGCCTGGGCGGCCCTGGCCGCCTGCGCTCTGGGAGTCCTGCTCTACGGCGAGGCGCTGGTCCGCTTCGACCTGCGCGAGATCGGCAGGGGAGCGGGCGACCAGTGGATCGCCGCGGGAGCGCTGGCCATCTCGGCGCTGGCCGCCTCCAAACTGACCGCGTCCCCGGTGTGGACGGGAGGCGCCCACGATGCCCTGCGTGCCGGCACGCTCGTCCTGCTGGTCCTCGACCTGGCCGGATACGCGGTGCTCGCCGTCTCGGAGTTCGTCAGGCCGCGGCTGCACTACGACCTGCGCCGCTGGTCCACCGTCTTCCCGCTCGGCATGACCGCGGTCGCGTCGCTGTCCACCAGCCAGGCCGCCGCGATCGGCTGGCCGCACGGGCTCGGCACCGTCCTGTTGTGGGTGGCGGTCGCCGGCTGGCTGCTGACGGCGGCGGGTGCCACCCGCGCCACCCTCGCGGCCCGCCGGCAGCCCGGGACCTAGGCCGTGTTTTGGAAGTAGGGCCGTCCGCCCACAGGGCGGGCCCCGCGGCGTCTGGTGCGTGCGATCGCATGGCGGAGGGTCGTCCTCGTAGTGGGCCTACTCGGACGACTCCGACAACGCAGCGAGCGTGCGTGCCAGGCGTCGCGGGGCAGGCGGGACTTCCAAAACACGGCCTAGACCAGGGAGTCGGGGCCTAGACCAGGGAGTACAGCACCGAGCGGCGCTGCTTGTGCCGCCGGATGCGGCCCTTGGCGACCAGCGACTCCAGGGTGTTGCGCACCACCTGCGGGGTCGGGCTGCGGTCCGGGTGCTCGTCCATCAGCTCCTCGCGCAGCTCCTTCGCGTGCCGCGGCTCGTCGTGGCCCTCCAGCAGCCCCGCGAGCAGGTCGCCGAGCAGCGCCTGCGGTGCCTTCGCCCGGTGCCTGTGCTCTTCCGGGGCCGCCGCGGCTTCGGGTTCGCGCGGCGCGGGTACGGTGGCGGTCTCGGCCTGGACGGGGGCGTCGGCAGCGGGGCCGGGATCGGAGCCGTAGCGCTCGGCGAGCGTCAGGATGTCCAGGAGCAGCGCCTCCTCCTGCTTGAGCACCCGGATGCTCTCGGCCAGCTCCTGCTGTCTGCGGCGGTTGTCCTGCAGATCGCTGGCGGCCTGTTCCACGTAACGCGACCGGAGCGAGGCGGCCGGCTGGCTGGTCACCACCGTTGACTCCTTCGTAGGCGAGATCGTGGCCGCATCGTACCCACGCGCCCACCACCCATGCGGTCGGCGTCCTCGCCCGGCGGCGTCCGCGGGAACCTGGGGCGTCAGGAGGCGGGCGTATCCTGCTCGGCGCCCTCGCCGGCTGGCCCGGGCGCCGCCTCGGGACCCCAGGTCGCCGAGACCGTCATGTGCGCCTTCCCCGCGGCGCCCACGATGCCCAGCTTGAGATCCTGCCCGACCTCCACCCCGAACGTCACGTTCACCTCGCGCGGCGGCCGGTCCGACGCGGCGATCGCGTCGTGCACCTCCTGCAGCAGCGGCCCCAGCGGTCGCAGCGCCGTACGCAGCGACTCCACGGCGAAGGCCCGGGCCGCCGCGCTGCCGCGCCCCACAGGAACGGCGTCGCCCATCCCCTCCGGCAGGTCGCCCCGCCCGTCGGGCAGGTCGCCCGGCCCTGCCTGCGTCGGTACGGCGACCGCGCCGCCCGGCCCCAGCTCGAATCGGACCGCGGTCCCGTCGGCGAGCCTCAGCTCTGTGTAGTCCGGCACGCCCCCATCATGCCGAACCGGCCGCCGCCGTACGGGAGTCCCGGGCAGATCCGCCCTGCCGGGCGCCGGCTTCCTGCGGGGAGTGTCACAGACGGCAGGGCTGTCTCGTCTCGCTGTCGAGAGGCAGATCATGGAAGACGGAAGGTGAGCGTCATGCGGGTTTTCGTGGCGGGCGGTACGGGGGTCCTGGGGCGGCGGCTGGTGCCGCAGCTGGTGGCCCGCGGCCATCAGGTGACGGCTACGACGACGAGCGCGGCCAAGCTGGACCTCGCGCGGCGGCTGGGCGCCGAGGGCGTGGTGATGGACGGCCTGGACGCGGACTCGGTCGCCGCCGCGGTGACCGGGGCGCGCCCCGACGCGATCGTGCACCAGATGACCGCGATCTCCATGGCCCACGCGGGAAAGCCGGACATCAAGCACCCGGACCGCTGGTTCGCCATGACCAACCGGCTGCGCACCGAGGGCACCGACAACCTGCTGGCCGCGGCGGCCGAGGCCGGCGTCTCCCACATCGTCGCGCAGGGCTACGCCAGCTGGAACGGCATCCGCGAGGGCGGCTGGGTCAAGACCGAGCAGGACCCGCTCGACCTGCTGCCCGGCACCGCGGCGCAGGTCGGCATGGAGGCGATCCGGCACGCGGAGGACGTGGTGCTCGCGGCCGGCGGCGCCGTCCTGCGCTACGGCGCCTTCTACGGCCCCGGCGCCATCGACGACCAGGTCACGCTGGTGCGCAAGCGGCAGTACCCGCTGGTCGGGAAGGGCGGCGGCTACAGCTCCTGGGTGCACCTGGACGACGCGGCGAGCGCCACCGTGCTGGCCGTGGAGCAGAAGGCCACCGGCGTGTTCAACATCGTCGACGACGAACCGGCGCCGGCCGCCGAGTGGCTGCCGCACCTCGCGCGCTGCGCCGGCGCCAAGCCGCCCATGCGGGTCCCGGTGTGGCTGGCCAGGCTGCTGGCCGGGGAGCAGGCGGTGGTCATGATGACCCAGGGCCGCGGCTTCTCCAACGCCAAGGCCAAGCAGGCGCTGGGCTGGGAGCCCCGCTACCCCTCGTGGCGCCAGGGCTTCGCCGAGGAGCTGGCGTGACGCCTGCCGGGGAGGGCGCACGCACCGCGGAGTTCGAGGATCTGCGCCCGCTGCTGTTCTCCATCGCCTACCGCATCCTCGGCTCGGTCAGCGAGGCCGAGGACGCGGTGCAGGAGACCTGGCTGCGCTACCGCGGCTCCGCCACGTCGCCGGCCTCGCCCAAGGCGTTCCTGTCGGCCGTGGTGACCCGCATCTCCATCGACGTGCTGCGCTCGGCCCGGGTGCGGCGGGAGGAGTACGTCGGGCCGTGGGTGCCCGAGCCGCTTCTCACCGACCCCTACCAGGACCCGGAGCGGTCGGCCGAGCTGGCCGACTCGGTGTCCATGGCCGCGCTGCTGCTGCTGGAGCGGCTCAGCCCGCTGGAGCGCGCCGTCTTCGTGCTCCGCGAGGTGTTCGGCTTCGGCTTCCCCGACGTCGCGGCGGCCGTCGGGCGCTCACCCGCCGCCTGCCGGCAGCTCGCGGTGCGCGCCCGCCGCCACATGGACGCGGGCCGGCCGCGCTTCGAGGCCGACCGCAGGGAGCGCCAGGAGCTGGCGGCGCGCTTCTTCCACGCCTTCCGCGAGGGCGACGTGGACGGGCTGCGGGAGCTGCTGGCCGCCGACGTCCACATGGTCGGCGACGCGGGCGGCAAGGCGCCGCAGGTGGCCAGCCGCTTCGACGGCGCGGACACCGTGGCCGGGGTGCTGACGGCGGTCTTCCCGATGTTCGTGCGGATCGGCGCGGTCGTGGAGCAGCACGAGGTCAACGGCCAGCCTGGCGCGATCTTCCGCACAGGCGACGGCAGGGTGCTCAACACCATGGCGCTCGACATCGCGGACGGGCGGATCCAGACGATCCGCACGGTGAACAACCCCGACAAGCTCGGCCACCTCGGCCTGGTGGCGGACAACTGGGAGGTCCTGGCGGAGGCGAACGGCGGGCGCCTCCCGCAGCCCTGACCCGCAGGTCCCCGGCGGGGGCCGCCACCGCCCTGACCGGCGGCTCCCGGGCAGAACGCGGAATCGTGGCGGCCCCCCGAGCGTTGGGTAGAGCAGAGCCGGTGGGCAGGCGGCGGCGCCACGGCCGCGCCCCCACCCCGGCGGCTGTCCATGACGTTTGACTGCGGAGAGGAACGAGATGGCCACGCAGATGCAGAAGGCGGTACTGGCGGGCGGCTGCTTCTGGGGGATGCAGGACCTGCTGCGCCGGCTGCCCGGAGTGACCGCCACCAGGGTCGGCTACACGGGCGGTGACGTGCCCAACGCCACCTACCGCAACCACGGCACCCACGCCGAGGCGATCGAGATCACCTTCGACCCTGACAGGACCGACTACCGGGCGATCCTGGAGACCTTCTTCCAGATCCACGACCCGAGCACCAAGAACCGCCAGGGCAACGACATCGGCCTGAGCTACCGGTCGGCGATCTACTACGTGGACGACGAGCAGAAGCGCATCGCCGAGGACACCATCGCCGACGTGGACGCCTCGGGCCTGTGGCCCGGCAAGGTGGTCACCGAGGTCGAGCCCGAGGGCCCCTTCTGGGAGGCGGAGCCCGAGCACCAGGACTACCTGGAGCGCTACCCCGACGGCTACACCTGCCACTTCCCGCGGCCCGGCTGGCGGCTGCCGGCCCGCACCCAGGGCTGACCACCGCGCCGACCCCGCCCGCGGCGGCCCCCCGGCGGAGCCGCTGCGGGACCGCGCCACCCGTGTTGTACTGGCCAGATGGACCGCAAGCACCCACTGGCGTCCGCCAAGCGGGCCGCACGCGCCGGGTGGCCGGGCGGGTCGTCGTCCGACGCCGCCGACGCCCGGGCGGAGCAGGTGCGCAACCGGGTCCGGCTGACGATCGAGATCACCGCGCGGGCGGGGGAGTACCGCAGGGGCCTGATCGCCGCCGTCGCACGGCTCAGTGCCGAGGAGGCGGAGATCCTCGCTGGCCTGGAGGAGCACGGTCTCCAGGTCCCGCAGCTGCACGACGTGCTGTGCGGCGGGCATGTGCTGGTGGACGACCCGAACCTGTACGAGAGGTGGCGGGCGGCCAAGGGCAGCCACCCGCGGCTGTCCAGCCATCACCGCGACATCGACAAGACCCGCTACCCCGACATCGGCATGCGCGGGCACGTGGTGCGCGAGAAGTTGCACGGGCGTACCGCGACCGGCACCTGGGTGCAGCTGGAGAAGACCCCGGCGGCCTTCGGCGGCAGCAAGATGCCCAGCATCGACGACCTGCGGCACCTGATGGACTACGTCGTCTACCGCTTCACCGGCAGCAACGTCGGACCGTGGGGCCTGTCCCGGATGACGGAGCGGCGCCCCATGTACCTCTCGCCCATCGTGGCGGTGCCCACGTCCCTGACACCGCCGGTGGCGAGGTCGCTGACCAAGGCGCTGCGCAGGATCGAGGAGTCCGACGACGTCACCGCCGTCTCCCAGCAGCTCGCCGCCCGCTTCCCGCCGCCCGACCGGCAGGACCTGGCAGGCGAGCTGGGCCAGGCGCTGTCCGACCGGGGCGGGCGCGGGCTGTTCGGCAACTCCGAGGTGTGGATCACCCAGACACCGTCCCGCACCGCCGCCGCCGTCCTGCGCGCGAGCAGCGACCGGGCGTCCGCGGCGACCGTATGGCCGACGGGAGGCCCGCGATGAGCGACGAGAGCCGCGACGACGGATACCGGCCCGGCACCCCCGAGCAGCCGCCCGGCCCAGGACCTGGCGAGGCGGCCGTCCCCTCGGGGCTGGTCACCGCCGTGGTCAACCTGGTGCACACCGGCCCGGTCATGCTCGGCGCCTACACCATCGCCGAGCTGACCGCGGTCGACGCGATCGTGGACTTCCTGGAGGCCAGGCCCTCGGAGGACGAGCTGACCGAGGCCGTCAGGTCGCTGGCGGCCCGAGAACTGCTGCTGGCCGGCGACACCGGCGAGCAGGTCCAGGTGCGCGGCGACCTGGGCATCGCGGTGGCCTTCCAGCAGCGGGCCAGGATGGTGCTCGACGCCCGCATCACCGGTTCGCGGCCGGGCGAGCCGTGGCGCATCCTGCTGCTGCCGCAGCCCGAGCGGATCTGCCTGATGGTCCGCATCGACGCGCTCGGCGTCCACCAGATCGGCCTGTACGTCCTCGACCAGGCCCTGCGCATCGTCACCGACTGGCTGCCCAAGGGCGGGGAGGCCGACCGCGACAAGGCGGTGGACACCGACGAGCTGCTGGCTGCGGCCGAGCGCTCGGCACTGGTCACCGTCACCCACTACACCGCCGAGGGCTCCGCCGAGATCGCGGGGGAGAGCACCGACCTGGTCCTGGCCCGCCACGACGGGCGCCTGCACGCCCTCTCCCGCGACCCGGCCGCCCCCGATCACCTGATCCCGACCCGCCTCGACGGCAAGGAAGCCGTCCGCGACCGGCTGGCGGAGCTGCTGTCGTAGGCCGTGGGCTAAATGCGATGCCCCAGGTCAGGGGTTCGGCTAGCGTCCGGCAGATGACTCTTGGCTACGACATCGCAGGGACCGGTCCCACGCTGCTCCTGCTGCACTCCTCGGTGTGCGACCGGCGGATGTGGGACCCGCAGTGGGAGCCGCTGGCCGCCGCGGGCTTCCGGGTGGTCCGCTGCGACTTCCGCGGCTTCGGCGACTCCCCGGTGGGCGAGCGCCCCTACAGCGACGCCGGCGACGTCCTGGACCTGCTGGACCACCTCGGCGTGCAGCGGACGGCGGTGGTCGGGGCCTCCTACGGCGGCCGGATCGCGCTGCAGGCGGCCGCGCACCGGCCGGAGCGGTTCACGGACCTGCTGCTGCTCTGCCCGGGGATGCCGGGCCATGTGCCAGGGCCGGACCTGCAGTCCTTCGGTGCCCGTGAGGACGCGCTGCTGGCGGCCGGCGACATCGACGCGGCGGTCGAGCTGAACGTCGGCATGTGGTTCGGCCCCGAGGCCGGCGAGCAGGCCGTGGCGCAGCTCCGCATGATGCAGCGGCTGGCCTTCGAGGTGCAGGCCGCGGCGGCCGTGGACTTCTGCGAGGCGGGTCCCGACGTGGACCTCGCCCATGTCACGGCACGCTGCCTGGCCGTCTCCGGGGCGCACGACGTGGCGGACTTCCGGGCGATCCCGGCACGGCTCCCCGAGCGCATCGCCGGCGCCCGGCACCTGGAGCTGCCCTGGGCGGGCCACCTGCCGAGCCTGGAGCGGCCCGGCGAGGTGACCCGCCTGATCACCGACTTCCTGCGTGCGGAGGCCCAGGAGGGTTCCTAGGGACTGTCCGGCCTGCGGGCAGCCGCGCCCGCCGCCTGCCGTCAGCGGGCCGGCAGTGAGCGCGGCAGGCCGAACCACGGCAGGACGCCGGACTCGAAGCGGACCATCGCCGAAATCCGGTCGCCGGACGGCGAGATGACGAGCAGCCCCGTACCGTGGCGGACGCCGTCGGGGGACCGCAGGTAGGCGCCGAAGGCGGGCTGGCCGTTGGCGCGGGTGGGGACCAGGTCGAAGTGCCGGCCGCCGCGGAAGACCTGTCCGCAGAAGCGGGCGACGACGTCGAGGCCCTCGTACTCCAGCGGCATCGGCGGCATCGACATGAAGACGTCGTCGGTCAGCAGCGCGATCAGCGCGTCGAGGTCGGCGGACTCGTAGGCGCTGACGAAGCGGGCGACGAGCGCCTGCTCCTCGGGGGAGCCGGCCGCGGGGGCCGGCGGGTGCCCGTCCGGCTGCGGCATCCGGCGGTTCAGCGCGGCCCGGGCGCGCTTGAGCGCGCTGTTGACCGAGCCGAGCGTCGCGTCGAGCATGCCCGCGACGTCGGCGGCGGGAAAGCCCAGGACGTCGCGCAGCAGCAGGACGGCGACCTGCCGCGGCGGCAGCACCTGCAGGGCGGTCACGAAGGCGAGCGAGACCGACTCGTGCTGCTCGTAGCGCGCTTCGGGGCCGAGTGGTGCGCCGGCTGCGCCCGCCAGCAGGGTGTCGGGGAAGGGTTCGAGCCAGACGACCTCGCCCAGCCGGGTCGGCTCGGGCGGCTGGACGCCGGGGATGTCCCAGGCCTTGGCCGGCCGCCGGGACGCGGAACGCCGGGCGTTCAGGCAGCGGTTGGTGGCGATGCGGTAGAGCCAGGTGCGCAGGCTCGCGCGGCCCTGGTAGCCGCCGAGGCCCTGCCAGGCGGTCAGCAGCGCGTCCTGCAGGGCGTCCTCCGCGTCCTGGAGCGAGCCGAGCATCCGGTAGCAGTGCACGTGCAGCTCCCGCCGGTGCGGCTCGACCAGCTCACGGAAGGCCTCGCCGTCCCCGGTCCGCGCCCGCTCCAGCAGGTCGCCGCCCCGCACACCGGCCGCCGTACCCGCCCGCGCCCCTGCGTTCTCCATGACCGTGCCCCGCCCTTCCGTGTCGCCGACCACGCTGCCACTGCGTAAGGACACCGGCCAGTGGCAGAAGTGGGCGCTCGGCGGGAAGGCGGGGCGGTCGGGAGCGGGCCGCTGCCGTCGGCAGCGGCCCGCGGCGGTCATGAGCAGGTGATCGCGGCGCCCGCCCAGTCGGCGTGGTCGCTGTCGTTGCCGTCGCCGCCGTCGGTGACGACCAGCTGGACGACCTGGGCGCCGGTGATGTCGGCGGTCAGCGGGTGGCCGCCGGTGGTGCTGGTGACGACACCGCTGTCGGCGACCTGCTTCCCGTCGGCCAGCACCAGGAACTCGACCGAGCCCTTGCTGTTCTTCTTCTCGTCGTCGATGCCGACGGTGGCGCTCAGCGAGGTGCAGCCGCCTGCGGTGTAGTAGGCGACGGTGCTCGGGGCGTGCACCCCGAGGCCCTTGGCGTAGACGGTGCCGCCCAGGGTGATCGGGTGGCCGTCACCGGCCGCCGTCTCGCCGTTGCTGGTGTCGCGCTCCACCGGACCCCAGCCGTTCGACGCCGACTCCCACGGCAGGTCGCTGAGGTAGGAGGTGCCGGCCGGCGGCGGGACCGCGACGGCGACCTGGCCGCTGAGCGGGCTGCTGACGGCCGCATGGGCGCCGACGCCGCTGTAGGAGACGGTGCCGGACAAGGCGTAGGTGCCGGTGTCGGTGCCTGCCGGTACGTCGATGTGCCAGGTGGTGGTCAGGGTGTTGCCGCCGGCCAGCGCGACGACGCTGGTCCGGCCCTTGGGGCGGACCGACCAGCCGTTCGGTGCGGTGAGCTTCACCGCGACGTTCAGCGCCGGCAGCGTGCCGAGGTCGGTGACGGTCGCGGTGACGTCGGCGCCCTTGCCGGGCTGGATGTGCAGGGCGGTGCCGCCGACGCCGGCGTCGACCAGTGCCGGGTCGAGCAGCGCGTGGACGTCCTTGCCGACGCGCAGCAGGACGGTGCCGTGGGCGGGCACGGTCGCGGCGAGGCTGCCGGCCGACTGGTAGTCGCGGTGCTGCCACAGGTCGCGCACCCGGTAGCCGGCGCCCGACGCGGGCAGGCCGACCGCCTCGGCGGTCGTGGCGATGTGCTGCGGCTGGTCGGACTCGTTGTAGAGGGCGACCGCGCGGTCGCCGTTGGCGAGCTGCTTGACGACGACCTGGGCGCCGCCGGCCGAGGACAGCACGGTGGCCTGCTTGCCCAGCGGGTCCTGGTCCAGGGCGATGACGTCCTTGTTGAGCAGGATGTCCATCGTCGCCTGGGTGGCCTTGCGCAGGTCGGTGCCGATCAGCAGCGGCGCGTTCATCATCGACCACAGCGAGAAGTGCGTGCGGTACTCGGTGTCGGTCATGCCGCCGTTGCCGACCTCCAGCATGTCCGGGTCGTTCCAGGCGCCGGGCTTGGCGTAGGCGGCTAGCGGCAGGTTGGCGTCGGTGATCGACTTCAGGCTGCCCCAGTTGTCGCTGATGTCGCCGGTGGTGCGCCACAGGTTGCCGATGTCGCCCGCCCACTCCCAGGGCTGCTGCTGGCCCCACTCGCACAGCGAGTAGACGATCGGGCGGCCGGTCGCCTTGAGCGCGTCGCCCATCGCGGTGTAGCGGCGCAGGAAGTCGGCGCGGGTGCCGTCGCTCTTGTTGTTGCAGTTGTCGTACTTGAGGTAGTCCACGCCCCAGTCGGCGAAGCTCTGGGCGTCGGTGGCCTCGTGGTCGAGGCTGCCGGGGTAGCCGGCGCAGGTCGCGGTGCCGGCGTCCTCGTAGATGCCGAGCTTGAGGCCCTTGCTGTGGACGTAGTCCGCGGTGCCCTTGATGCCGTCGGGGAACTTCACCGGGTCGGGGACCAGCCGCCCCTGGGCGTCGCGGGTGTGCGTCATCCAGCAGTCGTCGATGTTGACGTAGGTGTAGCCGGCCGCCTTCAGCCCCGAGCTGACGAAGTAGTCGGCGGTGTCCTTGATCAGCTGCTCGCTGACGTTGCAGCCGAAGGCGTTCCAGTCGTTGAAGCCCATCGGCGGGGTGATGGCCAGGCCGTTGTCCACCGCCGCGGCCTGGGACGCGGTGGCGACACCTGCGCCGACGGCGGCCAGGCCGAGGGCACCGGTCCAGAGGGTTCCGGCGGTGACGCAGGCGATGATTCTTCGGGGGATCGGCATGCGGGGTCCCATCGTTCGTTCCGGGGGGATCGGACGTTTCGGGGGCGCGGCCCGGGGTGGTGCGGCTCAAAGCGGAGGACGGGCCGGCCGGGGTCGGAACAGAATCCGACGCAACTCAACAGTTGGCCACATCTCAGCCCCAACGCGCCCACCTGTCAAGGGATCTCGCACGGACGAAAGTCGATGCGGACGACCTTCGTCCGCACTATTGTGCACTCGTTCGAACGCTCCTATTGTGCGACTTCGATTGAATCTGTTTGGAGTTGGCTCATCGGGCAGTGTGGAGGACGGCAGTGCACAGACATCCGAACGGTTCCGCGGCGGCGAGAACCGGCCGCCGCGCACGATGGTGGGCGGGCCTGGCCGCGGGTACGGCCCTCGCGCTCTCCGCGGGCATGGCGGCGCCCGCGGTCGCGGCGAACGCCGGGCGCAGCGACGCCGCCCCGAGCGCGGCCGCAGCGCCCGCGGCGGCCCACAAGCCGCGGACGGTCACCTTCGACGGCTACTCGTTCATGGTGGACGGCAAGCGCACCTACCTGTGGTCGGGGGAGTTCCACTACTTCCGGCTCCCCAGCCCCGACCTGTGGCTGGACATCTTCCAGAAGATGAAGGCGGCCGGCTTCAACGCCACCTCGCTCTACTTCGACTGGGACTACCACTCCCCGGCGCCGGGGGTCTACGACTTCACCGGCGTGCGCGACGTCGACAAGCTGCTCGACATGGCCGAGCAGGCCGGGCTGTACGTGATCGCCCGCCCGGCCCCGTACATCAACGCCGAGGTCGACAGCGGCGGCCTGCCCGGGTGGCTGACCACCAAGGAGGAGAAGAACCGCACCAACGACCCGAAGTTCCTGAAGTACGCCGACGAGTGGCTCACCCAGATCGACCGGATCCTCGCGCGGCACCAGGTGACCAACGGCACCGGGTCGGTCATCGCCTACCAGGTCGAGAACGAGTACTACAACGGCTCGGCCGACGCCCGCGCGTACATGAAGCACCTGGAGGACAAGGCCACCGCCGACGGCATCACGGTGCCGCTCACCGGCAACAACAACGGCACCTTCAACTCCGGTGACGGCGCCCTGGCCGTGGACGGCCCCGACTCCTATCCGCAGGGCTTCAACTGCTCCAACCCCGCGAAGTGGAACGGCGTCCCCGACATCAGCTACGACCACCCGGCAGGAAAGCCGCTGTACACCCCGGAGTTCCAGGGCGGCGCCTTCGACCCCTGGGGTGGCCCCGGCTACGACAAGTGCGCCGAGCTGATCAACGACCAGTTCGCGAACGTCTTCTACAAGCAGAACATCGCCGTCGGCGCCACCGCCCAGAGCTTCTACATGACCTACGGCGGCACCAACTGGGGCTGGCTGGGCATGCCGGAGAACTACACCTCCTACGACTACGGCGCCGCGATACGGGAGAACCGGCAGCTGGACCCGAAGTACGACGAGGACAAGCTCATCGGCTACTTCACCCAGTCCGTGGCCCCGCTGACCAAGACCGACCAGATCAGGGCCACCCCGCCGGACGACAGCGCGATCGTCGACACCGCCCGGATGAACCCCGACACCAAGACGCAGTTCCACGTCCTGCGGCACGGCAACTCCACCTCCACCGCGGTCGACACCACGCACATCTCGCTGGACCTCAACGCCCAGCCCGTCACCGACACCACGTACACCTGGGACGACACCGACACGGCGCTGCAGTACACCGGCACCTGGTCGCACGTGGCGAACCAGAGCTACACCGGCGGCGACTACAAGAAGACCGAGTCGTTCTCCAACGTCGCCGGCGACTCGGTCACCGTCCCCTTCGACGGCACCGCCGTGCGCTGGATCGGGCCGAAGACCAACAACCACGGCTTCGCCGACGTCTACCTCGACGGCACCAAGGTCGCCACCGTGGACGACTCCGGCAGCGAGAACCAGGCGGTGGTCTTCCAGAAGACCGGCCTGGCAGCGGGCGCGCACACCCTGAAGATCGTCGCGACCGGCACCCACAGCTCCGCGTCCACCGACAACTTCGTGTCCATCGACGCGATCGACGTGCCGACCGGCACCACCGCGCAGCAGCCGACCTACCCGGTCGTACCGCAGCAGCCGGGCACCGCGATCACCCTCGACGGCCGCGACTCGCACATCATCGTCGCGAACTACAAGCTCGGCGACTCCCAGCTGCAGTACTCCACCTCCGAGATCATGACCACCGCTGCCATCGGCGAGCGGGACGTCTCGGTCCTCTACGGGGACAAGGGCAGCGACGGCGAGACCGTACTGCACTACACCTCCCGGCCCACCGTCACCAGCACCGGCGGCCAGGTCGACACGACCTGGGATCCCGCGACGGGCGACCTGCGGCTCAACTACCAGCACAACGGCCTGATCCGGATCTCGGTCAGCGGCGGCGGCTCGCGCCCCGCGCTGCTGCTCGTCGGTGACAACGCCACCGCGGCGACCTTCTGGCAGCAGGACACCGCGACCGGCCCCGTGCTGGTGCGCGGCACCCACCTGCTGCGTACCGCGGTCAGCCAGGACGGCGGGCGTACGGTCGCGCTCACCGGCGACAACGCCGACGACAAGGACATCGAGGTCTTCACCTCGGCCGACCGCGTCAGCTGGAACGGCCGCATCCTCGACACCGCTGCATCGGCCACCGGAAGCCGCACCGGGCAGATCCCCGTCGCCGCACCGGTGACGCTGCCGGCGCTCACGAACTGGAAGCACCAGGAGGAGTCCCCCGAGGCTGCGGCGTCCTTCGACGACTCCGGCTGGCAGGTGGCCGACAAGTCCACCACCAACAGCTCCTCCGGCGTCAACTCGCTGCCCGTGCTCTACGCCGACGACTACGGCTTCCACACCGGCAACACCTGGTACCGCGGCCGTTTCCGCGCCGACGGCGGCGCGACCGGCATCCACCTGGTCTCGGACTCCGGCGGCAAGGCACAGGCGTTCTCCGCCTGGCTCAACGGCACCTTCCTCGGCAGTTCCACCACCGGCAGCGCCGACTTCACCTTCCCCGCCGGTTCCGTGAAGCCCACCGGCGACAACGTGATCTCGGTGCTGACGGTGAACATGGGCCACGAGGAGGACTACAACTCCTCCAACGGCAACAAGACCGCACGCGGCCTGACCAGCGCCTCGCTCCTCGGCGCGCCGCTGACCCCGGTCACCTGGCGGCTGCAGGGCGTACGCGGCGGCGAGGACCTGCTCGACACGGTCCGCGGCCCGCTGGCCAACGGCGGCCTGTACGGCGAGCGCGCCGGCTGGAGCCTGCCCGGCTACCCCGACGCCTCCTGGTCCGACGTCTCGCTGCCGGCCACCGACACCCGCGCCGGCGTCTCCTGGTACCGCACCGGAGTCGACCTCGACCTGCCGCACGGCCAGGACACCTCGCTCGGCCTGACCTTCACCGACGACCCGGCCCGCAAATACCGCGCCACGATCTTCGTGAACGGCTGGCAGGTCGGCAACTACGTGAACTACCTCGGTCCGCAGCACACCTTCCCGGTGCCCAACGGCATCCTGAACCCCAACGGGCACAACACCGTCGCCATCGCCGTGTGGAACCTCGACGGCAGCACCGGCGGGCTCGGCAAGGTCGAGCTGACCGACTACGGCAGCTACGCCTCGTCGCTGCACGTCGGCCAGAACGCCAGCCCGCGCTACGACCACGCCACGTACGCGATGCCGGCCGCCCCCGGTGCGGACGTGAACCTGGACGTGCCCGACACCGTGCAGTCCGGGCAGGCCTTCACGGCCTCGACGACCGTGAGCGTCCCGGCGGACCAGCCGCCGGCCACCGCACTGACGGCCGCGCTCGCCCTGCCGGACGGCTGGACCGCCACCGCCCAGGGGCCGGTCACCGCCGCCCGGGTGCAGCCGGGGAAGTCGGCCACCTTCCACTGGAGCGTGCAGCCGCCCGCAGGGACGCTGCCCGCCGCCTCGGTCCTCGGCAGCACGGTGCACTACGTGCAGCGCGCCAAGGGGGCGAGCGCGGGTGACGAGCGGGTCGTCGGCGCGATCCCGCCGGCCCCCGCGGCCGGCCAGAACGCGGTCAGCGACCTGCCCTTCCTGTCCTCCACCAACGGCTGGGGCCCGGTCGAGCGGGACACCAGCGTCGGCGAGCAGGCGGCCGGCGACGGCCGCCCGATCAGCATCGCAGGCACCGGCTACGCCAAGGGCCTGGGCACCAACTCCGTCAGCGACGTGCAGCTCTACCTCTCGGGCGTCTGCACCCGCTTCACCGCCCACGTCGGCGTGGACGACGAGTCAGGCACCGGCGGCAGCGTCACCTTCTCGGTGATCGCCGACGGCAAGACCCTGACGACGACCCAGACGCTCCGCGGCAAGCAGGCGGCCGTCGCGATCGACGTCGACGTCACCGGCGCCAAGGTCCTCGACCTGGTGGTCGGCGACGCGGGCGACGGCAACGGCAACGACCACGGCGACTGGGGGGCACCGACCCTGACCTGCGGCTGACAGGGCACGTGAGCAAAGGGCCGGCGGGGATGACCCCGCCGGCCCGTCACGTGTGCGCAGTGCCGGCCTCTCAGCTCTTCCCCGCGGCCCGGCGCTGCCGCTTGCCCAGCGGGGCCAGGGACAGGTCCTCGGCCTGGGACCTGAGGTTCTTGTACCCGTAGCCGCCCTCGCCCAGCCACGCCCTGGCCGCGTCCTCGGCCCGTTCGGTCGCGATCAGGATGTCCTCCTCGTCCTCCCCCACGTCCTGGAAGCGGAAGGTGAAGGCCGCCCGGGCGGCGAGGTCGTAGCTCATATGCCCCTCTGCGGTGAAGGCGGCGTGCAGCACGTCGTGCTCCGCCGCCTCGGCCAGCAGCCGCGCGCGCTGCTCGGGGGTGAGTCCGTCGAAGACACCGCGGACAGTGACACGGAAGGTGCGGGTGCTCATCGCTCGACCCTAGAGGGCGCCCGGTGCGGGGCAAACCGACTTTTCCGCCCGGCGCCCGCGGTTACCTCCCGGCGCCGAGGAAGGCCGCGGTCGCCGCGGTGAAGGCGGACGGGGCGTCGTGCCAGGGGTAGTGGCCGGCGGAGGGCTGGACGGTGACGGTGGCGGCGGGGAAGAGGGCGGCCACCTCGCGGGTCGTGGCGGGTGGGCTGTTCAGGTCGAACTCGCCGGTCAGCAGCACGACGGGGGAGCCGAAGGCGGCGAGTGCCGCGCGGGTGGCCCCGGGGGTGAAGGCGTCGCCCGCGCCGAAGAGGGCGACGGCCTCGGTGTTCTGCGGGCGGCCCAGGGCGTGGTGGGCGCGGGCCGCCGCGTCCCAGCGGCCGTAGAAGAAGGGCGTGACCGCCTCGAAGCCGGCCGGCTTCCCCGCGGTGAGCGCGTCGAGGGCGGCGGACGCGGCCGGGAACCACGGTTCGTGCGCGCGCAGGGCGGCGACCGCGCGGCGGGCCTCGCCGGTCACGGTGATGCCGACCGCCCGGGTGCTGGGGCCGATCAGGGCGAGGCTGCGCAGGCGGTGCGGGTGGCGGGCCGCGTACTGCATCGCGGTGTTGGTGCCGCCCGAGTGGGCGAGCAGGTCGGCCCGGGGGAGCCCGAGGTGGGCGCGCAGCGCCTCGACGTCCTCGACCTGGCGGTCGCTGCGGTAGGAGGAGGTGTCCTCGGGGACCGCGGAGCCGCCCGTGCCGCGCGGGTCGAGCAGCACCAGCCGGCGGTGGGCGGACAGGCCGCCCAGGTCGCCGAGGTAGCGGGCGTCGGTCGGGCCGCCGGGCAGGCAGAGCAGCGGTTCGCCCTCGCCGGTCACGCGGTAGGCCAGCCGGTTTCCGTCGGGTGCTGTGAAGGTGGGCATGGCCGCAGTCTGCCAGTCCATAACCGGGTTGTACAACCAGGTTATAATCGGGGGGCTCAGGTATACACCCCAGATATGGCCAAGGACATGGACCGCGAGCCCGACACCCTCACCGAGGAGCAGGCCGCCCGGATGCTCGCCGACATGAACGAGGTCATCCGCGCCGGCGAGGAGATGCGCAGGCTGCGCACCGAGACGATCAGGATCCTGGCGGGCCTCGGCTGGACGCAGGAGCGGATCGCCCGGATCTCCGGGATGAGCCAGCCCGCGGTGTCCAAGCAGGTCGCTGCGTCCCGCACCGGGCAGCCGGCGCCGCCGCCCGGCCTCGACCTCGATCTCGGCCAGGGCGACGCGCCCTGGCTGGAAGGGCGGCTGTGGGCGCTGGCCGAGGAGATCGCCGGGAGGGTCGAGGCCGCCGCATGCGGGCGTTGCGTCGACACCCTGGCACGGGGCCGGAAGCACTTCACCCCGCAGCACGTCGACGAACTGCGCCGCCTGGTCGAGGAGGACCTGCGGCAGCACCGTACGCGGCTGCCCGGCAGCTACCGGGCCGCGTACGACACGATCAGCCGCGGCCTCGACCTGCCCGCCCCGCATCCCCCGGCGGCGGCCCCGGCGTCCGTGCGCCGCGCCCTGGCCCGGCAGATCCAGCGCGACCGGCTCAAGGAAACATGAGCCGGGCGGGGCTCACCCGTCCCTGAGCAGGCTGCGGAGCAGGCCGTCGAGCGGCGCGGGCACCGCGTCCTGGGGCAGCGCCGCCACCAGGACCCGGCCGTAGCGGATCTTGCGGCCCTTCTTCGTCCCGAGGAAGCGCCGCAACTGCGCCTGCGCCGTACGCCCTTGCTGCGCGGGCTGGTTCAGGAAGGTCTGCAGGGCACGCAGGTCGCCCTCCGCCCTGATCAGCTCCGCCACCCGGTCCGTGCCCAGCGCCCGGATCAGCTCGTCCTCCAGGTCGGCCGCGCACACGAAGAAGTCCCGCCCGTCCGCGCCCGAGGCATCCAACGCACGGGCGTAATAGGGGTGTTCCCGCTCGTCGCACAGCCCCGCCAGCCGCAGGCCGAGCCCCTGCGGCCCCAGCAGCCGGACGAAGCGCCCGACGCTCATCGCACCGCCCATCGGCAGCACGCACACCCCCTCCGCCGCCAGGTCCCTGCCGCGCCGCTCGGCCAGCGCGTCCACCGCCGCCGCGTCGCTCGGCCCCTCCAGCAGCACGGCCACCCGCACCGGCAGGCGTACGGCCAGTTCGCCCGCGGGTCCGCCGTCGCCGCCTGCCGCCCACGCCGTGACCGCCCGCCGGAAGTCCGCCATACCGGCCGTGCCACTCCTGCCGGCCGTGTCACCCGAGTCAGCCATGCGCCGAGTCTGCGCCCCTTCCCGCCGCCGCGGTACGCAATTTCCGCCCGCGGCGCCCCCGCCCGCTCACCCGGCGGCGCGCTGCCGCAGATGCTCCGCCACCTGCCGCGCGTCCCAGGCCGCCGACACCACCGTCACCCGGTGGTCCCAGGCCAGCCGCTGACCGGCCGCCAGCGTGAACTCCTCGTGGAAGGCCCACGACGGGTTCACGATCGGGTAGGGCTCGCTGCGGACGAACCAGTGCGTCGGCGGACCGCCCTCGCCCGCCGCCGCCTCGAAGACCAGCGTGGTGCCTGCCCGGCTGCGGAAAGCCAGCCAGGGCGCGGCCGTCCCCATCATTGCCGCGCCGCCGCGGCCGTCGGGACCCAGCACGGTGCCGCCGGTGAAGGCGGGGGAGCCGCGCCAGGTCAGGCCGCTGTAACCGGCCAGCTCACGGCCGTTGGTGGTGGGGCTGCCGAATCGCAGCGGCTCGTCCCGCAGCCCGGTCAGCTCGGTGCGCCACACCAGCTCCCACACCTGCTCGCCGAGCACCGACGCGGTCACCGTACGCCGCTCGCCGACCCACGGCTCGCCGCCGCGGCTCAGCCAGGTCAGGCGCTCGGTGAAGCTCCCGGTGCCGATCGCGTCGAAGCCGTCGTGCCGCATGGTCCCGTGGTTGTCCAGGTCCGTGTAGCCGCCCGCCGCACGCAGGTACGTGCCGCCGCCCCAGAAGTTCTGGCCCGACAGGTAGGAGGCGGTCATCTGCAGGCCCTTGTGCCACAGGTGGTCGGCCGGCCGGTAGTCGGTGACCGCCTCGCCCGCCAGTGTCCGCAGCGGGTGCACGTACGGCTTGGGCGCCTCGCTCGGCTCCGGGTCCGGCGCGTGGACGTACCGCAGCAGCCGCACCCCGGCCGCCTCCACCGTCAGGCACGCGCCGTCGTCCCACGTCCTCAGGGGTGTGCCCGCCTGCGTCGTCACAGCTCGCGGCCTCCGCCGTTCATGGCGGCGTGGAAGGGGTCGCCGGGGCCGATCTCGCCGGCCTTGACCGTGGTGTCGGTGAAGGCCGACTTGTACAGCGCGGCGGCCAGCTCCAGGCTGGTGCGCCCGTCGGCGCCGCTGGCGCGCGGCCGGCGCCCGGCGCGCAGGTCGGCGACCAGCGGGCGCAGCTGCGCCAGGTGCGAACTGGGCACGTCCTCGCCCATGTCCCGCCACGCGGCCACCTCGGCGGGCGGCACACCGGGTGCCGGGGTGATCCGCCAGTCGCCGTTGGAGTGCCGGTAGAGGTGGGTCAGCTCCACGGTGGCGCGCTCGCAGTCGATCCTGATCCGGCTCATCTCGTGCGGGCTGACCACGCTGTTGACCACGGTGGCCATCGCGCCGCTCTCGAAGCGCACCAGCGCGGTGGACACGTCCTCGGTCTGCACGTCGTGCACCAGCCGCCCGGTCATCGCCCGCACCTGCGACCACGGGCCGAGCAGGTCCAGCAGCAGGTCCATCTGGTGGATGCCGTGGCCCATGGTCGGACCGCCGCCCTCGGCGGCCCAGTTGCCCCGCCAGGGCACCCGGTAGTAGTCCGCGCCGCGATACCAGGTCGTCTGGCAGTGGGCGACCAGCGGCCGGCCCAGCGCCCCGCGGGCGATCAGCCCCCGCACATGGTCGGCGCCGGAGCCGAAGCGGTGCTGGAAGACGATCGCCGCGTACGGGCCGCCCTCGCCGCCCTCGGCCGCCTCCATGGCCGCGTACTCCTCCAGCGAGCGGCACGGCGGCTTCTCGCACCACACCCACGCGCCGGCCCGCAGCGCCGCCGCGGTCTGCTCGCGGTGCACCGCCGGCGGGGTGCAGATGCTCACCAGGTCGGGGCGCTGCTCTTCGAGCATCGTGCCGAGGTCGGAGTAGGCGTGCGGCACACCCCGGTCGGCGCAGAAGGCGCGGCAGGCCGCTTCGTCGATGTCGAAGGCCGCCACGACCTCCACCCCGGCGCCCAGCGCACGGTAGGCCGGCAGGTGCGCCTCGCGGGCGATCGCGCCGGTCCCGGCGATCGCGACCCGCACCGGGCGGTCCCGCAGCGGCCGGCGCGGCACCTCGGGGGTCAGGGGCTCAGGCATCGGTGTCCTCCGGCGTGTCCGCCTTGCGATTGCGGGCGACGACCGCCGACACGGCGAAGGCCAGCGGCCCGGCCATGAAACCGGCGAAGGCCGGCACGATGGCGACCAGCGCGGCCGTGAAGGCCATCGCGGTCACCACCAGCGGCAGCGTCGAGGGCATCGAGCGGGCGTGGTCCGCCGCGGCGCGGACCGCCTCCCGCCAGGAGAGCCCGCCGCCGTCGGCCCGGCAGGCCGCGGCCAGCAGCACGAAGCCGGCCAGCAGGCCGCCGAGCAGCACCAGCGCCGCGGCCTCCAGCGCATACCCGGGCATTCGCGCGCCGAGGACGACATGCACCTCGAACCAGGTCAGCGCGGCGACCGCGAGCAGCACACCCTCCATCGCGAGGCCGGCCGCCAGGTCGCGGCGGACGACGGTGGTGAAGGTGCGCCACAGCGGCAGTTCGCGCTTGCGGTGCCAGCCCGCGACCACCTCGGCCGCCGCGCACCACGCGGCGCCGGCCGTCACGACCGGCAGCGAGAAGAGCAGGAAGAGCGCACCGACGGCCATCGTCTCGGCCGCCGTCCGCACCTGCTCGCCCCGTTCCGGGCTCAGCGCCCAGCCGGTCCGCGGCCGGTGGCGCGCGTCCTGCGATCCCTGCAGAGCCATCCGCGTCATCCCTTCAGACCGCTGGACGTGGCCCCGTCGACCAGCAGCCGCTGGAAGGCGAGGAAGAACAGGAACACCGGCAGCAGCGCCAGGATCGACATCGCCATCATCGGCCCGTACGACGTCGCGCCCGTCTGGTCGACGAAGAGCGAAAGCCCGATCGGCACGGTGAACTTCTCGGTGTCGTTGAGGTACACCAGCTGCGTGAAGAAGTCGTTCCAGGTCCAGATGAAGCTGAAGATCGCGCTGGTGATCAGTGCGGGGCGGGTCAGCGGCAGCAGGATCCACAGGAAGGTCCGGTAGGGGCCGCAGCCGTCGATCCTGGCCGCCTCGTCGATCTCCCGCGGGATGCCGCGCATGAACTGGACCATGAGGAAGATGAAGAAGGCCTCGGTGGCCAGGAACTTCGGCGCGACGATCGGCAGGTCGGTGTTGATCCAGCCGAACTGCTTGAAGATCGCGTACTGCGGGACGATCAGCACGTGGTAGGGCAGCAGGATCGTCACGACCATCGCGGCGAACAGGACCGACCGACCGCGGAACTCCAGCCGGCTGAAGGCGTACGCGGCAAAGGAGCAGGACAGCAGGGTGCCGGCCACCGCGAGCACCGAGATGACCAGGGAGTTGACGAAGAACTTCCCGAAGGTGACCCCCGGGTTGGCGTGCCACCCGTCGGGGAAGTTCTGCAGCGTCCAGTGCAGCGGCCAGGGCCGGTTGGACGTCACGATCTCGGTGGCCGGCTTGAAGGACGTGCCCAGCATCCAGATGACCGGGTAGACCACCACCAAGGCGATGGCGACGACGCCGACGTGCCACAGCACCGTACGGCCGGTGCGGCGCCCGGAGCTGGCGCGTGCGGCGGCCTTGCGGCCGGGCAGCGCGGGTGCGGTACGAGCACTCATCGGTTCCCTCCGTCCCCGTAGAAGACCCAGACCCTGGAGACCTTGAACATCAGCGCGGTCAGCACCGCGACGGCCGCCAGCAGGACCCAGGCCATGGCCGACGCGTAGCCGAACTGGAAGTCGGTGAAGCCCTTCTGATACAGGTACAGCGTGTAGAAGAGCGTGGAGTCCGCCGGGCCGCCGGTGCCGCCGCTGATCACGAACGCCGGGGTGAAGGCCTGGAAGGAGTTGATCGTCTCCAGCAGCACGTTGAAGAAGATCACCGGCGACAGCAGCGGCAGCGTGACGTGCCGGAACCGCTCCCACTTGTTGGCGCCGTCGACGTCCACCGCGTCGTACAGCTCGGACGGTATCTGCTTCAGCCCGGCCAGGAAGATCACCATCGGCGCACCGAACTGCCAGCACGCCAGCAGGATGATCGCCGGCAGCGCCCAGCTCGGGTCGTTGATGAAGTCGGTCTTCGGCAGGCCCAGCGACGCCAGGCCGTTGCTGACCGCGCCGCCCTGCGAGAACAGCGAGCGCCACACCAGGGCCACCGCCACGCTCGTGCCCAGCAGCGAGGGCAGGTAGAACAGCGACCGGTACATCCCGATACCGCGCCGCTTGCGGTTCAGCAGCATCGCGACACCCAGTGCGAGCGCCAGCTTCACAGGTGTCACCACGACCACGTAGATCAGCGTGACGCGGACCGAGTGCATGAAGCGCGGGTCGGCCGTGAACATCTGGTGGTAGTTCGCGAAACCGACCCACTTCGGCGACTGCAGCAGGTCGTAGTTCGTGAACGACAGGTACAGCGAATAGACCAGTGGCCCGATGGTGAAGATCGCGATCCCGGCGAACCAGGGCAGCAGAAATACGTAACCGGCGGTTCGATCGGCGAAGCCCTGCTTCCGGATCGTGCGGTGTTCCTTCGTCGCAGGCGTCGGCGACGCCGATGCCTGCCTGTCAAGCCTGGCCGTCGAACTCACCAGCTTCCTCCTTGTGTTCTTCCCTCAGGCCACTGCGCTGCCGGCCGTCAGCTGCCGAGGATCTGCTCGGCCTGCTGCATGAACGACCCCGCGCCCGCCTCCGGGCTCTGCTGGCCGAAGCTGACCCCGCCGTAGATCCGCTGCATCAGGGTGATCAGCTGGCCGTCGCCCTTCGGCGGCGCCGCGGGGGTGGCGGCCAGCTGCGAGGCGTTGGCCGCCTCGAAGTCGGCCACGACCTTGTCGTTGCCGGTGGCCGTGGCCGCCAGCTGCTGGCGCACGGCGGTGTTGGGGAACAGCCCGCGGCTGGTGCCCAGCGCCGTGCCGGCCGCCTTGTCGTTGACCAGGAAGCTCAGCAGCTTCGCCGCCTCCTTGGGGTGCTTGGACTTGGCGTACACCGACAGCAGCATCGACGGCTTGGCGTACATCCCGGTCTGCCCGCCGATCGTCGGCAGCGGCACCAGCTGGAGCTTGTCCTTGGTCGCCGCCGCGTGGCTGGCGAAGATGCTGTCGTAGTCCCACTCGGCGGCCGCGGTGCCCTTGGCCAGCGGGTCCTCCGCGGGGCCGTTGATGAGGGTCGCGGTCTGGTTCGCGGGCGTGGCCGCACCGGACTTGCGCAGGTTGTCGCACATCGTCCAGAAGGCCGTCAGGTCGTCCTTGCCGAAACCGAGCTTGCCGTCGGCCGTGTAGAGCTGCTTGCCCTGCTGCAGCAGCCAGGACTGGAAGGCCGCCCACGTGGTGCCCGGGTCGCTGATGCCGTACAGCTTGCCGCCCGACTTGGCCTTCACCTCGGCGCCGAAGGTCGCCACGTCGTCCCACGTCCAGCCGGCCTTCGGCACGGCCACCCCGAGCGCTTCGAGCTTGGTGACGTCCACCACGAAGCTCTGCGTGGCCTGGCCGAAGGGGATCGCCACCTGCTTGGCGCCCTCCTTGCCACTGCCGGCGAACTTCGGGTCCAGGCCGGAGATGTCCACCGCGCCCGGACCCGCGGCCAGGTCCAGCAGAGTGTTGCTCTGCGCGTACTGGCTCTGGTTGCCCCAGTCGATCTGCATCAGGTCCGGGGCGCCGCCGCCGGCTATCTGGGTGGCCAGCTTCTGGTTGTACGGCCCGAAGGTCGCGTACTGCGTGCTGACGGTGATGGTGGGGTTGGCCTTCTCGAAGGCCGCGATGGCGTCCTGGGTGGCCTTGGCCCGGGAGGCGTCGCCCCACCAGGAGAAGGACAGCTTGACCTTGCCGCCGGAGCCGCCCGAGCCACCGGAGCCCCCTCCACACGCGGTGAGCGAGAGCGACGCGACCACGGCCGCGGCAACGGCAGTGACCTGGACCGAGCGGCGGTGCGCGGTGGTGGTACGGGATTTCATGGGAGGTGCCTCTCTGCGAAGTGCTGGGGGATACGGGGGTGATCGGCGGGCTGTTTTCGTGAGGTTCGCAGGCGGTTCACGCGGTGTGCGGAAAGCGCTTGCAGACGGGACGTCGGCGAGGGCGGCCGACCGGGGGCCGGCGGCCGGGCGGATTCAGGACGTTCCGGTCACCACGACCTGACCGTCTCGGCGGCGATGTACTCCAGGTCCAGGTGCTCGCCGAGCCCCGGCTCCTGGCTGAGGTGCACGAAGCCCTCCGCGTCGATCGGGTCGACCGCCCGCGTCAGGTGCGGCGGCACCTCGTCGAAGTCGTGGAAGGGGTGGAGCAGGCCGCGTTCGTACCAGCGGCTGTTGGAGACCGCGCCGAGCACCGCCAGGGTGCCCGCGCCCCCGCCGTGCATCTCGCAGTCCATTCCGAACGCCTCGGCCAGGTGCACGGTCTTCAGCGCCGGGCCGATGCCGCCCGCCGTCGGCACCCCGACCCGCAGGATGTCGCAGGCGCCGGCCGTGATCCACTCGGCTCTGGCCTGCTGCCGGCCCTCGACGCTCTCCGGGCCGATGACCAGGGTGTCTAGCTGGTCGGAGAGCCACCGGTAGGACTGCGTGGAGTACTCCTCCATCGGCTCCTCGAACCACAGGAAGCCCAACCGGTCCAGCGCACGCCCCAGTTCCAGGGCCTGCGACCTGCTGTACCAGTGGTTCGCGTCCAGCATCAGCGGTACGTCGGGGCCGACCGCCTCTCGGACCGCGGCGCAGGCCCTGATGTCCATCGCCACGCTCGGCGCGAACGACACCGGCGGCATCCAGGTGTGCAGCTTGACCGCGTGGTAGCCGTCGGCGACCAGCTTCTCGGCGAAGGCGGCGTAGTCCTCCGGGGTGGCCAGGCCGCCCGGGATCTCGTCACCGCACATCGTGCTGCCGTACGCCGGGACCCGGTCGCGCATGCCGCCGAGCAGCTTCCACACCGGGAGCCCGAGGCGGCGCCCCGCCAGGTCCCACAGCGCCTGCTCTACCACGGCGAGCGTACGGTCCCCGAGGGTGCCCGCACTGCCCCGCTGCCGCCTGGCCAGCTCCTGCCACAACCGTGAACGGTCGAACGGGTCCTGCCCGACCAGCACCGGCCGCACATGCCCGGCCAACTGCGCCTCACCGGCATGGGCCGCGTCGGTCAGGCAGTGCCCCTCGTTGCCCTCGCTGTCGGTGACCGTGAGCAGAACCCGCTCCACACCCCGCCGTTCACCAGGGTGAGCGTGCCCATCGGAATCGCTCACCAGCCCGGTCGTCGTGCGGAACAACCGGGCCGACACCGCCACGACCTGGGTGGGAGCTATACCGGACACCATAGCGCCCCTCATTTCGTCCATGTGAACGTAGTTCATCGCTCTAGATGCGTTGGGACGCTACGGGGACTCCGTCGGCAACGTCAATAGGCTGCGTTGAATCGATTTTGCAACGGCGGAGCCCCTCACGTCGAGAGGTGCGCCACGATTCGCCGGTCGGCGTTCGCCGACCGACGACCGGCGTCTGACCGGGGCGTAGGCCGCGCAGGCTGGGTTGATGCCCGCGCCGCCCCGCGCCCAGCCGCCCCCGCCCCCGGCGGCGGGGCGGATCCCGCGGCGCGGGGGCGGGTGGATGCGCGATGAATCGATGCAGAGCCCCTTCGCAGGTGGCGGGCCATGCCCCCGACCCGCGCCCCGCCCCGGTCGCCCCCGCCCCGGCCCCCCTCGCCGCGGGGGCTGCCCGCCCCGCTCCCCGCACCCGTGGGCGAGTGCCCCTTGCGGCGGGCGGCCCGCTTCCGTGCGGTGGGGGCCGGCCGCGCAGTTCCCCGCGCCCCTGAGGGGGCGCGTCTTGTGGTGGGGGGCTGGCTTCCGCGTGGTGGGGGTTGGTCGCGCAGTTCCCCGCGCCCCTGAGGGGGCGCGGCCCTGCCGCAGAGGGCAACCATCAGGGGCGCGGGGAACTGCGCGGCCAACCCGCACTGGCGGAAAGGGGAGTGCTCGCCGCACGGGGCAGCCACCCAGGGGCGCGGGGAACGGCGCGACCAGCCCCCACCGGGGGCAAGGGGAGTGCTCGCCGCACGGGGCAGTCAGCGGCTTCGTTCAACCGATTCAATTGGGCGGAGAGCCGGGTGGCCAGCGGGAGTGGGGGAGTGGGCGAGCCGCGTGGGGCGGAGGAAAGGGCGGGTGGGTGGGGGATCACCCTCGCGCGTGCGCGCGGTAAAGGTCGCCGCGATGGCCTCCTGACCTGGAAGGTTGGTCGAGGGGCGCGCCCTGAGCGCACAGGGCGAGCCCGGCGGGGGCCGCCGCCGCCCCATGCGCGCACCCCGGCCCCGGGGCTTCTACCGCACGCCTCTTCCCATCCGTAGACCCACTCGCTAGCTTTGTCGCCTGCAAGCGCTTGCTACGTTTCAATCGCCGATCCGGCACTCCGCGCCGCCGTGCGCCCCCACCGGCGTCGACGCCCTGCCGTCCGTGTTCCCACTGTCCTGCAGCACGAGGAGCCTTGATGTCCTGGCAAGAAAGCCATCTGAGTCGTCGATCCACGCTGGGTCTCATCGGTGCGGGCGCGGCAGCGACCGTCCTGGGCGCGGAGGGCACCGCATCCGCGGAGTCCCCGGCACCCGCGGCCCCGGCCGCGGCGCAGGGCGCGGCCCACGGCGCCGGCCCCGCCGGCGCGGTCACTCTGCTGATCGACGGCAAGCCGGCGAAGCCCGGCAGCTACGCCTTCCCGGCCGACGCCGCCGAGGTCGTCCTCGACAACGGCCTGGTGCGCTTCACCTTCGGCCGGGACGACGCGGCCGGCGGGATCGTGACCGGCTGGACCGACACCTCGATCACGGCGACGTCCGTCGTGGTCGACGGCACGGAGCTGGCCCACAACCTCAACGGTGTCGACCCCCGCGACCCGGACCGCCAGCACTCGTTCTACATCGACGCGGCGGGCGGCAAGTCCCGGCTGATCTGCGGCGAGGTCAAGGTCGTACGGGTGACCCGGGACCTGGTGGAGATCGCGTTCGTCGACCTGACCAGCGACCCGCTGCGGCACGAGCACCACCTGATCATGCGCACCGGCAAGCGCGGCCTGTACGGGTACAACATCCTCACCGCCACCGCGGCGACCTCGATCAACGAGATCCGGATGAACACCCGGTGGGACCGCAGCATCCTGGACCACTGCTACAACTGGGAGCGCGGTACGGGCCAGCAGCCCACGTACGCGTACCTGGCCCTGCAGGAGCGGGTCGGTGACGAGACGTGGCGGGTGGACGGGGTCAACAACCCGGACCTGCCGTCCCCGGACAACAACGCGGGCGGCACCAAGCCGGGCGACGTCTACACCAAGTACGACTGGAGCCTCTACCACTACCAGAACCCGATGTTCGGCCACTACGGCAACGGGTTCGGCGTGTGGTTCACCCCGCTCAGCGGGGTGTCGGACCAGACCCTCGCCGGTTTCTACGGTGTCGGCCCGCAGCGCCAGGACCTGGCCATTCACCAGGACGCGCTGATCCTCAACTACTTCTCACCGAACCACTACGGTGTGCCCAGCTACAGCCTCCCGGCCGGCTACCGGCGGCTGTACGGGCCGTGGTTCAGCTATGTGACCGTCGGGGACCCGCGCCACCCCGAGGGTGTGATCGACGAGGCCGCCCGTATCGCCCAGCAGGAGATCGAGGAGAACCGGGCCGGTTCCAGCTGGGTGGACGACCCGCTGTACCCCTCGCCCAAGCAGCGAACCACCGTCACCGGCCGGATACGTATCGCCGACGGCCGCCCGGCCGCCAACCTGTGGGCCCTGCTGAGCACCCAGGACACCGACAACGTCTACAGCATCCACGAGGCCACCTACTTCGTACGGACCGACGAGAACGGGTCGTTCACCATCCCGGGCGTGCCCCCGGCGTGGCAGCCCGGGACCACCGACGCGGGGACGTACTCGCTGTACGTCTTCGCCGCCGACGGCTCGATCACGGACCAGTACAAGCAGACCGGCATCTCGCCGCGTGGGACCCGGCACAACCTCGGCACGATCACCTGGGCGCCGACCCAGCACTCCACCTTCCTGTGGCAGATCGGCCGGTCCGACCGCTCCGGCGGCGAGTTCGCGCTCGCCACACAGTCGCCGGCCGAGCCGCTGCCGCGCGACTACTTCAAGCCCGGACTCGTGCCCGCGGTCCTGGACTTCACCGTCGGCCGGGACTGGGAGCCGGAGAGCTGGTACTACGCCCAGACCAAGTCCGGTGTCTGGAAGGTTCACTTCCCGCTGGAGACGGCCCTCGACGGCACCGCCTACCTGACCGTGTCCTCCTCCATGCAGGGCAAGCCGCCGGTGGTCACCGTCAACGGCACCGCTGCGGGCATCGTCGGCTCGCTGCCCAACGGCGGCGACTCCGGCATCTCCCGGCAGGCCGACCGCAGCGCGGTGCGGGTGCTGTCGGTGCTGAGCTTCCCCGCGTCGCTGCTGACCGTCGGCGACAACACCGTGGAGTTCACCTACGGCAACGGCGTACCGCCGGTCGACGGCCCCAACCCGCCCTCCGGCGGCTTCGGTTGGGACACCCTCGTGCTGGAGGTGGACGGCACGCAGCCGGCCAGGCCCGCCCGGCTGGCGGGGAAGGTCACCAGCCTCGGCACCTCGCGCGGCATGACGACCTGGCGGGTGGAGGTCGCCAACCACGGGTCCGGCCCCGCCAACGACGTACGGCTGGACGCCGTGGACTGGGCGGACGGCCGGCGAGGCGGCCAGGACCGGCCCGCCGTCCAGGGCGCCGACCCGAACGCCTTCCCGGTTCCGGTCGCCGCCGCGATCCCGCCCGGCGGGTCCGCGTCGGTGACGGTGACCACGCACGGCAGCCGCCCGCCCGGCGGCTCGGGCGCGCTGGAGTTCGGCGTCACCGCCAACGGCGGCCGTACCCGGACGACCGCAGGCGGCCACCCCGGGCACTGAGTGTGCAGGGGTCCGCCCGCCCGCCTTGCCGCGCGCCGGGCGGGCGGACCCCTGTGCGGGACCTCAGCGGCAGAAGGCCTCGCGCACCGAGCCGCCGACCACGGCGCACCAGGTGCTCAGGTCGACCTTGCCGTCCGGGGTGAGCCCGTGCAGGTGCTGCATGGACTGGACGGCCTTCATCGTCGCGTGGTCGTACGCGCCGCTGGCCGTCACCTCCGCGTAGCCCTTGCGGGCGAGCATGAACTGCAGCGCGGTGACCGGCAGCCCGGTCGCGTGCTTGTCCAGCGGCGGGGCGAGGGCCTCCCAGGTGGCGGTGTCGAAGGTGGCGTCCGCGGTCACCGGTATGCCGCGGGTGGTCTGGAAGTCGGCGAGCGCGGCGTTCATGTCGTAGCCGAAGACGCCGTCGGCCGTGAGCGCGTACCCGGCGTTGTCCAGCAGGTACTGCCCCACCTGGACGACCGGGCTGTCCACGAAGCGCCAGATGTCGGGCCAGCGCCGCTCGGGCGCCGCCTGCGGGCTGACGCCCAGCTCGTGCAGTACCCGGGTGCGGATCATCGGGAACTGCGCGTAGAAGGCGATGCCCGGGCAGTCGGTCACCCGGAAGTCCCAGTGTCCGAAGATGTCCCAGGCGTTCAGGTCGAACTTGCGGCACACCGCCACGCACAGCTGGACCAGCGAGTCCAGTAGCGCCTCGGGCGGTGTCTCGGTGATGTACGTGCCCTCGTTCTCGATGCCGATGGCGTTGCCGTTCTCGCCGGGACAGTGCGCCGCCACGACCTGGTGCTCGCCCGCCACGAGGGTCTCCAGGCTGCGGTGCCTGCCCTCCATGACGTAGCCGCCCCGGCTGACGGTGAAGTGCTGGCCGGTGTCCGCCCACCCGTTGGTGTCCATGTGCAGGTCCTGGCAGTCCTTCGCGAGCTGGACGGCGTGCTCGCGGGAGTAGTCCGTGACGTTCGGGAACGCCATGTGGTGCAGGATGATCTTGTTCGTCGTGTTGCCGGTGATCTGGATCGGGCTGGACGGCGGCCGGGCGCCCCAGCTGTCGCAGTCGACGATCCAGGGGAACTCGGCCGAGGGCGCTGCCTCGGCGGTCTCGGAGAAGGCGAGTTCGGTGCCGACAACCGCGGCGACCGCGGTTCCCAGTCCGACCCTGAACAGCGTTCGGCGATCCACCTCGTGCTCGTGCAAGGCCATGCATACTCCGCAGTGGACAGTGGGCGGCAACCTCCCGGCTGCCGATGACCCCCGGAGAATATGGAGCCGGAAGGCCTTCGGCCGGGAACTTCTCAAGATTGGGGTCCGCTTGCGGGGAAGATCCCCTTTGCGGCCCCCTTCGCGCCCCGGGACCGCGGACCTTTTGTCCGCATCGCCTGCGCCTGCGCCGCATCGGCTGCGCCGCAGTGGGTAGCCGAGGTGCGTAGCGACTTCCCCGGTACGTATCGGAGGGCCACCATGGCGGTCACCCACCCCGTACATCCCCTGAACCCGCACCTGCCCGACGAGGGCCTGAGCGTTCCGGAGGACGCGGTGCAGCTGGCCGGGCACACCGCGCCCGCCGAGTCCGGCGTCTCCTCACTCGACAGCCCGGAACGCGGCCCGCTCAGCCGCGGCTGGGCCACGGGGCCGATCGTCTGGATCATGCTCGTGGTGGCCGTCTTCGCCGCCGGTGCGCTCGGGATGGCGATCGAACTCATGCTGTGACCGGCCGCTGACTCCTTGTCGCGCACGTGGCGGCCGTCACGTCCGACCTGGGAATTGAACAGGTCGGCGGGCGGCTGTCCCATGCGCGGGCCACGGACCCTGGGGCCCCTTCGGACAAGGAAGTTGATCGCATGTACAAGAACATCCTGGCCGCCGTCGACGGTACGTCCCACGGCGCGGGAGTGCTCGACACCGTGGCCTCGCTCGCCGCGCTCACCGGGGCCTCCGTGCACGTCATCCACATCAGGCCCGCCCAGGTCATCACCGACGGCATCTCCGGCGGCGTCTTCGCCACCGAGGAGCCGGCCGAGGGCCGCCAGGTCGTGGACGAGGCCCTCACCCGGCTGCGCGCCGGCGGCGTGACCGCCGACGGCGAGGTCGACGAGGGCCTGCGCGAGGACCTGGCCGGCATCCTGGTCGACCGTGCCACCGCGCTGGGCGCCGACCTGATCGCCGTCGGCCCCGGCCACTACAGCGGCATCTCCGCCCTCCTCCACAGCAGCGTCAGCCGCGGCGTCGCGAAGTCCGCCCCGGTCTCCGTCCTCCTGGTCCGCACCGACGAGTCCTGACCCGGGCCTCCCGGCCCCGTTCGCTGTTCCGGCCCTCACAACCCGGTTGAACACAAGTACTTCACAGGTCCGGTTCGTCGCGCACGGCTCCGCTGTGCCAGATTGGTCGCCATGCGTATGCGACGGATGGCCGCGGGGGCGGCGACTGTGATCGTGTTGGCGGGGGCCGCAGCGTGCGGGGGCGGGTCGTCCTCGCCGTCGTCGGCGAAGACGGGCAGTTCGACCGGGGGCAAGGCGTCGGCCGGCAGCGGCTTCGGCAAGGGCGGATCGAAGTCGACGGGTTTCAAGGGGATGGACTTCTGCAAGATCCCGACCGACGACTCGCTCATCGCGATCGGGCTCGACACCACCGGGACCCCGAAGGCCACCGACGGCAAGGCAGGCGACGAGGTCTGCGAGTGGTACAGCGGCACCACCCGCCTCGGCTTCTACGGCATCAACAACATGGACGCGGGCACGGCCCAGGACGGCGACGTCCCGGTGACGATCCTCGGCTACCAGGGGTTCACCACCGTCATGGTCGGCAACACCTGCGAGGCGACGATGCAGGTCGGCAAGGACGAACTCGAGGTCCTGGTCGAGAACATCGCCGAGGCCGACAACCTGGCGCTGACCGACGGCAAGGCGTGCGGCGTGGCGAAGGGCTTCACGCAGCAGGTGCTGGCCAAGGTCAAGGCCTGACCCACCGCCCGCCCCCGCAAGCCCACTCCCCAGCGGCGCCGCCCCGGAAGGGTCCGGCGCCGCATTCCGCCTCGGGCGAGCCGGTGTCCGGCGGTGGCCGGACCGGGGGTCACTCGTCGCGTGCCGTCAGGGCGTAGTGCAGGGTCTTCCAGCCCTTCCTGCGGTGCATGAAGGGGACCAGGAAGCCGTGCAGGAAGCGGTACTTGTGGGCCAGGGCCCGCGCGGCACCGGCCGCCTCCTCGCCCTCCAGCCGGGTGGCCGTGGCGTGCATCGCCTCACCCGTGGGCTTCCCCCGCGCGGTCGAGGGGGCGATCTCGACGTCGGGGTTGTTCCGCAGCCGCTTGACCTTCCAGGCCGGCTCGTACGTCCTGAAGTACGCCCGGTCCCCGTCGACGGCGATGCTCACCGGTGTCCCGACGGGCGTGCCGTCCCGCTTGTACGTCGTGAGCAGGATCGTCTTCTGCCTGGTGAACCGCCCGAACGGCGAAGCCGCGCTCGTCATCGGGATGCCTCCGATCTCCATGAGCCCCACCGGTGCGGGCCTCCTGCGAGCACGACGGATGGCGCCCCTCCGTTCGTGACATCGCCCGCCGGCGCGCCCGCGCGAGGGGCCGCCCGTTCCCGCGGAACCATCCGTTTGGCAAATCGCCACCGAACTCCGCATTAACAGGCTAAAACAATTGCGAGACCCGGAAGGAATCCATTTCCCGGCGGGTCGGGAAATCAGTCATTTCCCTCCCCGGTATCGGACAGTCCGCCATTGCGCGGCCGGAGGAATGCGCTCCGCGGCAAGGATGGTCGGCGTTGGGCCGGGAGGGCGGGGAGTCCTCCCGGGGAACTGACAATGGGGAGGGACACATGAGGATCCGGCATGGCCTCACGGGACTGGCCGCGGCGGCGATCCTGGTGACGGGGGCGTCGCTCGCGCCGACCGCCACCGCGGACGACGTCCGCACGCCGGCGGGCGCCGCGCCCGCGAAAGACGCGCACCCGCAGGACCTGAAGACACCCCGCGCCGGCACGCCGGGCGGGCTGACGCTGCACCCCATGGAGGTGCCGCTGTCGTCGCTGCCGGCTGCCACGCAGAAGGCGATGCGGGCTCAGGGGAACGTGACGGAGCAGGACACGATCATCGGCTACCAGATCGTCAACGACAAGTACGGCAAGTGCCTGGACGCCAACGGCTCGGGTTCGACCGCCGGGCAGAACGGCGACAAGGTGCAGTTGTGGGACTGCATCGCCAATCCGTCGAAACTGAACCAGGGCTGGGTTCCCTGGCAGCGGACGAACGGTTACACGGAACTGGTCAATCTCGAATACACCGACCCCGCCATGTGCCTGGATGTGGACACCAGCGGGGGATTCGTGAACGGTGCCAAGGTCCAGCTCTGGCACTGCTTCGGCGACGACGTCAACCACCAGAACCAGTGGTGGAATTACGCGCTCGGCTCCAACACCCCGATACCCGTCCACTGGAACGGCGGCACGAAGGTCCTGGACGCCAACGTCTCCGGCCCGACGGCGGGCCAGAACGGCGACAAGGTCCAGATCTGGGACTACCTCGACGTGGACCAGCAGTTCTGGTACCAGTGACCTCCGCAGGGAAGTGAGCGCACCGGCCGGGCCGGGGTTCCACGTCGGGGAGCCCCGGCCCGGCCGCTTGCCGGCCGCTCCGAGCCGGTCCGCCACCGGCCCAAACAGCGATATGAATCGATTCACTGCCTCTGGTGCCCGCAATTGATTCGCGCTACATCATTGACGCTGCCGAGTACGGAGTACAGGATTCCTCACGGCTCACTCGTACGTCCGGCACCTCAACCCTCAAGCGCGACAGGTGTACTTGACCGTCTGACAACGTTGTCTACAACGTTGTCAGACGGCGGAGAGAGGAAGGTATGGCTCCAAGAACGCAGCGCCTGCGCACCGCCGCCGCGGTCGCGGCCACCGTGCTCCTGGCCGCGGGGGCGGCGATGCTGCCGGCTCAGGCCGAGGCCCAGGCCGGGGCGCAGGCCCAGGCGGCAGGTGCCGCCGGCGGCGGCGACCTCACCCACCTGGTCGACTCCTTCATCGGCACCCAGAACGACGGCAACACCTACCCCGGCGCCGCCGTCCCCTTCGGCATGGTGCAGCTCTCGCCCGACACCGGCCACAACACGGGCTACGACTACAACCAGGACCACATCCGCGGCTTCAGCGCCGTCCACCTGTCGGGCGTCGGCTGCGGACTCGGCGGCGACCTGCCGGTGCTGCCGACGACCGGGGCGGTCACCGCCACCGACGACGCCCAGTACGCGGCCCCGTTCAGCCACGCGGACGAGAGCGCGTCGCCGGGCTACTACAAGGTGGCGCTCGGCACCGGCATCACCGCGGAACTCAGCGCCACCGACCGCACCGGCTGGCAGCGCTACACCTTCCCGGCCACCGACCAGGCCAACGTGCTGCTCAACTCCGGGCAGGCGCTGCACAAGGTCACGTCGAGCACCGTGACGGTGCTCGACGACCGCACCGTCGTCACCGCCATCACCGGCAGCGGCTTCTGTCAGGACACCGTGCCGTACACGGTGTACACCGAGACCCGCTTCGACCGCCCCTTCGCCTCCTACGGCACCTGGAAGGGCACGCAGGTCACCGCGGGCAGCCGCAGTTCGACATCCACCGGGCTCGGCGGCGCCTACGTCCGCTTCGACACCACGCAGGACCGCAGCGTCACCGCGGTCACCTCGCTGTCCTGGGTGGACGCCCGCGGCGCCGCCGCCAACCTCGCCGCCGAGGGCCGCGGCAGTTTCGACCGCACCGCTGCCGCCGCCAAGCAGGCCTGGCAGACCCGGCTGTCGGGGATCCGCGTGCAGGGCGGCACCGACGAGCAGCAGCGCACCTTCTACTCCTCGCTCTACCGCTCCTTCCTCGCCCCGAACATCGGCAGCGACGTGGACGGCCGCTACACCGGCTGGGACGGCAAGGCGCACGCGGGCGACGGCGCGGTCTACTACCAGAACTGGTCGCTGTGGGACACCTACCGCACCCAGCAGCAGCTGCTGTCGCTGCTGGCGCCGCGCGAGTCCCGCGACATGGCGCTGTCGCTGCTGAAGATCGCGCAGCAGAGCGGCAGCCTGCCGCGCTGGGGCTACGCCACCGTCGAGACCAACATCATGACCGGCGACCCGGTCACCCCCTTCCTGGTCGACGCCTACCGCCAGGGCCTGCTCAAGGGCCATGAGGAGGAGGCCTACCGGGCGTTGAAGAAGCACGCCGACACCGTCCCGCCGGCGTCCTCGCCCGCGGCAGGGCGGCAGGCCGACGCCGAGTACCTGGCCGGCGGCTACGTGCCGTACGACCCGGCGCACCCGGGCAAGCCCGGTGACAACGACTTCCAGCACGGTCCTTCGGCGACCCTGGAGTACGCGCTCGCCGACGCGGCGCTCGGCGGCATGGCCCGCGACCTCGGCCACACCGCTGACGCCCGCCGGTACCTGGCCAGGGGGCAGAACTACCGCAACATCCTCGACCCGCGCACCGGCTTCTTCCGCGCCCGGGACACCGACGGCGGCTTCGTCGGCCCGGCGGACCCGGCCGCGAGCACCGGCTTCCACGAGGGCACCGCCTGGCAGTACATGTGGCTGGTCCCGCAGGACGTGCCGGGCCTGGTCGGCCTGATCGGCAGCACCCAGGCCGCCAACGACCGGCTCGACTCCTTCTTCGCCTACGACCAGCTGGTCGCCGACCCCGCGGGCACCGCCCGCAACGTGTGGGTCAACGGCCCGTACTCGTACTACAACCAGGACAAGTACAACCCGCAGAACGAACCCGACCTCAGCGCCCCCTACACCTATCTGTCGACCGGTCAGCCGTGGAAGACCACCGACGTGGTGCACGCGGCGCTGACCCTCTTCACCGACGCGCCCAACGGCGTCACCGGCAACGACGACCTGGGCACCATGTCGGCCTGGCAGGTGCTCTCCGCCATCGGCGTCTACCCGATGACCCCGGGCACCGACCTGTGGGGGCTGTCGACACCGCTGTTCAGCCGGGTCGACGTCACCCTCGACAAGCGCTACTACCCGCACGGCAACCTCACCGTCACCGCGCCCGGCAGCTCCGCGACGGACCGCTACATCCAGTCGGCGCGGCTCGGCGGCCACCAGCTGACCCACACCTACCTGACCACCGGCGACATCAGGGCCGGCAAGGACATCGCGCTCACCGTCGGCGCCTCGCCCTCGGCATGGGGCACCGCGCCCTCCGACGCCCCGCCCGCCCTGGACACGGCGAGCGACACCCAGCGGCGTACCGCGGCGTCGGTGTCGCCCTCACCTGTGGGTGTGCTCGGCGGCGGCACCGCGGCCGACGTGACGGTCTCCGCCGTGCTCACCGCACCGGGCCAGGCGTCCGGCACCGTCACGGTGACCGCGCCCGCCCCGCTGACCGCGGACCCGACGTCCGGCTCCTTCACCGTCACGTCGAACACGCTGCCCGCCACCCACGAGGTGCCGGTGCACATCACCGCACCCGCGGGCACACCCGACGGCACCTACCCGGTCACCGTCGAGGTCAGCCAGGAGAACGGCCCCAGCGTCACCAGGACCGTGCAGGTCTCGGTGACGACGGCGACCTGCGAGGGGACGGCCGGCTCCTGCCCGCAGGACCTGTCGGCGCAGTACGACGTGGACGGCGTCGGCACCGCGGGCGGTACCGGCGCGGACTTCGACGGCACCGGCACCAGCTTCCCCGCCGAGCAGCTGCCCGCACCGGGCACGGGCGTGCTCGACGGGCGCGCCTACGCCTTCCCCGACACCGCGGGCAGCGCGCCCAACTTCGCCACCGCCCACGGCCAGACCCTGCCGCTGGTGCGGCGCACGTACTCAGCCCTGGACGTGCTGCTCACCGCCCACCACGGCGACGTGTCCGGCACCGCCACCGTCCACTACGCCGACGGCACCACCGCCGACGTCGCGCTGAACGCCACCGACTGGGCGGCGGGCGGCCCCCGGCTCGGCGAGGACACCGCGATCCACGCCGACACCCGCTACAACAGCGCCGGCGCCCGCGACGGGGTCGGCGTGAGCATCTGGCACGTCGCCCTCCCGCTGGACCGCACCAGGACCGCGGTCTCCCTCACTCTTCCCGACGACACCCGGCTGGCCCTGTACGCGGTCAGCGGGCGTGACGCATGAGGCAGTCCGAGCAGCAAACCGGAGCCGCAAGGAGAAAGGCAACACCCATGAGACGTGGCCCACTGCGCCGCACCCTCACCAGAACCGCGCTGGCAGGTGCGGTCTCGATGGCCCTGACCGTGCCCGCGGCCGTGCTCGCGCACGCGGACACCACGGGGCCGGGCGGCGGCGCCCCCGCCTTCACGACGTCCTTCGAGTCCGGCGACAAGCAGCCGACCTGGACCGACACCGCAGAGACCGACGCCAAGGGCGACCCGGAGGTCTCCGGGGTCACCGCGGGCACCCTGCCGGTGCTCGCCGGCAGCATCAAGGACTCGATCGCCGCGGTCACGGCCAGTTCCGACAACCCGCCGAACGAGATCGCCAAGAACGCCGCAGACGAGGACCCCAACACCAAGTGGCTGACCTTCGCCAGCACCGGCTGGGTGCAGTACCAGCTGTCCGCGGACGTGACGGTCAAGAAGTACGCGCTCACCTCGGCGAACGACTCGCCTGAGCGCGACCCGAGGGACTTCACCCTCCAGGGCTCGGCCGACGGCACCGACTGGACCACCGTCGACACCCGCAGCGGGGTGAAGTTCAGCGGCCGGTTCAAGAGCAACATCTACGACGTCGCGAACCCCGGCGCGTACCGCTACTACCGGCTGAACGTCACCGCGAACACCAGCGGCAACATCGTCCAGCTCGCCGACCTGATCCTGTCCGACGGCTCCGCGCCGCCGCCGCCCGTCTCCGGCATGACCACCGAGATCGGGGCGGGTCCCTCCTCGGGTCCCAACGTCAAGCCCAGCGTCGGCTTCAGCGGTCTGAAGGCCCTGGAGTACGCGGGCAGCCACACCCAGGCCGGCGCCGTGCACGCGTACAACAAGCTCTACGACGTGCACATCCCGGTGAAGCGCGACACGCAGCTGTCGTACGACATCTTCCCCGAGCTGACCGGCGGCGACCTGGCCTACCCGAGCACGTACGCCTCGATCGACCTGCACTTCACCGACGGCAGCTACCTCAGCAGGCTGCGCACCCCGGCGCAGGACCAGAACGGCGTCCCGCTGACCCCGAACGGGCAGGGCGCCGCCAAGATCCTCTACGCCTCGCAGTGGAACGCCGTCGCCGCCGACATCGGCAAGGCCGCAGCCGGCAAGACGATCGACCGCATTCTGCTCGGCTACGACAACCCGGCAGGCAGCGCGGCAGCAGGTGCGAACACCCAGTTCAAGGGCTGGATCGACGACCTGGTCATCGGCAGCGCGCCGGCCCGCGACCGTTCGGCGAGCTACGCCGAGCACGTCGACACCCGGCGCGGCACCAACGCCTCCGGCTCCTTCTCCCGCGGCAACAACCTGCCGCTGACGGCCGTGCCGAACGGCTTCAACTTCTTCACGCCGGTCACCGACGCGGGCTCGACCAGCTGGGAGTACAGCTACGCGGCCCAGAACAACGCCGACAACCTGCCCACGCTCCAGGCGCTCGGCATCAGCCACGAGCCCAGCCCGTGGATGGGGGACCGCGACACCTTCCAGGTGATGCCGTCCGCGGCGGCCGGCACCCCCGACCTGAACCGCGGCAAGCGCGCGCTGGCCTTCGAGCACAACAACGAGGTGGCCCAGCCGCACTACTACGGCGTCACCTTCACCAACGGCATCAAGGCCGAGATCGCACCCACCGACCACGCCGCCGAATTCCGCTTCACCTTCCCCGGCGACACCGGTGACCTGCTCTTCGACAACGTCAACAACAGCGGCGGCCTCAGCTTCGACGCGGCCGCAGGCACCCTGGACGGCTACTCCGACGTCAACACCGGCGGCGGCGAGGCCGCGACCCGGATGTACGTGCACGGCGAGTTCGACCGCGCCCCCGGCACGGCCGCCAAGGTCACCGGGCAGGGCCGCGACAACGTCACCGGCTACGCCCAGTTCGACACCTCGGGCTCCAGGACGGTGACGATGCGGATCGCCACCTCCTTCATCAGCGCCGACCAGGCGAAGAAGAACCTGGACCTGGAGATCCCCGCAGGCACGTCCTTCGACGCGGTCAAGAAGAGCGCCGAGCGCCAGTGGAACGCCAAGCTCGGCAAGGTCGAGGTCCAGGGCGCCAGCGACGACCAGCTCACCACGCTGTACTCGAACCTGTACCGGATGAACCTGTACCCCAACTCCGGTGCGGAGAACACCGGTACGGCCGCCAAGCCGGTCTACCGGTACGCCAGCCCCTTCTCCCCGGCCACCGGCCCCAGCACACCCACCCAGACCGGCGCGAAGATCGTCGACGGCAAGGTGTACGTCAACAACGGCTTCTGGGACACCTACCGCAGCGAGTGGCCCGCCTACTCCCTGCTGGAGTCCGACACCGCCGGTGAACTCGCCGACGGCTTCGTGCAGCAGTACAAGGACGGCGGCTGGACCGCCCGCTGGTCCTCGCCGGGCTACGCCGACCTGATGACCGGCACCAGCTCCGACGTGGCCTTCGCCGACGCCTTCGCCAAGGGCGTCGACAACTTCGACGCCAAAGCGGCCTACGAGGCGGCCGTCAAGAACGCCACCGTCGTCCCGACCGCCGGCGGCGTCGGCCGCAAGGGCCTGAGCACCTCGGTCTTCAACGGCTACACCAGCACCTCCGTCGACGGCAGCGTCTCGTGGTCGCTCGACGGCTACATCAACGACTACGGCATCGGCATGATGGCCGCCCGGCTCGCCAAGGCCCCGCACACCTCCGTGGCCGACCGCGACCGCTACCAGGAGGAGTCGGCGTACTTCCTGGGCCGCGCCCAGAACTACACCACCTTGTTCAACCCGGGTGTCGGCTTCTTCGAGGGCCGCAAGGCCGACGGCTCCTGGCGCGTCCCGGACGCCTCCTACGACCCGCAGCAGTGGGGCAACGAGTACACCGAGACCAACGCCTGGAACTACGCCTTCACCGTCCCGCAGGACCCGAACGGCCTCGCCGCGCTCTACGGCGGCCAGAAGGGCCTGGAGAAGAAGCTCGACGCCTTCTTCGGTACCCAGGAGACCGCCGACGGCGACGCGGGCGGCTACGGCGGCACCATCCACGAGATGCTGGAGGCCCGCGACGTCCGGATGGGCGAACTGGGCATGAGCAACCAGCCCTCGTTCGGCATCCCCTACATGTACGACTACGCCGGTGCGCCCGCCAAGACGCAGGCCGCCGTCCGCGAGATCCAGCAGCGGCTGTTCACCGGCAGCTCGATCGGCCAGGGCTACCCGGGTGACGAGGACAACGGTGCCACCGCCACCTGGCAGGTCTTCAGCGCGCTCGGCATCTACCCGCTGCAGGTCGGCAACGACAACTACGTGATCGGCTCGCCGCTGTTCACCAAGGCCACCGTCCACCTCGACAACGGCCGCGACATCGTCGTCAACGCCCGCAACAACAGCCGCAGCAACGTCTACGTGCAGTCGCTCAAGGTCAACGGCAAGAGCTGGGACAAGGTCTACCTCACGCAGGCCCAGCTGTCGGCCGGCGCGGTGCTCGACTTCACCATGGGCGCCAAGCCGTCGGCGTGGGGCACCGGCAAGAACGCCCTGCCGCCGTCCCTGACCCCCGCGGGCAGCACGCCCGCCCCGCTCGCCGACACCACGGGCACGGGCCTCGGTGCGGGCAGCGCCGCCGACGGCACGGACGTCGCCGGCCTGTTCGACAACACCTCCGCCACCCAGGTGAACCTGCCCGGCGCCACCCCCGCCGTCACGTACGCCTACACCGGTAGCGACGGCAAGGCGGCCACGGGCAAGAAGGCGACCTTCTACACCCTCACCTCGGGCAGCACCGCCGCCGCCCGCGACCCGAAGAGCTGGCAGCTCCAGGGCTCCACCGACGGCGTGCACTGGCGGACCCTCGACACCAGGAGCGGCCAGGCCTTCACCGACCGGCTGCAGACCCGGCCGTTCGAGATCGCCCACCCCGGCGCGTACACCTCCTACCGGCTGGTGGTGACCGCCAACAACGGTGACCAGGACACCACCTCGATCGCGGAGGTGGAGCTGCTGGCCCACAGCTGACGCAGCGCACGAGCCGGGTCCCGCCGCACACGGCGGGACCCGGCTCCGTACTGCTCGCCGCCTATTCGCCGCGCCAGACGTTGTCGAAGGCGGCCTGCTCGATCTCCCGGCGCTGCCTGACCGCGTCCAGCTCGGTGACCGCGTCGCCGACCGTCGCCAGCACCGCCACCACCGCCTCGTCACCGATCGCCCTGGTCTGCGCCGCGTCCTCACGGATGCCCAGCGTCGCCGCCAGCGCCGCGAGCACCGGCTCGCCCGACTCCCAGCGCTCCGCGGCACGCCGCCTGGCCGGGGTGTCGGTCAGCTCCGCGGGACCCGGGCGGCCCGGCAGCAGCTTCCGCCGCCGGCGGGAGACCTGCCCGTCGGACTCCATCACGGCCAGATACGCCCCCGACAGCGCCTTGCCCCTGCGCCACAGCCAGTCCTCGACCGACTCGTACGGCAGCTGCCGCACCAGCGCCGCCGCGGCCTCGGCCAGCAGCTCGTCGCCGGGCGTGCGCCCCACACCCGGCACCAGCAGGTCGCCGTCCAGCGACACCAGGCCCTCGCCCAGCAGGTCGACCAGCTCGGCGCCCGCCAGGGCCAGCGACAGGTCGCCCGCCTCCACCGGCCGGTTCGACTGCACATCCATGGCGACGATCAGCAGGTCCCGCGGTGTGGTCGTGGACAGTGCGGTCATGAGCGGCTCCCCATCAGCAGTGCGGCCGGCCGGGCGCAGACGACCCGGCAGGGCGTGCCACGTACGTCCCCCACAGCACCGACGGTAACGCCGCCCGCGACCGCCCGCGGCCCGCCCGCCGTCCCGCGACGCGGCGCGGCCGCCGTACCGAGCGCCCGCTTGCGGTGGCCTGTAGCGTGAGGAGGAGGATTTCCGGCGGTGAGCGGACAAGGGGCTCTGCATGGGATCGGATGCGGCCGGCCGCGGGCCGAAGCTGGCCTCCGTGGTGGTCTTCGTCCGCGACCTCGACCGGTCGGCGGACTTCTACCAGGAGCTGCTGCTGATGCGGGTCGCGGTCCGCACCTCCACGGCCGTGCTGCTGGTCGGCACCGACGACACGCAGGTCTACCTGCGCGTCATGGGCGCCGGCAGCGAGCACCCGCTGGGCGCGATCGGCGTGCAGTACGTGATCTGGACCGCCGACAGCTCCGAGGACCTCCAGCGGTGCGAGCGGCTGCTCAAGGAGCGCGACGCCCACATCGCCTCCAGGGAGACCGGTGACGGCGTCACGGTGGTCGAGGGCCGCGACCCCGACGCACTGCCCCTGGTCATCGCCTACCCCGGGCCGCACGCCACGGACCGGCAGGAGATCATGGCGCGGATCTACGCCTGGTGACCCCCGGCGGCAGGGCTTTCCGGGGCCGGGCGGCCGGCGTCAGGTGAGGAGGTGCGGGCATGGCCGATGACACCGGGCACGCAGGCCCGCGCCGGGACGCGCCGACGGCCGAGCTGGAGGAGCAGCTGCGCCGGCTCACCGCGGGCCAGCGCCGGCAGCGCCGGCTGCTGGAGGCCGTCGTGGCCATCAGCGCCGACATGGACATGCGCAGCGTGCTGCACCACATCGTCAGGGCGGGCACCGAGCTGATCGACGCCCGCAGCGGCACCCTCGGGCTGCTCGGCGAGGACGGCGCCGTCGTCGACCTGATCACGGTCGGCGCACACGAGCAGCCGTCGGACGCACCGCCCGGCCACCCGGTGGACCGCGAGGTGCTGGGCGTACCGCTGACCGTCCGCGGCACCGTCTACGGCAACCTGTGCCTGTCGGGCAAGAAGGACGGCACGGCCTTCACCGACGACGACGAGACGCTGCTGACCGCGCTGGCCAGCGCCGCGGGCGTCAGCATCGAGAACGCCAGGCTCTACGAGCGGCTGAAGTACACCACCGAGCAGTTCCAGCGCCGCATGCTGCCCGACCTGCCCGACCTCGGCCCCGTCGAGGTGCGGGCGCGCTACCAGCCGGCCTCCGAGCTGCCCAAGCTCGGCGGCGACTGGTACGACGTCCTGGTACTGCCCGACGGCGTGCCCTGCGTCATCGTCGGCGACGTCACCGGGCACGACCCCGGGGTCGCCCCCGTCATGGGCCAGTTCCGCAACATGCTGCGCGCCCTCGCCCACGACCGGGGCGGGCCGCCCGGGGTGATCGTCTCCAAGCTGGACGACGTCGTCGGCACCCTCGACGACCCGCCCGCGGCCACCCTGGTGCTGGGCCGCCTGGAGGAGAGCCGCCCCGGCGAGTACCTCTTCCGCTGGACCAACGCCGGGCACCCGCCGCCGCTGCTCATCCACCAGGACGGCACCGCCGGCTACCTCGCGCCGCCCCGGCACGGCATCCCGGTCGGCGTCGACCCCCGGCTGCCGCGCCCGGACCACGAGCACATGCTGCCGCCGGGCAGCACCCTGCTGCTGTTCACCGACGGGCTGGTCGAACGCCGCGACCGGGACATCGACGAGGGCCTGCGGGCACTCGCCGAGCAGGCCGGGAGGCTCGCCGGGGCGCCGCTCGACGTGCTGTGCGACGAGGTCATCGCCAACCACGGCCAGGTCTTCGACGACGACGTGGCAGTGCTGGTGGTGCGGGTGCCGCCGCGGACGGGCGACTGAGGGCCGAGCGTGAGGTCCGGCCTCGTGCGGTGGCTGCCTAGTGCTCGTCGCTCAGCCAGCCGGCCAGCACCGCGGCCTGGCTGCGGTCCAGGTCCTTGGTCGCGGTGAGCAGCGTCAGCCGCCCCCGGCCGGCGAGGTCGCGCAGGTGCTCGGCGGCGGTGCGGTGCTCGGAGTCGCGCAGCTCGGCATGGTAGCGGCGGCGGAATTCGGGGAAGCGCTCCGGCTCGTGGCCGTACCAGCGGCGCAGGTCGGTCGAGGGCGCCACGTCCCGCAGCCACTCGTCCAGGTGCGCGTCATCCTTGCGCATCCCGCGCGGCCAGACCCGGTCCACCAGCACCCGCGTACCGTCCTGCGGCGTCGGGTCCTCGTAGACTCGGCGGCAGGTGATCGACTCGGCCATGGCGCGCACCACCTTTCCCTGACGGGCAGCCCCGGCGGAGTGTTCATCTTACCGGCGCAGGCCGCCCGCGGCCGGTCGCGCACGGCCCGGCGGGGGAGAGGCGGACGAGCGGATGGCACCCGGCGGCAGTGGCGCGTACGACCCCGGCGACCTCGGTTTCCCCGTGGCGGCCGCCGCCCGCGCCGCCGGAGTGCCCGCGCTGGACGAGGCGGTGACCGGCTGCCGGGCCTGCCCGCGGCTGGTCGCCTGGCGCGAGGAGGTCGGCCGGGTCAGGCGGCGGGCCTACGCGGACCAGACGTACTGGGCCAGGCCCGTGCCCGGCTTCGGCCCGCAGGACGCCCCGCTGGCCGTCGTCGGCCTCGCCCCCGCCGCGCACGGCGGCAACCGCACCGGGCGGATGTTCACCGGCGACCCCTCGGGCGACGTGCTCTACGCCGCCCTGCACGCGGTGGGCCTCGCCTCCCGCCCGACAGCGGTGGACCGGGCCGACGGCCTGGAACTGCGCGGCGTACGCATCACCGCCCCCGTGCACTGCGCCCCGCCCGACAACCGGCCCACCACGCAGGAACGCGACACCTGCCGCCCCTGGCTCGCCCGCGAATTCCGGCTGCTGCGCCCGACATTGCGGGCCGTCCTGGTACTCGGCGGCTTCGGCTGGCAGGCCCTGCTGCCCGTGCTGGCCGACGCGGGCTGGCTGCTGCCCCGCCCCCGCCCGGCCTTCGCCCACGCCGCCCACGTCACGCTGCGGGCCGCGGAAGGTGACGCGGTCCTGCACCTCTTCGCCAGCTACCACCCGAGCCGGCGCAACATCTCCACCCGGACGCTGACGCCCGCGATGCTCCGCGGCGTCCTGCACACCGCGGCGCTCACGGCGGGCCTGCCCGCTGCTGCTGCCGGCTGAGTACCGCCGTCTGCTACGCCGCGAGCAGGGCGACGCCCAGGACGACCAGCAGCACGACCTTGGCCAGCTCCAGGCCCACATAGGCCAAGTGGCCGCGGGAGCGCGGCAGTTCCTCGCCCGCCAGCACCCGGTCGGAGCGGCGGCCGAGCCGGCGGCGTACCACCCCGACCTGCACCGCCAGCAGGACCAGCACCGCGACGGCGGGGCCGAGGACACCCGCCGGGGCGCCGCCGGCCAGGACCGCGGCGAGCACCACCGCGGCCAGCACCGCCTCGACGGAGTTCAGCGCACGGAAGACCAGCCGCCCGATGCCCAGCCCGACCGGCACGGTCACCCCCGGGGCGCGGAATTTCAGCGGCGTCTCCAGGAAGGAGATCGCCAGCACCATCCCGAGCCATATGAAGGTCACCGCGGTGGCGGTCGCCGCCCATGTCGTGTTCACCGTGCTGCTCCTGCGGGTCGGTCGGGGGGTGGGACGGGGGCGAGTTCTGCGAGGCAGGAGTCGGGTTCGGCGAAGGGGCGCAGGGCTGTCGCGGTCAGCGGGGCGTCCAGTGCGGCCAGTGCGCCCTGCATCAGGCCCAGGTGCACCGAGCACACCACCTGGCCGTACTCCTCGGCGAGTTCGAGGAAGGGGCAGTGCCGCAGCCGGATCAGGCCGGGCGCCCCGTCCTCGCCGGCCTCCTGCGCCGGTGCGAAGCCGAGGTCGGACAGCAGCGCGGTGAGCCGGTCCGCCGACTCCGCCGCGCCGGGCCGGCGGAAGGGCGGCATCGGGTCGACCAGGAAGCGGCCCCACTCGCGGCCCGCCGCGGTGGCCTCGCCCGCCGCGCACTCGCCGATGGACGCGAGCCTGCTGACCAGCACCTGGGCCAGCAGGCGGTAGCTCCTGGTGCCGCTGCGGTCCATGCCCGGGCGGGGCGCGTAGACCGTACGCGGGCGCCCGGGTCCCGCCGGCTGCTCCACCCGCTGGTGGACCGCCCCCTGCGCGATCAGCGCGTCCAGGTGGAAGCGGACGGTGTTGGGGTGGACGCCGACCTGCTCGGCGACCTCCGCCACGCCCAGCGGCCCGGCGGCGGCGCGCAGCACGTCGAGGACCTCCCGGCGCCGCGGGCTCACCTGCGCGCCCGCCACCTCAGCCCTCCCTGTCCATGGTCGGTCTTCCTCCTTGCTTCCTTCGTGGACGGCCTCGTTCCTCGGCCGGCCGCTGCGGAAGCTCGCTCGTCAGCCCTCCGTCTGCATGGTCGGTCTTCCTCCTTGCTTCCTTCGCGGACGGCCTCGTTCCTCGGCCGGCCGCTGCGGAAGCTCGCTCGTCAGTCCTCACTGCCGCCGCCCTGCGGCGGGAGCGCGGCGACCAGCGGGTGGTCGCGGTCGACCGGGCCGAGCCGGGAGGCGCCGCCGGGGGAGCCGAGTTCGTCGAAGAACTCCACGTTCGCGGCGTAGTAGCCCTGCCACTCGGCGGGCACGTCGTCCTCGTAGAAGATCGCCTCGACCGGGCAGACCGGCTCGCACGCCCCGCAGTCCACGCACTCGTCGGGGTGGATGTAGAGCGAGCGCCGGCCCTCGTAGATGCAGTCCACGGGGCACTCGTCGATGCACGCCTTGTCCTTGACGTCCACGCAAGGCTGCGCGATCACATACGTCATGCGACCACCCTCCTGCCTCCTGGGCTTTTTCACGAATCCTACATGTAATAATTGCCGCCAGAGCATCCGGCAGCGAGGGAGCCCACCATGACGGCGCAAGTGCTGTGCGACACCAGGGCGCTGACCGTGGCCTCCGGCGGGGCGGCGACCGGCGTGCTGTGGAAGCTGGCCGAGCCCGGCCGCCAGCTCGACGCCAACCTCGTCCACCTCGCCCCCGGCGAGCACATCGCCGCGCACGCCGAGCCCGAACTCGACGTCCTGGTCCTCGTCGTGTCCGGCTCCGGCACGCTCGGGGCCGGGCCGGAGGACCGGGAGCCGGGGCCGGGCGAGCTGCTGCCGCTCGGGGAAGGCGCCCTCGGCTGGCTGCCGCGCGGCTCGACCCGGGAGATCCGCGCGGGCGCGGACGGCCTGGACTACCTGACCGTCCACACGCGCCGGCCGGGCATGCAGATCAGGTCCAGGACCTGAGGTCACGCGGGCCTCGGCCGCCGGTGACGGGACGCCCGGTGTCGCCGCCGTCGACCCGACGACGGCAGGTTTAGGCCGTGTTTTGGAAGTAGCGCCGTCCGCCCACAGGGCGGGCCCCGCGGCGTCTGGTGCGTGCGATCGCAAGGCGGAGGGTCGTCCTCGTAGTGGGCCTGCTCGGACGACTCCGACAACGCAGCGAGCGTGCGTGCCAGGCGCCGCGGGGCAGGCGGGACTTCCACAACACGGCCTAACCACAACATCCGCCGGACGGACGGCAGTCGGCGGGGCCTCCGCCCCCTCGCCGGCTCCCCCTTCCGGCCGCGAAGGGCTCGGCGCCGTGCCCGCCGGACGTCCTGCCGGGCGGGCACGCACGCGTCTGCTCCCTCTGGCACCATGGCCCCGGGACCATGGGGGGTGGCGGTGGCCGACGACGTACCGCGGGGGCGGTTCTCCAACGAGGCCGCGACGCGTGCGCCGGAGCTGCCCGCTCTGGACGAGGGCTGGCGGCGCCTGCTGCTCCGCCCGTCGGAAGGCCCCGTGCTGCTGCCCTTCGCCGGCGGGCTGCTCGCCCACCCGGACCCCGGCGTCCGGCTGCGGGCGGTGCATCTGCTCGCGATGCTCGGGAAGCGGGCCGCGCCCTACGCCGACAGACTCGCGGACCTGCTGGGCGACCGCGGCCGGGCCGCCGGGATCGACGGCAGAGTCGGCGACTTCGCCTCCTGGGCGCTGGCCCGCATCGGCGATCCGCGTGCCGTACCCGGCCTGGTCGAGCGATTCCGCGCCTTCGACCGGGAGTTCCGCTCGGGCGGCTGGGTGCTGACGTCCGTGCGACTCCCGTCCCTGAGCGAACTCCTCATCCCCCTGCGGGAGTTCGCCGCCGCGCTGCTGCCCGCCCTGCGCGACCTCGTACGGGACGAGCACGCCGGCCGTACGCAGAGCCTGACCGGCGCCGCCCTGCGGGTGTTCGAGGCGTGGGGCGAGGACGCGCTGCCCGCGCTGCCGGACATCCTGCCGCTCCTCGCCGACCCGCGGTATTCGCTGGGCGCCGCCGACGCGCTGGTGACCATGGGCCCGGGCGCGGCCCCGGCCGAACAGGCGCTGCGCGCCTGCGCCGTACTCGACCACCCGGCCAACCACCTCAAGGTCGCCTGGGCCGCCTGGCGGATCAGCGGCAACGGACCGTCCGTCCTGGAACGCGTCGGCGAAGCGGTGCTGGCTGCCGACCCGCCGGCCTGCGGCCCGGTCTGGTGGCTGACCGACTTCGGCCCGGCGGCGGCACCGTACGCGCACAAGGTGCGCTCCTTCCTGGACCACACCGAAGGCTGGGGCCGCCTGCAGGCGGCTCTGGCCTGGTGGTCGATCACCGGCGAGCCCGCGCCGAGCCTGCGGGCGGTCGAGGACACCCTGCAGGAGATGGCCGCGGGAGGCGACAGCTTCCGCCTCTACGCCGAGGCACTGCGCATCCTCCCCCGCATCGGCGCCACCACCCCGCCCGTCCGCGCCGCCCTGACGGCCACCGCATCCACCGACCGCCACCTGTCCGCGGCCCACGACTACCGCGCCATCCTCCACGACACCCGCCTCCGCCCCGCCCTGGCCACCGCCCTCACCCTCCCCCTGGCCTGAGCCCCCGGCCCTGCCGCCAGCCGGGGCCGCGGTGTCGCTAGGGTGCGGAAATGACAAGAAGCGACCGACTCGCCGACCAGCTGGACCGGCACTGGCAGAAGAACCTGCGGCCGCGGTGGGAGGGGCTCACCGACGAGGAGTACTTCTGGGAGCCGGTGCGCGGGTGCTGGAGCGTACGGCCGCGTGGCGCGTCGGACGCGTCGGCGGGTGCGGGGGAGTGGACGGTGGACTACGCGTCCCCTGCCCCGGAGCCTGCGCCGGTGACCACGATCGCATGGCGCATGGCGCACATCGTCGTCTCCTGTCTGGGCTACCGGGTCGGGTGGCACTTCGGCGGCCAGGACGTCGACTCCGACACGTACCCCTACGCGGGGACCGCCGACGAGGCGCTGAAACAGCTCGACGACATGTACGGGAGATGGAACGCGGGGGTCCGCGAACTCTCCGACGCCGACCTGGAGAACCCGCCCGCGGTGGGTCCCGAGCAATTTCCCATGGAGGGCATCGTCCTGCACGTCAACAGGGAGCTGATCCATCACGGTGCAGAGATCTCCCTGCTGCGTGACCTCTACCGTCGGCAGGAACTCCCTCGGAAGTGAACGACCGGTGGAAGGTGAAGGCGTGCGGCGCGGGACCGTGCTCATGCAGGTGCTCCAGCCGGGAGACCCCGTCCTGCCAGACGGGTGTCACGTCGTCGCCGACCCACCAGAAGACGTAATTCGGGTGCCCTGTCCTCTCGAACCAGTCGTAACGCCGGTTCAGCGCCTCGCGGTGCACACCGGTGTAGATCGCCTCGAAGGCAGGGCGCAGCCCGGCCCACAGCGAGAGCGTCGCGGCCAGCGCGATGGTCTCCACCGTGCGGCCCTTGCCGTACCAGGCCGGTACGGCGAACTCCCCCCACGCGCCCCAGTCCAGCTCGAAGAGCGTGCCCTGACCTCCCTCCGCAGGTTCGGCCCGCGCGAGATACCCGGGCTGCCGGCCGATGTCCGGGTACACGGCCGCGCCGCTGTCGTGGAACTCCCGCATGAGGGGCGCGGGATCGGCGAGCGGCGACTTCAGGACGCCGAATGTGTACAGCGCGAGATGAGGCATGCGTCTCTCCCTGAATGGGGTGCATGGGGTCGGACCCGGCCCGACGGCCGGCCGATGACCAGGTGAAGGTAACGGCCTTCGCGGGAGATGTCGATATTGCGTTTTCCCTGCTCATATGGCCTCCGACGGCGCCAAAACCCGCTGGCGCACCGCGCGCCGACCGGAGAACCTGGTCGATGTGTCAGAACCCGAGTGGATGATGTATCGGTGCGGGTGGGCCGGAAAGGAGGGCTAGGAGACGGTCCTGGTCGTCGAGATCACCCGTGAGGGCTTGGAAGGGGCGCTGGAGGCGGCCCGGCGGCTCCTGCCCGCGGAGCGCCCCTACCCGGCGGGTGACGATCTCCTGGCGCACCTGCGCGCCTGACTGATCGTGGGATCGGTACGGTCGTCGGCGTGCGCTATGTGGCGGCTCACGGCGGCTCACCCACTCCTCCGTACCGGAGAGCGAACCCCGGCGGCACGGACCCGCGCGTTCGTGTGCCGCGGGGCCGTGCCGGGGGCGCGTCAGGTCAGTGCATCCACAGCAGGTACAAGCCGTTGGTGCCGTACTCGCAGATGTAGACCGGGCCGTGGATCGGGGCGTTGGCCTGGGCCTGGGCGACGCAGCTCGCGTAGGTGGGGAAGTAGCCCATGAACATGAAGCCGCTGCCCGGCGGGGGTGAGGCCTGAGCGGCACCGGCGGCGGCGCCCAGCCCGAGGATCACGGTGACGGCGGCGACGGCCGCGCGGGCGAGGATCTTGTGGCGCGCCACCGCCACCGACTCCCTGCCTTCCCCACCGGACCACTGTTCCCACAACCCGCCTGGTGCGAGGAGCGGCTCTGCATGCCGAGTCGGACCAGGGCCGTGCAGTAGTCCCAGCCGTATCCGCGCGGTGCGTCGGACTGCAACTCCCGGTCGATTCCGTTGCGGAGGTCGGCGCGCCGACCGGCTGCGACCAGCCACGAGACAGCCAGGTGGCGCGCCAGCCCCCGGTGTCCAGGAGCGTTTCCAGGTCCTCGACGTCGGCCCTTCGTGCAGACCACCGCAGCCGGTACTGGAAGAGCCGCTGCCGGGGCCGGGGCCAGAACAGGACCCCGCCCCGGAGGTGCAGGTAGCGGCCGCCGTAGCCGACGTAACGCCGGATCAACCGGCTTCGGTAGCGGCTCTCGCGGCTGCCGATCCTGCCGCGGAGAAAACTCGCGGCGTAATCGCGCAGGCCCGACAGGTCGACCCGAACCATCCACGCTGCCGCCCGCAGCCGCGACTCGTCGCGCCGCTGCGGCGACGTGCTCCCATTCCGCCCGCGCCTCACCAGCAGCACCCCTCCGCCGTGTGCCGCCCGAGCGTGCGACGGTTCCGTCGAATCTTCTCGCATACGACGGCGGCGAGGCCTTCTCCGACGACTTCGTGGCCGCCGCGATGATCGACCGCCTCGCCAATCACGCCGAGGCCGCTGCAGGGACTCGCATAGCCTCTGAGTATGGCGAAGGTCTTGATCACCGGCATGTCGGGAACCGGCAAGTCGACGGCACTGGTGCACTTGCGCTCACGTGGGCACAGTACGGTCGACACCGACACGGATGCCTGGAGCCAGTGGGTGACGCTGACAGACGGGTCCACCGACTGGGTCTGGCGTGATCAGGCCATCACCGGCCTCCTCACCGGCCATGCCACCGGCAGCTTGTTCGTCGCCGGCTGCAAATCCGACCAAGGCCAGTTCTATCCGCTGTTCGACCACGTCGTCCTCCTCAGTGCCCCCGCCGAGGTTCTGCTGGCCCGCATCACAGCACGGACCGACAACCCCTACGGCAAGCAGCCCGAAGAACGCGACGCCGTCTTGAATCACCTGGCCATCGTCGAGCCACTGCTGCGGGCCACCGCAACCGCCGAGATCGACGCCACCGCGCCGATCGAGCGCGTCGTCCAGCAACTGGAAGAACTCGCCGGACCTTAATCGCTGAAGGCCGGCCCCGTCCCCCACGAGATCCACGGCCTGTCTTACGTGGCGCCGTCGCTGGTGCGGGTGAGAGTTGGCGGGGGCGGATGTCGAGAACGGGGGCTCGGCTTCGACCCAGGGGCAGTGGCGGCCGACAGCGGCCGCGCGTGCGGACGTGAGGAGAGGCCGGCCATGGCTGTGCAGCGGATGGACAACGTCGGGATCGTCGTCGAGGACATGGACGCCGCCGTCGCGTTCTTCGAGGAGCTGGGGATGGAGCTGGAGGACAGGGGGGAGGTCCAGGGGGGCTTCGCCGACCAGTGCACCGGTCTTGACGGGGTGCACTGCGACATCGCGATGATGCGGACGCCGGACGGCCACAGCCGGCTCGAACTCGCGAAGTACCGCAGTCCCGCGGTGATCAGCGCCGGGCCGCGCAACCGGCCGCACAACATCCTGGGCACGCACCGCGTGATGTTCGCCGTCGACGACATCAAGGACACCGTCGCCCGGCTGCGCCCCCACGGCGGCGAACTCGTCGGTGAGATCGCCCGGTACGAGGACAGCTACCTGCTCTGCTACCTCCGCGGCCCGGAGGGCATCATCGTCGGACTGGCCGAGCAGCTGCACTGACCGGGCGGGACCCGTCAGCCGAGGGCGAGCATCGCGTCGGCCACCTGGGGGACGGCCGCGGCGGGGATCGCGGTGGCGGCCTCCGGGAGGACGAGCAGGCGCGCGCCCGGGATCGCACGGGCGATCGCCTCGCCGTCGGCCACCGGGAAGAAGAGGTTCTCGAGGCCGTGGACGACGAGCGTGGGGACCTTGAGCGCGGGCAGCCGCTCGCGCCAGCGGGGTGCGCAGTCGAGCCGGGAGAAGACCATGCCGAGCTGGTTGGCCATCTGCACCGGGGGCGCGGTGCCGGGCGTACGGTCCCAGATGCGGGCGGCGAGGGCGCGCGCTGCGGCGGGGTCGTCGCCGAGGATCCGCGCCCCGGCGGCGGCGAAGTCCGCGACCGCCTCGCGATCGCCCCAGTCGGGCGTCGTACGCGCGAACAGCCGGCGCATCGCCGCCGCGTCGTGGTCGGGGAGGTCGTCGTCGGGCGGGCCGGGGGCGACGGCGCGGGTGCCGGCCAGGGTGAGCGCCGAGAACGCGCCCGGGTGGTCGAGCGCGGCGACCTGGGCCACCATCCCGCCGACGCCGATACCCGCGAGGTGCGCGGGTCCGCCGCCGAGCGCGTCGACGAGGGCCGCCGCGTCGGCGGCGAGGTCGCGCAGGGTGTACGCGGGCGCCAGCGGATCCGCCGTCGTGGACTCGCCGCTGTCGCGCAGGTCGTAGCGCACCACCCGGCGCCCGCCGGCGACCAGGCGCTCGCAGAGCGCGTCGGGCCAGGACAGCATGGTCGTGCCGCCCGCGAGCAGGACGAGGGGCCCGTCGTCGGCGCCGAAGGACTCGATGCCCAGGTCGATGCCCTGGACGTTGACAGTGGTCATCGGATCACCGCGCGATGTCGTAGGTCAGGTGGGTCGCGGTCGACGTCGCGAGCACGCTCCGCTGTACGAGCGTGTACCGCGCGCCGCCGGTGAACAGCAAAGTCCCCGAACCCAGCACGACGGGCGCGAGGTGCAGTGCCAGTACGTCTACCAGCCCGGCCTCCAGCGCCGAGCCGATCGTGGCGCCGCCGCCCATGAGGACGACGTCGAGGTCCTTGCCGGCCGCGGCGGACGCGGCCTCGGCCCGCTCACGTGCGGCGGCCACGGCATCGGACAGGCCGGTCGTGACGAACGTCCAGTCGAGGTCGGCGGTACGCACCGACTCCGGCGGCGCACTCGTCACGACCACGAACGCGGGCTTTCCCACCTCGCCGGCGCCGTAGCCCGTCCTGTCGTCCCAGCCGCCCGGGCCGTCGACCTGGTCGAACAGGCGCCGCCCGAGGACGACCGCCCCCGAGCGCGCGGTCCCCTCACCCAGGACCCGGCGGTCGTCGGCGTCCTCGGAGAACGCCCACCTGTGCAGAGCCTCGCCCCCGGTGCCCAGCCCGTTGCCCGGGCCGGGGTCGGGGCCGGTGACGAAGCCGTCGAGCGAGACCGAGATGTCAGCGATGATTCGAGTCATGCAGGGCAGACCGCCACCGCCGCCCGAACTCATCGCTCATGCGCCCCCTTTCCCCCGGCCGGGCCGCCCGGCCGGCCGCCTGCCCGTGCCGGGCGGGCTTGCGGTGATTGTGGCGGGGGGCCGAGGGGGGGCTCCCGCGTGCCTGCCGGTGGCGGGCGGGCTCCGGACCGATCGCCCGTGCCGGGCGGGTTTGTGGCGGAGGTGTTGTGGTCGGCGGGTGCCCGCGTGCCTGCCGGTGCCGGGCGGGCTCGTGCCCGATGGCCTTGTGCCTGACGCGTCCGTGCCGGGCGGGCGTGTGGTTGCGGCGCTCTGCCCGCGTGCTGCCGCGGGACACGTCCGTGCCTGGTACGCCTGTGCCGCGGGCTCTTCGTGGCGGTGTTTGTGGTCGGCGGGTGCCCGCGTGCCTGCCGGTGGCGGGCTTGTGCCCGACGCGCTCGTGCCTGACCGCCCCCGCCTAACGGCTCGTGCGCCAAGCGCTCCTACGTGACGTGCTCGTGCGCCGCGAATCCTCTGCCGCATACGGCCCCGGCCCCCGCGTCCGACGCGGCCGCGCCCGGCACCCCGAACCACGCCCCGCCGTGGGCCACTTGTGCACGGACTTCCTGGGCCACTGCCCGGGCCGCCCGGCCGGGGGGCGGCCCTCTCGCCCCCCGGCCGGGGCACGCCCCGGCCGTCAATCCCACCCGGGGGGATTGACAACCGGCGGCCTGGGTTCCACTCTTTGGCAACGTTGTCATTCATTCCGCGAGGCTCCCGCAGGGACCCTGGCGGTGCGCTACGGCAACGTTGTCATCAGGGGCCGCCGGCATCACCCCTGAGGGCTGCTCAGCAGGACTCGCACTCGTGATTGGACCTCGCGCATGGCGCATCAGTCGCACCCGCCGCACCCCTCGCACCGCGGGGCGGAACCGTCGCCCCGCCCCTCCCGGCGGTCCGTCGTCGCCACCGGCTCGACCCTGCTGGCCGGATTCGGGCTCGCCGCCGCCGTCCCGGGGGCGGCGTCCGCCGCGGCGCCCGGCGCGCAGCCGGGGGCGAAGGTGCCGCCGGGCGAGCCCGGCGGCCCGGGGGAGCTGGCCGCGTACCGCCCGGTCGCGGTGTCCTCGACCGACTACGCGCCCACCCCCGCCGAGTTCGCCGTCGACGGCCTCAACTCGCCCGGCGTGCGCGGCACCGGCTGGCGGGCGGCGGACGGCGACCCGCAGTGGATATCGGTGGACCTGCAGGGGGACTGCCAGGTCACCGCGGTCCGGCTGACCTTCGAGGGAGACGCGGGCGACCCGGTCTTCACCAAGCCGGCCTCCGGCAACTGGGCGGACGGCACCACGGGCCGGGAGATCCTGTCGAGTTACGCCGTCGACTTCGTGGTCGAGACCTCGCGCGACGGGCGCTCGTGGACCAGCGTCCACCGCACCACCGCCGGTACCGGCGGCGTCGTGGACATCGAGCTCGACCAGCCGGTCACCGCCCGCTGGGTGCGGATGACCTCGCGCAAGCGGTCCAACCCCAACCCGCTGGGCCTCAACGGCTTCGAGGTGTACGGCACCCCGCCCGCCCACCGGGCGGGCGCCACCGGGTGGACCGACTGGGGGCGGCACGACCACAAGGCGCCCGCGCTGTCCGTCGCCGCCGACGGGACCGTGCCGCTGGAGTCGGGCTGGACGCTGACCATGGACGACTGGGCCGGCGGCGAGGGCGCGGACCTGTCGCGTACGACCGTCGACACCGGCGGCTGGCTGCCGGCGACCGTGCCGGGCACGGTCCTGGCGTCGCTGGTCGACCAGGGCAAGCTGCCCGACCCGGTCGCGGGGCTGAACAACCTGCACATCCCCGAGGCGCTGTCCCGCCACTCCTGGTGGTACAAGCGGGACTTCGAGCTGCCGCGGGGCCTGCCGGCGGGCCAGGGCCGCCGGGTGTGGCTGGAGTTCGACGGGGTCAACCACCAGGCCGACATCTGGCTCAACGGCAGCCACGTGGGCGGCCTGACGTACCCCTTCGCGCGTTCCGCGCACGACGTCACGGCCCTGCTGGCGGCCGAGGGCGGCAACGCGCTCGCGGTGAAGATCACCCCGATGCCGACCCCCGGCAGCCCCGGCGACAAGGGACCCGCGGGGGAGTCCTGGGTGGACGCGGGTGCCGGGCAGATGAACCTCAACTCTCCGACCTACCTGGCGGTTTCCGGCTGGGACTGGATGCCCGCGGTACGCGACCGGGTGTCCGGGATCTGGAACCACGTCAGGCTGCGCTCCACCGGTGACGTCGTGATCGGCGACCCGCGCGTGGACACCGTCCTGCCGAACCTGCCCGACACCTCCGTGGCGGAGGTGACCTTGACGGTGCCGGTGCGCAACGCGAGCGGCACCGACCGCGCCGCCACCGTCTCGGCGTCCTTCGGCGACGTGCGCGTCTCGCGCAATGTCACCGTCCCGGCCGGTCAGAGCCTCGATGTGACCTTCGCCCCCGACGCGTTCAGCCGGCTGCGGGTGCGCAATCCCCGACTGTGGTGGCCGGCCGGCCTCGGCGAGGCGGCCCTGCACGACCTGACGATGACGGTGACCGTCGGCGGCACGCAGAGCGACCGGCGTACGACCCGGTTCGGCATCCGGCAGTTCGGCTACGAGTACAAGGTGCCGCTGCCCTTCTCCGGCAGCGGCGACGCCTACACCCAGTCGGTGGACGTCGGCCCGCGCAGCGCCCGCTACGTGCGGATCAACTGCCGGACCCGGGCGACCGGTTGGGGCAACTCCCTGTGGACGGTGGCCGTCGTCGACAGCACGCAGCCGTCGGTGGACCTGGCGCTGCACGCGACGGCGACCTCCTCCTCGGTGGACGAGGACGACCACGGCCCCGGCAACGCCACCGACGGCAACCCGGCCACCCGCTGGTCCTCCGCCTTCGAGGACGACCAGTGGCTGCAGCTGGACCTGGGCGCGGTGCGCTCCTTCGACCGGGTGGACCTCACCTGGGAGCAGGCGTACGCCAGGACGTACGTGGTGCAGGTCTCCGCCGACGGTTCGGCGTGGACCGACGCCGAGGCCGTCGACAACTCGGCGGTGCCGCTGCCCTTCAACGGCGGTGACGCCAGCCTGCAGACCGAGGACTTCGACCCGGTGACCGCCCGGCACGTGCGAATCGACTGCGGGCTGCGGCAGACCAGTTGGGGCAACTCGCTGTGGTCGCTCTCGGTGGTCGACAGCAACCGGGCCGACACCGACCTGGCCCTGCACCGCACCGTCACCGCCTCCAGCGAGGACCCCGGCAACCCGGCGGTCAACGCCACCGACGGCAAGCCCGGCACGCGCTGGTCGTCGGAGTACGCCGACCACCAGTGGATCGCGGTCGACCTGGGCTCGGCGCAGACCTTCGACCGGGTGTCGATCCTGTGGGAGGCCGCCTACCCCAAGACGTACGTCATCCAGGTCTCGGACGACGGGCAGTCCTGGACGGACGTGAAGTCCGTGAAGAACTCGCCCGATCCGCTGCGCATCAGCGTCAACGGGGTGCGCGTGCTGTGCCGCGGCGGCAACTGGGGCTGGGACGAACTGCTGCGCCGGATGCCCGCGGAGCGGATGGACGCGGCGGTGCGCATGCACCGCGACATGAACTTCACCATGATCCGCAACTGGGTCGGCAGCAGCGACCGCGAGGAGTTCTTCGCCGCCTGCGACGAGCACGGCATCCTGGTGTGGAACGACTTCCCCAACGCGTGGGGCATGGACCCGCCGGACCACGACGCGTACAACGCCCTCGCCCGCGACACCGTGCTGCGCTACCGCAGCCACCCCTGCGTGGTGGTGTGGTGCGGCGCCAACGAGGGCAACCCGCCGCAGGCGATCGACGACGGCATGCGCGACGCCGTGCAGTCCCAGGCCCCCGGCATCCTCTACCAGAACAACTCGGCCGGCGGGATCATCAACGGCGGCGGCCCGTACAACTGGATCGAGCCCGAGCGCTACTACGACCCGGCCTCCTACGGCAGCAACAGCTTCGGCTTCCACACCGAGATCGGCATGCCGGTCGTCTCCACCGCCGAGAGCATGCGCAACATGGTCGGCGACGGCCCGGAGTGGCCGATCGGCGGTGCCTGGTACTACCACGACTGGAGCGAGCACGGGAACCAGGCACCCCAGAACTACAAGGCCGCCATCGAGGCCAGGCTCGGCACCGCCCGCGGTCTCGACGACTTCGCGCGCAAGGCGCAGTTCGTCAACTACGAGAACACCCGGAGCATGTTCGAGGCGTGGAACGCCCATCTGTGGGACGACGCCAGCGGGTTGATGCTGTGGATGTCCCACCCGGCGTGGCACAGCACCGTGTGGCAGACCTACGACTACGACTTCGACGTCAACGGCACCTACTACGGGGCCAGGTCGGCGTGCGAGCCGCTGCACGTCCAGGCCGACCCCGTCGACTGGCAGGTCATCGCGGTCAACCACACGGCGAGCGAACTGCGCGGCGCCCGCGTCACCGCGCAGGCCTACGACCTGGACGGGCGCCCGCTCGGTGCGGCCCGCAGCGCCAGGGTGGACGTCGCCTCCGCAGCGGTCGCCGAGGCCTTCACCGCCGGGTGGACCGACGCCCTGCCCGACCTGCACCTGCTGCGGCTCGTGCTGGCGGACGGGCGGGGGCGGGAGCTGTCCCGCAACCACTACTGGCGCTACCGCACCCCGGCCGCCATGACCGCGCTCAACTCGGCGCGGCAGGTGCGCATGTCGGCCTCGATCGGCCGGGTCACCGCCGACGGTTCGCGCCGCGCGCTGACCGCGACCGTACGCAACCGGGGTGCGGGTGTGGCCGCGATGGTGCGGTTGTCGCTGCTCGACCGGGCCACGGGCGAGCGGGTGCTGCCGACCCTCTACGGCGACAACTACCTGTGGCTGCTGCCCGGTGAGTCCCGCCAGGTCATGCTGTCCTGGCCCGCGCACGCGCTGCCCTCGGGGCGGCCCGAGCTGCGGGTGGAGGGCTACAACAGCCCGGCGGTCACCGCGAGATGAGTGCCGCGGACCGGCGTTCTTGTTATCGCGAGGGCGCCGGTCCGGTCTCCTGGGCATGAGTCACGCAACGACACGCAGGCGGCACCGGGTCCGCCCGGTCTGGCCGCGGACCGCGGCGGCCCTCGTGGGGGTCGTCGCCGTCGCACTGGCCGTCTGGCCGGCCTCACCCCGGGGCGGCGGCTCCGCCGGCGGCGGACCGGCCGCCGTACGCTCCGCGGCGAGCAGCGGCCCGGCGGCCACCGCAACCAGCCCGGCGCCGTCCGCACCGACGGCCGCGCCGACCGCGACCGTGACGACCACCCGTCCCGTACCGACACCGCCGCCCAGCCGCCGGGCGGGCACCCCCACCACGCCCCCGGCGGCCGAGAAGGCGCCGTCCGCCGGCAAGTCCGCGCCCGCCGGCCGGCGCAGCATCGTCATCGTCAACCACACCTCGCAGACCGTATGGGCCGTGGCCACCGGCACCGCCGCCTACCCCCGGGGCCGCGAACTGGCCCCCGGCGCCGCCACTTCGCTCGTGGTCGGAAACTCCTGGGGCGGCCGCATATGGGGCCGCACCGGCTGCACGGGCGACGCCTCGGGCCACTGCCTGACCGGCGACTGCACCACCACGTGCGGCGGCCCCGTCACCCCCACCACGCTGGGCGAATTCACCTTCGACGCCTTCGACGGCATGGACTTCTACGACGTCAGCATGGTCGACGGGTCCAACCTGCCGATGTACGTGAACATCTCGCACACCGCCACCACCGACCCGCTCACCCCCGCCGGCTGCTACCGCGGCACCTGCACCCGGGCGGTGGACTGCCCCACCGCCATGCAGGCCACCGCAGGCGGCCACGTCATCGGCTGCAAGCCGCCCTGCGCGGCCTTCGGCGGCGACACGTACTGCTGCCGCGGCGCCTGGGCGGGACGCGAGCACTGCGTCCCGGCCAAGTGGCCGGTCGACTACACGCAGGTGTTCAAGAAGGCCGAACCGTACGCGTACTCCTACGCCTTCGACGACGCGGCGACCATGGCCTGCAAGGGCGCCTGCTACTACCGGGTGACCTTCGGGACGAGCTGAGGCCCGCCCGGGACACGCCGTAGCATGGGCCGGATGCGCGACGACACGCCCGACGAGAGGCGCCGGGTCCTGCTCGGAAGGACCTTCGACGAGGACGCGGAACTCTACGACCGGGCCAGGCCCGGGTACCCGCCCGAGCTGTTCGCCGACCTCGACGAGCTGGCCGGCACCGGTCCTGGATGCCGGGTCCTGGAGGTCGGCGCGGGCACCGGGAAGGCGACGGTGCCGCTCGCCCAACGGGGCTGCCGGATCACCGCGGTCGAACTGGGCGCGAGCATGGCCGCGGTGGCGCGGCGCACCCTGGCCGGCCACCCCGGCGTCGAGGTCGTCACCGCGGACTTCGAGAGCTGGCCGCTGCCCGCCGAGCCCTTCGACACGGTGGTCGCCGCGACGGCCTTCCACTGGATCGACCCGGCGGTCCGCATGGCCAAGGCCGCGGACGCGCTGCGGCCCGGTGGCGCGCTCGCGGTGGTCGCCACGCACCATGTGGCGGGCGGCACCGAGGACTTCTTCGCCGAGGTCCAGCGCTGCTACGAGCGCTTCGACCCGGCCACCCCGCCGGGCCTGCGCCCCTCGGCCGCCGCTGAGGTCGACACCGCGGGCCACACCGCGGAGGCCGCCCGCAGCGGCCGCTTCGGGCCGGTCGTCCATCGCCGCCACGAGTGGGACCTGAGCTACACCACCGGGCAGTACGTGGACGTCCTGCGCACCTACTCGGGGCACCGCGCCCTGCCCGCCGCCTCCCGCGAGGGCCTGCTGTCCTGCGTCGCCGGGCTGATCGACACCCGCTACGGCGGCCGGGTCACCAAGCGCTACCTCACCGAGCTGCGGGTGTGCAGGACGGTGTGACAGCCGGGGGCGCGTACGACGACCGGGGCCTGCACGACGACCTGGCCCTCAGCCGATCCGTGCGCCCGTGCCGGTCACCCGCACCCGCGGGTCGCCGTCGCGAAGCTCGACCCTGAGCGTGCCCGGGCGGCCCATGTCGGCGCCCTGGTGGAGGGTGAGCACCGCAGAGGCCGGCACCAGCGACAGCTCCCGCACGTACGCGCCGAAGGCCGCCGCCGCCGCGCCTGTCGCCGGGTCCTCGACCACTCCGCCGACCGGGAAGGGGTCGCGGACGTGGAAGGTGCGCTCCGACTCGCGCCACACCAGCTGCACGGTCGTCAGGTCCAGGCGGTGCATCAGCGCTTCGAGGCGCGCGAAGTCGTAGTCGAGGTCGGCCAGCCGCCCGCGGGTCGCGGCGGCGAGCACCAGGTGGCGGGCGCCCGCATAGGCGATCCGCGGCGGCAGCGCCGGGTCGAGGTCCGCCGCGGGCCAGTCGAGCGCGGCCAGCGCCTCGGCCACGTCGGCCGGGTCGGCGGGCTCCACGGACGGTTCGACGCTGGTGAGCGTCGCCCGCAGCTCGCCGTCCTCGCGCACCACGCTCACCGGGACGCGGCCCGCCGCGGTGCTGAAGTCCAGCTCGCCGGGACCGTCCCGCTCGGCCAGCGCGACGGCGGCGGCGACCGTCGCGTGGCCGCAGAAGGACACCTCGGCCTTCGGGCTGAAGTAGCGGATCGTGTACGCGCCCGGACCGTCCCCGGCGGTGAGGAACGCCGACTCGCTGTAGCCCAGCTCGGCGGCGATGGCGAGCATCGAGGCGTCGTCGAGCCCCGACGCGTCGAGGACGACACCGGCGCGGTTGCCGCCCGCGGGGTCGGCGGAGAAGGCCGTGTAGTGCAGGACCTCGGTCCCTGGATTCGCAGTCACACCCCGGCCAACCCCGCCGGCCGGCGGCTCATTCCCGCTCGTTCCCGCTCGTTCCCGCCGGGAAAACCAATTGGCCTGACGGTCGCACGCTGCGACAATGCGCGCTCACCCCCCCCACGCCGTCCGAGTCGCCCGCACCGCACCGCACCGAGGAACAGCACATGCACAGCACCACCCGGATCCGCCTGGTCGAGCCCTCCGACGCCGAACCGATCGCCGAGCACCGCGTACGGGACGAGGCGGCCTTCCGCCAGTGGGAACCGGAACAGCCGGCCGACTTCTTCACCGCGGAAGGCCAGGCCAGGCGGATCGGGAACCTGCTCGCAGGACACCGGGCGGGCACGGTCTGGCCGGGCGTGGTGCTCGCCGGCGACCAGGTGATCGGCCAGGTCACCATCGGCGGCATCCTCCCGCAGCCGCACCTGCGCCGCGGCTCTGTCGGCTACTGGATCGGCACCGTCGCCCAGAACCAGGGCCACGCAGGGCGCGCCCTCGGCCTCGCCCTCCAGGTGATGGCCGGTGAACTCGGCCTGCACCGCGCCGAGGCGTCCACCAACCTGGAGAACCTGCCCTCGCAGCGCGTTCTGCGCCGCAACGGCTTCACCCCCTACGGCGTCGCGCACTCCTCCATCCGCCTCGACGGCGAATGGCACGACGGGCTGCTGTGGGAGCGGATCCTGAGCGACTGACGGGGCGCCCACCTCTCTACGGGCAGTCGGCCGCGCCACGCGCCCTGCCGCAGGCGGCCATAGTGTGGTGCCGTGCACATCAGCTTCGTCTGTACGGGCAACATCTGCCGGTCGCCGTCCGCCGCGCTCGTCATGGCCGAGGAACTGCGCCGGGCGGGCCTTGACGACCGGGTGCGGGTCAGCAGTGCCGGGCTGGGCGGCTGGCACGTCGGCGACGCCATCGACTCGCGCGCCGCCGCGGTCCTGACCGCGCACGGCTACCCGATCGAGCACGTCGCCGCCCAGGTCGGCCCCGCCCACCTGGACGCCGACCTTCTGGTGGCGATGGACCGGGGCCACGAGAAGGCGCTGCGCCGACTCGCCGACGACCCGTCACGCGTACGGCTGCTGCGCTCCTTCGACCCGTCCGCGGCCGGCGCCCCCGACGTCCCCGACCCCTACTACGGCGGCCCCGACGGCTTCGAAGAAATGCTGAGCATGATCGAGGCCGCGATGCCCGGCCTGCTGCAATGGGTCCGCGACCACCTCGCCGAATGACCCCCGAAAGCCACGCCGCCGCGGCGGCCCGCCTGACGGGGCGGCGCGCCGGCAGCGAGCGCCGGGTGTCGGGTGCGGTCGCCGAGGTCGACCTCGGCGGCGGCCAGTCGGTGATGGTCAAGCGCGGGCACGGCCCCGGCGCGGCCGGGGCCGAGGCGGCAGGGCTGCGCTGGCTGGCCGACGCCGGCGCGGTCCGCGTGCCGGCCGTCCGCGGCGGCGACGACGTATGGCTGGTCACCGACCGGGTCGCGACCGGCCGCCCAGGGCCGCAGGCCGCGGCCCGGCTCGGCCGGGACCTGGCCGCCCTGCACGCCGCCGGCGCCCCGGCCTTCGGCGCGGCGCCGCCCGGTGGGCCGCGGGACGCCTGGATCGGCATGGCGCCGATGCGCAACACGCCCGGCGAGGACTGGCCGCACTGGTACGCGGAACACCGCGTGCTGCCGTATCTGCGGCAGGCCGTGGACAGCGGTGCCATGCCCGCTGCGGGGGCGGCGGCCGTGGAGCGCGTCTGCGACCTGCTGCCCGCGCTCGCAGGTCCCGCGGAGCCGCCGGCCCGGCTGCACGGCGACCTCTGGAACGGCAACGTGCTGTGGGGCGCCGACGGGCACGCGTGGCTGATCGACCCGGCCGCGCACGGCGGGCACCGGGAGACCGACCTCGCGATGCTGCGGCTCTTCGGCTGCCCGCACCTGGATCTGGTCCTCGGCGCCTACCGGGAGGCCGCGCCGCTCGCCGACGGCTTCGGCGCCAGGGTTCCGCTGCACCAGCTCTTCCCGCTGCTGGTCCACACCGTGCTCTTCGGCGGCGGCTACGCAGACCAGGCTGTTGCCGCGGCCTGCGCCGCGCTCGCCGCCTGACCCCGGAGCGGAGCAGACACCCATTGCTTCTTTTTCCGAAGCGGACTAGCGTCGTGTGCATGCTTCGATTTCCAAAGCGGGAAGGACCGCCGCGCGTCGCCCCCGCGGAACCGCCGCACGACGAGGCGACGGCCGCGGCCCTGGACGCGCTGGGCGGCCGGATCGCGCTCTTCCGGGTCTTCGCCCGGCGCCCCGAGCGGGCGCACGGGCTGCAGGGCTGGGGCCGCTACTACCTGTCCCGGCAGTCGGCCCTGGGGCTGCGCCACCGCGAGCTGGTGATCGGGCGCACCACCGTGCGATGCGGAGCCGAGTACGAATGGGGCGTCCACGTCGCGGTCTTCGCACGGAAGGCGGGCCTGGACGACGGGCAGATCCGCTCCCTGGTCGCAGGCGGCCACCAGGACCCCTGCTGGACCGACCCCGGCGACCGTGCGGTGATCCGCGCGGTGGACGCCCTGTGCGAGGCGCACGACCTGACCGACGCCGAATGGCGGGAGCTGGCCGCCGCGGTCGGCGAGGAGGCCGCCGTCGACCTGCTCCTGCTGTGCGGCTGGTACCACGCCGTCTCCTTTGCCGCGCGCGTGCTGCGGCTCCCGCAGGAGCCCGGAACACCCGCCTTCAGCGACTACCTGGCCTAGGGCCGGAACGGAGGACCACCCGATGCAGCTCAGGACCGCGACCACGGCCGACATCCCCGAGCTCGTCCGGCTGCGGGCCGTCATGCTCGCCGACCTCGGCACCGACCCGGGCGGCCGGGACGAGCGCTGGCGGCGGTGCGCGCGCACCTGGTTCGAGCAGCGGATCGCCGGGCGCGAGGACTGGACCTGCCTGGTCGCCGGAGCAGGTCCCGGCGGGCGGCTGCTGGCCACCGGCATGGCCTGGGAGACCTACCACCTGCCCGGCCCCGGGCGGACCGACGGGCGGCGCGGCTACATCGACGGCATGGTCACCGACCGCTCAGCGCGCGGAATGGGCCACGCCCGCCGTATCGTTGACGCCCTCGTCGCATGGCTGGACTCCCGCGGCATCCGCTACGTCCAGCTGCACGCGAGCCCGTCGGGTGCACCGGTGTACGCCGCCGCGGGCTTCACCTGCGCGCGCTATCCGGCTATGGACCTGGAGGTGGGGCACCGGTGACACTGCACGCGACCATCGTCCGCGCCTGCCTGCGCGACGGCCGGGGCGGCAGCCCGACCGCCGTCCTGGACGACACGGGCCTGAGCGACGCAGAACGCCGTGCGGTGCCGGCCGCAGCAGGCACCTCGCACGCCGTGTTCGTCTCCGTGCCCCGGGAGGGGCCGGTGGGACTGCGCTTCTTCACCGCGACGGAGGAGCTGCCCGCCTGCGGGCACGGCACCGTCGCCGCGCTGGCCGTACTGGCCGAGCGCACCGGCCGGGAGCGGTTCGACCTGCGCGCGGGCGGCCGCCTTTTCGCCGGCGAGGCCACCGCGGGCGAGGCCGTCTTCGATCCGGGCCCGATGGAGCTGCGCGAGGCCGACCCGTCGCAAACCGGCCCGCTGCTGCGCGCGTTGGGGATCGACCGGGCGGAGTGCCGTGTCGCCTCGGTCGGCCGGCCGCGGCTGCTCGTCCGCGTACCGGACCGGGAGACGCTGGCCGCGCTGGCCCCCGACCTGGCGGCGCTGCGGCAGGCGTGCGACCGGGCGGGCCTGCTCGGCGCCTACGTCCACAGCGCCCCGTCGCCGGACGGACGCGCGGCGGCCCGGATGTTCGCCCCCTCGATCGGCGTGCCCGAGGACGTGGCCAACGCCAACAGCACCGCGTGCCTGGCCGCGCACCTGGCGGGCCGCCGCCCGTCCACCCTGCGGGTCGACATGGGCGACTCCCTCGGGGCGCCCGCCACCGTGGTCGCCACCGCAGGACCGGGTCCGAGCGGCCCGTGGGTCCTGGTGGGCGGCGCCGCGGAGACCGGCCCCGCGGTCGCGCTGGGCCTCTAGGCCGTGTTTTGGAAGTCCCGCCTGCCCCGCGACGCCTGGCACGCACGCTCGCTGCGTTGTCGGAGTCGTCCGAGCAGGCCCACTACGAGGACGACCCTCCGCCTTGCGATCGCACGCACCGGACGCCGCGGGGCCCGCCCTGTGGGCGGACGGCGCTACTTCCAAAACACGGCCTAACGGTGGTCTTCTTCGCCGGCCAGCGCCGCCGCCCACTCGCCGGACCACCGCATCAGCGGGCGCAGTGCCTGGTAGGCGCCGCGGCCGAGCTCCGTGAGGCGGTAGGCGGCGTCCGGCTGCTGCTCGACGACGCGCGCGTCGAGGAGTTCGGTGAGGCGCTGGCGCAGGACGCTGGAGGACATGCCGTCGCAGCGCTGCTGGAGGGCGCGGAAGCCGAGGGTGTCCTCGCGCAGCTCCCAGACGATGCGCAGGTTCCACCGGCGGCCGAAGAGGTCGAGCGCGGCCATCACCGGGCGGCCGGTGCTCGACCCGCGGACCGGGGCTCCCGGTTTCGGCGCTGGCACCGTGTCACCTCCGCCCTCTGTCCGCGTGGGGTTCCCGGTACAGTACCGTCCTGACGGCGATTCTGTTTCCGAAGCGGTGCGCGTGTCCACGCGGGAAGGAGGACCGGTGACGCTCCTGCTCTCCCGATCCGACCTGGAGTCCGTCCTCGACCCCGGCACCTGCGTCGAAGCCCTCCGGCACGGTTTCACCGCGGCCCCGGGCCGCTCCACCGCCCGCCGGGTCGCCGTGCCGCTGCCCGGCGGCTCCGCGACGGCGCTGCTGCCCGGCCTCGTGGCCGGCATCCCCGCGTACACGGTGAAGGTCAACGCGAAGTTCCCCCACTCCCGGCCCGCGCTGCGCGGCGTCGTCTGCCTGCACAGCCTCGACTCCGGCGAACTGCTCGCGCTGCTCGACTCGGCGACGGTGACCGCATGGCGCACCGGACTCGCCGCCGCCCTCGGCACACACGTGCTGGCCCGGCCGGACGCGCGAAGCGTCGCCGTGATCGGCGCGGGCGCTCAGGCCGAGCTGGTGCTGCGCGGGCTGCCGGAGCTGCGCGAGGTGACCGGGCTGACCGTCCACGACACCGCGCAGGACCGTGCCGCCGACTTCGCGCACCGGCACGGCGACCGGCTCGGCGTGCCCGCGGGCGTCGCGCCAAGTGCCGCCGACGCAGCGGCGGGCGCCGACGTCGTCGTGACCGCGACCTGGGCGCGGCAACCGGTGCTGTACGCGGCCGACGTGCGGCCCGGCGCCCACGTCACCTCGCTCGGCGCCGACGAGCCCGGCAAGGCGGAACTGGGAGCGGACCTGCTGCGGCGCGCCCGGGTCGTGGTGGACGACGTGGCACTCGCCGCCGAGACGGGCGCCCTGGCCGGGGCGGAACCCCGCCTGCGGGAGGCGGCGAGCACGCTCGGCGAGGTCCTGCGCGGCGACGCACCGGGCCGGACCGGGGACGCGGAGACCACCGTCTACGCACCCGTCGGCCTGCCCTGGCAGGACCTGGCCGTCGGCTGGGCCGCCTACCGGGCAGCCCTCGCCGCGGGACGCGGCCGGGAGGCCGACCTGCTGGCCTGACCGGTCCCTTGCCGCCGCCCGCGACTCACGGAGGAACGATGCCCCACGCCCGCGCCCACGACGGCACCCGGCTGGCCTTCCAGCAGCAGGGTGCGGGTCGGCCGCTGGTGCTGCTGGCCGGCCAGGCCTGCGACCACACCTGGTGGGACCGCGTTCGGGCGGACTTCCACGGCACCCGCAGCACCCTCACCACGGACCTGCGGGGCACCGGCGCCAGCGGCAAGCCCGACGTCCCTTGCTCCACCCCCGGCTTCGCCGACGACGTCGTCGCCGTCCTGGACCACCTGGGCATCGAGCGGGCCGACGTCTACGGGACGTCCATGGGCGGCCGGGTGGCGCAGTGGGTCGCCGCCCGGCACCCCGACCGCGTACGGCGGCTCGTCCTGGGCTGCACCTCGCCGGGCGGCCGCCATGCCGTCGAACGGTCCGCGGACGTACGGCGTACGCTCGCCGGCCCCGACGCGCAGGCCGCGCTCGCGGACATGATGTACACGCCCGCCTGGCGGGCCGCCCACCCCGGCCCCCACCCCACCCTCGGCGACCCGGCGATGCCCGCGTACGCCCGCCGCCTCCACCTGCGGGCCAGCAACGCCCATGACGCGTGGGACGCCCTGCCCGGCATCACGGCGCCCACCCTCGTCCTGCACGGCGAGGACGACGTTCTCAACCCCGCGGCCAACGCCACCCTGCTCGCCCAGCGCATCCCCGGCGCCCGGCTGCACCTCCTGCCGGGCGCCCGGCACGCCTACTTCGACGAGTGCCGCCCCCTCGCGAGCGAGCTGGTGGCGGACTTCCTCGACGAGCCGCTGGAGGGGGCGCAGTAGATTGGGTGCCGCAACCCGAGGCGGGGACAAGGGCGTCGGCCTCATCGACACGGCGAGATGTGAGCAGCCATGACCGACGTCCCCGACCCGCGGCGCTTCGTGATCCTGCACGGCTGGGAGAACCACCGGCCGCCCGGGCACTGGCAGCACTGGCTGGCCGGGCAGCTGACCGGGCTGGGCCACGACGTGGCCTACCCGCAGCTGCCGGATCCCGACGAACCCGGACTCGCCGTGTGGCTGGCGGAGTTGCGCACGCTGCTGGCAGGCCCGCCCGGGCAGCGGGTCACCGTCGTCTGCCACAGCCTGGCCTGCGCGCTGTGGCTGCACGCGGTGGCCGCCGGGCAGCAGACGGCCCCCGTCGAGCGCGTTCTGCTGGTCGCCCCGCCCTCGGGCAGCTTCCTGCGGCAGCACCCGCAGGTCGCGGCCTTCGCCCCGCCGCCGCTGACCCCCGGGCAGGTGGCCGGCGCCGCCGGGCACACCCGGATCGTTTGCTCGCCGGACGACCCCTGCTGCCCGGAAGGCGCCGCCGCCGAGTTCGCCGCCCCCCTGGACCTGCCCGCCGACGTCATCCCCGCCGGCGCCCACCTCAACCCGGCCTCGGGCTACGGCCCCTGGCCCGCCCTCCTCGCCTGGTGCCTGAACCCCGCGGTGGACAGCCCGATCGGCGGCCGAGCGCCGTAGCCCGGGTCGCCCATGGCATGGCCCGGCGGCCGCCCCCGCGGCGGACACCCCGATCGCCGGGCGGGCGCCGTAACCCTCGCCCGGGTCGGCCACGGCAGGGCCGGCAGCCGGCAACCCCGGCAGCGGAGTCCCCGTCGGCGGCCGGGCGCCGGAGCGCCGGGCCGGGCGGCGGGGCACTGCCGTCCGCCGCAGCCGGGCGGCGGGGTCAGTCCCGGCGGCCGCGGGCGTCGAACTCCGCCGCCGAACTGCCGCCGGGGAAGCGGGTCGTGAAGTCCAGCACGCCCACCCACAGCGGGCGTACCGCGATGCGCGCCATGCGCACCCCCGGGCCGTCGACCGCCGCGGCCTGGGCGTCGCCCGCCTCGTCGCTGCCGGCGTAGCGGCGCAGGGCCGAGCGGTAGTCGGGCGCTATGCCCTCGACGTCGGTGACCTCGGCCCGGCCGCGGATCAGCAGGGCCTGCGGCGGGGCCGTTGCGGCGTCGACGGTGAGGGCCACGTCGGGGCGGGCGCGCAGGGCCGCGATCTTCCGCGCCGGGTGGAAGGTCGACAGGACGACCTCCTCGCCGTTCCAGTGGAAGAGCATCGGGAAGACCCGCGGCGTCCCGTCGGCGGCGACGTAGGCCACGCGGGCCAGTTCCCTGGACGCCAGCAACCGCTGGGCGACCTGGCTGTGCAGCAGCGCCACGTCGCCCTGCGGAAGGGCGGCGGTCTGCTCGGGGGTGGGTACGGACACGGTGGGCTCCTCGCCTCGGCGACCGCGCTGCTCGCGGTCCGCGTACCCGTGCGTCGAACGGCGCGGCCGCGGATCGACACGGTGCACGTCGGACCTGCGGGAGTGCTCCCCGCCGCGCCCCCACGCGCCCGGCGGCGGGCGGGCGCGGACGTAGGCTGGTCGGCCATGGACTATCTGAAACTCGGCTCGACCGGTCTCGACGTCTCCCGTGTGTGCCTCGGCTGCATGAGCTACGGCGTTCCCGACCGCGGCACCCACGGCTGGACGCTGGACGAGGAGGCCAGCCGGCCCTTCGTCCGCCGGGCCGTCGAGGCCGGGATCAACTTCTTCGACACCGCGAACGTCTACTCCGACGGCACCAGCGAGGAGATCGTCGGCCGGGCGCTGGCCGACTTCGCCCGCCGCGACGAGATCGTGCTGGCCACCAAGGTGCACGGCAGGATGCGGCCGGGACCCAACGGCGGCGGCCTGTCCCGCAAGGCGATCCTCACCGAGATCGACCACAGCCTGCGCCGGCTCGGCACCGACTACGTCGACCTCTACCAGATCCACCGCTGGGACCCGCTGACTCCGGTCGAGGAGACGATGGAGGCCCTGCACGACGTGGTGAAGGCCGGCAAGGCCCGCTACATCGGGGCGAGTTCGATGCACGCCTGGCAGTTCTCCAAGGCGCAGTACCTGGCCGAGCGGCACGGCTGGACGCGCTTCGTCAGCATGCAGAACCACTACAACCTGCTCTACCGCGAGGAGGAGCGGGAGATGATGCCGCTGTGCGCGGACCAGGGCGTCGGCGTCATCCCGTGGAGCCCGCTGGCCCGCGGCCGGCTCACCCGGGCCTGGGACGCGAGCGGCAGTGCGCGCAGCCGGAGCGACGGGTGGGGCATGAGCCTCTACCGCGACACCGACCGGCGCATCGTGGACGCCGTCGCGGGCATCGCGGACGAGCGCGGGGTCACCCGCGCCCAGGTCGCGCTGGCCTGGCTGCTGCGGCAGCCGGGGGTGACCGCGCCGATCGTGGGGGCGACCAAGCCGCAGCACCTGGAGGACGCCGTCGCCGCGGTGGACCTGCGGCTGAGCGACGAGGAGTGCCGCCGTCTGGAGGAGCACTACACCCCGCGCGGCATCGCCGGCTTCGCGTAGGCCGCACGGCACGGGGCAACGCAGGGGAGCGGCCCGGCTGTTCGGCCGGACCGCTCCCGCGTCTGTGTCAGGCGCCCGCTACGCCGCCGTCACCGCCACGGTGGCGGCCTGCGCCGGTGTGCCGGTCGGGTCCTGCGCGGTGGCGGTGAGGACGTGCGGCCCCGCCGCGAGCCCCCCGGACCCGGTGCAGGTCCACGTTCCGTCGTCCGCCACGGCCGCCGTGCACAGCGCCGCCCCGTCGGACGTCACGGTCACCGTCGCACCGGGCTCGGCGGAGCCCGACACGGCCGGGGCCGTACCGACGGTGTCGCCCGCGGCGGGCGAGCCGATCGTGATGGGCGGTGCGAAGTCGGCGGCGTTCGGGACGCCGTCACCGCTGATCTTCACCGCCACGCTGTGCACGGTGACCTGGCCGCCGCCGTTGCGCAGCCGGAAGTCGGCGGCCGAGTGCTGCTGCCCGCCGAAGTAGGCGTCGGTGGCGGTGACCGTCGCGGTCTTCCAGGTGTTGCTGCCGGTCAGCGAGATGCCGGAGGTGGACTTGTAGGGGTCGGAGGTGCCGTTGTCGTACTGCACGGAGAAGGACCCCGTGCCCTGGTCGTAGTAGGAGACGGTGAAGGTCGCCGTGTAGTAGCCCGCGTGGGCGACCGAGTCGTCGATGTCGAAGTAGATGTTGCTCTGGGTGCTGGTGCGGGCCGAGCGGCCGTCGATCACCGAGGCGGTCGTCGGGCCGTCGAAGCCGCCCGAGGGCCGCTCGTCCTGGGCCATGCCGTACGCGTGGTTGTCCGCGCCGACGACCGCGCCGACCACGGCGGTGCCCGGCGGCAGGTCGGACGCGTCGAAGGCGACACCGGCCGAGGCGTCGCTGACCAGGCCCGTCGGGTCGGCGACCGTCGCGGTGGCGGTCTGCCTGCCGGGTGTGAAGCCGCCGTCGGGGGCGCAGCTCCAGGAGCCCGCGTCGTCCGCGGTGGCGGTGCAGAGCACCTTCGCGGCCTCGCGTACGGTCACCGTGCCGTCGGGGATCGCTGTGCCGGACACGGCGGAGGCGAGCTTGACGGTGGCGCCGGTGCGCGGGGTGGTGACGGCCGGGGCGGGCGGGAAGGCGTGCCGGTCCTGCACCCAGGCGCCGGTGACGGTCATGCCGACGCTGTGCACGGTGACCGGGCCGCCGGCCGAGTGCAGCCGCAGGTCGGCGCCGCCCTGCTGGAGGCCGCCGAAGTAGCCGCCGCTGAGGGTGACCTGTGCGGTCTTCCAGGTGTCGCTGCCGGTCAGGGCGATGGTGCCTGCCTGGCGGTAGCGGTCCTGCGGCCCGGCGTCGTACTCCACGGACATTGATCCGGTGCCGGAGTCGTAGTACGACACGGTGACCTCGGCGTCGTAGGACCCGGTCGCGGCCACGTCGTCGCCGACGTCGAAGGACAGGTCGCCCTGCGCCGTACGGGCGCTGAGCCCGGCCACGTCGGCGGCCGTGCTGGGGGAGCCGGGGTCCTCGGTCTGGGTGAGGCCGTAGCTGCGGTTGGTGCCGCCGAGCACGGTGCCGACGGTCGAACTGCCGGACTGGACGGCCGAGTCCAGGCCGAGCTTGACCCCGCCCAGGTGCCGGGCCGCGGTCGGCGCGGTGCCGGTGACCTTCGCGAAGGGCAGCGCCGTGGTGGGCGCCGCGGCCTGCTGGACCAGGTAGGACGTGCCGGCCTTGACCGGGACGTCGAGCAGGGCGGCGGTGGACGCACTTACGACCACGTGGCCGTTCGTGCCGTCCACGACCTCGGTGCGCTGCCCGGGCCAGGGGTTCTTGACCCGCAGGGTGCCCGAGGTGCCCGCCTCGATCGCGGCGGTCACCAGCCTGCCGCCCTCCACCTGCACGTCGACCTTGCTCCTGCCCTTGATGTAGACGCTGCCGGCGCCGTCCCACTGGGAGGGCCAGGCCGGTGCGAAGCGGATGACGCCGTCGAAGTCCTGTGCCAGGGCCTCGCCGACCGCGGTCGCGACGCCGGACTCCTGCTCGATGTAGGGCTGGTAGCCGACCGAGTTGCCGAGGTCGGCGAAGCCGTTGGGGTAGACCTGGTGGCCCTCGGTGAGCGAGATCAGGTTCGCGCGCACCTCGTCGGGGTTCTGCAGCCGAGCCGCGTCGATGGCGTCCATCGACCAGTCGTTGCCGCCCTTGTTGGGCCGGTGGGCGTAGCTGCGCTGCTCCAGCGCGAACAGCCCCGGGTCCTGGTCACTGACGGTGTTCCAGGGCCACAGCGGCTCCAGTTCGATGTTCTCGCCGTTCCTGCGCTGCGCCGCGGGCTCGTAGGAGATCGCCAGCATGTCGGTGCCGGTGGCGTCGGCCGCCGCCGTCTCGGCCTGGGTGTAGCCGGGGTTGAGCAGTTGGCTGCGGGTGGCCTGGTCGGTGCGCGGGTAGGGCGGGATCTGCCGCTGGGCGGTGGCCACCCGGGCCACCAGGGCCTTGTCGGCGCCGCGGTCGGTGCCGAGCACGGCGGCTATCCGCCCGATCAGCGGGAAGACCGCCTGGTCGAGCGCGATGTCGGTGGTCGGGTCCTGCACCGCCCACTGCGTCTCGTGTGCGTTGGCGTTGGCGTGCAGCAGGCCGTCGGCGCCCACCGTCTGGTAGGCGAGCTGGAACTCGGTGACCGACTTGATGAAGGGCCAGTAGCGCTTCAGCGCTGCCTTGTCGCCGGTGGCCTCGTACTGCTCCCACATGTAGAGGGCGATCTCCGGCCCCGAGGAGATGTCCAGGGCGTTCCAGTTGGGGCTGCCGGGCTCGCTGCACGAGCCGTTCTCGCCGACGCCGGGGGAGATGCCGTTGCCGTTGAAGCGCATGGTCTCCGACACGCAGGAGCCGGGGCGCCCGCCCATCTGCTGCTTCGTCCATGCCTCGATGGCGGGCAGGTCGTCGGCGTACATGTCGAAGATCGGGGTGTTGAGCCGGTAGTTGCCGCTGCTCATGTTCGCGGCGATCTGGGTGCGCAGGTTCCACAGCCAGTACGCCGACGGGGTCCATGTCTGGGTGTCGCGGTTCCAGGCGAACATGTCGGCCTCGCCGGCCTGGCTGCCCGGGTAGATGCCCTTCTTCATCGACGCCGCCTCCTCGTAGAGGTACAGCGTGCGCAGGTTCTCGATGTACTCGGCGCTGCCGTCGGCCGAACTCATCGCGATCAGCCCCGAGTGCGCCCAGAAGTCGCCCCACCAGCGGTCCTGCGGCTTCATCAGCTGCTTCAGGGGTGCGGTCGCGTCATGGCCGATCACCTCGGCCGCGGCCTTGGCGGCGTCGCCGCCGGTCCAGCCGGGGGAGGCCACGACGACCCGGAAGGTGCCGTCGGGGTGCGGGCTGAAGCTCACCTTGACCTGCGTGGGTCCCGCCACGGTGGTGGTCACCCGGCGGCCGCCCGCGGTCAGGGCGGCCAGCGACCCGAAGGTCTTGCCGCTGCCGATCGGCGGGGCGCCGTCCACCCAGGTCTCGGCGAGGGTGCCGACGGTGCCGGACACGGCTGCGGTGGGCTTGCGCGGCGCCCACAGGTTGACGGTGGCGGTCTGCGGTACGTCCGGGTCGGCGCCCGCGACGTCGACGACCAGCTCGTCCTTGTCGGCGGCGACCCACGCCGTGAGCGACATGCCGCCGCCGGACTCGCGCAGCACCCCGTCGGTGAGGTCGAGGTGCCCGTGGAAGTCGGCGGCGTGCGAGATGACGGACAGGCCGGGGATGGTCAGCTGGCCCGGCGACTTGCGGTCGGGCATGGTGTCGGAGCGGTTGAGCTGGGCGGTGAAGCCGCCCGCGGCCCAGGCGGCGACCCCCAGCGACCCGTTGCCGAGCGGCATGGACGCGATGGGGTCGGGGTTGGGCGAGCCGAGCACGATGTCGGAGCGGCTGACGACACCTGCCGGGTCGAGGGTGAAGTCTCCGTGGTGCCATGCGGTGGTCGGTCCCGCGGCTGCGGCGGCGGTACCGGTGTCCGCGACGGCGGCGCCCGCGAGGGCGGTGAGCGCCGCCGAGCACAGGGCGACGGCCCGTCTGTACGGAACCCGCCGGCGACGGCGGGGGAGTTTCTGCACGATGCCCTCCAGGGCGATACGGCTTCAGTCAACGGTGTTGACGTAGTAGTCCGATGAATGCACCTGCTTCCGCACGCAACTCCTCAGCCTCGTGCGGAAACAAGGCGTCAGGCGCACGTAACATCGGATGACTGTCGTTCTAGACCATCCATGGCGACGGCGTAAAGACCCCGGACGCACGAAAGTGCCGGTCCGCGGACTCCCCGCGGACCGGCACGCGCTCCTGCGCCCGGCGGTCAGACCTGCCAGCTCCAGTCGGCGACCTCCGGCAGGTCGGTGCCGTGCTCGCGGATCCAGCTGTGGTGGCGCAGCCGCACCTCCTCCATCCGCTGGCGCACCGCCGCGGCGGTCACCGGCAGGCCGGGGACCCGGTCGATGACGTCCATCACCAGGCGGTAGCGGTCCAGGTCGTTGCGCAGCACCATGTCGAAGGGCGTCGTCGTGGTGCCGATCTCCTTGTAGCCGCGCACATGCAGCTGCGCGTGGCCGGTACGGCGGTAGGCCAGCCGGTGGATGAGCCAGGGATATCCGTGGTAGGCGAGGATCACCGGCTTGTCCGGCGTGAACAGCGCGTCGAACTCCGCGTCGGTCATGCCGTGCGGGTGCTCCTCGTGCGGCATGAGCCGCGCCAGGTCCACGATGTTGACCACCCGGACGCCCAGTTGTGGCAGGTGGTGGCGCAGCAGCTGGGCCGCCGCGAGCACTTCGAGGGTGGGGACGTCGCCCGCGCAGGCCAGGACGACGTCCGGGCCGCGCCTGACGTCCTCGGTGCCGGCCCACTCCCACAGCCCCGCACCCCGGGCGCAGTGCGCACGGGCCGCGTCCATGGACAGCCAGTCGAAGCTGGGCTGCTTGCCCGCGACGACGACGTTGACGTAGTCCCGGGAGGCCAGCACGTGGTCGGCGACCGACAGCAGCGTGTTGGTGTCCGGCGGCAGGTAGACGCGCACCACCTCGGGGGCCTTGTTCAACACGTGGTCGACGAAGCCGGGGTCCTGGTGCGAGAAGCCGTTGTGGTCCTGGCGCCACACATGCGAGGTCAGCAGGTAGTTCAGGGACGCCAGCGGACGGCGCCAGGGCAGCGCCCGGGTGGTGCGCAGCCACTTGATGTGCTGGTTGGCCATCGAGTCCACGATGTGCACGAAGGCCTCGTAGCAGGAGAACAGGCCGTGCCTGCCGGTGAGCAGATAGCCCTCCAGCCACCCCTGGCAGGTGTGCTCCGACAGGATCTCCATGACCCGCCCGTGCCGGTCCAGGTGCTCGTCCACGTCCAGCACGTCCGCCTGCCAGGCCTTGCCGGTGGCCCCGTAGACGTCCTGCAGCCGGTTGGACGCGGTCTCGTCCGGGCCGACCAGCCGGAAGTCGCGGCGGCGGGCGCTGTCGGCCATCACCCGCTCCAGCATCGCGCCCAGCACCCTGGTCGGCTCGTGGAGGGTGCCGCCCGGGGTGTCGACGGGCACCGCGAACTCCTCCAGCGGCGGCAGCGGCAGCTCGCGCAGCAGCAGCCCGCCGTTGGTGTGCGGGTTGGCGCCCAGCCTGCGGTCGCCGTCCGGCACGCACTCCATGACCTGCGGGCGGGGCCGCCCGTCGGCGTCGAACAGCTCGGCGGGGCGGTAGGACTGCAGCCACTCCTCCAGCTGGCGCAGGTGGTCCGGGTTGTCCCGCACCGCCGACAGCGGCACCTGGTGCGCCCGCCAGGTGCCCTCGACGGGCAGCCCGTCGACCTCGGCAGGACCGGTCCAGCCCTTGGGGGTGCGCAGCACGATCACCGGCCAGCGCGGCCTGGCCGTGGCGCCCTGCTCGCGGGCCGCGCTCTGGAAGGCGGCGATACGGTCCAGCGCGGTGTCCATGGCCGCGGCCATCGCCCGGTGGACCGCCGCCGGGTCGTCGCCCGTGACGTGGATCGGGTCGTGGCCGTAGCCGCGCAGCAGTTCGTCCAGCTCCTCGCGGGGCAGCCGGGCCGGCACCGTGGGGTTGGCGATCTTGTACCCGTTCAGGTGCAGGATCGGCAGGACGGCGCCGTCGTGCACCGGGTCCAGGAACTTGTTCGAGTGCCAGGACGCGGCCAGCGGGCCGGTCTCCGCCTCGCCGTCGCCGATCACGCAGGCCACGACCAGGTCCGGGTTGTCGAAGGCGGCACCGTAGGCGTGCGAGAGGGCGTACCCCAGCTCGCCGCCCTCGTGGATCGAGCCCGGCGTCTCCGGCGCCACATGGCTGGGCACCCCGCCGGGGAAGGAGAACTGCCGGAAGAGCTTGCCCATCCCGGCCGCGTCCCGGGTGACCTCGGGGTAGGTCTCGGTGTAGCTGCCCTCGATCCAGGAGTTCGCCAGCACCGCGGGGCCGCCGTGGCCGGGGCCCCACACGCAGATCGCGTCGAGGCCGCGGGCCTTGACCACCCGGTTCATATGGGTGTGCACCAGGTTCAGGCCGGGCGAGGTCCCCCAGTGCCCCAGCAGCCGCGGCTTGATGTGCTCGGGGCGCAGCGGCTCGGCCAGCAGCGGGTTGCCCATCAGGTAGATCTGCCCGACGGCGAGGTAGTTCGCGGCCCGCCAGTGGGCGTCGAGCGCCCGCAGTTCGTCCTCGGTCAGGGCCGCGGGCGGGCGGGTGGTGGACGCGTCGGGCATCGGGGACCTCCAGTCGGCGACGGTGTCTGAGCCCAGCCTTCCCGCCCGCCGCCGCGGGCAGCAGGGCCGTTCGGGGCAATGTCGCCGATCACGCGGACACCGGGGGAGCCGGGCGGCGGGCGTACGCTCGACACGGGACGGCGGGTCGGCCGCCGTACGGCCGGGTGAACGCGGGAGGGCCGCCGATGCGGATGCCGGTGTGGATGCGGGTGCGGGTGCCGGTACGGGGTTCCCTCCGGGGGCCTGCCCGGGGCGGGGGAGTGGCGCAGCGGGTGCTGTGGATCACCGCGGCCGCGGGGCTCGCGCTGGACCAGGTGACCAAGGCCGTCGCGGCGGTGGCCGTCGAGGGCCACCCGCCCAGCCATGTGCTCGGCGGGCACGTCACCTTCACCGCCTACCGCAACTCCGGCGCCGCCGGGTCCTTCGCGCCGCGCGCGACCCTGGTCTTCACGGTGCTCGCGATCGGCGTGCTCGCCTTCATCGCCCGCACCTCGCCGACGGTACGCACCAAGGGCTGGGCGCTCGGCCTCGGCCTGATCTTCGGCGGCGCGGGCGGCAACCTCGCCGACCGCATCTTCCGCACACCGGGTTTCGGGCGGGGCGCGGTGCTGGACTTCATCCAGGTCGGGCACGGCGGGATCTTCAACCTCAGCGACCAGTGCGTCATGGCGGGGGTCGTGACGGTGATGATCCAGCTGCTGCGCGGTGTCCCGCTCAGCGCGGCGCAGCCCCCGGCGGAGCCCGCCGCTGCTCCCTGCGGCGGCCCGCCGCTGTGAGACCCGCGGCGCCGTACGGCCCGCAGGTGCGCCGCACCCGTGTGCGGCGGGCGCCCCCAGGCGCTCACTCCGCCGTGTCGTCCTCCGCCGCCATCGCCCGCAGCAGCGCGGGCAGCCCGATGGACAGGGCCTTGTGCTCCTCCTCGGTGAGCGCCGCGAACCAGCGCTCGTGGCGCTGCTTGGTCGCCTCGGCTATCTGCGCGGCGGCCCGCTCGCCCGGGGCGGTCAGCACCACCTTCTGGAAGCGGCGGTTGTCCGGGCAGCGGGCCCGCTCGACCCAGCCCTTCTCCGTCATGCCGGCCACCAGCCGGCTCACCGTGCTCTTCTCCAGTCCGAGGTACGAGCCGAGTTCGTGCTGCACGCAGGGGCCGGCTGCCAGGTAGCCCAGCGCCAGCGACTCCGAGAGCGAGGCGCCGAGTCCGGGGACGACCCGTGACGGGTCGAGCACTCCGCGCCGTCTGAACAAGCCGTCGATCGCCAACTCCAGCACGTCGTGCGGTCCGGCGGGCATTACCACCTCCGTGGGCTGCGTCGAGCAGCCCTCAGTGCCACGCTGCCCTGAGGCAGTTGTTATGTACAACTCATAGGTTGTTCCTGCTTTCCGCGGGTGCCGGACGCCGCCCCCGGTAGGTCGTCCCGGACTGCGGAATCGGGGGGAGAGTCCTCACGGTACATCCGCGGACGGGGCAAGCCGTACGGTGCGTACCCAACGAAACCGCCCGTGACCGGGAGCGGACGGTACGTCAGTCTTGGTGCGTACCAAGGAAGTCGGTCGGGTGCGTGTGCGGACCGGGGGAGTCCGCCCGGCGCCCACCAGGGGCATCCGCCGCCCCCGCAGTCAGCAGCGACACGATCGTGGTGCTGACCAGATCCCCCGCGGCGTCCGCGTCGGTCCGCCCCGAGCCGACCTCGCCCGCGGCCAGGTGCATCAGCGTGTAGACGGTGGCCACCAGCCAGTCCAGCGGCAGGTCGGTACGGAAGGCCCCCTCGGCCCGGCCGCGGGCCAGCAGCCGCTCGATCCGGTCGAGCACCAGCCCGGCGTACTCGCGCAGCCGGTCGGCGGGCAGGTTCGCCGACGCCACCAGGTACAGGTTCCTGTGCCGCTCCAGCACCTGCCACGACGAGCCGAGCAGCCGCGCCAGCACCTCGCGCGGCGGCCCCTCCTCCAGCGGGAGCTCCGCCAGCGCCCGGTCGGTCTGGGTGAAAGCCCGCTGCAAGGCCGCGTCCACCAGCGCCTCGCGGGTCGGGAAGTGCGAGTAGAGGGTGACCCGGCTGACCCCGGCGGCCCGCGCGATGGCGGACATGTTGAACTCGCCGTCGGTCGGCACGCACTCCAGCGCCGCGTCCAGGATCGCGGCGATGCTCCGCTCGGCGTCCGAGCGGCGGCGCCTTCCGCCGCCGCTGCGCAGGGCCGGCGAGTGGTCGTCCATGGCCACGAGGATATCCGGGCGGGCGGCGCCGTCCCAGCGCCCTCCCGGCGAGCGCCCGGCCCTGGCCAGGCGTCCGCGAGTCCGGCGGCGAGAAGGTGCCCGCGTAGCGGGTCCCGGCACCGGCCGGGCGGCCCACCTGCGGGCGGCGAAAATTTTCGGGAGAACGGTTGACGGGGGTGTGGGAGCGCTCCCATTATGCCTGGGAGCACGTTTGGAACGTTCCAACCCCCGGATTTCTTCTTCCCCCCACATCTGGAGGATCCATGACCACCCGTCGGAAACGTGCGCGCCGCCGCGCCTGGGCGGCATCGGCGGTCGGCGCGCTGATCGCGGCCGGTACGACCTGGGCGGTGCAGTCCGTACCGGCCTCGGCAGCGCCGGCCGCGGCCGGCTGCAGCGTCGCCTACACCATCACCAACTCCTGGCAGGGCGGCTTCGGCGCCGACGTCCAGATCACCAACCTCGGTGACCCGATGACGTCCTGGAGCCTGAAGTGGACCATGGGCTCGGGGCAGACGGTGACCTCGGCGTGGAATGCCGACGTCACCCTCAACAGCAGCCAGGTCACCGCGAACAGCCTCAGCTACAACGGGTCGCTGGCGACCGGCGGTTCGACCTCCTTCGGCTTCAACGGGGCGATCTCCGGCTCGGGCACCCCCACCGTCCCGACCGCCTTCACCCTCAACGGCGTGGCCTGCACCGGCAGTACGGGCACCACCCCGCCCACGACCCCGCCGACCACACCCCCGACCACCCCGCCCACCACCACCCCGCCGCAGACCGGCCAGGGCCGCCAGGTCGAGAAGCTCGACCGCGGGGTGATCTCGGTCCGCAGCGGCTCAGGCAACCTCGTCTCGTGGCGCTGGCTCGGCACCGACCCGGACAACGTCGCCTTCAACGTCTACCGCGGCGGCACCAAGGTCAACTCCGCCCCGCTGACCGGCGCGACCGACTACCTCGACTCCGGCGCCGCCGCCGACGCCAGCTACACCGTGCGGGCCGTGGTCGACGGCAGCGAGCAGGCCGCCTCACCGGCGTCGCTGTCCTTCGCAGGCGGCTACCACGACGTGCCGATCTCGCCGCCGGCCGGCGGCACCACCCCCGACGGCGTCGCCTACACCTACGAGGCCAACGACGCCTCCGTCGGCGACCTCGACGGCGACGGCCGGCTCGATCTGGTCCTGAAGTGGTACCCCACCAACTCCAAGGACAACTCGCAGTCCGGCTACACCGGCGACACGATCATGGACGGCATCACGCTCGACGGCACCCGGCTGTGGCGCATCGACCTGGGCCGCAACATCCGCTCCGGCGCGCACTACACGCAGTTCCAGGTCTACGACTACGACGGCGACGGCAAGGCCGAGGTCGTGATGAAGACCGCCGACGGCACCACCGACGGCACCGGCAAGGTGATCGGCAGCTCCAGCGCCGACTACCGCAACTCCTCCGGCTACGTCCTGTCGGGACCCGAGTACCTGAGCGTCTTCAACGGGCAGACCGGCGCCGCGATGCAGACGGTCAACTACGACCCGCCGCGCGGCACCGTCTCATCCTGGGGCGACAGCTACGGCAACCGGGTGGACCGCTTCCTGGCCGGCACCGCCTACCTCGACGGCAAGCGGCCCTCGATCATCATGGCCCGCGGCTACTACACGCGTACGGTGATCGCCGCCTGGGACTGGCGGGACGGCAAGCTCACCGAGCGCTGGAAGTTCGACTCCAACGACTCGGGCAACAGCGCATACGCCGGCCAGGGCGACCACCAGCTGGCCACCGCCGACCTCGACGGCGACGGCAAGGACGAGATCGAGTACGGCGCCATGGCCGTGGACGACAACGGCGCCCGGCTGTGGAACACCGGGCAGGGCCACGGCGACGCGCTGCACGTCGGCGACCTCGACCCCTCGCACCCCGGCCTGGAGGTCTTCAAGGTCGACGAGGACACCTCCAAGCTCGCCGCCTGGTTCGCCGACGCCAAGACCGGCAAGATCCTGTGGTCCAACCCCAGCTGCGGCTGCGACAACGGCCGCGGGGTCTCCGACGACGTGTACGCGGGCAGCCCCGGCGCCGAGTCCTGGTCGGCCGGCGTCAGCGGCCTGTACAGCACCACGGGCCAGAACATCGGCCGCAAGCCCGGCTCGGCGAACTTCCTCGCCTGGTGGGACGGCGACCCGGTGCGCGAACTCGTGGACGCCACGCACATCGACAAGTACGGCACCAGCTCCGACGCCCGGCTGCTGACCGCCTCCGGCGTGCACTCCAACAACGGGACCAAGGCCACCCCGAGCCTGTCGGGCGACCTCTTCGGCGACTGGCGCGAGGAGGTGATCTGGCCCACCACCGACAACCGGGCGCTGCGGATCTACGCCACCCCCGACCCCACCGACCTGCGCATCACCACGCTGCTGCACGACACGCAGTACCGCACCGCCATCGCCTGGCAGAACACCGCCTACAACCAGCCGCCGCACCCCAGCTTCTTCATCGGCAACAACATGCCGACCGCGCCGCGCCCCACCGTCTACACCCCCTGACGGTCCCACGGCACGGGCGGGCGGGGGGAGACACGCGGCCCCCCGCCCGCCCGCCGCGCACCGCCCCGGGGAAGATGGCGGGATGCCGTTCACACTCAGCCACCCCGCCGCCGTGCTGCCGATGCTGCGCGACGGCAGGCCCCGCGGACCGCTGGTGGCCTCGGCGCTGGTCGCGGGCTCGCTGGCACCCGACGTCCCCTACTTCACCGACTCGCTGGTGCACGGCACCTTCGGCTTCGGCGTCTTCACCCACAGCCCGCTCGGCGTGCCCACCGCGGACGTCGCCATCGCCGCGGCGCTCGCGGCCGGCTGGCACCTGCTGCTGCGCGAGCCGCTGGTCGCACTGCTGCCCGACCGGTGGGCGGACGCCGCCGACGCCATGACCGCGCCGGCCGGGCGGACACGCGGCCTGGCCGGTGCAGGCCGCTTCGCTCTGTCCGCGGCCGTCGGCGCCGCGACCCACGTGGCCTGGGACGCCTTCACCCACGGGGGCCGTGCCGGGGTCCGGCTGCTTCCGGTGCTCGACCGTACGGTGCTGGGCCGGCCCCTCTACTACGACCTCCAGCTCGGGACCTCGGTACTGGGCCTCGGCGTCCTCGGCTGGTACACCACCCGCACCCTGCGCACCGCTGCCGCGGACCTGCCGGCTCGGCCCGCCGCCCCCGTGCGCCCGCGGCTGTCGGCCCGCACCAGGGCCGCCGCGACCGCCCTGGTGGGCGCGGCCGCGGTAGCCGGAGCCGCGGCGCGGCTGGCCCGCTGGGACGACGGGCCGCTGCGCAGCGCCGACGTCCTCGACCTCGTCCCGGCCGTCGCCTTCGGCGGCGGCGCGGGGGCCGCGGTCGGGCTGGCCTGCTTCGCGGCGGTGGCGCGCACCGCACTGGCGCGCAGGCGGAGCGCCGCGTGAACGGCTGGGCGGACGCGTTCGCACTGGCCGCGATAGTGCTGGCGGGGTCGACCGTGCAGCGGATGTCGGGCATGGGCTTCGCGCTGGTCGCGGTGCCCGCGCTGGTGCTGCTGATCGGCCCCGCACACGGCGTCGCGCTGTCCAACTGCGCCTCCGGCGTGATCAGTGCCGCAGGCCTGGTCGACACCTGGCGCCGGGTGCGGCTGGCGGCCATGGCGCCGCTGGTCGTCGCCGCGGCCTGCACGGTGCCCGCGGGGACCTGGGCGCTGCACCACGTGCCGGAGCCCGACCTGCTCACCGGCATGGGCCTGCTGGTCACCGTGTCCGTCGCGGTCATCGCCAGCGGGGTGCGGGTGCCCGCGCTGCGCGGCCGCGGGGGAGCGGTCACCGCGGGTGCGGCCAGCGGCTTCATGAACGCCTCCGCCGGGGTCGGCGGCCCCGCCGTCTCGCTCTACGCCGTCAACGCCGAGTGGTCGGTGGCCGAGTTCGTCCCCAACGCGCAGTTCTACGGCGTCGTCGTCAACGCGCTGTCGCTCGGCGCCAAGGGCGTACCGCACCTGTCGACGCCGGTGTGGGTGCTGGCGGCGGCCGGGATGGCGGTCGGCACCCTGGCGGGCAGGGCGCTCTCCGAGCGGGTGCCCGAGCGCTGGGCCCGACCGGCCATCCTGCTGCTCGCGCTGGCCGGCGGCCTGACCACCCTGGGCAAGGGCATAGGGGAGTGGTGAGGTGGGCCGCCGGCGTCCCGCGTCAGGTCGTGGTGTGGACCGAGTCGAGCACGTGGTCGTAGCTGGACCAGTCTATGCCGCCGTCCGGAGTACCCGCCCACTTGCCCAGGAACGCCGTCAGCGTGACGGTGTGTCCCTCGGGGAAGTCGAGGTCGATGTCGAGCGCCGGGTACTGGGCGCCCTGGCGGTCCCAGTAGTAGTACGTCCCGTAGCCCTCCACCTCCAGGCGGGCCACGGCCGACCAGCCGTCGCCCACCAGGTCGTTGACGAGCAGGTGCTCGCCGTAGGGCTTGAACGTCGCCACACCTGCCCTGTTCGAGGTGTAGATGGTCACGTTCTGCCCGTCGGCCTGCGCGGACGTGGTCAGGGTCAGGGACAGCAGTCCGGCCGCGGAAAGGGCGAGGGCCGTGTGCAGGAGTCTGCGCATTGTCCGTACTTCCTTCTTCCTTCTCGGTGGTTGGTGGCGCGCCCGGGTGCCGGGCGGGAGTCAGGTCAGCTGAAGATGTAGCAGCCCGCCCACACGTTGGGATTTCCCGCGATCTGCCACGAGGCGTTCTCGTTGTACGTGTTGTGCAGCCGGTCGGTGTACCAGTTGACGCTGATCGCGTCGCAACTGCCCGCGTAGTTGCTGTTGTAGTAGATGACCGCGAATTCCGGATAGTAGGGCGGAATTCCCCAGACGTTGGCGGAAGCGGCGTTGTTCTTCACCACCTGCCCCTGGCCCGCACCCGAGCTGAGGAACTTGTTGTCGTAGAAGTTCCCGTCGCTGCCGAAGAACGCGGTGTGCGAGCCCGTCTGGGAACTGTTGTAGTAGAGCGTCAGGCAGCTGTCCCAGATGGACTTGTCGCAGTTCACCGCGGATTCCTGGGAGGCGGAGGCCGGGCCGGCGGTGGCGAGACCCGTGGCGCAGAGCAGTGCGGCACAGGCCGCGAGCAGCGTGATCCGCTTGGTGTTCTTCAATGTTTCGTCTTCCTTCTGTGTCGTGGACAGTCAGCCCGCCCCGAGAATCGCCTTTGCCCTGGCGACCTGCTGGTGATGCCGGGTCAGGATGGTGGCCAGTACGGCGGACTGGGGGGCGATCATGGTGCGCTGTACGCGCGCGTCGGAGGCGAACCACACCGGCACGAGGTCCGTCCGCTGCTTGCAGAGCACATCGGCCGTGGCGACCTTCTTCTCCGCGGCCGAGGCGGTCTTCTCCGAGAAGCTGCCGATGGCGCTGATCGGGTCGCGATAGGAGAAGCCCCTGGTCCTCATGCAGGCGGACCAGGCCGCGAAGACCTTCTGCACGGCCGGATCCGCCAGGGAGGCGCGATAGCTCTCGCCGGAGATCCTGGAGGCGACCTCCGAGGCCGGCAGCGCGCCGGGATCGCCGTCCACCGCCCGCTGCGCCTCGCCCTGGCAGCCGCCGACCGGCACCTTGCGGCCGCTCAGCTCGACCGTGCTGCCCGCGGGATCGCCGATCGCCTCGGGCCCGATCAGGGCGAGCCGTTCGTGCGGCGACTCCTTCGGATGGGCCGGAGGTGCGGCGGCCGGCAGGTGGTAGCCGTTGACGGCCGCGTCGGCGCCGGACGTCACTCCGTACCGCCGGTCCTGGATGACACCGGACGGCGGTGTGACGAACGGCGCGGGTTTCCAGGACAGGCCGAACCGCGCCATGCACTTCTCGATGACCGCGTTCGTGGCCCGCCCGAGCAGCAACTCGTCACTCGGGGACAGGCTGTACCTGGCGATCGGCAGGAAGAGCGACGGAGCAGTGGCGGGATCGGGGGAAGGCGCCGGCGCAATCCCGTTGGCCTTCGCCGCGCCGTCCGTCGTGGCCGGTGCCGCGGCAGTCGTCCGCGTCCGCGGATGCGCCGGGCCCGCGTGACCGCCGCACCCGGCCGCCGATGCCAGGAGCAGGACGGCCGCCAGCGAGGCGAGCCCGGCCCGAACCGGCGTCCATTCCGAGATCACAGGGGATTCCTGCTTCCGTTATGACGTGACGGTGATATTGAAGATGCCGGCGTCTTCTTGGGAATTGCACAGGCAGATGGTGAAGGGGTAGTTGTGCCCCTCCGGCAGGTCGCCGCTCTTCCAGGGGCTCGTGTACGGGGAGTTGTGCCCGTTGGTCGTGGCGATCCGATAGTCGGGGACGTCCATTTCCGCGCTGACGCCGTATCCGTCGGCGAATTCGTCCGACACCATGATGGAATCGCCGGGGGCGTACTGCGAGGGATCCTGGCTCCACCAGATCTCGCCCCTGACGTTCCCGAAGTTGTCGACGATCTGCCAGTCCTTGACCGTGGGCGGGTAGTAGCCCCAGTACTTGAGCGAGTACGTGGTGCCGGGAACACCGGCCGCACCGGCGCTTCCGGCGCCGACGGTCAGCATTCCGGCGGCCAGGACGGTTGCCGACGCGAGCATCGCGACTGTTTTGCGGCGGAAGTTGGCGAACATCGGTGGACTCCAGGGTGAAAGGTACGCAGATACACATGAGGTGGGGCGGCCCTGCCTGCTCAGCGGGCGTCCGCCCGACGCAGCGCCCGCCGCCACGGGTGGCGGGGCAGGGTGAGGTAGCCGGTGTGCGAACTCCAGCGCAGCAGCGTGCGGTGCCGGCTGCGGGCGTCGGAGATCGACCAGCCGGCGGGTTCGGTCCGCTCGTCGCGGCGGATGACGGCGAGGGCGCGGGGGCTGGGGCCGCGGCGCCAGCGCAGCGGGCGGTCCTGCAGGTCCGACTCCCAGTGGGCGAAGGGCTCGCAGATCCAGGAGTTGCCGCGCCGCCGCCAGGCACCGGTGGGGCCCGCGACCAGTTCGGCCGCCACCTGTTCCGGGGCCGCGTCCGTACCGAAGTACGCCTCGGCGAAGACGGTGCAGGTCAGCGCCGGCCCCTCGGGGCCGCCGGGTGGACCGCCGATCCGGGGGGCGTACCGCGGCGGGCGCAGCGCCCGGTCGTCGATGCGCACGCACAGCAGCCGGGCGGAGGGGACCGCGGCGGCGACTGCAGCGACCCGCTCGCGCAGCTCCGCCCGGGCCGCGGCCCGGGCCCGGCGGACCTGCCGGGACCGGACCGCGAGGTGCAGCCGGGCGTTGCTGGGGATGCCGCAGGTCGCGGCGTCCCGGACCGCGCGGCCGTGGATCAGCAGCAGGCCGAGCAGCCCGAGGGCGGTCTTGCGTACCGCCTGTGCCGGGTGCATCGTCCCTCCTCCTCCTGTCCCCCGCCGCGCGGCCTGGCCGGTGCGTCACTGGTTGAGGGCGTCCTGCAGGACCTGTGCGTAGATCTGGGTTCCTGCCTTGTTGGGGTGGAAGGACTCGGCGGACATCTTGATCAGGCCGAAGAGCTGGGCGGTGTCGCTGGCTCTCAGCGTGGTGCGGAAGCTGTTGATCGCCGGGTCGGTGCCGCAGACGCCCCTGCCCGCGAAGGCCGCGGTCGGGTCGGCGAAGACCAGCTTGTGGTCGCCGTTCTGGACCATCTGCGTGACCATGGCCTTGAGCTGGGTGTTCATGTAGTCGCCCATCTCGTTGAGGAAGGCCACGGAGCCGGCCGAGAGCCCCAGCGGGCTGAGGATGCCGGGCCCGCTGCGTACGCACGACCCCTGGTTCTCGAACAGCCGCGGATAGCCCAGGATCACGATCTTCGCATTGGGGGCGTTCGCCCGGATCGCGCCGATCGCTTCCGCGGCGCCCACCACCGCCACGTTGTCGATGATCAGCGGGATGGCCTCGTCGAGCGGATCACCCGCGGCGTTGCCGTAGCCGGTCAGCCAGCGGTCGGTGCGCTGTTCGTCCGCTGTGGCGTTGGGCGGTTTGAAGGAGTTGCTCGCGCAGTTCGTGGCCGCCGTCGCCAGCATGCAGCGGGCCATCACCGGCCCGAAGCGCGCGTCGTTGCCGCCGATGGTCAAGGTCACCAGGGTGGTGTTCTCGTCGAGGTAGCCCTGGTGGATCTGGGGCAGCTCGCCGAAGAAGTTTCCGTTGAAGTCGTCGTTGGCGGCGAGGTCGTTGCTCTCGGACGGATCCAGTGAGGACAGGCTCGGTGTCTGCGCACCCGAGCAGGCGACCTGATGGAAGTCCATGCCCGGGTCCGCCGAGTCCGCGAGGTAGCCCACGTTGGAGGAGGTGCCGGGCAATGTCGCCCAGCGTGCCCAGGAGTAGAACGACCGGTGGCAGCCGTTGGCGTCGGTGCTGGTGCGCCAGTTGGTCTCGGAGTAGTAGTCGCCGTCGCCGTCGGCGGCCCCCTCACCGGAGGAGTACGAGTCGCCCATCGAGACCACGAAGTTGGCGGGCTTGCCCGGCAGCGGCTGGATGGCGGCCGCGTCCCACGCGACGTCGTCGTCGGCGGTGCCGTCGTAGGTCCAGTTGGTCAGCTCCACACCCTGCGGCCCCGTCCCGGAGAACTGGAACACACCGAGCTGGACCCACACGTCCTTGCGCACGGACATGTTCACCATGCGGTACTTGGGCTGACCGCTGGTGCTGCCGGTGTGGATGGCGTAGATGGCCTGCTGGCTGGTGGCGCCGGTGGCGGGGATGTGGACCCACACCCGCGCCCACTTGCTGATGTTCTGCGACAGCTGCCACGTACCGCGGATTGCCATGGCGCCCTGGGCCTTCGGCGGCAGCGAGTAGTCGGTGATCGGGTCGTTGGTCTTGACCACGCCCGTGTCGGAGTTGCGGGTGTGGGCGTACCAGAAGTGGTCGCCGAAACCGCCGCCGATCTGGTGCAGGTCCGCCTTGGCCTCGTAGTGGTTGTCGCTGTCCGCGTCGAAGCTGAACGAGAGGGTGCCGGCGTCGGTCCAGGTCTTGGTGCAGCCGCTGCGCAGCGGCGGAACGGTGCCGGAGACCGAGTCGATGAGCAGCGAGTTGGCGGGGATCTTGCTGGGGTTGCAGTCGGGGGTGGCGCTGTCCGCGTTGCCGGGTTCCGTGCGCAGCGTCACGTACTTGAGGGACTCGTGGCCGCAGGTGGTGGAGCAGTCCGTCTTCCAGGTGGCGGGTTTGCTCCACCAGTGCTTGGGGTCGCAGGTCTTGTCGTGCAGGCCGTCGGTCTCGCACGTGGGCGGGCTGCTGACGTCGCAGTCGTTGACGCCCGGCTGGCAGAAGGTGTCGAGCGGCGGCTTGACCATGCTCCGGTTGTAGTTGGCGACGTCCGCGTTGTCCCCGGCCCACCAGGCGGCGGTGTAGCCGGCGGTGCCGTAGCCGGAGTCGGTCGGCAGCTGCTCGTGGCCGTCGCTGGTGTAGGAGTGCCCGGTGTCGATGGGCCAGGCCGCCCAGCCCATCACCTTCTCCTCGTAGGGCCAGCGCTCGGGGTGTGCCGCGTCGGCGTAGGTGTTGCCGTCGAGGAACGCGTGCCGGTCCGGCGGGTAGAGCGGGTTGGCCGGGTTGTTGAGCCACCCGAGTCCCCAGAAGCCGGAGGGGTCCTGGCCCGGCGGGTTGAATCCCGAGTTGTAGTCCCACACCGCCGCGAACCAGTCCTCGATCGCGGATGCGCTGTTGTTGTTGATGGTGATGTTCACCGACGAGGCCTGGAGTTCGTTCCACTTGGTGGCCAGGATCCTGGCGGCCTCAGCGATGTTGGCCGCGTAGTCGAGCGCCACGGCCTTCTGCTGGGCGGCGGTCAGCGACGTCGACCCGATCTTCATGCCGTCGGTGATCTGCCCGATGCCGTAGCCGCAGTCGGTGTTCGACCAGTCGATCTTCCAGACCCCCTGGCCGGTGGCGTCGCTGTCGTGGCCGTAGAAGTTGCCGGTGATCGGGCTGGAGGACTGGCCGGGCAGCGCGCCGCTCTCGGCCTGCCACAGGTTGGACTCCTGGGTGAGGATGCCCAGCAGCACCTGCGCCGGGATGCGCCCGCCGCCGGTCAGCGGGGGCAGCGGGAACATCCCCTGAGGGTTGGAACTGCCCAGGCCCTCCCGGGAACGCCAGTCCGTCTCCTGGAGGTACGTCGAGGTCAGGTCGCCGCGGATCGCCATGTCGACGGCCCACTCCACCTGGTTGGGCGTCGGCTGGTACGCCTGCAGCGTCGGGTCGTTGCGGGCGATCGCGCAGGTGCGGTCGGTGTCCACCGTCGAGGTCGGGGACCCGGCGTTCGGCACCGCCCTGGCCTTGCCCGTGCCTGCGCCTGTGCCAGGGCCGCCGGTCAGGGACGGCGACTGCGCCTTGCCGCCGCCTGCCGCAGTGGCCGTCGCCGGACGGGGGTCGGCGGCGAAGTCGAGTGTCCTGGCGGTGCCGGTGACCTTTGCCGAGATCTGCACGGTGCCGTCGGCCGGCGGTGTCCCCGTCCCGGCGACGGGGTGTTCGACGTGGGTGCGCAGGCCGGGGGAGATCGCCTGGGCCACCGAGAGCCGGCCCTCGCTGGACAGGTCGCCACCGGCCGGCGCCGCCACCCGCCGCACCTGGGAGGGCAGCGACGACGTGGTCGTGGGCGCGCCGGTCAGGAACACCTGGCCGGCGAGGCCCTGGTCCAGCCCCAGCGAGCCGATCGCACCCGTCGCGAGGATCCGGGTGGTGCCCCCCGCCGTGCGGCGGGCGGACTCCTGGCTCGCGGTCCGGTCGAGGAAGTCGACGCCGCCGCCGGAGTCCTGGTGGATCGCGGACGGGACGCCGGACGTCGTCGCCACGGTGGTCTTGCGGCCCTGCCGGTCGATCCGCACCACCCGGTGCCCGTCGGCGGCCAGGAGGCCGGTGCCCGAGGGAACGGCCGAGGTGATCTCGCCCGCTGCGGTGGTCGTGGCCACCGTCCGGCCGGCGGTGTCGACGGTGACCAGGCGGGTGCTGCCGTCCGCGACCTGGGTGAAGACCGCGCTGTGCGACGCGGTGTCGCAGGCCGGGTCGAAGTAGGCGAGTGTGCCGTTGAGCGGCAGCTTCCGCACCGCCCCGGTGTCGAGATCGACGACGGCGGTGAAGGCGCCGCGCTCCATCAGGTTCTCGGTGTTGGTGAACGCCCGTGGCGCGTAGACCACGAAGGCGTGGGCGCGGTCGGCGAGGCAGTAGTTGCCGATCCACAGGTCGGTGTCGAAGCCGCTCTCCGACAGGGTGGTGACGGTGTGCCAGGCGTAGGCGTCCGTGCTGTCGGCGGCCAGGACGTGCAGGCCGTCGGCGTCGGGTGCGAGGGTCACCGCCCGGTCCCGGGAGCTTTTCCAGCCCTTGGCCAGATCGCGGTCGGGCGCGAGTGCCCGGTCCGCAGGACCCCCGCTCCTCACCGCGGGCGCCCCCGGTGCCGCCGCGGCCGGGGGAGCGCCGCCGGGTGGTGTGCCGGCCTGCGCACCGGGCGCCGCGCCTGCGGTGCCCGCCGCGATGACTGCCGAAAGCAGGGTGAATATCCCCGCGACGGCAGCTTTCTGTCTGATACGCATGTGTGGCCTCACGTTGACCGGAGGGGAACCGCCCATGCCGGGCGGTCGGACGGCGTTTCCTGGATTCACATCAGTGCGTGACGGACTCTCGTACGGCGAAAATAAAGTACGGATCTCGTACGACCGTGGATCGTAACCAGGGGGTTGTACGCCGTCAACGGCCCCGTCACCGAGCGCGGGAATCTGCGTCCAGCGCCTCGTTTTCCGAGCGATGTCCCCACACATCGGCCGCCACCTGACGGATGGCACGCAGCCGCACGATCTGACGGCGGGCCGGTCTCCCGGCCCACCGCTCAGCCCGGCCGTATGGTGCTTCAGTGGTCGTTGGTGAAGGTGTACTTCGTGGAGGTGGCCTGGTCACCCGGCCCCCAGACGGACACCTGCACCAGCGTTCCGCCCTCGGGGATGTCGTGCTGCGAGGCGGTCGACGGGAGGGGCGACGCTGGCAGACGCCGACGTCGCGAACACGCGCGCCCCGACCGCCGCGACGACGGTTGCCCCTATTCCCATCAGTTTGCGCTGCATGTCTCTGCTCCTGCTCATCGAAGTGCCATGAGCCGGCTCCATGGCCGCGCGGGTGCCGCCCGGTCGAGGTCGAAGAATCCGTTCGCGGTGGCGGGAGGTCCAGATGCAGATCGAATTCCGCAGGGATCCGACGCCCGCGAGCCTGAGCTGACGCAAACAGTCGGCGGCGGTGGCCGGGAGCGGCCGGCTCCTGCCCCGCCCGCCGGCAGTCGGGGCGCCCGTGCGGCCGGGGGCGGAATTTCCCACTCCCGGCGCGAAGGCCGCCCGTTTTCGTCAACCTGCGGACGCTGCGGGGGAAATCCTGCATTCCCGCTCCGTGGCGGTCGGGAACGTGATCTTGGGGAGGCAGAATTCATCCAACGCCTCGCCGAGGGCACCTGACGAGGTGAGACGGGGGGATGTCGCACATCCCCCGGGCGGGCCGCCGTCAGTCGTTCCCCCGTACGATCTGGCGGCGGCTCTCCGAGCGACCGCTGTATGTCCTGCGGTGGCACGGGCTGCCCGCTCGACGCGTGCGAGCACATGTCCGACCCCGCCCCCTTCCGCGCCCCGGTACCGGCCGCCGCACCGGTGGCCGGAACGGTCGGGCGATCCAGGAACCAGCCGGACATGCCATGTCCACCCGAGTCGCGGCCTGCCCGTGCGTCGCTGGCGCGCTGTTGTGCATCCGGAGGATCCGGTGCGCGGCCGACGCTCGACATGCACAGCCGGGGCGCCCGAATGTGCAGACGGAGCGCGATCGCGCCGCCAAGTGTGCACGGACAACGTTGGTATGTCGGTCGCGTGCTCCTAACGTCGATGGCTCACGCACCACGGAGGGTGGTCTTGGTGACTGGTAGCGCAGCTGTGGGGATTACGGACGACGCCGTCGTCGCAGGTACGCCGGCACCCGAGCCGAAGGCCGGCGCCCGGCACACCGGATGGCTCACGCTCCCCCTGGCCGAGCCGTCCGCGAGGGCGGCGCGGCTGCACACCCGCACCGCTCTGCGTCAGTGGAGGATTGTCGGCACGCCCGACGACACCGCGGAGTCGGGCCGCGGCCTGAACATCGTCGCCGGGATGTGCCGGCGCCACGGGTGCGCACTCGCCCACGACCACAAGATCATGTGGGCCGCCCTCGCTCTCCTGGGGACCGCTCTGTGATGGATCCGGTGTACGTCGAAGCGCTCGACAGAAAGATCGTCCACGCTCTTCATCTGGACGGGCGGGCGTCGTTCAAGGTGATCGCCGGGGTACTCGGTGTCTCGGATCAGACGGTGGCACGGCGCTACCGCAGGATGCAGGCGAGCGGGGCCCTGCGGGTGGTCGGCGTGCCCAACGCCCAGCGGCTGGGCCAGGCCGTCTGGCTGCTGCGCATCCAGTGTGTTCCCGATGCCGCAGCCTCGCTTGCCGGGGTCATCGCCCGTCGCTCGGACACGGCCTGGGTGAGCCTGGCCTCGGCGGGGACGGAGATCGTGTGCTCCGTCCGCACCGTCGGATTCCGCCTGGCGGAGGCCCCGCTCGTCGACAAGCTCCTGCGCACCCCCAAGGTCGTCTCGGTGAGGGCCTACTGTGTGCTCCGCACGTATCTCGGGGGCGCCGTCAACTGGTTCCTCGGAGCGGACACCCTTGACCCGGTGCAGGTCAAGCAGCTTCGCCTTCCGACAGCCGAGTCCTTCGGACCGGTGAGACTGAGCGAGGCGGATGTCCTGATCATGTCGGAACTGGCGGTCGACGGCCGGGCGAGCTATCCGCAGCTCGGCCAGATGACCGGGTGGTCCCCGTCAACTGTGCAGCGCCGCGTGGAGAATCTGCGGGCCACGGGTGCGCTCTTCTTCGACGTCGAGATCAAGTCCGAGTTCATGGGGCTGCAGGCGGAGGCGGTGCTGTGGATCTCCGCCCGCCCGTCCGCTGTCGAGCGGATCGGACGGGAGATCGCCACCCATCCGGAAGTCAGCTTCGTGTCGGCCACGACCGGTTCGGTCAGTCTCGTCGCCGGTGTCGCGTGCGGGGACATCGACGGCCTGTACGACTACATGTCCCTCCGCCTCGGCAAGATGGACGAGATCCAGCACCTCGAAGTCGCCCCGATGATGCAGCGGCTGAAGGGTGCCGGCTCGCTCTTCTGCGGGTTCTCCCACTGAGCAGCCCTGTGTCCCGGGCCGGCCCCGGCTGCTTCCGGTGCCGCCGGGGCCGGGTGGGCGGCGCCCGTCTGAAGGACCTTGCCACCCGTGCCGCGTACCTCACCTGGAACGTGGACAGCGTGCAGGGCGTGGTGGACTGGCTCTCCCAGGTCACGGGCAGCCGCGTCTGCCTGACCGAGCCGTAACGGCAACCCGACCTCACGGGCCTGGCGGTCCCGGCGGAGCAGCGCTGGGCGACGGCCGGGTGCAGGTCGTGGCGGCCGACGTCGGCGCGCACAGCCTGCGGATGTACGCGCTCGGCCCGAACCCGCCGCACGTCCTGGTCGTCGCCCGGCCCGCACGGGCGTCCTGGCCCGCCCCGGTCACCGAGGCGACCGCCCTGGTGAGCCGGGTCCGTCCTGGGCACCTGGCTGGAAGAACGCGGCACCGATGCCGGGGCACACCCTATCGGGCGGCGGTGCCGCAGATGCTCATGTCCGGTCAGGTGCTGCCGGCCCAGTGTGCCGCCGCACCCCTGTCGATCGCCTCCTCGGCCCTGGTCACGGCATGTCCCGTGGACGACAGTCAGATCATCATCCTGCTGAACCCCGCAGCCGCCCGCCTTTGGGCCGCCGCCCGCCTGGCGCCCCTGGGAGGCGCCGGGGGTCCGGGCGGCCGGCGGGACCTGCGCCGGGCCGACCTGCTGAAAACGCTCAGGTTCTGGCTGCCGTTCGGACCCTGCGGTGCGGCACGTGTGCTGGCGCTGCACCGGAACACGGTCGGCTCCCGGTTCGGCATGGCGGGAAACGCCCTCGGCCTGGACCTGAACCGGCTCGACGCCCGCATGACGCTGGACCTCGCCCTGCGTATCGACAGCCTGGTCGAAGCCGCACCCGGCGCGGAGCCCCCGGCGGCGGTCCCCCTGCCGGAACAGCTCCGCGCCCATCTCCAGATCTGGGCCGGAGACCTGCCGGCACGGATGGGCGACGACGCGACGGGAGACCGCCTGCTCGGCGTCGTCACGAACTGGATCGACCGCGGCCTCGACGTGTCCGCAGCCGCAGTCGAACTCGGCGTGCACGACACGACCGTGCGTGCCGCGCTCAGGAAGGCGGAGTCGCGCCTGCGCTCGCCTCTGGTCTCCCGCTCCCGATCCAACGGAGCGCACCCGCCGAGAGCGCCAACGGCGTCAACGGTGTCCACGACATCGCGCTCGCGCTCCACCTCACGGGAAGACGCGGCAAACCGCTCGCCGTCGGCTGATCCTCCGGCGTGCGCCGATGGGGAGGCAACCTGCGGGCGGTGCCAGGCGGTTGGACAGGTATGGGCACTGACTCACGCACCGGCCGCGCCCCGCGCGGTCCCGACGCGGGCGGCACCGGTCCGCCGCCGTCCGCGTGACCCCCTCCTCCGCACCCTCCTTGCACCCGAAGGGCTCCACCCATGCCTTCCCCCACCCCGCGCGCCCTGCTGACCGGGCTGGGCGCGGCGGCCTTCGCCGTACTCGCCGGCTGCACACCGCACCTCGGCTCCGCCGCGCAGCACCGGGCCGCCGCCCCGGCCGTCGCCGACGACCTGCCGCCGGGCCCGGCCGCCACGACCGCGCAGGCGCCGACCGTCACGACCGCGCCGCCGCGGCAGCTGGCGGGCGTCGGGCCGCAGACGCTGGCGCGAATACCGCAGCAGACCTCGCAGGTCGTGCTGGTGACCGGGCGGTCGCGGGACTCCTCGGACGCCACGGTCGTCCTCTACCTGCGGACCGCGGACGGCGGCTGGCAGCCGGGCGCCGCCTGGCCCGCGCACAATGCCAAGGACGGCTGGACCGACGACCACCACGGCGGCGACCTGCGCTCCCCGATCGGGGTGTTCACCCTCTCCGACGCGGGCGGCCTGCGCGCCGACCCGGGCAGCAAGCTGCCCTACCACCACTCGCGCGGATTCCACGTCGGCGGGCGCGGCTTCCGCGGTGAGCCGCTGGCCGGGTCCTTCGACTACGTCGTCGCGATCGACTACAACCGCAAGACCGGGGTCTCGCCGCTGGACTGGACGCGGCCGATGGGCGAGTCGCGGGGCGGCGGCATCTGGCTGCACGTCGACCACGGCGGCCCCACGCACGGCTGCGTCAGCGTGTCCGAGACGCACATGAAGCAGCTGCTGGCGACCCTCGACCCGGCCCTGCACCCGGTCGTCGTGATGGGTGACGCGGCCTCACTGTCCCGCTGACCCCTGCCGGAAGACGTCGGCATGGCGGGCGCACCAGTCCGCGAAGGTGGCCGGCTTGCGGCCGAGGAGCCGTTCCACCGTGTCGGTGCGCAGGCCCTCGGTGTCGGCGCGCAGCAGGGCGAAGCCTTCGACCAGCGCCGCGGCCAGCGCGGGCGGCGCGCCGTCGGGGAAGCGGGCGGCCACCACCTCCTGCTCGGTCAGCGCGGGGCGTACGGCGATCGGCCGCCCCGCGGCGGCCGAGATGACCGCCACCTGCTCGGCCACGGTGAGGGCCTCGGCTCCGGTGAGTGCGTACTGCCGGCCCTCGTGGCCCTCGCCGGTGAGGGCCAGCGCCGCGACCGCGGCGATGTCGGCCGGGTCGATCGGTGCGATGCGGCCCGGGCCGACCGGGTCCAGGACGTAGCCGCCCTCGCGGATCGTGGGGAGCCAGTCCAGCGCGTTGGTCATGAAGCCGCCGGGCCGCAGCACGGTGGCCGGTATGCCGCAGGCGCCGACGATCTGCTCGCGCTCGTGGTGCCAGCGGCCCATCGCGGGCATCGGGTCGCCCAGCACGTTGGTCGAGGACAGCTGCACGATGTGCCGTATGCCCGCGGTGTGCGCGGCGGCGACCGCGTTCACTGTGGTGTCGCTGCCGATGCCCGGGGTGAGCAGGAACAGCCGCTCCGCCCCGGCGAAGGCCGCGGCCAGCGTGGCCGGTACGGCCAGGTCGCCGGTGACGCGCTCGGCGCCGGCCGGAAGTACGGCGGCGGCGCGGGCCGGGTCCCGTACGAGGACGCGGAAGTCCGCGCCTGCCGCGTCGAGCTGCCTGACCAGCTCACGGCCGACGTTTCCGGTGCCGCCGGTGACCAGTATCATGAGGAACCCCTCGGGTCGTTTGCCGTCTAATGATCTGCCGAGGGGAACGCTAGTCGGCTAATCATTAGCCGTCAATCGATTCGTGGCGGGAGGCGGGCCGTGCCCGAATTCCTCGACCTGCACAGCAGGACGACCAAGGTGCTGCGTGCGCTGGCCGACGAGGCCATGCGCGCCAACGGCCTGCACTACGGCCAGCACCACCTGCTCGCCGCGCTGTGGGAGCAGGACGGCAGGACGCCGGGCGAGGTAGCGGCCAAGCTGCACGTCACGACGCCCACGGTGGTCAAGATGGCTGACCGGATGACCGCGTCGGGTCTGCTCGTACGCCGCCGCGACGAGCGCGACAACCGGCTCGTGCGGCTGTGGCTCACTGATGCGGGGCGCGCTTTGCGCGAGCCGGTCGAGGCCGGGCGTCGTGACCTTGAGGAGAAGGTCACGGCTGAGCTGACCGACGACGAGCGGGCCGCCCTGCTCGCGACCCTCGCGAAGGTCCACGCCACCGCGGAGCGGCTTGTGGGGTGAGGTGCCCTTGCCGGGGGCCGGCGCAGGGTGCGGCGTCTCGAAGCGGTCGCCCCTTTTGGGCGGAAGAACGAGTGGTCAGGGGGTCGTGGCTGCCTCGTGGATGGTGGTCGCCAGGGCTGCGGGTTGGTCGAGGGGGAGGAGGGTGTAGCTGTCGGGGATGATGACGAGGCGGGCCTGGGGGAGGGCGGCGGCGAGGCGGCGGCCGTGGTCCGGGGGCATCACGCGGTCGTCCTCCGCCCAGACGACGCGGGCGGGGCGGTCGAAGCCGGCCAGGGACTCGGCAGCGGTTTCGAGGACGCGGCGGTCCGCGGCGATACCGCGCAGGACCTTCACCGCGTCGCGCCTGACCCCCGCCTGGGTGAGGATCGGCCGCATCCAGCGTGCGGTGACCGCGTCACCGCGCTTGGTCAGCCAGCCGAAGGCGATCGGCAGCCGCCGCACCGGCTTGACCCGCATCTGCTGCATGAACAGGCCGAAGAGGGCCGGCGGCAGCTTGCCGGTCAGGACGACCGTCTTGCCCGTCAGGCCCGGCGGGAAGTTGTCGTAGGCGTCGCAGGAGGCCAGCACCACCGAGCCCACGCGCTCCGTGCCCTCGGTGATCAGCAGCTGCACCAGTGCGCCGCCGGTGTCGTTGCCGACCAGCGTGACGTCCCGCAGGCCGAGGCGTTCGAGGAACTCCCCCACCAGGCGGGCCAGCGCGCGCGGTGAGAGGTCCGCGTCGTCGTGCATGGGGCGGGCGTGCGCGCCCATCGGCAGTGTGGGCACCAGGACGCGGTGCCGGCCGCGCAGCTCCTCGGTCACCGTGTCCCACAGCGTCGCGTCCATCAGCAGGCCGTGCAGCAGCACGACGACGGGGCCGTCGCCGCCGGTGTCCTGGTAGTCGATGGTCCCGGCGGAGAGCTCGATCGTCTGGGTTGTCATCGTCGTCGGCCCGTCTGTCGGCAGCAGCATCGGTATACGGCGTAAACTATACACCGTAGACCTTGCCGCCGCGCGGATCAGCCGGCGAGCATGCCGCGCCCCAGGAAGTCGTGGGCGTCGCGGGCGCCGGGGAGCGTGAAGAAGTAGCCGCCGCCGACCGGTGAGATGTAGTCGACCAGCGGTTCGTCGATCAGCCGGGTCTGCGTCGCCTCGAACTGCCGGACCACGTCCTGCTGGTAGCTGCAGAAGACCAGGCCCATGTCGAGGTTGCCGACCGCGTCGATGCCGTTGTCGTAGTTGTAGCCGCGCCGCAGGATGCGCGAGTCGTCGGTCTTCGCGGTGCGCGGGTTGGCCAGCCGGATGTGCGCGTCCAGCGGGATCGCGTTGCCCTGCGGGTCCTTGGCGTAGTCGGGCGCGTCGGTCTCCTTCGCGCCGTCCAGCGGCGCCCCGGTGTCCTTGCGGCGGCCGAACATCTTCTCCTGCTCGGTCAGCGAGACCCGGTCCCAGAACTCGACCAGCATCCGGATGACCCTGATCACCTGGTATGTGCCGCCGGTCGCCCAGCCGGGCTCGCCGAGCGCGTCGGTGACCCACACCAGCCGGTCCATCTCGCGGCCCGAGGACACGTCGGGGTTGACGATGCCGTCCTTGAAGCCCAGCAGGTTGCGCTGCGCGCCGACCGGCCTCGGCGCGCTGTGGAAGCCGTCCATGCGCCACTTGATCTGCATCGCGCCCCGGGTGTGCCGGGCTATGTCGCGCAGCGCGTGCAGCACGGTGTCGGTGCTGCCCGCGCAGATCTGCAGGCTGAGGTCGCCGTGGCAGTGCTCGGCTTTGAGGTTGTCGTTGGGGAAGGTGCGCATCGGTGCCAGCCGGCGGGGTTTCGCGGCGGCCAGGCCGTAGCGGTCGTCGAAGAGTGACGCGCCGACGCCGACGGTCACGGTCAGGGCGTCGGCGGGGACGGTCGGGCCGAGGATGCCGTTGTCGGACGGCGGGGCGCCGACGCCGAGGTCGGCGGGTGCGCCCCCGGCGGTCAGGAAGCGGGCGCGTTCGGTCAGCGTCCTGAACAGGTCGGTCAGTTCCGCCGCGGTGTCGGCGATGACGTCGAAGGCCACGAAGGCCGCCGCTGCGGGCTGCGCGGTGGTGACACCGGCCTGGTGCGCGCCGTGGAAGGGCACCGCGGGCGCCTGGCCCGCGTCGCCGTGGTCGGCAGCCGCCGCGTGGTCGCCGCCGACTGCGCTGGTCAGCGCGAAGCCGCCACCCGCCAGGGCCGCGGCCCCGGCGCCCGCGCCGATCGCGGACTTCACGAAGGACCGGCGGCCCGCGCCCATCGGGCAGCTGCCCCGGGGCTGTGTTCCCTCGGCGGCGCGTGGGGTCTCGGCGGACATCTGCGGTTCCCTTCCTGCGGCGTGCGGCGGTACGGGGGCGGGCCTGCGGGCGGCCCGCCGCTCAGGCGGACTTGCGGACTTCGAGCAGGTCGGGGACCGGTGCCAGGTCCTCGAGCAGCTGCCCGGTGGCGCCGTTGATCTTCGCGCGGGCGGCCGGGTCGAGGTCCTCGACCGGCGTCCAGGTGCCGCCGTGCCGGGCGGCGTCCAGCAGGCCCTGCAGCCGGGCCACGCCCGCGTCGATCGCGGCGAGCTGCCCAGGGGCGGCCCGCGGGGTGAGCAGCGGGCGGAGCACGGTCAGCAGTTCCCTGGTGCCCGCCAGGTTGGCGTCGGCGGTGCCCAGGTTGCTGCCGCTGCCCTCGTCGGTGTCGCCGGTCAGCTCGAACTGGAGGGTGTTCTCCAGGATCTCGTGGCTGCGCAGCGGCAGGTCGGCGGGGTCGAAGTCCTGCGTGGGGAAGGCCTTGCGCAGCCCGGTCACGTCGGCGGCGAGCCGGTCGGCGTACGGCCGGAGCACGGCGGCCGACTGGCCGTGCCACAGCCCGTACTCGATCCGCAGGAAGCCGGTGAAGTCCTTGTCCGCGACGCCGCCGGGCAGCCCGTCCTTGCGGCCGTCGATCCGCGCGTCGAAGTCGGCGAAGGTGCCGTAGGCGGCGCCGAGCGAGGCGTAGCCGCGGTGTGCGGTGAGCCAGTCGGTGCGGGCGGCGGCCAGGTCGCCGCGGGCGATGTCCGCCTGCAGCTTCGCGGTCTGCCCCTGGAGGGCGGCGAGACCTGCGTCGACGTAGGAGCGGTACGCCGCCAGCGGCGCCTGCAGCTCCGACTCGGCCAGCGGGAGTACGGCCTTGGTGGTGCCGCCGCCCTTCACACGCACCGCGGCCGAGGTGACCGCCTTGCCGCCGGTGGGCACGCAGCGCCAGGCGTAACTGCCGCTGCCGACGGTGGCGACCAGGTCGCGCGTGGTGCCGGGGGCCAGGCCCTCGATCTCGCCGTAGACCGCGTTGCTCGCCGGGTCTATCAGGTAGACCTCGGAGGCCTTGGTGCCGGTGTTGTGCATCTGGAAGGTCTGCCGGCCGGGCTGGGGGGCGGTGAAGCCCTTGCCGCAGTCGGTCTCGGAGACCGCGACGGTCTGCGCCGCCGCCGGCTTGTCGTCGCCGAAGGCGACCAGCAGCCCGGCGACGACCGCAGGGACCGCGACCACGGCGGCGGGCACCAGCCAGACCGGGCGGCCGCGTGCCCCTGACGGCTCGGCGGGGCCGGCCGGGGTGGCGGTCCCGGCGGCCGGCTCGGGCCTGACCTCGGTGGCGTCCTCGGCAGCGGCCTCGGAGGACTCGGCCTTGACCGCGGGCGCGGGCTTCGGCTGGGCTGCCGGCTGCCGCACACCGTGCACGAACAGGGTCATGACGGTGGCGAGGTAGCTGACGTAGGCCGCGACCTGGAGCCAGGTCATGGCGGGGGTGAGGTTCAGGACGCCCTGGAGCAGGGCCGCGTACCAGGAGCCGGCGTCGATGTGGGCGCTCAGGTCGAAGGCGAGGGCCGACCCGCCCGGCAGCACCCCGCCCTCCTGCAGGTCGCGCAGGCCGTAGCCGAGGACGCCGGAGGCGATGACGATCAGCACGACACCGGTGGCAGTGAAGAAGCGGGTCAGGTTGATCTTCAGCACCCGGCGGTACAGGCCCCAGCACAGGCCCGCCGCGATGACCAGGCCGATAGCGGCGCCCAGCAGCGGACCCGAGGACTCGCCCGCGGCACGCCCGGTGGTCCACAGGAACAGCGCTGTCTCCAGGCCCTCGCGGCCGACGGCGAGGAAGGAGGTCAGCACCATCATCCCGCCGCCCATGGCGAGCGCCGCGGTGACCTTCTGTTTGATCTCCCCTGACAAGTGGCGGGCCGAGCGGCGCATCCAGAACACCATGGCGGTGACGAAGGCGACCGCGACGACGCTCAGGGTGCCGCCGAAGGCCTCCTGTGCGGTGGCCGACAGGTTCGCCGCGGTGAAGGTGAGGACCGCGCCGAAGCTCATCGAGAGCGCGACCGCGGCCAGCACGCCCGTCCACACCTGCGGCAGCCGGGACTTGGCCTCGGCACGGACCAGCGTGGCGACCAGGATGGACACGATCAGCCCGGCCTCCAGGCCCTCCCGCAGCCCGATGAGGAAGCTTGGAAAAGCGTCGTCCCACATGCTGCTGATCCCGTTCCGTTCGACGCCCGCAGGTCCGGCCCGCCCCAGCGACTAAGCCAAGGCAAACCTTACGCATTCCGCCGGAGGGCGGTCTGCACGGGGGTAGTCGGATGCGTCACACCGCCGCGCGCGCCCGGCGCCGGGGCCGCCGTACGCCGGCCCCGTGCGGTGCCGGTGAAGCGCCGTCAGGTTTCCAAACTGGTGCCGTCCCCACTCTTGCCCTCCTACCCGCTCCTTATTAGTTTGTTCGCTGAACTGACGAACGAACGCTTTGTGTCTCTCCCGGCACGCACAGTTCTCCCCTCCCAAGGTGGCAATGTGAGTTCTCCTCTGCTTCGAATGCGGGGAATTACCAAGGAATTTCCCGGTGCCAAGGCGCTGGACGGTGTCGATCTGGACGTCGAACCAGGAGAGGTGCACTGTCTACTGGGCCAGAACGGCGCCGGAAAGTCCACCCTCATCAAGGTGTTGGCCGGTGCGCACCAGCCCGACAGCGGCGATCTGGCGTGGGACGGCGAACCGGTGGTGCTGCCCAGCCCGACGGCGGCGATGCGGCACGGGATATCCACCATCTACCAGGAACTCGACCTGGTCGACGGCCTGTCGGTGGCCGACAACATCTTCCTCGGCCACGAGCGCGCCCGCTTCGGCCTCACCCGGCGCGGCGAGACCGCCACCGCCGCCCGCGACCTGCTGCGCTCACTCGGCCACCCGGAGATCGCCCCCGGCACGGAGGTCGGCAGCCTCTCCCCGGCCCAGCAGCAGATCGTCAGCATGGCCAGGGCGCTGTCCCACGACACCCGGCTGATCGTGATGGACGAGCCGTCCGCCGTCCTCACCCAGGACGAGGTCGGCAACCTCTTCCGGGTCATCGGGGAGCTGACCGCCGCCGGGGTCGCCGTCCTCTACATCTCGCACCGGATGGCCGAGATCCGCGCGATCGGCACCCGGGTCACCGTGCTCAAGGACGGCCGCACGGTGGCCGGCGGCCTGCCCGCGGACACGCCCACCGCCCAGCTCGTCGCGCTGATGACCGGCCGGGAGAGCGCGTACGACTTCCCGCAGCGCGTCCCGGGCGGTGAACCGCCCGAGCGCGACGAGGTGCTGCGGGTCGAGCACCTGACGCAGCCCGGCAGCTTCGAGGACGTCAGCTTCACCGTCCGCGCGGGCGAGATCGTCGGCCTGGTGGGCCTGGTCGGGTCGGGCCGCTCCGAGATCCTGCACGCCGTCTACGGCGCCACCCGCCCGGCGTCCGGCACCGTCCTGGTCGACGGCAAGGCGCTGCCGCCGGGCCGGGTCACCGCCGCGGTCAGGGCCGGGGTCGGCCTGGCACCCGAGGAACGCAAGAGCCAGGCGCTCTTCCTGCAGGACAGCGTCGTACGCAACGTCAGCATCTCCTCGCTCGGCCGCTTCTCCCGCTTCGGCTGGCTGGACCGCCGCCGGGAGACGGCAGCCGCCGCCGAGCGGGTCGCCGCGCTCGACCTGCGCCCCGCCGACCCGCAGCGCGCGGTCCGCACGCTGTCCGGCGGCAACCAGCAGAAGGCGGTGCTCGCCCGCTGGCTGCTGCGCGGCTGCCGGGTGCTGCTGCTCGACGAACCCACCCGGGGGGTGGACGTCGGTGCGCGCTCCGAGCTGTACGCACTGGTGCGGGAGCTGGCCGACTCCGGGGTCGCGGTGCTGTTCGTCTCCAGCGAGGTGCCGGAAGTCCTCGGCCTCGCGGACCGCGCCCTGGTGCTGCGCGAGGGCCGGATCGTCCATGAGGCCGCTGCCGCCTCGCTCAAGGAATCCCACGTACTCGACCTCGTGATGGAAGAGAGCGCGCATGAGTGACCAGACCACGCCGAGACCCGCGCAGGAGGACGCCCCCGGGCTGCCCGCGCAAGCCGGGTCGGGCGCCGGCGTCGCGACCAGGCCGTCGCTGGTGAAGGAGGGGCCGGACCCGGGGGCGGCAGGACCCGGCGGCGGGCTCGGCCGGCAGTTGCTGCGGCTGTTCCCGCTGCACCAGATGCACAGCCTCGGGCTGCTGGTGGTGCTGATCCTGCTGGGCGTCGTCGGCACCGCGACCTCCGGCAATTTCCTGACCAGCAACAACATCGTCAACATCCTCACCAGCGCCGCCGTCATCGGCGTCATCACCGTGGGCCAGACCTTCGTCATCATCGGCGGCGGCATCGACCTGTCGGTCGGCGCGATCGTCGCGGTGGCCTCGGTGTGGTGCACCACGGTGGCCACCCAGTCGCACGGCCTGGCCGGGATGCTCTTCACCGCCGTGGTGGTCGGCGCGGCCGTCGGGCTGCTCAACGGCATCCTGATCGCCTACGGCAAGATCGTCGCCTTCATCACCACGCTGGCCATGATGGCCTCGGCCCGCGGTGTCGCCGAGCGGATCTCCGACCGGCAGTCGCAGGTCGTCACGGTGGACTCCTTCAACCGGATCGCGACCGACAAATTCCTCGGCATCCCGCTGCTGGTCTACCTGATGGCCGCCATCGTGGTGCTGGGCTGGCTGCTGCTGAACCGTACGACCTTCGGCCGGCACACCTTCGCCGTCGGCGGCAACCCGGAGGCGGCGCGGCTGGCGGGCATCGCGGTACGCCGGCACACCATGCTGCTCTACCTGCTGTCGGGGGTGTGCTGCGGGGTGGCCGCGGTGATGCTCACCGCCCGTACCACCAGCGGCGCCAGCAACCTCGGCAACCTCTACGAGCTGGATTCCATCGCCGCGGTGATCATCGGCGGCACGCTGCTGGCCGGCGGGCGCGGCTCGCTGTTCGGCTCGATCCTCGGCGTCCTGGTCTTCACCACGATCACCAACATCTTCGTGCTGAACAACCTGACCACGGACATCCAGGAGATCGCCAAGGGCCTGATCATCCTGGCCGCCGTCCTGCTGCAGCGCACCCGCGGTGCACGCTCACCGGCCTGACCCCACGGCCGCCCCTTTTTCCTCTTTTTCCTTCCCGCATCCACCCTCGAAGGGAACATCCCTATGAAAGAGACCGGACCCACGTCCATGGGGCGCAGAAACATGCTGCTCGGCGCGGGCGCCCTGGGCGGCGGTCTGCTGCTCTCGGCGTGCACCAGCAACTCCAACGGCGACGCGGACAAGGCCAACGTCAAGGCGACGACCGCAGCGTCGGGCAGCACTCCGGGCAAGCACGTCACCATAGGCTTCTCCGCGCCGGCCGCCGACCACGGCTGGATCGCGGCGATCACCAAGAACGCGAAGGCGCAGGCGGGGCAGTTCACCGACGTCAGCTTCCAGGCAGCCGAGGGCACCAACGACGTCAACGCGCAGATCAGCGCCGTCCAGACGCTGATCGACAAGAAGGTCGACGTGCTGGTGATCCTGCCCTTCGACGGCAAGGCGCTGACCTCGATCGGCGCGCAGGCGATGGACGCGGGCATCCCGGTGGTCAACCTCGACCGGGTCTTCGACAACTCGCTCGCCTACCGCACCTGGATCGGCGGCGACAACTACGGCATGGGCGTCAACGCCGCCCAGTTCATCATCAAGACGCTCAAGGCCAAGGGCGTCAGCAAGCCGGTGATCGGCGAGATCGCCGGCATCGACAACCTCGATCTCACCAAGCAGCGCAGCCTGGGCTTCAAGGAGGCGCTGGCCAAGGCGGGCTTCTCGGTGAGCATCCGGCAGGCCGCGCAGTTCACCGCGGACAGCGGCCAGCAGGTGATGAGCAACGTGCTGCAGGCCCGCTCCAAGCTGGACGCGGTCTGGAACCACGACGACGACCAGGGCATCGGTGTCGAGGCGGCCATCAAGCAGGCCGGGCGCAGCGAGTTCTTCATGGTCGGCGGCGCGGGCTCCAAGCACGCCATGCAGGAGATCAAGGCGGACAGCGGGGTGCTGAAGGCCACCGTGGTCTACCCGTCGAGCATGTCGGCCTCCGCGGTCACCCTGGCGCGGCTGATCGGCCAGAGCAAGGGCATGGGCGACCTGGTCGAGCAGGAGGTGCCGACGTCCATCACCCTCTTCTCGGCGACCGTGACCAAGGACAACGTGGACCAGTACCTGCCGACGTCCTTCACCTGAGGCCGCCGCGCCGGTGGAAGACCCCCGCATGGAGCTGCCCCGGGCCGTCAGCCCGGGGCAGCTCCGTGTCGGCAGCCGGTGGCTCACCCGGTGTTCAGGTCGAACTCCTCCCAGGGGCCGATGGCGTCCCGGTTGGCGATCAGCGCCGCCGCGCCGGCGTTCTCCGCGGTCACGTACTTGCCGTTGACCGTGGCCTTGAGGCTGATGCTGCCGTCGGAGTTGTGGATCAGCTGGAAGGTCTCCCAGGAGCCCTGCGCCGCCCGGTTGGCGATCAGCGGCTGGGCGCCGGCGTTCTCCGCGGTCACGAACTGGTTGTTGACGTGGGCGCGCAGCGCGATGTTGCCGCCGCCCAGGTCGATCTCGTCGAACTTCTCGTTGGTGCCCACCGTCGTGCTGCCGGCGATCAGCGGCTGCGTGGTGCCCGGCGCGGTCACGTACTTGCCGTTGGCGTGTGCCTTGAGGCTGATGCCGGTGCCGCCGCCCGGGGTGCCGGGGGTGCCGACTCCGGCGCCGTTGAACATCATCCAGTTGACGTTCATCAGCGCACCGGGGCCGGTGTGCCCCGACGGGTTGCGGGCGACGAAGTACACCTTGCCGCTGCCGCCCGGCACGTTGCCGAGGCTGGCGGTGACGTCGGTGTAGGTCTGCCAGGCACCGGTGGCCGGGACGGTGGCGGTGCCGAGCAGGGTGCCGGTGGGGGAGTTCCAGCGGACCTCGATGCGCCCGCCGGCATTCGCCGAGGCGGTGCGGAAGCCGATCGAGGTGATGTTGGTGAGCGCGATGGGTGACACGCTCCAGTAGTCGCCGTCCTCGATGAACCCGATGTCCTGGCCGCCGCCGGCGCTGTCGGCGCCGTTCTCGACGGTGACCCCCGGGGTGTCGGTGCCCTGGCCGTCACCGGCCCGCCCGGTGTCGGTGAAGAACTCCGCCTGCTTGTGCTTGGGTTGCAGGGTGATCTGCGCCCGGCCGGTCAGCGGGGCCGCGGCACCGCCGCTGCCGCCCTTGTCGGTGTAGCTGGCCTCGATGACGTAGAAGACGTTGTCGCCGTCGCTGTGGCCGTTGGACAGCGTCGTGCTGACGGTGGCGCTGCACCCGGAGTACTGGTCGAGCGGGTGGCCGTGGGTGTCGTGGCCCAGGATGGCCTGGATCTTGACCTGGCCGCAGTCGACTGTGCCGTCCTCGGGGTCGGTGACGCTGACCGCGAAGTCGACCTTGTCACCCCATTCGAAGACGCCGCCGTTGGGCGGGGCGCTGATGGTCAGGGTCGGCATGGTGTTGCCTGCGGTGATGTCGATGCTCGCGGTCGCGATCTTGCCCGCGCTGTTGGTGACGGACAGGACGGCGGTGTAGTTGCCGACCGTGCTGTAGGTGTGGCTGGGGTTGGCGCTGGTCGAGGTCGCGCCGTCGCCGAAGGCCCACCGGTAGGTCAGGGAGCCGCCTGCCGGGTCGCTGGACCCGGCGCTGGAGAAGTTCACCGCGAGCGGCGCGGGACCGCTGGTGCGGTTGGCGCTCGCCGAAGCCACCGGCAGCGCGCCGCCGTTGAGGTAGTCGATGCGGTAGATGCCCGCGTCGGCGTTGTTGCCGCCGTAACCGGTGCCCCACTCGACCATGTAGAGGGCGCCGTCGGGGCCGAACTTCATGTCCATCGGCTTCTTGAACGACACCGACGGCAGGAAGGTCTGGATGTCGTCGGTGCCGGTGTTGTCCGACTTGACGTGGAAGGTGTAGACCTTGCTGGTGTTCCACTCGGAGAAGATCGCCTGCCCGTCCATCGCGGCCGGCCACTTGCGGTCCGAGACCAGGCCGGCGTCGTAGCGGTAGACCGGACCGGCCATCGGGGCGCCGCCGCTGAGCAGCGGGAAGTTGTTCGGGTCCGCGCTGTAGTGGTACCAGACGTCGGCCGGGGTGGCCGGCGGGAGCTTGGTCAGCCCGGTGTTGTTCGGGGAGTTGTTGGTCGGGCCGCCCGCGCAGTCGAAGGCCGAGCCTGAGGTCTTGGTGGCGAAGTTGTAGTCGATGTACGGGGTGTTGTTCCCGATGCAGTACGGCCAGCCCGCGTTGATCGGCTTGCTCAGCAGGTCCCACTCGACGGTGTTCTGCGGGCCGCGGCCGGCGTTGGCGGCGCCCGCGTCGGGGCCGTAGTTGCCGACCACGGGGAAGCCGGTCTTCGGGTCGAGGGCCAGCCGGAAGGGGTTGCGGTAGCCCATCGCGTAGATCTCGGGCCTGGTCTTGTCGGTGCCGGGCGGGAAGAGGTTGCCCGAGGGGATGGTGTACGTGCCGTCGGCCTCCGGGTGGATGCGCAGCACCTTGCCCGACAGGCTGTTGGTGTTGCCCGCCGTGCGCTGCGCGTCCCAGTTGGCCCGGCCGGCCTGCTCGTCGATCGGCGTGTAGCCGTCGGAGGCGAAGGGGTTGGTGTTGTCGCCGACGGAGAGCCACAGGTTGCCGTTCTTGTGGTCCATGGCCATGCCGGCGCCGTGGTGGCAGCACTCGGCGCGCTGGACGGGGATCTCTAGGACGACCTTCTCGCTGGACATGTCCATCGTGGAGCCGTTGACGGTGAAGCGGCTGAGCCGGTCGACGCTCGCCGACGAGGGCGAGTAGTAGAGGTAGATCCAGTGGTTGGTGGTGAAGGCCGGGTCCAGGGCCATCGCCAGCAGGCCGCTCTCGTTGGCGGTGAAGACGCTCAGATGCCCGGCGGTCACGGTGGTGCCGCCGGTGTTGATGATCCGCACGTCGCCGAGCATGTCGATGAAGAAGACCCGGCCGTCACCGGCGATGTCCAACTGCAGCGGGTTCCCGCCCGAGTTGTTCAGCAGCACCTTCTGGAAGCTGCTGTCGGGGACGCCGGCGACGTTCGGTTCGGCCGCGGCGGCCGCGGACGCGCCGGGGGCGGCGTCGGCGGGAACGGTGGCGAGCACTCCGAGGACGGGCAGCGTGAGCAGTGCCACCGTCAGCGTGAGCCATTTCAGCAGCCGGGTGCGTACGCGCGGGCGCGGTGGTCGTAGTCGTACGGACAACACGTGGGTCTCCTTGGTCATGGGTGGTCGCGTCGAACACGGAGGCTCAACTGATCATGGGCATGACAGGTCATCACGGCTGCGGATGGCGGGTGCGGCCGTGCTGCCCTGGTGCCGCGGTCTCAGCTCGTGGAGAGGTCGAACTCCTCCCACGGCCCGATGGCCGTGCGGTTGGCGATCAGCGCCGCCGCGCCGGCGTTCTCCGCGGTCACGTACCTGCCGTTGACCGCGGCCTTGAGGCTGATGCTGCCGTCGGAGTTGTGGATCAGCTGGAAGGTCTCCCAGCCGGCCGCCGCAGCCCGGTTGGCGATCAGCGGCTGGGCGCCGGCGTTCTCTGCGGTCACGAACTGGTTGTTGACATGGGCGCGCAGCGCGATGTTGCCGCCGCCCAGGTCCACCTCGTCGAAGGTCTCGTTGGTGCCCACCGTCGTGCTGCCGGCGATCAGCGGCTGCGTGGTGCCGGGCGCGGTCACGTACTTGCCGTTGGCGTGCGCCTTGAGGTGGATGCCGTGCTCCACCGGCGGCGGCGTGGAGCCGGCCGAGCAGTCGGCGGCCACGGCGCCGGCCGCGGTCTGGATGCCGCCGAGCAGCAGGTGCAGGAAGTTCGGCTCGGTGTAGCTCTCGATGGTGTGGCCCATGCCGGTGTACCAGGCACGCCCGCCGTCGAAGTCGTGGCACCAGGTGGTGGGGTGGTCGGCGCCCATCGTCGAGCCGCTGTAGGAGCTGTCGTCCACCGAGGCCAGGACATGCACCGCGGAGCGCGGGTTGGTCTGGAAGTCGTACCACTCGTCGGTGTGGGTGTACGAGTTCGGCAGGCCCGCCGTGGACGGGTGGGTGTGGTCCTCGACGTCGACGGTGGCCGGCTGGATGGCGGGGTGCTGCTTGAAGTACGCGCCGACCAGGCTGCCGTACCAGGACCAGCTGTAGCCGCTGTCGGAGGCGGCGTGGATGCCCACGTAGCCGCCGCCGTTCTCGATGTAGCGCTGGAAGGCGTCCTTCTCCGACTGGGTGGTGACCGGGTCGCCGGTCGCCGACAGGAAGACCACGGCCGCGTACTGTGCCAGGTTGGCGTCGGTGAACTGCGTGTCGTCCTCGGTGGCGACGACGGTGAAGTTGTTCTGCAGGCCGAGCTGCTGGATCGCGGCGATACCGGCCGGGATGGAGTCGTGCCGGTAGCCGGTGGTCTTGGAGAACACCAGGACCTTGAAGGGCGCCGCCGCGGCCGGGCCTGCGAAGGCCCGTGCGGGGGCGGCGTCCGCCGCGGGCGCGGCGGCGGTCAGTAAGGCTGCCGCGGACAGGCTCAGTGCCGCGAGCAGGGCGAGACGGGTGCGTGGGCGGGGCGTGCGCATGGCGGCTCCTCGTGTGACGCACTGCGGGGGGATGCGGGCATGCCCCTGGTACGTGGTGGGGTCAGGGGATGCCTCAGCTCCGACGTGGCGCGCTGATCAGCGCAAACCGCGAGCGGAGTGATGAATTGGTTCGTTGGTTCAAAAAACTAATTGGCAGGGCGCGGAGCGTCAAGGGTTGTCACAGACAAGCCACCGAGCGCGTGCGCCCCGCCTGCATCGCTCCTTCGACGGCTGATTCGACGGCCCCGGGCGGGAGTTGATGATCCTTCAGAGCATCGGGCTGGTCAGGTCGATGTACGCCGACGGGTCGCGCAGGATCGCCTGCACCCCGGCGCCCGCCGCGCCACGTACCGCGGCCTCGGTGCCGAGCCCTGACACCTGCAGCCGGTCGGACCGCCAGCGGCCCGAGGTGACCCGCTCGTGCAACTGGACCTGGAGGCTGGGGATCAGCCAGGGCGCCAGGCGGGCGTATATCCCGCCGATCACCACCTCCGGCGGGTCGAGCAGGTTCACCGCACCGGACAGCGCCACGCCCAGCGCCCGGCCGGCCACCGCGAGCGCCCGGACCGCGGCCTCGTCGCCCTCGGCAGCCAGCGCCGCGAGCCGCTCCACGGGCGCGTCGGCCTCGGCCGGCGGGTCCTGCAGCGCGGAGCGCCCGGCACCCCCGCCAGGACCGCCGCCGGTACGGGTCGCGGTGGCCGTCGCGGCAGGGGCCGAGCCCAGCCGGGTGGCGCTGACCGAGTCCAGCGCGGCGGCCTCCAGCAGTGCGTCCTGGCCCGCGTAGCGCTCCAGGCAGCCGCGCGCGCCGCAGCCGCACTCGGGCCCGTCGGGGAGCACGGTGACATGCCCGATCTCCCCGGCGAAGCCGCCGCCGCGGAAGAGGGTGCCGTCCACCATCAGTCCGGCGCCGATGCCGATCTCGCCGGACACGTACAGGAAGCTCGCCCCCGCGCCCGCGGGCCGCGCCTGGAACTCGCCGATGGCCGCCAGGTTGGCCTCGTTGTCCACCGACACCGCGAGCCGCTGCCGGCCCAGGCCCCGTACCAGCAGCTCGCCCGCGGGGACATGGCGCCAGTCCAGGTTGGGCGCGTGCAGCACCTTGTCCTCGTGGACGAGGCCGGGGACGCCCAGGGTCACCTGGACCGGGGTCAGTCCGGCCCGCCGGGCGGCGGCGCAGGCCCGGGCGGCGAGCCGCCCGGCCGAGTGCAGCGTCTCCTCGGCGTCCCGGCCGCGGTTGTCGGCGTGCTCGGTGAGCCGGACCCGGGGTGCGCCGGTCAGGTCGGCGACGCAGACCGCGGTGTAGTCGACGTTGACCTCCACGCCGACGCCGGCTGCGCCCTGCGGGTTGAGGGCGAGCGCGCCACCGGGGCGGCCGACCCGGCCCTGGTTCTCCGGCACGTGCTCGACGACGAGGCCGGCCAGCCGCAGTTCCTCCACGAGTGAGGAGACGGTGGCCTTGGTCAGGCCCACCCGGGCGGCGACGGTGGCCCGGGACGCACTGTCACTGGCGGCGACCTGACGCAGTACCAGCGCCAGGTTGTGCCGGCGCATGCTCTGCTTGCTCGCCGGCTGCCCGCCGCCGTTCATCACGCTGCGACCTTTCTCCGCCGATGCGCACCGCAGGGGGCGCCGCCCGGCGAACCTCTCTGGCCCATTTATTCATTCAGCAAACTAATAGACGCTCCACCGCAGGTCAACGGCCTTCAAGACACTCACAGGAAGGCTGTAGGAGAGGGTGGACCGTACGGTGGCAGCCGTAGGCGGCCGCCCGGGGTGACCGGCGGCGATCGCCTGCGGATGCCGGGGATGCACCTTACGCGCCGACTTCCCATGACTCGACCCCGGCCCCCCGACTGCCGGGAGACTGCCCCAGGCTTGCCGAAGCCGCCCCGGCGCGTGGCCGGTTCGACCGATTCTTGACCGCCTCTTGCCGCAAAGGAAAGGGGTGATTAGTTTATTCGCTGAACTGACGAACAGCTATCCCGGCGCCGCGCGCGGTGTCGGTCTCCCGTACACCGGCGACGCCGGGATGAGCGGCGGGATCCAGGTCAGGTGGTGGCCTCGGCCGCGACCGGGCCGCCGCCGAGGGCGTTGCGGCGGGCGGGCATGGCCAGCGACGTCATCCGCCGCCAGCCGGCGGCCCGCTCGTAGAGGTAGACCGCGTGGATGCCGGCGCGCAGCACCGCCGACTTGGCCGCCGACCAGTGCAGGATCTCGCCCATGTGCGCCATCACCGCGAGGCTGACCCCGCGGTAGACGCGGATCTCGGCCATCGCGCACTCGCGCAGCGTGCGGTGGATCTGCCGGGCGTGCCCGGCGGCCGCCAGCCGCAGCAACTCCTCGTGGCAGTACGCCAGGTGGTTGTCCTCGTCGCGGGCGATCTGCCGGACCGCCCTGCCGATCTCCGGGTGGTCGGCGAAGTGCTTGAGCAGCAGCGCCATCTGCTCGGAGGCCCGCTGCTCGGTCACCCGGCTGTGCGCCAGGTAGGTGACGATGTCCTGCTCGCTGAGCGGCTGGTCGGCCCGCAGCCGGGAGTGGGCGAGCCCGATGCCGGCCCGCTCCAGCAGCATCGTGTAGTCCGTGTCCGCGGGGACGTCGGCCGGCTCCAGACCGCGCCCGTGCAGCAGGCCGTTGAAGATCCGGCCGTGCTTGTCCTCGTCCGCCCCGTGGCGGGCGATCTTGGGGGCCAGCTCCGCCAGTCCCGGCGGCACCAGGGCCGCGATCCTGCCGTTCTCCCAGCCGCCCTGCGATTCGCCGCTGGCGGCGATGGAGCAGAAGAGCCGGAAGGACTCGTCGTTGTCGAGGATCTCCGTGAAAAGACCGCGCGCCGACAGCACCACGCCTCTCCTCTCGCCGTCCACCGGGTGTCACGACGAGTCAAGGTCGGTGCCGCGCTGCCCGCAACCGGAGGGCCCCGCGGCTGGGCCGTACGGAGGAGGCCCCCGCCGGGACCGGGTGTTCGGTCCCGGCGGGGGAGCCGGTCAGCGGCCGGCCAGGGTGAGGTCCTGGCTGATCACCGTGTAGGCGGTCTTGGGCTGGTAGTTCTCGTCGTAGATGTTGGCCTGGCCCTCACCGGTGAAGGTGCCGGGGACCCAGGAGTACTTGTCGGTGAAGCCCCACACCGTGAAGTCGGTGCAGTGCTTGGTCAGCAGGCAGCCTTCCAGCAGCGTCTGGTAGGCCTCGTTCTGCGCCTCGACCTCGGTGTTGTCCGCGGGCAGCGGGATGCGGACGTCCGCCTCGGTGATCGCGGTCTGCACGCCGAGCTTGTCGAAGCGGGCCAGGTTGGTGGCGATGTCGTGCGGCGCCGGGTACTGCACGTCCAGGTGGCCCTGGTCGCCGACGCCCTGGATCGGCACGCCCTGCTTGCGCAGCGAGGAGACCAGGTCGTAGACCGCGTTGCTCTTCGGGTTGACGCCGTCGATGTTGTAGTCGTTGTAGAAGAGGATCGCCTTGGGGTCGGCCTGGTGCGCCCAGCGGAAGGCGTCGGCTATGTAGCCCGGGCCCAGCTTCTGCAGCCAGATGCTGTCGCGCAGCGTGCCGTCCTCGTTGAAGGCCTCGTTGACGACGTCCCACTGCCAGATCTTGCCCTTGAAGTGCGAGACCTCGGCGGTGATGTGCTGGTGCAGGATCTCGCGCAGCTCGTCGGCGCTGAAGTCGCCCGCGGTCACCCAGGACGGCAGCTGGTTGTGCCAGACCAGGGTGTGGCCGCGGACGAGCTGGCCGTGCGCCTTGGCGAAGGCCACCAGCTGGTCGGCCTGGGTGTAGTTGTACGTGCCGCGGGTGGGCTCGACGGCGTCCCACTTCATCGCGTTCTCGGGCGTGACCGAGTTGAACTGCGCGCCGACGAGGTCGGCGTACTGCGGCTCGCCGGCCAGCGCGTCGGCGTTCACTGCGGTGCCGATGTGGATACCGGCCCGGTCCGCCAGCGCCCGCAAAGTCTGGGGCGAGGGGGCGGGCTTGGTGTGCGAGCCGCCCTTGGCGGGCGCGGCTGCCTGCTGCTGGCCGGGGGAGCTGGCCATGACGTTCGGCACCAGGAAGGCCATCAGCCCGGCGGCGGCGGCGCCCACGGTGGCAACGCGGGTCATTTTGATCATGCAGGGTCCTTCGTGCAGGCGGAACGGCGTCGTTCCGGCAGAGCGAGCTACCGAATGTTTCGGACTCGATTACGCAACTTGCGGTCGCAACCTAAGGCCTGCATTCCGGGCGGTCAACACCCAGGACGGAACCGATGCTGCCGGTTTGTCCGGGGGGCGGGGTCAGTGCAGGCCGCGAGCGCGGCGGAAGCGCGCCAGGCCGTCGGACAGCGCGAGGACCGGAGCGGGGTATCCCTTGCGGTACTTTTCCGGAAGCTTCCAGGGCTCGTGCACTGCGGCACCCGGCGGCACCGCCGCCAACTCCGGGACCCAGCGCCTGACGTACTCGCCGTCCGGGTCGTGCCGGCGGGCCTGCAGCACCGGGTTGAGCACCCGGTTGGGGCGCGTGTCGGTGCCGGTGCCCGCCACCCACTGCCAGTTGAGCTGGTTGTTGGCCACGTCGCCGTCCACCAGCAGGTCCAGGAAGTGCCGCGCGCCCACCCGCCAGTCGACGTACAGCGTCTTGGTCAGGAAGCTCGCCACCAGCAGCCGCCCGCGGTTGTGCATCCAGCCCTCGGCCGCCAACTGCCGCATCGCCGCGTCGACCATGGGGTAGCCGGTACGCCCCTCCCGCCACGCGTCGGCGTCTGCGTCCGCCGCCTTGCCCGTACGCCAACGGTCCTGCCTGGTGCGGTAGTCGGCCACCGAGGCCCCGGTTCTGGCGGCCAGCACCTGGCGGTTGAAGTCCCGCCAGCACAACTGCCGTACGAACGCCGCCGCGCCGGGGCCGCCGGCCGACCGCACCCGGTGCACCGTCTCGACCGGCGACAGCGTCCCGAAGTGCAGGTGCGCCGACAGCCGGGAGGTCGCGTCGGCGGCCAGGTCGTCCTGCCCCGTGCCGTACGAGCCGAGGCCACCGCGCAGCCACGCCGACAGCCGGCGCCTGGCCGCGCCTTCCCCCGCGCCCCGCGCGCCGCCTTCCGGCAGGCCGGCCGAGCCCACCGCGTCGGGCACCCGGACGGTGCGCGGCGCCGGCAGCGTGTCGCGCAGCCGCTGCGCCGACCAGTGCCGGAAGTACGGCGTGAACACCGCGAAATGGTCGGATGCCTGCGGGGTCAGCGCACCCGGCGGCACCGCCGTGACGACCGTGTCGTGGACGTGCAGCCGCCGCCCCGCGCCGGCCAGCGCCGCCCGCAGCCGGTCCTCGCGGCGCTGCCCGAAACCGCTGTCGGCGGCGGCCACATGGACCTCGGCGGCGTCGCACTCCGCCGCCACCGCGCACACCTCCGCGGCCGGTTCGCCCGACCGCACCACCAGTCGCCCGCCGCGCTCGCGCAGCCCGGCGTCCAGGTCGGCCAGGCACCCGGCCAGGAAGTCCTGCCGCACAGGGGCCGCGAAACCGGCCCGTGCCACCGCCGGGTCCAGCACGAAGAGCGGCACCACCTCGTCGGCCCCGGCGATTGCGGCCCGCAGTGCCGGGTGGTCGTGCAGCCGCAGGTCCCCGGTGAAGAGCACCACCGCCCGCCTCATCCGGCACCCCCGGCGTCCGCTCGCCGCCACTGACGGACACATCGGATGTCCCGCCGCGCGCGGTCGCCCGCCCGCCGCCCCGCGCGGTCGCCCCCGATGCCGGTCCGCCGTCTCATCCGGCGTCCTCCGCCGCGGACGAACGGGCCGCCGCCCGGGCGATGTTGCGGGTCATGCCGCCGAAGACCGCGGCATGGAAAGGGGATACGGCCCACCAGTAGGCGTGGCCGAGCAGGCCGCGCGGGTGGAAGAGCGCACGCTGCCGGTAGCGGGTGCGGCCCTCGGGGTCGCGGTCGGCGGACATCTCCAGCCACGCCAGGCCCGGCAGTCGCATCTCGGCGCGCAGCCGCAGCAGCCGGCCGGGTTCGATCTCCTCGACCCGCCAGAAGTCAAGCGAGTCACCGACCCGCAGCCGCGCCGCGTCCCGCCTCCCCCTGCGCAATCCCACCCCGCCGGCCAGCCCGTCGAGCAGTCCGCGCACCGACCAGGCCAGCGGGAAGGAGTACCAGCCGTTCTCGCCGCCGATGCCCTCGATCACCCGCCACAGCTGCGCCGGGCTCGCCTCGACCAGGGTCTGCCGCCGGTCGCAGTACAGGCTGCCGCCCGCCCAGTCCGGGTCGGTGGGCAGCGGGTCGCTGGGGGCGCCGGGCACCGCGGCCGACGACCAGCGGGTGCTGACCTGGGCCTCCTGCACCCGGCGCAGCGCCAGTGCCAGCGCCCGGTCCACCCCGATCGGCGTGCCCGGCGGGTCGGGCACCAGCCCCGCGATGTCGTGCTCGTCGCACACCACCTCGTGCCGCAGCGACTCCGCCAGCGGTTTGGCGACCGCGGCGGGAACGGGGGTGACCAGGCCGATCCAGTGGCTGGACAGCCGCGGGGTCAGAACGGGTACGGGCACGATGACCCGGCGCGGCAGCCCGGCCACGGCCGCGTAACGCTGCATCAGCTCGCGGTAGGTCAGGACGTCGGGGCCGCCGATGTCGAAGGCCCGGCTGACGCTGTCCGGCATGGTGGCGCTGCCGACCAGGTAGCGCAGCACGTCCCGTACCGCGATCGGCTGGATCGCGGTGCCCACCCAGCGCGGGGTGACCATCACCGGCAGCCGCTCGGTGAGGTAGCGCAGCATCTCGAAGGACGCCGAGCCCGACCCGATGATGACCGCGGCCCGCAGCACGGTCGCCGGGACGCCGCACCGCAGCAGGATGTCGCCGACCTCGGCGCGCGAGCGCAGGTGCGGCGACAGCTCGCGCGCGGGCACCCCGCGCGGGGTGAGGCCGCCGAGGTAGACGACCCTGCGCACCCCGGCCGCCTTCGCCTGTTCGCCGAAGATCCGGGCCGCCGTCCTGTCCGTCCGCTCGAAGTCCTTGCCGGTGCCGAGCGCGTGCACCAGGTAGTAGGCGACGTCGATCCCGCGCAGCGCGTCCGCCACCGACGCCTCGTCGGTCACGTCGCCCGCGACCACCTCGGTGCGCCCCACCCACGGGTGGTCCCGCAGCTTGACCGGGGTGCGGGCCAGGCAGCGCACCCGGTGCCCCGCGTCGAGCAGTTCCGGCACCAGTCGGCCGCCGATGTAGCCGGTCGCCCCGGTCACCAGGCAGTGCAGCCCGGGACCGCCGGGTCCGCGGTCCTCCGGCTCGGCCTGCTGCGCCCCGCTGTCCACGTCACACCCTCTGCGCTCGGCTCGCCCGCCCGGGTGGCCGACGGTCCTTCACGGCCCAGCACACCACGGCGGGCGCCCGCCGGCCGGCCGCCCCGGTGCGCAGGTCACCCGAATGGACCAGTCGGCGGCGGGCGGGCGGGATGTCCCGCCCGCCCCGGGTCACACCTCCAGGTCGTTCTCGATGGACTTGAGCTGGTGGCGGGCCATCGCCAGGTTCGCCCGGCCGCGGTCGAGCGCCAGGTAGAGGAAGAGGCCGGACTTGCCGCGGCCGTGCAGCAGCCGGATCAGGTGGTACTGCCCGCCCAGGGTGATCAGGATGTCCTCGATCTCGTCCTTGAGCCCGAGCAGTTCCATCGTGCGGGCCTTGGCGCGCACGACGTCGGTGTTGCCCGCGGCGGCCACCGACAGGTCGAGGTCCTTGCCGCCGCCCAGGGTGCCCAGCGCCATGCCGCTGGTGTAGTCGACGAGCGCCACGCCGATGACTCCCTCGATGGAGGTCATCGCGTCCTTGAGCGCGGTTTCGGTGTTGGCCATGATCTTCGTGCTTCCCTTCGCCGGTGTCTGCTGTGTGGTCTGGTTCGCGGTCCGGTCCCCGGCCGGGTCCTGCGCGCGGCTCCTGGCCCGTCCCGCGCGCGGCCTGGGCGGCTGGTCGGTCATCGCGCACCGCCGCCCTCCGGTGCCGCGTGGGCGGCGCCGAGCAGTTCGGCGAGCCGGGTGCAGCTGCGGCGGGCCTCCAGGTGCAGCCGGCCGACGTTGGCGCGCGGCCCCGCGATCACCGCGAGGACCGCGTCCCGGCCGGCCGCGTGCAGCACGACGCAGCCGGTCTCGCTGCGGACCACCAGTTCGCGCAGCGCCTGCTGGCCCGCGCCCTCGGTGAGCCGCAGGCCCACCCCGAGGGCGGCGGCGGTCAGCGCCGCGAAGCCCTCGGCCTGCACGTCCGGCGCGTCCGCGGCCAGCAGCAGCCCGTCGGCGGTCGCCGCGAGTGCCCCGGTCACCTCCGGCAGCCGCGCTCGCAGCCCTTCCAACTCGGTACGTACCGCTGCTTCGTGCACCGTCGACCTCCTCCGCTCGGCACGCAGCGCGTGCCGCTGCAGCGCCCGTCTCACAACCGCTCCAGCGCGACCCGCAGCCGGCGCAGCAGCGCCGCGTCCGGGTCGTCGCCGATGTTCTGGAACCAGGCAGGCGCCCTGCCTGGTGTGCGCGCGCTGCCGCGCGGGGTCTCGACCAGCCCGAGTGCGGCCAGCCGGCGTACGTCCACCAGCGCGTGGAAGGCCGGCCGGCCCAGCAGCGCGGCGATCGCCGACGGGGTGCGCACTCCGTCGGCGAGGCCGAGCAGGGCCGCCTGGCGGCGCGGCAGGAAGGGCCGGGCGCCGGGCCGCAGCGCGGTCCTGGCCGCGGTCACCGGCGCCGCGTCCAGCCGCGGGTGCGGCCACAGCGACTCCAGAAGCAGCCGGCGCCGCCGGGCCTCGCCCTCCACCGCGGCCACCGGGACGCCGCCCGGCGAGCCGAACCAGTGGCGCACCCCGTGCCGGAAGCGGCTCTGGCCGCCGGCGCCGGGGGACAGCACGAAGTAGGCGGCGTCGTGCAGCGCGCCGAGCCGGCTGATCTCCAACTCGCCCGCCGCCAGCCTGCGGTGCTCGACCAGCCAGCGGCCGGTCGCGCACTCGGCGCCCGCGGCGGCCACCGCCTCCTGGAAGGCCTCGGGCGACAGCCGCCCGCCGGCCGTCAGCAGCACCTCGATGCCGGGCGCCGCGGGGCTCTCGGCGTGCACCACCTCGCCGTCGGCCAGGTAGAGCGTGCCGGTGTCCCGTATCAGCACACCCGTGGCGCGCTCCTGCGCGAGCCGCGACAGCATCGGGGACACGGGGGAGTGGGCGGCGGCCTGGCTCATACCAGCACCAGCCCTTCGGCGAGTGCGCGCAGGCCGCGCATGGCCAGGGCGAGGTTGGCCTGCTCCCGGTCCAGCCACAGGTAGAGGAACACCCCGCCCTCGTAGGGTGCTTCGGTGAACCGCAGCAGGTGGTACCCGGTGCCGGTGACCACCACGACCTCCTGCGCCGCGGGTCCCGGGCCGTCCTGGTCCGCGGTGAAGACCGGGTGCTCCGCGGTAGCCCTGGCGTATGCCGCGGTCTCGGCGGCCACCACCTCGTGGTCGCCGCCCGCCGCCTCGCCGACCACCCCGAGGGCGAGTCCGCTGACCCACTCCACCAGCGCGGCACCGCGTGCCCCCGGCAGCGCCATCGCCCGTAGCAGGCACTCGTCGATCCCGGACACACCGCTCCCCTCGGTCCACGCCGCCGCGTGGCCGCCCGGCCGGGCGGTGACGAGCAAGTTACGCTCCGTGCAGCCCTTTTCGGGGACTTCTGGCATTTTCCTGCGGTACATGCGGGGAGTTGGCCTAAGATGCCCGCCGCGTGTGCCGCCCGCGATGGCCCTGCACCGCCCGGCGGCCGTGCGCATCCGGCCCGCGATCGCCGTCGTCAGGTGCGGGCGCGCTCTATGGGCATCCGGCATCCGGCGGTATCGTTGCCCAGGGCAAGCAAGATTACGGAGAAAGAGTCCCCATGAGCGCCCAAGCAGACGCCGCGCAGACCGGCACCGCCGCACCCCCGACGGGCTACACCCACCGGCAGATCATGATCATCCTGTCCGGTCTGCTGCTGGGGATGTTCCTCGCCGCTCTGGACCAGACGGTGGTCTCCACCGCCATCTACAAGATCGGCGAGAGCCTCAACGGCCTGACCGCACAGGCCTGGGTGACCACCTCCTTCCTGATCACCTCGACCATCGCGACCCCGCTGTACGGCAAGCTCTCCGACCAGTACGGCCGCAAGCCCTTCTTCCTCTTCGCGATCTCGGTCTTCGTCGTCGGGTCCGCGCTGTGCATGCTGTCGACCTCGATGTACATGCTGGCCGGCTTCCGCGCCTTCCAGGGCATAGGCGCCGGCGGCCTGTTCTCGCTGGCCTTCGCGATCATCGGCGACATCATCCCGCCGCGCGAACGGGCCAAGTACCAGGGCTACTTCATGGCCGTCTTCGGCACCTCCAGTGTGCTCGGCCCGGTCATCGGCGGGGCGCTCGCCGGGCAGGACTCGCTGCTGGGCATCGACGGCTGGCGCTGGATCTTCCTGGTCAACGTGCCGATCGGCATCGCCGCGCTGGTCGTGGTGGCCAAGGTGCTGCACGTCAAGCAGGACCGCCGCGCCCACCGCGTGGACTCGCTCGGCGCCGCCGCGCTCATCGTCGCGCTCGTGCCGCTGCTGATCGTCGCCGAGCAGGGCCGCGAGTGGGGCTGGGGCAGCGGTACCGCACTGACCTGCTACGTCGTCGGCGCCGTCGGCATCGTCTGCTTCCTGTTGGCCGAGCGCAGGGCGGGGGACGAGGCGCTGCTGCCGCTGCGGCTGTTCCGCAACGGCGTCTTCGCGCTGGGCTCGGCCCAGTCCGCGATCATCGGCATCGGGATGTTCGGCGGCATCACCCTGATCCCGCTCTACCTCCAGCTGGTCAAGGGCAACTCGCCCACCAAGGCGGGCCTGCTGACGCTGCCGCTGGTGCTCGGCATCATGGTGCTGTCCATGGCGTCGGGCCTGATCACCTCGCGCACCGGCCGCTACAAGGTCTTCCCGATCATCGGCTGCGTGCTGCTGGTCGCGGGCATGCTGATGTTCTGGCAGATGGACGCCGACAGCAGCCTGCCGTACGTGGACGCCGCGATGTTCGTCGTCGGCGCCGGACTCGGGCTGAACTTCCAGACCATCGTGCTGGCCATGCAGAACGCGGTGCCGCCGCGGGACATCGGTGTGGCCACCTCCTCGACCACCTTCTTCCGGCAGATGGGCGGCACCCTGGGAGTGGCCGTCTTCCTGTCCATCGTCTACTCGGTCGTCGGCAGCCGGATCAGCTCCGCCTACGCCGACGCGCGCGGCACCGCCGCCTTCGACAAGGCCGCGGCCGCCCACCCCGACCAGCTGAAGATGCTCACCTCGGGCAGTTCGGGCAGCCTCAACGACACGTCCTTCCTCAACCACGTCGACCCGGCGCTCGGCCACCCCTTCAAGGTCGGCTTCACCGGCGCCATCAACGTGGCCTTCCTGGTCGGCGCGGGCGTCCTGGTGCTCGCGCTGCTGCTCTCCACGCTGCTCAAGGAGGTGCCGCTGCGGACCACCGCGGCCGCCTTCGCCGACCCGGAGGAGGGCAGGCCCGCCGCGGACAGCGCCGCGGGCGGCGGTCAGCCGGCCGACGGCTCGGCGGCGTAGCAGCCGGCACGGCAAGGCCGTGGATGTCGACCGGGCCGCCGCCCCGCGGGGTGGCGGCCGTACCGTCGTGGTCGGCCTGGACGACTCCGACTCCTCGTGGCGGGCCGCCGCCTACGCCGTCGGGCTCGCCCGCAGGCAGGACGCGCTGCTGGTGATGGTGCACGTGCTGCCGGTGCACCCGACGGCCATGCTGGCCGGCCTGTCGTGGATGCTGGCCGCCGACGACCTGGCGGTGGCCAGGCAGTTGCGGCACCGGGTGGCCGTCGGGCTGGCCGGGACGCTGGGCCATCCGGCTCCGCGCTGGGAGTTCCACATCCTGCGCGCCGCCGACGTGGTCGCCGGGCTGGCCGAGACCGCCGACGCGATGCGGGCGGACACCGTGGTGATCGGCGCCTCGCGCGGCCTGCGCCACCGGCTGTTCGGCTCACCGGGCGTCCGGCTGGTCAAGACCGGGCGGTGGCCGGTGATCGTGGTGCCGTAGCCGTAGCCGTAGCCGTAGCCGTAGCCGTAGCCGTAGCCGTAGTGCCCGGTATGGGCTGTGGGACGTGTGTCATTGCCGGTGACAGGTGGGAGCGGGGTTGCTTCAATGCGGGGGGCGCCGGTCACGGCGCCGCCCGCCGACCGCCTGGAGCGTCCGCCGTGCAGATATCCCGTCGTGCCCTGCTGTCGATCGCCCCGGCCGGCGCCCTGCTGGCCCTGGCCGGCTCCCTCCGCGCCAGTGCCGCGGAGGGCGGCGGCACGGCGACCGCGGGCACCGACCGGGCGACCCTGCTCGGCAACGTCACCGCGATCTTCTGCGGCACCGCCGAGTCCAACGCGCGCCCCGAGGTCGCCGGCAAGCTCGCCGCCCTCCAGGCCACGGCAAGGTCCCGGCTCGCCGCGATGGACACCGCGGGCAGCGGCGAACTCTTCCACGGCGTGGGCCTGGGCAGCAGCGACCCGCACCTGTCCACGTCCTTCCAGTACCTGTACGAGATCGCGCTCGCCACCCGCGCCCCCGGCTCGGCCCTGCTCGGCGACACCGCGGTGCAGCAGCGCGTCATCGACGGCCTGACCTGGCTCTACGACGGCTACTACGGCGACCAGGCGGCCGGATACTACGGCAACTGGTTCACCTGGGAGATCGGCATCTCCAGCTACGCGAGCCGCACCCTGGTCCTGCTCGCCGACGTCCTCGCCCAGGCCGCGCCCGGCCTCACCGCCACCTATGTCGCCGCCATGGACGGCTACCTGCGCAACGGCAAGGACGGCGACGTCGACCTCGACTCGCGCTTCCACACCGGCGCCAACCTCGCCGACATCACCACCAACCGCATCCTGCAGGGCGCGGCACTCGGCGACACCGCCCGCATCAGCAAGGCGGTCGCCGACCAGCTGACCGTGTACGCGGCCGTCGACCCCTACGCACCCCAGCACGGCGTCACCGACGGCTTCTACGCCGACGGGTCCTTCCTGCAGCACTCCTCGGTCGCCTACACCGGCTCCTACGGCACCGGGCTGCTCACCCGGGTGGTGCAGACCGTCAAGATCCTCGACGGCACGGGTTACGCCACCGGTGACGGCGGCCTTGTCGGCGGCGTCACCGGCTGGGTCGCCGACAGCTTCGCGCCGCTGATCGTGGAGGGCTGGATGGCGGAGGCCGTCAAGGGCCGGGCGGTGTCCAGGACCGGCACCGGATACGCCGACGTGGCCGCCGTCGTCGAGGCCGTCGTGGACCTGTCGGGCTACGCCACGGGGGAGTCCGCGACCGCGCTCGCCGGATACGCCAAGCACCTGCGGCAGGTGACCAGGACCCCGCCGGACCCGGCGGCCTTCGTCTCCCCGGTCAGCGTCGCCCGCTACGCCGACCTCCTCGCCGACCCCGCGGTCCCGGCCCGCGACATCAACCCCGAGGCCCTGCACAGCGCCTACCCCGCCATGGACCGCAGCGTCCACCGCCGCCCGGGCTGGACCTTCGCGCTGGCCCGCAGCTCCACCCGGATCAGCGGCTACGAGTACATGAGCGGCGAGAACCTCACACCCTGGTTCCAGGGCGCCGGCGCCCACTACCTCTACCTCGCGGGGCAGGACCAGACGCAGGCCTTCGGCGTCGACTACTTCACCGCGGTGCCCCCCGACCGGCTGGCCGGCGTCACCGCCCCCGTCGAGACAAGGCTGAGCGTCCCCGAGCTGTACGGCACCCAGTGGTACGACAACCCGGCCGCGGGCTTCACCTCCTCCTCGGTGTCGCAGAACGCGTACGTCTACTTCCCGCTGGGCACCAACACCCTGTCAGGCGGCGCGGTCCTCGGCACGTACGGCGCCGCGGCGATGGTGCTGGCCCCCGACGCGGCCTGGGCCGCCAAGCAGGCCGGGCAGCTCCCCGCCGACTTCGTCGCCTACCGCAGCGCCGACGCCACGAAGTCCTGGTTCATGCTCGACGACGAGGTCGTGGTGCTCGCGGCCGGCGTCGGCGACTCCGCGGGGCGCGCGGTCACCACCACCGCCGACGCCAGGATCGCCGGCGCCGCCGACCCGGTGGACCTCACCGGCCAACTGCTGGGCGGCGCCCCCTGGTCGGGGACCGGCACCGCCCCGCTGGCCTGGCTGCGCTATGCCGACCCGGCGCAGGGCACCGCGGTCGGCTACGTCCTGCTCGACCCGCACCAGCCGCAGCCGACCGTCGCACTCGACACCGTCACCCGCAGCCGCCGCGCGGTCCGGCTGACCAACCCCGACACGCCCGTCACCAAGCAGGTCTTCACCCTGGCCTTCCACCAGGAGCCGGGCGCCCGGCACACCGCACTGGCCTACGCCATCGTCCCCGGCGCCACCGAGCAGGCACTGCGCCGCTACGCCCGCGGCCCGCTGGAGGTCCTCGCCAACACCACCTCCGTGCAGGCCGTCAGCCACCGCGGGCTCGGCCTGCTCGCGGCCAACACCTTCACCGCGGGCACCCACAGGGCCGGCCGCCTCACCGTCGAAGGACCGGCCTCCGTGCTGCTGCGGGAGGCCCGCGACGGCACCGCGTCGCTGGCGCTCGCCGACCCGACGACCGCACGCGGCACCGTGACCGTCCACCTGGGCGGGCGCCGCCTGCGCCCGGTGACCGCGGACCCCGGGCTGCGTATCGTGCCCGCACCCGGTGGCACGAGCGTGGTCGCGGACACCGGTCGGCTCTACGGGCGCAGCCTGACCGCCGTCTTGCGCTGACGCGCCGTCAGGGCGGGGCGCAGCCGGGCCGGCAGCCGGGTCAGGCCGCCCGGCAGCGCGACGACGGTGACCACGAAGAGCGCGCCGAGCAGGAACAGCGGCTGCGACAGCGGCACCCGCAGCACCGACGGCAGCCCCGAGACGGTCTGCGAGCCCGCCAGGTCGCCGAGCCGGTGGTCGGCCCAGGTGTAGAGGACACCGCCGATCAGCGGCCCCCAGCGCGAACCGGAACCGCCGAGGACCACCATCACCAGCAGCGACAAGGTGAAGTCCGACGTCGTGGTCTGCGGGGTCGCCCCGCCGGTCAGCAGCAGGTGCACGATCCCGCCGACCGCGGCCAGCGCACCGGCCAGCACGAAGGCGACCAGTTTGAAGCCGTAGGGCCGCAGGCCCAGCACCTCCACCCGGCGCTCGTTCTCCTTGATGCCCTCCCAGACCCGCCCGGTGGGGGAGTTCACCGCCCAGTGCACGACCGCCAGGGTCAGCACCAGGTAGGCCAGTGCGATCCAGTAGAGGTTGACGGTGTTGCCGATACCGGCGAGCGAGCCGGGCAGCTTGTCCGCCGGGATGGCCCGGCCCTCCTCGCCGCCGGTGACACCGCCCGGGTCGCGCTCCACCAGGATCGAACCGGCCTGCGCGAAGGCCAGGGTGACCATCGAGAAGGCGATGCCGCCGACGCGCAGCGCCACCGAGCCGAGCGCGGCGGCCAGCGCGATCCCGCAGCACAGGCCGAGCACCGCGGCCACCGCGAAGGGCAGCCCGGCCTCCACCATGATCAGTTCGGTGGCGTAGCTGCCCGCGGCGAAGTACAGCGCATGCCCGAAGGAGAGCAGCCCCGTACGCCCGAGCAGCAGGTCGTACCCGGTGGCCAGCGCCCCGAAGACCAGGCACAGCGCCAGCAGTTGCAGATTGCCCGCACTGCCGATCGGGCCGTCGAGCAGCCCCGGCAGCGGCAGCGAGCTGTAGGGCGCGGCGAGCAGCGCGGCCAGCCCCGCGGCCGGCCACCAGCGGCCGTAGCGCTGCAACGACCCGGCGGGCGCGGCCGCGTCGGCGGCCGTGGCCGCCTCGCGGGCGGGCGTGGCGGTGGTCATGCGAGCCTCCCGGTGATGCCGCGCGGCTTGAGCAGCAGCAGGGCGGCGAGCAGCACGACGACGGCGAGGTCGCCGAGGCCCGACGCGGTGTAGTAGTTGGCGAACTGCTGGACCAGGCCCACCCCGACCGCGGCCAGCGCGGCACCGGCAACCGAGCCCATACCGCCCATGACCACCACCACGAAGGCGAAGATCAGCAGCGAGGTGCCCTGGCCCGGGTCGACCGAGCCGTAGTACAGCCCGCCGAGCGCCCCGCCCAGGGCCGCCGCGGCCCCGCCGATCGCGAAGACCAGCGTGAAGGCCCTGCGCACGTCGATGCCCAGCGCGGTGACCATCGCCCGGTCCTCCACCCCGGCCCGCACCACCAGGCCGTGCCGGGTGCCGCCCAGGAAGAGCCGCAGCGCCACCAGCACCGCGGCGGCGGCGCCGATCAGCACCAGCCGGTTCACCGGGATGTGCGCGCCCAGCAGCCCGAAGGTGCCCGACAGTGCGGCAGGCCCGGGGAAGGGCCGCGCGTCGGGTCCCCAGATCGCCGACAGCAGCGCCGGGACGGCGAGCCCCACCCCGACGGTCGCCAGCACCTGCTCGCGCGGCCGGTCGTACAGCGGGCGGATCAGGGCCAGTTCGAGCAGCACGGCGGCCACCGTGCCGACGGCCGTGCCGAAGCACACCGCGAGCACGAAGCCGAGACCGCCGGAGCCCGCACCCGGCAGATGCCCGTCCGCCGCCCACCAGGTGCCGTACGCTCCGACCGACAGCAGCGCCCCGTGGGCGAAGTTGAGCACGTCCATCAGCCCGAAGATCAGCGAGAGCCCCGCCGCCACCAGGAAGTACAGGGCGCCCAGGCCCAGTCCCGTGACGGCCAGCAGCACGACGGTCGACATCACGCACCGCCCTTCGCGCTGTCGGCTGCCGCTGCGGCAGCCCCGGGGTCGTGCGGGGCCATCGGGTGCTCCTCGGGTACGGCGTCGGTACGGCGGCCCACGCCCAGCAGCCGCCGGGTGGCCTCGGGGTCGGCGAGCAGGCCCGCTGCGGGGCCGCGGTGCGCGGTGCGGCCGTCGGCGAGGACCACGCAGTGCTCGGCGAGCCTGCGCACCATCGCCAGGTTCTGCTCGACCAGCAGCACCGGCACGGCCTGCGCGGCCCGCTCCAGCACCTGCGCCACCTCGGTGACCACCTTGGGCGCCAGGCCCTTGGTCGGCTCGTCGGCGATGATCAGCCGGTTGCCGTTCAGCAGGGTGCGGCCGATGGCCACCATCTGCTGCTGACCGCCCGACAGGGTGCCCGCCAACTGCCGGGCGCGGGTCTTCAGTTCGGGGAAGAGTTCGTGCACCAGCGCATAGGCGGGCTCGCCTGCGCCCGGGCGCTCGGCCAGCCGCAGGTTCTCCGCGACGGTCAGCGCCGAGAAGACCCCGCGGTCCTCCGGCGCGTAGCCGATACCGCGGCGCACCAGCGCATGGGTGGGCAGCCGTACGGTCTCCTCGCCGAGGAAGCGCACGCTCCCGGTGCGCGGCACCAGGCCCAGCACCCCGCGCACCGTCGTGGTCTTGCCCGCGCCGTTGCGGCCCAGCAGCGCGGTCACACCCGACGGCGCCACGTCCAGGTCCACGCCGTGCAGGATGTGCCGGCCGCCGATGACGACCGCCAGGTCCCGCACGGCAAGCAGCGGTTCCGTGCTCACAGCGCCTCCCCGAGATAGGCCTGCTGCACCACCGGGTCCGCGGTGACCGCCCGCGGTGTGTCCAGCGCCAGCAGCGTGCCGTGGTGCATCACCGCCAACCGGTCGGCCAGGCCCAGCAGTACGTCCATGTGGTGCTCCACCATCAGCACCGTCCTGCCCTCGTCGCGGTGCAGCGAGCGGATCAGCTCGGTCAGCGCGGGCACCTCCTCCGCGCTCACCCCGGCCATCGGCTCGTCGAGCAGCATCAGCCGCGGCTCGCCCACCAGCAGCACCGCCAGCTCCAGCTTCCGCTTCTCGCCGTGCGACAGCTCCGCGGAGGGCACGTCGGCCCGGTGCGCAAGACCGGTGCGCTCCAGCACCCGCCCGACGCGCTCCCGGTGGTCGCCGGCCCGCCGCCAGATCCGGTAGGAGCCGCCGGCCGCCGCCTGCGCGGCCAGCCGCACATGCCCTGCGACCGTGATCGCCGGCCACAGGCTGGAGGTCTGGAAGGTGCGGCCGAGCCCGCGCCGCGCCCTGGCGGGCACGCTCTCGGCCGTCACGTCGGCGCCGTCCAGACCGATCGACCCCCGGGTGGCCGGCACGAGCCCGCTGATCAGGTTGAACAGCGACGTCTTGCCCGCGCCGTTGGGGCCGATGAAGGCCAGGAACTCGCCCTCGTGCACATCGAAGGACACCTCGTCCACGATGGTCGCGCCGCCCACCGACCAGCCCAGGCCGCGCAGCCGCAGTACGGGGGTCACGGATCAGCCTGCCATCTGCTTCGACGGCGGGGTGACCGCGTCCTTCGGCAGCCGGCTGTCCAGCTGCGGCTTGGCGGCGGCCCCGGTCCCGGTCAGCGTCGCGGTGAACATCGGCTGCAGCAGCGCGTGGTCCACCGCGCGGATCTGGTCGTCGCCCTTGGGACCCTGGAAAGACCAGCCCTCCAGCGCCTTGGCCATCGCCGTGGGGTCGGTCGCGCTGCCGGCCTCCACCGCGTGCACGATCATCTGGGCCGCGGTGAAACCGTCAGGGCTGAACAGGTCGGGGGTGCCGCCGGCCTTGGTGATGCCGTCCAGCATCGCCTTCTCCACCGGGTTGTTGCCCGCACCGGGGAAGTAGTGCGCCAGGAACGACACCTTCGAGCCGGCCGCGCCGAACAGCGGGTAGGAGGCGATGCCGGCAAGGCCCGTGACGACCTTGGTCGAGCCGACCACGCCCTGCTGGTCGAGCGCCGTCCACAGCGCCGGCGCACTCGCCCCGGCCCACGCCACGAACACCAGGTCCGGTTTCTTGGACTTGACCTGCTGTGCGAACGGCGTCAGGTCGCCCGCGCTCGGCGGCGCCAGCACCGAGTCGACCGCCGCGCCCTGCCCGTCGCCCAGCACCGCCTTGACCGCGGCCACGTTGGCCTGGCCGAAGGCCGAGTTCTGCGTCAGCACCACGACCTTCTTGCCGTGCGAGTCACCGAGCAGCGAACCCGCCGTCATGATGTCCTGGTACGACTGCCGCCCCGAGCGGAAGGTATACGCGTTCAGGCCGGTCAGCGCGTCGGTCGCGGCGGGTCCCGCGATGTACAGCACGCGGTTCTGCGCGGCCAGCGGCGCCAGTTGCAGGGACACCCCCGAGTCCGTGGTGCCCGCGATGATCTTGGTGCCCTTGCCGATCAGCGTCTTGGCCTCCGCGACCGCCTTGGCCGGATCGCCCGCGTCGTCCTGCTCGGTCACGCGGATCTCGTGCCCGGCCGCCTTGCCGGTGCCGTGGGTCGCGTACGCCAGACCGGCGTTGAAGCCCTCCAGGTACTGCTTGCCGTAGGCGGCGAGCGGGCCGCTGCGCGAGTAGACCAGGCCGACGTCGACGGCCGCGCTGCCGCCCTTGCCGCCGTCCGGCGAACTCCCGGCGGTCCCCGCCTTGCTGCATGCTGTCAGCCCCGCCAGCAGGACGGCGGAGGCCAGCAGCGCAAGCGCGGGGACGGATCTGCTTCGTGACGTGCTCGATGTGCTGCTGCGACGCATGGTGACCGGCTCCCGGAACGGTGGATGGTTGCGCACACCGTAGGATCGCGGCGTCCCGCAGGACATGTGGCCGGACCACGTAGCCCCGGACACCGCCATGTCGGCGAGGACCATGGCGGCACCCCGGCCGCGGAACGCGCCGGCGGGGCGGCCCGCCAGGACCGCCCCGCCCCTCTGCGCCGGCTCACCGGCCGTCCTCACCCGCAGGCCACCGCGGCACGCAGGTGCCCCGCCACGGTGGCCGCACCCGCGGCTCCCAGCAGGATCGAGTAGTGGTTCACCCCGGGGACGAAGTGCGTCGCCACCGTGGTGGGGGCGGCGGCCTCGATCACCTCGGGCGGGTAGAGGCCCGTCGGCTCGTCGCGCAGTCCGCGCTCGGCCCACAGCATCTCGGCGGGGACCCGCAGGTGGTGGATCGCGGCGAAGACCGCGGGATTGCGCAGCTCGTCCTCGGCGTCCTCGCGGATCGCCGCCGCCCGGCACGCCGAGCGCAGATGCGGCTCCGCACCGACCAGGTCACGGTCCAGATACGCCCGCACCACCTCGCCGCCCAGCCCGGCGAAGGCCGGGTGCGCCGCCCAGAAGGCGTGGTAGGCGGCCCGGTCGGCGAACTCCATGTCCAGCTTGGCCATCGCCGGGCCGATCACCGCGTGCAGCACCTGGTCGATGTCCATGTCCGCGGGCACAGGGAAGCCCAGGCCGCCGTCGACCAGCACCAGGTGCCGGTAGCGGTGCGGGTCGCGCTGCGCGGCGACGCAGCCGACGAAGCCGCCCATCGAGTGGCCGGTGAGCACCGCCTGCTCCACCCCGACGTGGTCGAGCACCGCCAGCAGGTCGTCGGCGTGCGCCGCCATGCTGCTCTCGCCGGTGACATCCCCGCTGCGCCCGCGCCCGCGCAGGTCGGGCGCGATCACCTCGACCCCGTCCAGGGCCTCGGCGACCGCCGCCCACGACAGGCCGTTGCTCGCGATACCGTGCACCGCGAGCACCGTGCCGGCGCCCGGCGCCCCCGGCCAGTGGCGTACCGCCAGGGTGCCGCCCCGCACCTCGACACCGACGTCCGTGAAATCCCTCATGCCGCCCCGCCCCGCATCAGCCCCGCAGGCCGCACGCCGTCCGTGCGGCCCGAGCAGCTTAGGTGCCACCCTGCCACGTGGTGCATGGCCGTGGCCGACACAGCGGCGGCACCGGGTGTGTCGGCCGCGGCCACAGCCGGCTCACTCCGGCAGCCGCCGCGCCAGCCCCGGCGGTTCGCGGCCCGCCGACAGCCAGCCGGTGGCCGCCGCCAGCAGCGGTATCCCGGGGAAGGCCATGAGCAAGGGCACGACGGGCACATGGGCCAGCGGCGAGAGGTCGTCGCTGTAGGCGCTCAGCAGCACCAGATACGCGCCGAGCGCGCCCAGAACCGTACCGGCCAGCGCCAGCGCACCGGCCGTCGCGGCGGTCAGCGCCCGCCGGTCACCCGAGGTGGCGCCGGTCGCGGTGAGGGTGCGCAGGTCGTCCGCGGACTCCGCCCGCAGGGTGCCCACCGTCATCGCCAGCACGCCGAGCGCCAGCGCGGCCCCCGCGGCGACCGACACCAGCCGCACCGTACGCAGCCCGCCCTGCCGGTCGCGGAACTCCGTGGACATGCCGCCGGACGCCGCCATGTCCCGGGCAGCGGCCCGGTCCTCACCGGTCAGCCCCTGCCCCGCGGTGACCAGCCAGCCCACCGCGATGGTGCGCAGGCCCTGCTCCCGGACGGCGGCCTGGGTGAGGAAGGCGTGCGGCACCGCGGTGTACGCGCTGCCCGGCACGTGCACCGCGACCGGGTCCTCGCCCGGCCCTCCACGCCGTGTGGTGCCCAGCACGTCCAGCGGCCGCGCGTCGGAACCGGGGAGCGAGGACAGGATGCGGGCGTCCGGTGCCGCCGCGAGCGCCGGGCCGAGGCCGAACTCCCGCACCGCGTCAGGCGTGGCGACGTAGAGCGGGATGCTGGCCCACACGTTCTCCCCGGTCCTGCGGCCGGTCTCGGCCACCGGCTGCCCTTCGAGCCCGCCGCGGGCGGTGGTGTGCGGGACGGCGGGGTCGTACGCCATCTCCAGCGGCGTCGCCCTGCCCCCGACGGACGCCGCCCACCGGTCGACGGCGGACTGCTGGGCGCGCCTGGCGGCGTCCGACAGCAGCGGGACGACCGTGTCGTGCGCACCCACCCGGACCATCGCCTGGCGGTCCGACAGGTTCCCGCCGTCCGCGGTGTGCTCACTGGCCGCGGCCAGCACGCTGATCGCCACCGGCACACCGATCGCCAGGGTGATCGCGGCCAGCGCGGCGCCCGACCGGGCCTGGTGCCGGCCCAGGTCCCGCAGCGCCAGCCGGGTGGTGAAGGGCGCACGCCCTGCCGCCGCGGCCATCATCCGCACCGCGGGCGCGCTGAGCAGCAGCATGCCCAGCACCACGCCGACGATGCCGAGCACCACCAGCAGCCCGTTGGTGCGGTGCGAGGGGACCAGCGCGCCCGCCCCGGCCGCCAGCAGGGCGGCCGCTGCCCACACCGACTGCCGTGCGGGCAGCGGCCGCGGCGGCCGGGCGGACAGCGCCCGGGCGGTGGGGATGCGGGCCATCGCCCGCGCCGGCCACCAGGCCGCGGCGGTCGGTGCGGCCACCCCCATCACCAGCAGCAGCGCCAGCATCGGCCAGGGCAGGTCGAGGCGGTCGATGCGGTGCTCGGCGGCCGACTCCAGACGCGGGGCCAGCGGAATCCACGCCGCGGCGCCCAGGACCGCACCGCACGCCGTCGCGACGGCGCCGGTCAGCGCCCCGTGCCCGAGCAGCACCCACCGCAGCTGGCGGTCGGTGGCGCCGATCGTGCCGAGCATCCCGATCTGCCGCAGCCTGCGGTGGGCCGCGGCGGCGAAGCCCGCGGCGGCCACCAGGGAGACCAGCAGCAGGGCCACCGTGGCCAGGGCCACGACGAAGGTGTCGGACGCGGTCCTGCCGTAGTCGTCCCGCTGCTGGTTCACCACGGGCGCGCCGCCCGGCGAGGATCTGCGCAGCGCGTCGACCGCGCTCGCCGGTGCGTCGGTCAGGACGTCGGCGGAGGCCGCGGGCAGCCCGGCGACCGTGCTCCCGGCGGCGCTTCCGGTGCCCGGGGCGGCCAGGGCGAAGGTGTCGGCGAGCAGCCCGGGGTTCTCCACCATGCCGGTCACCGTCAGCCGCTGGCCGCCGAGGACGACGTCGGCGCCGGTACGGGTGTGGAAGAGCGCAGCCGCCGACGGGGTGAGGGCCACTTCGCCGCTGCCGGCCGGATAGCGCCCGGACAGCAGCCGCAACCGGCCTGCGGTGAAGTGCCCGTGCGGGTCCTCGGCGCGGATGTCCAGGCCGTTCACGGACCCGGGCACCGGCACCTGCCGGTGCGCGGTGACGTCCGCGGGAGCCAGCCGCGCCCGCACCTCGGCCACCGCCGCCGGCAGTGCGGCGCCGCGCGCACCGCCGTCCACATGCAGCCGCTGCGCGGCGGACCCGAAGATGCCGGCCGGCGTCTGCACATAGGCGTGCATCGCGGCGAGCCCGCACACGGCGGCCCCCACCACGAGGGCGATCAGCGCGGTCAGCAGCACCTGACGGCGCCTTTCGCGGCGCAGCAGCCGCCACGACCAGCGCAGCACGGCACGCCTGGCGGGCAGCCCGCCCGTCCCCGCGCCCTTCGGCAGCAGCGGGACCCCCGGGCGCCGGTCCGCCGCAGGGACTGCCTGCGGATGGGGGGCGGCCATCAGCGGGCCTCCTCGCCGGACGCAGGCCCGCCGGCCGACAGCAGCGACTCGGGGCCGGCCAGCGGGCTGGTGGTGTCGACGATCTCGCCGTCCCGCACGAAGACCACCCGGTCGGCCCAGGAGGCCAGTTGGGCGTCATGGGTGACCAGCACGGCGGCGGCGCCACCGCGGCAGGCGGACCTGATCAGCCGCATCACACCCTCGCCGCTGTGCGAGTCCAGCGCGCCCGTCGGTTCGTCCGCGAGCAGCAGCCTGCGCTCGCCGACCAGCGCCCTGGCCAGCGCGACCCGCTGCCGCTGCCCGCCGGACAGCTCGTCGGGGAAGCTGTCGGCGCGGTCGGCGAGACCCAGCTCCTCCAGCGCGGCGAGCCCCGCGCGGCGGGCCTGCCGAGTCCTGACGCCGTCCAGCTCCAGCGGCATCGTGATGTTCTCGACCGCGGTGAGCCCGGCGAGCAGGTTGAAGTCCTGGAAGACGTAGCCGATATGGCGGCGGCGCAGTCTGGCCCGGTCGTCGCGGCTCAGTCCGGACAGCGCGGTGCCCTCGATGAAGACCTCGCCGCTGGTGGGCTCCTCCAGGCTGCCCGCGATGGTCAGCAGGGTGGACTTGCCCGACCCGCTCGGCCCCATCACGGCGACCATCTCGCCCGCGGTGACGGTCAGGTCGGCGCCTGCCAGCGCCCGCACGGCGGCGGGACCCTCGCCGTAGGTCTTGGACACCCCGCGCAGTTCCAGCGGCGCGGTCACCGGACCGACCCCCTTCCGCTCGGTGCGGCGGACGCCGGGGCGGTCGCGGCGGTCCCGGGTGCGGCCTGCGGCACGGCGGGTGCGGCGGCCTGCTGCCCCGGGTCCTGGTGGCGGAGCCGGGCCTGTGCCGCGTCCAGCCAGCGGACCACCGACTCCAGGCGGTACAGCTGGGCATCGGCGACCAGCAGCAGCGACAGGTCGTCCTGCGCATGCTCCTTGAGCCGGGTGTACTGCTGCATCCGCTCGATGGTGGCCCTGCGGTGCGCCTGCAGGATCCCGGGCACGTCGACCCCGGGCAGCCGCAGTGCCACCAGCACCTTGATCAGCAGCTCGTCGCGCGGCGGCGCGTCGGCGGTGGGCGGTGTGCGCAGCCAGGTGGCCAGCTCCGCGCCGCCTGCCTGTGTGATGCGGTAGCTCTTCTGCGGCCCGGCCTCGCCCGGCTCGTCCTGGTCGGACTCCACCAGCCCGTCCCGCTCCAGGCGCTGCATCGTGGAATAGACCTGGCCGACATTCAGCGGCCACACCTCTCCGGTCCGCGCCTCGAACTCCTGCCGCAGCTGCAGTCCGTACTTGGGTCCCTCGCTCAGCAGGGCGAGCAAAGCATGGCGCACACTCATCGGATCGACCTCCCCGTCCATCTGTATACCCGGTATCATACCCGGTATACACGAACGCGGAAGACGACCCGCGGGAGAATTCCCGCGGGTCGTCCTCCGGGAGATACAGCCCGGTGCAGGCCCGTCAGAGCCGGCCTGTCGGCAGCCGGCCGGTCAGCCGCGGCCGTCCGACCGCTTGCGGTGCAGCGTGAAGCGCTCGAAGACCGACAGCTCGCCGTTCGGCTTGTTCACGTTGTAATACGTGACGTGCATCCGGGTGGTGTCCCCGGGGAAGCGCCCCGGGTCCACGGTGAAGGCGGCGAAGCCGTAGGGGTGCTCGATGTCGCGCACCCCGGTCCAGACCGCCTCCTCCTTGACGTAGGTCGCGGCCCGCTTGCCGCCCGCGGGGCGGGTGGCGGCCACCGCGGTGATCACCTTGGCGGTGCCGTCCTTGAAGAAGGCCTGGTTGGTGGTGCCGGAGACACCGCCGCCGCCCAGCACCATGTGGACCGTGCCGAGGCCGGTGTCGATGTCGTCGGTCCTGGCCGAGGCCGGGTTCGGGGTCAGCGTCTCACTGCCGCTGACGACGCCGCGCACCGCGAGCGACCGCTCGTAGTTGTGCTCGTGGCCGCACACCACCAGGTCGACCTGGTAGCGGTCGAACAGCGGCCCGTAGGCCGCGCGCAGCCCGAGGTCGGCGCCGTTGGCGTCGGAGGAGCTGATCATCACCTGGTGCATCGCCACGACGACCCAGTCGATGCCGGTGTCGCGCCGGGCGGCCTTCAGCTCCCGCTCCAGGAAGGCCAGCTGGCGCCCGCCGGAGTAGCCGTTGACGTAGACGTCGCCGCCGTCCTGCAGCGCGATGTCGTCGTTCTGCAGCACGATCACCCGCACCGACCCCGCGGTGAAGGCGTACCACAGGCCCGCGAGTTCGTCGTCGGTCTCGGTCGAGGGCAGGTCGAAGTACGTCTGGTACGCGCCGAGGCCCAGCGGGCCGTTGCCCGACTCGATCTCATGGTTGCCGGCGGCGGGCATCCACGGGCGGAAGCGGGCGGAACGCGTGTTGTTGGTGAAGAAGTTGTTCCAGGTGCGCACCCGGTCCACGTCGAGGTTGGCGTAGCACAGGTCGCCGTTGAGCAGGTGGAAGAGCGGCGCGACCTGCTCGATGCCGGTGACGATGTCCTTGGTCGCCGGGGTGGAGTTGGCGTCGAAGGCCGCCGTGCCGTCGCTCGCCCAGGTCACCTGGGGCGCCGACTGGTCGCCGAAGCTGGTGAAGGTCAGCGGCCTGCGGCCGCGCGGCGCCGTGCGGAAGGTGCCGCTGTCGGGCGTGGCACCGTCGTGCGAGACCAGGTAGTAGTAGTCGGTGTCCGGGCGCAGCCCGCTGATCGGCGCGTGGTGGACGTAGACCTTCCGGCCCGACTTGCCGTCGGCGTACACCCGGGTCTGCGCCGACGCGCCGGAGCCCAGGCCCCCTTCCAGGGTGCCGTACAGGACGCGGGGCCGCTTGACCGGCGCGTCGGTCAGCCAGGAGACCACCATCTGGCTGGACGGGTCCCGGCCGAAGGTCAGGTGCAGGCCCTGCACCGGGGAGGCGCCCCCGGCGTCGGGGGTGGGGTGGAAGGCGGGTGCGCCGGCCGGCGCGGCGGCGGAGGCGGTCCCCGCGCTCAGCAGCGGTACGGCGACGGCGCCGACTCCCGCGGTCCCCAGCATGCCGACCGCGGTGCGCCGGCTGAGGCGGTCTCCCGACGGCTCCGGTGTGTCCATCTGTGCGACCATCGTTGCTCCTTGGTGCAAGGCTGCTTGGTGCATGGGCTGCGAACGCGTGAAGACTCGCGCCCGCCGGCGACGGCCAGTTGAACAGTGCCTGTCCTGATCGCGTCGGAAGTCGCCTGAGACGGCAAGGTGTTCGAGCGCATGCCCGTCCCGGCCGCGGCCCGTTCCGCTTTCGTCCCACCGGACTCCGCTGTTCGCGACGCGTACCGCGGCCCGTCACCCGGGCGACACGGGCAGGTCGCCCGGTGTCGCTGCGCTTGGGGCGGGTCTTCCCGCCCCGCCACCCTCCACCTGCGAAGAGGTACTCCGAGCCATGGCCGAACCCACCCGGCGGCGCTTCCTGCAGATCGCCGGCGCCACTGCCGGCTTCACCGCGCTGACCAACAGCATCAACCGCGCCGCCGCCATCCCGGCCGGGCGCCGCACCGGGACCATCAAGGACGTCGACCACATCGTCGTCCTGATGCAGGAGAACCGCTCCTTCGACCACTACTTCGGCTCGCTGCGCGGAGTGCGCGGCTTCGGCGACCCCCGCCCGGTGCTGCTCGGGAACGGCAAGCCGGTCTGGTACCAGCCCGACGGCACGGGCAAGGACGTGCTGCCCTACCACCCGGACGCCGGCGACCTGGGCATGCAGTTCATCGAGGGCCTCAACCACGAGTGGACCGGCAGCCACGCCGCCTTCAACGACGGCCGCTACGACCGCTGGATCCCGGCCAAGTCCGCGGCCACCATGGCGTACCTGACCCGGGAGGACATCCCCTTCCACTACGCGCTGGCCGACGCCTTCACGGTCTGCGACGCCTACCACTGCTCCTTCATCGGCGGCACCGACCCCAACCGCTACTACATGTGGTCGGGCTGGACGGGCAACGACGGCAAGGGCGCGGGCCCTGTGCTGGACAACTCGGAGAAGGGCTACGACTGGACCACCTACCCCGAGCGGCTGGAGAAGGCCGGTATCTCCTGGAAGATCTACCAGGACGTCGGCGACGGCCTGGACGCGGCCAACTCCTGGGGCTGGATCCCGGACGCCTACCGCGGCAACTACGGCGACAACTCGCTGCTGTACTTCGACAACTACCGCAACGCGCAGCCCGGCGACGCGCTGTACGAGAAGGCCCGCACCGGCACCGACGCCAAGGCGGGCGACGGCTTCTTCGACATCCTCACGTCCGACGTGCTGGGCGGCAGGCTGCCGCAGATCTCCTGGATCGCCGCACCCGAGGCCTTCTCCGAGCACCCCAACTGGCCCGCGAACTACGGCGCCTGGTACATCTCCCAGGTCCTCGACGCGCTGACCGCCGACCCCGAGGTGTGGAGCAGGACCGCGCTGTTCATCACCTACGACGAGAACGACGGCTACTTCGACCACGTGGTGCCGCCCTTCGCGCCGCCCGCGGCGGGCCGCGGAGCCTCGACCGCCGACACCGGCCTCGAGGTCTTCCCTGGCAACAGCACCTACGCGGCCGGCCCCTACGGGCTGGGCCAGCGGGTGCCGATGACGGTGGTCTCGCCGTGGAGCACCGGCGGCTACGTCTGCTCCGAGGTCTTCGACCACACCTCGATCGTGCGCTTCATGGAGCGCCGCTTCGGTGTGCACGAGCCGCAGATCTCGCCCTGGCGGCGTGCCGTGTGCGGCGACCTGACGTCGGCCTTCGACTTCGGCCTGACGCACGGCAGGCCGGCGCCGCTGCCCGACACCGACGGCTACCGGCCGCAGGACCGCGACCGGCACGACAGCTATGTGCCGGTGCCGCCCGCCCACCAGGTGCTGCCGGTGCAGGAGAAGGGCAGCCGCCCGACCCGCCCGCTGCCCTACGCCCCGCAGGTCGACGCGGCCGTGACACCCTCCAGCGAGCGCGTCACCCTCACCTTCGGCGGCGGGGTCGCGGCCGGCGTGTGCTTCCACGTCACCGCCGCCGGCCGCACCGACGGCCCGTGGACGTACACCGCGGAGGCCGGCAAGAAGCTCTCCGGCAGCTGGGACACCGCCGAGCAGGGCGGGTCCTACGACCTGACGGCGTACGGCCCGGCCGGCTTCCTGCGCACCTTCAAGGGCTCCGCGGCCCACGCCGGCCCCGAGGTGACAGCCCGCCACGACGCCACCGGGCGGATCGAGCTGACCTTCACCAACTCGGGCCGCGACGACGTACGCCTGACCGTCCGCAACGCCTACGACGGCCACCACGCCACGTACACCGTCCGCGCCGGCCGCCGCGAGATCCACACTGTCGACCTCGCCCGCAGCAAGCGCTGGTACGACATCACCGTGACCGCCGACCACGACCCCGCATACCTGCGCCGGCTGGCCGGGCACGTGGAGAACGGCAGGCCCGGGGTGAGCGACCCGGCCATCGCCACCGGCTGACCCCCGCACGGGCGCCGGCCCCGCCGTCCGCTGAGGGCGGCGCACGCCCGCGTACGACCACGTGCCGTACGACTACGCGCCGCGCCGCCCGAAGCGGGCCGGTGGGACCCCCATGTGCCGGGTGAAGTGCCGGCTCAGATGCGCCTGGTCGTAGAAGCCGACCGCACCGGCCACGTCGACCGGCCGCTCGCCGGCCAGCAGCAGCGCCCTGGCCCGGTCGATCCGGCGCCCCGTCAGGTAGGTGTGCGGGGGCAGCCCGTAGGCCCGGGTGAAGCAGCGGATCAGATGCGTCGGGTGGGCATGGAGCACCCGGGTCGCCTCGTCCAGCGACAGGCCGGCCTGCACGCGGGAGTCCAGCAGTTCGCGCAGCCGCGCCGCCAGCCGGTGGTCGGCCGGGTCCCGCGGGGGAGGGCGGCGCCGGTCCAGGTGGGTCAGCAGCCTCTCGCGTACGAACGCCAGCCGCGACTCGGCCTCCAGGACGTCACCGCCGTCCTCCGGCGGGCGCAGTGCCTGGTGCAGCAGGTGCACCCGGTCGTGCAGCGCGGGGTCCAGCAGGATCGGCCCGTCCACCGCGGTGCCCGCCAGCCTTTCCGGCAGCACGTCGGTCGACAGGTACAGCACCCGCTTGCGGAAGCCGAGCCCGCCGACGGAGCGCCCGTCGTGCGGCACCCCCGGCGGCAGCAGCACGACCCGCCCGGCGTCTGTCGCGTCGTGCCGCCTGCGGTCGAGGGCGAAGTCGACGACACCGTCGTCCAGCAGCATCAGGTCCCAGGTGTCGTGGGTGTGCACCGGGTAGGCGTGCTCGGCGAAGTTCGCGTGCAGCACCTCGCTGATCCCCGCCACGGCCGGTCGCCAGGCGCGGACCTCGGCACCGGGACGCGATCCCCTCACCCCTGCAATGTAACAAGGGGTACGGACAGTGCGGGCGGGCCGCCGGTCCCGTCCCCGCCGCTCGCGCCCGGCGGGGGCGGGACCCGTACCGTCCGGTAGCGTGCGAACGTGAGCGAATTCCAGCAGATCCCCCCGACCACACTCGCCGACGTCCTGGGCCGCGGCCAGGTCATGGATGCCGGTCTGCGGCCGCTGTGGGGACCCGCGCCGCGGATCGGGGGACCGGCCTTCACCGTACGCTGCCCGCCCGGCGACAACCTGATGCTGCACGCGGCCATCTACCGGGCGGCGCCCGGCTCGGTGATCGTGATGGAGGCCGGCGACACGGACTACGCGGTGGCCGGCGGCAACGTCTGCGCCGTCGCCCAGCGGCGCGGCATCGCCGGCTTCGTCATCGACGGGGTCATCCGCGACCTCGGCGAGGTCCGCGCGATGGGCTTCCCGGTCCTGGCCCGCGGCATCGCCCCCTGCCCCGGCGGCAAGTCGGCGGTCCTGCCGCTCGGCGAGCCGGTGCGCTGCGGCGGCGTCGAGGTCCGCAGCGGCGACATCGTGGTCGCCGACGAGGAGGGCGTCGCCGTCGTCCCGGCCGGGCGCGCGGGCGAGGTGCTGGCCGACGCACAGCGGAAGCTGGCCAAGGAGGCCGACGAGAGCCTCGACGCGTGGGAGGCCGCGCACCGCGCCCGCATCGACCGCATTTTGGCCGACCACGGCCACCTGGACTGACCCCGGCCCGGCTTCCGGCGGCCCGCCCCGGCTTCGGATCGCCAGGTCAGGCCTGGCGCAGGTCCCTGATGCGCTGGATCTTGCCGACCGAGCGCTCCAGGCTCTCCGGCTCCACGACGGTGACCTCCACGGTGACGCCGACACCGTCCTTGACGCCCTGCGCGATACGGCGGGCCGCCTCGTCGCGGTCCGCGGGCGCCGCGTCGGGCCTGGCCTCCACGACGACGGTCATGTGGTCCATACGCCCGCGCCGGGTCAGGTCCAGGCGGAAGTGCGGCGCCACCCCGGGCACGCCGAGGACGATCTCCTCGACCTGCGTGGGGAAGACGTTCACCCCGCGCAGGATGATCATGTCGTCGCTGCGCCCCGTCACCTTCTCCATCCGCCGGAAGGCCGGGCGTGCGGTGCCCGGCAGCAGCCGGGTCAGGTCGCGGGTGCGGTAGCGGACGACGGGCAGCGCTTCCTTGGTCAGCGAGGTGAACACCAGCTCCCCGCGTTCGCCGTCCGGCAGGACGCCGTCGCCGAGCGGGTCGACGACCTCGGGCAGGAAGTGGTCCTCCCACACGTGCAGGCCGTCCTTGGTCTCCACGCACTCCTGCGCCACACCGGGACCCATGACCTCGGACAGACCGTAGATGTCCACCGCGTCGAGGCCCGCCCGCTCCTCGATCTCCGCGCGCATCGCCTCCGTCCACGGCTCGGCCCCGAAGATGCCCACCTTCAGCGAGGTGGACCGCGGGTCGACGCCCTGACGTTCGAACTCGTCCAGCAGGGTGAGCATGTACGACGGGGTCACCATGATGATCTCGGGCCGGAAGTCCAGGACGAGCCGCACCTGCCGGGCCGTCATGCCGCCGGAGGCGGGGATCACCGTGCAGCCGGCCCGCTCGGCGCCGTAGTGCGCCCCGAGGCCGCCGGTGAAGAGCCCGTAGCCGTAGGCGATGTGCACCTTGTGGCCGGGACGGCCGCCCGCGGCCCTGATCGAGCGCGCCACGACGTCGGCCCACACCGACAGGTCGCCCTCGGTGTACCCCACCACCGTGGGGCGGCCCGTCGTACCGCTGGAGGCGTGGATGCGCCGCACCTGGTCCACGGGCACGGCGAACATGCCGTACGGGTAGCTGTCGCGCAGGTCCGCCTTGGTGGTGAAGGGGAAGCGCGCGAGGTCGGCGAGGCTGCGGCAGTCCTCGGGCGTCACACCGGCGGCGTCGAACTTGCGGCGGTAGAGCTCCACATGCGCGTACGCATGCCGCAGCGTCGCCCGCAGCCGGTCCAGTTGCAGCGCGTGCAGTTCCTCGCGGGTCATGCGCTCGGCGTCGTCCAGCTGGCCCACGGATGCACCTGCCTTGTCTCCCGACCGACCATTCGGTTAGCGTGCCGCCACGTAAGCAAGGGCCGCCGCAGCCTGTCAAGAGGAGGAGTACATGTCCCGTACGCCCCGCAGGAACTGGTGCCGCGGTAGCGTCGTCCCGCGTCCCGCCGACACCGAGGAGAGCCATGTCCGATGAGGTCTACCTGGTGGACGGCGCGCGCACCCCGCAGGGGCGGTACGGCGGCGCGCTCGCCCCGGTGCGGCCCGACGACCTGGCCGCGCTCGTCGTCGCCGAGGCGGTGCGGCGTGGCGGCGTCCCGGCCGGTGCGGTGGACGAGGTCGTGCTCGGCGCCGCGAACCAGGCCGGCGAGGACAACCGCGACGTCGCCCGGATGGCCGTGCTGCTCGCGGGCCTGCCCGAGACCGTCCCCGGCTACACCGTCAACCGGCTGTGCGCCTCGGGCCTGACCGCGGTCGCCTCCGCCGCCCAGGCGATCCGCTCGGGCGAGGCCGACGTGGTGGTCGCCGGCGGTGTGGAGTCCATGACCAGGGCGCCCTGGGTGATGGCCAAACCCGGCACCCCCTGGGCCAAGCCGGGCCAGGTGCACGACACGGCACTGGGCTGGCGCTTCACCAACCCGCGCTTCACCGCCGCCGACCGTGCCGCGTCCGGCGGCAGGGGGGCCGACGCGGGCAAGGTGACGCTGTCGATGGGGGAGACCGCCGAGGAGGTCGCCGCGCTCGACGGCATCACCAGGGCCGACAGCGACGCCTTCGCGCTGCGCAGCCACCGGCGGGCGGTCGCCGCCCAGGAGGCCGGGCACTTCGACCGGGAGATCGTCCCGGTGCCGGTCGGCGACGGCTCGGTCACCCGCGACGAGGGGCCGCGCCCGGGCACCTCCCTGGACAAGCTCGCCGCGCTGCGCACGGTCTTCCGCGACGGCGGTGTCGTCACCGCCGGGTCCTCCTCACCGCTGTCCGACGGCGCCGCCGCCCTGCTGGTGGCCGGCGCCGACGCGGTCGAGCGGTACGGGCTGACGCCGCGCGCCCGTGTCGTCACCTCCGCATCCGCAGGGGTGCAGCCGCACCTGATGGGGCTCGGCCCGGTGCCCGCCACCGAGAAGGCGCTGGCCAGGGCCGGGTGGAAGACCTCGGACCTGGACGCGGTCGAGCTGAACGAGGCCTTCGCCGCCCAGGCGCTCGCCGTGATCGGCCGCCTCGGCCTCGACCAGGAGCGGGTCAACGCCGACGGCGGCGCCATCGCGCTGGGCCATCCGCTGGGCTGTTCCGGGGCGCGCATCCTGCTCACCCTGCTGGGCCGGCTGGAGCGCGAGGGCGGCAGCCGCGGGCTGGCCACGCTGTGCGTCGGCGTCGGGCAGGGGGTCGCGATGCTGGTGGAGCGGGTCTGACCACGGGTCTTCGCCGGGCCGGTGCCGCGGGGGCTTGCCTCGGCGGCGAAAGATCCGCACACTTGGTACCGAACGAACGGTCGGTTGGCGATGCCCGCAGGGGCTGCGGGCCGGGACGAGGAGGCAGGCATGCCAGTGGAAGGCTCGCCGGGCGCCGCCCGGGGGAGTGGCGGCCGGGATGACGGCCGCCCCGGGGACGGCCCTGGTGCCGCCCCCGCCGACCCGCTGCTCCAGGAGCGCTTCGACGCCACCATCGCCGGCAACCAGCGCATCGAGCCGCGCGACTGGATGCCCGACGGCTACCGCAAGACGCTGATCCGGCAGATCGCCCAGCACGCCCACTCGGAGATCATCGGCATGCAGCCCGAGGGGGAGTGGATCACCCGCGCGCCCTCGCTGCGCCGCAAGGCGATCCTCTTCGCCAAGGTGCAGGACGAGGCGGGCCACGGCCTGTATCTCTACTCGGCCGCCGAGACACTGGGCGCCGACCGCGCCGACCTGACCGAGCGGCTCATCGAGGGTCGCCAGAAGTACTCGTCCATCTTCAACTACCCCACCGCCAGCTACGCCGACGTCGGCGTGATCGGCTGGTTCGTGGACGGCGCCGCGATCTGCAACCAGGTGCCGCTGTGCCGCAGTTCGTACGGCCCCTACGCCCGCGCCATGGTGCGCGTGTGCAAGGAGGAGTCCTTCCACCAGCGGCAGGGCTACGAACTGCTGATGACGATGATGCGCGGCACCGACGCCCAGCGCGCCATGGTGCAGGACGCGGTGGACCGCTGGTGGTGGCCGTCGCTGATGATGTTCGGCCCGCCCGACGGCGACTCGCCCAACTCCGCCCGGTCCATGGCGTGGAAGATCAAACGGCACAGCAACGACGAGCTGCGGCAGCGCTTCGTCGACATGACCGTGCCGCAGGCGGAGCGGCTCGGCGTCGTCCTGCCCGACCCCGAACTGCGCTGGAACGAGGAGCGCGGGCGGCACGACTTCGGCACCCCCGACTGGTCGGAGCTGCAGCGGGTGATCAGCGGCGACGGTCCGCTCAACACCGAGCGGGTCGCCCGCCGCCGTACGGCACACGAGGACGGCGCCTGGGTCCGCGAGGCGGCTACCGCCCACGCGGCCAAGCAGGCGGCCAGGGCCGGGCAGGCGGCCCGCGAGCAGGAAGGCGTCGGAGTATGAGTGACACCCAGGGCGCGGCCGGGCAGGACTGGCCGCTGTACGAGGTGTTCGTCCGCGGCAAGCGCGGGCTGAACCACGTGCACGTCGGATCGCTGCACGCCGCCGACGACCGCATGGCCCTCACCCATGCCCGCGACCTCTACACCCGCCGCAACGAGGGCGTGTCCATCTGGGTCGTGCGCTCCGACCTCATCGCCGCCTCGACCCGCGACGAGAAGGACCCCTTCTTCAAGCCCAGCGCCGACAAGGTCTACCGCCACCCGACCTTCTACGACATCCCCGACGACGTCCCGCACATCTAGGAGCCGGCCGCCATGAGCGACGACACCGACGACCACGTCTACCTCTCCCTCGCCGAGGGGCACGACGACGGCGACTCCCGCTGGGCGTTCGGCACCGGCTTCGAGGACCCGCTGCACGGCGTCGACACCTCCGTGCCCGACGGCGTGGACCCCGCGGAAGTCGCCGCCGTGTGCCTGGCGCTGGGCGACGACGCGCTCGTCAGCGCGCAGCGGCTGGCCCAGTGGTGCACCCGCGCCCCCGAGCTGGAGGAGGAGGTCGCGCTCGCCAACATCGGCCTCGACCTGCTCGGCCAGGCCCGGCTGCTGTACGCCCGCTGCGGCCAGGTCGACGGCAGCGGGCGCGGCGAGGACGCGTACGCCTACACCCGTGACGCCGCCGACTTCCGCAACGTGCGGCTGGCCGAACTGCCCGACACCGACTTCGCCTTCTGTGTCGTGCGGCTGCTGGTGCTCTCCAGCTGGCGGCTCGCGCTCTTCGGCCGGCTGGCCCTCGCGGCGGACCCGGTGCTGGCCGCGGTGGCGGCCAAGGGCGTGGCGGAACTGGCCTACCACCGGCAGTACGCCGCCGACTGGGCGCTGCGGCTCGGCGACGGCACCGAGGAGTCGCACCGCAGGATGCGTGCGGCGCTCGCCGAGGTGGCGCCCTACCTGGACGAAGTGCTGGAAGCCGAGCCGCCGTTCGCGGTGCGAGCCGACCAGGCCGGCCCTTCCGGCGATGCCCGTCACACCGGCGACGCCGACGCCGTCCGGCGCGAGACGCTGGACGTGCTCGGCCAGGTGCTGTCGGCCGCCGGGCTCGACCTGCCCGCCGTGCCCGCGCTGCCGGGCTCCGGGCGGCGCGGCGAGCACACCGGCCATCTGGCCCCGCTGCTGGCCGAGTTGCAGAGCGTGGCCCGCGCACACCCGGAGGCGACGTGGTGACCGCCCCGTCGCTGCACACCGCCCGCCGGGTCGCCGCCGAGGTGCCCGACCCCGAGCTGCCCATGCTCACCCTCGCCGACCTCGGGGTGCTCAGGGACGTCCGGCTCGCGTCCGACGGCACGGTCGTCGCCAGCCTCACGCCCACCTACTCCGGGTGCCCCGCGATGGCCGAGATGCGCGCCGACGTGGCCGCGAGGCTGCGCGGCGCCGGCTTCGCCAAGGTGGAGATCCGCACCGTCCTCGACCCGCCGTGGTCCACCGACCTGATCACCGCGCACGGCAGGCGCACCCTGCGCGAGTACGGCATCGCGCCGCCCGGCCCCGCGCCCCGCCGGACCCCGGGCCCCGTCCCGCTGGTGCTCGGCGCTCCCCGGCTCGCGGTCGGCTGCCCGCGCTGCGGCTCGGCCGACACCGAGGAGACGTCCCGCTTCTCGGCCACCGCCTGCAAGTCCCTGTGGCGCTGCCGCGCCTGCCGCGAACCCTTCGAGCACGTCAAGGAGCTGTGATGGCCCCGACCACCACCGCCGCCGCCGGGGCCGTACGGCCGCGCCGCCGGCCGGTCTTCCACGCGCTGCGGGTGGCCGACGTCCGCCCGCTGTGCGAGGACGCCGTCTCCGTCGGCTTCGAGATCCCCGGCGAGCTGGCAGCCGAGTACGCCCACCGCCCCGGCCAGTCGCTCACCCTGCGCCGCACCGTCGACGGGCGGGACGAGCGGCGCTCGTACTCCATCTGCTCGCCCGCCGGTTCACCGCCGCGGATCGGCGTGCGGGTGGTGCCAGGCGGGCTGTTCTCCGACTGGCTGGTGCACGGCCTGCGCCCCGGCGACACCGTCGAGGTGCTGCCGCCGACCGGTGCCTTCACCCCGGACCTCAGCACCCCCGGCCACCATGTGCTGATCGCCGCCGGGTCCGGGATCACCCCGATGATGTCCATCGCCGAGTCCGTACTGGCCGCGGACCCGCGCTCGCGCGTCACGCTCTTCTACGGCAACCGGCGCACCGGCACGGTGATGTTCGCCGACGACCTCGCCGACCTCAAGGACGCGTATCCGGCCCGCTTCCAGATCGGCCACGTGCTCTCCCGCGAGCCGCGCGAGGCGGAACTGCTGTCCGGGCGGCTGGACGCGGACCGGCTCGCCGCACTCATCGACGGCCTGGTCCACGTCCCCGGCGCGGACCACTGGTGGCTGTGCGGCCCGCAGGGCATGATCACCGACGCCCAGCGCGTGCTGGCCGGCCTCGGCGTCCCGGAAGAGCGGGTCCACCGCGAGCTGTTCTTCGCCGACGACGAGCCGATCACCCCGCTGCGCCACCCCGACGAGACCACCCACGGCCCGGTCAGCCAGGTCACCGTCACCCTCGACGGCCGCAGCTCCACCGCGGCCCTGCCCACCGACGCGACGATCCTCGACGCGGCCCAACGCGTCCGCCCCGACCTCCCCTTCGCCTGCAAGGGCGGCGTCTGCGGCACCTGCCGCGCCCGCGTCACCGAGGGCGAGGCCGACATGCGCCGCAACTTCGCCCTCGAATCCGCCGAGGTCGACGCGGGTTACATCCTGACCTGCCAGTCCTTCCCGGCCTCCGCCACCTTGACCGTCGACTACGACG
>NZ_JAFFIX010000012.1 GCF_016916835.1 Actinacidiphila bryophytorum | reverse complement strand
CACCGCCTCGCCGCAGGACTGTGACACCTCACCCGCCACCGCGGGTCGTCCGCCGGACGGACCTTCCCACGAGGTCCCGTCCGGCGGAGGTGTGTGCACGGCCCGCGCCCACCCACCCGGATGGAGCCTCATGCCCACCGTCACACGCTCGACCGCAGGAAGGCTTCCCGACGGCCGCGAGGTCGAGCACTGGCAGCTCGCCGCGGGACCCGTCACCGTCGGGCTCCTCGACCTCGGCGCGAGCCTGCACTCGGCCCGCTGCCCCGACCGTTCGGGGCGCGTCGCCGAGACAGTGGTCAGCCCGCTGGACATCGGGGACCGGTTCGGCGCGGCGCGCTACTTCGGCGCCACGGTCGGACGCTACGCCAACCGCATCGGCGGCGCCCTGCTGCCGCTGGACGGGGACCTGCTGCCGCTGAGCGCCAACGAGAGCGGGAACACGCTGCACGGCGGCGTCGACGGCTTCGACCTGCGGTCGTGGTCGGCCCGCCCGGCAGCCGACGGGACCCGGGCCGGCGTCGAGTTCAGCCTGGTCAGCCCGGCAGGGGACCAGGGCTTCCCCGGCCGTCTCGAAGCCAGGGTCACCTACAGCCTCGGCGACGAGGGCGACCTCGTCATCGACTACACCGCCACCAGCGACGCCCCCACCGTCGTCAACCTCACCAACCACGCGTACTGGAACCTCGCGGGCGGTGCCGACGAGACGGTGTCCGACCACGAACTCCAGGTGCTGGCCGACCACTACACGCGCGTCGACCCGGGCCTGCTGCCGCTGCCAGGACCCCACGAGAGCGTGGCGGGAACCCCCTTCGACCTCAGGGAGCCCCGGGCGCTGGGCAAGGCGCTGACGGCAGGGGACGAGCAGATCCGCATGGCCGGCGGGGGTTACGACCACAACTGGGTGCTACGGGCACACACTCCCGGCATGGTGGCGCCCGCGGCCGTACTCAGCCACCCCGGTTCCGGGCGCCGGCTGGAGTGCCTGACGACGGAGCCCGGGATCCAGGTGTACACCGGGAACCACTTCGACGGCTCCTTCCCCGGCTCTGACGGCCGTCCCGTCCCGCGCTTCGCCGGCGTGGCCCTGGAGACCCAGCACTTCCCCGACGGCCCGAACCGCCCCGACTTCCCCTCCGTCCGGCTCGCCCCCGGCGACGTCTACCGCTCGACGACCGTCTACCGCTTCGGCCTCATGCCGTGACCCCGGGGAACTGACCCCGGGCAGCCGGCCCCGGGTCAGACCACGGCGAGGCGGCCCACCAGCAGTTGCACCCTCGACTCGGTCTCGGCCGGCGGCAGCCGGCCCGCCCGGGTCAGCGTCGCAAGACCGTGCAGGGACGCCCAGAACACCTCGGTGAAAAGGCCCGGGTGGACGCCGTCGCCCGCGACCTCGGCCAGGTTCTCCAGCAGCGCGGCGAAGGCGTCCTTGAGGGGCTCCGGGGTGTCCTCGCGCGCGAAGGCCAGGCCACCGTCGAGCTGGAAGATCGCGTCGTAGACCGCCGGGTTGCGTTCCGCGAAGGCGAGGTAGGCGCGGGCGAGGGCGGCGACCCGCTCGCGCGGTCCCTCGGCGCCGGCGGCGGCGATCCGCACCGCCGCCGCCAGTTCGGCGGCGCCTTCGAGGGCGACGGCGCCGATGATCTCCCGTTTGCCGCGGAAGTGGCTGTAGAGGACCGGCTGGCTGTACTCGATGCGCTCGGCGAGCCGGCGGGTGGTGACGGCGTCCCAGCCCTGCTGCTCGGCGAGTTCGCGGGCCGTCGCCAGGATGAGGCGCTCGCGGGCCGCCCGGTCGCGCTCCTTGCGTTCCTTAACTGACATGCCACGATTCTAGCAGCGCTAGACAAGGGAGCGGCAGTAGTACTAGCGTTGCATCATCAGCTAGCAACACTAGATTTTCTGGGGGTCGTCATGCTCAGCGCACTTGAGGTGTTCACCACGGTGGTCGTCGGCGTCATGGTGGGGGTGGAGTTCTGCGTCGCCTTCGTCGTCAACCGGATCTTCGACGCGCTCCCCGAGGACAGCGGCCAGCTCGGCCGCGCCCACGGGGGCCGGATGCTGGGCGCCGTCATGCCGTTCTGGTACATCGGCTCGGTCGTGCTCACCGCGGTCTGGGCCGTCGCGGGACGGCATCACGGCGGCACCGGTCTCGTCGTCGGCGGCGGGGCGCTGCTGATCGTCAGCGTGATCATGTCGATCCTGCTGCTCGTCCCGATCAACAACCGGAGCAAGACGTGGACCCCGGAGAACCGGCCCGCGGACTGGAAGGAGCAGAGCAGGCGCTGGGACCGCTACCACTACGCCCGCGTCGCGGTCATCGTCGCCGGCTTCACCCTGCTGGTCGCGGCCCTGGTCTGAGCCGGGCGGCGGGCCGCACCCGGCGGGCGGGTCAGTCGGCGAGGTCCCGCTGGGCGGTGACCTTCTCGATGCGGACGCGGACGAGGATCTCGCCGGGGACCCCGTTGCGGGCGGCGTACTCCTCGGCCCGGTCCTCGCCCATGTAGCGGGCGGCGATCCGGCCCGCCCAGTTGTGGAGTTCCGCCAGGTCCTCGGAGAAGGTGGCGCTGCCCTGGACCAGGGCGAAGGAGAAGGGCGGCCGGTCGTCGTCGACGCAGGCCATGACCCGCGGGTCGCGGGCCAGCGTCCGGCCCTTCACCGTGTCGCGGCCGGTGGTGAAGACCAGGTCGTTCCCCTCCAGCAGGAACCAGACGGGTGCCACGTGCGGCCGGCCGTCGGCGCGGGTGGTGGCGAGCTTGGCGGTGCGCGTCCCGTGGGCGAGGAAGGCCCGCCACTCGGGTTCGGTCATCTCGGACATGACCTCATCATGGCGGTGGCGGGGGCGGACACCGCGGCACGCCGCGCCGCGGACGAGCGCCCCTCGTCGCCGGGGGCGCCGCGCCGGGCTGCCACGCCGGGTGCCGGATCGTCAGAAGCCGCCGCGGTGCAGCCGCCCCGCGTACCGCTCCTCCAGCACGATGTTGCGCTCGTGCCCGCCGGGCAGGTTCGCCGACACGTAGACCGGCGCCTCCTTGCCCTCGGACAGGAGGATGCCGACCGCCTCCGCCAGCACCATCTGGACGAGCGTCGCGGAGGTGATCGTGGAGACCCCGCACAGGGCGCCGCCGCCGGGCAGCGGCAGCAGGGCGTCGCCGGCCGGGGCGCAGTTGTCCAGTACGGCGTCGGCGAGGTCGGCCAGCCGCTTGCCGCTGGGGTGCTGCGGCGGCACCGCGCGGGTGTGGGTCAGCGAGGTCAGGGCGACCAGCTGGTGGCCGGCCTCCTTGACGTGCAGGGCCATGTCGACGATCGAGTTGTTGACGCCGGAGTTGGACACGATGACGAACAGGTCCTGCGGCTGCGGCCCGGCCAGGTCGTACAGTCGGCGGGCGAGCCCGGGGGAGCGCTCCAGGAGCGGGTCGTCAAGGACGGACCTGTCCTCGTCGCCGCGCAGCACCAGGTCGGCGAGGCCGATGCGGTTGGTGGGGATCAGGCCCCCGGCGCGTCCGACGATCTCCAGCACGGTGGCCTGCGAGTGGCCGGTGCCGAAGCCGTGGACCACGCCGTCGGCCGCGACGCAGTCCGCGAACAGGCGCCCCGCGGCGGCCACCGAGTCCTTGTTCGCGGCGACGGCCCGCTCTGTTGCCGCCCGGCCTTCCGCGGCGAACGCGGCGGCGCTGATCTGTCCTTCGGCCATGGCCGGACTCCTTCGGGGATGTCACTGCTGGGCTGGTTGACTGAATCGCTTACGTGGCAACTCGATGAAACATTGCACCCGACATCGCGTCAAGGCCGCGGTCACTCGTCCGGCGCGTGACCGCCCCGGTCGTGCGAGGGGGCGTCCGGTCATGCGGGGGTGCGGAGCAGCGCACGGGCCAGGGCCGCCGCACCTGCCGTGCCGTCGGCCACCGGGAAGATGTGCAGGTCCAGGCCGTCGAGGCGTGCGGTCACCCGGGACAGCAGCGGCCCGTCGGGCGCGAGGAGGCCGCCGGTGGCGGCGAGCGGCTCCCCCGGCCGCGGCCACAGTGCCCGTACGGTGTCCGCCAGCAGGTCCGCCGCCCGGTCCAGCAGCCGCAGGGCCACCGCGTCACCGGCCGCTGCGGCGCCGACCGCGGCGGGGCTGAGCAGCGCGAGCTGCGCAGGGGCCTGGGCGTAGGCGCGGGCGACGATCGTCTCCGCCAGGTCGTGGCGGGCGTCGAGGGGGTCGCCGGGTCCGGGGGCGCGGCCGCCGGCTTCCGGCAGGTAGTGGGCGGTGACCTCGGCGACCAGCGCGGTCCAGGCGCCGCTGCCGTCGAGTGCGGCAAGGGCGGCCCTGACCGCGTGGGCGCCCAGCCAGTAGCCGCTGCCCGCGTCGCCGAGCAGCCAGCCGTACCCGTCGACGACGTGGGCGAGGCGCCCGCCGGCGAGCCGTGCGGCGATCGCGCCCGTGCCCGCGATCAGCACCAGGCCGTCGCGCGGGGCGCCGGGCGCGGCGGCGAGCGCCACCTCGGTGTCGACGCCGACCGCCACCGCCGCCTCCGTGATGCCGTTGGCCGCGAGTGCCCCGCGCAGGCAGGACAGGGCGAGGCCGTGCCCGCGCTCCGGCCCGAGGCCCTGCGCGGCGCCCGCGAAGCCGCCGAAGACCGCCGCGACCCGGTTCGCGGCGCCCGGGGTCTGCCGCAGCGCCCCCGCGACCGCCTCGGTCAGGTGCCGGGTGAGGTCGGCGCGGCCGACGCTGAGCGCGTTGCCGGGTCCGCCGGTGCCGCGGCCGAGCACCGTGCCGTCCGCGCCGGCCAGGCACGCCCGGCTGCGGGTGCCGCCGGCGTCGACGCCGATCACCAGGCTCCTGGCGGGGATCCGGTCGTGGGTTTCGCTCATCGGCACGCATCATGGTTGATAGATTCACCGGTGCACAAGCCCCGTCGTGCCCGCACCGCCCGTACCGCCGCCCGGAAGAAGTCCCCATGATCACCGCCCTGATCCGTTCAGAACTCCCCCGGATGTCCGGTTCCCTGCGCAAGGTGGGCGAAGTGGTGCTCGCCGACCCGGCGGCGGTCACCCGTGGTTCTGCGGCCGAGCTGGGCCGCCGTACGGGCACCTCCCAGGCCACCGTCACCCGCTTCTGCCACGGCCTCGGCCTGGAGTCGTACCAGCAGCTGCTGATCGAACTGGCCCAGGAGCAGGGCAGGGCCGCGGCCGGCGCGGCGGAGGCGGCCGGTGCGCTGGGTCCGCGGATCGGGCCGGGGGACGACCTGGAGCGGGTCATCGCGGTGATCGCCGAGGCGGACCTGCGGGCGCTGCGGCAGACCGCCGACCTGCTGGACCGCCAGGCACTCGAACGGGCCGCCCAGGCGCTCGCGGGCGCCCGCAGGATCGACGTGTACGGCGTCGGCGGCTCCGGCGTCATCGCGCAGGAGACCCAGGCCCGGCTGTTCGGTATCGGATGCGCGGTGCACGCCTGGACGGAGGTGCACGCGGCGGAGACCTCGGCTGCCCTGCTGACACCCTCCGACGCCGTGGTGGCCGTGTCCCGCTCGGGGGCCACCCGCGAGGTGCTGGCCCCGCTGCGGCTGGCGGCCGAGCGCGGCGCCTCGACGGTCGCGGTCACCGGCGACCCCCGCTCCCCGGTCGCCCAGGCCGCCGACGTGGCCCTGACGTCCTACTCCGGCGAGACCAGCTTCCGCCACGGCGACTTCGGCACCCGCCACTCCGTCCTGCTGCTGGTGGACTGCCTCTACGCCCGCGTGGCGCAGCTCACCTACGAACGGGCCACCGCCTCCATCGCCCTGACCTCGCATATCGCCGGCACCCACGCGGTACGCCCGCGCCGCAGGTGACCCACCGCGGAACCCGTCGGCCCGTCAGTCCTCCAGCTCGCCGGCCGGCGGCAGCGCGGACCGGTGCACCCACAGGTCGAAGACCGCGTCCAGTGGGTGCGCGGTGTAGCGGGCCGCGTGCGCCGCGAGCGCGGACGTGGTCACCACGCCGTGCCGGTGCACCGCCGTCCAGCCCTTGAGCATGCGGAAGAAGGCGCCCTCGCCCAGGGCGCGGCGCAGGGCGTGCACCGCGAGGCCGCCGCGCTGGTAGAGCCGGTCGTCGAACATCAGCCGGCGGCCGGGGTCGCCGGGCGTCAGGTCCTGCGGCAGCCGGGCCAGCCGGGCGTGCGCCGTGGCGGCGTGCGAGGCGGCGGTGGGGCCGCCGGTGTGCTCCGACCACAGCCACTCGGCGTACTTGGCGAAGCCCTCGTTGAGCCAGATGTGCCGCCAGTCGCCGATCGAGAGGCTGTTGCCGAACCACTGGTGGGCCAGCTCGTGCGCGACCAGCCGCTCAGAGCGGCGCTGCCCGCCCAGGTGGTTGGTGCCGAAGGTGGCCACGCCCTGCGCCTCGACGGGCACGTCGAGTTCCTCGTCGGCCACGACCACCGCGTACCCGTCGAAGGGGTACGCCCCGAAGACGTCCTCGAAGAAGTCCATCATGCGGGTCTGCCGCCCGAAGTCGACGGCGAACTGGCCGCGCAGCCGGGCCGGTACGTATCCGGTCTGCGGCACCGGGCGGCGCGGGGCGAGCACCGAGCCGCCGCCGCTCAGCTGCACGGCCTCGTAGCGGCCGATCGAGACGGTCACCAGGTAGCTGGAGGTGGGCGCCGCCTGCTCGTACACCCAGGTGGTGCTGCTGGCCCTGGTGGTCCTGGACAGCAGCCGGCCGCCGACGACCACCGTGTACACCGAAGGGGCGGTGACCGAGATCTGGTACGTCGCCTTGTCCGCGGGCCGGTCGTTGCACGGATACCACGAGGGCGCCCCGACGGGCTGGCTGGCCACCAGCGCGCCGTCGGTCAGCTCCTCCCAGCCCAGACCGCCCCACTGGCTGGTGACGGGCTGTGGGTTGCCGGTGTAGTGCACCTCGACGGTGAAGGCCGCACCCGCCTCCACCGCCTTCGCGGGACGGATCCGCAGCCGCCCGGCCCGGTGGACGTAGTGCGCGGGCCGGCCGTCCACGACGACCCGCTGGAGCCGGAAGTCGGCCAGGTCGAGGGCGAACTCGCGCAGTGCCGCGCCGCCGGCCACCGCACCGATCCGCGCGGTGCCGCGCAGCCGGTTGGACGCGGGGCGGTAGTCCACGGCCAGTTCGTAGCGGTGGACGCGGTAGCGGGTGTCGCCGTGGGCGGGGAAGTACGGATCCGCCTCCGGCGCCGCTGCTCGCTTGTGGGCCAACGGTCCTTCGCTCCCTTGCGTTCGCAGGACGGACCCCGCCGCGGACAGCCGCGTCTCGTCCCTCGTCAAGCTCTGCCTCTGCCCGGGCGTCCTGCCGCTCCCTGTTCCGGCCGCCGGCCGTCCGTCGGATCCTCGTCCGCCCGCGCGTCGTCCGCCCGCCCGTCGTGCCACGCCTCGGCCGGATTGCCCAGCCAGCGGCTGTCCGCCGGGATGGACTCCGACCGCATCACCAGCGACGCGGGACCCAGCGTGCTGCGGGCTCCGACCTCGCTGCCGGGCAGCACGATGCCGCCGGGACCGAGCGTGGCGCCCGCGCGGAGCACCACCGTATCCATCCGCATGATCCGGTCGTGGAAGAGGTGGGTCTGCAGCACGCAGCCGCGGTTCACGCTCACCCCGTCCTCCAGGGTGACCAGGTCCGCCTCGGGCAGCCAGTAGCTCTCGCACCACACGCCCCGGCCGATCCGCGCGCCCAGTCCCCGCAGCCACAGGTTCATCAGCGCGGTGCCGGGCACCGCCCCGACCAGCCACGGCACCGCGAGCACCTCCACGAAGGTGTCGGCCAGCTCGTTGCGCCACACGAAGCCGCTCCACAGCGGCCGCTCCACCGCCCGGAAGCGGCCGACCAGCAGCCACTTCGCGGCGATCGACAGCGCCGCCGCGGCGCCGCCCGCGGCCAGCAGCACCGGTCCCGCCAGCAGTGCCACCGCGGGCGTCCCGTGTCCGGCCAGCCGCACCAGCGCCGCCAGGACCAGGACCGCCAGTGCGGCGGAAGCCAGCACCGGCACCAGCCGGCAGACCTCGACCAGCCCGCGCGCCCACACCAGGCGGGCCGGCGGCTGGTAGGTCAGGCTCTGGTCGCCGTCCTCCGCGGTCCTCGGCAGCCGCACCGGCGGCAGGCCGAGGTAGGAGCGGCCCTCCTTGGCCTTCTTCGGCGTGGCCGACAGCACCCCCACAAGGCCCCGGTCGGGAATGGCGCGGCCCGGCGCGGTCATGCCGGAATTGCCGAGGAAGGCGCGCTCGCCGATCTCGGCCGCGCCGATCCGCAGCCAGCCGCCGCCGAGCTGGTAGGGCGCCACGAGCACGTCGTCGGCGAGGAAGGCGCCGTCGCCGACGGTGGTCAGGCTGGGGATCGCCAGCACCGTGGAGACCTCGGCGCCGCTGCCGACCTTCATGCCCAGCGCCCGCAGCCACACCGGGGTGATCAGGCCCGCGTACAGCGGGAAGAGCTTGTCGCGTGCGGCGTCCATGAGCTGGACCACCGTCCAGGACTGCCAGCCCACCCGGCTGTGCAGCGGGTGCCAGCCCGGGCGCAGGCCCACGCTCAGCAGCCGCACCGCGGCCAGCAGCAGCACCGCATAGGCCAGGCCGAAGGCCAGCGTGGCGGGCACCAGGGCGACCAGCGCGCCCCGCACCGCCGCACCGAGGCCGGCGTCGCTGGGCACCAGGGCGCCCGCGACGGCCAGGGCGGCGCAGGCCGCGGCCGGCGCGAGCAGCGCCACGCCCGCGCCGCCGGCACCGTAGGCCGCCGCCCAGCGCGCCCTGCGGGCCGGGCGCTGCTTGGGCCAGCGCCGCTCGGCCCGCCCCGCCTTGGCCGCGGGCGCCCCCGCCCAGCGCTGGCCGGTGGGGACCTGGCCGGTCACGGTGGACCCGGCGGCGATCTGCGCCCGCTTGCCGATGCGCACCCCCGGCAGCAGGGTGCTGCGGGTGCCGACCACGGCGCCCGAGCCGACCCGCACCTGCCCGACCTCCAGGCGGTCGCCGTCGAGCCAGTAGCCGCGCAGGTCCACCTCGGCCTCGATGGCGCAGCCGCGGCCGAGCCTGAGCATGCCGGTGACGGGCGGCAGCGAGTGCAGGTCCACGTCGGGTGCGATACGGGCGCCCAGCGCGCGGCTGTAGCGGATCAGCCAGGCGCCGGACAGCGCGGTCGCACCGGTGGCCTCGGCCAGCCGCTCCGCCGCCCACAGCCGCAGGTGGACGCTGCCGCCGCGCGGGTAGCTGCCCGGCTCCAGGCCGAGCAGCAGCAGCCGGGCACCGGCCGCGGCCAGCGCGAGGCGCCCGGGCGGGCTGAAGAGCAGGACGGCGGCGGAGCCGACCAGCCACCAGGAGGCGGTCGGCGCCCACGGGTAGTGGCCGGTGCGGGCCAGCACATTGCCCAGCGCCAGCAGCCCGGTCGTCCAGCGCAGGCCGACCAGTGCGTACAGCGGCAGGAGCGCGAGCAGCTGAACGGCCTTGGCCCTGGCCGGGACCGGTGCGATCCGCCGGGCCGGACGGTCCTCGCGGACCGAGCGGTCCAGCATCCGGGCGAGCTTGCGCACCGTGGGCGCCTGGTAGATGTCGACGACGGCCACCGAGGGGAAGCGCGTCCTGAGCAGCGTGGCGAGCTGGGCCGCGGCCAGGCTGCTGCCGCCGATCGCGAAGAAGTCGTCGCGGGCGCCGGTCACCGGCACCCCGAGGACCTCGGTCCACTGCTCGGCCACCCATGCCTCGGTGCCGTGCATGGGGTATCCCCCGCTCGACGAGCGGGGGGAGTGCTCCGCGGTCTCCCCGCCGGGCGCCGGCCCCGCGGACTCCGGCAGCGGCCAGGGCAGCGCGGCCCGGTCGACCTTGCCCGAGGTCCTGGTGGGCAGCGCCTCCACGGTCGCCAGCAGCGGCACCAGGGCGGCGGGCAGCCGGGCGGACAGCTCGGCGACGGCCGCTGCCCGGTCCCAGCCGTCACCGGCGACCACGTAGCCGACCAGCAGCTGGTTGCCGTGCCGTGAGGTGCGTACGGCCGCGGCGGCGCCCGCGACACCGGGCAGCGCCTGGAGTGCGGCGTCCACCTCGCCCAGCTCGATGCGCCGGCCGCCGAGCTTGACCTGCTCGTCGGCCCGGCCGAGGAAGAGCAGCCCTTCCGGCTCGGCCTTGACGAGGTCGCCGCTGCGGTAGGCGCGCTGCCAGCCGAGCGAGGGCAGGGGCGCGTACTTCTCGGCGTCCTTGGCGGCGTCCAGATACCGGGCCAGGCCCACACCGCCGATGATCAGCTGGCCGCTGCCGCCCATGGGCACCGGCTCGCCGGCCTCGTCCACCACGGCCAGCTCCCAGCCGTCCAGCGGCAGGCCGATGCGCACCGGGCCTTGGCCGGTCAGCAGCGACGCGCACGCCACGACGGTGGCCTCGGTCGGGCCGTAGGTGTTCCAGACCTCGCGGCCCTCGGTGACCAGGCGGTCGACCAGTTCCGGCGGGCACGCCTCGCCGCCGAAGATCAGCAGCCGCACCTCGTTGAGCGCCTCGGCGGGCCACAGCGCGGCCAGCGTGGGCACCGTGGAGACCACGGTGATCTCCTGCTCGGTCAGCCAGGGGCCGAGGTCGCCGCCGCCGCGGACCTGCGAGCGCGGCACCGGGACCAGGCAGGCGCCGCCCCGCCAGGCCAGCCACATCTCCTCGCAGGACGCGTCGAAGGCGACCGACAGCGACGCCATCACCCGGTCGCCCGGGCCGATCGGCTCCTCCTGGAGGAAGAGCGCGGCCTCGGCGTCCACGAAGGCCGCCGCACTGCGGTGGCTGACCGCCACGCCCTTGGGGCGGCCGGTGGACCCCGAGGTGAAGATGATCCAGGCGTCGTCGCCGGGGGAGGGGCGGCGGGTGCTGCCGCTGCCCGTACCGGTCACCGTCAGGGTGCGGCCGGCGCCCAGCACGGCGGCGACGGCCGCCTCACCGAACACCAGGTCCGCCCGCTCGTCGGGGTCCTCCGCGTCGACCGGCACATAGGCGGCGCCCGCCGCGAGCACACCCAGGATGCACACGTACAGGTCGTTGCTGCCCGAGGGCACCCGCACGCCCACCCGGTCGCCCGCGCCGATCCCGGCCGCCGCCAGCCTGCGCCGCATCCCCTCGACCTCCGCGGCCAGCGCGCGGTACGTCAGCGCGGTGCGGCCGTCATCCAGGGCCGGCTCCTGCGGGTGGGCGCGGACGGTCGCGTCGAGCACGTCGAGCAGCGTCCGCGGCGCGGCGGCCGTACGCCCGGCGAAACGCGCGTACGGCGGCTCTTCCGCGGCGCCGATGTCGCCCACCAGGAGGTCCACGTCCAGCAGCGGTTCGCTCTGCAGCCTCAGATCCATGCGCTCCTCGTCCCTCGTCGCCCATCCGGGGGCCTCCCGCAGCCCGTTCCCCGGGTGCGGCCAAACGCCCCTCCGTGGCACCGCACTCGGTACCAAAGCAAGACAAGCCGGCCAATACTAAGTGCCCTGTGTCCGGCGCGCCTCCTGGCAGCGCGGGGACCGCCCCCGCCCCGCGCCCGCCCCGGGACTTCGGCGCAGCCCCGCTGACCTGTGCGGGGAGCGGGCCGGCCGCCCCTGCCGCTGACGCGCCGCCAGGTCCGTGAACGTGCCGCAACACACACCGCCGGCGGCGCCGGGAGCGCCCGCGGCGCCCGCGGCGGCTGCGTGTCCGCCCGCCGTCTGTCGCCGCGGAGCCCGCTGCGGCACACTCGGGGCGGAACCGGAGCACCCAACTTCCCGCACGATTCGCCACGGACGAGCACGGGACGGGACCATGAAGCTGCTGCGAAGTGTCCACGGAGCCATCGCCGCCACCCTGTGCGGCGCCCTCGCCGCCGTACTGGCGCTGCTGTGCCCGGGCCCCGCCCAGGCGTCGCAGACGACCGTCCACAATGCCGACCCGAGCGTGATCCGGGTCGGCGGCACCTACATCTCCGCGGAGTCGGCCGGCGGCGGCATCGCGGTGCGCGAGGCGTCCTCACCCGGTGCGCTGGGCGCGGCGGCCTCCCGCAAGGTCTGGTCGGACACCAGGGGCCGCGGCGAGGTGTGGGCGCCGGAGATGGTGGTGGACGGCGGCCGCTACTACATCTACTTCACCGCCGGCACCGGATCGGCCCACCGGATGTACGTGATCAGCTCCGCCACCGCCAACAGCGGTTACGGGGCCGAGCAGCAACTGGCGCTGCCCGACGGCAAATGGGCGATCGACGGCACCATGTTCACCTTCAACGGGCAGCGCTGGTTCGTGTGGTCGGGCTGGGCCGGCGACACCAACGTCGAACAGAACCTCTACATCGCCAGGATGAGCAGCCCGACCGCCCCGACCGGCGCGCGGTACATCATCTCGCAGCCGCGCGAGAGCTGGGAGCGCGTCGTCGGCAACCCGTACATCAACGAGGCGCCCGCGGCCATCAAGGACCCCAGCGGGCAGCTGCACATCGTCTACTCGGCCAACGGCAGCTGGAGCGACCAGTACTGCATGGCCGACCTGCGGCTGCGCTCCGGCGGCGACCCGACGTACGTGTGGGACTGGTACAAGTCCAACGGCTGCCTGTTCGGCTCGCACGCGGCCACGATGATGTCCGGCTGGGACCCCACCCTCCACGTCGACGGTCCCGGCAGCCACAGCTTCGTCCTGCTCGACGGGGACATCGCCACCAGCCCGCCGGCCGGGCCGACCTTCCCGCTGATGTTCACCGCGGTCCCCAAGGGCACCCCCTACTCGTGGTCGGCGCGCTACTGGTTCACCGGCAGCTTCTGCTGGTGGGGCCACACCACCTACACCCGCGCCAACGTCCCCGGCGCCACGAGCAACACCGGGTGGGGCCTGAAGTTCTTCGAGTAGGCCCGGCCGGCGGTGGCGGCCCGTAGCCCGCGGTCAGCGGTCGGCGGTCAGAATGGACACCCCTGCCGCACCGCGCGTCCTCGTCATCGGCCTCGACCCCTACCGGGTGCCCGGGCCGTGGGACCCCGGGCCGGCGGCTGCGGCGATCACGGCGGGGCTGGCCGCGTTCGCGGAACACGGGGTGAGCGTCGAGACCTGTACGAGGCCGCGGCCCGCTGGATCCGGTGACCGCGGCGGTATCCCGCTCGTCGGCGGAGCCGGTCGGCGGAGGCGGCCCGGGGAGGCGGCCCGGGGAGGCGGCCCGGGGAGGCGGCCCGCGGTGCCCGGCTCCGGCGGCCTGCGAAGGCCCAGGGGCCTCGCGCGCCGCCCAGGCGTCGGCATTAGGCTGGCGGGGGGCTTTCCCCGCTGCTGCCCGCCTGTTGCTCGCCGACCTCACACCCCCGGGAGACCGCGTGGCCGTTCACCGGCAGAGAGCCGAGGCGCAGGACCTGGAGCAGCTGGCGCGGCGGGCCGCCGCGGCCGCCGTGCCGCGGCGCGAGGAGGGCCTTGTCGTCTGCGAGAACCTGGTGCGGATCTTCCAGACCGAGGGCGTCGAGGTCCAGGCCCTGCAAGGCCTCGACCTCGCCGTGGCCCAGGGCGAGATGATCGCGGTGATCGGCGCGTCCGGGTCCGGCAAGTCCACGCTGCTGGGCATACTCTCCGGCCAGGACGTCCCCACCGCGGGGTCCGCCGAGGTTGCGGGACACGACCTGCTGACGATGAAGCGCCGCGACCGGCTCGGCTACCGGCGCACCACCGTCGGCTTCATCTGGCAGCAGACCGCCCGCAATCTGCTGCCCTACCTGACGGCGGCCGAGAACGTGATGCTGCCGATGACGTACACCGGGGTCAAGCGATCGCAGCGGCGGGCGCGCGCCGAGGAGCTGCTCGACCTGTTCGGCGTCGCCCACTGCCGGGACCGGGACCCCGACGAGCTGTCGGGCGGCGAGCAGCAGCGGGTGGCCGTCGCCGTCGCCAACGCCAACGAGCCGCGGGTGCTGCTGGCCGACGAACCCACCGGCGAACTCGACACCGCCACCAGCGACGAGATCTTCGCCGCGCTGCGCCGGGCCAACGAGGACCTGGGTGTCACCGTGGTCGTGGTCACCCATGACGCGCTGGTGTCCGAGCAGGTCCAGCGCACCGTGCGGATCCGCAACGGCCGCACGTCGACCGAGGTGCTGCGCCGGGTCGAGACCGGCGAGGACGGCGTCGAGGCCCTCACCGCCGAGGAGTACGCGGTCCTGGACCGCAACGGCCGGCTCCAGCTGCCCGCCGAGTACACCGAGCACCTGCACATGCGCAAGCGGGTGCGGCTGGCCCTGGAGAACGACCACATCGGTGTGTGGCCGGACGCGGCGGCGCGGCAGGCGAAGTCCGAGGCGGAGAGCGCCGGTTCGGGCGACGTGGACTCCGGGCCGATCTCCGGGCCGACCCCCGAGGCGCAGCCCGACGCGAACTCCTCGGCCGCGGACGGCGTTTCAGGCCAGGCGTAGGACCGAAGCCAACCGGCGCCTGCGCGCCAGTGCGGTCTCCGCGGCCGCCGCGGCGAGGATCAGCACGACGACACCGGCGACGAGCGCGAGGGTGAGCGAGTAGTCGGCCCGCAGGGCGGGCTGCGCCGGGCCGCCGGTGAACTGGCGCAGGTCCATCGCCTTCGCCATCAGCCGCGGCTCGACAAGGCCCAGCAGCGTGCCGCCCACCGCCGAGGCGACGGCGAGCGGCAGCAGTTGCAGGACGTGCATGGCGCGGGCCTGCCTGCCGTCCAGCCCGAGGGTCCGCAGGAAGGACGTGGTGCGGCTGCGCTCGTGCGAGGTGAGGACCAGCTCCAGGGCGACCGCGAGCAGGCCCGCCAGCGCGGCCAGGGCCGACGCGGTGGCGTAGACGGTCCCGAGACCGCTGGTCAGCCCGTCCGCGCGCAGCGCGCTGAGCGTCTGGGAGCGGGTGCCGACCCTGGACAGCGGACCGAGCGCCCTGGTCGCCGCCGACCGCAGGACCGCGGCATCGGGGGCGGCGGGACCCGCGCCCTGGAGCAGCAGGACGGTGCTCCCCGAGGCGCGCTGCGACATCAGGTACTCCGCGGAGGCGGTGGTGATCACCATCGGGGTCCCGGCCGGGATCTGGGCCGTGACGGGGCCGAGCAGCGGGTCGTGCAACTGAGCTGTGGTGAGGGTGCCGACAGGGTTCCAGGCGATGTGCGCCGGGGGCCTGCCGTCGGCCTGGACGGTGGAGGTGAAGCCCCCGCGGCCGCTCGGCAGATCGGGCGACACGAAGGCCGGGAGGGTGACCGTGGCACCGGCCCCCGGCGGCGCGGCGGCCAGCGCGGGCACCAGGGCGCGGGCCAGCGGCGACCGCGGGGCGACGGCGGCCAGTTGGCGGGGGTCCACGGTGACCACGGCGACGGGGGAGACCACCGCACCGTCGGCGCGTCCGACCAGCTCCATGGTGTGCAGGTGCTGGAGCGCGGTACGTATCCCGGGGGTGCCGGTCAGCGCGCCCGGCGCGGGGGCGGTGTTCCCGGCGGCGGTCGCACTGGCGTCGGCGCCGGCGCTCCAGGCGGCGCCCGCGGCCAGCCCGTCGTCGACCGTGCGCTGCACCAGGCCGCCGAAGACGGCGGTGCCGAGCGTGAGGACCAGGACGAAGAGGGCGAGGCCCGTCGCCGGGGCGTCATGGGCGGCCCTGGCCACCCCGACGAAGCCCACGGTGCCCCGGCCGCGCCGGGTCTGCCGCAGGAGGAGCCGCAGCGCGAGCGGGTAGAGGCGCAGCAGGACCAGCACCGCGGCCAGCGCCACCAGCACCGGCACCGCGCCCAGCACCTGGTCGGGCCCCTGCGACCGCAGCGCGGCCAGGCCCGCGCCCGCCGCGAGCAGCACCGTCAGCTCCATGACGACGCGGCGGCCGCCCACGGCCCTGCGGCGCGGGCGCCGCCGCCTGCGCGCCCTGGCCGGTTCGCGCACCGCCAGCCAGGTCAGCAGCGACACCGTCAGCGCCACCGCCGCGGCGGACGCGGCGGCAGCCACCGGCTGCGCGGACCCGGACGTACCGCCGGGAGCCAGGTACCGTCCGCCCGCGAAGCCGAGCAGGGCGGCGACCAGCACCACCGGCCACGCGACGGCGCTGCGCAGCACGACCAGCCGCGCCGTCGACGCGCCCCGCGCGCGCTGCAGCCGCAGATACGCCGCCCTGCGCCGCAGCAGCAGCCGTACGGCGACGGCGGTGGTGGCCAGCGCGACCGCGGCCAGCGAGTCGACGGCGAACGACGCGAGCGCCCTGGCCTGGTGGTCCTGTGCGGTGAAGGCGTCGAGCAGCGGGGTGAGCGCGTCGGTCACCCGGAGCGGTCCCGTCTGCTGGTCGCCGACGTGGCAGCTGATGTCGCCGGTGACCGGGTCGACGCCCTGGCACAGGTCGGCGTTCAGGTCGGCGCCGAACTGGGACAGCGGCCCGGTCAGCGCGTGGGCGCGGTCGACGGCCGCTCCGTGCAGGTCGGCGCGCAGCTGCCAGGTCACCTGCGGCCCCGAAACCCCCGCCTGCGCGAGCCGGTCGGCGGCGTCGGTGCCGACCAGGCCGCGTACGGACAGCACTGTGCCCGCGGACCGCTCCGCCGGGTGGCGCGTCGGCTGGGCCAGTGTGGGCTGGCTGCTCCAGAAGCCGTCCGCGCCGGCCGTCGTGCGGAAAACACCGCTCACCACGAGCGCGACGTGCGGAGGTGACTGCTGTACGGCGGGCGTCGGGGCGAATTCGAGGGCGAGCCGGCTGCCGGTCCCGACGCCCAGGGCCTGTGCGGTGCTCTGCGACAGGGCGATCTGCGGCGGTGCCCCGAGCGGGGTGTCGTCGGCAGGCGCACGGCCGCTGACGTAGCTCAGACGGCCCTGCGCGGCCGGGAGGTGGCTGACGGTCAGCTCGGTGCTGGTGACCGGACCCCCGTGCGGGGGCGGTGCGGTGAGGGCGGCGGGCCGGTAGTCGTAGCTGCCGCCCGCGGCGAAGGCGAGGTCGCCTGCCGCGGGGCCGCCGAGCCGGTCGTGCAGCGCGCGCCCGTCGGCGAGCAGCCTCGCCATGTCGACGGTGGGCGACTCGGCGGCGAAGACCTCGGGCGCCGTGCTCAGGGTGACCAGCGGCGCCTCGTCCTGTGCGGCCGCGATCCGCTGCCGCAGCGCCCGGTCCTCCTGGCGGCCCGCGACGGCCGGCGCCCACGCGCACAGCCCGGCCAGCGCCAGGACCAGCACCGCCAGGAAGGCCAGCAGCGGCAGGTCGCCCCTGACCTCCTTGCGGACCAGGCGCAGCGCCGTCGCCCCGCGCCTGCCCCGTGCTCGCGCCACGGCCTGCCCCTTCCCGCCCTGTGTTGCTGCCCGCCTCATCGGTCCTCCCCGGCCCGCAGGACGCGCACCAGGTCCACCCGCGCCAGCAGCCGGGCCAGCACCAGCACGACCGCGCTGATGGCCACGGCCGTCGCCACCGCGGTCACCACCACGGTCCGCCAGGGCAGCACCAGCGGCAGCGGCGGATACGGGGCCTGCCCGCTGTCGTCCACGGTGACCAGCGGGAGCACCGCGGACGCCAGGGCCATGCCCATCAGCGCCCCCGGGAGCACCGCGAAGAGCGCCAGGCTCAACTGCTCGGCGCCCAGCAGTGCCGACAGGCTCGTGGCGCGCACCCCCGTGGCCCGCAGCAGGGCGAACTCCCTGCGCCGCTCCCGGGTGGAGATCACCGCGTGCACGGTGAAGGCGATGACCGCGAAGCCGGGGGCCAGGTCGCGGACCAGTTCGAGCACCCGGCGCAGCCCGCTGCGGTAGGGGTCGGTCTGCAAGGCCTGCGCGGTGCCCGCGGTGGTGGTCACCGCGCCCAGGGCGGGCTGCGCCCGGGCGGCGGCGGCCGTGCGGGCGCTGTCCGTGCTGCTGATCCACCAGAAGGCGGGGTCCTGCGGGAGCGCGCCGGCCCATGTGAGCGCGCCGGCGAGCCGGCGCTGGTCGGCGATCAGATGCCCCTGCGCGCGGCCGAGACCGGGCAGCGCGTCGACCCTGCCCACGACCTTGGCGGGCAGCGGCTCACCGGGTCCCACGTCCAGCATGGTGGTGGCCCCCACCGCCAGGTGGCCTTCGCGCAGCGCCTGCGCGTCGGCGAGCACCGGCAGCGGGGCCGGGTCGCCGGCCGGGCCTGCCACCAGCCGCACCTGGCCGCCGGGCTTGGTGGGCGTCGCCTCCTCCGCGGTGCCGGCGCCGACCGCGGGCGAGCCGCGGAAGCCCGTGCTGACGGTGGCCCGCAGCAGGTCCGGGCCGCCGGGCTGCTGCACCGAGCACACCCCCGGCGGCCCGTCGTAGGGGTATCCGCCGGAGTCGTCGCCCCGGCAGGCGCCCGCGGTGGCGTCCGCCGCGTGCTCGGTGCGGTCGATCCAGCGCTGCCCGCCGGAGGGGGCCGCGGCCCAGGTGTCCGAAGTGCCGCGCGAGCCCACCCGGATCAGCTCCAGGTCCAGCAGCGCGGGACGGACGTTCTGCTGCGGCAGCACGTCGACGGCGGTCACCGTCAGCGGGTACGCGCGCGGGTGGCCGCCGCTGAGCGCGACGTCCAGCGGGACGGCGACGGTGTGCCTGGCGCCGTCGGCGGGGGGCAGCGCGGCCGACACGGTGCTGTCGAGGCCGGTCGCGTCCTGCACGGTCAGCACGATCCGCGGGGCGGCGGTGCTGCCGTCGCTGCGCAGCCGCTCGTCCAGCAGCACCGCGGTCGGACGCCCGGGCAGGGCGATCCCCGCGGGGACCTCGGGCGCGGTGCGGGGCGCGGGGCCCGCGACGGTGCCGACCAGGGTCTCGGTGGAGCCGCCGGGCAGGTTCGCGGTGGTCCGGGTCACCGGCGCCACGGCCGTCACCCCGGGCAGCGCGCGGTAGGCGGACCCCAGCACCGCGGCGGGGTAGCTGTCCTGCTTGGACGATACGGCCCTGACGTCCGCGCCGACGGTGAAGGCGGCCTGCTCCGAGGCCAGTCCGCCCAGGCACGCCAGCGCGGTGGTGGCGAAGGCGCTCACCGACACCGCCAGGCACATCAGCGCCACCGGACCGGCGTTGCGCGCGGCCCGCCGGCTCAGCTGCCACCCGGCCAGTGCGAGCACCAGGCCCCGGCTGCGGCGGCCCAGCACGTCGAGCAGCCGCGAGGTCAGCGGCAGCAGCCGCAGCAGGAGCAGCGCCGCGGCCCCGCCGACCAGCGCGGGAACGAGCACCAGGACCGGGTCCACGGCCACACCGCCGCCGAGGCCGCCGCCCAGCAGCGAGCGGTGCCGCCGCAGTTCCACGTACCCCGCGACCGCGACGGCCAGCAGCGCCAGGTCGGCGCCCAGCCGCTGGGCCGCCGCGGCCCGTGAGCCGCGGGCCGTGCGGAGCCGGGTGGTGGGCAGGACGGGCAGCAGCACCGCACCCGCGTGCACCAGCAGGGTCACGCCGACCGCCGCCCATGCGCCGGTGCCCCGGCTGCCCGGGTGCAGCAGCCCGGCCGCGTACGGCGCGGCCACAGCCGCCGGCACCCCGGTGACCGCCCACTCGGCCACCGCGCCGCGCAGCAGCCGCAGGGTGCCGGAGCCCCTGGCCTGCTGCAGGGCCAGCTCGCCGCGCCGGTGCACGGTCATCTGACGGGCGGACAGCATCAAGGTGGCGAGCGCCAGGACCGCCAGCATCACCATCGGCAGATACAGCGAGGAGCGGGCGGCCACGGTCGGTACGGCCAGTGCGTCGATCGCGCCGGGAAGACCCGAGGACACCGTCAGGTCCTGCAGGGACGGCTGGTTCCCGCCGAAGACCGAGACCCCGGTGCGGCTGCCGGTGAAGGCGCGGACGCGGTCGCGCAGGCCGGTCAGGCTTCCCGCGCCGAGGCGGGAGTAGTCGGGCTGCACGCTCCAGTGGGCCGTCACCGTCCCGTTCAGCACGGCGCTGCCGTTCAGCGCCGCGGGCGGGACGACCAGCAGCTTCTGCGCGGCGGTGCTGCCCTCGCCCAGGTCCCCGGCCATGGCGGGCCAGAAGCCGGCAGGTCCGGCCGCGCGGAAGACGCCGGATATTCGCAGGGTCATGGTGCGCTCGAAGGCGTCCATCAGGCGCAGTTGCGACCCGGGGGCGAGCCGGAGGCGGCTGGCCAGCTCCTGGGGCACGGCCGCGTCCACCGGAGTGGTGCTGCCGGTGCCGACCCGGACGGAGGGCAGCGAGGTGAAGGCCTCGGCGGGCGCGTCGGCCGTACCGGCGGGCCAGTGCCCGGCGACCAGCTGCCCGAAGGCCGCCGCGCCTTGTACGGCGACCGGGTGCAGCCCGGCGGCGCCGGGACCGTCCGGGGCGCCCTCGGCACCGTCCACCCCCGCCACCGAGACCGCGGACGTCCCCAGCAGGCCCACGTAGGTCCGCTGCGGGACACCGCCGAAGACCCTCGCGGCGGCGGCACGCACCCCCTGGTCGGCCGCCGCCATCCCGTCGGCCCGGTAGGAGGCGTTGACCGAGACCTGTGCGTCGGTGTCGGCGGCCAGCCGCTGTACGGTCTCCGAGCGGACGGAACTGCCCGCCAGCGCGGCCACGGTGGAGAGCGCCGTCGCACACAGCAGGACGGTCGCCGCGACGGCGGCGAGCACGAGGCCGTGCCGGGTCGAGCGCCTGGCGGCCGCGGGAAGGCGCCTGCGGGGGCGGTGCGAGGGATCGGGGCGGCGGCGCGGCGACGTAAGAGAAGCCGTGGCGACCACATGAACCCCCGCGGTGTCGACCATGTGACAGTAACGGCTTTCACAGTCCTATCAGGCGTCGCCCGACTGGTGCAACAAGCGCTGATCTTGCCGCCGGTTCAGCGCCGGCTGCTGTCGCCCGCCCGCCCCTGTGCCGTGTGCCGCTGGTGCAGCACGCGCCCGAGGACCGCGCCCCCGTACACGACGAACCCCACGCCGGTCAGCCAGGACTGGACGACCAGGATCGTGCCGACCGGGCCGTAGGTCACCGCGTTGGAGGCGATCAGCGGAGAGAAGACCAGACCGGAGAAGATCCGCAGGCCCACCAGGCCCAGCGTCGTCGCCACCGCGCCCGGCAGCAGCGCCCGCCAGGTCACGCGTCCGACGAGCAGGAACCGCTGGGACCACCAGAAGAAGAGCAGCGAGACGGCCACCGTGGCCGTGCCCCCCACGGCCTGCTCGCCGACCGTCGTGCCGTGCCCGAGCGCCGCGACGGCCACCAGGAGGTAGCCGACGAACAGCGCGAGCCAGATGACATGGCGCCACAGGGCGTGCCAGTGGGCCGCCCGGAGATTCCACGTCTTCTCGTAGCCCGTCTGGAGCGCCGTTCCGAAGGTGAGGCCGAACGCGGCGAGCACGGCCAGGCCGAACGCCGTGGTGCGGCGCAGGGTCTGCGCCGGATTGACGACCAGCTCGGAGATGCGCTCCTGGGACGAGGGCGACAGGCCCAGCACGCGCCCCAGGAACTTCCCCGCTCCCAGCCCGCTGTGCGGGTCGACGGCACCGACCAGGGTCACCAGCGGCAGCAGGGTGAGCAGACTCAGGGCGGCGAAGCTCAGCGCCCGGGCCATCAGCTCCATCTCGGCACCCCGCCGCACCACCAGCGCGGCGGAGGACGCGTCCCAGCGCCTCCGCCACCGGGGCCATCGGCCCTCTGGTCCGGACGTGGCTTCGTCCTCGTGGCTCACCCCCTTTTCCTATCTCCTCGCCGCCGCCCGCTCCCCGCGCCGACACGGGGACACGGATACGGAATTCGGCATGCCGCCGGCCTCGGGGGGCTGCGCCCGGGGTTGGTTAGAGTGACGGCAGGGGCTTTCCGTCAGGAGAGCCCGGCAGAAGAAAGGGTGTCCGTGTCCGAACGACCGCTGACACTGATGGCAGTGCACGCACATCCCGACGACGAGGCCAGCGGCACCGGCGGGCTGCTGGCGCGCAGCGCGGCGGAGGGGGTGCGCACGGTGCTGGTCACCTGCACCGACGGCCGGTGCGGTGACGGACCCGGCGGTACGAAACCCGGGCAGCCGGGGCACGACCCGCAGGCGGTGGCGGCCCTGCGCGGGGCCGAACTCGCCAAGAGCTGCGAGCTTCTGGGGGTCTCGCAGCTGGAGCTGCTCGGGTACGCCGACTCCGGCATGATGGGCTGGCCGACCAACGACGCCCCCGGTTCCTTCTGGACCGTGCCGGTGCCCGTCGCGGCCGAGCGGCTCGCGGCGGTGATGCGGCGGGAGCGGCCCGACGTGGTCGTCACCTATGACGAGAACGGCTTCTACGGCCACCCCGACCACATCCAGGCCCATCGGATCACGGTGGCGGCCCTCGACCGGCTGAGCGCCGACGAGCAGCCCGCCAAGGTTTACTGGACGACGATGCCGCGCACCACGATCGCGGAGCTGATCAGCAGGATGAGCGACGAGGCGGCGGCGTCCGCCGAGCAGGTGGCGGGCGAGCCGGATGCGGGCGGGCCGGATGCGGGCGGGCCGGATGCGGGGGAGCCGCCGTCCCTGGGCCTGCCCGACGAGGACATCACGACCTGGGTCGACATCAGCGGCTACACCGACCAGAAGTTCGACGCGCTGTCCGCCCACGAGAGCCAGCCCGACAACGCCTTCTTCACCGCGCTGGGCCGCCAGGAGTTCGCCCGGCTGCTGGGCGTGGAGACCTTCGTCAGGGTCCGCGACACCACCGGCACGCCGACCCCCGAGGACGACGTCTTCAGCGGCCTGCGGGGGAGGTAGCCCGGTCCGCCCGTGATACGCCCATCAGGCTGACAAGAAGGCCTCCACAGGTCCCCTGATGGGCGTTTCGCTCCTTTTGTCGCCACTCGCCGTCCTAGGGTTCCGCTCGCGTACCGGCCGCATTCCGCGGCCCCGGCTGTCGAGAACTGGAGCGGCATATGTCGACACGTCCTGTCCCTGCCCGGCGCGGTATGAAGCGCGCCGTCGGCGCCCTGACCGGAGCCCTCGCCATGGGGGGCGCACTTCTGGCTGCGGCCCCCGCCCAGGCGGTGACGGCCGCACCCGCTCTCCCGTACGGCACTGTCACCTCGCCCGTGGGCCTGAACGTACGGCAGTTCCCGAGCACCGACTCGTCCGTCGTCGGCTTCGTCGGCTACAACGTGCAGGTCGGCCTCACCTGCAAGGTCCGCGCCCAGAACATCGACGGCAACACCATCTGGTACCTGATGCGCGGCGCCAGCCACGAGCGCTGGCTCAGCGCCAGGTACGTCGCCAACACCGGCACCGTGCCGTACTGCAACACCGTGCTGTCCGCGGCCATGAGCGCGCAGCTGCAGGGCCAGCACCCGAACGCCAAGGGCTGATCCGCAGGACACACCGTCGGGAGCGGCCATCACGGCACCCGCTGGACCCGCTCGCCCGCAGGACCCGTTCGCCCGCAGTAAGGACGGCTCACGCCGATGCGGGGGCGTCCTGCGGGGGGTCCTGGCGGGGGTGGCGGTGGCCGCTCACCGCGGCGATGACGACGCACACGACGGCGGCCACCGTGCCCGCCGCCAGCAGGGACTCCTCGTAGACCCCCATGCCGGAGCGGACCAGGTGGACGGCGCCGCCGGCGACCACACCGCGGTGGTCGTGGAGCAGCTGGGCGCCCGACAGCACCGCGAGCAGGGTGCCGAGCAGCGGGCCCGCGACGAAGCCGTTCCTGGCCCGCAGCCACAGCACGCTCAGCACACCGACGGCGAAGGCCGCGGGCACCGCGGGGACCATGCCGAGCCGCGTGTCGTACCCGACCAGGCGCGAGCCCGCCCACGATCCGGCGGCCACCGCGCCCGCCGCCACGGCGAGGACCACGGCCGCCCGCCACAGCGTCCCGGCCGTCGTACGTCCCCGCGTCTGTATCCCGCCCTCGCCCGTCATGGGGGCAAGTATGCCAACGCCCCTCCGCGGCAGGGCGCGCGCGGCGGTCAGCGCTGGAGGACCACGGTGCGGATCGGGTCCAAACGGACGCCGCCCGCCCGGGTGCCGCCCTCCAGTGCCATGACGCGGTCGCAGGCGAGCTGGTAATCGGAGCGGACGGCGCCGCCGGTCTTGACCTCCAGGGCGACGAGTTCACCGGAGGGCAGCTCGACCAGGTGGTCGATGATGCGCAGGCCCGCGGAGGTCTGCACCTGGACCTGGCTGCCCACCAGGGTCGCGGGTGAGCCGAGTTCGGGTATCACCTGTCCCGACCGGATCTCGATCTCGACGCGGAGCTCACCTTCCGCCCCCTGCACCCTGTTGGCCTCCAGTCGCTCCGCTGCCTCGCCCACGGTCGCCCGGCGGGCCGCCTCCGACTCGGCGGTCGCCTCACCGAGGGTGGGTTCCGCGGGGCCGGGGGCCTCGCTCTCCCAGAAGGACACCCGCTCCTCCAGCGCCGCGATGCGCTCGGCGGCGTCCGGTGCGTGCGGGTCGATCTCCTCGAACTCGCCGATCATGCCGGCTGCGGGAGCCTCCGTGCCCTCCAGGGCCTCGATACGTGATTCGAGTCCCTGGAGGCGTTCCGCGGGAGTGGCGGCGGCCGGTGTCGGGGACGGTGCCGCGTTGTCGTTGGCGGCCTCGCCTCCCCTGAACTCGTCCGGCACACCGGCGACTTCCGGGGGCGCGGCCGTCTCGGGGCCGGCAAGTGGCGCTTCGGGGGCGGTGGTTGTGCCGCCGCCTTCGCCTCCGGCGGCCGAACGCGGGCCGGCCGGCCCCGCCGGCCCGACCTCGCTTGTCCCGCCGCTTGTCCCGCCGCTTGTCCCGCCGCTTGTCCCGCCGCCCGTTCCGCTGCCTGTTCCGACCTCGACGCCGCCGCCGGTCGGGCCGTCGCCGCCGGCCATGGCCCGCGGTGCGTTCGGATCGCCCGCGCCGCCCTCGATGACCGTGAAGCGCGGTTTCGCCTCGACGGGTACGGCGTCGTCGGTTCCCGTCGCGGCAAGCACCTGCTCGTTGCTCTCCGGGGTGAACCCGGCGTTGTCGTTGGCCGCTTGGCCGCCCTGGAAGTCCTGGGGCGCAGGGGCTGCGCCCGCCGCGGGCGGTGCTTCGGTCGGGGGCGCCGCCGCTGCCGGGGGAGCTTCGGTCGGCGACGCGGCGGGGGCGGCGGGGGCGGCGGGGGTGGCGGTCGCGGCGGGAGCGGCCGGGGCGGGCGGCTCCGGCGTACTCGTGGGGCCGCTCGGTGCCGTGTCCACGGCGGGGGCGGCGGGGGCCGTGTCGACCGCGGGGGCGGTCGGTGCCGCGTCCACCGCGGGAGCTGCCGGGGCTGCCGGTGCCGTCGCCGCCGCGTCCGGCGCCGGGGCCGTGTCCAGGCCCCCGCCGCCGGAACCGGCGGCCTCCACCCCCGCTTCGACACCGGCACCGCCACCGGCGGGAGCCGCCACCGGGGCGTCGCGCCCGGCCCATGCGTCAGCCATGGCGCCGCCCTCCGTCATGGCGCCGCCGATCCTGGTGAGGTTCTCCGAGAGCATCGCGCCCGCGGCGGTGCCGGAGTTGGCGAGGCCCTTCGTGGCGCCGCCCAGCGACTCGCCGATGGCGGGGCCGACCGCCTTGCCGAGGTGGTCGCCCGCGATCTGCATGGCCATCATGCCCATGGTGTTGACGTCCTGGCTCATGGCCACCGACTCGCGTTCGAGCGCGTCGGCCGTCGGGGCGGTGGCCGCGTCGACCAGGTTCTTGATCAGGACGTACGCGTTCAGCTCCAGGGCGATCGCCGCCGCTTCGACCGCCCACGGCCCGACCGTCGAGGCGACCGCGCTGCAGAACGAGATCACCGGCAGGAACACCGGTGCCAAAGTCCCCCACGAGAGCAGGATGATCGCCGCGGAGATCGCGATGACCGCGACCGCGAGACCGGCGATCGACCCGAGGACGACGGTCACGCCGGTGGCGATGTCGGCCGCGGACTTCAGCAGGTTGCCCAGCGGATCGGCCGCCCACTGCTGGGCGCTGAAGAGGTTGGCGCCGCCGCTGAGGATCATGCCGAGACCCGAGACGATGCCCGCCATCGACACCCGCGGGTCGACGAAGCCGCGCAGGATGCTGAGGCCGAACCGCGGCCAGTTCGTCGCCGCGAGCGACCCGAAGGAGCGGGAGAAGGTCAACTGCAGGCCGATCCGAGCCTTGTCCGCCGCGTCGAGCGTCGAGAAGTCCCCGCCGCACTCGTCGTTGATCGCCCGCAGGTCCGCCTGCTGCTGCGCCTGCGCCTCGCGGGCCGCCCTGGCCCGGTCCTCCGCCGACTCCTGGTCGTTCGAGATCGTCCGCGCGAACTCGTCCAGTTCCGCGAAGCGTTCACGCGGGGGTGGGGCCGCCGCGGTGGCCTGCCGCTGCACGGGGACACCGCCGTCCGCCGGCAGCGCCGTGCCCGGGCGGCGCCGGTGCGGCGGCGGGCCGGGCAGGCCGGACAGCCGGGCCTGGTAGCCCTCCTGGACGGCGTGCATACGGGCTTCCAACTGCACCGACCTGGCCAGGACTGCGTCGGCCCTACCCTGTTGGGCCGCCGCCCCCTCGTCCAACTCGGCGGGGCTCCCCGCCAGGCCCTCCACGGCGCTCCTGGCGGCGTCGTTCTGCGTCGTCAGCTCGCCCAACTTCGCGTCCGTCGAGTCCAGTCCCGCGCCGGCCGCGGTGATCGAGGCCTGGCTCGCGGTGTTCTGCGCGGTCGCCCGGGCCGCGTCGGACTGCAGGGAGCGCGCCTTCTCGCCCGTCCGGGCGGCGGCCGAATCGATGCTGGTGAGGGAGGCGTTGACCTGCTGGATCTGGCCGCCCTGCTGGCGCGACTTGGCGGCGGCCTCCTCGTCGTCCGGGCTCTGGCTGCCCGCGTCGGCGGCCAGCCGGCCGGACTCGCTGACCATCGGCCCCGTCCGCGCCTGCCCCGCGTCTGCCTGGCCCGCGAAACCCGGTGCCTCCCCTGCGACCTTCGCCGCCTTCTCCTGCGAACTCTCCAGCGCCTGGCCCGCCTGCTCGGTCACCGTACGGCGGTGCGCGACATAGCCCTTGACCGTGCCGATCGAGCCCTCGGCCTCGCCGATCCTGCCGTGCGCCTCGGCGAGGCCGGCCCGCAGCGCGTGCGACCTCGCCCGGTGGGCGGCCGCGTCGATCGCAACCTGCTGCGCCCCGTGCCGCAGGTGGGCGATCCGTACGGCGACGAGCCCGGCCGCGACGTCGCCCGCGGGATCGACCGGGAGCGGCGCGCCCACCGAGTCGACCGGGTCGACGGCCTTCGGCGGGACGAGGTCGGGGGGAAGGTCGGGCGCGGCAACCGAGTTCGCGGCGGCCACGGCGGCCGCCGTCCTGGCCTGCGCGGTGGCGACCGCGGCGGCCGCGGCGGCCGCCGGTCCCGCGTCGGCGCCCTCCGGCTGCGCCCCGCCGCCCTTCTCGCCGGTCTTCTGCGCGGGAGCCGCGACGTCCGCCTGCGTCTGCGCGGCGGCGCCGCTCACCGTCGCGGCCGGGCCTGTCACGGTGTCCGGCTGGGCGAAGTTGCCCTGCTGCTCGCCGCGCGCCTGCGCCTTCTGGGCCGGCTCCACGGCCGGCGGGTCCTCGCCCTCGTGGCCGTCGGCGCTCTGCCTGGCCTGCTCGGCCACGGCGCTCGCCTTCGAGGCGATCGCCGCCTGCTGGCCCCCGTCCGGCTCGCGCTGGACCGGCAGTCGGGGCATACGGCCGAGGAGCGCGCCGACCGCGCGGTTGCCCGCCTGCCGCTGGAGGGCCAGCAGCGCGGAGCCGGCCGCAGGACGGCCGGCAGGCTCGACGGCCCCGGTCCGCGGCACGCCCGTGCGGGCGAAGGCATGGCCGTCGCCGCGATCGTCGGGCCGCGTCACCGCCAACATCGCCCCCTCGAAGCCGGCCTGGGCACTCGGGGCCACGGTAGAACCGCAGCGAGCGGACCCGCGACGGTGAGAGGTGCCCCGTTGGGTGCTCCGTCGACTGCCCGATCGGGCAACGCGGCCCGCCTACACTCGACCCCATGCAGACGGGCCCCGACGGCAGAAGACGCATCGACCTGACCCTGCTGCCCCGCTGGGCGCAATGGCTGACCGCCGCCGCAACCGTGGCCGCGGTGACGTCGATCGCCCTCCTGGCCGCCCACCCGTCCACGGGCCCGGCCGCCCCGATCGCGGCGATCACCGCAGCCGCAATCGCCTTCGCATTCGTGGCCTGGCACACCCGACACCACCGCTAGGCCGTGTTGTGGAAGTCCCGCCTGCCCCGCGACGCCTGGCACGCACGCTCGCTGCGTTGTCGGAGTCGTCCGAGTAGGCCCACTACGAGGACGACCCTCCGCCTTGCGATCGCACGCACCGGACGCCGCGGGGCCCGCCCTGTGGGCGGACGGCGCTACTTCCAAAACACGGCCTAGCCCCCCGCCTTCGACGGGGAGCCCACCGAGCAGCCCTACGACGGCTTTGGCCGCCGGGCCAGGGCAAGGGCGCGTCCGCGCGGCGGACGGGGGCGGGTCAGGGGGTCGGGCGGGAGCGGAGGTAGGCGGGGAGGTGGGTGTCGCAGCACGACCACTTCGTGCCGGACTTGTCCGTGACCGTGTATTTGGGGGGCTCCGTGCAGGGGTTCTTCCGGCTGCCTCCCCAGGTGCAGCGGCGGCGGCTCTCCGGGCCGGGGATGTCGTCGGGGTTGTGGTCGGCCACCACGGCGGCCGGGCGCCGGTCGGTGAGGGTGCCGACGGTCATGACCTCCTTGGCGCCGAAGGCGCGGCTGACGCCGGAGGGGGTGAGGTCGGCGGCCTGGCCGAGGGATTCCAGGGTGTGCGGGCGCGGCGTGACGTAGACCCGCCCGTAGGCCAGGAGCAGTCGGATCTGCTCGTCGGCGGCCTTCTTGACCGCGACCAGGTCCGCGAGGGAGGTCAGGAGCGGATCGCGGTGCGGGCCGTGCGCCTCGGCCTCGGCGCCCTGCCGCCGGACGAAGGCCCGACGGTTTTCCGCGGCGTCGTCCGCGCCGTCCGGCCAGCGTATGGCGGCGATGTCGTCCAACAGCTCTTGTGAGGTCATGCGTTGAAGCATGCACAGGATTTTGACTGAGTACAGGAGTTTTGCCGAAGGTGAGTCCGCCCGGCCCGGCGCCGCCGATCAGGCCAGCGCCGCCCCCAGTTGGTGCAGGCCCGCCCGCAGGCGCTGCTCGCCCAGTTCCGGCAGCACCGCGGCCACGTGCTCGGCCGCCAGTGCGGCCAGGAAGGTGTGGGCGGCGACGTCGGGGTCGGGGGCCGAGGCCAGCAGGATGGCCACGTGGCGGTGCCAGAAGCGGTATGCGCCGATCCGGTAGCGGGCGCCGGGGGAGGCCGTCTCGGAGACGCGGACCAGTGCCAGGTGGGGGAGCAGGAAGTCGAGGTAGGCGTCGGTGAAGGCGGTGAGGCGTTCTGTGGGGGCGGCGTCCGGGCCGAGCGGCGCGGGGCCGTACAGGATCGCCTCCTGCAGGACGCTTTCCCGGTTGTCCAGGAGTGCCACCGCGAGCCCTGCCTTGTCGCCGAAGCGCCGGAAGAGCGTGCCCTTGCCGACGCCCGCCGCGGCGGCGACGGCGTCGAGCGAGACCGCCTCGACGCCGTGCTCGGCGAAGAGCCGTGCGGCGGCTTCGAGTACGGCCGCGCGGTTGCGTGCCGCGTCGGCGCGCTCCTTGGGCGGCGGAGTACGCAGCAACTCCAGCGGGACTTCCGAACCGGACCGTGGTCCGCTAAGCTCTGGCATATAAGGACTCTAGTCCGTTTCTCGGAGAGGAACCAGCATGACCGCTCTCATCACCCGCGGCGACCTGCAGGACGCGATAGCCGCGGGACGTGTCACCGTCCTCGACGCGCTGGGCGGCGAGTACTACGCCCAGCAGCACCTGCCCGGTGCCCTCCCGCTGGCCCCCGGCGACGTCGACGCCCAGGCGGCGGCGCTGCTGCCCGACCGCGGCGCGGCGATCGTCACGTACTGCTCCAACACCGCCTGCCCGAACAGCGGCCAGGTGGCCGACCGCCTGACCGCGCTCGGCTACACCGATGTGCGCAAATACCGCGAGGGAATCCAGGACTGGGTCGAGGCGGGCCTGCCCGTCGAGACCGCCTGACCCCACGGCGACCGGAAAAGGGGCGCCCCGCGAGTCCGCGGGGCGCCCCTGCCGCGTACGACGGGCCGTCGGACGGTAGGACGGCCCGGCGATGCGCTAGATCCGGAAGCGCCCCCGCCGCCACTGCCAGTGGCCGCCCGCCTTGAGGTGGTCGGCCACCGCGCGCTGCAGCACGGTCCCGCGCGGCAGTCGGTCGAGCGGTGTGCTCAGCGAGCGGAAGGCGAACCGCAGCACCTCGACGTCGGCGTCCAGGCCCTCCGGCTCCTCGTACGGCTCCAGTTCGAAGCGCTGCTGGAACCTGACGATGTTGGAGTCCGCGGGCAGGTACTCCAGCAGCTGCGGGTCGAGCAGCCACGAGCCGCACGCGAACTCCGTGTACTGCTCCTCGGGGAAGTGCCGCGGGAAGAAGCCGCGGGCCTCGTCCAGCGACGCCGTGACCGCCGCCGGTGTCATCGGCCCGGCCTCGGGGATGTGCAGGTCGAGAGTGTCGCCGCCGCGCTGGAACTGCAGCCTGCCCAGCTCGTACAGGCCGCCGCGGGCGTGCAGCGTCAGCCAGCTCTGCATGACCGGCCAGCCCTCGCGGTCCATCCGCCGGTCGATCGCGAGGTTCCGGCCGAGGTCCGCGAGGGTCGCCCAGGTGACGTCCTCCGCGACGCCGTGGTCGCGGTGGTAGCCGGTCACGACGCCGGTCAGTGCGAGGTACGCGTACACGTACAGGTGCTGCCAGGCCGGGCCGCGCTCGCGGGGCAGTTCCGGGCCGGGGGAGAGCCACAGGTGGCCGCCGAGGTCGGCGCGGACCAGGGCGGTGGAGCGGTCGAGCAGCCAGCGCAGTTCCGCGGTCCACAGCGGTGAGCCGGGGTCGGGCCAGCCGGCCATGATCTCGGCGGCGTCGTCGGGGCGTACCGCGAGCCGTTCGAGGATCGCGGGCGCGTCGGCCTTGGCGGGCAGCGGAGCCGACGGGTGGTCACCGGCGAGCCGGTGCACGCGCTCGACCTCCTCGGCCGGCACCCCGAGCCGGGCTGCTATGTCGTCCAGGTCCACGCGGACCACCCTACCTGCCGCCTCCGAGTGCGCGGAGGTCTTGTCCGCGGCGAGGCCGGGTGCAACCATGTCGTACGAAACTCGAACATTCAAAGGACGTGACATTATGGTTCGCAGAACTCTTGGGATCCTGGCCGGGGTCATCGCGTCGGTCGGCGGACTGGCGCTGGCGTCCCCCGCGGCCGCGATCGACCCCGGCGGCGGCGGGTGGGACCACACCTGGGCCTCGATCAACGGCGGTGCCACGCTGCACGTCGTGGAGCACGGCGACATGGTGGCGCTGTGCGACACCAAGGCCGACGGGATGTCGGTGCACGTCGACGTCTCCTGGGGCGGCGGCGGCTACTATCTCCAGAACTCGGCAGGAAACGGGACGTGCGTGACGGTTTCCGCGACGACCGCCGCGAAGTACGACATGCCGGAAGGCAAGACCATCGACATCTGGCTCTCGACGTCCGACCTCTACGACCAGGTGGGAGGCTCGTACCTCAACGACCACTGAGCGCGGGCGGGGACCATGTGGACGGAGGTTCCGGAGGCGGACCTGCTGAGCGCCGGGCGCTTCGAGGAGCACCCGGCCTACACGGTCTACCGGGAGCGCGGTGCGCAGAACTGGATGGCCAGCCTCACCGTGTCCGGGGCCGCCGAGTACTTCGCTGGCGGCCGCCGGCTCACCGCGGGACCCGGCGACCTGGTCGTCATCGCTCCCGGCACCCCCCAGCACTACCGGGCCTCGGGAGAGCGCCCCTGGGGCTACTGGTGGACCCACTTCCAGCCCCGCCACAGCTGGTTCGACTGGCTGCGGATGCCCGAGTTCGCCCCGGGGCTCAGCGTCGCACGGCTGGGTCCAGGGGAGGGGCTGCGCCGGGCGGACGAGGCCTTCGCCCGGGTGCACCGCAACGCCATGTACGCCACCGTCGACGCCCCGCAGGGCCGGGTGCCCGTCGCGCGCGGGCCGCGGCACGGCGCCTACACCACGGAACTGGCCCTCAACGGCATCGAGGAACTGCTGCTGATGGCCGCGGTCGAGCACGAGTCCCGCGCCGCGGGCGGTCCCGACCCGCGGGTGCGGCAGGTGCTCGACCTGATCGCCGCCGACCCGGGGGCGCCGCTGCGCGTCGACCAGTTGGCCCGCCGGGTGGCCCTGTCCCCTTCGCGGCTCGCGCACCTCTTCCGGGCCGAGACCGGCGACTCCATCGGCAATGTGGTGCTGGCCGCCCGGCTGCGGCGGGCCGCGACGCTGCTGGAGACCACCGGGCTGCCGGTCGGCAGGATCGGCGCCGAGGTCGGCTTCGCCTCGCCCTACCACTTCAGCCGCCAGTTCCGGCAGCGCTTCGGCGTGCCGCCGACGGCCTACCGCGCCGACCGCGGCAGCAGCTTCCGGTAAAACCGCGACCCTTCGCTGCATGGTGGCCGCGGCCCGCCGCTCCATAGCCTTCCCGCCAGTACCCGTCGCTGACGTCCGCTCAGCCTCGCCGACCTGGGGGAACCCCGTGCATCCGCATGCCCGCAAAGTCCCGCGCCGCTCGGTCCTCGCCTCCGGCGCGGCGGTCGCCGTCACCGCCGCCGTCGGCACCGCCGCCCGCGCCACTCCCGCCGCCGCCGACGCCCCCTCGGCGAGCGGCTACGTCGACGTCCAGCTGCTCAGCATCACCGACCTGCACGGTTACGTCGCCCCGCCCGGCGCGAGCGAGGGCGGCACGATACCCGACCCGGCGGGCGGTGCGCCGACCGTCACCGGGGGAGCGGCCTACCTGGCCACCCACCTCAAGCGGCTCAGGGAGGGCCGGGCCAACTCCCTCTTCTTCTCCGCCGGCGACAACTTCGCCGGGTGGGCGTACTACGCCGACGTCCTGAACAACGAGTCCACGATCGAGGTCCTCAACGCCATGGGCCTGCGGTTCTCCTCGCTGGGCAACCACGAGCTGGACAAGGGCATGGACTTCACCATGAACCACATGGTGCGCGGCAGGCACTACCCCTACGACGCGCCCTTCGAGAGCTTCCCGCTGTCCACCGGCCGCCGCTTCAAAGGCGCCGACTGGACGTACTACAGCGGCAACGTGGTGCGCACCGCCGACGGCGGCCAGGTGCTGCCGTCCTGGAACATCGAGTACGTGCAAGCCCCCGGCGGGCGCCGGCTGCCCGTCGGGTTCATCCACATGACGGTCGAGGGCGCCGTCGCAGGGCCCGGCTTCAACTGCTCCTACCAGCCCACCCTGACCACCACCGACCTCGTCGACAGCGCCAACCGGTCCGCCGCCGAGCTGAAGGCGCGCGGGGTCAACGCGCTCGTCGTCGTCATGCACGAGGGCGGATACGCGGGCGACGACTACAACGCGGGCAGCAGCCCCACGGGACCCGCCTTCGACCTGGCGGCCAAGGCCGACCCGGACATCGGGGTGATCGTCACGGGCCACTGGCACTGCCGCTTCAACATGATGGTCGACGATCCCAACGGGGTGCCCCGGCCGGTCGTCGAGGCCGGCTACTACGGCCAGCTGCTGAACGAGACCACCATCAGGCTGGACGCGCGCACCGGCAGGATCGTGCGCGAGCTGACGACGTCCACCAACCACGCCGTCACCCGTGACGTCCCCCAGGACCCCGAGGTCGCCGACATCGTGGCCTACTGGACGGGCAAGGCCGCCGCGCTGGACGCCACACCGCTGGCCCGCCAGACCGGCGACCTCACCCGGGCCGCGAACGCCTCCGGCGAGTCCACGCTGGGCAACCTCGTCGCCGACTTCCTGGTCTGGGACTCCACCCAGTACGCCGAGAAGGGCGCCGCCCGCGCCCCGCGCCCCGCCGACCTCGCCGTCTTCCCGAGCAAGCCTCCCAAGGCCCGGTCCGCCCTCGGCGGCGACCTGCCGTACGCCAAGGGCGCCGCGGCGGGCGACGCCGACGGCGTGATCCTCTTCGGCGAGGCCTGGAAGGCGTACGGCTTCGACAGCCCCAACATGTCCGCGACCTACACCGGCGCCGCCGTCCACCAGGCGCTGGAGCAGCAGTGGCAGACCCGCGCCGACGGCAGCGTCGGCTTCTTCCCGCTGGCGGTGTCCGACGAGGTCCGCTACGTCTACGACACCTCGCAGCCGGTGGGCTCCCGCGTGGACCCGGCGAAGATCACCGTCAAGGGCAAGCCGCTGGACCTGGAGGGCAGTTACCGGCTGGCGACCAACGCCTACACGATGCTCGCCTACGACGGCTACGACGCCCTGACCACGTACACCGACCCGGTCCGCCACACCCTCGACCACGAGGGCTTCGTCCGCTACCTGCGCACCCGCGAGACCGTCACCCCGCCGCCGCTGAACCGGGCGACGCCCGCGTAGCCGAACGGCCCGGCCGGGCCGGTGCATTGACGGCACCCTCCCTCCGCTGGTTCAGTGGATGAGCCACTGAGCCACTGAACCAGCAGCGGCCGCAGCGCACTTGGGGAGGACCGCCGTGGAGGCACTGCCGCGCGAGACCGTCGTGGACGTCCTGGAGGGCAGGCTGCGCGAGGACATCCTGGCCGGGCGGCACCCGGCGGGCAGCTACCTGCCGCCCGAACGGCGGCTGGCCGACGGCTACGGCGTCACCCGCACCACCCTCAAGCACGCCTTCGGGCGCCTGGTGCAGGCCGGGCTGCTGGAGACCCGGCACGGAGTGGGCACCCGGGTACGGGACTTCGCCCGGCTGGGCGGCGCGGACCTGCTGCCGATGCTGGTGCGGCACAGCCCCGACTGGTTCGGCGAGATCTTCGAAGTACGCCGGGACGTCGGCGCGTTGATCGCGGAACGCGCCGCCGCCCGGGCCACCCGCGCCCAGCAGGGCGAGCTGCGCGAACTGCTGGACGCGGTACGCACCGCAGAGAGCGCGGACGCGGTGCAGCTCGCCGACGTCGAGGTGCACCGGGCGCTCGCCCGCGCCACCGGCAACCGCGTCTACGTACTGCTGACCAACACCCTCTTCAACGCCTACCTGCCCGTACGGGCCGCCCTGGTGGGGCCGTTCACCGAACCGGCCGCCGCGCACGCCCGGCTCGCCCCGGTCGTCGCGGCCGTGGAAGCGGGGGACGGGGACGCCGCGCGGCGGGCCGCGGAGGCGTATCTCACCGCCACCGAGCGGATCATGCTGGACGGGCCGGCATGAGCGCCGCGGCCGGGACCGGCGGCGGCAGGGGTACCGCCTTCCGCGAGTCGATGGCCGGCACCGTCCGGCTCGACGGCGAGGACCACGCCCGCCGGGTCCGCCTCGACCTGCGGGTCACCGCGGACCGGGTGCTGCGCCCGCTGGGGACCACCCAGGCCCGGGCCGCGGGGCGGGTGCGGATCGCCGGATGGGCCGACGACCCGGACGCCGCGGGCGAGTTGGAGATATCCCCGCTCGCACGGCGCCGCATCCGCTACCGGATCTCCTTCATCGCCGGCGGCCGCAGGCTCACCCTCGACGGCTGGAAGTCCGTCACCCCCCGGCGCCCGCTGGCATCGATGACCCGGCTGCCGTTCACGCTGTACGAGGACGGGGCGCCGGCCGGTACGGGCGCGCTGCGCTTCCCGGCGGCGACCCAACTCGCCCCCTTCCTGTCGAGTTTCCGCTTCCCGCGGCAGGAGAGCGGCCCGGAGGCCTTCGCGGCGCCGCGCTGGAGCGGCGCACCCGGGCGTACGGAGGTCTGGTACACCACGGCGACGGACCCGGCCACCGGCACCGGGCTGTGGCTGCACCACGAGGTGGTCGCGCCCACCGACGGATCGGCCCCCCACGCCCACGGCTGGGCCGCCGTCTTCCCCGCGGGCGGCCCCGTCGCGCACGCCAGGTTCGGCCCCGCCGAGTGGACCCGGCCGCCGGACGGTTTCGCGGCGGACGGGGTGGCTGCCCGGCCCGGCAGGCTGACCGGCTCCGCCGGGGACCTGCGCTGGGACCTGGCGGAACAGCCCGCCGGGGCACCGCTGTTCACCTTCCCGCGCTGGTCGTGGCGGCGCCCGCTGCTGCCCGCCGCACAGATGCTGCCCGCCGCACGCGCCCACTACAGCGGCACGTTCTCGTACGGGGCCGCGACGCTGGCGCTCGACCGTGCACCCGGCGCCACCGCACGGATCTTCGGCCACGGCAACGCGCACCGCTGGGCGTGGCTGCACGCCGACCTGGGCGACGCCGTCCTCGAAGTGGTCGCCGCGGTGTCCACCCGGCCGGTCCTGCGCAGGCTGCCGCCGCTGGTCTTCCTCCGGCTGCGCCGCGGCGACGGCAGCACCTGGCCGCGGCGGGCGGAGCGAACGGCCGTCGGCTGGGCGGGAGCCGGCCGCTTCCGCTGCACGATCGGCCTGCCGACCTGGACCGTCACCGGGCGTGCCGGCCTGCGCCGGATCCGCGTCCGGGTCACCCAGCCGGCGGAGCGCACCCTCGCCCTGGAGTACACCGACCCCGACGGCGCCCGCGCGACCTGCCGCAACAGCGAACGCGCCGACGCCGAGGTGGTCCTGGAGCGCTGGTGGGGCGGCTGGCGGACGGAGCGGCGCTGGAGCCTGGACGGCACGGCCCACGCGGAAGTGGGCACCCGGTGACCGCCGCCCCGCGCAGGCAGGACCGCCCCCCCGGCGCCTCCCGCAGCCTCACGGGCCTGGCGGCGGCGCTCCTCCCGGAGGGCAGGGCAGGCGGTGCCGGCTGGCACGCCCGCGTCCCCGCCCGGCTGGACGCGGTGGTCGCCTCGATGCCCCTGCCCGCCCGCACCGGGATGCGGGCGGCGGCCGGGGCACTCGACGGCTACGCCGTGGCCAGGACGGGGCGCAGGCTCGCCGACCTGTCAGTGCCCGAGCGGGAGTCGGTGGTCGGCGCCCTGGGCGCCAGGCCCGCACTGCTGGCGCTGCTCGACGTCGTCAAGGTCCCGGTGCTGCTCGCCGCGGGGACCGAGCGCATGGTCCAGCAGGGCCTGCCCGCACCGGCCCCGGCCCGCGAGGACCCGCCGCTCGACTGCACGCCCTCCGACCGGTGGCCCGCGCGTTCGACCGCCGACGCGGTCGTGGTCGGCTCCGGCGCGGGGGGCGCCATGGCGGCGCGGACCCTGGCCCGTGGCGGGCTGCGGGTCGTCGTCCTGGAGGAGGGGCGGCACCACAGCACCGCGTCCTTCGGGCGGCGGGCGCCGCTCGACCGCTTCACCGAGCTGTACCGCGACGGCGGCGCCACCGTCGCACTGGGGAGGCCGCCGCTGCTGCTGCCCACCGGGCGCGCCGTCGGCGGCACCACGGTCGTCAACGCGGGAACCTGCTACCGCACCCCGGAGCACGTGCTGGCCCGCTGGGCCGGGGAGTTCGGCTTCGCGCCCGCCGCGGACCTCGGGAGGTACCTGGACGAGGCGGAGCGCACCCTGCAGGTGGCCGCCCAGCCGACGGAGGTCCTCGGCGCCAACGGCAGGATCGCCCTCGCGGGCGCGCGCGAACTCGGCTGGCAGGCCGCGCCGCTGCGCCGCAACGCCCCCGGCTGCAAGGGCTCGTGCCAGTGCGTGGTGGGCTGCCCGACCGGCGCCAAGCAGAGCGTCCAGCTCTCCGTGCTGCCCGCGGCGTGTGCCGCGGGCGCCCGTATCGTCACCGGCGCCCGGGTGCTGCGGATCCTGGTGGACCCCGACCGTCCCGGCGGCCCGCGTGCGGCGGGCGTCCGCGTGGCCCGCGAGGGCGGCGGCACGCTGGAGATCCTCGCGCCGCTGGTCGTGGTCGCGGCGGGCGCCCTGCAGACGCCGCCGCTGCTGCGCCGCTCGGGCCTCGGCGGGCACCCGCGGCTCGGCCGCAACCTCAGCGTCCACCCGGCCACCAGCGTCGCGGGCCGCTTCGCCGAGCCGGTCACCGCCTGGGAGGGGGTGCTGCAGAGCGTCGGCGTCGAGGAACTGCACGGGCAGGGTGTGCTGATCGAGGCGACGGCGACCCCGCCCGGCATGGGATCCTTCGTCCTGCCCGGCGTGGGGCGGGAGTTGAGCGCCGAGGCCGACGACGCCCACCGCCTCGCCACCCTCGGCGCGATGGTCGCCGACCTGCCGTCGGGCCGCGTGCTGGGCCGGGACCGCGCACTGGTCCGCTACGACCTCGCCCCGCGCGACGCGGACCGCCTCCTGACCGCGGTCCGGGCCATGGGGCGGCTGCTGCTGGCCGCAGGTGCCCGGGAGGTCCTGACCGGCATCCCGCGCGCGCCCCGGGTGCGTACCCTGGACGAACTCGACGCCGTGCTGGGACAGGTGACGGCAGGTCAGCTCCACCTGTCGGCCTACCACCCCACCGGCACGGCGGCGGCGGGCGCCGACCCCCGGCGCTTCCCCGCCGACCCCGCCGGGCGGCTCCGCGGTGTCCACGGCGTGCTGATTGCCGACGCCTCGCTGCTGCCCGGCTGCCCCGAGGTCAATCCGCAGCTGAGCATCATGGCAGCGGCCCACGCGGTGGCCGACCTCCAGCTCGCGTGAGCGGAGCGGGCGTGCGCGTGCCCCGCACCTAAAGTCCGGTGCGGGGCACGGCAGTTCGGCCAGGACGCCGGCCGGGATCTCGGTTTCTCAGCCCAGGGACAGGGCGAAGACGTGGAAGCCGCTGTCGTCGGGCAGCGTCACCGTGGCGACGGTCTTACCCGGGTCGAGCGCTCCGCCGGTGGTGTAGAGACTGACGGCGTGGTTGCCGAGGGTGTCGTCGGGCGGGCGGTTCCAGTTCGCGGTGGTCACCGCGAGCTGGGCGTTGCCGCCGGCCTTGTTGCTGTACCAGTCGGGCAGGTCGACGGCCAGGTCCGTACTGGTGCCGTCGGTGTAGGTGACCGTGACGGTGCCGGAGTGGGCCGAGCCGATGCCGGTGCCCAGGATGCCGAGCCGGGAGCCCTGGCCCTGCAGGCGGATCACCTGCCCGGCGGCCGCGATGTTGTCGGGCTCACCCGGCCGGGTGTCGGGCCAGGTGTAGGACAGGCCGCCCGCGGTCACCGTGGCGCCTGGGGTGTAGCCGACCGCCGCGAGCTGGGTCGCGGACAGGCTGTAGCCGCCGGGGTCGAGTTCACCGGTCGACGGGTCGCTGTCGGCGCTGATCCCCGCGTTGTCGTACGCGGCTGCCGTCGTCGCGTACGGGACGGTGGTCGTGGTGTCGGCGGTGCGGGACGTGTGCCCTTCCAGTTCGTAGGACGCCTTGGCGGTGAGCGTGGCGGGCCCGGCCGCGGCGTCGGCGGGTGCGGTGACGGTCCAGTCGGCGCTGACCGTGGAGTGCGGCCGGACCGTGCGCGGCGCGGTCTGCGCCCCCGGGGCGGGCTTCGCGGTCCAGCCGGTCGGCAGCTCCAGCCCGAGGCGCACGTCGCGGACGGTGGAGTCACCGGTGTTGGTGAAGGACTGCTTCACGGTCTGTGTGGCACCGGCGTCGGTGGTGGCCGGCGCGGTGAGGGCGGTGTACTGCGTGCCGACCGAGCGGGTGACGGTGACCGCGGTGTGCAGCGGGGTGTCGGCGGACGACTGCCCGACGGAGACCGGGTAGCGGCCGGTGAGCACCGTCCAGTCGTGGGCGCTGCTGTCCCAGGTGCGCAGGTCGTCGGCGGTGAGCGTGAAGCGGACCGCCTTGGTCTGACCGGGCTTGAGGCTCACCTTGGCGAAGCTCCTGAGCGCCTTGGGCGGTTCGCCGGAGCCTGCGGGACTGCCGAGGTAGACCTGCACCACGTCGGTGCCGGTCCTGCGGCCGGTGTTGGTCACGTCGACGGACAGGTGCACCGGGGCGGTGCCGCGGCCGGTCGCCTCGACCCGGCTGGGTCCTGAGGTGAGGTGGGAGAGCCGGAAGGAGGTGTACGACAGGCCGTACCCGAAGGGGAACAGCGGGGTCTGGCCCTCCTGGTCGTACCAGCGGTAGCCGACGTCGAGGCCCTCGCTGTAGTCGTAGACGCCGTCCACGGCCGGGTAGCGGCCGGGCGCCGCGGCCGTCGCGGTCTGCGCGTCGGTCCGCGGGAAGCTGACCGGCAGCCGCCCGCCCGGCTCCGCGTCGCCGGTGAGCAGCGCGGCGAGCGCGTTGCCGTCCTCCTGGCCCGGGTACCACATGTCCAGGACCGCGGGCACGTCCGCGAGCCAGGGCATCAGCACCGGGGCGCCCGCCCGCAGCACCACGACGGTGTGCGGGTTGGCCGCCGCGACGGCGCGGATGAGGTCGTCCTCGTTGCCGGGCAGGGCCAGCGTCGTACGGTCGGAGCCCTCGCTCGAGGAGTCGCCCACCACGACCACGGCCACGTCGGCCTTGGCTGCCGCCGCCGCTGCCGCGGTGATGGTCGGGTCGGGCACGCCGGGCGCCGACCAGCCCACGGTGACGGACGCGCCGCCCGCGTTCTCGTAGTACTCCACCCGCAGCGTGTGCGGGTCGCCCGCGGTGAGCTGCACCGGGGCGCTCTTGACGGTCCTGACGCCGTGGTCGCCCCAGTTGTCGGCGATCAGGGTGCCGTCGAGGTAGATCCTGCTGCCGTCGTCACTGGTCGCGGAGAAGGTGTACGCCGCGGTCGCCGGGCTGGTGACCGTACCCGTCCAGCGCGCGGAGAAGCCGTCGGCCGGCAGGGCGGGGTCGGGCGACCCGGTGCCCCAGTCGAAGTCGACGTCCGGGTCGTCGCGGGTGAGCGCGGGTGTGCCGGACAGCGTCGTGCCGGCGAAGTACTCGCCCTTGAGGCCGCTGAGCGCGGAGGCCGGGATCGGCGGGAAGCCGGCGCCGCCGCCCGCCTTCACCGAGGTGACGTCGACGGTGCCGCCCAGCCGTGCGCGCAGCCCCGAGACCGGGTCGACCTTCTTGTACGGGGTGACGGCGGAGCTGCCGCCGCCCCCGGTGACCGCGGTGTCGGCGTTCGGGCCGATCACCGCGAGCGAGGTCAGCTCGGCGGTGTCCAGCGGGAGTTGGGCGCCGCTGTTCTTCAGCAGGACGCTGCCCGCCTCGGCCGCCTTGCGTGCGACGGCGCTGTCGGCCTCGTAGTCGACGGCCGGCGGGGTCTGCGGCGCGAACTGGCCCGTGCGGAACTCCAGTCGCAGGATGCGGCGGGCCGCGTCGTCCAGCACGGACTGCGGCACCGCGCCCGCGGCGACGGCGGCGGGCAGCTGCTTGAAGTACGTCGTGCCGCTGAACTCCTGGTCGAGCCCGGCCAGCGCGGACTTCACGGTGCTGTGGTTGGCCGGGTAGTCGGTGTCGATGACGCCGTCGAACTTCCAGGTGTCGATCAGGACGTCCCGCAGGATCTGCGCGTTCTCGCACGCGTAGGTGCCGTTGACCTTGTTGTACGCGCACATCACCGACCAGGCGTCGCCCTCCTTGACGGCCTTCTCGAAGGCGGGCAGGTAGATCTCCTGCAGCGTCCGCTCGTCGATGTCGGAGCTGGAGGTCGTACGGGCGTTCTCCTGGTTGTTGCCCGCGAAGTGCTTGACCTGGGCGGCGACACCCTGCGCCTGGATGCCGCGGATCTCGGAGGCCGCGATGTCCCCGGCCAGCTCCGGGTCCTCGCCCAGGGTCTCGAAGTCCCGGCCGCCCAGCGGGGTGCGCACGATGTTGACCATCGGCCCGTAGACGACCTGGTAGTCACGGGACCTGGCCTCCGAGCCGAGCACCGTCCCGTACTGCCCGGCCATGTCGGTGTCGAAGGAGGCGGCCAGCGACACGGGGGAGGGCATCGCGGTGGACGGCTGCCCGTCGCGGACACCGCCCGGCCCGTCGGTGAATTGCAGCCCCGGCACGCCAAGCCGCTCGATGCCCGGTATGTAGCCGGTGGCGTGCGACCCCGCGGGCTTGTCCACCGACGTCATCAGCGACGCCTTCTCGGCGTTGGTCATCTGGGCGAGCAGCAGGTCGATGCGCTTCTCCAGCGGCAGACGTGCGTCGAGCCAGGGCCGGGCGGCGGCCGGATCCGCCCCGCCCGTCCCGGAAACGCTTCCGGCGGTGGCCGGAACTGCCAGGGGTACGGCGAGGGCAGCGGCGGCAGCCGCCGCGACCGCAAGGCGGGCCATGCGCATACAGGTCCTCCAAAAGGGCGTCCGCGCCTGCGAATTCAGCGAGTTCACAGGATGAAGGCAAACGTCTGGAAGTCTGCGCGCGCCTGCCGGGGGCGTCAAGAACATGAACGCAATTCCTGATCGTGAACGGCATCGCCGGGCTGCTCAGCGTGCGCTGTCGGTCAGGACGGCGAAGAGGTCGTCGGGGGCCTCGTCGTACACGGCGTGGCCGACCGGCAGGTCGTGGACCTCCCAGCGGGGGTCGGTGCGCAGCCGCTCGAACTGGGGGCGGAAGGGGGTCGCCGCCCACCCGGACGCGTGGACGAGGGTGCGGCGGGCGACGCGGTCCATGCCGTCGCCCAGGCGCAGGCGCTGGAGGAACGAGGCGACGGGGTGCGGCCGGCGCCTGGGGTCCGTGCCGGGGGAGGGCGCCGCCGTGCGGCCGTCCGCCCGCGCGCCGGCGATGATCCGGTCCCGGTAGTGGTCGTTGGCCAGGTCCCACCAGGAGTCGCCGTCGGCCGGCACGAAGGCGTCGCAGAACACCAGCCGCTCCGGCGGGCGGGCGGCCCGGTCCGCCGCACCGGCCGCCACGAAGCCCCCGTAGCTGTGGGCGCACAAGGTGACGGGTCCCGGGCCGCAGCTGTCCAGCACCGCGAGCACCCGGTCGATATGCGTGTCCAGGTTCGCCGCGGCGCCCTCCGGCGAGGGTTCGGGCTCCAGGCCGTCCAGCGTGACGGCGACCGCCCGGTGCCCGGCCTCCCTGAGCCTGGCCGCCATGCCGTCCCACACCCACGCCCCGTGCCAGGCGCCGGGCACCAGCACGAAGGTCCTGCGCTGCTCTTTCCGTTCGTCTGTCGTCATGCGACCAAGGCTCCGCCTGGCCCGGTGTGGCTGTCGACCGGTAAACTGCCAACCTATGCCCCTTCGACGCCAAGCAGCCGGCCGGGAGAGCGGTGCCGCCTCGATCCTGTGGCCCGCGGGCGGCAGGCACCAGTGGTCCGCGGGCCAGGGCAGCCAGGCGCACACCCACACCTCGGGGCACCTCCTGTACGCCGCCCGCGGGGTCCTGTCCGTGCACACCGACCGGGGCACCTCGGTCGTCCCGGCCAACCGGGTCGCGTGGGTCCCCGCCGGGGTCGCCCACCACCACCGCGCCCACAGCGCCACCGACATGCGGGTCCTGTTCCTCCCGCACTCCTACGACCGCCTCATGCCCGGCCACCCCGTGGTGCTGCTGGCCGACGGCCTCACCAGGGAACTGCTGCTCACCCTCACCGGGCCGCGCAGCTACGACGACCCGGCCCCGGAGGACCGCGGCCCGCTGGCCCGGATGCGGCGGGTGCTCGTGGACGAACTGCGCGAGGCCAGGGAGCAGCCCCTGCACATCCCCGAGCCCGTCGACGACCGGCTGCGGGCCGTCGCCCGGCGGCTGCAGGACGACCCGGGGGACAGGACGCCGCTGCCCGGCCTCGGCCGCGCGGTCGGCGCGAGTTCCCGGACCCTCAGCCGGCTCTTCCAGCGCGAGCTGGGCATGACCTTCTACCAGTGGCGCACCCAGATCCGGCTGTGCCACGCGCTGGTGCTGCTCGCCGACGGGCACGACATCAGCCATGTCGCGCACGCGTGCGGCTGGGCCAACCCCAGCAGTTTCATCGCGGCCTTCACCGACCTGGTCGGCACCACGCCCGGCCGCTACCAGCACCAGGGCTGACGCGGCGGGCGGCGGCGCCGGGGAGCGTCAGCAGAACCAGCCGTTCTGGACCCAGCCGTGCCGGTTGATGTCGCCGTAGGCGAAGCCGTACACCCAGGAGCCGTCGACCTCCTCGACCAGGAAGGTCTGCCCGGTGTACAGCGTGCCCATCCAGGCCCCGACGGGTGCGGTCCTGACGTAGAGGTCCTGGGCGCAGACGGTCTCGCGGACCCCGACCCTGCCGTTCGCGGCGCCCGCGGGCACGGCGAGGGCCAGCAGCGCGGCGGCGGCCAGGGCGGCGGCCGCCGCGCCCGTCGTTACGGTTCGCAGCACGGTGAACTCCCGCTGGTGGAAGGGATGTCGGAAGGTGTTGCGCAGGGCGGCAGGGGCGGTGGCCGCCGTGTCACCAGGAGTCGTAGCCGCCGATGCACTCGATGCGCAGGTAGCCCCAGTCGTTGGGGCCGTAGTCGAAGCTGGCGGCCCACCCGTTGTAGACGGGGTGGGAACCGGGGGTGTGGCCGATCTTGTCGCCGTAGCCCAGCGTGCGCAGCAGCCCCGAAGGCCCGCTGGAGCTGTTGTAGTTGGCGTAGAAGCTCGCGCTCTGGCACACCACGATGGCGTGCTCGGGCGGCACGGCGGCCTCGGCGGAGGGCAGCAGTGCGCCGGCGGCGGGGACGCCCAGCAGGCAGGCGGCGATGAGCGTACGACGGCGTCGCGTCATGTCACGTCCAGGGGTGAGGGATGTGCCGGACGATGCGGAAGTGCCGGATGCTCCGGCGAGGACTCTAAAGGCTTGACCGTGCCCTGACAATGGGGTCGTCGCGACCCCCTGGCCGATCCCCCTTGACTTTCCCGGTGGGAAAGTGAAAGCTTACTTTCCCAGCAGGAAAGTCAAGGGGGAGTGGTCATGGACGGCATCGCAGCGGAAGAAGCGCGTACGGCCCTGGACGCGGCCGACCGCGCAAGGCGCCAGGTCGAGCAGGAGATCGGCCTGCCGCGCGGCTACTGGTGGGCCATGGCAGGCGGCTGGCTGCTGCTCGGCGTGCTGGGCAGCGAGGCGCCGCGGTGGGCGGCGGGCATGGCGACCGTGGTCTTCGGCGCCGCGCACACCACGCTCGCCGCGCGCCTGCTCGACGGCCGCCGCCGCACCGGGCGGCTGCAGGTCAGCCGGTCGGTCGCCGGCCACCGCGTCCCGCTGATCGTGGTCGGCATGCTGGTCGTCCTGGTCGGCGCCACGATCCTGGCGGCCCTGGTCCTCGACGCGGACGGCGCCGGGCACGCGGCCATCTGGGCGGCCGTCCTGGTCGCGGCGGTCGTCGGGTTCGGCGGCCCGGAGATCCTGCGCGTCCTGCGCCGCTGGGCGCGGGCATGACCGAGCCGCTGTTCGACGAGCTGATCCACCCCAGCACCCGGCTGTCGCTCATGGCGACGCTCACCGCCGCCGACTGGGCCGAGTTCGGCTATCTCAAGGAGCAGCTGGGGCTGTCGGACTCGGCCCTGTCCAAGCAGCTCGCGACCCTGGAGGAGGCCGGCTACGTGACCACGGAGCGGCGGCTGAGCGGCACCCGCAGAAAGGTCCGCGCCCGCCTGACGGACACCGGCCGCACGGCGTTCCAGGGGCACATCGCGGCACTCCAGGAGATCATCGCGGAGGCCGCGGGCCGGCCGGACGGCTCCTGACCGCACCGACGGCGCACCCGCCCCGGGCCGACGACGGCCCGGGGCGGGTGTGTGTGCAGCCGGTTCAGGGCGTCACGCGGTGGCGATGCCGAAGACGTGCATGTCACCGCCCTGCGTGGTGGCCGGCAGCGTCACCGAGGCGAGCTGCTTGCCGGACTGCAGGGCGACCGGTGCGGTGGCGAACACGTCCGTGCCGACCGGTTCGGTGGAGCCGCCCATGACGTCGCGGTAGTCGGTGTGCACCGCGATGGTGTTGCCGAAGGAGGGGGTGCTTCCCCCGCCGCCGAGCGTCCAGTCGCTGAAGCCGACCTCCGCCTGCTGCGTGCTGCCGTCGGTGTAGGTGAGCGTGACCGTGCCGGTCGTGTCACCGAAGGCCGCGCTGCCGAGCAGGCTCAGCTTCGTGGCCCCCGCCGAGGTCTTCGACATGTCGAGGACCTGGTCGCCGCCGCCCACGACGATGTTGTCGGGCGCGCCGGGCGCGACGTCGGGCCAGGTGAAGTCGAAGCCGCCGGCCGAGACGGTCCCGCCCGGGACGGCCCCCGCTGCTGCCAGCGCCTTCGCGGAGTAACTCCAGCCGCCGCCGTCGAAGTTGGCGGTCGGGTCGGAGTCGTCGTAGGAGATGCCGTTGCTGTTGACGTACCAGGTGACCGAGCCGTTGACGCCGACGGTGACGCTCAGCCACGCCGTCGGGGCCTTGGCGCCGTGCCGGCCGGTGAGGGTGAACGGCACCCGGTAGACACCGGACTTGGTGTCCGCGGCGACGTGGACGCCGACCTCGGCGGTCGCCTTGCCGTTGCCCGGCACGGTGACGGTGCCGTGCGAGGGCGACAGGGTGATGCCGGCCGGTGCGGCGGCGCTCCAGGACACCGCGGTCTTCTTGCCCTGGATGGTGGACAGGTCGAGCGAGGTCGTCGCGGAACTGCCCGGTTCTGCCTTCACCGACGCCGGCGAGGCGGCGGCGAAGAAGGGTGCCTCACCGTCGCGGAAGGACGGCGGGGCGTCCTTGGCGTCGCTGCCCCAGCGGGTGTCCGGGGTGGCGCCCAGGGTGTAGTCGAGGGTGCCGCCGCCGGTGGCGAAGGACGCCGGGACCCACGGCCGGTCCGAGGCCTTGCCGTTGACGCGCAGGCCCTGGACGTAGATGTTGTCCGCCGACGCCTGCGGGGCGTTGACGGTGATGGTGCGGCCCGAGCCGGTGCGGATCACGGCCTTGGGGAAGACCGGGCTGCTGAGCACCAGGTCGGCGCGGCTGGGCACCTGCGGGTAGAGGCCGAGCGCGGAGAAGACGTACCAGGAGGACATGGTGCCGGCGTCGTCGTTGCCGGGGATGCCGCCGGGGGTGTTCGTCCACAGCCGGTCGGTCTCGGCGCGTACGGTCTGCTGGGTCTTGTAGGGAGCGCCGAAGTAGTCGTAGAGGTAGGGCGCGTTGATGTCCGGCTCGTTGGTGGGGTCGTAGCGGGTCTGGTCCTTCGCCGAGAAGTCGAAGGTGCCGTCGGGGGCGCGGAAGAAGGCGTCGAGCCGCTGGACCGCGGTGGCGTTGCCGCCCATCGCCTGGGCGAGCCCGGCCGCGTCGGAGTACACCATCCAGCTGTAGCGGGCGCTGCTGCCCTCGACGAAGCCGTTGCCGGTGCCCGGGTTGAAGGTGGCGCCGGCCCACGAGCCGTCGGAGTTGCGGTCGCGCATGTAGCCGCCCTGCGCGGTCGCGTTCGGGTCGAAGACGTTCGTCCAGTTGCCGCTGCGCTCGGCGAAGGCCTTCTGCACGGACTTGTCCCCGACGGCGCCGGCGAGCTGCGACAGGCCGAAGTCGGCCGCCGCGTCCTCCAGCGTCTCGGCGGCGCCGCCCCAGCAGTGGCAGTTGTCCGACGGCACGTAGCCGAGCTTGAGGTACTGGTCGAGGGCGGGGCGCTGGCCCACGCACTCGACGTTGCAGCCGGCGCTGTCGGAGTCATTGGCGGTCGGCACGGTGGCCGCCTTCACCAGGGAGGCGAGCGCGCCCTTGACGTCGAAGTCCCGTCCGCCGAAGGCGTAGATGCCGGCCAGCGCCGCGTCCGAGGGGTCGCCGGACATGATGCTGGTCTTGCCGTTCTCCAGCAGCCAGCGGTCCCACTCGCCGCCGCGCTGGGCCGCGTAGTTGAACAGCGACTGGGCGTAGTCGCTGCCGGTACGCGGCTGCAGCAGCGTCAGCAGCTGCACCTGGGCGCGGTATTGGTCCCAGCCGGAGAAGGTGCCGTACTGCGCGTGCTGGCCCTTGGCGAGCCGGTGGACCGCGCGGTCGCCGCCGAGGTAGCGCCCGTCCACGTCGCTGGTGAGTGTCGGCTCCAGCATCGAGTGGTAGAGCGCGGTGTAGAAGGTGCTGAACTGGTCGGGGGTGCCGCCGGAGACCGCGATACGGCGCAGCGCCGCGTTCCAGTCGGCACTCGCGCCCGCGCGGACCGAGTCGAAGGAGCGCGACGGGGGGTTCTCCACGCGCAGGTTGGCCTCGGCGCCGTCGGCGCTGACGTAGGAGATCGCGACCTTCACCTGCACGCTGCCGGTTCCGGCAGGGAAGGTGATGTAGGCGCCGGAGCCCTTGCCCGCCGCGGGGTTGCCGCTGCTGTTGTAGCCGGTGCCGCCGGTGGCGGAGGTGGAGCCCGGGGTGAGCGTGCCGTCGGTCCAGGTGCCGACCTTCGCGAAGGGCTGGTCGAAGTGGGCCGTGAAGTGCAGCGTGTAGACGTCGTGCCGGTTGTTGGCGCTCTGCGGACCGCAGAAGTTGCCGGCGTCGACCGAGCCGGTCACCGTGCGGGTGGCGGCGTCGACCTGCACCGAGGCCGCGCTGCTGCCGCTCTCGGAGTTGGAGGTGCGCAGCAGCATGCTGGCCGGCTTGTCGGCGGGGAAGCCGAACTCGCCGGTGCCGGTGCGTGCGGTGGTGGTCAGCCGGGCGCTGGCGCCGCTGTCGAGGGCGACCTTGTAGAAGCCGGCCTGTGCGGTTTCCGCGGTGTGCGAGAAGGTGCTCGCGTAGACCGCGTCACGCGTGTCGGAGCTGGGCGAGGAGGTCACGTCGCCGACGAACGGCATGATCGGGATGTCGCCGTTGGCGCCGGAACAGCCCACGCCGTTGAGGTGGGTGAGGCTGAACCCGCGGATGCGGGTGGCGTCGTAGCGGTAGCCGCCGGGGGCGGGGGTGGAGAACTGGTTGCCCGTCGAGGTCTGCGGGCTCCAGGCGAGCATGCCGAACGGGACGACGGCGCCGGGGTAGGTGTTCCCTGCGTTCGAGCTGCCGATCAGCGGGTTGACGTACGAGGCCGGGTCGGCCGGTGCGGCACCGGGGGAGGCGGCGCCTGCGCTCTGGGCGCCTAGGCCGAGGCCCAGGAGCGCGGTGGCCGCCGCGGCCGCGGTCGCGACCCGGAGCCGGAGACGGGTTCTTCCGCCGGGTGAGGAGGATCTGACTGACACTTTCCTGCCCTTCGGAGTTACGGGAAGGAGCGGCGCCCCGTGGAGGGTGAGAGACGCCTGCCGGATGGACAACGTTGTCATCGCAACAGCAAGCGATGCTCCTCCGGCCTTTCCAACGTTGTCAAGACCTTGACATTCCGGTCGGCGGTGCACGTCAGCCCGCACGGGCCGGACAACTGGCCGCAATTGTCCGCGAGTTGCGCGGGCCGCCGGTGCGGCGCCGCGGAGAGTGGTGCAGCATGGGGGCATGGTGCCGACGTCGAGGATCGAGGCGTTCGTCCCCGCGGAGGCGGCGATCACCGCCCCGGTCACCAAGTTCGGGGGCCAGCCGGTGTGGCTCGCCGAGCCGCAGTGGCCGGTCAACGACGCGTGGGGCGAACCGATGCGTTTCATCTGCCAGATCGAGCTGGAGGCGGTGCTCGGCGACGCGGGGCGGGGCAAGCTCGCCTACGTCTTCGTGACGCACGCCGAGCACGGCGACGAGGCCTTCTTCGACCCCGACATCGCCTGTCCCGACGAGGGCGCTAACGCCGTGGTCGTGCAGCCGGGCGGTGTCTACCCCGGCACGACGCTCCCGGCGGCGACCGGTCCCGGCCTCTACCACCGCGCGGACGGCTCCCGCGCCGAGTACGGTGTCCGGCTCCGGCGCGGCGAGGACCCGGCCTTCCTCTCCGGGTACGAGTACGCGGCACTGCCCGACGGCGAACGCGACCGGTACTGGGAGGCGGTCGCCGGCGACAAGATCGGCGGAACTCCCGCCTTCTTCCAGGGCGACGAGTGGCCCGACGGGGGTCCGTGGCGGCTGGCCCTCCAGCTGGACCCGGACTTCCTGCCCTTCCACCTCAACCTCGGCGCCGCGCCGACGGCGTTCGCGTTCGTCTCGCAGGACGCGCGGCACGGGTGCTTCCTGGTCCAGGACTCCTGAGGGCCGGACGCCCGGTCAGCCGGCCGTCTCCCGGCCGCGGACCCGGGACACCGCGATGCGGCCGCAGGCCCCCAACGGGGCGCTCCGGCCGCATCGCCGTCTCAGCGGGCGGGGCGGTGCGTCACGTCACCGTCTCGCACGCCGCGCCGTTCATGGTGAACGTGGTCGGATTGCCGACCTGGCCGGTCGAGGTGCCGTTGAAGCCGAACATCACCGAGGCGCCGGGTGCCACCGAGGCGTTCCAGGCGGCCGGCTTGGCGCTGACGTTCTGCCCGCTCTGGGTGATCTCGGCCTGCCAGCGGTCGGTGATCTTCTGGTTGTCGGCGAACGACCACGCCAGCTCCCAGGGGGAGACCGCCGCAGTGCCGGTGTTCTTCAGCGTCACCTGGGTGGTGAAGCCGCCGCTCCAGCGGTAGGAGGTGTAGGTGACCTGGCAGGCGCCCTTGCTGCCGCCGTCGTCGCCCCCGTTGCTGCCGAGGTCGTCCACGTAGGAGGCTACCCAGGCCAGCGGCGCGTTCCAGTTGATGGCGCTCTCGTTGGTGGAGTACGACTCGATGTCGTCGATGTAGCACATCGCCGGTGCGCAGCCGGTCAGCTTGCTCTGCGCGGTCGGGTCCTCCAGCTGGTTGTCGGGACCGCCGGCCAGGGTGCCCGCGGGCGGGTTGGGCAGGTCGGCGTTCAGCTGGTGCGCCCAGATGCGGCTGTGCTGGTTGTGCGAGTTCCGCTCGCCGAAGCCGGTGACGTAGGACTGGTTCAGCGGGTTGCGGCCCAGGATGTAGTCCAGGGCGTGCACCACCGCGTCCCGGTACTTCGCCTCGCCGGTCAGGTCGCCGGCCACACCCAGCACCACCGCGTTGTTGAGCACCTGGCTGTTGGAGCCCCAGACGTAGTGGTCGCCTGACGGCGCGTAGGGCAGGCCGTACAGCGTGTCCTGGGACTCCTGGGCGTAGCCGTCGGCGGCGTCGGTCACCATCGCGCGCACGGTGGCCAGCTGGTCGCCGGTCAGCTTGTTGGGCACGGTCGCCAGGTCCAGGGCGCCGAGTGCCGCGGTGGAGCCCCAGGAGAACCCGTCGTGCGGGAAGACGGCGTCGCTGTGCCCGTGCAGCGGGGAGGCGAGCACCGCCTGGCGGTAGGTGTCGTCGCCCGTGGTGATGAACAGCTCGGCCGCCGCCCAGTAGAACTCGTCGGTGACGTTGCTGTCGCTGTACGCGCCGCCGCCCGTGGCGTCGTTGGGGTCGGCGTACACGGCCGGGTGCGCCTCGGCCGCGGTCCACGCCTTCTGGGACGCGGTCAGGCAGCGGTCGGCGAACGCCGTGTCGTAGGGCCTGAACAGCCGGGCGCACTGGGCGCCCGCCGCGGCCAGGTTGAGCGTGGCGGCGGTGGACGGCGGGTGCAGCAGGCGCGGCTGGGAGTCCTTGTCCGGCGCCTGCGGCAGCCCGGTCCAGGCCTCGTCGTGCAGCTTGTGGTGCGCCATGCCGGCCAGCGGCTGGCCGTCGGGAACCTGCATCTCCATCAGGAAGTTCAGTTCCCAGCGGGCCTCGTCGAGGATGTCCGGCACGCCGTTGCCGTGCTCGGGCACCTTCAGCCTGCCGTCACCGAGCGCCGCGCCGCCCGCGCCCTGGGCGGTCAGCGTGCGCTCGTAGGCGTTCATCAGCTCCGCGACCGAGATGCCGCCGTTGACCACGTACTTGCCCTGGTCGCCCGCGTCGTACCAGCCGCCCGCGGCGTCCAGCGTGTAGTCGCACACGCCCGGCTGGCAGGGCACGTCGTTGTCACCGGTGTTGGGGGCGACGTTGAGGTGCCCGGCGGGGCGGGCATAGGCGGCGCCGGCTATCGAGCCGTCGATGGCGATGCCGCTGCGCTGGTCGTAGTAGTAGGCCAGCGAGTCGGTGCGCAACGCCGCGTAGACGTCGGCGGCGATGGTGAAGGGCTCGCTGGTCTGGTCGCCGATGGTGACCGTGTAGCCGTCGCCCGCGGTGGTGTAGCTGCTGAAGTCGAACGTCTGGACGTTCTGGCCGGAGGTCGGGTCGGTGCCGCCCGGCTCGGTGGTGCCGGTGGCGACGGCGGTCCCGGCCGCGTCGTTCAGCGTCCAGGTCTGCGGGTCGGTGGCGTCGGTGACGAACGTGCCGTCCTTCGGCCCCGCGGGCAGGTAGCCGACCTGGTTCACCCGGACCGGGGAGCCCGTGTCGGGGGTGTAGACCGGGGGCTCCGCGCCGCCGCGCAGCGAGATGTCGTCCAGGCACAGGGTGAAGGCGTGGGAGCTGCCGCCGACCTGGAAGGCGAGCTGGGCGGCGTCGTTGTCCGCCTTGGCGGTGAAGGTGTGGGAGATCGGCACCGCGGTGTCGGTGAGCTGGTCGTGCTCCGACAGTTCGGTGGTGTACGGGTCGACCGCCATCTGCACGTTGGTGGTGATGGTGACCGGCACCGACGCGGTGGCGGTGTAGCTGAGCGTGTAGCTCTCGCCCGCGATCAGCGGCAGGTCGCTCTGCCCGATGATGGCGTCCCACGGGTTGGCCGTGCCCTCCGGGATGTCGGCGCAGAGCCGGCCGTCCACCACGGTGGCCGGGTTGTTCTCCGTCCACCACCAGGGCGCGGTGCTTCCGTCGGAGAAGTCGCCGTTGACGATCTGCTCGGGCGGGTCGTCGGCGGCGGCCGCGGCTCCTGCCGGGGCGACCAGCGCGGCGCCGACGAGCCCGGCGACGGCCAGGGTGCCCAGGAGGCGACTGCGGAACCGCCGGACCTGTCCGGGGGATCTCGTGGGGTAGGAGCGGTGTGAGTGGGGGATCACAGATGGTCCTTCCGGTGCCGAAGCGACGTGGGAGCGCTCCCACGAATGGTCGGTGCCCGTCGCGGGCGCCGTCAAGACGGCGGACCGGTTCAGGGCGTCGGCCCCCGCCGCGCAGCTCGCGGGGAGCCCGGCATCCCGGACGTACCCGGACGTCGCGTAACCTGGGGCCGGTCGTGTGGATCTTCGTGGCGCCGCGGCGCCGGCTGGCCCCGCCGGCCGCGAGGACCGACCACACGAGGAGCCGCCCCATGACGTCCGCCCCCGCTCCGCGCTTCCCGCGCGGATTCCGGTTCGGCGCCGCCACCGCCGCCTACCAGATCGAAGGCGCCACCGGCGAGGACGGCCGCGGAACCTCCATCTGGGACACCTACGCACACACCCAGGGCGCCACCGCCGACGGCGCCACCGGGGATGTCGCCTGCGACCACTACCACCGCTACCCCGAGGACGTCGCGCTGCTGCGCGACCTGGGCGCCGACACCTACCGCTTCTCCATCGCCTGGCCGCGGATCCTCCCCGCGGGCACCGGGGCGGTCAACCCCGCGGGCCTGGACTTCTACGACCGCCTCGTGGACGAACTGCTGGCCGCCGGCGTCGAACCCGCCCCCACCCTCTACCACTGGGACCTGCCGCAGCCCCTGGAGGACACCGGCGGCTGGCGGGTCCGCGACACCGCCGAGGCCTTCGCCGAGTACGCGGCCGTCGTCGCCGAGCGCCTCGCCGACCGCGCCGGGCGCTGGATGACCCTCAACGAGCCCTTCTGCACCGCCTTCCTGGGGCACGCCATCGGCCGCCACGCCCCCGGCACCCGCGAGGGCCACGGCGCCCTCGCCGTCGTCCACCACCTGCTGGTCGGCCACGGCCTCGCCGTGGACGCCCTGCGCGCGGCCGGCGCCCGCGAGGTCGGCATCGCACTCAACCCCGACCGGCTGCTGCCCGCCACCGGCTCGCCGGAGGACGCCGCGGCCGTGGCCCGGGCCGACGTCATGCACAACCGCTGCTGGTTCGACCCGGTCTTCCTCGGCCGCTACCCGGAAGGCGAGCAGGAGGTGTGGGCCGGCATCAGCGACTTCTCCTTCCGCCGCGACGGCGACCTCGCCATCGCCTCCCGCCCGCTGGACTTCTGCGGCGTCAACTACTACCGGCCCATCACCGTCGCCGACGCCCCCTGGCGGGAGGCCGACCCGGCGCTGCGCACCGCCGACGACATCCGGGTCCGGGAGACCTGGGGCGACGAGGCCGCCCGCCGCACCACCATGGGCTGGCCCGTGGTGCCCTCCTCCTTCCGCGACCTGCTGGTCGACCTCACCCGCCGCTACCCCGGGCTACCGCCGCTGGTCATCACCGAGAACGGCTCCGCGGAGGCCGACACCGTGTCGGCAGACGGCAGCATCCACGACACCGACCGCGTCGACTACCTCCGCGACCATCTCGACGCCCTCGCCCAGGCCGTCGCGGAAGGCGTCGACGTGCGCGCGTACTACGTGTGGTCCCTGCTGGACAACTTCGAGTGGGCCTTCGGCTACGACCGCCGCTTCGGCATCGTCCGCGTCGACTACGACACGCTCCGGCGCACCCCCAAGGACAGCTACCGCTGGTACCGCGACTTCATCGCCGCCGAGCGCGCCGCCCACGGGAGCTGACCGGGCCGCGGGGCGGCGTCAGGACGCGGCCGCCGCGTCGTGGGCGCGCAGCGCGGGCAGCACGGTCTCGCCGAACAGCAGCATGTCCGCGTCGTATTCGGGGAAGATCAGCATGAGCCCGTCCAGGTCGGCCTCGCGCACGATGTACTCGATGTGCTCGGTGACGGTGGCCGCGGAGCCCGCGACGTACGCGGTCTGGAAGGCCGCCTCGCCGGCCGCGCCCTCCGCCCACGCGCGGGCCTGGTTCTCCGACACGCCCCAGGCCGTGCGCATCCCCGTGAGCGCCTCGCGGTCGACTCCCTTGCCCCACGCCTTGACCTTGGCCGCCGCCAGCGCGTCGGTCTCGTCCTGCACGACGGTGAGCATCGAGTAGGTCCTGCAGACCCTGCCGTGCGCCTTCGCACGGGAGTGGACGTCCGCGGACAGCGCCCGCATCTCCTCCAGGCTCTCCGCCGCGAGGAAGGCCCCGTCGGCGTAGCGGGCCTGGAAGCGGCGCGCGTCCTCGGACTTGCCCGCGCTGATCAGGGTCGGCCGGGGCGCCGGATGCGGGCGGGACTGGCAGTCGACCAGGTCGAAGTAGGGCGTGTGCATCGTGACCGACGGCTCGCTCCACAGCCGGCAGACCGCCTCCGTCCACAGCTCCGTCATCCGGTAGCGGTCCTCGTGGCTCAGGTCGGGGTCCCAGTCGCCGAACTGCTGGAACTCGCCGGGGTAGGAGCCGTTGACGATGTTCAGCCCGGCCCGGCCCGCGGAGACGTCCTGCAAGGTGGTCAGCATCTTCGCGGCGACGGCCGGGTTGTGGACGTTGGCGTGCAGGGTGGCCCAGATCCTGATCCGGCTGGTCGCCTCGGCGAGCGCCGCCATCATCGTGACCGACTCCAGGGAGCGCCCCCAGTGGTCGGTGGTCCCGCCGAAGCCGCGCCACTTCGCCATCGACATGACGAAGTCGAGTCCGATGCCCTCCGCGTGCAGGGCCGCGCGCTTGTTCCACGCGTAGCTCGCCTCGGGGTGCGGGGCGGTCGTGGACAGCATCCAGCCGCCGTTCCCGATGGGCAGGAAGATTCCGTACTCTTTCGCGGACACATGCTCTTTTGCGGACACATGTGGGCCTTTCCGTGAGGTTGCGGAGACCGCTCCTGCGGGGCCGCCCGTCCCGGCGGGGCTACGGGGCGGGCCAGACGAGCTTCCCGGCCGCGTAGACGCTGCCGGCGACCGAGGTGTCGAACCACCCCGCTGCCTGCGCCGCGGTCACGCGGGCCGGCACGATGCCGAACTGGTGCAGCATGTCGACGATCCTGGCGACGTTGCCGGGGTCGATGCCGCCGAGCGGCTGCCCGGGCGTCGGGTTGTCCCGCACGACCTGCGTCTCGGTCTTCCAGATGGTCGCGTTCAGCGCCTTGTCGTACGTCGGCCCCGACAGCTTCGCCGCGTAGCCGACGCACTCGGCGATGTGCGCCTCGCTCGCCGTGCAGTAGGCGTAGGCGTGCAGCGACGCGCGCAGGACGTCCTGGAGCGCGGTCGGGTGCGCGGCAGCGAAAGCCGGGTTCACGGCCATCGCGCCGATCGAGCTGGGGATGCCGTAGTCGACGGGCTGCCACACGGTGACGTCCTTGCCTGCCGCTTTCAGCTGGTTGGGCTCGTTGGACACGAAGCCGGTCAGCGCTGCGAGGCCGCCCTGCCTGCGGGGGAGTACGGAGGGGTCGTAGCCCTCCTTGACCAGGGTGAGCGAGTGCCAGTCGACCCCCGCCTTGACCAGCATCGCCTCGACGGCGGCGGGCACGTAGCCCTTGTGGCCGAGCACCTTGCCGTCGAGCTGGGTGAGCCGGGTGATGTCCTTGTTCGTCATCAGGATGTCCAGGCCGGCGTCGGAGTAGGAGGAGTAGCCCTCGATCACGATGCCGTTGGCCCGGGCCTGGATGAGGTCCTGTTCCGCGACGGCGGAGACCGTCGCCTGCCCGCCGGCCAGCAGCTTGGTGTTCTGCGCGGTGTCGCCGGTGCCCGGCTTGAGCGCGACGTCGAGGCACAGGTCGGTGAAGTAGCCGAGCTTCTCAGCGGCGACGTATTCGAGGATCGACACCGAGGACTGGTACTGGTAGCCCGACAGGTACGTGATCTTGCCCGCGGCCTTGTTCTGGGCGCAGCGCTTGGCGGAGATCGCCGAACCCTGCGTGTCCGCCGCGGACTTGCCGCCCGACCCCGAGCCGCATCCGGCGCCTGCGGCGGCCAGGACGACCGCGGCGAGGCAAGACAGGCCTGCCCTGACGAGGCGGTGCTGCATGGTGACTCCCAACTGGCAGGGCGCCGTGTGCGGCGCGGAAAGGGGACCGCGGGTCAGTCCTTGGCGCTGTCGTGCCAGTGCAGGACCCGGCGCTCGACCAGGGTGACCGCGAGCAGCAGGGCCACGCCCATGAGCGCGAGGACCGCGATCGAGGCGTACACGACGGGCAGTTGGTTCATCGAGGAGGCGACGCTGATCGCCGTGCCCAGGCCCCGGGTCGAGCCCGCGGCCGACATCTCGGCCACCACGGCGCCGATGACCGACAGCGGGAAGACGATGCGCAGCGCGGCGAAGACGTAGGGCAGTGCGTAGGGCACGCGCAGGTGCCACAGCACCTCGATGCGGCCGGCGTCGATCGACCGGTAGACGTGCAGCACCTCCTGCGGCACCGACCGCAGACCCGTCGCGGTGTTGATGAGGATCGGGAAGAAGCAGATCAGACCGGTGATGATCAGCTTGGGCGCGGGGCCGAAGCCGAAGGCCACGACCAGGGCGGGTGCGATCGCCACCACAGGGGTGACGTTGAGGACGACGGCGACGGGCATCACCGCCCGGCGTACGAGGAGCAGTTCGCTGGTCAGCACCGCCAGCACGAAGGCGCCGGCGAAGCCCAGTCCGAGCCCTGCCGCCGCCTCGCCCAGGGTGGCCAGGGCGTTGTGCAGGTAGTAGCCGGGATTCCCGGTGAGCGAACTGCCGACGTCCCGCAGCGGCGGCAGCAGGTACGGCAGCCGCCTGGCGCCCCACGACCACAGGGCCGCCAGCACCGCCAGCATCACCGCCGGCGGCAGCCACACCGCCGGGCGCAGCCACGCCAGCGGGGACCGCGGATGGCCGAAACGCATACGTGACGGCCTGGCCGGCCGCACGTCGGACGCCTCCTCGGTGCGTCCCTCGGCTACGGACATGTCCCCGACCCCCACTCAGGCGGCTTCGCTGTGCCAGGCGCGGCGCAGCCGGTCTCTGACCAGGTCCTCGTACGCGTGGAAGCGGCGCTCGCGCATCAGCCCCTCGTCGCGCGGCCGGGGCAGGTCGATGCCGACGGTCTCCACGATGCGGCCGGGGCCGCGGGCCATCACGACCACGGTGTCGGAGAGCCGGACGGCCTCGGTCACCGAGTGCGTGACGAACAGCACCGTCGTGCGCCACTCCTCCCACAGGGCCAGCAGCTGGTCCTGCAGGCTCTCGCGGGTGAGTTCGTCCAGCGCGGAGAAGGGCTCGTCCATCACGAGCACGTCGGGCCGCAGCGCGAAGGCCCGCACGATCGCGACGCGCTGCCGCATGCCGCCGGACAACTCGGCGGGAAGCTTGTGCAGCGACTCGCCGAGCCCGGCCGCGGCCAGGAGTTCCTGCACGGTCCTGGCGGGCGCCGCCGCCTCGCGCGCGGCCAGGCCCGGGATGCGCTCGCGGCGCCTGGCGGCACCGGAGTTGAGCCGCTGTGGCAGGGTGACATTGCGCAGCACGGAAAGCCACGGCAGCAGGGCCGGGCTCTGCGGCACCAGCCCGACCATCTTGGCCGCGCAGGCCTCGGCCGGTGCGACACCGTGCACCAGGACCTCCCCGCGGTCGGGCTGTTCAAGCCCCGCGACGATCCGCAGCAGCGTCGACTTGCCGCACCCGCTGGGTCCGATGAGGCTCACGAACCGCCCCGGCGGCACGGTCAGTTCCACATCGTCCAGCGCGACCGTCGCCGACCGCCCGGCCCCGTAGGCCCGCCGCACCGACCGCACCTCAAGCGCAGCCGCGCCAAGCCCTCCGCCCGTAGCCACCCTGACCTTCTGCCCACCCCCGCCCGCGATTACCCGCGGTCCCCGCCGGGCACCGCTGGGTTACGGCCACATCGCGCACCGCGAAGGGACAGACCGCCCTTCCCCGTGGCGCGCACCGGCACCCGCCCCGCCGCCCCCGGACCGCGGCAGGCAGGTGGCGGGGGCAGGGGGCAGGACGTCGTCATCGCCGCGGTCGGCCCCGCCAGGTCCACAGCGCGCCGGCGAGCAGCAGGGCGAGGGCCGCTGCCTCGACGAGTACGCTGACCAGCGCGTCGGGGTGCGGCTGGAAGCCGCGCTCGGTGAAGCCCCATACGCCCACGGTCCTGGACAGCACGAAGCCGCCGAGCGCCCCCAGGGCGGTGCCCGCGGCCATGAGCTGCAGGACCGGCTCGTCGGCGACGAGCAGCAGCGCCGCCACGGCGAAGGACACCGCGGCCTGGATGAGGAACATCACGCCGATGTGCGGGATGAAGCGGTAGCCGTTCACGTACAGCTTCGCGTGGAGGTACCCGCTCTCGGTGACCGCCGCGACGACGGCGAGCCGGAGCAGCAGCCGGACCAGCGGTGCACGAGCAGGGCGGGGGACGGCACTGGTCATGTGAGCCGCTCCTCCTTGACCGCCAGGGCGTTGTCGCCCTCGCGGTAGCTGACGCTGCGCAGGCCCAGCGCGTCCTTGAGCCGGCCCGCGGGCAGGACCTGCGGCACCGGCTTGGGTGCCTGGCCCGGCTTGGGCAGCGGGTAGGCGGTGGTGGTCGCGGAGTGGAAGGTGATGTTGCCCTCGGTCTTGGTGAACAGCTGGTGCACATGGCCGTTGAGGCAGGTCACCGAGGAGAACCGGCGGAGCATGCTGATCACCTGGAGCGAGTCGTCGGTGGTCCAGCCCCACGCCGGGTACATCGCGAACAGCGGGATGTGGCTGAAGACCACGACCGGGGTGTCGGAGGAGAGCCCGGCGAGGTCCTTGCGCACGAAGTCGATCTGCTCGGTGCCCAGATGGCCGAACGCCTCCAGGCTGAGGGTGTTGACCAGGGCCAGGAAGTGCACGCCGTGGGTGTCGAAGCTGTACCAGCCGTCCCCCGAGGTGTTGGCGCCGAACGCCCGCCGGTAGGCCTTGCCGTGGTCGCCGACGGAGTCGTGCTCGCCGGGCACCACGAACACCCGCTCGGTGCGCACCGTGGAGAGCATCTGCTTGACCTGGTCGAACTGGGCGGGCGTCGACAGGTGCGTCAGGTCGCCGGTGTGCATCACGAAGTCCGGCCGGAAACCGAGGGAGTTGATCCGCCCGACCGCGTTCTCGAAGGACCCGGTGACGTCGGTGTTGGCCGGTCCCTCGAAGCCGATGTGGCTGTCGGAGACCTGCACGAACCGCAGGGCGTGCGGGTCGTCGGCCGCGGCGGCCGCCTTGTCGTGCTCGTGGGCGACATGGCTGATCACCTCGCCGCCCGCCACGGTGAGCACGACGGCGCCGCCGAACCAGCCCGCGTGCCGCATCAGTTGGCGCCGCGACATGCCCTCGGGGCCGGTCTTCCCGCCGGTGTCCGCGGGATTCTGCTCGTCCATGTCCTCGGTCACTGCGTCACCGTCACGGTCGCCGTCATGAACGGGTGGATCGTGCACAGGTACTTGTAGGTGCCGGGCTTGGTGAAGGTGTAGCTGAAGGTGTCGCCGGTGTTCATGGCCTTGGAGTTCAGCGGGCCGCCGGAACCGTCGCTGGTGACCGTGTGGGCGTCGCTGTCCTCGTTGGTCCAGGTCACCTTCGTGCCGACCTTGACGGTCAGCGACGCGGGCGAGAAGGCGAAGCCCTTGATGGCCACCGCCGTGCCCGACACCGGCGCCTGCGCCTTGCCGGTCGGCGCGGCCGAGGAGGGCGCCGTGGACATGTCCATACCCGGCATCGACGCGGTGGCCGAGCCCGAGGCGCCGGGAAGCCCCGGCAGGCTGCTGCCCGGGGACGCCTTGAGGGCGTCGTCGCCGCCGCCCGAGCCGCCGCAGGCGGAGAGCAGCCCGAGCGCCCCGACCAGCGCGGCGGCGACCGCGCCGACCCGCAGCTTGCGGATCAGCGGATCGGCGGTCCGTGCGGACGCCGAGGGTTGCGGGGGCAGTTGGGCACCGGACCGTCCGGCGCCCGAAAAGCGGGATTGCATGATGGAGGGTTCCCCTCGTCTTCAGCCGCCCCTGGGGGGCGGGTTGTCCACCGCCGGCGAGCACGGTGGCCTACACAGGGGAATAGGGCGGCGTGTTACAGGTTGGGGACGCCTAAGGCCCCGGTTCGTACGGCGGAGGCCCCGGTGCGTACGGCGGACGCCCCGGTTCGTACGCCTCGGTCGGCGCCGGTCAGCGCAGGACGGCCGCCAGCAGGTCGGGGCCGAGCGCCGTCAGCTCCGGCACGTTGACGGTGTAGTGGACGTAGCGCCCGTGCCGCCGGGCGGTGAGCAGGCCGGCACGGCGCAGAACCGCGAGGTGGCGGGAGACCTCGGGGGCCGACAGCTCCCAGGCGTGGGCCAGTTCGCCGGTGGTGTGCGGGCCGCGGGCCAGGGTGCGCAGCAGCCGGAGCCGTACCGGGTGGGCGAGTGCCTCAAGGCGGCGGGTGACCGTCTCCAGCGGCACCGGCTCGGACGGCGCCTGTTCCGCCACCGGGTACTGCACCACGGGATGCCATCCGGGCGCGTGGACCGCCACCAGGTGCGGGCGGCCGAAGTCGCTGGGGACGAAGGTGATCCCGGTGCCCTGCGCGGACGTCGCGTTGTCCTGCAGCTTGTCCACCACGATGCTGCCGCCGTCCGCCGCCAGGGCGACCGCGCCGGAGACCGCGGCGAGTGCCGCCCCGATGCCCTGCCGCCTGAGCAGGTCGTTCTTCACCCGCAGGTCGGCGGCCAGGTGTGCCGTGACACCCGCCCAGGCGGCGTCGAAGAAGGCGCCCGCGCACTGTTCGAGGGTGTCGCGCACCCGTGCCCTGACCGCGGCCGGGTCCGCGAGCAGCCGTTCCGCGAAGGCCTCCTGGAGCGCGCCGCGCGCCTGCGCCCGCTCCAGCGCCCTGTCGCGTGCCGCGGTGTCGGCGAGCGGCGACGGCGTACCGAACAGGACCCGGTTGCTGCCGCACGTGGTGATGAGCGCGGCGGTCACATAGGTCTCGTCGTCGATGCGGTCCACGTCGTCCAGCTCGTCCGCCAGGCTCTGCCGGGGCCGGGCGGGCACCAGGAAGTCGGCCCGCGAGGAGCGCCACAGGAACTCCGCCTCCCGCAGCCGCTCCGCCAGCTCGGGCGGCAGCCCGGACCACACGTCGGCGGCCCAGCCGGCCAGCCGCGGGTGGTGCCCGGGCTCCGCCAGGACGTGCAGCATCGCGGTCAGCTCGGCCAGCGGCGAGGCGGCGAACCGCAGCCGCTCCGCCGGCAGCCCGGTGATGTCGATGCGCAGCACCATTCCCCCATCATGGCTGGTCGGGCGGCCGGCGGCGGCGCGGGTTGACGATGTCCGTCAATCCGCGTGCCGCACCAGGCGGCCGAGCGGAGCGTTGGCGGCATGGCAACCACCACCGCGGTACGCCCCCGCGCCCTCGTCCGTGCCTCGGGCGGCCCCCGCTACGCCGTGGCCGTGGCCGTGGACGCGCTCGGCACCGGCATGCTGCGGCCCTTCCTGCTGCTCTACGGGGTCACGGTGCTGGGGCTGTCCGCGCCGGTCGCCGGCACCGCGATGACGGCAGGGGCGGTCGCGGGCCTGGTGTGCATGCCCGGCGTGGGCCGCCGGCTGGACCGGGGCGAGCGCAGCACGGTCGTGGCCGCGTCGATGCTGGTACGGGTGCTGGGCGTGGCGCTGCTGCTGGCCACCCCGGACGGGGACGTCTGGTCCTTCGCGGCGGCGGCGCTCTTCCTCGGCGTCGGCAACCAGGCGCAGCCCGCCGCCCACGCGGCCCTGGTCGCCACCGTCGCCCACGGCAGGGAACGCGACGCGGCACTCGCGGCGGCCCGCGCCGTACGCAACGCCGGCATGGGCGCCGGTGCGCTGCTGGCCACCGTGTGCCTGGCGGGCGGCACCACCGCGCTGCGGGCGCTGGCGCTCGGCACCGTACTCGCCTACCTCGCCGCTGCGGCCCTGGCGTGGTCGGTCCATGTGCACGCCGGTCCTGCCGCCGCCGCGGCCGAGGACGGGCACGGGGGGAGCGCGCCGGGAATGCGCGCGCTGATCGCGGCCAACGTGGTCTACGTCTTCTGCCTCAACGTCCCCGAGGTCGCGCTGCCCCTGGTCCTGGTGACGCAGATGCACGCCTCCCCGATGTGGCCGGCGGCCGTCCTGGTGGCGAACACGGTGCTGGTGATCACCTTGCAGGTCCCGGTCACCGTCGCGCTGTCCCGCTTCTCCCGCAGGTCGGTCCTTGCCGCCGCCGGCGTGGTGCTCACCGCCTCCTACGCCGGCTTCCTCGCGGCCACCTCGCTCGGACCCGGCTGGGGCGCCCCGGCCGTCGCCGCGGTGGCCGTGGTCTGCACGCTCGGCGAGATCGTCTACGCGGGCAGCGCCACCGCGCTGGTCACCGCCCTCGCCCCGGCGCACCTCCTGGGACGCACCCTCGCCCGCTTCCAGCTCTCCACCGGCCTCGGCCTCGCCGCCTCGCCCGCGGCGATCACCGCCCTCGCGCCCCACGGCCCGACCGCCCTGTGGGGCAGCCTCGCAGCGGCGACGCTGCTGTCCGCCTCTGCCGTCGCCCGCAACCCGGAGCCGGCGAGGCCGTAGCGCCGGGCAGGCATCGCCTACACCCGCCCTAGCACGGCTCCTGCGGCCGGTTGTTGCGGGTGATGCGCGCCAGCAGCGGCGGGGAGAACCAGCCGGGCTGTTCGCCGCTCATCCAGGTGTCGACCGAGGGGGCCGGGGGGCGGCGCACCCCGCCGAGTGCGTAGAGGGCGACGGCGACCACGGCGCCCGCCACCGACAGGCCGAAGCAGACCCACAGGGCCGTCCGCGTCCCCTCGTCGGCGCTGCTGCCGACGTGCGCGGCGACGTACAGCAGGATCGGGGCGATCATGAAGGCCGCCACCGCGCGGACCAGCTCGATGATCGCGAACACCCGCTGCACGTTGTTGGAGCGCAGCGAGAAGCCGGCGATGAAGAGCGCGGGCACGACGGAGGCGCCGACGCCCACGCCGACCAGGCCGGAGCCCACCGCGGTGAGCGGGGCGGTGGTCGGGGCGGCGCCGTTCATGACCAGGATGCCGGCGCACAGGAAGACCAGGCCGGCCAGGACGAAGTAGTGCAGTTTGCGGGTGCGGAAGACCATGCTGAAGACGACCGCGGTGACCACCGCACCGCCGAACTCCGGGAGGTAGAGCAGCCCGAGGTTCATCGGCGCCATCCGGTGCGCGAGCGAGGTCTGGGTCAGCGAGATCGCCGACACCGATGCCGCCGCCGCGCACATCGCGGCGACGATGCCGGCCACAGGGAGCGTGCTGACCAGGCTGCGCACGCACAGCAGCGGGTTCTTGGCGGTGTACTCGTGGACGAACAGCAGGATGATCAGCAGCAGCCCGCCGAACAGCGGCCCGCAGGTGGCGGCGTCCAGGAAGCGGTGGGTGAGCAGCCGCGAGGCGCCGAAGAAGGCGGACACGCAGCCGAGGGTGGCCAGGGCCAGCGCGAGGTAGTCGATGGGGGTGCCCGGGTTGGCGGGCGGGGTGTAGCGGAAGGTCAGCACGGACAGCACGAGCGCCGCCACGGCGATGCCCGCGATGATCCAGAACAGCGGCCGCCAGCCGTGCGACGAGGCCTGGGCGCCGCCCACCACGGGGCCGAGCGCGACCGCGCCGAAGATGCACACGTTGAGGATCACGACGGTCTCGCGCAGCCTGGCCGTCGGGTAGTCGATGATCAGCGGCGGCACCGCCGCGATCAGCAGCAGGCTGGTGCACAGCCCCTGCAAGACGTGCCCGACGATGAACATCGCCGGGTCCACCGCCGACGCGGTCAGCACCGAGCCGATCACCAGCAGGGTGCCGTAGATGATCAGCATCCGCCGCTGCGGCAGGTGCTGCGCGAACTGCACCGCCAGGACCGTGCCCACCGCGTACCCTGCGTTGGCCATGCCGGAGGTGATCTCCATCGCCTGCAGGCTCATGCCCAGCTCGTGGGCGATGATCGGGGTGATGGGCCCCAGCGCGGCGGACAGCGCAAGGTAGGGCACCAGGGCGAAGACGACCATCGCGGCAACCGCCGGATAGCGGCCGGCCAGCGGACCTCGGGGCATTCCTGGACGTCTCCTCTTCCGGCCTTGGACACCGCGGTGCGGCGGTGCACGTGTGGTCACCATCGTGATCCGCCGGCCGCCGCCCCCGTCCGAGCCCAGCCGTACGGGTCACCCGTTCGGCGCGCCCGCCGTCCCGCGCCGCGGGCCCGCGGTCCTGTCCCCGGCGCCGGGGCGGCGGGCAGGACCGCGGGAGGCGGGGCTAGAAGATGCCGGTGATGACGCTGCTCCATCCGCCGGTGCCGACCAGGTGCGGTGTGCGGTGCCAGGTCGGACCGCCCGGGTAGAACAGCAGGCAGCCGGTGGGGCAGGTGGTGCTCTGGCTGGTGCCGGCGTCGTCCACGTAGGAGACGGTGGCTGTCGAGCTGGCCGGTGTGGTGGCCCAGAAGTCGCCGTATTCGCTGCCGGGGGTGGGCTGGAACTGCTTGTAGGTGACGGGGGTGCCGTCCTCGTCGACGGTGCCGCTGGTCACCGTGCCCTGGACGTTGCCGGGCGAGGTGAGCAGCGGGCGGTTGGCCGGGTCCCAGCCGGGGTCGCCGTACAGGACGCGGGTGCCGAGGGCGTAGCTGTGGGTGCCGTCGGCGTTGGCGGTGACCCTGCCGGGGTAGAGGAAGAGCTGGCCGGTCGAGGGGCTGCGGGCGACGAGGTCGTCGGCGCCGTCGCCGTTCTGGTCACCGACGGCGAGGTCGGTGTAGCCCTGCCAGCCGCCGCTGCCGATCTCGGTGGGCGTGGTGTCGAACGGTCGGCCCTGGACGGGGCCGCCGCCGGCGGCCTGGGTGCCGCTGTAGAGGAAGAGCTTCGCCTGGGTGCAGGGCCGGGTGCCGTCGGTGCACTCGATGGTGATGAGGTCGTCGCCCGGGTTCTGGTCGATGTTCCCCGGGGCGATCAGCTGGAGGACATTGGCCCAGCTGCCGCCGATGCGGTCGGGCAGCTGCGTCCGGGTGTAGTACATCGGCTGCCCCAGGCCGTCGCCGGGGTAGAGGTAGAGGTTGCCGTCGCCGAGGCGGACGACGAAGTCCTCGTAGCCGTCGGGTGCCGCGGTGGGGCTGGTGAAACCGGCGAAGTCCCCGCGGTGGGCGACCAGTGCGCCGGTCCAGCCCGACGTGCCGACGGTCTTGGCCGCGGCGACCTTGCCGGTGCCGTCTCCCGCGTAGAGGCGGAGCTTGCCGTCGGTGTCGCTCGCGACGAAGTCGGTGTAGCCGTCGCCGGTGAGGTCGCCGGGCAGGTCGGCCGTGGCCAGTCCGGTGTCCGGGGTCCTGCCTGCGGCGTAGACGTGCTCGGGGGTGAGGGTCGGCAGGCTGACGGTGTCGCCGGGACTTCCTGCGGCGCCGTCGTAGGGCGAGTGGTTGCCGGCCAGGTCGTAGGCGATGACGTGCAGGGTGCTCGCCGGCCAGCCGGTGGGGGTGACGGTGACGGTCGCGGTGTGGTTGCTGTCGGCCGCCGCCCAGATGCCGTTGGAGCAGCGGGTGCCGGACACCGACAGCGGGCGGTCCATGAGGTAGCAGAAGCCGGCGAGGTCGCTTGCGGGGTTGCTCAGCTTGAGCTGCCGGGCGGTGCGTGCCGGGGCCTTGTCGGCGGCCGGGTCGGCGCCGTCGGCGGTGGTGACGGTGACCGTGGCGGTGGGGCCCTGGCGGTCGACGGTGAAGGTGCAGTTGAAGATGAAGGTGGCCGGTGTGCCCTCGTCGTCGGTGATGTTGGGGAACCAGTGGTAGGTGCCGCTGGGCAGGGAGCCGGACGGGACGGTGACCGACGCGGTCTGGCCGCTGGAGACCGTGTCGGAGTGCGGGCTGAAGCTCACCTTCGCGCCGGTGGCGTCGCTGGTGACCTGGAAGTCGGTGGTGACTTTGCCGCCGTCCTTGTCGGTGACCTTGGTGGTCAGGGCTATCCCGCTGTTGCCGATGATCCCGCCGCAGCCGACCTTCTTGTTGCCGTCGCCCGCAGGGTTCCAGCTGCCTTCGTACGCCGCCACCGAGTCCAGGGTGGGCGCGTAGTTGTAGGTGACCTCGAGGGCCGGGTTGTTCTTGAAGCGCTTGAAGCTGTTCTGGTTGTACTCGTAGCCGTCCGCGGCCTTGAGCGCCAGCACCAGGGTGCCCCAGCTGTTGGCCGCGGCCTGCTTGACGTAGTTGGTCAGCGCGGTGCTGCGGAAGTCGTGGCCCTGGTCGCCCGGGCAGTAGGTGGGGTTGCCGTGGGCGAAGGAGTCCGAGTCCAGTTTGGCGGCCAGCAGCGAAGTGCTGGTGTTCCAGGTCGGGGTGGTGGTGATGCCGCCGGAGGACCACAGCTCGGTGGCGCCGGCGACCGCCGGGTCGCATCCCCAGGAGTGGGTCTCGGTGACCGAGAAGGTGGCGTCGGTGACGGTGGCGCCTTCCAGGCCGTTGGTGTTCATGGCGAAGAAGGAGCGGGTGGCTCCGGACCCGTTGTAGCCGACGCGGGGTTCGTCGGCCGGGTTGTCGGAGTGCCAGCCCGAGCCGTTGGGGTAGTCCTCCGTGGGATAGGCCGAGTAGACCACCGCCCACTTCTCGACGTGGCCGCCGGTGAAGGGCGGGTCGATGACCAGCGGGAAGCGGGTGGCCTCGGAGAGGGCGGCCGGGTCGGGGGTGAGCGTGAGGGTGCTGCCGGTGACGTCGGCGGCGACCGCGGCGCTCGCAGTGTTCTGCGGGGCGGCCTGCGGGGCTGCGTCGGCCGGGCCACGGGGGGCGGACGCGCGGGCCGCGGGGTCCGCCGGATCCGCCGGGGTCTGCCACATCCTCGGGTGTGCGGCGCTGAAGACGGTGGTGCCGTCGGAGTCCTTGGCGACGAGGTTGTCGCCGGCGTCGTCGTCCAGGGTGACGCCCCGGGTGGAGACGCCCAGCTTGATGCTCCTGACGGCCGGGTCGGCGGCCGCCGCCGGGGTCTTGACGATGAGCTGCTCGGAGAAGCCGTCGACCTCCGCGACGACCCTCAGGTCCACGTCGGGCAGCACCGCGGGGTAGACGGCGGTGCTGCCGTCCAGCACGGGCGCGGGCAGCGGCGTCGGCCACGCCAGGGAGAGCTGCTTGCCGCCCTTGGTCATGGTGGCCAGCGGGCCGCTTCCGCCGCCGGAGAAGGCGATGCCGAAGACCGGGGAGGCCGGGGCGACGGTTCCGTCGCCGCGGTCGACCAGGGTGGGGTCGGTCCTGCGCCAGGTGCCGTCGAGTTTCGACCAGACCGGCGTCGAATACTGACGGCGGGTCAGGGAGCCGTCCGGGTTGGCGAAGACCTCAGCCGACTCCTCCCTGCGCTCCACGACCTCGACCCGGTGCCCGGTGGAAGCGGCCTCGGCGAATGCCTCGGAGTCGTATTCCGCGCTCTGGGACTGCGAAGGTGCGGCTTCTGAAGCCGCCGCGGTGGTGCCGGCCGACAAGGCGGTCGCTCCGGCCACGGGAAGCGCCAGTGCGAGAAGCAGCGCACCGCAGCGGCGTCTTTTCCGGGACGGATTACCTGAACGTGGCATGGAAAGCCCTTCGTGGTAGTGCACAGGTCCGGGGCAGGCTATTCGACGGGCTGTCTTTTCACCTAGGAGTTCATCGAAGCCGGTCTCGCGGTGCCCGTCGAGGTGTGGCAAGTGGAATGCGCAAGTCCGAATCATGCCTGGTGGAGTGGAACCTATGCGGCCTCTTGCGGGAGGGTGGAAGGCGTAATTACGTCATCTCACGGAAAAGGCTTGTGGGCGGTGCAGGTGTCGGGTTGGATCCGCATGACTTTACTCGCGGCTTAGGTTTTCTTGGGGTGGGGCGTGACTTCGAGTCGGCGTTGGTTGGGCCTGTTCCCCTCTCGGGTAGGGCTTCGTGCGCGGTGGGAAAGCCGCCGCGGGTTCACGGCCGCAGTTCTTTCGTCGGCGTTGGGGATTTCCCTGCTCGCCGCACCGGCATGGGCGGCTGCCGCGCCCGGTTTCTCGGTGCGCGCCGCGCAGAAAGCCACCTCCGTCAGCGGCGGCGATCTGCCGGTCCAGGAGAAGCAGTCGGCGCCCGCCGTGCACAACTGGTCCCCGGGCACGGTGCGCTGGCCGTCCGCCGGCCAGGCGGACGTCGGTCTGCCCGGCGCGCGGGGCGGTACAGCGGCATGGCCGCTGTCCGCGGCCGGCGCCCTCCCGGTCCGGCTCGGACGCAGCGCCGGCGCGTCCGGGGCCGCGCAGGACACGGCCGGTTCGGCAGCCCGTGCCCGCGTGTCGGTGGCCGACCGCGCCACGGCCGAGCGGGCCGGCGTCGACGGGATCGTGGTCTCGATCGCGCGGACCGACGGCGCACCCGCCGCGGTTCCCACCCAGGTCCAGGTCGACTACTCGTCCTTCCGCGACGCCTACGGCGCCGACTGGTCCTCGCGGCTGCACCTGGCGGTCCTGCCGGCCTGCGCCCTGACCACCCCGGGCGCCGCCGAGTGCCGCACCGCCACCGCGCTGCCCACCGCCAACGACACCGCGTCCCACACGCTGACCGCGACAGTGAGCCTGCCCGCCGCGCAACAGGCCGGCGCCACCGTGCTGGCCGCCACCGCGGGCGACAGCGGCTCCGACGGCTCCTTCAAGGCCACCTCGCTCGCCCCGGCGGGCTCCTGGTCGGTGGGCGGCAACTCGGGCGGGTTCGCCTGGAGCGTGCCGCTGACCGCCCCGCCGGTGCCCGGAGGGCTCGCGCCCAAGGTGGAGCTGACGTACAACTCCTCCGGCGTCGACGGCCGTACGGCCTCGACCAACAACCAGTCCTCCTGGATCGGTGAGGGCTGGGACTACTCCCAGGGCTTCATCGAGCGCACCTACGCCTCGTGCGAGAACGACAAGCAGGGCGGCAACAACACCGCGAAGGTCGGCGACCTGTGCTGGAAGTCGCAGAACGCGACGCTGTCGCTCAACGGGTCCGCCAGCGCCCTGGTGTGGGACGCGGGCAAGAAGGTGTGGCGGATCGCCACCGACGACGGCTCACGGGTCGAGCAGATCTTCAGCCCCACCCCCAACGCGGCGGCGGGCGCCGGCGATGACGACGACGAGTACTGGCGGGTGACGACCAAGGACGGCACGCAGTACTGGTTCGGCAAGAACCGGCTGCCGGGCTGGAGCGACGGCGACGCCGAGACGAACTCCGTCTTCACCGTCCCGGTCTTCGGCAACCACACCGGGGAGCCGGGCCACGCCTCCGACTTCGCGTCCTCGGCCGCCAACCAGGCCTGGCGCTGGAACCTCGACTACGTGGTCGACCCGCACGGCAACGCCATGGCGATGTACTACACCAAGGAATCCGGCTACTACGCCGAGAACATGAAGGCCGACAAGCCGGTGAAGTACACCCGGGGCGGCTACCTCAACCACATCGACTACGGGCTGCGCGCCGGTGCCGTCTACAGCACGGCCAACCCTGCGGGCCGCGTCACCTTCGGGGTCGCCGAGCGCTGCCTGACCTCGTGCACCACCTTCGACCACGACCATGCGGCCAACTGGCCCGACGTGCCGGTGGACCTGGACTGCACCGCCACCACGACCAGCTGCCTGCAGAGCAGCCCGACGTTCTGGTCCCGCAAGCGGCTGACCGACATCAACACCTTCGCGCTGTCCGGCAGCACGATGACACCGGTCGACACCTGGACCCTGGGCCAGTCCTTCCCGCCGACCGGCGACACATCGAGCCCCACCCTGTGGCTGGACTCCATCCAGCACACCGCCAAGGCCGGGGCGCTGGCCGACATCACGATGCCCAAGACGACCTTCGGCAACGACGGTGTGCCGATGGCCAACCGGGTCAACGCGGCCGAGGGCCGTCCGCCGCTGTACAAGTACCGGCTGACGAAGATCACCAACGAGACCGGCGGGCAGACCCTGGTCACCTACAGCCCGGCCGACTGCACGCCTGCCTCGCTGCCCACCGCGCAGGACACCAACAACCGGCGCTGCTACCCGGTGTGGTGGACACCCGACGGCGCGGTCGACCCGGTCAAGGACTGGTTCCACAAGTACGTCGTCACGCAGGTCGTCGAGGACGACACCACGGCCGGCAGCGGCTCGGCGTCCAAGACCACCACCTACCAGTACAGCGGCGGGCCGAACTGGCGGCGCGACACCGGCGAGTTCACCGTGGACAAGCAGCGCACCTGGAGCGACTTCCGCGGTTACAGCACGGTGCGCACCCTGGTCGGTGCCACCAACCGCACGCAGAGCGAGACCAGTTACTTCACCGGCATGTACGGCGACACCATGGCCGACGGCAGCCCCCGCCCGCAGATGTTCGTCAACGGCGTGCCCGACCGCGAGGACTTCGCCGGCCGCCCGGCCCAGACCCGCACCTACGACAAGGAGAACGGCAAGGTCGTCGCCAGGACCACGTACGTCCCCTGGCAGTCCGACGCCACCGCCACGCAGTCCGTCACCGGCATCACCGACCCGGACAAGCCCACCGTTCCGGGTCCGGCGCTCCCGGCCAGGACGGCGCACTTCTCCGGGACCGCCACCGAGACCGCCGGCACGCTCATGGACGACGGCAGCTGGCGCGACGATGTCGTCAGCCGCACCTACGACCCGGTCTACGGCCTGCTCACCGCGGAGGCCGACGCCGGCGACCCGGCCGTCCCGAACGACAGCCGCTGCACGCACACCAGTTACGTCACCCCCGACACCGCGAACTGGCTGATCTCCTACGCGGCCGAGTCCACCACGCTCAGCGCCGCCAGCTGCGACCACTTCCTCTACGGCGACGACGTCACCGGCGGCACCCGCACGTACTACGGCGGCAAGGCGTTCGGCGAGGCGCCCGACCCGGGCAAGGCGGACAGCGTCAGGGTCGAGCAGGCGGTGGCCCTGGACGGCGGCGCGCACACCCTCACCTGGGACACCGTCTCGCAGTCGGACTACGACTCCTACGGTCGGGCGGTGTCGGCGAGCGGCCAGGACGGGCAGGCCACCACCACCGCCTACTCACCGTCGACCGGCGCCCAGCCCACGTCCGTCACCGTCACCGACCCGGCGCACCACCAGACCGTCACCACCCAGGACGGGTTGCGCGGGCTGCCGCTGACCACGACCGACGCCAACGGGAACACCACGACGCTGCAGTACGACAGCCTCGGCCGCGTCACCAAGGGCTGGAGTCCGGGACGCGCCGCGAGCGCCGACCCCAACGTCACCTACATCTACGCCCTGTCCAACACGGTGCCCACGGCCGTGACGACCAAGCGGCGCTACGAGAACGGCACCTGGGGCACCTCGACCACGTGGTACGACTCGCTGCTGCGCCCGCGCCAGACGCAGGCGGACGCCATCGGGATCACCGGCAGGACCATCACCGACACCTTCTACGACACCCTCGGCCGCGGTTACCGGACGAACAACGCGTACTACAACAGCAGCGCGGTCAGCAGCGTGATGTTCACCGTCCCCGACAACCAGGTGCCCAGCGCCACCGAGACCGAGTACGACGGCCGCGGCCGTCCCACCGCCGTCGTCACGCTGTCGCTGAACGTCGAGAAGTGGCGCACCACCACCACGTACGGCGACACATGGACGGCGACCCTGCCCCTCGCCGGCGACACCCCGACACTGGCGATCGACGACATCCACGGCCGCACCGTCGAGCGGCGCGAGTACAAGGACCGCAACCCCGTCATCGGCGCCGCCCGCAGCCAGTACGAGAGGACCACCTACGCCTACGACAGCGCCGACCGGCTGACCGAGGTCACCGACAACTCCGGCCGCAACACCTGGACGTACACCTTCGACCTGCGCGGACGCCAGACCGCCGCCGGCGACCCCGACGCGGGCGCCTCCAGCACCACCTACGGCACCGACGGCCGGGTGGCCACCACCACCGACGCCCGCGGTATCACCCTGGCCCGCACCTACGACGTCCTGGGCCGCCAGACCAGCCTGCGCACCGGAAGCGCCACCGGCCCCAAGCTCGCCGAGTGGACCTACGACACGGCGCCTCACGGACTCGGACTGACCGCCACGACCACCCGCTACGACACCGGCGTCACACCGGCCGCGGCCTACACCACCAAGGTCACCGGATACGACGCCGCGGGCCGGCCGACCGGCAGCACGCTGACCGTCCCGTCCGTGGCGGGCGAGGAGAAACTCGCCGGCACCTACACGACGGCCACCACCAGCACCCCCGTCAACGGCCTGCCCCTGACGACCGCGTACAGCACCGGCAACACCAACGCCACCACCGCCCTGCCCGCCGAGACCGTGACCGACCACTACGTCGCACAGGACCAGCTGGCCCTCGTCGACGGGACCCTCAACCAGGCCTACCTGCGCGGCGCCAGCTACACCGAGTTCGGCGAACTCGCCCAGGCCCAGCTGGGCAACCTCGGCACCCTCGTCGTCCAGACCCTCACCTACGAGACGATCACCCGCCGGCTGGCCACCAGCGTCGTCGACCGCGAGACCTCAGGACCGCAGACGCTGTCCAACGTCAAGTACACCTACGACACCGCGGGCAACCTCACCCGCGCCCGCGACGACCAGAACGACGGTACCGTCGTGGACGACCAGTGCTACGCCTACGACTGGGCACGGCGCCTCACCGACGCCTGGACCACCGGCGACGGCTGCGCCACGAAGTCCGCCAACGGCACCGGCGCCCCCAACCTCGGCACCACGGACCCGTACTGGACCAACTGGACCTTCACCGACAGCAACGACCGGGCGGCCGAGACCCGGCACAAGGCAGGCCCGGTCACCGCCGACGCCACCAGCACCTACACCTACCCGACCACCGCCGGCGCCGCCCAGCCGCACGCCGTCCGCACCGTCACCACCACCAGCGCGGGCATCACCACCGCCACCGGCTACCAGTACGACGCCGCAGGCCATCTCACCCAGCAGGCACCCTCGGCAGGCCCGGCGCAGGACCTCACCTGGACCCCCGAGGGCAGTCTCGCCACCTCCACCACCGCCGGAGCCGGCACCACCAGCTTCCTCTACGACACGGCAGGCACCCGCCTGGTCAAACGCGAGCCCGCCGCCACCACGCTCTACCTCCCCGGCGGCCAGGAACTCACCCTGACCAAGGCCACCGGCGCGGTCACCGGCACCCGTTACTACAGCGTCCCCGGCGGCACCGCCGTCCGCACCAGCACCGACGGCAAGGTCCGCCTGCTCGTCGCCGACCCGCACGGCACCAACACCCTGTCCATCAGCGCCGCCAACCTCGCCTTCAACCGCCGCAAGACGCTGCCCTACGGCGCCGCCCGCGGCACCGCCCCCGCCGTCTGGCCCGGCCAGAAGGGCTTCGTAGGCGGCGACACCGACCCCACCACCGGCTTCACCCACATCGGCGCCCGCGACTACGACCCCACCACCGGCCGCTTCATCAGCGTCGACCCGCTCCTGACCCTCGACCAGCCCCAGACCATCGGCGGCTACGCCTACAGCGCCGACAACCCCACCACCTACAACGACCCCACGGGGACGTACACGTGCCGCAACGGCCACGAGGGGTGCGACGAGCACGGCAACACCTGCAGCACCGACTGCAGTGCGGAGGCGACCCAGATGGGCGACTGCGTGCACACCGAGTGCTCGCCGAGCACCGTCAACCAGAACCCGGAAGCGACGATCGAGGAGCAGCGCGACGCACGCGACTGCGGCGGCACGTGCGTACCGACCGGCACGACACCCCTGGACCCGATCCTCGGGATCATCCCCGACACGCGGGCGACCCACCAGTACAACGACGCCTTCGACGCCGGTGTGGCCTGGCTGTGGGGCCTTGAGGGCGACGAGTACTACTACGGCGGTGACCTGCTCACCAAGGTGCTGGCGGAGGACGACCCGATCGTCCGGGCGCGGAACCAGCTGATCAAAATCGCCGCCGATGCGTTCGTCGGCCCGCGGAAGGAACAGGTCACCATCGACTACGCGGACACCGGTCCCGACCCGGGCCACCCCTGGTACACCCCCCGCGGAGCGCTCAACAACATCCGCGGTGCGGCCTCGGACCTGCTGGGTGCGACCACCAGGGGACATCTCGGCCACAAGAACTCGGCGAAGTCCTTCCTCGGCAGCTACAAGGGCTACGCCAACATCGTTCCGGGCGGCGACGCGGCCCCCGGGGTCGTGAAGATCCACTTCCACATCGAGAACCCCGCGGACTGGTACTCCTTCACCCATATCGTCCCCCGAAGTTGGGACTCGTGGCTCCGCGGTCCCGGCCATCTGCAGAACATCACGTTCGACTGGACGGAACAGCTGCCGCTGGCATGCGTCAACATCAAGTAGGCCGAGTGGGAGGAGTGTGATCCGGTGAAGCGTGTCCCCCGTGTGCGGGTCGCCTGTGTGCTGGCCGCGTGCGCCGTCCTCCTCGCGGCCTGCTCCGACTCGGGCTCGTCGGCGAGGATCGACGGGGACGGGCTGGCCGGCACCTGGACGTCGGGGAAGGGGGCCGCGCTGACGATCGAGAGGACCCCCCAGTCCTTCTCGGCCACCGGGCTGAAGGTCGACGCGTCCGCCTATCCCGACTGCACGGGCGAACTGGACGACGGGGGCTGGGAGTTCTACGACGAGCACGGGCTGACGTCCCCGGCCGCGGGATCGGGCACGCAGTTGGTGCTGGCCTTCCCCGCGGGCCGGGGGAGGCAGAGCAGCGCATGCTCGGTCGACGTCGACGTCCGCAAGAAGTCGGGGAGGCTCATGCTGTGCATCAGCGACTACGCGGACTCGACGTGCGACTCGGGCATCTACTTCACCAAGGAGGACGGCGCCCCGGGGCGGTGACGGCGCCCTAGGAGCGGTGGTACTGCTGCGGCACGTACGGCTCGGCGCCCAGCTCCTCCGCCGCGTGCCGGGCGAAGTACGGGTCGCGCAGCAGCTGGCGGGCCAGCAGCACAGCGTCGGCGCGGCCCGAGGCCACGATGTCCTCGGCCTGCGCCGCCCCGGTGATCAGACCGACCGCGGCCACCGGCATGCCGGCCTCCTCGCGCACCCGCTCGGCGAAGGGCACCTGGAAGCCGGGAGCCGCCGGGATGCGGGCGTCGGGGGCGTTGCCGCCGGTCGAGACGTCCATCAGGTCCACCCCGCGGGCGGCCAGCTCCTTGGCGAAGGCCACGGTGTCGTCGCCCGTCCAGCCCTCGCGGTCGTCGTCGGCGTTCTCGCTGAGCCAGTCGGTGGCCGAGATCCGGTAGAGCACCGGCAGGTCCTGCGGCCAGACCGCGCGCACCGCCTCGACCACCTCCAGCGGGAAGCGGGTGCGGTTCGCGAAGGAGCCGCCGTAGGCGTCGGTGCGGCGGTTGGTGTAGGGGGAGAGGAACTGGTGCAGCAGGTAGCCGTGGGCGCCGTGGATCTCCACGACCTGGAAGCCGGCGGCCAGCGCCCTGCGGGCGGCGCCGGCGAACTGCTCGACGATCTCCCGTATGCCGTCCTCGGTCAGCTCCTCGGGCACGGTCGAGGCAGGCGCGAAGGGGACCGGGCTCGGGCCGACCGGTGTCCAGCCGAGCGGCGCGTCGGGCGGGATCGGTGCGCCGCGGTCCACCCAGGTGCGCTCGGTGGACGCCTTGCGGCCGGCGTGGGCGAGCTGGATACCGGTGACGGTGCCCTGCCCCTTGAGGAAGGCGGTCACCCGGCGGAAGGCCGCGACCTGCGTGTCGTTCCAGATGCCGAGGTCGTAGGGGGTGATGCGGCCCTCGGGGCTGACCGCAGTGGCCTCGGTGAGGATCAGCCCGGTGCCGCCGGCCGCCCGCGAGGCGAGGTGCGTGAAGTGCCAGTCGTTCGCGGTGCCGGTGTCCGCCCCGGTGGGCGCGGCGCTGTACTGGCACATCGAGGCCATCCAGACGCGGTTGCGCGTGGTCAGCGACCGAAGGGTGTACGGCTCGAACAGCTTGGACATGGGGGGTCTCCGGGGGAAGGGCTGCTGGTTCCTGCCGTTCATAATACTTGCACGAGCAGGTATATGCTCACGCATCGAATGACGTGACGTCCGTCACCGGAGCCGCCGCCGGGATCTGCCCGCGGTGGGGGTCCGCGGATACCCGCTGGGGTGCCGCCGACTCGCTGTGTCCTGCCCGCCGATCTCTTGTCGAAAGCCCCGGCGATCTCCAAGCTGTGTACATGACACACCCATCCCGCACGGCGGGCTGACGTACCTCCGGAGGATCGGACATATGCGCGTGAATTTTGCAGGGGCACGGCGCGGCGCGTGGAAGAGAGCGCTCTCAGCGCTTCCCGCTCTCGCCCTCACGGTGGCGGTCGCCGCCGCCGTGGCACCGGACGCGGGGGCGGCGGTGCCGCCGGCGCCGTCGGGATTCACCCTCACCTGGAGCGACGACTTCAACGGTGCGTCCGGCACCGGCATCGACCAGGGCCTGTGGAAGTACGACACCGGTCCCGGCAGCACCTTCGGCACCGGTGAGATCGAGACCATGACCAGCAGCACGTCGAACGTGTACTACGACGGCCAGGGCCACCTGGTGCTGCAGGCCCTGCACTCCGGTTCCGACCCGCGCAGCGGGTGGACGTCGGGCCGCGTGGAGACCCAGGCGGCGACCTTCGGCGCCCCGGCCGGCGGTGTCGTACGCATCGAGTCCGTGCTGCAGCAGCCCAACGTCAGCACCGCCAACGGGGCGGGCTACTGGCCGGCCTTCTGGATGCTCGGCGCACCCCTGCGCAGCGGCGTGACCTGGCCGACGTCCGGCGAGATCGACATCATGGAGGACATCAACGGCCGCAGTTCCGACTTCAGCACCATCCACTGCGGGGTGAGCCCGGGCGGGCCGTGCAACGAGTCGACGGGCATCGGCTCCGGCGAGCGCGCGTGTTCCGGCTGCCAGACCGGGTTCCATGACTACGCGGCGGAGATCGACCGCTCGGTCTCGCCGGAGCAGATCCGCTTCTACCTCGACGGGAACAACTTCTTCACCGTCAGCGCCAGCCAGGTGGACGCGACGACCTGGTCCAACGCGATCGACCACCCCTTCTTCATCATCTACGACCTGGCCATCGGCGGCGGCTTCCCCGACGCCTTCGGCGGCGGCCCCAACTCGGCGACGGTCTCCGGCGGCAAGCTCGTCGTCGACTCGGTCGCGGTCTACAACAAGGGACCGGGCTCCGGGGGCGGCGGCGGCTCGGTGAGCGGCCAGACGATCACCGGCCCCGGCGGCAAGTGCGTGGACGTCGCGGGTGACGACACCGGCGGTGACGGCACCGCGGTGCAGTTGTGGGACTGCCAGTCCGGCGCCAAGGACCAGCACTGGACGTGGAACGGCCAGACCCTGCAGACGCTGGGCAAGTGCCTGGACATCGCCGGCGGCAACAGCGCAGCCGGCACGAAGCTCCAACTGGCCACCTGCAACACCGGCGGCTACCAGAACTGGGTGCGGCAGACCGACGGTTCGCTGCGCAACCCGACCAGCGGCCGGTGCATCGACTCGCCGTCGGGCGCCACCGCCAACGGCACCCGGCTGCAGATCTGGGACTGCAACAGCTCAGGCGCGCAGGTCTTCGCCATCGGCACCCCGATCTACGGCCCCGGCGGCAAGTGCGTGGACGTCGCGGGTGACGACACCGGCGGCGACGGCAGCGCGGTGCAGCTGTGGGACTGCCAGCAGGCCACCTCGCTGGACCAGAAGTGGACCTGGAGCGGCCAGACGCTGCGCACGCTGGGCAAGTGCCTGGACATCGCAGGCGGCGTCAACGCTGCGGGAACCAAGCTCCAGTTGGCCACCTGCAACGGCGGCGGCTACCAGAACTGGGTCGCGAACGCCGACGGTTCGATGTCCAACCCGACGACGGGCCGGTGCATCGACTCGCCGTCGGGTGCCACCGCCAACGGCACCCGGCTGCAGATCTGGGACTGCAACAGCTCGGGCGCCCAGAAGTTCGGCCTGGCGTAAGGCCGGCAGGCCCTGCTAGCGGGGCCTGCGCGGGAGCCCGGCGGCTGTCAGGGCGCGGCGTACGAGGCCGGCCTGGCGGCGCGGGCTGATGAGGATCAGGGTGGCGCGGGGCGGCACGACCAGCGTCCCGCCCGCCTTGACCTCGGTCTCGTCGGCGGTCTCGGCACCGGTCGCGGTGTCCACCGCGACCTGCCACGCGTCCGCGTAGGCCCGGCCCGGCAGGGTGAACTCGACCGGCTCGTGGTGGCTGTTGAGCAGGACCATGAAGGAGTCGTCCACGATCCTGCCGCCCCGCGGGCCGGGTTCGGATATGGCGTCGCCGCGCAGGAAGAGCGCGACCGCGTGGGCGTCGGCGCGGTGCCAGTCGGCCTGCTCCATGGTGCGGCCGGCGGGCGTCAGCCACATTGCGTCCCCGAGACCCGGCCCCGCGGTGTCGCCGCGCAGGAAGCGGCGCCGCCTGAAGACCGGGTGGTCGCGCCGCAGGGCGATCAACCGCCGGGTGAAGTCGAGGAGTTCGCGCTGCCCGGCGTCCAGGTCCCAGTGCGTCCAGGACACCTCGCCGTCCTGGCAGTAGGCGTTGTTGTTGCCGTGCTGGGTGCGGCCGAACTCGTCGCCCTGGCTGATCATCGGGACGCCCTGCGAGATCAGCAGGGTGGTGAGCAGGTTGCGCTGCTGGCGGGCGCGCAGGTCCAGCACGTCCGGGTCGTCGGTGTCGCCCTCGGTGCCGCAGTTCCACGACCGGTTGTGGCTCTCGCCGTCCCGGTTGTCCTCGCCGTTGGCCTCGTTGTGCTTGTCGTTGTACGAGACCAGGTCGCGCAGCGTGAAACCGTCGTGGCAGGTCACGAAGTTGACGCCGGCCCGGGGGCGGCGGCTGTCGTCCTGGTAGAGGTCGGAGGAGCCGGTCAGCCGGGAGGCGAGGTCGGGCAGGGTGGAGTTCTCGCCGCGCCAGAAGTCGCGCACGGTGTCGCGGTAGCGGCCGTTCCACTCGCTCCACAGCGGCGGGAAGTTGCCCACCTGGTAGCCGCCCTCGCCGACGTCCCACGGTTCGGCGATCAGCTTGACCCGGCTGACCACCGGGTCCTGCTGGACCAGGTCGAAGAAGGCGGACAGCCGGTCCACCTCGTGGAACTGCCGGGCCAGGGTGGCCGCCAGGTCGAAGCGGAAGCCGTCCACGTGCATCTCGGTGACCCAGTAGCGCAGACTGTCCATGATCAGCTGCAGCACGTGGGGGCTGCGCATCAGCAGCGAGTTGCCGGTGCCGGTGGTGTCGAAGTAGTGCGCCGGGTCGTCGTCCACCAGCCGGTAGTAGGAGGCGTTGTCGATGCCGCGCATCGACAGGGTCGGGCCGAGGTGGTTGCCCTCGGCTGTGTGGTTGTAGACCACGTCGAGGATCACCTCGATGCCGGCCGCGTGCAGGGCCTTGACCATCGACTTGAACTCGGTGACCTGGCTGCCCCTGCCGCGGGAGGAGGCGTAGGCGTTGTGCGGGGCGAAGAAGCCGATGGTGTTGTAGCCCCAGTAGTTGCGCAGCCCGCGGTCCAGCAGGTGGCCGTCCTGCACGAACTGGTGCACCGGCATCAGCTCCAGCGTGGTCACGCCGAGGCCGGTCAGGTGGTCGACGACGGCCGGGTGCGCAAGGCCCGCGTAGCTGCCGCGCAGCTCCGCCGGCAGCTGCGGGTGCAGCATCGTCAGGCCGCGCACATGCGCCTCGTAGATCACCGACTCGTGGTAGGAGTGCCCCGGCGGCCGGTCGTCGCCCCAGTCGAAGGACGGGTCGGTCACCACGGACAGCATCGTGTGCCGCAGGCTGTCCGCGGTGTTCAGGCCCTGCGGGTCGCCGAAGGGGTAGCCGAACAGCGACTCGTGGCCGTCCGCCTGGCCGTCGATGGCCTTGGCGTACGGGTCGAGCAGCAGCTTGGCCGGGTTGCAGCGCTGCCCGCGCCACGGCTCGTACGGCCCGTGCACCCGGTAGCCGTAGCGCTGGCCCGGGCCGACACCGGGCAGGTAGGCGTGCCAGATGAAGCCGTCGACCTCGGTCAGCGCCACCCGCCGCTCGCGCCGGCCCCGGTCGACCAGGCACAGCTCGACCCGGTCGGCGGCCTCGGAGAACAGCGCGAAGTTCGTCCCCGAGCCGTCGTACGTCGCCCCGAGCGGATACGCACGGCCGGTCCACTTCTGCATGTCCCCGCCCCTCAGCCGGGCCGCCCGCTGCGGCCGCACGAGGCGTCTACCCCGCGGCCCGGGAGGTAGCTGGGCGACATCGCGTTGTCCGGCCGCCGATACCAGACCGTGATGGTGGGGGGCGGGGACGGGCAGTCGGCAGGAGCGGGGTCAGGCCGGGATGCGGCCCGCGACGACCGCGGCCGCCTTCTTGGCGATGTCGCAGGTCCTGGCCGGGTCCTCGTCGTGCATGACGGTGACGTCCACCACCTCGTCGCCGGTCACCTCGAGGACGATGACGCAGCTCTTGGTGTCGACGATCTGGTTCTGCGACATGGCGGCCCGGTGCCCGGCCATGTCGGGCAGCGCCTTGACCGTCGAGCCGTTGAACTCCATGTCGTAGACGTCGGCGCTGACGTCCTTGATGGTGACGGCGTAGTCGTAGCCGCTGCAGATGCCCTCGCTCGCCGCGGTCGGCTTGAACAGGCTGTCCTGGTTCAGCTCCGGCACGTCGGCGGGCTGGAGCAGGGAGCAGGGGTCGGTGCCCGCGAGCGGCGATCCGGTCTTGCTGCTGCGCCCGTCCACCGAGCCGCTGCTGCCGCCGCCGTCGGAGCCGCCCGACGCCCCGTCGTCGTCCTTGCCGCCGCTGCTCGCGCCCATGCTGCTGCTCCCGCCGCTGCCGCCCGTGCCGCCGCTTCCGCTTCCGGCGCGCATGTCGCTGCTGCTGCAGGCGGCGAGCCCCAGCACACAGGCCAGGATCGCTGCCGCAGAAACGATGTGTCGCATATGAGGGTCCCCCTTGATTGCGGTCCGGCCCGGATCGTACCGACGCCCGGTCGCAAAGACCGCGGCATCGGGAAAATCCTGCGGCGCGTGCGGCAGCAGGGGCGGGGCGCCGGGAGGCGCGCGCAGGGCCCGGCCCCCGGCCCGCCGACCAGGTCACCCGGGTGGCGGACGCACCGGGCGGCCGGCGGCCCGCGGACGTATCGTCGGCTCAGGCCGGACGTCGCAGGTGCCCGCCGGGCCGGGCGTGTCGTCGCCCGCCCGCCCGGCCGCAGCCGCCGCAGGGGCACGCAGGCAGACCCGCTCGTGGAACGGACCAGTGCGTGATCATCGACCGCGCCATCTATCGCGACGGCCGGCGCATACCGGTGCCCGGCGACCTCGCCGACGCCCTGCGCGGCCTGCGGGCCGCGGACGAGGGCTTCCTGTGGGTGGGCCTGGCCGACCCGACGGAGGACGAGGTCGCGTGGCTGGCCTCCCGGTTCGCGCTGCACCCGCTGGCGGCCGAGGACGCCCAGCAGCCGCACCAGCGGCCGAAGATGGAGGAGTACAGCGACGTCCTGGTCACCGTCGTCCGCCCGCTGTCCTACGACCGCGAGCAGGCGGTCGTGACGTCGAGCGAGGTGGTGGTCTTCGTCGGCGACTCCTTCGTGGTCGCCGTACGGCACGGCGACACCCGCGTGCTGGCCGGGGTGCGCTCCCGGCTCCAGGAGGCGGGGGGCCTGGCCCGGCACGGTCCGGTCACCGTCCTCTACGCCATCTGCGACGCGGTGGTGGACGACTACCTGGACATCGCCGCCAACCTCCAGGTGGACCTGGAGGAGCTGCAGGGCCAGGTGTTCTCCTCGGCCCGCGGCGACGACGCGCGGCTGTCGGAGACCATCTACTCCTTCAAGCGCCAGGTGCTGGAGATCCGCCGGGCCACGGGTCCGCTCACCGGCCCGATGGCCCGGCTCTCGGACAGCGGCGTGCCCTTCGTCCCCGCGGACAGCAGCGCGTACTTCCGCAGTGTCGCGGGGCACCTGGCGCGGGCCGACGGGGTGGCGGAGAACCTCGACGGCCTGCTGTCCGACATCCTGACCGCACATCTGACACAGGTCGGCGTCCAGCAGAACGACGACATGCGGAAGATCTCCGCCTGGGCCGCGATGGCCGCGGTCCCCACCCTGATCGCCGGCGTCTACGGCATGAACTTCGACCACATGCCGGAACTGCACCAGATCTGGGGCTATCCGGCCGCCCTCGGCCTGATGGCGGTGGTCGTCCTCGGCCTGTACGTGCTCTTCAAGCGCCGCCATTGGCTGTGAGCGCCGGCCGCCGGGCCGTGAGCTCCGCCGCAGCCGCGCCATGCCTGCGGCCCTGACCTGGCAGAACAGCGCGGGAGTGGCGCTGTTAGCCTGCATGGCGTGATCCGGACGACGGCCAGGCAGCGCAGGCGCCGCGGGCCGGACGCAGGCCCGGACGCAGGCCCGGACGCAGAGCGGGACGCCGGGTCGGACGCGGGGCCGGACCCCGGGCCGCAGCGGGCGCTGATCGCGGCGAGCTTCGTCAACCGGGTCGGCAACGGGCTGTTCAACACCGCGGCCGTCCTCTACTTCACCCTGGTCGTGCACCTGCCCGCCGCACAGGTGGGCGCCGGCCTGACGATCGCCGGCCTGACCGGCCTGGCGGCCGGCATACCCGCGGGCAACCTGGCCGACCGCTGCGGCCCGCGCACGGTGTGGCTGGTCACGCTTGCGCTGCAGGCCGCCACGATGGCGGCCTTCACCGCCGTCGACGGCTGGCTCGCCTTCACCCTCGTCGCCACCCTGGACCGGCTGGCCGCAACCGCGAGCGGCGCCGCGGCCGGCGCCCTGGTCGCCAGGGTCAGCGGCGAGCGCCCCGCCGCCTTCCGGGCGCGGCTGCGCACCTACGTCAACCTCGGCGTCGTCGTCGGCACGCTGGGCGCGGCCTTCGCCATCCAGGCCGACACCCGCGCCGCCTACACCGCGCTCATCCTCGGCAATGCCGCCAGCTTCGCCGTGGCCGGCCTCGTCGTGCTCGCCGGCGTCCCGCACTGCCCGCCGCTGCCCCGGCCCGCCGGGCACCGCCGGTGGTCGGTCCTGGCCGACCGGCCGTACCTGGCCTTCGTCGGGCTCTACAGCGCCATTGGCCTGCAGTACCAGGTCGTCTCGCTGCTGCTGCCGATCTGGCTCAGCGCCCACACCGACGCACCGCGCTGGACCGTCGCGGCGGTCTACGCGGTCAACAGCGGTGTCTGCGTGCTGCTGCAGAGCCGGATCGGCGCGACGGTGGAGACCACCCGGCAGGGCGGCAGGGCCTTCCGCCTGGCCGGGGGCCTCTTCCTGGTCAGCTGCCCGGTGATGGCGCTGACCGCCGACGTCCCCACCTGGGTCGCGGCACTGCTCGCGGTCCTGGCGGTGTGCGTGCACAGCGTCGGGGAGGTGTGGGAGTCCTCGGCGAGCTACGCGCTCGGCTTCGGCCTGGCACCCGACCACGCCCAGGGGCAGTACCAGGGCCTGCTCGGCATCGGCTTCACCGCGGGCCAGGCCCTCGCGCCGGTGGTCCTGACCGGGGCGGTGCTGGCGCTCGGGCACACCGGGTGGCTGCTGCTCGGCGTGCTCTTCGCCGGCCTCGGCGCGGCGGGACCCCCGGTGGCCGCATGGGCGGCGCGGACCAGGCACGTACCGCAGGACGCGCAGCCTCCGGCGCCCGGCCGCTCCCCGCTGCCGGGGACCGACTGACCGCCTTCTCCGCCGGGTAGCGGGCCGCCCGGTGGCGGCCATGCGGCGTTCACCGGGCGGCCGTTGCGGTCCCGCACCCCGCAAGTCACCGTGGTTGCTCACGCCCCTCGTCAAGTGCGCCCCCCTTCCCTTGAGTTCAGGAGGCAATTCCCCGTGACCGCCATGAACCGCCGCTCGTTCCTGGGTGCGGCAGCCACCGCCGGTACGGGCATCAGGCTCGGCGCCCTGCCCGCTTCCGGCGCCGCTGCCGAGAACGTCAACCGCGGGGTCCCGCGCCCGTACACGCTGCCCGCAGGTGCGACCGCGGCCGACTCCTTCCCCTGCGGTACGGGCTACGGCAACGGCGTCTACGACCTGACGGTGACCGGCCCCAACCGCTTCCTGTGCCGGTTCCGCGGGGACGCCGCCGAGCCGGGCAGGTACCTGGCTGTCTCGACCTCCTACGCGGTCGAGAGCCACACCGGCAAGCTCGCCCTGTGGTTCACCCTGACCAACTCGGGCTCCTCCGCCGTGCAGGTGACGATCACCTCGCACGCCTACCGCAGCGACGGCCCGTGGAACTACACGGTCCCCGCCGGGGGAAGTACCCGCGACTACTTCAACGCCGTGGCCTACACCGACGGCTGGTACGACTTCACCGTCACCACCTCCGCCGACGCGACCTGGTCCCAGCGCTTCACCGGCCACCTGGAGACCGGCGCCCCGAGCGTCACCGGCTGACCGGCGCGACCGCGCAAGGCGGCCCGGGCCGCGGGGAGTTCGCCCCCGTGACCCGGGCCCCTCCGCCTCCGCTGAGGCGGCCGGCGCCGGTCCTGCGGCGCGAATCGGCCAGCGCGCGCGGGGGTCTGCGGGGCGGGGAGGGCCGCGACGTGCCGGGACCCTCCGGCGGCGGCAGGGCGGGCATTCCGGCGACCGGCGACTTGTCGCCAATCACCGGGTTTTTCTGTACATGACATCGACGCACCGTGGGCGCGTGCTTACGATTCGCCGCAGCGCGGGCACCGGCCAGGTGACCCCCGACTTGCGAGAAGGTGAAGCGTGGACAGACCCTTATCCGGTCCCACCCTACGGGCGCCGGGACACCGCAGACGGCTGCTGGGCATCGTCGCGACCGCGTTCGCCACGCTGGTGGCGATCGTGCTGATCCCCACCGGCGCGGCGGCGGGATCGACGGCACCCTCGCCGCTGACGGCGCAGCAGTGGCACAGCTCCATGGCACAGCTCGCCACCCCGGCGAAGGGCTGCTACACCGCGTCCTACCCGGCGCTGGCCTGGCACGCCACCGGCTGCACCACCGCGCCGGCCGCACCCTTCGTGCCCAAGGCCGCCGGCGCCGCCGCAGGCCCGCACCTTCCCGCGGTGGCGCGCGGCACCTCCCCGGCGAGCGGAGCCGCCGCGGGGCACGGGACCCCGGGGGCCACGCCGTACGTGGTCGGCAACGGCATCGACTTCTCCGCCGGGGTCTCCGGCGTCCTGAACGGCGCCACCGGCTCCTTCGCGACCGTCTCCGGTGTGACGAGCGAGACCGGCGGCGGCGTCGCCAACTCGTACTCGCTGCAGCTCAACAGCGCGCCCTTCACCAGCCCGGTGTGCGCGGGGCACCCCGGCTGCCAGGGCTGGGAGCAGTTCATCTTCTCCAATCCCGGCACGGGACCCAGCTCCGCCTTCATCCAGTTCTGGATCCTGAACTACGCCGCCGCCTGCCCCGCCGGCTGGTGGACGTACTCCGTGCACTGCTACCGCAACGGCTCCGCCGTCGCCGTCCCCTCGCAACCCATCGCCAACCTGGCGAGCCTGAGCCTGTCGGGCAACGTGACCAGCGCGCTGGACACCGTGGTGATGTCGACCGGCGGCGGCACCCTGAGCGCGTCGACTGCCGACAGCACCCTGAGCCTGGCCGCGGCATGGAACGCGGTCGAGTTCATGATCGGCGGCAACGGCGGCGGGTCGATGGCGACCTTCAACCCCGGCTCCACGCTGACCGTCCGCACGGTCACCCACAACGGCACGACCGCGGCGCCGACGTGCCTGACCCAGGGCTACACCGGCGAGACCAACAACCTCAACCTCGTCGGCACGCCCGCCTACGGGCCGGGGACGTCGCCGTCCATGCAGAGCGTGCAGAGCAACATCCTGACCAGCCCGCCCTCCTGTGCCGCGGCCCACGGCACCGGTGACACGCACCTGGAGACCTTCGGCGGCACCTACTACGACTTCCAGGCGGAGGGCACCTTCACCCTCGCCCGCTCCTCCGCGATGACCGTGCAGAACAACCAGGTCTCCGGCGCCCCGCTCGGCTGGCCGGGAGCGGCCGTCAACAGCGGGGTGGCCACGCAGATGGGCGCGGACAAGGTGGCGGTGTGCGCCGCCCGCGGCCTGGTGGTCAACGGGACGCCCACCTCGCTCGGCTCCGGCGGCACGATCACCCTGGCCTCCGGCGACCGCATCGTCCGCACCGGCAGCCAGTACGTGGTGACCGACCCGCAGGGCGACAGCATGACGGCCACCGTCAACCCCGGATACGTGGACGTCTTCGTCGGCCTGGGCTCGTACCCGCAGCCGGTGGTCGGGCTGCTGGCCAACGCGCCCGGCACCAACGACAAGCTGCGCACCAGCACCGGTGCGGTGCTGTCCATCCCGGTCGACTTCAAGACGCTCTACAGCGTCTACGGCGACAGCTGGCGGGTGCCGGACAGCGAGTCGCTGGTCGCGGTGTGCGGGGACAAGACGCAGGCCGCCGACCCGGCCGCGCCCTTCTGGGCCGACCAGCTGCCCAAGGACCTGCAGGCCAAGGCGCTGCAGATCTGCCAGCAGGACGGCGTGCGTGACGCCACCCTGCTGGAGGCCTGCACGCTCGACGTCGGTGTGCTCGGCGAGGTCGCGGCGACCGAGTTCGTCGGCGAACCGGCCCCGGTCAACGTCGCCTTCAGCGAGGACACGCAGAACGGCCGTACGACCGCGGGACCGGCGTCCGGCGTGAGCACCCGTTAGCCGCAGGACACGGCAGAACGCGGGCCCGCAGCCTCCCGGTTGCGGGCCCGCCCGTGGCCGCGGGGCGTACGGGACCGACGTTGACTCGGTGTGCACACTGAGTGTATACACGGAGTGTGAACGTACCACTGACACTCCTCGGGCTGCTGGAACGCCAGTCCAGCCACGGCTACGACCTCAAAAGGGACTACGACACCTACTTCAGCCCGGGCAAGCCGCTGCTGCTCGGGCAGGTCTACTCCACGCTCGGCCGCCTCGCCCGCGACGGCAAGGTCGTGGTCGGCCCGACCGAGCCGGGCGCGGGACCCGACCGCAAGCGCTACGTCATCACCGACCGCGGGGCCACCGAGGTCGAGGAGTGGCTGACGGAACCCGTCGAGACCGAACAGCACCTGCAGACCGAGCTGTTCACCAAGGTCGTCCTCGCGCTGATGCTCGGCCGCGACGCGTCGGCCTACCTGGACCTGCAGCGCACCGCGCACGTCGCCCGTATGCGCGAGCTGACCGAGGTCAAGCGCACCGGGATGCTGATCGACAAACTCCTCGCCGACCACAGCATGTTCCGCCTGGAGGCCGACCTGCGGTGGATCGACGTCACCCAGGCCCGGCTGGGCGCGCTCGCCGAGGAGGTGCGCAAATGACCGCCGGGCAGGCGCCCCTGCTGGAGGTGCGGGACGCCGTGCTCTCCTTCGGGCAGACACCCGCGCTGCGCGGCGCCGACCTGTCGGTCGCGGCCGGCGAGATCCTGGCGGTCATGGGCCCCAGCGGCTCGGGCAAGTCGACCCTGCTGCACTGCATGGCCGGCATCCTCGTGCCCGACAGCGGCGAGGTCCGCTTCGACGGCCGCCGGGTGGACCGGATGCGCGAGCCCGAGCGCAGCGAACTGCGCCGCGACCGCTTCGGGTTCGTCTTCCAGTTCGGCCAGCTCGTGCCGGAGCTGACCGCCGAGGAGAACGTCGCGATGCCGCTGCTGCTCGGCGGGACCCGCAGGGGTCCCGCGCTCGCCGAGGCCCGCGGCTGGTTCCCGCGGCTCGGCCTCGACGGCCTCGGGGGCCGCAGGTCAGGCGAGCTGTCCGGCGGCCAGGCCCAGCGGGTCGCGCTGGCCCGCGCCATGGTCGCCAGGCCCGACGTGCTGTTCGCCGACGAGCCGACCGGGTCCCTCGACTCGCTCACCGGCGAGCAGGTGATGGAGCAACTGGTCGACGCGGTGCGGGAGAACGGCACGACCGCCGTCATCGTCACCCACGAGGCGCGCGTCGCCGCCTGCGCCGACCGCGAGGTCATGGTGCGCGACGGCAAGGTGACCTCGCTGCGGCTGGAAAGGACGGGACCGTGATCCGCCTCGGAGTGCGCCTGGCACTCGGCAGCGGCCGCGACGCCCTGGTCCGCCTGCTCATCATCGCCTCGGCCGTCGCGCTGGGCACCGGCCTGCTGCTCGGCACCCTGGCCGCGCTCAACGCCACCGGCACCCAGAACGACCGCAACGCCTGGCTCAACACCGGCCGGGACGGCAGCGGGCAGCAGCGGCCGGCGGGCACCGCCGATCCGTTGTGGTGGCAGATCGGCGCCGACGGCTTCCAGGGCAGGCTGATCGGCCGTATCGACGTCGCCGCCACCGGCCCCACCTCGCCGGTCCCGCCGGGCATGCCCCGGCTGCCGGGACCCGGCGAGTACTACGCCTCCCCGGCGATGAGCGCGCTGCTGCACGACACCCCTGCCGGTGAACTCGCCGACCGCTACCCGGGCCGGCAGGCCGGAACCATCGGCGACGCGGCACTGCCGGGACCCGACTCGCTCGTCATCGTCGTCGGCCACCGCCCGGCCGAACTCGCCGGGCAGCGGCACGCCGTGCAGGTCCGCGCGATCGCCACCCGGTCGCCGAGCAGCTGCAACGGCCCCAGCTGCGACATCGGCACCGACAACAACGGCATGGTCCTGATCCTCTCCGTCGTCGCCGCGGCCATGATCTTCCCCGTGCTGGTCCTCGTCGGCACCGCCACCCGGCTCTCGGCCGCCCGGCGCGAACAGCGCTTCGCCGCGATGCGGCTGATCGGGGCGACACCCCGGCAGATCGCGGTGATATCGGCGGTCGAGTCGACCGTCGCCGCCGCCGCGGGCGTCGCCGCGGGGTTCTGCCTCTACGCGGCCCTGCGCCCGCTGCTGGCGAAGGCCGACTTCACCGCCACGCCCTTCTTCACCTCCGACCTGTCGCTGACCACCGCGGACGTCCTCGCGGTCGCCCTCGGCGTCCCCGTGGCGGCGGCGGTCTCCGCACGGATCGCCCTGCGCCGGGTGCAGATCTCCCCGCTCGGCGTCACCCGGCGGACCACCCCGCGGCCGCCGCGCGCCACCCGGGCGATCCCGCTGGCGGCCGGCCTGCTGGAACTCGGCTTCTTCATCGGCCGCCGCCCCGCCACCAGCGGCGGCCAGGCACTGGCATTCCTGCCCGGCACCCTGCTGGTGCTCGGCGGGATCGTGCTGGCAGGGCCGTGGCTGACCATGGCCGGCGCCCGGCTGATGGCCGCCCGCGCCCGCCGCCCCTCGGGGCTGGTCGCGGGACGCCGGCTCGCCGACGACCCCCGGGCGGGCTTCCGGGCGGTGAGCGGGCTGGTCCTCGCGCTGTGCGTGACGACCGGGGCGGTCGGCGTGATCGACGCCATGGTGCACGAGCGCGGACTGCCCAGCAGCCCGGAGCCGGTGCGCCACACCGTGCTGAGCGACCACACCGACTACCTCCCCGGCCGCACCGTCGGCACCGCCGCAGAGCCGTCCGGCAGCCTGCTCGCCGCACTGCGCGCGGTCCCCGGCGTCGGCGGCGTCACCGTCCTGCACTCCGACCCGGCCGCCGCACCCGGCGCGCAGCAGGAGTACGGCGGCGCCCTCGCCGACTGCACAGAACTGGCCGCGATGCCGGTCTACGGCACCTGCCCGCCCGGCGCCCGTACCGCCCGTGTGCCGACCGGCTTCGGCGGCTACGGCCTCGACCACGACAGGTCCTGGCCTTCCGTCTGGCCGGCTGCCACCAGCAGCCCGGAGCAGGTGCGGGACCTGCCGGTGACGCAGATCGCCGTCACCACCGACGGCTCCCGCAGCGCCGTCGAGACCGCCCGCACCCTGCTGGCCGCCGCCTACCCGGCGGACGACCCGCCCTACACGGTCGCGGAGGAGCGCACCCGGATGTCCGCCGACCTCGACGCCTTCCGGCAGTTGGCAGACGTGGTCATCGCGGTGAGCTTCCCGATCGCCGGCTGCAGCCTGGCGGTCAGTGTGGCCGGCGGGCTCAGCGACCGCAGGCGCCCTTTCAGCCTGCTGCGGCTGACCGGCGTACGGCTGCGCACCCTGCGCAGGGTCGTGCTGCTGGAGAGCGCGGTCCCGCTGCTGGCGGTCGCGGCGGTCGCGATCGCCACCGGGTTCGCGGCGGCCCAGCTCTTCCTGCGGGCGCAGCTGAGCTACTCCCTCCAGCCGCCGGGCGGCGAGTACTACGCGATCGTCGCCGGCGGCATCCTCGCGGCGCTCGCCGTGATCGCCGCGACGCTGCCGCTGCTGTCCCGGCTGACGGGGCCGGAGAACACCCGCAACGAGTAACGCCGTTGCGGGACCGCCCCGGGCAGCGGGTGCGGGGGGCGCTTCCCGGGGGCGCTTCCCGGGGCGGCACCCGCTTCGGGGCCGCCGGGAGGGGGCGGGCGGCGGGCCGGTAGGCCGCACGGATGACGTGGGCGGGTGAAGCGGGCGGGCACGTGCGCGTCGATACGGGCGCACGGGAGGCCGGGTGCTTTCGTCTGACTTCTGAACGCGACTGCTCGTGCGCCGGGTTCACGCTGTCCGCCACCGTCACGACCTCCCGAGTCCCCGCAGGGGTGCGGGGAAGAGCACCGAGGCACCCATGCTCACCTCAGCACTCCAGCTGGCGTCCGGCACCCCGCCGCAACTCCTCCCGTCGCGTGAGCTGATGGCCTTCACCCTGGCCTCGCACATCCTGCTGGTCCCCTTCGGCGTGGCGCTGCCCTTCATCACCCTGGTCATGCACTACCGGGGCCTGCGCCGGGGCGATCCGGTGGCATTGAAGCTCGCCCGGCGCTGGTCGGCGGTGATGGCTGTGCAGTTCGCCATCGGGGTGGTGACCGGCACCGTGCTGTCCTTCGAGTTCGGCCTGCTGTGGCCGGGGATGATGGGGCGCTGGGGCGACGTGTTCGGCCTCGGCTTCGGGGTGGAGGCGTGGGCCTTCTTCCTGGAGGCCGTGATGATCGCGGTCTACCTCTACGGCTGGCGCCGGTTGAAGCCGTGGACGCACTTCTGGCTGGCCGTGCCGCTGCCGCTGGCCGCGCTGATGGGCGCGTTCGGGATCGTCGCGGCCAACTCGTGGATGAACACCCCGCAGGGCTTCCGCCTCGACCAGCAGGGCAGGCCCGTCGACGTCGACGTGCAGAAGGCCGTGTTCACCCCGATGTTCGGACCCGAGTACTGGCACTTCGTGGTCGCGATGTTCCTGACCGCGGGCTACGTCGTCGCCGGCGTCTACGCGGTCGGGTGGCTGCGCGGCCGCCGCGACCGCTACCACAGGCTCGGCTTCACCGTCCCCTTCACCATCGCGGCAGTCCTCAGCCCGGTGCAGTTCTTCCTGGGCGACTCCGCCGCCCGCTCGGTCTTCCACAAGCAGCCGGTGAAGTTCGCGGCCATGGAGATCGTCTGGAAGACCAGCACGCACGTGCCCGAGTACGTCTTCGGCCGGCTGAACTCCGACGGGTCCATCTCCGGCGGGATCAGGATTCCTCAACTGGACTCGATCCTGGCCGGGTTCAGACCCAGCACCAAGGTGACCGGCCTGACCTCGGTGCCCGCGGCCGACCGCCCCACACCCGCTGAGGCGACCATCGTGCACTTCGCCTTCGACATCATGGCCACCATCGGGAGCGTGCTGGTCCTGCTGGCGCTGTGGTACGCGTGGGTGTGGTGGCGGCACCGGGGCCTGCCGCCGGGCCGCTGGTTCTACCGCTGCGCCGCGGTCGCCGGCGCGGCCTGCCTGGTGACCGTCGAATGCGGGTGGATCGCCACGGAGGTCGGCCGGCAGCCCTGGATCGTCTACGGCAACATGCGGGTCTCCGAGGCCGTCACCCACACCCGCGCCGGCGGCATCTGGGCGGTGTTCGGCGTCGTCATCGTCGTCTACGTCGCCGTGTTCTGGTCCTTCCTCGCGGTCGTGCTCAAGATGCGCACCCGCTGGCGGGTCGCCGACGAGACGGCCGCGGGCCTGCGCGCCGCGGTGGCCCCCGAGGTCGACACCCCCTACGGGCCGAGGGGCGAGTCCGACCCCGCGGCCGTCGGCGCCCCCGCCGGCGGTTCCGGAACCGGACCCTCGGACCGGCACCCGGGCGGTGACCGATGATGGCCGACCTCATCGCCTGGGTGCTGGTCGTGGTGATCGCCGCCTACGCCTGCGGCGGCGGCACCGACTACGGGGCCGGGTTCTGGGACCTGGCGGCGGGCGGCGCCGAGCGGGGGCAGCGGCCCCGCTGGCTCATCGACCACGCGATGGCGCCCGTGTGGGAGATCAACAACGTCTGGCTGATCTTCGTCCTGGTCCTGATGTGGACCGGCTTCCCGACGATGTTCCAGGCCGTCTTCACCGCCCTGTGGCTGCCGCTGGTCCTCGCGGCCGTCGGGATGGTGCTGCGCGGCGCCGGCTTCGCCCTGCGCAAGCCGAGCAAGAGACTGGCCAGGCGGCGGGTCTTCGGTGCGGTCTTCGCCGTCGCCTCCCTGGTCACGCCGTTCTTCCTCGGCGCGGTGCTCGGCGCCGTCGCCTCCGGCCGGGTCGCGGTGGGCACCCCCGCGTCCGCCCACGTGTGGACAGGCCCCACGTCGATCCTGGCGGGGCTGCTGGCGGTCGCGGCGACGGCCTTCCTCGGCGCGGTCTTCCTGGGCGCGGACGCCCGGCGGTTCGGCGCGGACGACCTCGTCGGCTACTTCCGGCTGCGCGCGCTGCTCGCCTTCTGCGCGGTGGTCGTCCTCGGCGTGGTCGCCGTACCGGTCACCCACCACGACGCCCGCCACGTCTGGCACGGCCTCACCCACGGCCTGGGCCTGCTGATGATGCTGCTGTCCTGCCTCGCCGGGGTGGTCACGGTGCTGCTGGTGTGGCTGCGCGCGCACCGGTGGCAGCGCCACACCTCCGTCGCCACGCTCGCCCTGGCCGTACTGGCCTGGGGCTTCGCCCAGCGCCCGTATCTGCTGCCGACCTCGATGACGGTGGCGCAGGGGGCCGGCGCCGCGCACACGCTGCGCTGGCTCGGCCTGGTCTCGCTCATCGCGGCCGTGCTGGTGGGTCCCGCGCTCTTCCTCGTCTACCGGCTCGACACCCAGGGCACCCTTGAGCCGCTCACGGACACCGACACCGTTGCCTCGGGGCTGCCGGGGGACGACCTGTGAGCGGGCGGGTCAGCGCAGCCGCTCGGCGATGTGGTCGGCGACCCGCAGGGCGTTGGCGATCGCGGTGAGCGACGGGTTCACCGCGCCGATGCTGGGGAAGAACGACGTGTCCACGACGTAGAGGTTGTCCAGGTCGTGGGCCTTGCAGTCGACGTCGAGGGCCGAGGCCGCCGGGTCGGTGCCGAAGCGCACCGTGCCGGCCTGGTGGGCGGTCGCCCCGATCGGCATGCCCTTGTGCAGGTAGATGCTGTGCGAGAGCAGGTGGTGCTCGTGCATGCCCAGGCGCCCGAGCATCCCCTGCAGCTTGTGCCGGAGCCGCTTGAGCCCTGCCGTGTTGTTCTTCTCGTCGAGCGCCAGGTGGATGCCGCCGTCCCCGTCGAGGGTGACCCGGTTCTCCGGCAGCGGCAGGTCCTCGCCGCACAGCCAGAAGTCCACGGCGTGGTGGGCGATCACCTCGAAGGGCATGTCGGGGGCGACCTTGCCGGCCCACCGGGGCGCCTCGCCGTGGATCTGGTCGGCGTCGGACTTGCCGAGCATCTGGATGCCGCCCAGCGGGTAGTCCCAGTCGTCGGCGCCCAGATACCAGTCGTGCAGGGCCAGCGTCTTCTGGAACCTCGTGGGGTTCGGCTCCTTCGACACGGCCATCAGCGCCAGGTTGTTGTGCCGCATGTAGTGGCGTCCCACCACGCCGGAGCTGTTGGCCAGACCGCCGGGGTGCCGGTCGTTGGCCGAACGCAGCAGCAGAACCGCCGAGTTCACCGCGCCGCAGGCGACGACGACCACGTCGGCGCGGAAGACCTGCGTCGAGCCGTCGGCCAGTTCTGCGACCACGCCGGTGACCGTACGCCCCGACGCGTCGGTGTCCAGGCGGCGGACGTCGGCGTTGGTCACCATCGTCACGTTGGGGTGCTCCAGCGCGGGGTCGACGCAGATCACCTGCGCGTCGGATTTCGCGCCCAGCAGGCACGGGAAGCCGTCTACCCGGTCGCAGCGGATGCAGGCGCTGCCGCGGGCGGCCCCGCCGCTCTCGTCCTGGGTCAGGTCCACCCCGATCGGCAGGTGGAAGGGGTGCAGGCCCTGCCGCTCCAGGTCGTCGCTGAGCTGCTGGATGCGCGGCTCGTGCGCCACCGGCGGGTGCGGGTAGTCGCCGCTCGCCGGGCCTTCCGTGGGGTCCTCGCCGTGCCGCCCGTGCACCTTGTACAGGTGCTCTCCTTGCGTGTAGTACGGCTCCAGGTCCTCGTAGCGGATCGGCCAGGCGGGGGAGATCCCGTCGTGGTGGCGCAGCTCCCCGAAGTCCTCGGGGCGCAGCCGGAAGAGGGCGGCGCCGTAGAACTTCGTGTTGCCGCCGACGTAGTAGTTGACCTCGGGCGGGAAGCTGTTGCCGTGCTTGTCGTACCAGAACTCCTTCGCCCGGTATTTGCCCTGCACGAAGACCGCGGTGGACTCCCAGTTGTCGCGCTCCCTGGGCAGGTAGTCGCCACGCTCCAGGATCAGCACCCGCTTCCCGCTGGGCGCCAGCCGGTGGGCGAGGGTGCCGCCGCCCGCCCCCGTACCGATCACGATGACGTCGTATGACTGGTCGCCGGCCATCCGCGGGTCCCGTTCTGAGCAAAGTGACAGGGGGCAGATCGGGCACGAGTACCCGTTGGGCAGGCTAACCCGGGGCTGCGGCGACCGCGCGGCGGCGACCGACCGGGGGCGGGCTCACCCTGGCGCCGGCCGCAGCGCGGCGGCCGCCTCGTCCGCGAGCGCGTGCGGCTCGGCTGTTGCGTCCAGGGTGCGGCCCGGCTCCCCGGGCTCCAGCGGTTCGAGGGCGCGGTACTGCGAGCCGACCAGGCGCGCGGGCATGAAGTGGCCCTTGCGGCCCGCGACACGGCGGTCGGCGGTCTCCTCGTCCAGCACCAGCGACAGGAACCACACGTCCGGCGCCGCCCGCCGGAAGAGGTCGCGGTAGTGGCGTTTGAGCGCGGAGCACGCCATCACCCCGCCGCCGGAGGCCTCGGCCTGCCGCAGCCAGTCGGCCAGGGCGTGCAGCCACGGCATGCGGTCCCGGTCGTCGAGCGGGCGGCCGGCGGCCATCTTGGCGCGGTTCGCCGCCGGGTGGAGGTCGTCGGCCTCGGCGAAGGGGACGCCGAGCCGGTCCGCGAGCAGCCGCCCCACCGTCGACTTCCCCGAACCGGACACGCCCATGACCACCACCACCGGGACGCGCCCCCGCTGCGTCACAGCACCGCCAGCGGATTGACCGGCGACCCGGTGCCGCCGGGCAGCCGCAGCGGCGCGACCACGCACAGGAAGGACCAGCGCCCCTGCTGCTCGCACAGCGGGACCAGGCCTCGAACTGCAGCCAGTCCAGCAGGTGTACGCCCATCGCGTGGATCGCCAGCACGTGCACGGGGAAGCCGACGCCGTCGGCGGCGCTCGGGGCGGTGTCGCTGTTGCCGTCGCTGCCCAGCACCGCCACCCGCCGCTCCGCGACGAACTCCAGCGCGCTCGGGTGCAGGCCCGCACGCCCCCGGGAGACGTCCCAGGGACCCTGCTCGGTACGGCGTCTGCGGTGCCCCACCCGGACCAGCAGCAGGTCGCCCGCGCCCACCCGCGTCCGCTGGGCGCGCTCGGCAGCCCGCAGGTCGTCCGCGGTGGCGCCGTCGCCCGGGTCGAGCCACGGCACACCGCGCAGCCGCGGGATGTCCAGCAGGACACCGCGGCCCACGATCCCGTCCGCGACGGTCTCGACGGACAGCGCGGTCGCGCCGCCCGCGGTGACCCGGTCCGCGGGCACACCGCCGTGCAGGGTGCCGTCGTAGACGACATGGCACAGCGCGTCGAGGTGGCTGTCCACATCGCCGTGCACGGTCATCGCGAAGCTGTCCCGGGCGAAGTGCAGTCCGGGGCCCGCGCCCGCCATGCCGTCGGCCGCCGGGCCGACCATCGTGTGCCGGGCGGGCTCCGGGTCGTCGGGCGCCGCCTGCGTCTGCACCGGGGCGGCCAGGGTGACGCTGCGGCCCAGCCGCACCTCGCGGGCCGCTGCCGCGGCCCTTTCCGGGGTCAGCGCCGCCAGTGCCCCGCGCGCCCCCGCCGCCCAGCCGTTGCGGGCGGCCAGCTCCCGGTACAGCGCCGCGAAGTCGTCCGCACTCAGCGCGGGCGGTCGGGACGGGGCCATGGTCAGCGGCTCCTGCCCTGCTCGGCGTCGAGGGCCTCGTCCAGGGTCGTGGCGGCCATGATGAGCGCCAGGTGGGTGAAGGCCTGCGGGAAGTTGCCGAGCTGCTCGCCGCTCGGGCCGACATCCTCGGCCAACAGGCCCACGTGGTTGGCGTAGGTGAGCATCTTCTCGAAGGTGTAGCGGGCCTGCGCCACCCGCCCGGCCCGGGCGAGCGCGTCCACGTAGAGGAAGGTGCACAGGCTGAAGGTGCCCTCGGAGCCGCGCAGCCCGTCGGGCGAGGCGGCCGGGTCATAGCGGTAGACCAGGCTGTCGGACACCAGCTTGCGGTCCATCGCGTCCAGCGTGGACAACCACATCGGGTCCTTGGGCGCAAGCATGCCGACCCTCGGCATCAGCAGCAGCGAGGCGTCCAGGACGTCACCGTCGTAGTGCTGGACGAACGCCTGCTCCTTCTCGCTCCACCCGCGGTCCATGACCTGCTCGAAGACCGCGTCCCGTGCGGTGCGCCACTTGGCCATGTTCGCGGGGCGCCGGAAGTCCTCCGCCAGCCGCATGCCGTGGTCGAGGGCCGCCCAGGACATCACCCGGCTGTAGGTGAAGTCCTTGCGGCCCCCGCGGGTCTCCCAGATGCCCTCGCCCGGGCGGTCCCAGTTGTCGGCCAGCCAGTCCAGCACCTCCGCCAGCGCGTGCCGTCCGCCGTACGTGGCCTGCTGCCCGATCTCCCGGCCCTGCGCCACGGCGTAGACGGCCTCGCCGTAGATGTCCAGCTGCAGCTGGTCCCCGGCCCCGTTGCCGAGGCGCACCGGCGCGGAGCCGCGATAGCCCTCCAGGTGGTCCAGGGTCTCCTCCGGCAGGTCGGGGCTGCCGTCCACCCGGTACATGATCTGCAGCGGCTCGCCGCCCGCGCCCTCGCGCTTTCTGACCCGGTCCACCAGCCAGTGGATGAAGGCCGTCGCCTCCTCCACGAAGCCCAGGTCGAGCATCGCCCGCACCGACAGGGAGCCGTCGCGCACCCGGGTGAAGCGGTAGTCCCAGTTCCGCTCGCCGCCCACCTGCTCGGGCAGCCCCATCGTCGCCGCCGCGACCAGCGCGCCGGTCGGGGCGTACGTCAGCAGCTTCAGGGTGATCACCGAGCGGTGCACCAGCTCGGGCCAGCGGCCGCGGTAGCGCGACTGGCGCAGCCACTTCTGCCAGAACTTCGTGACCTTCGCCAGCGCCTCCTCCGCCGACCCGACGGTCGGCGCCGGCGGGGCCTCACCGCCGGGCTCGCACACCGTGAACGCTGCGCAGCCCGTCTCGCCCGCCTTGAGCCGCAGCGTGCCGCGTACGTCGTCGCCGTCGGCCTCCAGCGGGAAGGTGGCCCCCAGGTGCGCGTCCACGCCCGGGGCGTGGAAGGCCGCCCGGCTGCCCTCGGCCTCCACCCGGTGGCCGGCCAGGCCGTAGTCGAAGCGCGGGCGGCACCGCAGGGTGAACCCGACGCTGCCGCGCACCGCCCGCACCACCCGGACGAGCGTGTGCCGGCCGGTCGCGGCACCGCCGCGGTCCGGCGGCATGAAGTCCAGCACCTCGCCGACGCCGTCCGGCGACATGAACCGGGTCACCAGCACCGCGGTGTCCGGCAGGTAGAGCTGCTTGCACACCACGTCGGGGTGCTCGGCCGCCGGCCGGAAGCAGCCGCCGCGGTCGTGGTCCAACAAGGCCGCGAAGATGCTCGGCGAGTCGAAGCGGGGCGCCGCGAACCAGTCCACGACGCCCTGCGACGACACCAGCGCCGCACACTGCAGGTCGCCCACGAGACCGTGCTCGGCGATGGGGGGATAGCGGTCCATGGCTCCTCCGGGCTCGTGCCAGCCCCCCGCACCCCACTATCGGACGGCACCCATCGAGGCCGCCACACGGCAGCCGAGCCCCCGGCGTGTTACCGGAGCGGGCCGTCCGGTCACACATGGAGGGACAGGTTGCGGCGGCGGCGCGGGTCGCGGGCCGACGGCGGAAGGACGCCCATGCGGATGATGCACGTGCGGCTGGTGAGCCCGCCCGACCTCACCGGATGTGTGCTGGAGCTGCTGCACGCCGACCGCTACGTCTTCAACCTGGTCGTCCACCCGGGACGGGCCAGCCACCCGGAAGGCGACGCGGTCGAGTGCGACGTGCTGACCGGCGCCGCCAACGGCCTGCTGCGCGGCCTGCACGACCTGGACCTCGACCGGCGTGGCTCGGTCGCCGTGGAACCGGTCGACATGGCCTTCTCCGGCGCCGCGGCGGAAGCCGAGGTGCGGCAGCTCGGCGCCATGGCCCACGCGCCGGTCTGGGAGGAGGTCGAGTCGCGCATCCGCGCCGAGGGCACCTACCTGCCGCGCTTCTACGTCTACCTGACCGTCGCCAGCCTCATCGGCTCCGTCGGCATCCTCACCAACTCGCAGATCCTGATCGTGGCGGCGATGGTGGTCGGCCCCGAGTACGGCGCGATCACCAGCATCGCGCTCGGCCTGGACCGCGGCCACCCCGCCAGGATCCGGGCCGGCCTGTCGGCGCTGACCGTGGGATTCACCCTGGCCGTCCTGGTCACCTTCCTCTTCTCCCTGGTCATCCGCGGCCTCGACCTGCAGCCCAAGGCCTTCGACCGGGGCCTGAGACCGGTCTCCGACCTGATCAACACCCCCAACGTCTACTCCGTCGTCGTCGCGGTCCTGGCCGGCGTGGTCGGCATCGTGTCGCTGACCGAGTCGCGCACCAGTGCCCTGCTCGGCGTCTTCATCTCGGTCACGACCATCCCGGCCGCCGCCGACATCGGGGTCTCCTGCGCCTTCTTCAGCTGGCGCGAGGCCCGCGGATCCCTCATCCAGCTGCTGGTGAACATCGTCGTGCTCATCGTTGTCGGCGTCTTCACCCTGCGCTTCCAGCGCGCTGTCTGGCAGCGCATCGGCAGCCGCCAGCAGCGCTCCGCCCCGCCCGGCGCCCCCGCCCCCTGACCCCGCGAGCCGGGTCCGCCCCCGCCGCTCAGGCGGCCTGCACCGCGGGGAAGCCGAGGACGTCGACCAGGTCCGCGAACAGCTCCTCCGCGAAGACCTCCGGCTCCGACCGCAGCATCCGTTCGACCGCGGCCACCTCCACGCCCGCGCCGAAACCGGCCTCGGCGGCCCAGGCGAGCACATCCCGCGCCGCCTCGGGCACCTCCGCCTCGAAGGTGGCGAGCCTGCGGGCGACGGCCTCCCTGCCCTGCGGCGAGGCGAACCACCCCAGCGCGTCGGCCGTGCCCGCCGGCGGGTCGACCTGCAGCGCGGCGGCCGCCTTCGGATTGAGCGTCACCGACCACTCCCGTCCGCTCGGGGACAGTCCGACGACGTAGACGACGTCGCTGTCGAAGACGAAGCCGAGGCAGGCCGGCGCCCCCGACCACCGGACCAGGTCGCGCAGCATCGCCTCGTCCCACCAGTCGCCGCCGACCTGCGCCGTCCGCCAGCCGCCGGCCCGCGGCCGCCACTCGCCGTGCCCGGCCGTCTCGTCCCTGACCTCCTGTGGCAGCCCGCCGAAGACCGGCGCCTGCGCCAGTGGCCGCTCGCTGCGGCAGAAGACCAGCGTCCCGGAGAATCCCATGCCCCCACCTCTTTCACCGTGCTTTCCTCCCGACGGTAGGCGCGGGGTCTGACAACGGCTCCGGCGGCGGTCCTGGGGCGGTGCCGGCGGCGCGTCAGGCGCCCGCGTGGTGGCGGTAGACGACGACCTGCGGGCGGCGCAGCCACTGCCCGCCGTCGCGGCCGGCGGCGGTGCTGTGCGAGCTTGCCGAGGGCCACGGGCGCCCCGAGGCCGCGGGCATCAGGGTCGAGGGCCTGGTCACCCAGCCCGAGCCGGCGGCGATCGTCAGCACCACGGTGCCGACCCTGGAGCGCGCGATGAAGCGGCTGCGGGAGCTGGGGCTGATCAGCACCGGTTACCGCAGCCTGATCATCAGGGACCTGCCCGCACTGAGCGCCGTCGCCGAGGACCCGGAAGGCGCACTGGGCCGCTGACGGGCCGCTCTCCGCAGGCCCCGAGAAGCGCCGGGTACTGCGATTCCGGTAGGGGTGACCTGCGGTTCCGGTAGGCCGCAGTGTCCGCAGCCGCATGACGACGGCAGGGGTGCCCCCCGGCGAGCCTTGAGCGGTCATCGCTTGTGGAGAGGGAGACCCTGACGTGGCGACTTTTCTGTATCGGCTCGGCCGCGGCGCTTTCCTGCGCCGCCGCTGGGTGGTGTTGGTGTGGTTGGGGGTGCTGGCCGCGCTCGCCGTGGGCGCCGCGGGGGCGCCCGGGGCATCGGACGAGGAGTTCTCGATGCCGGGGATCGAGTCGCAGAAGGCGTTCGATCTCATGGAGCAGCGCTTCCCCGGCGAGGCCGCGGACGGCGCCACCGCCCGGGTCGTCTTCGTCGCCCCCGGCGGCCAGAAGGTGACCGCGGGCCATCTGCACGCCGCCGTCGAGGACGCGGTGGGCTCGCTCGGCCGCGGCCCGCAGGTGGCGGGCGTGACGGACCCGTTCACGTCGAAGGCCGTCAGCGACGACGGCTCGACGGCGTATGCGACCGTCACCTACAAGGTGGAGTCCTCCGAGGTCGGCGACGCCGGCCGGGCCGCGGTGGACAAGGCGGCGGACCAGGCGCGGGCGGCCGGGCTGACCGTGGAGACCGGCGGCTCCGCGATGGACAGCGACGGCGGACCCGGCGGGGCCGCCGAGATCGTCGGCCTGTCGGCGGCGGCCTTCGTGCTGCTGGTCACCTTCGGTTCGCTGGCCGCGGCCGGCCTGCCGCTGCTGACCGCGGTCGTCGGCGTCGCGGTGAGCCTGAGCGGCATCCTGCTGCTCGCCGGCCCGCTGGGCCTGTCCTCCGACACGCTCACCCTCGGGATGATGCTGGGCCTGGCGGTCGGCATCGACTACGCCCTCTTCGTCGTCTCCCGCTACCGGGAGGAGCGCGGGCGCGGCCGTGCGCCGCAGGACGCGGCAGGGGTGGCGGTCGGCACCGCGGGGTCCGCGGTGGTCTTCGCCGGGGTCACCGTGGTGATCGCCCTCGGCGGACTGTCCGTGGTCGGTATCCCGACGCTGACGAAGATGGGCCTGGCCGCGGCGGGAGCCGTCGCGGTCGCCGTACTCGTCGCCCTCACCGTGGTGCCCGCGCTGCTCGGCTTCTGGCCGGACGCGGTGCTGGCCCGCAAGGCCCGCAAGGCCCGCAAGGCCCGCAAGGCCGCGCGCAGGAGCCGGGGTGCCGCCCCGGTCCTGCTCCCCGTACCTGCCGGGCCGGCCGGGCGCGGCAACCTCGGCGCCCGCTGGGCGCGCTTCGTCCTGCGCCGCCCGGTGGCCGTCCTGGTCGTCGGCGTGCTGGGCCTGGGCGCGCTGGCCCTGCCTGCGGCCTCGCTGCAGCTGGGCATGCCCGGCGACGAGGCCAAGTCCACCGCCACCAGCGAGCGCCGCGCCTACGACGCGCTCGCCGACGGCTTCGGCCCCGGCTTCAACGGCCCGCTGACCATCGTCGTGGACGCCACGGGAGCCGCCGACCCGCACGCGGCGGTGCGTACGGTCAGCGACCGCATCGCGGGCACCGACGGCATCGTGTCCGTCTCGCAGGCCCGCTTCGACAAGGCGGGCGGCACCGCCGTCTTCCGCGCCACCCCCTCGACCAGCCCCACGGACGCCAGGACCAAGGACCTGGTCGAGACGATCCGCCACGACCGCCCCGCGGTGGAGCGGCAGGCGTCCGCGACCTTCGAGGTCACCGGCACGACCGCGCTGAACATCGACGTCGCCGCCAAGGTGCAGTCCGCACTCGTGCCCTACCTGGCGGTCGTCGGCGGCCTCGCGGTGGTGCTGCTGCTGGTGGTCTTCCGGTCCGTGCTGGTACCGGTCAAGGCCGCCCTGGGCTTCGTCCTGTCGGTGCTGGCGGCACTCGGCGTGCTGGTGCTGGTCTTCCAGCAGGGGCACGCGGCGGGCCTGCTCGGGGTGGAGCAGACCGGGCCGATCATGAGCCTGATGCCGATCTTCATGATGGGCATCGTCTTCGGGCTGGCCATGGACTACGAGGTCTTCCTCGTCTCCCGGATGCGCGAGGCCCACACCCACGGGGAGGGCGCCGGACAGGCGGTCGTGTCCGGCTTCCGGCACAGCGCCCGGGTGGTGACGGCCGCCGCGCTCATCATGGTCGCCGTCTTCTCCGGCTTCATCGGTGAGGAGGGTTCGCTGATCAAGATGCTCGGCGTCGGCCTGGCCGCCTCGGTGTTCCTGGACGCCTTCGTGGTGCGCATGGCGATCGTGCCCGCCGTCCTGGCGCTGCTCGGCGAGCGGGCCTGGCGGCTGCCGCGGTGGCTGGACCGCGTCCTGCCGCACGTCGACGTCGAAGGCCGGGCCCTGGGCCAGGCACGGCCCGCGAGCCCGGACCTCGACCCGGACGGGCAGATCGAGGCACGCGTCTGACCCGCGCCGACGACAGGACCGCCCGGGCACGTGCCCGGGCGGTCCTCGCGCCCGCCGGTGACCAACCGCACCTGCCGGCGCCGGTCCGCGCCCGATCGCGCCCGTCCTTCGCCCCCGTCCCCGGCGTCGTCGGCGACCATGGACGTCGGCACGCCCCCTCACGGAGAGCCCCATGACCAGCAACCTCGAACGGTACGCGGAACGCCACACCCGTGCCGCCGGCGTGGCGACGGCGGTGGCGGTGTGCGTCTGCGCGCTCTTCGGGGCGCAGATCAGCACCTCGGAGTCCGCGCCGCCGCGCACCCTGTGGCCCGCCTGGATCATCGTCGTCTCCTGCGCCGCCGTCCCGGCCGCCCGCACCCGCCCGCGGGCCACCCTCGCGGTCACCACCGCGGCGGCGGCCGCGCTGACCGCCATGGGCTACCTGCCCAGCCCCCTGCTGCTGGCCCCCGTCATGGCCGCGCTGTACTGGCTGGCCGCGCTCACCGACTCGCGGACCACCGGCGTCGGGGCCGCGGCCACCGTGGCCGTGCTGGTGGCCACCTCGCTGGCCGGCGCACCGCTCGGCGACGACTTCCTGCTGCGGACCGCCGGTACGGTCCTGTGGCTGCTGCTCCCGGTGTCACTCGGCGGGATGAGCCGCTTCCGGCGGGCTTACATCGAGTCGGTCAAGGCCCGCGCCGCGCACGCGGAACGCACCCGTGAGGAGGAGGCCAGGCTGCGCGTCGCCGAGGAGCGGATGCGGATCGCCCGCGAACTCCACGACGCCGTCGCCCACCACATGGCCGTCGCCCACGCCCAGGCCGGCACCGCCGCCCACCTCGCGGACGCCCACCCGGAGCAGACCCGCAAGATCCTCGCCGACCTGGTCGGCACCACCTCGTCCGCGCTGCTGGAACTGCGCGCCACCGTCGGCGTACTGCGGCACAGCGCGGGCCCCGACGCCGACCCGCTGGAGCCCACCCCGGGCCTCGACCGCCTCCCCACCCTGGTCGCGGCCTGCGAGTCGGCGGGCCTGACCGTCACCGTCAGCACCGAGGGGGAGCCCCAGCCGCTGTCCCCCGGCGTGGACCTGACGGCGTACCGGATCATCCAGGAGGCCCTGACCAACGCCACGAAACACGCGCCCGACCACACGGCCCGCGTACGCCTGCGCTACGACAGCTCGCAGTTGACCGTCACCGTCGCCAACGACGGCACACCATCAGGCGGGACGCCCCCGCCCGTGCCCGGCGGCGGATACGGTCTGATGGGCATGCGCGAACGCGCCCACTCCGTCGGCGGCGACCTGCGGGCCGGCCCCCGGCCCGGCGGCGGCTTCGAAGTCGCCGCCGCCCTCCCCTTCCGGCCCCGCACCCCGGCGGACGCACCGGCCGGACCACGACCCGAGGACACCCCTTGACCATCCGCGTCCTGCTCGCCGACGACCAGGCCCTGCTGCGCGGCACCTTCCGGCTGCTGATCGACTCGTGCGAGGACATGGAGGTCGTCGGCGAGGCCGCGGACGGCCGGCAGGCCGTGGAAGCCGCCCGCGCCCACCGCCCCGACATCGTCCTCATGGACATCCGCATGCCCGGCTCCGACGGCCTCGCCGCCACCGCCGAGATCTGCGCCGACCCCGGACTGGCCGGCACCCGCGTCCTCATCCTGACCATGTTCGAGACCGAGGAGTACGTCGCGCAGGCCCTCCAGGTCGGCGCCAGCGGCTTCCTCGGCAAGTACGTCACCACCGACGCGCTGCTCGACGGCATCCGCACCGTCGCAGCAGGCGAAGCCCTGCTCTCCCCGGGCGCCACCCAGGCCCTGATCACCCGCTTCCTCACCACCCCCGCCTCCGGTACGCCCCTCGCCCCGCCGGAACGCCTCGCCGACCTGACCCCGCGCGAACGGGAGGTCACCGTCCTCGCGGCCCATGGCAAGTCCAACGAGGAGATCGCCGCGGAACTCGTCCTGAGCGTCCTGACCGTCCGCACCCACATCCAGCGCGCCATGACCAAGGTCGGTGCCCGCGACCGCGCCCAACTCGTGGTGATCGCCTACCAGAACGCTCTGGTCCGCCCGGAACCCCCGGCCCAGTGACCGTCGGTGGCCGCCGTCACCCGGCCGCCGGGCGCGACTCCGCCTCGGCCGCGCGGGCGGTGAGACAGCGGCGCTCCGGTGCGCTGGCGGTCAGCAGGGCCGCCCGGCGGTAGTCGGCGGCGGCGCCGGGGTGGTCGCCGGCCAGGTCCTTGAGATGCGCCCGGGTGGCCAGGAGCCGGTGGTTGCGCGTCAGGCGCGGGTTGCGGGCCAGTGCGGCGACCGCTGCCAGGCCCGCCTGCGGGCCGTGGACCATCGCGACGGCGACGGCCCGGTTCAGGTCGGTCACCGGGTTCGGCTCGGCCTGGGCCAACAGGTCGTACAGGCCCAGGATCTGCGGCCAGTCGGTGGCGTCCATCGCCGGTGCCTCGTCGTGCACCGCGGCGATCGCCGCCTTCAACTGGTACGGGCCGACCCGGCCCTTGGACAGCGTCCCGGAGAGCAGCGCCACCCCCTCGGTGACCGAGACGCGGTTCCACAGCGCACGGTCCTGCTCGGCCAGCGGGACCAGGGCGCCGTCCAGCCGGGTACGGGCGGGGCGGCGATCGTGATTCCGACGGTGGCTCGGCGGCTGCGTCGACAGTGACGGCGGCCGGGGCCGTCAGCGGATCGAGGACAGCAGGTGGTCCAGGGTGGGCTCGCCGCGTACGCCGGGGCAGGGCAGGCGCATGGCGGCCGGGAGGAGCGAGGTCCAGAACTCCCAGTGGCGTGCCAGCGTGGGGTCCTCCGCGCCACCGGGGGCCTCGCGCATCTGCTCCAGGAGGGCGGTCTGCCGGGGGGCGATTTCCGTGACGAGGCGTACGAACTCCCAGTCGGGCGGCCGGATCGTCTGGCCGCCCGCCGGTACGGCCGACATCAGCGCTTCCGCGTACGGCTCGGTGAGCTGCGGGTCCTCGGTGATGGCCCACCGCTCGTAGGCGCCCAGCACTCCGGGCCAGGTGGACAGACCGGCCGGGGAGTCGGGGAGGGACAGCGTCAGGGCCGCTCTCGTGTCGGCCCGGCGAACGCCGGCCTCCGACTCGGGGCCGAGGGGGATACGGACCCGCCGCGGGGAGTGGCCGCGGGCGTCCACACCGATGCCGTTCCACAGGCTGACCAGGATCCGGTGCAGGACCCTGCGCCGGTCGTGCTCGGAGCCCAGCAGCCAGCCGTCGCGGTAGCCGAGCCGTTGCCGCCAGGGCAGGACGTCGCTGGGCTGGGGCGAATACTGCGCGCTCGTCCACAGCCGCAGCAGGTCACGGGCCTCGGGCACCTGGGTGATCCCCATCCCGCTGCGGACCATCACGACGCTCAGCGTGTCCTCATGGCCGCTGACGAACTGGACGACGGGCGCGTCGCCGGTGCGCGGGAGCGTTAGTGCTCTGAGCAGATAGTCCTCCGCCGCGCGGCTCATCCTGCCGGGGTAGGTGACGATGATCCGCAGCGGTCCGTTGCCCTCGGCGACGTACCCCGGGGCGAGCAAGCCGGCGACCTGGTGGGTGAAGGCGCCGAGACACTCCTCGCTGACGTCCGCGCGGGCCTCGTTGTCGCCTGCCGCTGCGGCCAGGATGCGGCTCATCGGCGGCAGCACCGGCCCCAGGTCGCTCCGCAGCAGGTGGCTGTCGACCGTGGAGCGCAGCGCCGCTCTGGCTTCCGCAACCGCCGCGTCGGGATGCTGACGGTTGGCGCGAAGTGCTTCCCGCCAGCCGCCGGCGAGCAGGCCACTCAGCACCGGCCGTACCCTCCCGTCCGGCCCCGTCGTCAAGCCCTCATGTTCGGCCAGCGACTCCAGCAGGTCGGCGAAGAAGCTGTCGAGGCGTTCCTGCGGTGGCAGGAGGCGGACATGGGCCGTGGCCTGATCCTGGTACAGCGCCGCAATCCGCCGGTAGACCTCCACGTTCGACGTCTCGGCGCGATCGCGCAGAGGCGCCACGAGCCGGCCGAGGTCGGCCGCTGCGGTCTGCGCCTTCAGCAACCACCGTCGGCCTTGCCCTGCCCACTCCTCCCACCAGATCTCGCGACCGCGCCGGACGTACCACTCGTCCTGCGCCCTGAGCAGCGCCCGCACCTCGGGGTCGGTCCAGCGCACCCGGACGGCACCCGCGAGCCGGCCGCGCATCGCGGGAATCGTCGGAGCCTCGTCGGGGAGGTGCCGGGGTGGGTTGCGTTCGAGCGACGATCGGACCAGCCAGCCCAGGAACGTGCCCTCTGCCAGGGACACCCCGCGCTCGGGAAAGTTGCCGAACGCCGCCAGGGCGGAGAAGGGATCGGTACGCTCCAGCAGCAGGGCGACGGCCAGGCGCGGATCGAACCGGTCGGCCAGCTCCGGGACTTCGCGGCCGACGGAGTCGGCCAGAAGGCTCAGCCGCTCCCGCATCTCGTCCTCCCGGTCGCGCAGTGCCTGCACGACGGCTGCCGTTCCACGAACTTCGGCGGGCCGCCGGACCGGGGGAACCGGTGCCTCCCGCAGCCGGTCCAGGCCGCTGTCGGCGATCAACCGCCGTACGAGCGCAGGCGTCGACTCCGCTGATGGCGTCGAGAGTTCTCTGAACGCCTCACCCATCAGCCGCTCGGTCATCAGGTCGGCCAGCGCCTCCACGGGGATGCTCAACGACGCCGACACGCTGGTGGTCAGGCCGCGCCGGCCCAGGCCCGACGGCGACGGAGCGGCGTGCCGTACGCCGTTGTCGAGGAAGGAGTCCGCGAAGGTCCGCCACGTGTCGTACGCGTCGTCGGGTGCCTCCCCGCCGATCAGTGACATGACCAGCGAGACCGCCGAGCGGCGTACGTCGGCACTCGTGCCGCCGGGCGGGCGGCCGAGCAGGAAGGCGGTGGGCATGGTGCCGACCCGCATACGGAGCGGGTGCCCTCCGGGGTGGCGGATGGTGAGCTGCTCGGGGTCGTCGTCGAGGTCGTCGGACGCGGGGGCGTTCTGCCAGTCGACCAGGTCGGCCAGGTCCAGCAGGGCGCGGGCGCCGTTGAGTTCTGCTTCGCGCCCGCCGCCCGCCTGCGGCGGGAAGGCGGACGGCATGACCACCAGCGGGTGGATGCGCAGACCGGGGAACCGGCGCTTCGCGAACTCCTCGCCGATCAGGTGCAGGTAGTCCACGAAGAGCCCGGCGCCCGTGCCGCCCGCGACGGAGAACGCGACGAAGACGTCGCACCCGGTGATGTGCCCGCCGCCGATCTCCCGCAACTCGGCTGCCGAGCGTGCGATCGCGTCCACGGCGGCGCCGAGCGCCTCAGCGACGGCCGTCGGGCTCTGCTGCATGGTCGAGAAGAGCGACGCCCGCGCCACGGTGGGAAGCTGTCCGGAACCGCGGGTCAGCGGCAGCACCCTCGGTTCGTCGTCGGCGGGAGGCAGCCAGCGGAGGTCCGCGTCAGGCAGCCGCCGGAGCCGGCGAGTGGTGTCCGACGAGTCGGAGTCCTCGGGAAAGCTGTCCGGGCTGATCCGGGACGTGGAGGCGTACGCCCCCCGCGGCACCGTGCCCGGGGTGACCAGCGGCAAGTCGGCCAGGCTGCCCTGGTCCAGGTCCGCGTAGACGAACTGGACGCAGTCCGGCAGCTGGTACGGCAGTCGGCCCCGCGACCCTGACAGGGCGCGGCCGTCGGGGCCGCACAGCTCGTCGCGCAGCCGACGCTCCACCTCCGCTCCGATGGCGACGCCCGTACCGCCCAGGCCGACGAACATCATCGGCTGGCTGAGGACGCGGCCCTGAACGGTGGGCAGTTGGCGAACGGAGACCGGCGGAGGCAGGGGCGGCTGCGGGACGGCGGGCGTGGACGACACGGGGCCGGCCGCCGTACCCTCCCGCGCCAGGCCCGCCGTGAGGGCCGCGGCCATCCGGCGGTACTCGCCGCCGAGCCCGGCCAGCGCGGTGGCGGCGATCCGGGCGAAGGGCAGGCTGCCCTCGGGCAGCCGCCAGTCGCCCTGCGCATCAGCCGCCGGGACGAGCGCCCGGAAATTGAGGCTCCCGCCGAAGCGCTCCGCGACCCGCCCCGACACCCGGCCGAGTACGTCGAGGACGCGCAGCGTCTCCCGCCGGGTGAGGGTGCCCATCAGCGCGTCGCGCACCCCCGGGAGCAGGTCGTACATCCGCAGGTCGTCGTGCACACCGGCCCGCGCCCGGCCGTGCGCGCTCTCGTACGCCGGCGGGTGCGGGTCCTGCTGCTCCTCCAGGAGCAGCCCTGACAGGAAGAACTCCGCGAGGTGCGCCCCCGTCGACGCCGGGAGCATGACCCGCTGGACGAGGCGGATCACCGGGAGGACGAGGGGCACCGCCGAGAGGTATCCCGCGAGCTCGAACGCCTCCGGGGACGCCTCGCCCCGGAAGCGCTCGACCAGGTCCGCTGCCGCGGGCGCGTGCCCGGCCGCCGGGCCGGGCGCCGCTGCCGCGAGTGCGGGCAGCTCGCCGCCGGTGGGAAAGGCGAGCAGCGGTGTCCAGCCGGGTGCGGTGCCCGCGAGCAGGCCCGCCCAGGGCGCGATCCAGTCGGCCCGCAGCTCCAGCATCGGCACCCAGCCGCCGTGGCGCGGGCCGCCCGCCCCGCCGGACAGGGTCTCCTGGCGGAAGCGCGGCACCGTGCGGCCCGCCGCCGGCGGCCGGGCCAGCACCCGGGAGGGCACCAAGGCGGTGCGGTGCCATAAGCGTTGCGGCAGGACCTGGAGCACGGCCACCGGCTGAGCCCGCGACCACCGGGTGATCGCCGCGTGCAGCGCCGCGTTCCGCCACAGCGGCCCGACGCCGTCGGTGAGCAGCAGCACGATGCGGCGGCCCGAGGGGTCCCGCAGCTGGTCGAGGGAGAAGGTCCGCGCCCCTGCCCGCGGCATGCGCGGGAAGGCTGCCAGGCGCGGCACTTGGGTTGCGGAGTCCAGCGACCACACGCGGGTCATCCGGAAGGCGCTCTGGCCCAGCAGGCTGTGCATCTCGGCGGCGAGCTGCTGCCACACTGCCATCGACGGTCCCGAGTCCACCACGAGGTCCACCGAGAACAGGCTCTCGGTGTGCGGCAGCCACGCGGGCGACAGCAGCGACGCCTCGCCGGACGCCCGGGCCGTCGCCTCCTCGTCGAGCCGGAGCGGCCCCGGCGCACCGACCCGCCGCCGCAGTGGGCGCAGGGCGCGCGAGATCGCCAGCCGGTCGTGCAGCGCGCCCTCCCGGGGCACGGGAACGACCCTGGCGGGGGTGCTCTTCGGCGTGCCGCCGAGGCGGGACCCGACGGGGTCCGGCTCGCCCTGGGCCGCGGCGGACACGGCGTGCAGCGGTACGCCGACCGGCCCGTCGCCGCCGGCGGGCGGCACCACCGGGGCCGGGGCCTCGCGGGCGGGGTCGCCCACGAGGCCGGGGGCTGCCGCCTGCGGCGGCTCAGGCTCCGCAGGCGGCCCGGCGGGCTCGGCGGCACCGTCGGGTGCCTGCGGGGCCAGACTCCGCCCGGCGAACCGCGCCACCCACAGCAGATCAGCCAGATCCGCGGCGGAAGCCCCACCCGGCCCGTCGAGCAACCGCCCGAGGCTGCGCTCCAGCCCATCGAAGTCCCCCTCCTGGGCGGGCGGTTGACCACTCCGGGGTTCCTCGTCCACGTCCTCCTCATCCTTCGCTTCTTGCTTGTTCGGTCTTCCTCCTCGCGGCCTGCGCGGACGGCCTCGTGCCTCGGCCGGCCAGTCGGGGTGCTTGCTCGTCAGCCCTCGCTTTTGTTGTTCGGTCTTCCTCCTCGCGGCCTGCGCGGACGGCCTCGTGCCTCGGTCGGCCACTCCGGCCGCTCGCTCGTCAGCCCTCGCTTTTGTTGTTCGGTCTTCCTCCTCGCGCCCTGCGTGGACGGCCTCGTGCCTCGGCCGGCCACTCCGGCCGCTCGCTCGTCAGCCCTCGTTGAGCGGGCGTAGGGCATGCTCCGATATCAGGTCGTAGCCCTCCGGGGTGTCCCATATCTGGCGGGCCAGTTGGACCGCGTTGAGGAGTTGGTCGTTGGCCAGGTCGGCGCCCTCCTCGTCCTGTTTGCGGAGGAAGGTCGTGATCAGGTCCTCGCGGACGGCGGAGGCCGCCGCGTCGGCCGGGGGGAGGTGGGCCGCCAGGAGGCGGGCGAGTTTGCGGCGGTCGGGGCGGCGGATCTCCAGCCGGATGCAGCGGCGAAGGAAGGCGGGCGGGAACTCGCGCTCCTCGTTGCTGGTCAGGATGACGAGCGGGAATTCGTGGCAGCTCACCCGCCCGTGCTCCAGGGTGACCCGGCCGCCGTCGTCGGCGGTCATCACCTCGGCGGTCGGCCGGTGCAGCCGGGCCAACTCCGGGACGGTGAACTCTCCTTCCTCGAAGACGTGCAGCAGGTCGCTGGGGAAGTCGACGTCGCTCTTGTCGATCTCGTCGATCAGCAGCACCCGCGGCACCCGCCATGGGAGCAGTGCGGTGCCGAGCGGCCCGAGCCGCAAGTAGCGTCCGATGTCCGGGAGTTCGGGGTGGGCGCCCTTGGTGGGCGGGTGGGCAGCGGCGGCCCGTTCGTGCAGGCCGACGTCCTGGAGGCGGCCGATCGCGTCGTACTGGTACTGCCCGTCCTGGAGGGTGGTGCGGCTGGTGACGGACCAGCGCAGCACCGGGCCGAGCCGGAGTTCGCGCGCGATGCTGTAGGCGAGCGTGGACTTGCCCAGGCCCGGGCGCCCGGTGACCAGCAGCGGGCGGCGCAGCAGCAGGGCCATGTTGACCAGGTGGATCTCCTCCCGGTCCGCCTGGTAGCGGGACGCGCGCACCGCCCGCCGCCGGTCCGCGGCCCCGGGGGCGGGGCGCTCCAGCAGCCCAGCGGGCGGTGTCCCGTCGGTGAACGAACGCCAGGGGGGTGCCTCGGGCAGCCGGTCGATACCGTCGTGCGGTTCCGCCGCCCCGCGGTAGATCCACCAACCGGGGACGTCCTGGGTCGAGTTCCCCGGCCCGTCACCGTCACCGCCCTCTGACGAGGGCCAGTCCCATGGAGCGACCCGCTCAGGACGGGGCACCCCGGGCGGGGGCCACGGGGAGTCGGGCGCCGGGGCCGCGTCGCCGTCCCCGGGGGCCGGCCACGCCGGGGGCGGCGTGGGGCGGGGCGTGGCGTCGTCGGGGGTTGTCACTGGTCACGGTCCTTCCGGCCGGGCGGGGTCATCGCCCGGGGGCTTCGGCGGTCGGTGCTGCCAGCGGGGTCTCCCGGAAGACGCATTCGGGGTCGTCCCAGAGCAGCGTGAGCTGGTTGTCCATGGCGGTGGCGTCGTCGCGGGCGGCGGCGCGGCGCCAGATGCGCAGCCGGGCCGGGAGTACCGCGAAGTCGTCGGGCACGTCGGCGAGTTCGGCGAGGCGGTGGGCGAGTTCCGCGGGGTCGCCGTCGTCGCGGCGCCATACGGCGACGGGTACGCCCTCGCAGATGGCCTCGCGCAGGCCGAGCGCGCGCCGGGGGTTGGCCGCATCGTAGGCGAAGGCGAGGCCCAGGCCGTGGGTGCCGGGGTTGCGGTCGAGCCAGGCGCGCACCTCGCCGTCCCGACCGCGCAGGTGCAGGACGCCGCCGTGCGGTGTGAAGGACGGGGGCGCGGCCTCCAGCGACAGCCAGCCGATGCCCTGCCGGGCGGCGGCAGGCCCGGTCCGGTGCAGGGACCGCCAGCGGTGCGCCCAGTCCCGGTGCCAGGCGGGCTGTTCGAGCCGGTCCAACGACCGTACGACGACGGGGTATTTGTGCCCGACGAGGTAGGCGTGGCCGTCGGTCAGCCAGCGTTCCACCGGGTGGTCGAGCAGGGACCAGGGGAGCAGGAACTCCACCCGCACCTGGTCCGCGTCGTCCAACCGGGCCGCCAGGTCGGCCCAGTCGACCAGGCAGGTGCGGCCGACGTCCCGCAACTGCCGCAGGGCGACCGGACTTCCGACGGCCCGGCGGCGGGGCCGGGCCAGCCCTGCCGCGGTCCGGTCGTAGAGGGTGCCGTCGAGGGCGTATTCGTGCTTGCCCGGCGCGGTCTCGCGCAGCCGTATCTGGAGCACCCGGCTGTCGGGCGGTGCCTCGGAGGCCTCTTCCGCCAGTTCGGCGCCGGGCTGTCCGCGGTGGGCGAGGGCTTCCCGCGTGGCGCCGTCGATGCCCAACTCCTCGGCGATCCGGGCGACATGGCCGCGCAGGACATCGCCTGCCTCCGGGGGCAGCACCGCTGCCAGCTCGGCCAGGAAGCGGAGCACCAGCGGGTCGGCGTCGGCCGGGTCCGCGCCAGCGCCGTCCTGGTCGCCGGGCGCGGGGGAGCGGGCGTCGCTGAGCCGGAGCACCATCTCCGCGACGGTCTCGGTGCCGCGCAGCGCGGCGGACTCGCCGGGTCGTACCGCCCGCCGCAGCGACTGGTCGGCCGCGGACACCGGCACCCGGGCGCGCATCCCGTCCAGGTCGCGCAGGACGGCGCGCAGCCGGGGGCCGGGCAGTCGGCCGGGGGGTGCCAGCCGGGCGGCCACGTCGAGGAAGGCCGCGACGGCCGCCTCGTCGCCGCGCAGCCCCGCCAGCGCGTCGGCCAGCGCCCGCAGCGCCGCGTCCGGGTCGCGGTGCCGGTCCACGGCTTCGACGAGCGCCCAGATCCTGGAGCGCGGGTGCGCGTGGTAGGCGACGGGGAGCGGCGTACCCGCGTCGTCCAACTGCCGCCCGGCGAAGGCCAGCACCTGGTCGAGGAATTCGGGACGGTGCAGGTCGGCGACGGCGGTGAGCGCCCGGAAGAGTTCGGCTGACTCCGCGGGCGTCCAGTTCCCCGGGGGCGGGGGCGGGGGCGGGGGCGGGGGCGGGGGAGCCGACCCGGCGGCGGGTGGTGCCGCCGCGGCGCCACGCCCGGACTGGCGCACCCGGCCGAGCAGCATCCGCACCACACCGCCGGGCGGCGGGGTGCGGCCGTGGCCGGCCTCCGGGGTCACCGTGGATCCCCGACGATCCGCCGCAGTTCGACCGTCGCGGCCTCGTCGGGGCGCAGCAGCACGACCGCGGCGAGGAAGGCGCCGAGTGCCGCGGGGGCCGCCGCGTGCGTACGGCAGCGCTCGACGATCTCCACCAGGTGATCGCGGGTGGTGGCCCGGTAGGCGGCGGAGAAGCCCCATTCCGGGGCGAGGCGCTGCCGCATCAGGTCCACGACCTGTAGCCGTACGTCCGGGTCGTCCATGCCGGTGATCCGCTCTGCGGCGGCGACGACCCGGAGGGTGTCGGGGAAGGAGTACGCGGCAGCGGGCCGCACCGCCTCCCGCGAAGGCGCGGGCGCGGGCACAGGCGCAGCCGCGGGCACGGCTGCGGGTGCCGACGCAGCCAGGGGCGCGGGCGCAGAAGCAGGCGTCACCGGAGCGGCAGGTGGCGGCACTTCCCGCACCTCCAGCTCCGCCCGGATCAGCCGCTTCAACGTCCGGTACACCCGATGGTCGGGCGAGTCGGGCCGGGCTATCGCCCTGTGGTCGCCCGGCAGGACGGCCGCGTCCGGGAAGACGCTGCGGGCGGAGGCGGGCGGCACGACGCGGTCTGTCTCGCCGGCGTAGACGGAGAAGGGGATCGGGCACGTGCGGTCGGTCACCGCCGTCGCGTTGACCACGTCGCGGATCACGATGCGCTGCGTGTCGGTCACCTGCTCGGTCAGCGGCCTCAGCTGCCGCTCCTGCGGATTGCGCCTCAGCAGGCCCCGGCGCAGGGACAGCGCGATCTGCGAGCCGTTGTTGGGGCAGGCCAGCAGCACCACCCGCGCGACCGCCGCCAGGTCGCGGCCCCGCCCCTCGGCGAGCATCCGGGCCAGCCAGCGCTGGACGACGAGGCCGCCCTGGCTGTGCGCGACCAGCACAAGGCGGCCGTACTCCGCCGCGTGCGTGTCGAGGTACTCCTTGAGGCTGTCCGCGACCGTGTCGAGGGTGGGCAGGGCGCGGTGCGGCGCCGGCATGAACAGGCCGGTGGCGTACCCGAAGGGCAGCGTGTCGACGCCGGCCAAGTCGCTGTCGGCGGTGATGAGATGCTGCAGCGGCTGCCACATCTGCGGCCCGGATATGAACCCGTGGACCAGCACGACGCCGAGCCGCGGCTGCGGTTGGGACGACACCAAGCCCCGCTCCTCCCCCGGAGAGTTCCCTCCCGGTTCACGCTACCGAACGCGACCTCACCGCGGACGCGGAATCGCGCGTCGGCGGATCCCGGCGAGCCCTCGTCTCAACTGCCGTACGCCGGCGGCGCATCCCCGGGCGAGGCGGCGACGACGTCCACATCCGTCCGCGCGGTCAGCGCGGCGAGGGCGGATGCGCCCGCCGCGATGCCCGCCCAGTGCGGGTCGACGTCGCTGGTGAAGCACCACCGGTGGTCCGCGGGCCATGCGAAGGCGGGCGGCGGGCAGGGCCGGCCGCCGCCGAAGTGCTGCTCCCAGCGGTCGATCTCCGCCAGCGCGCCGGCGAACAGCACGTACCGCCGGTGCGGCAGCACGACGAGCGGGCCGCGGGTCAGCTCCGGGTCGAGGAAGGAGCCTGAGTAGCCCTCCCACACGCAGAAGTAGCACGGCTCCGCCGGGTCGCCCAGCTCCCGCAGCACGGTCCGCGCCTGCGCGATGTCGGTGGGGTGCCCTTCGGGCAGGACGACGTCGGCCTCGGCCGTCCCCGGCCCTTGCGGGTCGGGGACGTACCGCAGCCTGCCGTAGGCGGCGAAGCCGGGCGGGCCGTACGTGATCAGGCGCATCGGCTCCGCGGGCGATCCGGTCAGCCAGTCCGCCGCCGACAACTCCGCCACGCGCTGCATCGGTTCCTCCCGGGAGAGCCCTGCGCCGTCCTGTCCGGGCAGGTCAGGCCGCCGAGGCCCACCACTGCTGCTCGGGGCCGCCGGAGGACGACCACTGGACGACCTGCGCGCCCGCGGTGGTGCTGCCGCCGCCGGAGACGGACAGGTACTTGCCGTTGCCGTTGGACCAGTTGCCGGTGTGGGGATGGTACGTCCACTGCTGCTCCGGACCGGTGTTGCAGGTCCACTGGATGATGTCGGCGCCGTCGGCGGTGCTGCCGCCGCCGGATACCGAAAGGCACTTGCCGCTCTTGGTGTTGACGAGCCGGCTGCCGTCCCACCTCCACTGCTGCTCGGGGCCGCCGTTGCAGGTCCACTGGATGATGTCGGCGCCGTCGGCGGTGCTGCCGCCGCCGGATACCGAAAGGCACATGTCGCTCTTGGCGTTGGCGTACTGCGGGTGGTCCAGGGCGTGGTTGTAGCGGTAGGGGGTGAAGCCGTTGGCCGTGAGGTAGCTGCGGGCGTACTGGGCCACGCGGGCGTCGGTGCCCGGGTGGGCCTCTTCGAGGACGGTCGCGGTGGTGTGGGAGGAGTCGGTCCACGCCTTGAAGAGCACCACGTGCTGCATGGTGGCGGTATTGGTGTCGATCATGTCGCCGGGCTGGAGCACGTCGAGGCTGCTCAGCCGGGTGGAGACCGCGGGCAGCGTGTAGGTGGTGCGGCTGGTGTCCAGGTGCCAGGCCATCGAGACGAAGCCGGAGCAGTCCTGCCGGTAGGTGCCGTTGGAGTCCGTCCAGTACGCGGTCTCGCTGTACGGCACGCCCTCGCTGATCCACTGCTGTGCCCGCGCGATCATCTCGGCGCGCGACAGGGCGCCGTTCGTGGCGCTCTGCGGCAGCACCGCACCCGCGGACGGCGCGGTGGTGTGCGCGGCCGGGGGCGCGTCGGAGGGCGGGGCGGCGGCCAGTTCTGCGGCGGTGGCCGTCGCCGGGTGGGGCACGGTCGGGGTGACGGCGGTGCTGTACGGGGTGCTGCCGCCGGGGTCGGACGCCGCGGCGGCAGCCGCTGTCGCACCGCCGAGTACGGCACCCAGGAGTGCGATCACGACCGCACCATTGCGGACGGCCGCACTGCGGCCCGTTGTCCTGCGCACGTGCATCTCCTCTTGTCGGACCAGCCCGGACGGACCCGTCCTGTGCGAACGGCGAGCCCACACCGGCGATATGACGGAGAAAATATATGCGCAGCATATGATGTGGGTGAACGGGAAGCGGCCGTCGGACGACGGGACGGCCGTACACCGGCTCGAAGCCGCCCCGAAGCCAGGGCAAAGCCGGCTCGAAGCCGCCCCGAACCTCAGAGCCGCCCGGACCGGGCCAGGACCGCACGGGCCAGCGAGACGCGGGAGCGGGCGGAGAGCTTGCGGTAGGCGCGGGTCAGCGCCGCCTCGACCGTCTTGACGCTGATCGTGAGGTGGGCGGCGATCTCCCGGTTGCTCGCGCCCTGCGCGACCAGCAGGGCGACGCGGTGCTCGGTGGGCGTGAGCGCGTCCAGGCCCGGCGCCGCCGCGGATGCGGGCGCGGGAACGTCGAGCCGGTCAAGGGCGCCGGTCGTGACGGCCAGCCAGGGGTGGGCGCCCGCACGGGTGAAGAGGCGTGCGGCCTCGGCCAGCGCGGTGCGGGCCGCCCCCGTCTCACCGCGGCGGGCCTGCACCTGGCCGAGCGCCAGGTGGGTGCGGGCCTCCTCCAGGCGGTAGGGGAGTGCCGCCAGCCTGGCCGCGGCCTGCCCGAGCCGGACGGCGGCCGCAGCCGGGTCGCCGTGCGCCTCGGTGACGAGGGCCGCCGCCCGGTCCAGCACGGCCAGCAGCCCGTTCCTGCCCAGCCTGGCCGCCTGCGCCCGGGTCTCCGCGAGGAGTTCCGCCGCCTCGTCCGCGCGGCCCGTGGCGACCAGCGCCTCGGCGAGGTCGGACTGCCAGCGGCGTACCGCGGGATCGCCCTGGCCCTGCCCGGTCTCCAGCAGGCGTACCCGCTGCAGCGCGTGCACCGCGGCGTCCGGCTCGCCGCGCAGCAGCCGCACGTGGCCCTCGGCGTGCAGGGCGCGCGGCAGGAACAGCTGGTCGTCGTCGTCCTCGCTGTGCCGCCTGGCACGGTCGGCGGCGGCCAGCGCCCGGTCCGCGGCGCCGCCGGCCGCCTCGGCGAGCGCGACCGCGTACCAGGCGGGACCCTGGCTGAGCCCGGCCTGCTCGGTGACGCGCAGCGCCTGGTGGGCCAGGTCCATCGCGGCCTCGCAGCGCCCGCGCAGGATCTCGACCTGCGCGAGGCCCGACAGGCAGTGGCACAGGCTCTCCGCGGAACCGCGGTGCCGCACGGTGTAGACCAGCGCCCGCAGTTCGGTCCTCGCGTCGTCCAGCCGGTCGTGCAGCAGGTGCCTGCGGTGCTTGAGGAAGACCGGCCCGTTGTGGTCGAAGAGCACCCGCGGGTCCTGCGGTGCGGCCAGTGCCCGCCGCAGTGTGCCCTCGGCCGCCGGGCGGCCGAGGTAGAACTCCAGGGCCGACTGCTGGGTGAGCGCCAGGAGTTCGGTCCGCCGGTCGCCGGCGTGCAGCGCCAGTACCGCCGAGCGGGCGGCGTGCGTCAGCGCGGCGGCTGCCGAGCCCTCCACCAACCAGGAGCGCCAGCTGAGCCGGTAGTGCAGCCGGGCCAGCAACTCCGGGTCGCCGCTGGCGTCTTCGAGCGCACGCGGGAAGACGTCCGTGACCTCGGCCATGGCCTGCCCGCTGGAGTCGAGCACCACGATCCAGGCGCGCACCCGGTCCGCGGGGCGGGCCGCCCCTGCCAGCACCTCGTGCGCGATGCCGCGGGCGAGCGGGTAGTCGCCCGCGGCCAGCGCGTCCTCGGCGGCGGTGAGCCGGAGTTCCGCGTCGGCGGCCGGGTCGCCCCACGGGGTGCGGTCGGCGGCGAGCTGGCCGAGCCGGGCGGCGACAGCGGGTGCGCCGCGGCGCCGGGCCGTGGCGGCTGCCGCGGTGAGCGCTGCGGCGGTCTCCGCGCTTCCGCCGGGCGACAACGACGCGAGGTGGTGGGCGCGTTCGACCGGGTCGTCGGCCGCCTCGGCCAAAGCGGTGTGCACGTGCCGCAGTTCTGCGCGGTCGGCCGCCTCGTACACCACCCGCGGGGTCAGCGGCTGCGTGAACCGTACGGTTCCGGCCGCCGACGGCTCCACCAGGCCCAGCCGCACCGCCTCGTGCACGTCGGCCTGCGCGGTGCCGCAGCCGGCCCTGCGCAGCAGCGCGACGGTGGGGCGGGCGGCGGCGCTCGCGGCGAGCAGGGTGCGGCGGGCCTGCGGGCTCAGCGGGGCGAGCCGGCCGAGCAGCAGCCGGCGCAGGGCGGGCGGGACCGGCAGCGGTCCGCCCGCGGGGTCGCGCCCGGTCCTGCGGACCTCGTCGGCGAGCGCACGGGAGAGGGCGACGGCGGTGTACGGATTCCCTCCGGACGCCGCCTGCAGCCTGGCAAGCACCGGCTGCGGCCACGCGGGACCAGGCTGCCCGGAGAGCAGAGCCGCGACCTCCCGCCCGGTCATCGGCGGTACGTCCAGGGCCAGTACGCGCCCGGGGCACAGCGCCTCGCCGCCCACCGGCTCGGCAGGGTCGTACGGAGTGCGCCAGGACACGGCCGCGGTGAGCGGCAGCCGCCGGACACGCCGGGCCACGAAGGCCAGCGCATCGGCGCTCGGGCGGTCGAGCCACTGGGCGTCGTCCAGCGCGAGCAGGACGGGGGAGCGCTCGCACAGCGCTGCCAGTGCCCCGAGCAGCGCGATCCGCAGGGCCAGGACGTCCGCGTGCGGGCTCCCGTACGCCGCCCGGCGGGCCTGGCCACCCGCGCCGGGGCGGTGCAAGGCGGCGCGGAGCACGGCCCGTTCGTGCGGCGGGAGTACGGCGAAGGCCGCGTCGTCCACCTCGGAGAACAGGTCGATGAGGCCGAGGAGCGGCAGGCGCCGGTCGGCCTCGGCGGGTGCGCAGCGCAGCACCAGGGTGCCCGGCCGCTCGGCGGCGAGGGCGGCCAGCACCGTGGAGCGGCCGATGCCCGGCTCGCCGGTGAGCAGGACGCTGCCGCCGGCGTCCAGCGCGGCCCCGGCGGTGGTGAGCAGCGCGCCCCGGCCGGTGTGCCGCGCGTCTGAGCGGGCCTTTCCCATCCCTCTGACCATGAACCTGCCAACCTTGGGGCGGAACCCCAGTGTCGGAACACCCGCCCCTGCGGTCAATCCCGCCTCCCGCCCGCCGGGATCCGCCCGGCGCCCGCGGAAAGCGAACGGCGGGGGCAGGCAGCGGAAGCGGCGGCGGGTGCGCCCCACCGCGAAGGGAGCGCACCCGCCGTTCTCCAGGCCCTGAGAAAGCCTGCAGCCGGACGGTTACCCGTCGATCCGGTGCGTACTCCAGAACGACGTGAGATCCGTCGACGTGGCCGCCTGCGCCGCCGCCTTGAACTCGGCGGTGGTGGAGACCCCGTACCAGTGGGCCTGCGCGTAACTGCGCATCAGGGACGTCATCGCGCTGTCGCCGATGAGCCGCCGCAGGTCGTGCAGCGCGCACTTGCCGTAGCCGTACACCACCGTGGAGTACCGCGACGAGTGCGCGTCCCAGTACGCCATCGAGTTGGTGATCTTCTCGGCCGACGACGCCCACGACACGCTGCTCCAGCAGTTGGTGCCGGTCTTGCCGAGCGCGAGGTCCGTGGAGTAGTCGGTGAAGGCCTCGTCCAGCCACGGGCTGTTGTACTCGTCGTCCCCGACGATGCCGTACCACCACTGGTGGCCCAGCTCATGGGTGAGCGCGGTCTTGTCCACCAGGTCGAGCACGAAGCCCGGGTACTCCATGCCGCCGAACCAGAAGTTGTTGTCCAGCACCGCGTCCACCTCGCCGTACGGGTAGGCGCCGAAGCGGCCCGCGTGCGCGTCGATCGCCGAGATCGACGTGGTCAGCATCGACTGGGCGCTGGTCGAACTGATCCCGCTGACCGCGTAGACGTTGACCTTCACGCCGGTCGCCGAGGTGCCCGAGACCTTGCTGAAGGCGCCCGCGCCCCACGCGAAGTCCCTGACCTTGGTGGCGGTCGCCGTCGTCACGGTGCGGCCCGAGGTCCCCGGGGTGTCCACCGACGTTCCGGTGGCGGGCACCAGCAGGCTCGTGGGGTGGTCGAGGGTGACGTGGAAGTCCGCGGCCAGGGAGTAGAAGGACTCGCCGTTGTTGGTGTACGGGTCCAGGTGCCAGCCCGCCGCGTCGCGTACGGCGAGCACCGGCAGCGCGTTGCCCACGAAGGAGAAGGCGCCGTCGTGCCCGAAGCGGTCGGCGCCGCTGGGCACCGCGATCCGCAGGTCGAACCCGACGGTGCCGGACTGCCCCTGGGCCAGTGACGCGGGCAGCGTGACCGGCAGGGCCGTGCAGCCGACCGACAGCGCGCCCGCGGTCCCGCCGGTCACGTTGCTGACGGTGATCGGCGTGGTCGGGCAGGAGCCGTGGTAGTTGTCCCACAGCCGCAGGTAGACCTCGTTCAGCGGGGTGGCCGAGGCGTTGGTGAAGGTCACGCTCTCGTGACCCGTCCAGGTCACTCCCGTCGCGTCACTGCTGAGGCTGACGGTGTACGCGGGCGAAGCCGGCGTCCGCGTGGAGTCGGCGGGCGGCGTGGTGGGAGGAGTCGTGGGCGGGGTCGTCGGGGGAGTGGTCGGCGGGGTGCCGTCACCGGAGGTGGTCAGGCTCACGTCGTCGATCACGAAGCTGGTCTGCAGCCCGGAGTCCTCGGCGCCGCTGAAGGCCAGGCTCACGTTCTGCCCGAGGAAGGACGACACGTCGAAGGTCCGCTGCACGTACCCCGTCGCCGCGTCGAGGTTGGAGTACGTGGCCAGGGTGCTGCCGCCGAGCTTCGCGGTGAGCTTGTCGTACGCGGTGGACGCCGTCGTCTCGGCGGTGTCGATGTGCAGCCAGAAGGTGAGCGTGGCCGTGCCGCAGCCCGCGGGTATCGCCAGCGACTGGCTGAGGGTGTCGGTGTGCGTGGAGCCGTAGCCGTCCAGCCAGGCGAAGCCGTTGCCGCCGTGGGCGCTCTGGCCGCCGCCGCTGGTGATCACGCCGCTGGAGGCCGTCCACGGCGACGTCCCGTTCTCGAAGTCGCCGTTGGCGACCACCTGGGTGGGCGTGCAGGCCGCGAGCGCCGCGCCGGGAGCGCCGGCGCCGGACCCGGGGGCCGCGGCCGCGGTCGCACCGGTCGCCCCGGCCACGCCGAGGCCCACCGCGGCGGCGAGCCCGGCCGCCCCGAAGCCGGCCATCAGGGAGAGCAGTCGTTTCCTCATCTACTCATCGGTCCTCTCGGAGGTGGGGGGATGAGCCGGCAAGTGGCGCTGCCGTAGGGGGAGTCTGAGCACGACCGCTCCCCGCGGGTAAGACCCGGCAGGCAGCGATAGGGATATCCCTATGCGCTGCCTGTGTGTCGCCGATGCCCGGCGCCGCTGCGGCAGTTCGTGCATCCGGTGCGGCGGCGGTGGGCATCCTGGACCTTGCGCGACCGCACGGGACCGCACCGGACCGCACAGCACCGCACGGAACCGCACAGCACCGCACCGCCCCACCCGTACGGGCGGCGGCCTCGCCATTCCCGCCGCCCGGGAGCACCGGCACGACCCCGTACGCCCGCACGACCCCGCGCCACCTCGACGTACGCACCTACTCGAAGGAGAAAGGGCCGACGATGACCGCACACCCTCCCAGGAGCCGGCCGACCTCCGCGCTGCGGCGCTGCCGCCGCGCCCTCACCGCCTTCGCCGGGACGCTCGCCCTGGCCGCGGGGCTGCTGCTCGGCTCCACCGGCCCCGTGCACGCGGCCGGTTCCCTGCCCTGCGACATCTACGGCGACACCGGCACCCCCTGCGTGGGCGCCTTCAGCACCGTACGCGCGCTGTACTCCGGCTACGGCGGCAGCCTCTACCAGGTCACCCGGGTCAGCGACGGCGCCGCCCGCGACATCGGCCTGCTCGCGACCGGCGGCTACGCGGACGCGTCGGGCCAGAACTCCTTCTGCACCGGCACAGCCTGCGTGATCACCCGGATCTACGACCAGTCGCCGCGGCACAACGACCTGGCCGTCGCCGGCGCCGGCACCGCGGGCGCCGCCGACGTCGGCGCACTGGCCAACGCGCTGCATGTCACCGTCGCGGGCCACCCGGTCTACGGGGTCTACGTCCAGCCCGGCATCGGCTACCGGCACGCGGTGGGCACGGGCGTCGCCACGGACGGCCGCCCCGAAGGCATGTACATGGTCACCAGCGGCACCCACACCATCCACGACTGCTGCTTCGACTTCGGCAACGTCGAGGCCAAGGAGGAGGACACCGGGGCCGGCCACATGGACGCGCTCAACATCTCCCCGGCGCGGGCCTGCGACCCCTGTACGGGCAACGGCCCGTGGGTGCAGGCCGACCTGGAGAACGGCATCTTCCAGGCCGACACCAACGCCCACAGCCGCAACGGCGGCAACAGCACGCCCTTCGTCACCGCACTGCTGAAGAACGACGGCCAGCACACCTTCGCCCTCAAGGGCGGCGACTCCCGCGGCGGCGGCCTGACCACGTGGTGGAACGGCGCCCTGCCGCCCGGCTACGCGCCCATGCAGCAGGAGGGCTCCATCGTCCTGGGCACCGGCGGCGACAACAGCAACCGCGCAGGCGGCTCCTTCTTCGAGGGCGCCATCACCGCCGGCTACCCCACCGACGCGGCCGACGACGCCGTGCAGGCCGGCATCGTGGCGGCCGGCTACGCGGGCGACACCGCGGGCGTCGCCCCCGCCACCGTCGGGGCGCCCGGCGGCAAGTGCGTCGACGTCTCGGGCGACGACGTCGGCGGCGACCGGGCCGCGGTGCAGATGTGGGACTGCCAGGGCGCCGCGGCCGACCAGCACTGGACGCACGAGCCGGACCGCTCGCTGCGCACCCTGGGCCGCTGCCTTGACGTCAACGGCAACGGCACGGCCCAGGACACCCAGGTGGAGCTGTGGGACTGCAACGGCGTCGGCGGCCAGAAGTGGGTGCAGCGCCCCGACGGCTCCCTGTTCAACCCGCAGTCCGGGCGCTGCCTGGACACCCCCAGCGGCGCCACGGCCAACGGCAGCCGCCTGCGCATCCACGACTGCAACGGCACCGCGGCCCAGAAGTTCACCGTGAACGGTGGCGGTGCCATCGCGGGCCCGGCAGGCAAGTGCGTCGACGTCTACGGCGACGACAACGCGGGCGACGGCGCTGCCGCCCAGCTCTACGACTGCCAGTCCTACGCCCTGGACCAGCACTGGGTCCACACCTCGGCCAACGCGCTGCGCACCCTGGGCCGCTGCCTTGACGTCAACGGCAACGGCACCGCCCAGAACACCCCCGTCGAGCTGTGGGACTGCAACGGCGTCGGTGGCCAGGTCTGGGTGCAGCAGGGCGACGGTTCGCTGCTCAACCCGCAGTCGGGCCGCTGCCTCGACGCCACGGACGGCGCCACCGCCAACGCCACCCGGCTGCAGATCCACGACTGCAACGGCACGGCGGCCCAGAAGTTCGCCCTGAGCTGACCCGCCCGGGCTCCGCGCCCGCGGTCTCCCCGCGTACCGTTCGCCGCTCGGACGGCGCCGTGCGCCAGGAGGCTGCGGACGCAAGTCCGGGACGGTCTCCGCGGCGGGCCGGGGCCGCCGGCCCAGCGCCTTGCGGGCATCTCGGCACCCAGCTGACGCCAGTCCACGCCCGCACGGGGGCGGGCGGCGACGGTGAACCAGCCGAGCAGTTCGGTGACCTGCGCCACGCCCCGCACGGGGGCGGGCGGCGAAGCCCGGCCGCGACGCCTGGTCGCCCTGACCCGGCGCCTCCCGCCCGGCGAACGCCGGAGGCGCCCCGCGGCAAGTAGTCGGTGAGGCCGCGTGAGCCGGCCGGGAATCGAGGGCCGATGGAGGGGATCCGCCATATGCGGTGGCGACGGGGCGGTGCGCCGGAAGGTCCGGGTGACGGGGACGAGGCGCTGGTGCGGTCCGCGAGGGACCCGGCGGCCTTCGAGCCGCTTGTCGCCCTGCACTCGGCAGCGCTGCACGGGTATCTGGCACGGCGGGCGCCGGCGGTCGCCGACGACCTGCTGAGCGAGGTCTGGCTGCGGGCCTTCGCCGGGCGTGCCGGGTTCGACCCGCGGCGGGGGACGGCACGGACATGGCTGTTCGGCGTCGCCCGCCATGTGCTGGCCGCGTACTGGCGCACGTCCGGCCCGGGCCCGGGCGGCAGCTTGCCGGAGGCGGGCGCGGCCGACCCGTGGCAGGCGGTGGACGAACGGCTCGACGCCGAGGCGGTCGCCCCGCTGATCCGCCGCACCTTGCAGCAACTCCCGCCGGGGGAGCGGGAGCTGCTGCTCCTGGTGGTGTGGGAGCAGCTCAGCCCCGCGGAGGCCGCGGCAGCCCTCGGGATACCCGCGGGCACCGCCCGCTCCCGGCTGCACCGCGCCCGCGCCGCCCTGCGCGAAGCGCTGACCCCGGTGGCCGCCCCGCAGCCCCGCACCGACGCCGTGACGGCAACGACATCAGGAGACACCGCATGAAGACGAGCAGCACCGGGCGGGGTACGTCCGGCACGGACCTGCAGGACCTCGGCCTCGACCTGCCGGGTATGGGCACCCTGGCCGCCGCCGGGCGCGTACCGCCGCCGGAGCAGCGGGTCGTCGCGGGAGCACTCGCCGCCGTACGCGCCGCGGGTGAGCGGGAGAAGGCCGCGCCCGGGGGAGTACGGGTGCGCCGCCCCCGCCGGCGTACGGTCGCGGTGGCGGTGGTCCTCGCAGGTGCCGCGGCGGCGGCCGTCCTGCCCACCGTCGACTTCGGCGGCGGCAGGCCCGGCGCCTCGGCGCAGGCGGCCGAGTTCCTGACCTCGATGGCGGCCAAGGGCGGCGCCCCCGGCCTGGGAGGCGCGCCCTACTGGAAGGTGGCCACCCTGGTGGGCGGCGACCAGCCGCCGAGCGCGGTGAACGCGTACTACAGCCGGACCACGTTCACCCTGGAGATGGCCACAGGTCTGGCCGCCAAGCCCTGGGCACGCAAGACCGCCCACGCTCAACCCGGCACGTCCACCCTGCTGTTCGGCGACGCGACCAACGCCGTCCACTGGGACGACCTGGCGGCTCTCCCCACCGACCCGGCGGAGCTGGCCCGGCGGCTGGAAGGCGACTGGTCCGACGGCATCGGCACCTTCCAGGTCGTCAGCGAGGCGCTGGGCAGCGCACCCGTCTCCCCGCAGGTCCGCAGCGCCCTCTTCCAGGTGCTCGCCCGCATGCCCGGCGTGCGGCTGGTCGGCACCGCGCACGACGCCACGGGCCGCACCGGCACCGAGCTGTCCCTGACGGCCCACGCCGGCACCGCGAACGCCGGCACGGTCACGATCGTCGTCGACCCGCGCACGGGCCGGCTGCTTCAGCAGGAGCTGGTGGACAGCCGGCAGGACCTGCGGGTCACCTACCTGTCCGCGGGGCCTGCGGCGCGTATCGGCTGACGCCCGGCGGGCGGCGGGTCAGCGGCCGGTGGCGGGGTCCGCGGCGAGCTGGACGGGGAGGGCGCCGCTGGAGATCGCCGCGGCGAGCTCCTGCGCCTGCTCCTTCGTGTAGCGCCCGGTGATCTGCGCCTTGCCGCCGGTGATGGCCGAGTTGACGGCGGGGGCCGACATCACGTGGTCGTCGATCACGATGGCGAACTGGTCGGCCGGCGGGGTGTTCTGCGACAGAGTGCCGGTGACCTTGGTGAAGGTGGCGCTGCCCGCCGGGCTGAAGTCCAGGTCGACCAGCCATCCGCTGCCGCTGACGGAGTCGAAGGCCGCCGTCGCGCTCTCCACGTCGGAGCCGCCGAGGCCGGTCGGCGCCAGCAGGTACTTCTGGCCGGTGGAGGGGTCGCATCCGACGGTGGGCCGGTCCGGCTGCGAGGGCGTCGCCCGGGTGGTCTTGTCGCAGACCATCGCGTCGTACTGCTGCCCGAGCCCGTACTTCGCGGCCTGCGCCGGGTCGAGCACCGGCCGGAACTCCAGCACGGCCGTGGCCGTCACGCGCTCCAGCCGCTCGGCGCTGCTCTGCGGCGCCACGACGGTGAGGACGGTGCCGGCGACCGTCACGTCGGTGTCCTTGAGCCCGAGGGCCGCGGCGCGCTTGCGCAGCCGGTCGGCGGTCACCTGCATGTCCACGGCGGTGGGCGTGCCGGAGTCCGCGAGGCTCGCGGTGTACGTCGTGGTGGTGCGCGCGGCGGCGTGCTTGTCCAGCGGCGAGGACCCGGCGAGGTCACCGGAGTCGGAACATCCGGAGACCGACGCCCCGAGGGCGAGCACGACGACGGTGAGCACGGTGGCGGACGCCTTGCGGTGAGGAAGCATGAACCCAGTGTGGCTGGTTGTCGCGGCCCGGGTGCGCATCCCCGGCAGCCCGCCGGGCTTCGGCGCATGCTCCCGGTGGAGTACCGGCCGGTGGGCCGGGGTCCACCGGGAGCATCCGGCGGTCCGGTCGGCGCGGCGGGCCGGACCGTCAGGCGGGTGGCGTCGCCGCCACCCGCACCTCTTCCGCCGTGCCGTCGGGGAAGACGACCGCGGGGCACGGTGGCCGCGGGCACCCCCTTCGCGCTGCGCGACAGCGGCGGCGACCAGGTGCCGCTGCAGTCCTGGCCGCTGGCCTACTGGCCCGACGGCGGGCACGAACTGCTCGCCGCGGCCTGGCTCGACCTGGTGCTGCCGGCGGGGGAGCCGCGGTGACCAGGACCGTGGTGCTCGCCGGCGCCTCCGGCCACGGCCGCACGCACCTGGCGGAGATCGCCGCGCTGGAGGCGGCCGGCCTGGTCAGGCTGGCCGGGGTGTGCGACGTCCGGCCGCTGGATCCGCAGGCTCTCGCACTCGTCGGCGACCGCCCCTTCGACACCGACCTCGGCAGGCTGCTCGACAGCACCGTCCGGACATCGGCATCGTCGCCACGCCCATCCACACCCATCTCCCGCTGGCCCGGCAGGTGCTGGCCGCCGGTGCGCACCTGCTGGTGGAGAAGCCGCCGCTGCCCACCGCGGACGACTGGCGCGAACTCCTGCGGCTCGCCCGGGCGGCGGGCCTGGTGGCCCAGACCGGCTTCCAGAGCCTCGGCTCGCACGCCGTCGTCCGGCTCGCCAAGCTGATGGCCGACGGGCGGCTCGGCCGTATCCGCGGCATCGGCGGATACGGCGCCTGGTCGCGCACCGACAGCTGCTACACCCGGTCCGACTGGGCCGGCCGGCGCGAGCTGCACGGTGTTCCGGTGGTGGACGGCGCCCTCACCAACCCCTTCGCGCACATGATCGCCACCGCCGTGCGGCTGGACGGCAGCACGGGCTGGGACGACGTGGGCGACATCGAGGTCGAGCTGCTGCACGCACGGGACATCGCGGCCGACGACACCTCCTGCATGCGCCTGCGCACCGCGAAGGGAACGGTCGTCACGACCGCGGTGACGCTGTGCGCCGAGACCCCGTCCGACCCGGTGCTGCTGGTCATCGGAACGTACGGCCACGCAAGGCTGCACTACGCCAGCGACGTGCTGCACATCGACGGGATGCGGGAACAGCACGGCAGGCTGCTGTCAGCCGATCACCTGGGTGATCCAGCCACGGAAGTGGCTGGCGCTGGTGATGATGTCGGGTCCCGCGCCGCAGACCTCCTCCGGGCCGCGGGAGTCGGCGCCGACGAGCACCCAGGCGCCGTCGACGAGCCGCACGATGGGCGAGCCGGAGTCGCCGTTGCAGGGGCCGTACGTGCCGGCCACGTTGTCGGCGCAGTCGTCGCCGGGCCGTATGCCCCAGGAGTCGTCGCCGTTGGCGGCGGTGACGCACTTGGGGGTGTCGGTCGGCAGCAGCTTGGTGTCGAGCTGCTGGAGGAAGGTCGTCACCGTCGTCGGGTCGGCGTCCACGGTGTAACCCCAGCCCAGCTCGCGGACCTTGGTGCCCGGCGCGGCCTCGCTGACGGGCAGCTTGACCGGCCGCTGCGACACCCGGGTGGCCAGGTGCAGCAGGGCCAGGTCGGAGCCGGAGGCGCGGGTGTCGGAGGCGACGTAGCCGGGGTTGACCACGATGCCGGTGAGCAGGGAGACGGTACCGCCGGTCGTGCGGTCGTCGGAGCCCACCCTGACGTGGAACTGCGCCGGGTCCTGCACCGCGAAGGGCGTCCCGTCCGTCGTCACGTCCGTGACGCAGTGCGCCGCGGTGAGCACCCAGTTGGGGCTGACCAGGGTGCCGCCGCAGCGGTTGTGGTCGGGGTCGCCGTTCTTCTCCACCTGCAGCGAGACGATGAAGGAGTAGTTCTGGTCCGCCGGGTGGCCGCCGATGATCGACGGTGTGACGGCCCCCGACGTACCGGGAGTTGCGGCCTGGGCGGTCCCCAGCCCCGCGGTCAGGCCGACCGCGGCCAGCGCCACGGCCCCGTAGGCCAGCCGCCGCAGCCAACCGCCTTGCACAATACGGTTCTTCGTGTCCATGGGACTCTGTTCCTCCACGCAGCCATTGTTGTTCCGCCACTGCGAAACAACTATGAGAACCGTACTATGTGCGGGGCTGGAGTGAACAGGGAGCCACTGTGGTGCGGAACCGCTCATGAGTGTGCGTCAGGACACGTAAGGCCAGCCTGCGGTGTCGTAGGTGAGGAAGTTGAGGCCGAGGTAGGACGCGCCGCTGTCGGCGTAGTAGTGGTAGTCGAGGATGTCGTGGTCGGTGTCCGCGAAGACGCCCTCTCCGCCCGGTCCGTGGATACTTCCGTGCCCCGCGAGGATTTCGGTGCCGCCGCCCGCGGTCATCGCCGTGCCGTTGCGGTCGGTGTAGGGGCCGGTGACGGAGGTGGAGCGGCCGACCATGATGCGGTAGGTGCTGGCGGCGCCGCGGCAGCAGTAGTCGAAGGACACGAAGAGGTAGTAGTAGCTGCCGTGGTGGAAGACGAACGGCGCCTCGATCGGGCCGCCGCCGCGCCCCGCGAGCGAGCGGATCGAGGAGTCCGCGCGCAGGCCGGTGGCGGGGTCGAGCGCGATCATCTTGATGCCCGACCAGAAGGACCCGAAGTCCAGCCACCAGCGGCCCTGCGCGTCCACCACGAGGTTGGGGTCGATGGCGTTGAAGTTGTCGGAGGACTGCGAGGCGACGACCAGCCCGCGGTTGGTCCAGCTGCCGGGGTCGCCGCTGGGGCTGGTGGCCAGGAAGATCGCCGAGTGGTTCGAGCCGAACGTCGAGGCGGCGTAGTACATGTAGTACTGGCCGTTGCGGTACGACAGGTCCGGCGCCCACAGGCTGCGCCCGTTGCCGGTGTAGGGGTACGTCCAGGACGCGCCGTTCGGGAAGGCCGTACCGGTGTTGCGGAAGGCGACACGGTCCTGCGACGTCTTCAGGCCGATGTCGTTGCCGGTGTACGCCACCAGGTAGCCGCCGCCCGGCCGTTTGACCGTCGACGGGTCGTGCACCCCGGTGTCACCGGTGACACGTCCGGGGTCGGGATAGGTGGCGGCGGCTGCCGACGGACCGGCCGCCGCGGTCGCGGACGTCGTCGCCGCCGGGTTCCAGCCGTCGCTTCCCGCGAGATAGGCGGCCGCGGTGTAGGAGGCGGCGTCCGCGGCGGTCAGTTGCGGGCGGCCCGAGGTGACGGTCGCGCCGGGGCCGGTGTTGGCGTACTCGCCGTAGCGTCCCGGCGTCCAGGTCGCGCCGGAGATCCCGGTCCACGGCCCCGCGGCCCTGATCGCCGCGGGCAGCGACGTCTCGCGCACCACCATCTGCGGCACCGCGTCGGCCGACGGCTTCCACGCGCGGCCCAGGTAGAGCCGGCCGGCGGCGAAGGTGCTGGTCACGGTGTCGCCGGTGAGCAGGATGCCGTACTTGTTGCTGCCGAAGGTCGCGGGCGCGGCCAGGTATCCGCTGGTGAAGCCGTCGTCGCTGAGCAGGTTGATGCGGGAGCGGTCCACGACCAGGGTGCCGTTGCCGAAGATGAAGTCGACGTCGCCGTCGATCTCGCCGCCCCGGACGTAGGAGCGCAGGCGCTTGGACGCGGTCGAGTTCCAGGACAGCAGGGTGTCCTGGTGGCCGTGGAAGTCGCAGTCCAGGTAGGTCTGCCGGTCGCCCTCCATGGCCAGCGCCACGGCCTGGGTGCCGGTCACCGAGGGGTTGGCCTGCCGGCTGAAGAGGTTGCGGAAGGTGAGGTGCTCCGCGGTGAAGCCGTCGGCCTTCACGTGGACGGTCGCGGAGCCCTCGGTGCCGTACGTGCCGCCGCCGGGCTTGGCCAGGCCGTTGTAGCGGGAGCCGTCGATGCGCACGTCGGCGGGGTTGCCGGTGGCGCCGAGCATCGTCAGGTGCAGCTTGGTCGCGGGGACGGTGAGGTACTCGGCGTATGTCCCGGCGGCGATCGAGATCGTGTACGGGGTCGCCGAGTTGTCCGGCACCGCGTCGACCGCGGACTGGATGGTGGAGAACTGCGCGCCGGAGTGGGCGACGGTGAGCGTGACGCCGGCGGCGGGGCCGGCGGCGTGCGCGGGGGTGGGGGCGGCGGCCAGTCCGGCGGCGCACAGCACGCCCGCCAGCACCGGGGTCAGGGTCGTCCTGCGGGGGAGGGGAAGCATCGGACCGTCCTCGGATGTGGGGGGTGAGGGCGAGTCAGCAAGGGCTCGTATGTGAGCGCTAACGCGCCCGGAGGATGCGGATGAAACGCTTCAGTGGACGGTAGGGCGCCCGCCTCGGGTCGGCAAGGCGTCGGACCGAATTTTCCGGGCACACCCGAGTGTTGGCCGGGTCTGAACCACTCAAGTACGGGCTGCTGCCTGGCTGTTGATGCGGACGGCCTTGGCTGGTAGGTCTGTTCGCGCTCACAGGCATGCGGACCACGGAAAGACCACGGAAAGGGGATCGGACATGCTGACGTACACACCCCGCCGCACAGCGGTGGCCGGGCTGCTGATCGCGGGCCTGGTACTGCCGGCGGCCATGCTCGGCGGCACCACCAGCGCGTCGGCCGCGAACTCGCTGAGCATGCGCGGTGCCGACATGTCGACAACGCAGCGCGCACTCGACCTCGGTGCGAAGTACTACGACGCGAGCGGCAACGCCAGGGACCCGCTGGACATCCTCAAGGACAGCGGCGCCGACTACGTCCGCCTGCGCGTCTGGAACAACCCGGCCAGCGGCTACAACAACAAGGCGAAGGTCCTGCAGTACGCGAGGTCGGTGAAGGCCAGGGGCATGAAGCTGCTCGTCGACTTCCACTACTCCGACAGCTGGGCCGACCCCGGTCAGCAGAACAAGCCCGCGGCATGGGCGGGCCACGGCATCGGCCAACTGCAGACGGACGTCTACGACTACACCTACGACGTGTGCAGCAGCCTCAAGGCGCAGGGGACCGCACCGGACAGCGTGCAGATCGGCAACGAGATCAACACCGGGATGCTGTGGAACGACGGCAAGGTGGTGAACAACGACTTCACCAACCTCAGCCTGCTGCTGAAGGCGGGCTACAACGCGACCAAGGCGTGCAACAGCGCCACCCAGGTCGTCATCCACACCGCCGACGCCGACAGCGACGCCCACGCCCGCTGGTTCTACGACGGGATCAGGGCCAAGGGCGTCACCTGGGACATCACCGGGCTCTCGTACTACTGCATGTGGCACGGCTCGCTGTCGACCATGGGCGGCGTCGTATCCGACATGAGGTCCCGCTACGGCAAGGACGTCGTCATCGCCGAGACCGCCTACCCCTTCACCGCGGCGAACGCCGACGGCACCGGCAACTCCGTCACCTCGGGATGCTCCGGCTACCCGCTCACCTGGCAGGGGCAGGCCGCCGAGTTCGACGCGGTGCAGAACACCGCCCGCAGCGCCGGGGCGATCGGCGTCTTCTACTGGGAGCCCACCTGGTACGCCGTCCCCGGCAACGGATGGGATCCGGCCGACATCAACGGCAGCGGCGACGGCTGGGACAACATGGCCCTCTTCGACTGGACGGGCCACATCAACCCCGGTGTCCGGTGGACCCCCTGACCGACCCGCCGCACAGGGCGGACGCGAGGGCGCCAGGCCGTGGCGGGAAAATCTGAATGGTGCTTCACTTCTTGTATGGCCTACCGCAAGACACCGGCGGAGCTGCGCCGGCTCGACGCCGTACGCGAGCACCTCGTCGCCCGGGCCACCTCGGTCGTCGCCGAGGTGGGCTGGGTGCAGACGTCGGTGACCGCGGTCGCCGACTCGGCCGGGATCGCGGCCGGCTCGGTCTACCAGCACTTCCCGTCCAAGGCCGCGCTCGCGGTGGAGGTCTTCCGGCGTGCCGCCGGACGCGAGGTCGAGGTGCTCGGGGAAGTGCTGCACGGACCCGGTGACCCCGTCGGGCGGCTGAGCCGGGGCGTCGAGGTCTTCGCCCGCCGCGCCCTGGAGAACCGGGGCCTTGCCTACGCGCTGCTCGTCGCGCCCGCCGAGCCCGCCGTCGGCGCCGAGCGGCTCGCCTTCCGGCGCCGCTACCGGGCGCTGTTCGCCGAGGTCGTGCGCGAGGGCACCGCGGCAGGACTGCTGCCCGAGCAGAACGGCGAGGTCACCGCCGCGGCCCTCACCGGCGCGGTCGGCGAGGTGCTGGTCGACCCGCTCGACCCGCTCGGCTCACCCGACCAGGCCGCGACCGACGTGCTCGTCGGGGAGCTGACCGCGATGGCCCTGCGCTGCGCCGGAGCCGACCCGGCCGCCTGACGTCCGGCCGCCTGACGTCCGGCCGCCTGGCGCCAGGCCACCCGGCGCCCGGCCGCCACCGCCCGCAGATTCGACCCGTCCGCCCGGAGGATCCCGTGTCCACGCCCGCCGCACCGCACAGCCACCCCACCGCCGTGACCCACCAGGTGACCAACCAGCCCCCGCCGCTGGCCGGCCACGACACCGCCGCCGACCCGGTGCTGCTGGAGGGAGTGCGGCGCGAGGGCGCCGGCCGGCACCTGGCCGACCTGCACCGGCTCGGCGTGCTCGCGGGCAGCGAGGAGGCGCAGCACTGGGCGGACCAGGCCAACCGCCACGAGCCGGAGCTGCGCACCCACGACCGCTACGGCAACCGCATCGACGAGGTCGAGTTCCACCCCGCCTACCACCGGCTGATGGACGCCTCGGTGAGCGCGGGCCTCGCCGGTGCGGCCTGGTCGGACCCGAGGCCCGGCGCCCACGTGGCACGCGCGGCCGGTTTCATGCTGGCCACCATGCTGGAGGCCGGCCACCTGTGCCCGGTGTCGATGACGTACGCGGTGGTGCCGGCGCTGCGCCAGTCGCCCGACCTCGCCAAGGTCTACGAACCGCTGCTCACCAGCCGCGTCTACGACCCCGGGCTGCGCGCCCCCGCGGACAAGCGCGGGCTGCTCGCCGGGATGGGCATGACGGAGAAGCAGGGCGGCACCGACGTGCGCGCCAACACGACAGCGGCCACCGGGCAGGCCGACGGGACCTGGCGGTTGCGCGGCCACAAGTGGTTCACCAGCGCCCCGATGAACGACCTCTTCCTGGTCCTCGCGCAGGCACCCGGGGGGCTGTCCTGCTTCCTGGTGCCGCGGGTGCTGCCCGACGGCAGCCGCAACACCTTCCGTATCCAGCGCCTGAAGGACAAGCTCGGCAACCGCTCCAACGCCAGCAGCGAGCCGGAGTTCGACGACACCGTCGCCTGGCTCGTCGGCGCCGAGGGCAGGGGGGTGCGGACCATCATCGAGATGGTCACCATGACGCGCCTGGACTGCGTCCTGGGCTCGGCCGCCGGCACCAGGGCCGCGCTGGCGCAGGCCGCCCACCACGTTCGGTACCGCACGGTGTTCGGCGCCAAGCTCGCCGACCAGCCGCTGATGCGCAACGTCGTCGCCGACCTGGCCCTGGAGTCGGAGGCGGCCACCACCCTGGCGCTGCGGCTGGCGGGCGCCGCCGACCGCGCCCAGCGCGGCGACGAGGCGGAGCGCGCCTTCCTGCGGCTGGCGACGGCCGTGGGCAAGTACTGGGTGTGCAAGCGGCAGCCCGCAGCGGTCGCCGAGGCGCTGGAGTGCCTGGGCGGCAACGGCTACGACGAGGCGTCCGGCATGCCGCGGCTCTACCGCGAGGCCCCGCTCAACGGCATCTGGGAGGGCTCGGGCAACGTCAACGCCCTCGACATGCTGCGCGCCCTGGAGCGCGAACCCGCCGCGCTGGACGCCTTCCGCACCGAGGTCCAGGCCGCCGCCGGTGCGGACGCCCGGCTGGACGCGGCCTGGCGGGAGCTACGGGCCGAACTGGCGAGCACCGAGGACGCGCCGCTGCGGGCCCGCCGGGTCATCGAGCGTGCCGCCCTGGTGCTCCAGGGCTCCCTGCTGGTGCGGCACGCACCGCCCGCGGTGGCCGACGCCTTCTGCGCCTCGCGGCTGGCAGGCGACCGCGGCCTCGCCTTCGGCACCCTCGCCCCGGGGACGGACTTCGCGGCCCTGCTGGACCGGCTGCCCGTCTGAGGCGCGGGCAAGGCGCGGGCGCGGCGGGCCTCAGGCGCCCAGGCCGTCGGCGAGCGCCGTGAGCGTCGGGCCGAGCGGCAGGTCCAGGCGCAGCGCGGCCAGGGAGTCGCCCCGGGTGCTGCCCTGGTTGACGATGGCCACCGCGATGCCGCGCCGGGCGGCCCTGCGCACGAAGCGCAGCCCGGACATCACGGTCAGGGAGGAGCCCAGGACCAGCAGCGCGAAGGACGCGTCGACCAGGTCGTAGCAGCGGTGGACGCGCTCGGCCGGTACGTTCTCGCCGAAGAAGACCACGTCAGGCTTGAGGGTGCCGGTCCCGCAGGCCTCGCAGGCGACCGTACGGAACTGCGCCGTGCGGTCCGCGGGCAGTTCGGCGTCGCCGTCCGCGTTGGCGGTGGCGGCCAGGTCGCGGAAACCGGGGTTGACCTGGTCCAGGCGGTCGTCCAGCCGGGTGCGGGGGCTGCGCTCGCCGCAGCCGAGGCACACGACGCGGTCGAGCCTGCCGTGCAGGTCGATGGTGCCGCCGGTGCCCGCGGCCGTGTGCAGGCCGTCGACGTTCTGCGTGATCACCCCGGAGACCAGGCCCGACCGCACCAGGCGGTCCACGGCCAGGTGCCCGGCGTTGGGCCTGGCCTGTGCGACGGCCCGCCAGCCCAGGTGGCTGCGCGCCCAGTAGCGGCGCCGGTTCGCCTCGTCCCCGGTGAACTCCTGGAAGGTCATCGGCGACGACCGCCGCAGGCTGCCGGTGACCCCGCGGTAGTCGGGGATGCCCGACTCGGTCGACAGGCCCGCCCCGCTCAGCACGGCCACCGGGCCGCGCCCCGCCAGGAAGCGGACCAGGGCCGCCGCGCCCCGGCCCGGCAGGTCCGCCGTGCTGTGCGGGGCCTGGCCGGCCGGATCGGCGGCGGCACGGATGTCCATACCGGCAGCGTACGCCGCCCGCCGGATCAGCCGCCGGGGTGTGGGGCCGCCGCGGGCAGCTCCACGGTCACGCGCAGCCCGCCGCCCGGGCGCGGGGCGAGGGTGAGCGTGCCGTCGTGCGCCTGGGTGATGGTCCTGGCGATGGCCAGGCCCAGGCCGACGCCGGTGTGGCCGCTGCGTGCGCGATCGCTGCCGCGCTGGAAGGGCTCGGTGAGCGTCGCGACCTGCTCCTCGGTGAGCTGCTCTCCGGTGTTCTCGACGGTGAGCAGCACGCTGCCGGGGCGCACCGCGGTGCCCAGCCGTACGGTGCCGTGCTCGGGGAGGTTGTGGACGATCGCGTTGTGCAGGAGGTTCGTGGCCAGTTGCAGCAGCAGCGCGGGCGACCCGCTCGCCGTGGCGACCTCCCCGCCGGTCTTGACGCCTACACCGTGCTTCTCGGCGAGCGGCAGCAGCGTCTCGGTGGCCTCCTCGGCCATCAGGGACAGGTCGACCGGCTCGCGCGTGAAGGTCCGCTGCTCGGCGCGGCTGAGCAGCAGCAGCGCCTCGGTGAGGTCGATCGCCCGGGTGTTGACGGCCTCCAGGCGGTCCAGGAGTTCGCCGGTGTCGGCGTCCGGGTCCCTGCGGGCCACCTCCAGCAGCGCCTTGGAGATCGCCAGCGGCGTCCGCAGCTCGTGCGAGGCGTTGGCGGCGAATCTGCGCTGCTCCGCGACATGCGCTTCGAGCTGTTCGAGCATGCCGTCGAAGACGTCGGCGAGGTCGCGGAACTCGTCGCTGCGGCCCGGCAGCCGGATGCGGTGCGCGAGCGAGCCCGCCGTGGCCAGCCGGGTGGCGTGGGTGATACGGGTCAGCGGCGCGAGCATCCGCCCCGCCAGGATCCACCCGCCCACCAGGCCGAAGAGCAGCAGGAAGGCCAGCACCGCGGCCGCCCGCGGGGCGAAGACGTGCAGCAGGTTGGACCGGACGGGGAAGACCCCCGTGGGGGTGCCGGTGGAGCCGGGGACGATCAGCGCGCGCTCGGGGACGTAGCGCAGCAGGAAGCCCCACACCGTCGCGAGCAGCAGGACACCGGCGACCATGAGGAAGCCGGCGTAGCTGAGGGTGAGTTTGAGCCGAACGCTCATCCCGGGCTGCCGGTCCGCCGTGCGGGGCTGCGGGCCGACCGCCTCGGGGCGGCTATCCACGGTCCTCTCCCGCGTGCGGGTCGATGCGGTAGCCGGCGCCCGGCACGGTCGCGATGACCCAGGGTTCGCCGAGGCGCTTGCGCAGCGCGGACACGGTGATGCGCACCGCGTTGGTGAAAGGGTCGGCGTTCTCGTCCCATGCGCGCTCCAGGACCTCCTCGGCGCTGACGACACCGCCCTCCGCGGCGACGAGGACTTCGAGCACCGCGAACTGCTTCCTGGTCAGCGCGACGAAGCGGCCGTCGCGGTGCACCTCCCTGCGGAAGGGGTCGAGCCGCAGCCCGGCGATCTCCCGCACCGGCGGGCGGCTGTGGGCGCGACGGCGGTCCAGCGCCCGCAGCCGCAGCACCAGTTCGCGCATCTCGAAGGGCTTGGTGAGGTAGTCGTCGGCGCCGAGCCCGAAGCCGCTCTCCTTGTCGTCGAGCCGGTCGGCCGCGGTGAGCATGAGGATCGGCATGCCGCTGCCCGACGCGACGATGCGCCGGGCGACCTCGTCACCCGAGGGACCGGGGATGTCGCGGTCCAGGACGGCGATGTCGTAGCTGTTGACGGCGAGCAGCTCCAGCGCGGTGCCGCCGTCGTACGCGGTGTCGGCGGCGATGGCCTCCAGGCGCAGACCGTCGCGGATGGCCTGCGCCATGAGGGTCTCGTCCTCGACGATCAGCACACGCATGCCAGCGAGGGTACAAGCCGCCACATATCGTCGGCGTATCGGAAAACGCATACGCCCCCGCAACACCGCACCGCCTTGACTGCCGGCATGCACCGAACCGCACCGCAGGCACGAACGGCGACCGACCGGGTCCGCCGGCTCCTCCCCGGGGGACTGTCCACCGCCGTCGCACGGCACGCAGGGACCTGGCGCGAGCGCGCCCGCAGGGCCGCAGCAGCCCTGGCCCGCCCCGGGACCTGGAAGCGCGGCCCGGTGCTCACGGCACTGGCGGTGCTGCTCGGGCTGCTCCTGCTGCTGCACGCGCACGTCCCGAACCGGATCGGGAACGCCGGCAGCCTGGTGGAGACCTTCCTGCCGTGGTTCGGCGCCTTCGTGCCGCTGCTGCTGGCCGGGGCGCTGTGGCGGCGCTCGCCGTCCGCGGTGGCCGCGCTGCTGCTGCCCGCCGTGGTGTGGCTGAACCTCTTCGGCGGGCTGCTCACCGACAAGTCGCACCCGGGCGCCGACCTCACCCTGGTCGAGCACAACGTCGGCGCGGGCAACCACGACCCGGCCGCCACCGCACGCGACCTGGCCGCGTCGGGCGCCGACGTCCTGGCCCTGGTGGAAGTCACCGAGCAGGCGCTCGGCACGTACGAGAAGGAGCTGGCGAGCGCGTACCCCTACCACGCGGTGGAGGGCACGGTCGGGGTGTGGAGCAGGCTCCCGCTGTCCGACACCCGGCCGGTCGACGCCGGCATGGACTACGGGCCGCTGGCAGCCACCAAGTCCGCGGCCGACAAGCTGCCCTACAACCGGGCGCTGCGCACCACGGTGACCACCGCCCGCGGCCCGCTCGCGGTGTACGTCGCCCACCTGGGCTCGGCGCGGGTGAACCCCCGGGCGGGCTTCTGGACGGCGCAGCGGGACCGGGGCGCGCAGGCGCTCGCCGAGGCCGTGGCCGCTGAGCGCAACCCGCACGTGGTGCTGCTCGGCGACCTCAACGGCAGCACGGACGACCGCGCCTTCTCCGGACTCACCTCGCAGCTGCGCTCGGCCCAGACCGTGGCGGGGAAGGGCTTCGGCTTCACCTGGCCCGCTGCCTTCCCCGTGCTGCGGATCGACCAGATCCTGGTCAGGGGGGTGCAGCCGAGGAGCGCCTGGGTGCTGCCCCGCACCGGCAGCGACCACCGGCCGGTGGCGGCAGGCGTCAGCTGGTGACCCGGGCGGCGTGACCACTCGGAGGAGCCCGGCGGCGGGGTCGGAGGGTGCAGCCCGGCCGCGGCCGGTTCAGTGCCGCCGGCCGCTGACCAGGAAGACCCGGTAGAGGTCCGGCAGGTCGCGCGGCGGCACCGGGTCGGGCCAGCGGCCGAAGTCCGCGCCCGGCTCACCGGGCTGCACCACGTCGGCCGCGAAGCCGTGCCGCGCGAACAGCTCCTCCGGCTCGTCGCAGCCGAACAGCCACGGGCACCCCCAGCTCGCGAACACCTCCAGCAGCGCCCGCTGGGCGGGCATCGTCAGCGCGGCGGCGTTCACCAGGTCGGCCGCGATCCGGCTGCCCGGTGCGGCCGACTCCGCGATCTGGCCGAGCACCCGGTGCACCGCGGACTCCGGGAGGTAGAACAGCAGGCCCTCAAGCAGCCAGGTCGAGGGGAGCGCCGGGTCGAAGCCCGCGTCCGCCAGGGCCTCGGGCCAGGACGGCTCCGCGAGGTCCACCGGGACCCACCGGTGGTCGGCCCGCGGGGACTCGGCGGCCAGGCACTCGCGCTTGTAGTCCAGCACGGGCGGCCGGTCGACCTCGAAGTAGCGCACGCCGTCCGGCCACTGCATGCGGTAGGCGCGGGAGTCCATGCCGGCGCCCGCGACCACCACCTGGCGCAGGCCCGCCTCGGTGACGGCGGCACGCAGGTAGTCGTCGAAGAAGCGGGTGCGGATCGCGTTGACGGCTCGCCTGCCGGAGCCGGCGGCGGTCGCACCCGGCGTACGCCCTGTGCGCGCGCCGGACGGCCCGGCCTCGGACACCGCGGCCAGCAGTTCGGCGAGCAGCTGCCGGCCGAGGTCGCCGGCCAGGGCCGCCGCGTACGGGTCCCGGTGGATCGCGTCGGGCCTGCTGGTCTCGGCCGCGCGCATCGCGGCGGTGACCAGTGCCGTGCGGCCGACCGCGTCCAGGTTCACCGCATGGGTCATCGAGGGGTCCCTTTCGAAGGCGTCGCCGTGCCCGGCCCGGGGCCCGGTCCAGGAGCCTGGCTCCGGGACCGGGCCGGGGAGGTCGTCAGACGGTGCGGGGCGCCGCGATCACGGCGGTGGTCTGGGCCGGCAGTTCCGCGACCCGCTCCACGTCGAAACCGGCCCGGTCGAGCATCGCGGTGAATGCGCCGAGGGTGCGGTGCCGGCCGCCGTTGGTCATCAGCAGGTGCAGGTCCCACAGCGCCGCCAGCACGGAGGAGTCCTCGTCTGCGACCACGCGCTCCAGGATCACCAGCCGCGCCGACGGATCGGCCATGGCCTTGCGGCAGTTCTCGAACAGTCCGACCACCGCGTCGTCGCTCCACCCCGCGAGCACCCGGCACAGCAGGTAGACGTCCCTGCCCTGCGGCACCGCCTGGAACATGTCCCCGCCGACGAGTTCGACCCGGTCGAGCCCCACCGAGCCCGCGAGGTTGCGGGCCGCGACGGGCACCACGTGCTCCCGGTCGAGCAGCGTGCCGTGCGTGTCCGGCACCGCTGCCAGGATCGCCGCGGTCAACTGGCCGATGCCGCCGCCGATGTCGGCGAAGGAGCGGCCGGCGAAGTCCACGGCCTGCGGGACGTGGTCGAAGAAGAGGTTGCCGGACTTCATGGCGAGCTGGAAGCGCTTGTTCGCGTCGTGGTCGTGGCTGAGGTAGCTGTACAGCGGTTCACCGTAGGCGAGTTCGAAGCCGGAGGTGAGGGTGCTGATCGCGGCGGGCGCGTGGCCCCATGCGGTGTAGAACTCCGCGCCGTAGAGCAGGCACATGTTCCGCAGCGAGTCCGGCCTGTCGAGCAGGACGCCGCTGACCGCCGTGTTGCGGTAGCCGCCCTCCCCGTCGCCCTCGAACACGCCCATCGCGACCAGCAGCCGCATCAGGCGGTGCACACCCTCCTGCAGGGCGCCGGTCGCCTCCGCGAGCTGGGCGTCGGTGGTCCGGCCGGCCGCGAGGTGGTCGGGGATGCCCATGGTGAGCGCGGTGTGCAGGCACTGGGCGCGCCAGCCGCCGGTGATCAGCTCGACGGCCTCCTGCGCCGCCTTCAGGTCGATCTTCGCCGCCGTACCGTCCATCGTCACTGCGGAACCTCCTGCCACACCGGTTCCTCCTCAGGTGGGGATGCCGCCGCGGTTGATGACCGGAATCTCGATGCCGAGCGCGCGCAGCTGGTTGAAAGGGTTCATGAACTCCCGCTGCGTCACGATCTTTCCGTCGGAGAGGTCGAAGGAATGAATGAAGTGATTCCTGTAGTGGCCAGGCGGGTAGGACGGGTAAAGAATGGCGCCCTCACCTTCGCATTCGGCCCAGAATCGGTTGGGGTCCTGGGTCTCGAAGATCGAGATGTCATACCACACCCAGTCGGGAAACATCTTCAGCGACCACTCGCCGTGCGCCTTGAGCTTCTCGTGACCGCGGGAGACGATCGGCTCCGTCTTGTCACCCGTATACAGTCCCGCGCTGCCGTCCTCGGTGAAGAGGAGATAGCGGGTCAGCCTGTTCTCGCCCTGCCTGCTGAGATAGTCCTCGACCACCGCGCGATGCCTGCGGCGTAACTCGGTGTTCTCGTCGAATTCACTCATCACGACCTCGCAATCCCGTGCTCGACCCGTGCCCGGCGCACGACGTTTTCGACCATCAGCGATCGGGGGCGCCGGTGTCAAGTCGGCACCGCGACGCGGGGAGCGGGGGCCGTTCGCGGGCAGCGGATATCGTTCTTTCGGCCAACGATTGGCTGATCCCCAAGGGGCTGCTGGACGTTTCGAGCGGGCCGTCGTTAGTCTGCAGAAGCTGCCGGCGAGTTGACTTGTGCGCTGCAATTGCAGGACGCATGAAGATGAAACCCGAACCAAATGCAGTCTCCGAACGTGCGGTACTGCCCGTCCACGCCCTCCCGACGTTCGAAGGGGTTCTCTCCGTATGAACGCGCCGGCCACGCAGCCCGACGGCGACCTGCTCGACCGGATCCTGGCCCAGGAACCGCCCTCCTTCGCACTGCTCCACCGGCTCGGGCCGGACGGCTCGCCCGGCACCGTCGACGTCCTGGTCGGGGACGTGTCCCCGTACGCGTCGCTGGCCGACCTCCCGCTCACCGACCTGCCCCCCGCGGGCGCCCGCCCCGAGGTGCTGGTCCTGGTGCCCTACCGGCAGCTCGCCGAGCGGGGGTTCGCGGCACCCGACGACGGGGAACCGCTGCTGGCGATGTCGGTGAGCGGGCACCAGCAGCTGCCCGTCTCCGAGGTCGCCGCCCGCGTGCCGCAGGCGCCGGCGGCCCTCAGCAACCGCCGCTTCGACGTGGAGGACGAGGAGTACGCCGACCTCGTCCGCCGGGTCGTCGCGGACGAGATCGGCACCGGCGAAGGCGCCAACTTCGTCATCAAGCGCTCCCTGCTGGTGGACATCGGCGACTACTCCGTACGCAACGCGCTGTCCTTCTTCCGCCGGCTGCTGACCGGGGAGCAGGGCGCGTACTGGACCTTCGTCATCCACACCGGCCGGCGCACCTTCGTCGGCGCCAGCCCCGAGCGGCACGTCTCGCTCAGCGGCGGCACCGCCGTGATGAACCCGATCAGCGGCACCTACCGCTACCCGCCCGGCGGTCCCACCCTCGCCGGCGTCACGGACTTCCTCGCCGACCGCAAGGAGACCGACGAGCTGTACATGGTGCTGGACGAGGAACTCAAGACCATGGCCAGGATCTGCGAGCGCGGCGCCCGCATCACCGGCCCGTATCTGCGGGAGATGTCGCGGCTCGCCCACACCGAGTACTTCGTGGAGGGCCGCTCCGACCGCGACCCGCGGGAGGTGCTGCGGGAGACGATGTTCGCCCCCACCGTCACCGGCAGCCCGGTGGAGAGCGCGGCCCGGGTGATCAGCCGGTACGAGCCCGCGGGCCGCGGCTACTACAGCGGGGTCGCCGCACTGATCGGCAGGGACGCCGGCGGGGAGCGCACCATGGACTCCGCCATCCTGATCCGCACCGCCGACATCGACGCCGAGGGCCGGGTGCGGATCGCGGCCGGCTCCACCCTCGTACGCCACTCGGACCCGGACGCCGAGGCGGCCGAGACCCGCGCCAAGGTCTCCGGGCTGCTGGCCGCGCTGGAGGCCGACGAGGGGCCGCGCTTCGCCCACCACCCCGACGTGCTCGCCACCCTGCGCCGGCGCAACACCGGCATAGGCGACTTCTGGCTCCGCGACCCCGACACCCGGCTGCAGGGGGCGCTCGCCGACCTCGCGGGGCTCAAGACCCTGGTCGTCGACGCCGAGGACTCCTTCACCGCGATGCTCGCCCTGCAGCTGGGCACCCTGGGCATGCAGGTGGAGATCCGCCGCTACGACGAGGCCGCCGCGGACGGCTACGACCTGGTGGTGATGGGGCCGGGGCCCGGCGACCCGCGCTCGGAGCGGGACCCGAAGATCGGCAGCCTGCGGGCGGCGACCGACGCCCTGCTGGCCGAGCGCCGCCCTTTCGTCGCGGTGTGCCTGAGCCACCAGGTGCTCAGCGCACGGCTGGGCCTGGACCTGACCCGGCTGAAAGCCCCCAACCAGGGGGTGCAGCGGGAGATCGAGCTGTTCGGCGCCCGCGAACGCGTCGGCTTCTACAACACCTTCGCCGCCCGCAGCGCCCGCGACACCCACCATGCCGAGGGCGTCGGGTCCGTGCGGGTCAGCCGCGACCCGCTCACCGGTGAGGTGCACGCCCTGCGCGGCCCGCACTTCGCCTCGCTGCAGTTCCACGCCGAGTCCGTGCTCACCGTGGGCGGGCCGCGCATCGTGGCCGAGACCATCAGGGGAGCGCTGCGCCATGCGCGTTGACATCGCCTGGTGGGACCTGGACGGCTCCGCCGCGACCGTCGACTCGCTGCGCGACCACCTGCGGGACGGCACGGCGGAGCAGTGGGGCGCCGTCGAGGGGCTGCGGCTGAAGTTCTGGATGGCCGACCGGGAGCACAACCGCTGGGGTGCGGTGATGCTCTGGGAGGCCGGCAGACCCGCCGCGATGCCGCCCAACCGCGCCGCGGAGATCATCGGCTACCCGCCCACCCACCGCTACGGCTTCGACGTCGAGGCCGTGGTGGAGGGCGCCTTCGAGACGGCGGCACTGCACGGGCTCGGCCCGGTGTTCGCCGCCTAGGACATGCCCTGGAGCGCAGACCCCCCACCCTGGAGTGATCCCATGCACGAGTACGCCGTCGTGGACGCCTTCGCCCGGGAACCGCTGGCCGGGAACCCGGTGGCCGTGTTCTTCGACGCCGCCGACCTGTCGGCCGATCTGATGCAGCGGATCGCCAAGGAGATGAACCTCTCCGAGGTCACCTTCGTCCTGCCGCCGGAGAGCGGCGGCGACGCCAGGATCCGGATCTTCACCCCCGTCAACGAACTGCCCTTCGCCGGCCATCCGCTGCTCGGCACCGCCGTCGCGGTGAGCCGGTCCCTGCACAAGGACCGGCTGCGGCTGGAGACCGCGATGGGCGTCATCCCCTTCGAGGTCACCGAGGACGGCGGGGCCGCGGCCGTGCGGATGCGCCAGCCGGTGCCCAACTGGCGGCCGTACGAGCACGCTTCGGAGCTGCTGGCGGCGCTCGGCGTCGAGTCGTCCACGGTGCCGGTCGACATCTACCGCAACGGCCCCCGGCACGTCTTCGTCGGGCTGCCCAGCGTGCGCGCCCTGTCGGCACTCGAACCCGACCACCGGGCGCTCGCCAGGTTCCCCGACATGGCCGCCAACTGCTTCGCCGGCGGCGGCACCCGGTGGCGTACCCGGATGTTCTCGCCCGCCTACGGTGTGGTCGAGGACGCGGCCACCGGCTCGGCCGCAGGACCGCTGGCCATCCACGCGGCCCGGCACGGGCTGGCCGGATACGGGGAGGAGCTGGAGATCTTCCAAGGGGTCGAACTGGGCCGCCCCTCCCGCATGCTGGCCACCGCCGAGGGGTCCGCCGAGCGCATCGACGAGGTCAGGGTCGGCGGCCACGGGGTAGTAGTCGCCCGCGGCACCATCTACGTGTGAGAGAGGACGCCAACGCATGAGTGACACCGGTACGGGCACCAGCAGGCTGGAGATCCTCAGCGGCGAGGTCGGCCTGGCCTTCCCCGAGTACGACGCGCCGCCGCCGGAACCCATGGGGCTGGTGCGCGCCTGGGTCGGGCAGGCCGCGGAGCGCGGCGTCCGCGAAGCGCTCGCCATGGCCCTGGCCACCGCCGATGCGCAGGGCCGGGTCTCCAACCGGATGGTCGCCGTCATCGAGGTGACCGACAGCGGGGCGCTGTTCACCACCCACTCCAGCAGCCGCAAGGGCCGCGACATGGCCGCGACCGGCTGGGCGTCGGGCGTCTTCTACTGGCGCGAGACCGGCCAGCAGCTCGTCCTGTCGGGCCCCGTCGAGCAGAGCGCCGAGGCCGAGTCCGACGCCCTGTGGTACGGCCGCCCGTACCCGCTGCACGCCATGACGGTCGCCTCCCGGCAGAGCGAACCGCTGCCCGACGTCTCCGCGCTGCGCGACGAGGCCGCGCGCCTGGCCGCCGTCGACGCCGCCCTGCCGCGCCCTGACCGCTACACCGGCTACCGGCTGCGCCCGTCGGTGGTGGAGTTCTGGTCCGCCGACCCCGACCGCCTCCACCGCAGGCTGCGCTACGAACTCCAGGACCAGGCCTGGCAGGTGACCCGCCTGCAGCCGTAGGGCCTGTCCGTTCCGGCGGCCGGCGGGTGATGGCGCCGGCCGCCGGTGGCCGGTCAGCTGTTCGCGGGCCAGTCGACCAGGGGCGAGCGGTAGAAGTCGATGCCGAGCGCCGCCATCCGCGGACCCTGGGCCGCCAGGCGCACCTTGTAGGCCGTCCAGTCGTGCGTGGACGCGGGCGACCAGCCGAGTTCCGCGATGCCCGGGAGGCGGGGGAAGGCCATGGCCTCGATGTCGTCGCTGCTGGTGATCGTCTCGGTCCACAGCGGCGCCTCGACGCCCAGCACCGCGCTCGCCGGCACCCCCGCATCCGCCAGGTAGGTGCCGGGGTCCCAGCCGTAGGAGCGGTCCACCTCGACGGTGCCCGCCCAGTCCTGGCCGAGCCGGGTGTCCTCGTCGTACTTCATGTCCAGGTAGGAGCGGTCGGCCGGTGCCAGCACCAGCCGGGTGCCCGCCTGGGCCGCCGCGGCGACCTGGGCGCGCTCGGCGGCGCCGGTCTCGTCGTAGCCCCAGTACTCGGCCACCGCGCCCGGGACGGGTGTCGCCGAGGTGATCTGGTGCCAGCCCATGACGGTCTTGCCGTACTTCTGGACGACGGCCTGCGCGCGGTTCATGAAGGCCACGTAGTCCGCCTGGCTGGTCGAGTGCGCCTCGTCGCCGCCGATGTGCAGGTAGCGGCCGGGGGTGATCGCGGCCAGCTCGCGGATCACGTCGTCCACGAAGGCGTACGTCACGTCCTTGGGCACGCACAGCGAGCTGAACCCCACCTCCGTGCCGGTGTAGAGGGGCGGTGCGACACCGTCGCAGTTGAGCTGCGCGTACGAGGCGAGCGCCGCGTCGGTGTGCGAGGGCATGTCGATCTCCGGCACGACCTCCAGGTGGCGGGACGCGGCATAGCCGACGATCTGCGCGTACTGCGCCTTGGTGTAGAAGCCGCCGGCGCCGCCGCCGACCGCGGTCGACCCGCCGTAGGCGGCCAGCCGAGGCCAGGAGTTGACCGCGATACGCCAGCCCTGGTCGTCCGACAGGTGCAGGTGCAGCTCGTTGATCTTGTACAGCGCCAGCTCGTCGATGTACTTCTCGACCTGCGCGACGGTGAAGAAGTGCCGGGAGACGTCGAGCATCGCCCCGCGGTAGGCGTAGCGCGGCACGTCCGTGACGGTGCCGCCCGCGACCTGCCACGGGCCGTGCTGCGGGGTGCGCTTCTCGACGGCGGCGGGCAGCAGCTGGCGCAGCGTCTGGACGCCGTGGAAGAGGCCCGCAGAGGTGCGGGCGGTCAGCGTGACGCCGCCGGGACCCGAGTCGAGGCGGTAGCCCTCGGCGCCGAGGGCGCTGTCCCCCGAGGTGAGGGCGAGCCGTACGTCGTGGCCGCCGCCGGGGCCGCCGTCCTGGACGACCGGCAGGGCGTAACCGGTGGACGGGCGCAGCAGCCCGGCCAGGTAGCTGCCGACGTCGCGGACGTCGCGCGCGTGCCCGGCGACCCGGATACGGGCCGACGGTGTGAGCGTGAAGGGGGCGCCCGCCGGGTGCACCTGGGCGGGCGCGGGCACGATCTGGCCGAGCGGCCGCACCGCGGCGCCGGGCGAGCCGGGGGAGTGGGGTCGGGAGTGGGCCGAGGCCACGCCGAGGGCGGAGGCGCCCGCCGCGAGCACCAGCAGCAGTGATCCGGCGAGCCGGGGAACCGTACCGAGCAGTCTCACAAGTCTCCCTCCGAACGGCCGCACGCAGTCATCCCATGGGACCCGCCCACCACATCGGCGTCAAGGTGTAGACCAATTCTGGCGGCCGGGATCAGCCCGCGGCAAGGAGCGCGCTCAGGGCGGAGGCCTGGGTGCGCCAGTCCCTGGCGTTCGGGTGGGCCGTGGTGCCGGCGCCCGACCAGCGCTCGCCGAGCCGGTTGAGGCTGTCGCGGTCGTGGTTCCAGATGCTGTCCGCCTGGGTCTGGGCGAAGGCGTGGTAGGCGTTGCCGGTGACCGCGTCCAGGTCCTGGAGGTAGCGCATGAAGACGCCCTTGAACTGCTTGCCGTTGTCGTCGCATTCGGCGGTGGGCGCGTCGCAGGACTCGGTCAGCAGCCCCGAGGCCACCAGGGCGGGCGAGGCGACCGCCGCGTCGGCGAGCCGGCGGGCGGTGCTCAGCGCCGCGGGGTCCCCGGTGGCGCGGTAGACCTCCACCCCGGCGCCGATGGCCAGGCCCTGGTTGTAGCTCCACACGGTCTGGCCGTTGTTGCCGCACGAGGCGGTGAGGCCGTCGTTGACCAGCCCGGAGGAGTTGATCAGGCCGCTGCGGGTGAACCACGTCCAGGCGGTGGTCGCCCGCCCGAGCCAGAGGCTGTCGCCCGCCAGCCGGTTGTGCAGCTCGGCGGTCAGCCGCACCCACAGCCCGTTGGTCACCGCGTTCTTGTACGTGCGCTCGCGGTCCCACCACACCCCGCCGCCGCAGGTGGAGGTGTCCCAGAGCCCGTTGACGTAGGAGGCGATGGTCACCGCCTCGTGCAGGTACCGGCTGTCGTGCGTGAGGTCGTAGGCGTCGATCCAGGCCAGCGCCCACCACTCGGCGTCGTCGGTGGCGCGGCTGACGAAGTCGCCCTCGATCGGGTCGGAGCTGCGGGCGCCGGCGGGGAAGGTCCCCTTGTTCACCTGGAAGGTGCGGTCGACGATCCAGGTGTAGCGGGTGTCGCCGGTCTGCCGCGCGTAGTCCACCACGGTGGCGACCGCGACCGCGGAGTTCCACCAACTCGACGGCCAGTAGGCCTGGTTGGGGTCGTAGGAGTACATCAGCGCGTCGGCGGCGGCCGCCGTGCGCGAGCCAGTGGGACGCGCCCACGCGGTGCAGCTGCCGTTCTGGCCCTCCACCGCCCGCCCGCAGGCGCGCACCGCGCCCCCGTACAGCCGGCCCAGCGGATCACTGGTGTTGAACCGCGCGGTCCCCGTCCCGGTCGCGCCTGCGGGCACGCTGGTGCGGCCCTTGCCCGACCCGTCTGGCCAGCTCGCGCCGCCGTCCCACGACCGGTCGAGCCAGACCTCGTCGCCGGCGGTGCCGCCGGAGACCGTGCCCCAGGCCATGCCGGAGCCGTCGATGTGCAGGGCGATCGTGCGGCCGTTCAACGTGGTGGGCGCGACCGGCTGGGTGTCGCCCGCCGCCTGGCCCGCGCCGTCGCAGGCCGCCGCGCACACGCTCTGCCGCGCCCACTGCGTGCACGTGACGCCCTGGGCGTCGCCGCACGCCCGCAGGACCGCGCGGCGGTGGCCGACCGGGTCGTACAGGTTGTACATGAGGGTCCTGGTGCCGGTCCACGTGGCCGGGATCGACGCCTTGCCGAGCAGGCCGTCCCAGGTGGCGCCGCCGTCCCAGGAGCGGTCCAGCCACACCGAGTCGCCGGTGGCGCCCTGGTCGATGCTGGCCCAGGCCATGCCGTCGGCGTCGTCCACGTGCAGTTCGAGCAGGCGGCCGTTGAGGTTCACGTTCGGCACCGGGAAGGTCTCGGCGGGCGCGCGCGAGGGGTCGAGGGTGTCGCAGGCCAGCGCGCACACCGCGGGGGCGGCGGTGGCGTTGCCCGCCAGCGGGAGGAGCAGGGCGGCGACCGTGGCCAGGGCGGTGGCCAGGGCGGCCGCGGCCGCGAGCAGGGTGGCGGCGGCCCGTCGCGGGCCGGGTGGCGACCAGGGTGTGGGCACGGGGGGTCCCTTCTCGCGGCCGGGTGCGCCGGCGGGCGGCGCTTGTACAACGTTGGAAGGACGTTGTCTTAATGGGCATGACAACACGTCAGGTCGTCGGTGTCCAGGAGGCGGGAGCGGATTCCTGTGGCCCTGGAGGTTCCGCCGGAGGCTTGCCCGGGCGGTTCCGCCGGGTTCGGGGGAGAGTCGCCCCTCAGGGGAGAGCCGGCTGGCGGTGGCGGCCGGGTGTCGTGCCGAAAGCGTGCCGGAAGGCCTCGATGAAGGCGCTGGTGTGCGTGTAGCCGCACGCCGTGGCCGTCGCGGTCACCGTCGTCCCCGCGGCCAGCAGGATCAGCGAGTGGTGCAGCCGCAGTTGGGTGCGCCACTGCGGGAAGCTCATGCCCATCTCGCGGCGGAAGAGCCGGCTCAGCGTCCGCTCGCTCGCCCCCACCGCGGCACCCAGCTCGGCGAGCGTGCGCGGGTCGGCCGGGTCCTCGTGCAGCAGTGCCGCCACGGACCGCAGCCGGTCGTCGGCGGGAGCCGGCAGCAGCAGCGGCAGGTCGTCGGCCTGCCGCAGCTCGTCGATCGCCACCTGTTCAAGCGTCCTGCGCTGCCGGGCGGTGCGGCCGGGAGCCGCCGTGTCGTCGCTGAGGCTGACGATCACCTCGCGCAGCAGCGGCCCCACCGCCAGGACCGTCGGCCGGTCGGTGCGCAGCGGTGCCGCTTTCGCGGGGAAGGACAGCGTACGCATACGGGTGTGGCCGTGCGCCTGGTGGGCGTGCGCGATTCCGGCCGGTACCCAGACCGCCCGGTGCGGCGGCACGACCCAGGCGCCGGCGGCGGTGAAGACCCGCAGGACGCCGTGGCTGGGGTGGATGAGCTGGTGTTCGCGGTGGAAGTGCCAGTGGATGCGTTCGCGGTGGGTCAGGGTGCGGTCGGTCGGACCGGGGAGTGGCTCGTGCGGGACGGGGCCGGCGGGGGCCGGTTCGGGCCGGGCGGCCTCGGTCTCGGCCGGCGTCCGGGAAGGCTGGTCGGGGCCTTGGCGGGCAGGTTGGCGGGTTGGCGACACAAACAGGCAGAGTACTGATGGCCCCCGCTGCGGCGCATTGGCGAGGCTGTTGCCATGACCCAGCTCACCGGCCCCGCGTCGGCCTCGGCAACGTCCGGCTCACCCCCCGGTCCCGGCATCTGGCGGCGGATGCGCCTGTGGGGCGTCGCGCACGCCGTCGACGACCTCTACCAGGGCCTGGTGCCGGCCAGCGTGCCGTACTTCGTCCTCGACCGGCACTACAGCTACGTCGCCGCCTCCGGCCTCACCCTGGCCGCCACGCTGGGCAGTTCGGTGCCGCAGCCCTTCGTCGGGGTGGCCGTCGACCGGCTGCGGCTGGGCTGGCTCGCGGCGGCGGGCGTGGCGCTCGCCGGGCTCGGCCTCGGGCTGTCCGGGCTCGTGCCCTCCTACGCGGCGGTGTGGTCGCTGATCCTGCTGTCCGGCCTCGGCGTGGCCATGTTCCACCCGGCGGCCGGCAAGGCGGCCCGCGAGTCCGCGGGCGACAGTGCGGCGGCGATGAGCGTCTTCGCGGCCGGCGGCAGCGTCGGCTTCTTCCTGGCGCCAGCGCTCGCCACCCCCGCCCTGATCGCCTGGGGCGTGGGGGCCACCGCGCTGTTCATCCCGCCCGCCGTGCTCACCGCCTTCGCGCTGCTGCGGCACCAGCGCAGGCGGCAGGCCGCCGCACCGCCGCGGGCCGCGCAGGGCGGGACCGACCGGTGGCGGCCCTTCGCGGTGCTGACCTGTGTCGAAGTGGTGCGGTCCGTGGCCTTCTTCGGCGTCAACACCTTCATCGAGCTGTACTGGATCCGCCACCTCGACGCCTCCCGCGGTCTGGCCGGCGCCGCCCTCACCCTCTTCCTGGCCGGCGGTGTCGGCGGCACCCTGCTGGGCGGGCGGCTCGCCGACCGGCTGGGCATGGTGCGGACCGTGCAGATCGGCGGCGGGCTGGTACTGCCGATGCTGGCGGGTCTTCTGCTGACGCCCGGCCGCTTCGTGCCGCTGCTTTTCGCGGTGCTGACCGGAGTGGCGCTGAACCTGCCCTTCGCGGTGCTGGTCAAGCTGGGCCAGGACTACCTGCCGACCAGGCCCGGCACGGCCGCCGGCGTCACACTGGGCCTGGCCGTCAGCGTCGGCGGCCTGCTCTCCCCGGTCCTGGGCCTGGTGGCCGACGCGCACGGACCCCGCGGGGCACTGGCGGTGCTGTGCACCATCCCCCCGGTCGCGCTGGCGCTGGGCCTCCTGCTGCCCGAGCCGCAGCGCTGACGCGGTTCACCTTCCGCGGGCCGCGGCGCACCGTACGCAGGTCGCCGCGGCCGGCAGCACTTCCAGGCGTTCCGCCGCGATCGGCTCGCCGCACACCTCGCACCGCCCGTACTCCCCCTGCTCCAGCCGCTCCGCCGCCCGCTCCAGGGCGCCTTCCTGCTCCCGCGCCTGTTCCAGCAGCGCCCCCACGTGCGCCCGCTCGAAGGCGGTGCTCGCCCCCTCGGGGTCGTGCTCGTCGTCCACGGCGACCAGCTCGTTGGCGGCGACGATCCCCTCGTACTCCCGCGCCAGCGCGGCCATCCGCCCCCGCACCTCCTCCCGGGCGGCGTCCAGCCGCTCCCGGACGTCGGCGGCATCCTCCCCGTAGCCGCCAAATCCTCCTGAAACGCTCATTCCGGCGTCAACGCGGCCACCGTCCCGCTCATTCCGCCACGCCACCGGGCAGGGCGCCGGACCTGGCGCGGGGGCACCCCGCAGGACTCGCATCGGGCGGTCCGGTCGCACAGGCGTCGGTCGCGGTGGGCGACGAGGCTGCCCCAGGGGACTGCGATCCGGGATGTCAGGTGCCCGCGGCGGGGTGCGCGGGTCCCTTGCCGGAATCGGAACAAGCTCCCCGCCTGCAACCGGGCTCCCAGACGTACCGGTCCATAATTCTGTGAGCGCACGATCACTGCGGGCGTACGCACCGTGGAGGGCTGTGGGAGGGGCAGGATGACGCGCGTCGTCGATGGCCGTTTCGAGCTTGTGGACCGGCTCGGCGGCGGTGGCATGGGATGGGTCTGGCGGGCACGGGACATGCTCCTGGACCGGGAGGTGGCGCTGAAGGAAGTACGCCCCCGCGACCCCCGGTTCGGGGAACACGACGCCAGGACGGCCATGACGATGCGGTCGCGCGTGCTGCGCGAGGCGCAGGCGCTGGGGCGTGTCGAGCACCCGAACGTGGTGACCGTCCACGAGGTCATCGACCGCGACGACTTCCCCTTCCCGTGGATCGTGATGGAACTGGTCGAGGGCCGGTCGCTCCAGGACCGGCTGGCTGCCGGGCCGCTCCGGCCGGAGGAGGCGGCGGCGCTCGGCCGCGGGGTGCTGGCGGGCCTGCGGGCCGCGCATGCCGCCGGGATCCAGCACCGGGACATCAAGCCCGGCAACATCCTGCTGCGAGGCGACGGTACGCCGGTGCTGACCGACTTCGGTATCGCGGCAATCCAGGGGATGTCCCCGCTGACCACCGAGGGGTCCATGATCGGGACCCCCGACTACATGGCGCCCGAGCGGGCGCGCGGCGGGGAGGGAGGGCCGGCTGCCGACCTGTGGTCGCTGGCGCTGACGCTGTACGTCGCGGTCGAGGGCCACCACCCGCTGCGCAGGGCCAACGCCCTCGCGACGCTCGCCGCCGTACTCGGCGAGGACATCCCGCCACCGCGCCACGCGGGCCGGCTGGCGCCCGCGCTGATACAGACGCTGGTGCGCGCGTCCGGGGCGCGTCCGGGTGCCGCCGCCCTGGACGGGCTGCTGGCCCAGGCGCTGGAGCCGCCCCCCGCCCCGCCGGTGCCTGCGTCCGCCACCACCGTGCGGCTGAACCGCCCTGCTGCCGCGCCCGCGCCGGTAGGTGGTCCGGCTCGCCCCGGCCCGCCCCGCCCCGGTCAGCCGACGCGTTGGCGTCCCAGCGGCAGGCGTGCCCGACTGCTGGCCGTCGCCCTCACCGTCGCAGCTCTCGGCTCGGCGCTCTGGGCCTTTCTTCCCGATGACGCTCCGAAGCACGGAGCGGCCGCGGGCCCGTCGGGCACGCCGGCCTCCGCCCCTGCGGCCACGGGCGCCACCACGGCCGCAAAGACGATCACCATCGGCCTGACGACCGGTCACCCGGGTCTCGCCGCGCGGAATCCCGACGGCACGTATGCGGGGGTCGAGGTGGACACTGCCGTCTACATAGCCCGCGAACTCGGCTACCGGCCCGGCGACATCCGCTGGACGGAGGTGACGGCCGGCGGGCGTGAAGACCTCCTGGAGAACAAGAAGGCCGACTTCCTCATCGGCAGCTACCTCATCACCCAGGACCGCGCGAAACGCGTCGACTTCGTCGGCCCCTACCTGACCGCCCACCTCGACGTCCTGCTCCGTGACGACACGACCGACATCCGCAGCAGCGGCGACCTGGACGGCAAGAAGATCTGCACGGTGGCGGGCAGCAGCACCACCATCACCGTCAGCACCACCGTGGCCACCCGTGCGGACGTCACGGAGCGCCCCGGCCTCGACGCCTGCATCGCCGCCCTGACGAGCGGAGAGGTCGACGCGGTCGCCGGAGACGACGTGGACCTGGCCGGGCACGCCAACCAGCAGGCCGGCAGCCTCAGACTCGCCGGGTTCAGGCTGAGCAACGAGGACTACGGGATCGGTCTGCCGAAGCTCAGCCCGATCGAGGACGACGTGCGGAAGGCCCTGCAGAAGATGTCCCACGACGGCACGTGGGACAGGTCCATGACCAAGAACCTCCCCCTCCTGACAGAACGGGACGCCCCAGGCGCCACCCCGTAGTCGCAACCGGCGCGTCCTGGCCAGGAGGCGGACGCCGCCAGGAGTTTCGGTACTGGACATAAGTAAGGAACAGTCCATGGTGGTGCCTTGAACCGCCCATGGGTATTGACACTCACCCCTGACAAGCGCAGACTCCAGGGCAATTAAGGTCCAGGCTGAAATGGTTGACCTGATGAGAGCTGCGCTCATAACGGGCCGGAAGGCAGCTGTCCCAGCGGTCGGGCGTCTCGGGGTCACGGCAGGAGAGGACGAGGAAGCGCAGATGAGACACAGAAGCGCGATAGCCGCCACCGCGCTGGCGGTTGCCGGTGCACTGCTGGCAGGGTGCGGCGGGTCGGGGGACTCCGGGAGCGGGAAGTCCACGGTGACGATGTGGACGTATCCGGTGATCGCGGACGACAAGCAGAACCACGCGTACTGGGACGAGCAGGTCGCGGCCTTCGAGAAGGCGAACCCGAAGAACGACGTCAAGGTCGAGATCTTCCCCTGGGCCAACCGCGACGAGGCCCTGACCACCGCGCTCGCGGGCGGCAAGGGGCCGGACGTGGCCTATCTGATCCCCGACCAGGTCCCGAAGTACGCACCGAACATCGAGCCCTTCGACCGCTACATGACCCCCGCGGCCAAGCAGGCGTACCGCCCCGCCGCGATCCAGGCGGCCACCGTGGACGGCAAGCTCATGGACGCCCCGCTGCTGATGAGCACCGAGCCGCTGGTCTGCAACAAGAAGGTGTTCGACGCGGTGGGGGAGACCCGCTACCCCACCACCTGGGACGAACTGCTTGCGATGGCCCCGGAGTTCAAGGCCAAGGGCTACGACATCACCACCTACAACGGCGACGCCACCGGCAGCCTGAACATCAGCTTCTACCCGCTGCTGTGGGAGGCCGGCGGTGACGTGTTCAGCAAGGACGGCAAGTCCGTCACCTTCGACAGCCCGGCGGGCGTCAAGGCGCTGACCTTCCTCAAGAAGCTCGTCGACGGCGGCTACGTCGAGAAGGCGCCGATCACCAAGACCAGCCCCAACATCGAGCAGACCCGCATCGCGCAGAACAAGGTGGCGTGCAGCTGGCAGCACCTGCCGGGCGACGTCCAGCAGTACTGGGGCAAGGAGAACGTCCACGTCGTCGGGCAGTTCAAGGACGTCAAGCAGGTGGGCTACGGAACCGTCGGCGGGCTGTCGATCTTCAAGAAGGCCGGCGACAAGGACGCGGCGGCCAAGTGGATCAACTTCGTGACGGCCAAGGCGCAGATGGACGCCTACGACAAGAAGGCCGGCTTCTTCTCCCCGCTGGCAGGCAACGACCTCTACGCCGACGACCCGGTGATGAGCGCGATGGAGAAGACGCTGGACCAGGTCGACGTGGGTCCGCTGGTGCCGAAGGCGCGTGACGTGATGGGTGTGCTGGCCCCGGAGATCCAGGCCGCGCTGATCGGCAAGAAGTCCCCAGAGGACGCGCTCAGGGACGCGGCCAAGGAAGCCAAGTTCATGACGGGCTGACCCCCGGCGAGTCCCGGCCGGCCCGTCGGCCGGCGTCCCGGCCCGCGCCCTCACCGGCGCGGGCCGGACCTGCCGCCCCGCCGTCGGCGCCGCGCCCCGCAGGAAGAACCGAGCCAAGAACCGAGCTAGGAGGAACCGGGTGGCCACCCAACTGACCGTCCGCAAGCGGGGACTCGCCCCGCCCGAGGGCCGCCGCCGCTCGCCGCTGGCGCGGCGCGACGCGGTGGCGGGCATGCTGTTCGTGCTGCCGTGCTTCGCGCTCTTCCTGGTCTTCCGCTTCGGCCCCGCAGTGGCCGGCTCGCTGCTCGGCTTCTTCGACTACCAGGTGGGCGGCTCCGCCAAGTGGCGGGGCCTGGCCAACTTCCGGCGCCTGTGGCACGACCCGGTGTTCTGGTCGGCGCTCAAAGTCACCCTGCTCTACGCCCTGTTCGCGGTGCCGACCACGATCGCCGCGTCGCTGGGGATGGCGCTGCTGACCCGGCGGGGCTTCCGCGGGGTGCGCTTCTTCCGCTCGATCTTCTTCCTCCCGGTGATCACCAGCCTGGTCCTGACCGGTGCGATCTTCCGCTGGGTCTTCTCGGCCGGCGGCCCCTGGTCGACGGTCATGGGCTGGGTGGGCCTGGGGCACACCGCCTGGCTCGAGGACACCACGATGGTCATCCCGGCGCTCGCGCTGGTCGGGGTGTGGTCCCGGTTCGGCTACGGCATGCTCATCCTGCTGGCCGCGCTGCAGAACGTGCCGCGCGAGCTGGAGGAGGCGGCCACCATGGACGGCGCGGGACCCTGGCAGCGCTTCCGCTACATCGTCTTCCCGCAGTTGCGGCCCGCACTGTTCTTCCTCGCCGTCATCGAGACGACGATGTCCTTCCAGGCCTTCGACTCCGTCTACATGATGACGAGCGGCGGCCCCGCGCACGCCAGCTACACTCTCGTATTCGATCTGTACGAACAGGGCTTCAAATACATGGACTTCGGCTATTCCGGTGCCATCGGCCTCGCCCTGTTCGTCATGACCCTCGTCGTGGCGCTCATCCAGCGGCTGATCCTGGGGAGGGACACATGACCGTCGTCACCGAGTCCCGCCCCCGCAGGACCGGCCCGGGCGTGCAGGCCTCCGCCGACGCCGCCCGCCGCCGCGCCGACCGCGGCAGGCTGCTGCGCAGGACCGGGCGCGGCCTGGTGCTCGCCGTCATGTCGGTGGTCGCGCTCTTCCCCTTCTACGCACTGGTGATCCTGTCCCTCAAGCCCGCCGAGGCGATCCACTTCCCCGGCAGCCTGACGCCCTGGCACCTCGACGGGGGCGCGTACTCGACGATCCTCGGCGCGCAGGACGTACTGCGCTGGACGCTGAACACCGGCGTGTACTCGATCGTCTCCGTCGTCATGGTGCTGCTGCTGTCCTCGATGGCCGGCTACGCCTTCGCCAAGAAGCGCTTCCCCGGCAAGGAGCCGATCTTCTGGTCCTTCGTCGCGATGGTGATGGTGCCCTACCACGTCACGCTGGTGCCCACCTTCATCCTGATCGCCGAGACCAACGGCGTGGACACCTACTGGGGACTGATCCTGCCGACGCTGGCGAACGCCCAGGCGGTGTTCCTGATGCGGCAGTTCATCAAGTCGCTGCCCGACGAGCTGTTCGAGGCGGCCCGGCTGGACGGCTGCTCCGAGTGGCGGGTCTTCGTGTCCATCGTGCTGCCGCTGACCAAACCGGTCCTCGCGACGCTCGGCATCTTCGTCTTCCTGTGGCACTGGAACGACTTCCTGTGGCCGCTGGTGATCGGGCAGAGCCCGGACATGCGGACGCTCACCACCGGCATCGCCTCGCTGAACCAGCAGAACGTGCCGCTCAACCAGGTGCTGGCCGGCTCGGTCGTCGCCCTCGTACCGATCTTCCTGGCCTACCTGGTCGGGCAGCGGTACGTGCAGGAGAGCGTCGCCATGACCGGAATCAAGGGGTGAACATGCTCTCGGTCGCGGTGATCGGCCCCGAGGACCTGGTCCAGAAGGTGCTGGCCGTCGGGCGCGGCTCCGGCACCGTACGCCTGGTGCCCCGGCCCTACGGGCACGAGGACGACGCCCTCGACGTGGTGCGCAGCGCCAGGTCCGACGTCGACGGCCTGCTCTTCACCGGTGTGGTGCCGCACGCACTGGCCCACGCGGAAGGGCTGCTGGACCGCCCGGCGATGTATGTGCCGTACAACGGGGCGACGTTGCTGCGGGCACTGGTGGAACTGCTGCGGCTCGGGCACGACGTGTCCCGTATCTCCATCGACACCCTCCAGCGGGCGGAGGTCCTGGAGACGCTGACCGAGGCGAAGCTGCCCACCGAGCACGTGCACGTGCTGCCCTACCGGCCGGGCCTGACCGGCCAGGACCTGGTGGACTTCCACCTGAACGCCCGCAGCAGGAAGGGCACCCGGGTGGCCATCACCTGCCTGGGCTCGGCCTTCAACGCCCTCGACAGCGAGATGCACGCGGTGCGCCTGGCGCCCTCCCGGCACTCCATCCGCGACACCCTGCAGGCGCTGGTGCTGGCGACGGCGGCGGCGCACAGCGGAGACGCCCAGGTGGCGCTGGGCATCGTTGACCTGCCGGCCGACGACGACGACCTCGCCGCGGACCTCGCGGTGCTCGGCGGCGCGCTGGCCCATCTGCCCGACGGGCGGCGGCTGGTGGTCACCACCCGGGGGGTGCTGGAGAAGGCCAGCGAGCACTTCACCCGGCTCCCGCTGCTCGACGCGCTGGCCGCCCGGCACGCCACGGCCCACGTCGGCTTCGGCCTCGGGCGTACGGCCGCGGAGGCGGAGTCGCTTGCCCGGCGGGCGGTGAACCGGGCGGCCTCGCTCGGCGGGGTCGCCGGCGTGGTGTCGATGCGGGACGACGTGGACATCGTCATCGAGGCGGCCGCGGGGGACGACGGCCAGGACCTTCCGGTGCCCTCGGGGCCCGAGAGCCTGGCGCTGCTGGCCCGCCGGGTCGGGCTGAACGTGCAGACGCTCAGCAGGTTGCGCGAACTGGTCGACGTACGCCCCGATGAGGGTGTGACGGCCCAGGCGGTCGCCGACCACCTGGCCGTACAGCAGCGCACCGCCCGCCGCGTGCTCAAGCGCCTGGAACGCGCGGGCCTGGCCGTACCCATCGGCAGCCAGCGCGAGGAGTCCGCGGTGGGCCGCCCGCGCACCCTCTTCCGCGTACGCCTCTGAGGCCGGGTACGCCTCCGGGGCCGCACCTCGACTCCGGTTCCGCGCAGAGGTCCTGGACCCTCTCGCGCCCGGCAGCTGTTCCGGCCGCGGGCTCCTACTGCCCTCACCCCAGTTCGTGCCCCAGCCCCGCCCCCGTCGGCACCTTCACCCAGCCCCCCGACGCGGACGCGAAGGCCGACGGCGCCAGCGGCTCCTCGTGCACCAGCAGCGGGCCGACCAGGTCGGCCGGGACCGTGGCATGCGGGAGGGCGGCTGCCAGGTGCACCGCCGCCAGCGTCGCCACACCCAGCTCGGGCATCGTGCCGATCTTCACCGCGAGGCCCGCGGCCTCGGCGAGCGCCGCGATCTGGCGGGCCCGGTAGAGCCCCCCCACCTTGAGGATCTTGATGTTCAGCACGTCCACCGCGCCCCTGCGGATCAGGTCGAGCGCTCCGTGCAGGGACTGCATGCTCTCGTCGGCCATCAGCCGTACGCCGACCTGTCCGCGCAGCGCCGCGAGGCCCGCCACGTCCCAGTGCGGCAGCGGCTGTTCGACCAGGTCGAGCCCCGCGTCGGCCATCGCGCGCAGGGTGCGGGCGGCACTGTTGCCGTCGTAGCCCTCGTTGGCGTCCAGCGACAGTTCCACCCCCGCGGGCAGCGCCGAACGCACGGCACGTACCAGCTCCACGTCAAGGGCGGGGTTCACACCGCCCTTGACCTTGATGTGGGTGAAGCCGCGGCCCGCGTAGTCGACGGCTTCCGCCGCCATCTCGTCCAGGGTGCCCAGGCCCACGACCCACGCGGTGGGCACGCTCTCGCGGATCCGCCCGCCCAGCAGCAGGTGCACCGGCCAGCCCGCGCTGCGGCCCGCCAGGTCGTGCAGGGCCATGTCCAGCGCCGCCTTGGCCAGGTGCTGGCCGCGTATCGCGGTGTCCATCGCCTGGTGCGCGCCTGCCAGGTCGAGCGGGTCGCGGCCGGCCAGCGCCGGGGCCAGGTGCCCGTCGATCGCCGCCTGGAGGCCGGCCATCGTGTCGCCGGTGAAGGCGGTCATGGGGGAGGCCTCGCCGTAGCCCGTGAGCCCGTCGGAGCACTCCACCTCGGCCACGAGGCTGACCAGTTGCGGGCTGCTGCCGCTGCTGATGACGAAGGGACGCACGTACGGGGCGCTGACGACACGCGTACGGACGGAGGCGATTCTCAAGCGCGGCTCCTGACGCTTCGGCCGGAGGCTGGAGGCGATCCGGCCAGGACATCCAGTTACGGTCTAGACCGTAACTCCCCGGGCCTGCGGTGACAAGGATCTCGGGGCGGCATATCAGGCCCGGCGGTGCAGAGTTGGCCGGGCGGTGCCCGCCGGAGCGGTCGGCGGGTGCGCGGAGGTGTCTTGACGCCCCGTCGCCGTGCGACGTAACTTCCGGTCCAGGCCATAATCGCACCGCGCAGAAAGGACACGCCGTCATGCCCGTACGCGACAGGCCCCTTCCCTCCGTCCTCGATCCGCACGGCAGGACGATCGGCGCCGAGGAGCGCGAGGCGGTGCTGCGGGTGCTCGACTCCGGCGTGCTGTGCAGCACGTTCGGCCCCGAGGGCCGGGCGCTGGAAGCCGAGATGGCGCAGCTGTACGGGCGGCGGGCCGCGGTGGCGTGCAGCTCGGGGACGGCTGCGCTGCACCTGGCCGTCGCGGCGGCCGGGATCCGGCCGGGCGACGAGGTGATCACCACCCCCATCTCGGACTTCGGCACGGTCGCACCCGTGCTGGCCCAGGGCGGCCGGGTCGTCTTCGCCGACGTCCTGCCCGGCGACGGCAACCTCGACCCGGACGCCGTCGAGGCGGCCATCACCCCGCGCACCCGCGCCGTCATCGCGGTGCACCTCTTCGGCGGCGCGGCCGACACGGGGCGGCTGCGCCGTATCTGCGACGAGCACGGGCTGCTGCTCATCGAGGACTGCGCGCAGGCCTGGCTGGGCGAGGACGCCGACGGCCGGCTGCTCGGCACCCTGGGCGACATCGCCTGCTTCAGCCTCCAGCAGTTCAAGCACATCACCGCGGGCGACGGCGGCCTCGCGACCACCGACGATCCCGAACTCGCCCGCCGGATGCGGCTGTTCGCCGACAAGGGCTGGGACCGCACCGAGGGCCGCGTGCATCGGGAGATGGGCCTCAACTACCGGATCACCGAACTCGCCGCGGCCGTGGCCAGGGCGCAGCTCGGCAAGGTCGCCGAGGTCGTCCGGCTGCGCCGAGCGCACGCCGAGCAGCTGGTCGCCGCCATCGGCGGCCTGGACGGTGTCAGGGTGCCGCAGCAGCGGGCCGGGCACGCCTGGTGGCTCTTCCCGCTGCTGGTCGAGGACAACGACCGCTGGGCCAAGGCGCTCACCGCGGAGGGCGTGCCCGCGATGGCCGGCTACCTGGAGCGCACGCTGTACGCGAACCCCGTCTTCACCGGCTACCCCGCGGGCCTGTGCCCCGAGGCCGAGCGGATGGTCGACAGCACCCTGCTCGCGCTGCCGTGGAACGAGGCCTACACGCCCGCCGACGTCGACGACATCGCCCGCGCCATCCGCCTGGTCCACGCCGCATGAGCCGCTACGCATGGCTGGAGCCGAGCCCGCTGGAGCGCGTCGGCTGGGACGTCGACGTGCTCTACGGCCCCTGGCCCAGCCGCCACGCCGACGTCGGCCTGGCCGCGGTGCGCGAGCGGCTGCACGGCTCGCCCGTCCAACGCGGCCTCGCACTCAGCTCCCGCGGCGCCCTCTTCGACGCCGCCGCGGGCAACGCCCAGACCGTCGAGGACCTCGCCGGCTGCCCCGAGCTGCTGCCCGTCGGCACCGTCGACCTGCGCGACGCGCTGGCCGCAGAACCGCAACTGGACGCGCTCACCGCGGCCGGGGTGCGCTTCCTGCGGCTCTTCACCGTCGAGCAGGGCGCCGAGCCCGGCTTCCCCGGCTACCGGCACGTCGTGGACCTCGCCCTCGCCCGCGGCCTGGTGCTGCTGCACGACGGCGACGTGCGCCGCTTCGGCCCCGCACTGGCGGGCCGCGGCGCCCAGGTGGTCTTCCTCGACCTGCACGCCTACTTCCTCGCCGACTTCCTGCTGCTGGCCCGCGCGGAGCCGGGCTTCCGCGCCACCACCCGGATGCTGTCCGCGCCGGACTCGGTCGAGCGGGTCGTGGAGAGCGTGGGCGCGCGCCACCTGGTGTTCGGGTCGCGCACCCCCTTCATGGACATCTCGCCGCAGACCTTGCGGCTGCGGTACGCCCGCATCTCCGCACAGGACCGTGCGGCCGTCGCGGGCGGCAACGTCGAGGAGCTGGTGCGCTGATGCCGATCATCGATGTGCACGCGCACTGGGGGCCGTGGCCCTTCCACATGGACGTCGGCAGCACCCGGCTCAACCTGGAGCTGATGGACCGCTACGGCATCGACCTGCAGATCGTGTCGGCCGCCGAGGCGGTCACCTACGACGCGGTCGGCGGCAACGCGGCGCTGCGCGAGGTGCTCGGGGCCGAGCCGCGGCTGCGCGGCTACGCCGTCGTCAACCCCAACCGGGTCGAGGACAGCGCCGCCGACCTGCGCCGCTGCATGGACACCGGCCGCTTCGTCGGGGCGAAGATCCACACGACGTACCCGGGCCGGTCGATCGGCTCGCCGCAGATGCGCGAGACGTTCGCGATGCTGGACGAGGCCGGGGTGCCGCTGCTGCTGCACACCTGGGGGCCCGACGTGGCCCTGCTGCCCGGGCTGCTCGCCGGCCTCCCGCGGCTCCGCGTCATCGTCGGCCACGCGGGCGGCGACGCGTGGCAGGAGGCCGCCCACGCGGCGGCCTCCTGCGACCGGCTCTACCTGGAACACTGCCGCACGGTCGCGGACGCCGGCAGGATCCCCTACGCCCGCCAGGCCGGCGTCCCGGTCGAACGCCTGCTCTTCGGCACCGACTCCACCCTGGTCGACCCGTGCGTGGCCCTGGGCGTGATCAGGGACGCCGCCTTCACCCCTGACGAACTGGAACGGGTGCTGTGGCGCAACGCCACGGAGCTGTTCGCCCTGCCCTCGCCGACATGAGCCACCGCGGCGGGTGCCGCGAGCGCCCCGGGCCGCGGCTGCGATGTCGCGTCGGGCGGGGGGTGCCGAGTTGCGGCTGCGGCGGGGGCCGCGGGTGCCCCGGGTTCCATGGGGCGCGGCCGCGGTGTCACGTCCGGCGGACGGCGGCGGCGAGTCGCGGCTGCGGCGGGGCCGCGAGCGCTCTGGGGGGGTGGCTGGGAAGTCGCGTCCGGCGGACGGCGGCGAGTCGCGGCTGCGGCGGGTGCCGCGGGTGCCCCGGGTTCCATGGGGTGTGGCCGCGATGTCGCGTCGGGCGGGGGGTGCCGAGTTGCGGCTGCGGCGGGGGCCGCGGGTGCCCCGGGTTCCATGGGGCGCGGCCGCGGTGTCACGTCCGGCGGACGGCGCCGGGTCGCCGCGGCTGCGGTGCGGGGGGTGAGTGCTTCCGGGGTTCGGCGGTGTGGCCGCGATGTCCCGTCCGGCGGACGGCGGCGAGTCGCGGCTGCTGCGGCGGGTGCCGCGGGTGCCCCGGGCGCACTGGGGCGCGGCCGCGATGTCCCGTCCGGCGGACGGCGCCTGGCGTGCAGGATGCCTTCGGCTTCGGGCACCTCCGGGTGGGCACCCTGCAAGGGCGGCCTCCGCCGCGGGCGCCTCCCGGCGGAGGCGGGGGGACGGCGCACGCACCCGCCCTTCGGGCAGACGGGGCGACGTCGGGCGCGCCCAGCGCCGCTAGGCCGTGTTGTGGAAGTCCCGCCTGCCCCGCGACGCCTGGCACGCACGCTCGCTGCGTTGTCGGAGTCGTCCGAGTAGGCCCACTACGAGGACGACCCTCCGCCTTGCGATCGCACGCACCAGACGCCGCGGGGCCCGCCCTGTGGGCGGACGGTGCTACTTCCAAAACACGGCCTAGGCCTCCGTCGCCAGTTCCTCCAGGCAGCGCACCACGCGGTCGCGTTCCTGGGCGGGCAGCCGCGGGCCGTACGGGTCGTGGGCCGCGGACTCCGGCAGGAGGCCTTCCCACACCGCTGCCCACATCATGCGCTGCACATAGCCTTCGATCGGGGCGTAGAAGGTGGCCTCGGCGAAGTGGTCGAGGCGGTTCGACGCTCGGACGAAGGCGGCCTGGTCGCCGGCCTTCCAGGCGTCGAGGACCGCCGCGGTCAGCTCCACCTGGGCGGCGGCGATGCCGACCAGCGCGGTGTCCGCGCCCCACATCAGGGACGGGCCGAACATCCGGTCCTCGCCGGTCACCACCAGGCGCCCGCTGGGCTGGGCGGCCCGGATCGCGTCCTGGCAGGCCATCGCCCGGTCCAGGGTGGCGAGCTTGACGCCCAGGCACGCCGGCAGGGCGAGGAGGTCGCGGATCAGGTCGGGCGGGTAGGCGTAGCCGCCGGCCTCACCGTGCAGGTAGAAGCCGAGCACCGGCAGGCCGCTCTCGGCGGCGACCCGCTCGTGCATCGCCACCGCCCGGGCGTGGCCGTCCGGCAGGGCGGCGAGAGAGGCCAGCGGGTAGACCATCACGGCGTCCGCGCCGAGACCAGCGGCTGCCACCGCCATCCGCACCGCCGCGTCGACCGCCTCGTCGGGCGATTCCGGCTGCTCGCCGCGCGGCACCCCGACGCCGGCGACGACCGGCGTCGTCGTCGCGGCCCGCCAGGTGCGCAGTACCGCGGCCCGGTCGTCCTCGCCGAGGTGGAGGCCGCGTCCGGTGTGCGCCCAGACCGCGACTCCGCCGATGGGGCGGGCGGCTATACGGGCTGCGTAGCCGTCCAGGGCGTCGAAGTCGATCGTGCCGTCGTCCCGCATGGGCGTGAGCACGGCGGGCAGCGCGGTGCCGCGCAGCCGCTCGATCAATTCCTCTGCCATGGATCATCCCTTTCCCGCTGATGCTTTCTCATCCGCTCCCCGCACGCTAGCCTTTTCGGTCCAGACCGTAAAGACCGAACCTCGGAACCCGGCCGCCGCGGATCCGCAGCGGCACGAGGCCGGACCGCCACCCACCCAACCCCCGCCACAGAGAAGGGCGCCGACCGATGCGACTCGGCCTGTATGTCAACCTGTACGCCGACCGGGCCGACCGGCCCGGCCTCGCCGACGCCGTCGAGCAGGCCCGGCTCGCCGAGGAGGCCGGCTTCGACTGGGTGGTGCTCGGCGAGCGCCATCTGCACCGCCCCGGCTACCACGAGGCGCTGACCTCGCTGACGTGGCTGGCGGCGCACACCGACCGGATCGGCCTGGCGACAGCCGGCCTGATCGCCCCGGTCTACCACCCGGCCTGGCTCGCCGAGACCCTCGCGCACATCGACGTGCTGTCCGGCGGCCGGCTGACCGCCGGCTTCGTCCTCGGCTACCGGCCCGAGGAGTTCGCGCTGTACGGCACCGAGCCGCGCGACCGGGTGGCCCGCTTCACCGAATGCCTCGACCTGGTCAAACGGCTGTGGACCGAGGACTCGGTGAGCCACAAGGGCCGCTTCACCACGCTCGACGGGGCCTTCCTCTCGCCCCGCCCCGCCCAGCGCCCCCGCCCGCGGATCTGGAACGGCGGCCGGGTCCCGGCCGCCCTGGAGCGCACCGCCCTGATGTGCGACGGCTGGACGACGTCCTTCAACGAGACCGACGCGGAACTCCCGGCGAAGATCGCCGCCTACCGCGGCTACGAGCGCGGCCCGGACACCCTCGGCGCCGAGGTGATCGTCTGCCGCGAGGGCTACTGCGCCCCCACGGGTCAGCAGGCCCGCGCGGCGCTCGAGGAGCCGCTGCGCGGCCTGTACGACGCCTACGGCGACTGGAAGCGCACCTCGATGGACGCCGCCCGCTACGCCCAGGAGTGGGACGACATCGCAGCCCGCAGCGTCATCGGCTCCCCCCAGGAGTGCGCGGAACGCCTGGACGCGTACGCGAAGATGGGTGCCGACGGCGTCATCCTGCGCATCCAGCCGCCCGGCATGCCGCAGGCCGACGCGCTGCGGGCGATCGAGGCCTTCGGCAAGGACGTACTGCCGCGCCTGGCGGGTTGAGCCCGCGAGCCCGCCTTGGCATCCGCTGATCCCGGCACGGCCCGGCGTCTTGACGCCGGGCCGTGGGCGTCTCTATGTTCATGGCAATTACGGTCCGGTCCGTAAATGGTGGACGCGAGGAGCGAACCACATGAAGACGGCACTCAGCAGAAGCTTCGCAGTCGGACTGCTCGCACTGGCCTTCGCCGCCGCCGGCGCGGGAGGTGACGCCCGGGCCGCCACGGCCGTGCCGATCTCGGCGCCGGGCACCTACGCGAGCGACCCGTCCAGCACACCGTCAGGAGCCAAGACCACCCGGAGCCTGGGCGGCACGGTCCAGGTGCCGGCGGGCTCCACCCGCTACCTCAGCAGCAAGCTGTACGTCGACGACGCCGCGCAGGTCACCGAGGTGTCGCACATGATCTACTGCAAGCGGCCCGGCGAGAGCGCCGTCTACGCCCAGCTCGTCAGCGGCCAGAACGCGCTGGCGAACACCCCGACGACCATGCTCACCCGCGGCTTCGTCACCGCACCCGCCGACACGGCGCTGACCTGCTCGGTCTACGCCCAGTTCGTCAACCACGCGGCAGACTCGGCAGGTTCGATCGCCGTGCTCGCCTCGTCGTATCTCCAGGACGTCGACGGCGACATCGGCGCCGTCCGGCAGGCTTTCAGCACCAGCATGCTGGTCAACTCCTCGGCGAACGTGGACACCGTCGCCTTCACCGCACCCGCGGCCGCGACCGCGGTCCAGGCGATCGGCGACGTCAGCGTGACCGTCTGCTACGGCGCCGACGGCGGCCTGTGCCAGCGCTCGTCCGGTGCGCGGATGGACGGCACCAGCTCCTACGTCGGCACCCAACTGGTCCTCAACCAGCTGAACTCCGACGGGTCGGTCTGCCGCACCACGACGAACGGCGCGCTCAAGGGCACCACCGTCACCACCACCGTGCACCACTACCGCATCAGCACCTGGCTGACCGACGTGCCCGTCGACCCGGCGTGCACCTCACGCGACTTCGTCTCCTACACCCGGACGACCGCGAACGCGAACGCCAACTCCTTCAAGATCGAGGCCAACAACCAGACCGTAGGCGCAGTATTCGTTCCGTATATGGAGGAATCATGACCGAACGCTCCCGGTGGAGGCGTCTTCTCGTCCCCACGGCCATCGCCGCCACCGCACTGGCCGGCGTCATCGCCGACACGGGCACGGCGAGCGCGGCGACCTCGCAGGACTTCGGCCCGACCGTCGTCACCGGCATCCCCGCGGCCCCGCCGGTCGGCACCCCGGCGACCCAGCTGGTGGTGCCGATGGCGACCGTCTCGACCCCGGTCACCGCGGGCCGGACCGCCTACGTCTACTCGGAGTTGCGCGCCTACGACGCCGACCAGGTCAACCTGGTCGACAACGAGGTCCGCTGCTCGGGCGCCGGCGCCTCCAACGTCGTCATGGGGGAGAACGTGCTGCCCCCGACCGGCGACCCGGCCCACCGCGACATCACCGTCGTCACCCGCTTCCTGGTCTCCGCGACCAGCACCGGCACCCTGAACTGCACCCTCTACCTGCGCACCGCCTCGACCTCCAGTTCTGTAGCCCAGGAGACCGTCTCCGGCACCCTGCGCTTCGCCTCCACCTCCGTCGGCGAGGACACCAACGGGCTGGCCATGCAGCAGTCGCTGCCGGTGGGCGAACTCCCCGTCACCACCGCGGTGACCGCGCCCGTCGTGGACCGGACGCTGCCGCCCGGCTACAGCCAGCTGGCCGTCATCGCCGACGTCGAATACCACCGGTGCGCCGGCACGGACCCGTGCACCGCCAACTACTCCACGGCGTCCTTCACGCTCACCGCGACCACCTCGGGCGGCTCCTCGTGCGCGAGCGCACCGCCCGCCACCACGCAGGAGTCCGTGCCGCGCGGCGTCAACCACGCGGCCATCCCGCTCTACACCATCGTGACGCTGGCCCCGGGCTGCACCCATGTCCACGCCCAGGTGACGACCACCCATGTCGCGGGCGACACCGGCTCCGTCGGCGCCGCGGCGGCCGGTCTCACCGACTCCACCGGGCAGGCCGGATCCACCCCCAACCACACCTCGGCGATGACGCACCTCTTCGTCGTCCCCAGCTGAGAGAGGAAGACCTGTGCGGCATCCGAGAACGACGCTCCTCGCGGTGACCGCGGCGCTGCTCGCCGCCCTCACCGCGGGGGGCCTGCCCTCCGCCGCCGCCGCGGCACCCCCGGCCGGCCCCGCCCCAGTGGGGCCGCGGTCGCTGGGGGTGCCGCTGGAGGACACCCTCCTGATAGGCGGCACGGCCGGGACCATGGCCGACGGCCGCCACGTCATGTGGTCGGCGTCCTCCGGCACCCCGGCCGTACTGAACGCGGTCGACCCCACGAGCGGCGCACCGCTGCTGAGCGTCCCCCTCACCGGCGCGAGCGGCGCCTACGGGGTCGAGCAGGCCGCGGACGGCACCGTCTACGCGGGCACCTACGGCGACGGCAAGCTCTTCCGGCTGGCTCCCGGGGCGACCTCGGCCGAGGACCTCGGGGTGCCGATCCCGGGCGAGACCTACGTGTGGGGCATCGTCGTCGCCCCTGACGGCACCGTCTACGGCGGCACCTCGCCCGGCGGCAAGGTCTTCAGCTGGAACCCGCAGACCCGGGCCTTCCACGACTTCGGCGCCATGGCGGCGGGCGAGACCTACGTCAAGAGCATCGCCTACGCCGACGGCAAGGTCTACGCGGGCGCGTACGCGTCCTGGAAGATCACCGAACTCGACCCGGCCACCGGCGCCAAACGGCAGCTGCCAGCCCCGCCCGGTATGACCGACCCGGCCGGCAGGGTCGTCAACGACCTGCGCGCGTACGGCCACTTCCTCTACGCCCGCGAAGGCACCTTCCCAGGCCCGCTGAGGGTCTACGACCTGGCCACCGGCGCCTGGACCGACACCGTGGACGGCGCCGCGGGCCTGGACGTCTCACCGCCGGGGCCCGACGGCCGGGTCTGGTTCTTCCGGCAGTACGCGGCGGGCTCCGCGGAACTCGTCGGCTACGACCCGCAGACGCACGCGGTGCAGCGCACCGGCCTGATGTCGTACGGCCGCATCGTCAACACCCGCGGCATCGGATGGGCGCCGGTGGACGCCGACGGCTACCCCGGTGACAGCATCGTCGCCCTCGGCTGGCGCGGCCTGATGTTCCGCTACAACCCCACGACAGGGCAGTCCTCGACGGTGCGCACCAGCGTCGCGGGGCAGCCGACGCAGATCCTCGCGCTCGCCTCGGGACCCAGCGGCCAGGTGTACGCGGGCGGCTTCCTGCAGGGCGGGCTCGCGACCGTCTCGACGGCCGACGGCTCGGCGCAGTACCAGCGCTTCAGCCAGATCGAGTCGCTCCTGCCGACCCCGCAGGGCCTGCTCATCGGCGCCTACCCCGACGCCCGCGTCTACCGCTACGACCCGGCGCAGCCGTGGTACAGCTCCGAATACTCCGACGAGGCGCCGAGCGGCACCGAGAACCCGGTCAAGCTCCTCGACCTCCACTCGCACGTCCAGAGCAGGCTGCAGGGCCTGGCGACCACGGCGGGCCGCGTCGTCACCGGCTCCACGCCCTCGGGCGACACGCTGGGCGGGACCCTGTCCGTCCTGGACGCGAAGACCGGCGCCGTCGAGAAGGTCCTCGACAACTTCGTCACCGACGAGGGCATCACCTCGCTGACCGCTCGCGACGGCGTCGTCTACGGCACCACCACCGTCGCAGGCGGCCTGTCCACCACCCCGACCACCCAGGACCGGGCCACCGTCTTCGCCTACGACGTGGTGACCGGCCGCAAGCTGTGGGAGGTCAACCCCTCGGCGAGCGCGGCGTCGATCAACGCCATCACCTTCGACGCGCGCGGCCGGCTCTGGACGGTCGTCGACGGCGACGTCCTGCGGCTCGACCCCGCGACCGGCCGCACCCTGCACCGGCTGGACACCACCGCGGGCAGCGGCGGCGCAGCAGCCGCCCAACTCGCCCTCGGCGCCGGCGGCACCACGCTCTACGCGCTCGTCGGCGGGCAGCACGTGGTCGCGGTCGACACCAACTCAGGGAAGTGGCGCCCGTTGCTGGACCAGCCCGCCCTGCGGATGGTCTACAACGCGGGCCGGCTGGTCTTCGCCGACGACGCGGAACTCGTCTCCTGGAAGGTGGGGTAGCACACCGTGCCGGTTGTCGACCTGCCCCCGACCGAACTCGACCGCTACAAGCCGGACCTCACCCACGAGCCCGACTTCGACGCCTTCTGGCGGGACACCCTGGACGCGGCCCGCGGCGCGGGCGGCCGTCCCGCGGCCGGGCGGGTCGACACCGGCGTGCGCGCCGTGGACACCTACGACGTGACCTTCCCCGGATGGGCCGGCGAGCCCGTCCGGGGGTGGCTCGTCGTCCCGAAGGGGCGCACCGCCCGCTGGTGCGTCGTGGAGTTCCAGGGCTACGGGGTCGGGCGCGGGCGGGCACACGAGCACCTGCTGTACGCGGCCTGCGGGATCGCGCACTTCGTGGTCGACGCGCGGGGCCACTCGCGCGGCGACACCGGCGACGTGTCCGCGCTCTCCAGCGGGCCGCACGAGCCCGGCTTCATGACGCAGGGCGCGCACGACCCGCACGCGCACTACCTGCGGCGCCTGATCACCGACGCCGTCCGGGCGGTGGACGCCGCCCGCGAACTGGTCGGCGCGGAACTGCTCGCCGCAGCAGGGCCGAGCCAGGGCGGCGGGCTGGCACTCGCCGCGTCCGGGCTCGCCACGGGCCTGGACGCGGTGCTGCCCGACGTGCCCTTCCTGTGCGACCACCGACGCGGCGCCCTCGTCTCGGACCGGGTGCCCTTCCGGGAGGTCGCCCAGTTCCTGCGCAAGCGGCCCGAGCTGGCCGAGCAGACCTTCAGGACGCTCAGCTACTTCGACGGCATGAACTTCGCCGCCCGGGCGAGCGCGCCCGCGCTGTTCTCGGTGGCCCTGATGGACCCGGTCTGCCCGCCGTCCACGGTGTACGCGGCCTACCACCACTACGCGGGCGAGAAGGAGATCCGGGTGTACCCCTTCAACGAGCACGAAGGGGGCGGCGCACTGCACGCCATGGCCCGGGTCGAATTCCTGCGCGGTCTGGGCGACTTCTGAACACGCGGGGCCCGGCCGAGGGGGCCGGCCCCGCGACCGATCCCACGGGAGACCTCTTGACCACGACCGCATGGGTGGCCGTCGACGGCGGCCAGTCCGGCACCCGCCTGGCGGCCTCCGACGGCCGCCGCGGCGCCGGCCCCGGATTCACCCACGGCGGCGACCCGGTCGCCACCAACCTCAGGATCGTCGCCCGGGCCGCCGCGGACGCGGGGCTCACCGGCCCGGTCGGCACGGTGTGCCTCGGCCTGACCGGGCTGCCCGCGGACCCGGCGGCGCGGGCCGAACTGGCGGCCAGGATCGCCGAGTTGCTGGACGTCAGCGGGGAGGTCAGGCTCTGCGACGACAGCGTCACCGCGCACGGCGGCGCGCTCCCGGAAGGCCGCGGTGTCGTCCTCGCCGCGGGAACCGGCGTCATCGCCCTGGCCGTGGGCGACGGCGTCGCCCGCCGCTTCGACGGCCACGGCTACCTCTTCGGCGACTGCGGCGGCTCCTTCGCCATCGGCCGCGCCGCCATGGCCGCGATCCTGCGCGCCCGCGACGGCCGCGGCCCCGCGACCGCCCTGGCAGGCGCCGACCCCGGCGTCCTGTACGCCTCACCCACCGTCGTGGACGACGTCGCCCACCTCGCCCCGCAGGTCTTCGCCGCTGCGGCCCAGGGCGACCGCGTGGCCCGGCAGATCGTCGAAGCGGCAGCGGCGGATCTGGCGGACACGGTCACCGCTGCCGTCCACGCGTTCCCCGGTACGTCCGAGGTCCCCGTCGCCTTCACCGGCGGCCTCTTCGCCGCCGGCCCGCAACTGCTCACCCCGCTCCGCGCGGGCCTCCCGCCCCGCGCCAGCCTCCACCCGGCCCCCGGCCCCCCGCTGACCGGCGCCATCCGCCTGGCGTCGGCCCCGCTGGGCCCGTACGCGAGCCTGGTCTCCCGCCACGGCCAGGACGCACCGGCGGGCGTACCGTCCGGTGCGTAGTTCGGCGACTCCCGCCGCCCACGACCTTGTTGCCGGGCGGCCGGCTTTCCCGCCGTCGTGGCTGGGCGCGCAGTTCCCCGCGCCCCTGGGGGGTGCCCCTTGCGGTGCGTTGCTTTCTTTCCGCCCGTTCGGGCTGGGCGCGCAGTTCCCCGCGCCCCTGAAAAACGCGCACCCTCCTGCGCAGAGGGCGCCGCCTGAAAGCGCCCTGCGGGAAGAGGGCACCCCCAGGGGCGCGGAGGAGCAGACGCACGTGAGCACGCCCGACCAGCCGTCCCGCCCGGGTGTCGGATCCGCACATCACCCCGTTGCCGGGCGGCAGGCGGGATCGACGACTCAGGAGATGACGCACGTGAGCACGCCGGATCTGCTGGTGGCCGCCGCCACCGCCGACATCACGCCGCCCGCCGGGCACCTCCTCGGCGGGTACGCCGATCGCACCGCACCCGCCACCGGGACGGCGGACCCGTTGCAGGCCACGCTCATCTGGCTCTCGGGTCCCGCGGACCCGGGTGTGCTGTGGCTGACGCTGGACGCCGTCGCCGTCGACACCGTCCTCGCGTCCGCGCTGGCCGCCGCGGTGGGGTCGGCCGTCGGCATACCGGCCGACCGGGTGCTGGTGTGCGCCTCGCACACCCATGCGGCGCCGGTCGGCTGGGCGGGGGAGATCTCGCCCGCGGTGCCGGGCGTGCGGGAGCCCGCGTTGGAAGCGGCGCTGGTGGCCGCTGCTGCCGCGGCGGCCCGCCCGCTGCGGGAGGGCCGGCGGGCGGGGCGGCTGGCCTGGGCCGGAGCCGACGCACCCGGCGTGGGCGCCAACCGGCACCGCCCGGACGGGCCGCACGACACCAGCTCCGGCGTCCTGGCCGTGCACACCGCCGACGGGCTGCTCGCCCTGCTGCTCGACCACGCGAGCCATCCCACCGTCCTCGGCCCCGGCAACCTCCGGTACTCCGCGGACTGGCCCGGCGCCACCCGCAGGGCGCTGGCGGCGGCCCTCGGCCCCGGCGTGGCCGTCGGCTTCCTCCAGGGCGCGGCCGGCGACGTGAGCCCGCGCTTCGTCCGGCGCGGCAGGCAGGCGTCGGAGGTCGACCGGCTCGGCGGCCTCCTGGCCGGCCCGGTGCTGCGCGCCCTGGCGGACGCGAGCCCGCTCCCCGCCGACATCCCCCGGTTGCGCCGGAGCCGGGCGCAGGTGCCGGTGCGCCGCCTGCCGTCGGCCGCCGAGTCGGCGCGTACCCTCGCCGAGGCCAGGTCGGTGGTGGCGGCCCTGCCCGGGCAGGACACGCCCGCCGCACGCCTGGCGCAGACCCGGTTGCAGGGCGCCGAGACCGCGGAACGCCTGCGCGCCGCAGGCCTCCCGGCGTCGCTGAGCCTCCCGATCGGCGTGGTCACCCTGGGCGCGGACCACGCCTGGCTGCACCTGCCGGTGGAGCTCTTCGCGTCGCTGGGCCTGCGCCTGAGGGCGGCGAGCCCCCGCCCCGAGACCCGGGTCGTCGGCTACACCGACGGCTACTTCGGCTACGTCCCGGACCGCGAGGGTGTGGAGTCCGCCTGCTACGAGGCCCTGACGAGCTACGTGACGACGGAAGGCGCCGAAGTCCTGGTCGCCGCCGCCGGGTCGGCACTCCGGCACGCGGCCGGAAGGTGAGCGGCCGGCTCAGCGCCGGGTGAGCAGGGGGAGCAGGAGGTCGTCGACGATGCCGGTGAGCACCTCGTCGGGGACGGGCGCTCCGTAGATGATGAAGTGGTGGTCGACCAGCGCGGGTGCGAAGCCGATCACCGGCGGTCTGACCGCCTCTGCGGGAATCTCGCCGCGCGCCGCGGCACGTTCCAGGATCTCCCGCATCAGCTTGTCGCGGCTGGTGAACATCTGGGCTCGTAGGTTCGCGGTGTCCTCAGGGTTGGTGAGGTTCTCGGCCATCAGCCCGCGGGCGGCCTCGCCGAAGAGCCCGTTGAGGCTGTCAGCGCCCCGGCGCAGCACGGCGAGGACGTCCCCGCGCAGGCTGCCGGTGTCCGGGACCGCCATGGGTCCGCCGCCGCGGTGGCGCAGCGCGGCGACGACCATCTCAGCCCGGTTGGGCCAGCGCTTGTAGAGCGAGGCCTTGCTGGTGCGGGCACGGGTGGCGACGCTCTGCATGGTCATCCGCCAGTAGCCGACCTCCGCGAGTTCGGCGAGGGTCGCGTCCAGGATCGCCGCCTGCAGGACCTCGCCGCGGCGCCGCGGCCCCTTGCGGTGGTCGACCGCCTCCCCGGGTTCTCCGGCGGGAGTGGTCACCGGCCGCACCTCCCGGACGCCGACTTTGTGCTGCGAAGCATGTCGAGCACCGTAGCAAGCACCCTGCGTCCTTCGTGGCACCGCACACCCACGGGAGCACACCCACGGGAGCACACCCACGGGAGCACACGCAGGGGAGCGCGCCCCCACAGGCAGAGAACCGCCAGTTCTCAAAATATGTTAGCGTCCCGATAGAGAACGCGGCGTCTAGTTAGGTTGGGGTGTGGCTGATGCGGGCCTTCGCACGATGGTCGGTACAGCGGCGGGGACGGGTCATCGGCGTGTGGGCGGCGCTGATCGTGCTGCTGGCGGGCGGGGCGGCGCTGTCGGGCGGTGCGGACTACCGGAACGGCTTCAGCTTCCCCAGGTCGGACTCCCAGGCGGCCCAGGCCCTCGCCCGGGACGCCTTCCCCGCGGTCTCGGGCGACGTGGACAGGATCGTGTGGCACTCCTCCGCCGGCCCCGTCACCGACCCTGCGGTACGCGAGCAGGTGCAGCCGATGCTGCAGCAGGTCGCGGCGCTGCCCCACGTCGCGAGTGTCGCCGGCCCTTACACCGCCGGATCTCCCGCGGTCTCGCAGGACGGGCGGACGGCCTTCGCCACCGTCACCTTCGACGCCCCGGCCGCCGAGGTGCCCAAGGCGGCCGTCGCCGAGGTGATCGACACCGCGCAGGCCGCCCGCACCGCAGACCTGCAGGTGGAACTGGGCGGGCAGGCGATCGAGCAGTCCGCCTCCTCCGGCCCCGGCCCGCTGCTGGCGATCGGGCTGGCCGCCTCGGCGCTGGTGCTGCTGGTGCTGTTCGGCTCGGTCACCGCCATGCTGATGCCCCTGCTCACCGCCCTGGTGGCGCTCGGCGCAGGCGTCAGCGTGAACGCCCTGGTCACCCATGTCATGGACCTGGGAACCTCGAGCGAGGCGATCGCCTCCATGATCGCGCTGGGCGTCGGCGTCGACTACTCGCTCTTCATCGTCTCCCGCTTCCGCGCCCTGCTCGCCGAGGGCCGCACCCCGCGGCAGGCAGCCGCCGGGGCGGTGAACACCTCCGGGCGGGCCGTGCTGTTCGCCGGCGGCATCGTGGTCCTCGCACTGCTGGTCCTGCTGCTGTTCGGGGTGAGCATCACCAGCGGCATCGCGGTCGCGGCCGCGGTCGAGGTGTTCTTCACCATGGCCGCCGCGCTCACCCTGCTGCCCGCGGTGCTGTCCCTGCTGGGACACCGGGTGAACAGCCTGCGCGTACCCGGACGGCGCCTGACCGGCAGCGGCGGCGTCTCACCGCGGATGGCCGCCTGGGCACGCCTGGTGCAGCGCCACCGGTGGCTCGCCGCGAGCGGGGTGGCCGCCGTGATGCTCGTGCTCGCGCTGCCGGTGCTGACGCTCCACCAGGGCAACCCGGACGCCGGCACCGACCCGCCCGCCTCCACCACCCACAAGGCCTACCACCTGCTGGCCGACGGCTTCGGCCCCGGCTTCAACGGCCCCCTCCAGCTCGTCGCCACCCTCCCCGAGCCGTCGGACGCCGCCGTCCTGACCGACCTGGCGAAGACGATCGGCAACGATCCCGCGGTGGCCTCGGTCAGCCCGCCGCGGACCAACCCGGCACGCACCGCCGCCGTGCTGTCGGTCACCCCCGCCACCTCGCCGCAGGCCACGGCCACTGCCGACCTGGTGCACCGGCTGCGCGACGCGGTCATTCCCCGTGCCACCGCCGGCAGCGGTGTCGCCGTCCACGTCGGCGGCCCCACCGCCTCCTTCATCGACCTGTCCTCGCTGCTGGGCAGCCGGCTGCTGCCCTTCGTCGCGGTCGTCCTGGCGATCGGCTTCGTGCTGCTGCTCGTCCTCTTCCGCTCCCTGGCCATTCCGCTGACCGCGGCCGTGGTGAACCTGCTGTCCATCGGTGCCGCGCTCGGCGTGGTCGGCTTCGTCTTCCAGCACGGCTGGACCGGGCTGCCGCCGGCCCCCGTCTCGTTCGCCGTGCCGGTCATGATGTTCGCGATCGTCTTCGGCCTGTCCACCGACTACCAGGTCTTCCTGCTCACCCGCGTACAGGAGGAGTACCTCGGCCACCGCGACAACTCCCGGGCGGTGCGCGAGGGGACGGGCCGGGTCAGCGGGGTCATCACCGGCGCCGCGGTCATCATGATCGCCGTCTTCGGGTCCTTCGCCCTGGGCGGTCAGCTGCTCTTCCAGCAGATCGGCATCGGCTTCGCCGTCGCCGTGGCGCTCGACGCCTTCCTGCTGCGCCTCGTCCTCGTGCCCGCGGTCATGCACATCCTCGGCGACCGCAACTGGCGCCTGCCAGGCGTCCTGAACCGGCTGCCCCGCATCCACCTGGAGGAGGCCCCTGCCGCGCGGCCCGCCGCAGGGCCGGACGCGAAAGCCCGCGCTGACGCCGACGTCTGACGGGCCGTTCGCGTCCGGCCTCAGGCCTCGACCGGCCGCAGCCGGCCCGCCCAGGCCTGCTCGGCCTCGGCGTTCGGGGCGTCCGCCCCCGCGGTGTTCATCGAGCGGTACACCGGGACGTGCACCCCGCGCCGGCCGAGTTCGCCGATCGCGTGGGCGACCAGCAACTGCGCGATGAGCACCGCGCTCAGCGTGGACGTACCGCATGCGGAGCCGCCGGTTGGCAGCGGTACGACGGCGTCGCCCAGCGGCGTCATCGTGTCCACCACGACGTCGGCGTTGTCGAAGAGGGTCGTCGCCGATGCGTCGCGGCTGGGCACCGCGCGGCTGTGGGTCAGCGAGCCGACCGCGATCACCGGGACCGAGCGGGCGCGCACCAGGCGGGCCATCTCCACGACGGCCGGGTTGACCCCGGAGTTGGACGCGATGACCATGACGTCGCCCGCCCGGACGTCGTGCAGCGCGAGCACCGACCCGGCGACGCCCGGCTCGCGTTCCAGCTTCGGGTCGCGGATGGTCTCGGGCGGCAGGCCGCCCCACAGCACGAGGTCCTTGATCGCCAGCAGGTTCGTGGGGATGAACCCCCCTGCCCGGGCGACGAGTTCGAGCGCCACGCTGCGCGAGTGGCCGGTCCCGTAGGCGTGCAGGATGCCGCCGGAGGCGAGCGCGCCGGCGATGAGGGCGCCGCCCGCGGCCACGGCCGGGCGCTGCTCGGTGGCGACCCGGCCGAGCTGGGCCAGGGCGGTCGCGGCGAAGGTGTCGGCGAAGCCGGCGGCTCCGGCCGTCGTCTCCGCCTCGGTCGTCGGGCGATCTGCACTCACGGCGGCACCTCTCGCGGTGAATTATGGCTAGGACCGTAATGAGCCAACACCGAGTGCGGGGGATAGTCAACCCCGCCGCGTACGACAACGGCGGGTGGCCGCACGGCCACCCGCCGCACGGCAGGACCTCCCGGCGCGACCGGGCTTCGGTGCCGCGGTCGCGCCGGGCGGTCCTGGCCGTACAGGTCACGTCACGTCACGCCACGGCGTGCTCAGTAGTGCGTGCCGTTCCAGGTCCAGCGCCCCACCTCGATGCCGGACTGGCCCCAGGGCGTGGAGTAGACGGCGTCACCGTTGGCGGAGGTGCGCAGGTCGTTCTCGCCGCTGTAGGTCGACAGTTCGCTGTAGTCGCCGTTCCACAGCTGCCCGGCGTTGAGGCCGCTGTCGCAGGCGCTCAGCCACACTGCGTTCGTGCTGGTCTTGTCGTCGGTGGTGAGGCACTTGCCGGTGGCCGCGCTCTTCAGCTGGCGGTAGGTGATGCCACTGGGGTAGGCGGTGTAGGAGCTGCCCCAGTTCCAGTACGTGCCGATCGACTGGTCGCAGGGGCCGGACCAGACGTTGCTGGTCGTGGTGGAGCCGGTGAGGCAGTTGCCCTCGTAGGCGTTCTTGTACACCCAGTCGGTCGCGGCGAAGGCGCTGGACATCGAGCCCGTCACGGTGAGCATGACGGCGGCGAACAGCATGGGCAGGGTCAGGTGCAGGGTCTTGCGAGATTTCATGATCGCGAGGATTGGGGGCGCGGATGTTGATCACGTGAATCGAACATGAACATGCCGTGTCGCGGCGGTCACGCTCTCGGCATGCACGCGTCAGTAATCCCGGCTCCCGGCGAACCGGGCTCTCGGTGACACGCGCTCAGCGGCGCGCGCTCTCACAGATGCAGGCGGTAGGTGACGAGCGGCCGTCCGCTGCCTTCGAGGCCCTGCAGCCCGGTGGGCTGCGCGGCGCCCGCCCGCTCAAGGCGGTTGAGCACGCGCCGGGCCGTCCGCTGCTGCACGCCGAGCGCGGCGGCGACCGAGCGGGTGGTCACCGTCGCGTCGTCCTGCTCGGCGAGCATCTCCTGCAGCCGGACCAGGGTGGTCTTGGCCAGCCCCGCGCGCTGGCTGAGCAGCGACAGCGACGGGCGGCGCGGCGGGCGCGCCGAGGTGCCGGAAAGGGTGAGGTCGATCTCGTTGCGCAGCGAGACGACCGCCGCGACCTTGCCCAGGTGCCCGGCCCGGGTGAGTGCGCGCCGGGCCAGCGCCTCGGCCTCGGCCGCGGTGGCGCCGATCCCGAAGCCCACCCGTGCGCTGCCGTGGCTGGCGCCGAGCTTCTCGACCAGGGGGAGTTGGGTGAAGCCGGAGGTCGCCGCCTCCAGCGGCCCCCGGGTGGTGAAGACGATGAAGCGGCCGTCGTCCTGCATGACGGCCGTGCCGCCCAGGCTCCTGGACTCGCGGCGCAGCTCCGCCCCGGCCTCCGCGGGGACCTCGCAGATGCCGACCGCGACCTGCGCCTCGTCCGAGCGCGCCTCGCCGAGTGCGACCAGGAGCTGCTGCATGGCGTAGCGGGCCGAGTGGATGGACGGCGCGAGCCGGATGGCGGTGGTCTCCTGCGCGAGCACGGTGTAGGCCGAGCGCAGGCATGTGATGGCGGCGCCGGTGCCGGCCGCGGCCCGCTCCCGGTGGAAGGCGACGATGTCCTGCGAGGTCAGCCCGCGGCGGTAGGGCAGGACGTGCACCCGGGAGGTGGCGACACCCGCCTCTTTCAGCGTCTCCTCCACCTGTCCCGCGTCGAGGATGTCGATGCTGAAACTGGCCGGGTCGTGGCCGTCGCGCATCAGCTGGATGAGCGCGGTCAGCAGCGGCGCCCCGGTGTAGTTGACGAAGCTCGCCGGCTGGTCGAGCACGCCGGCCGCGGACGCGACCTCGTAGGGCATCACGCCGGTGAAGAGCCACGCGTCCACCTCGCCCGGCGCCCCGCGCACCACCTCGGCGGTCTGCGTCTCGGTGCGGTAGGGGAGCGGGACGGTCGTGACGCCCGCCATGTCCTCGACGATCCTGCAGGTCGACGTCACCAGATCCCGCGGCCCGACGACACCCACGGTGACCATGCGCGACCTTCTTCCGCCCTGCGTTGCGCCCCTGCGTGCCGGATGGCGCTGCTGCCGATCATCCTACGGCTGCGGCCACCGGCCAGGACTGCCCGGCGTGCACGGGCCTTGACCCGCTGCGGCGCGCAACCCTAGGGTCGTAATTACGGTCGGGTCCGTAATTACGAACGGAGTCATCCATGGTCTGGTGGCGGCGCGCGATCACCGCACTGACGGCTCTTGCATCCCTGCTCGCCGTGGGCGGTACGGCGGTTCCCGCGGCCACGGCGGCCACGGCGGCCTCGGCCGCCTCCGCCTCTGCGGCGCCGCAGACGTGGGACCGGGGCACCATCCCGCTGTACTCCACGACCTCCGCGGGCGGCGAGACCGCGCGCATGCCGGACGGGTCGGTGCGCACCTACCTGGCGGTCAGCGGCAAGCCCGCCTACCTCGCCGAGGTCGACACGTTCTCCGGCAAGGTCCTGCGGATGATCCCGCTGTACGTGCCCGGCTCCTCGGCGGAGGACCCGCCGGACACCGGCGCCCAGGGCGCGTGGGGCGTCTCGGTCGACAAGCGCGGCACCGTCTTCGTCAGCACGTACGGCTTCGGCCACGTCTACCGGCTGCCGTGGAAGGCCGCCGCGGTCGAGGACCTGGGCCGGCCGTCGCCCCGGACCAGCTTCACCTGGGAGGGCGACACCGACAACCAGGGCGTCTTCTACTTCGGCACCAGCCAGTTCTTCGGCCCGGCCCCGCTGCCGGGCGGACGGCTCTTCTCCTGGGACCCGGCCACGCGCAAGTACCGCGACTACGGGGACTTCGGCGCGGCCTACGGCTACGTGAGGTCCGTCGAGTACGCCGACGGCAAGATCTACGCGGGCCTCGGCCCGAGCACCGCGCTGTGGCAGGTGGACCCCAGGAGCGGCCGGCGCGTGGAGATCCCGCCGCCCGCGGGGATGCCCACCGACAAGTACGCCTACCAGCTGGAGGACGAGGGCGGCTACCTCTACGTCCTCTTCGCCGGCGGCACCACCGCCCAGGTCGGATGGGTGCTCGACCTGAGGACGCTGCGCTGGACGCACGAGATCCCCGGGTACGCGGGCCAGACCGTCACCGGCGCCGACGCGCGCGGCCGGGTCTACCTCGTGGACTCCGGCGAGCTGAAGCGGTACGACCCCAGGCGCGGCGTCCTGACGCCGACCGGTTTCGCCGGCGGCAGCGAGCAGGCCGACAAGGGCGGCCTCGGCGCGGGCAAGGGCCTGGCCCGGGCCACCGACCCGGCGACCGGCCACGAGACGATCGTCGGCGCCACCTCGGGCGGCGACCTCTGGCGCTACGACACGGTCACCGGGACCGGCACCTTCGGCCACCTCGACGGACTCCGCGGCACCCCGACGGCCCCCCGCTCCCTGGCCACGGGACCCGACGGGCGGGTCTACGCCGGCGGCTACTTCCAGGGGGGCCTGGCCGTCTACGACCCGGCGACCACGACCTGGACCTCCCACCCCTTCCCGCACCAGATCGAGGGCATGAGCGCCCACGCGGGGAAGATGTACTTCGGGGTCTATCCCAACGCGCAGCTGTGGGAGTACGACCCCGCGCAGCCCTGGGGCGACGCCAACCCCCGCCTGCTGTTCGACCTCAAGCAGGAGGGCCAGGAGCGGCCCTGGACGGTCGTGAGCGCCGGCCCCTACCTGGCGGTCGGCACCTCGCCGAAGAACAGCAGGACCGACGGCGCGGTCACCCTCTACGACCCGTCCACCGGGCAGCGCAGGACGTACACGTCCGGCCTGGTCACCGGGGCCAACCAGATCTCCGCGCTGGCCTACCGCGACGGTGTGCTCTACGGCGGCTCGCTCGGCTGCTGCAACTTCGACGGGTCCAAGCACCCGGGCCAGGTCTTCGCCCTCGACGCCGCGTCGGGCGACGTGCTGTGGCGCTCCACACCGCTCCCGCAGGAGCAGGGCGTCGCGGGCCTGACCTTCGACGGCCGGGGGCGGCTCTTCGGCCAGACCTACGGGACGGTCTTCGAACTCGACCCGGCCACCGGCGCCCTGGTCCGCTCGGTGCAGGAGTTCGCCTACGACTGGAGCGTCGTGGCGAACTTCCAGCCGCGGGCGGTGAACATGGCCTGGGACGCAGGCGACGACAGCATCTACACCACGAACGGCGTGACGAGGCGCATCTCGCCCGACACCCTGGCGGACGCCGGCCCGAACTTCCGCACCAGCTTCGCCTCGGTGGCGCCGGGGCCGAGCAAGTTCTACGTGCAGGGCGGGAACCTGCTCGAAGTGCGCTGGTACTGACGACCGCACGCACCGGCCGCCCGCCGTTGGCACCGATAACATCGATGCCCGGCGGGCGGCTCAGCGGTCGAGCAGCCTGGCGGGACCCGTACTGGCCCTGACGACAAGGGCCGGCTCGATCGAGGCGGGCGCGGAGGCCGCGGCGGGGTCGGCCAGATGGCGCATCAGGTGGGCGACCGCGAGCGCCCCCAGCTCCGCGAAGGGCTGGGAGACCGTGGTCAGCGGCGGCGAGCAGAACCCGGCGAGCGCGATGTCGTCCACGCCCACCACCGAGATGTCCTCCGGCACCCTGCGGCCCAGTTCGTGCAGGGCGCGGATCAGGCCGAAGGCCATCTCGTCGCTGGCCGCGAAGACCGCGGTGACGTCCGGGATGCGGCCCAGGATCAGCCCCGCCCGGTAGCCGGACGCGGGCGACCAGTCGCCGTCGATCTGCGGCGGCACGGTGCGGCCCTCCGCCTCCAGCGTGTCGCGCCAGCCGCGCAGCCGGCTGGCGGCGTCCAGCCACTCGCCGGGCCCGGCCAGGTGCCAGACGGTCTCGTGGCCGAGGTCGAGCAGGTGCCGGGTGGCCAGCCGGGCGGCCAGCGTCTGGTCGACGGCGACGACCTCGGTGGCGGGTGTGCGCGAGCCGTCGATGGTGACGGTGGGCAGCGCGGCGGTGAGCTGCTCGATCCGCCGGCTGACATGGATGAGCGGCACCGCGAGCACGAACCCCTCGACGCCCTGGTCGGCCAGCCGGGACATGGCGGCCTCGATGGCGGAGGTGTCCAGGGAGGGCGTGGTGGCCGCGGCCACCGAGAAGCCCGCCTCCGCGGCGGCGCGCTCGATGCCGTACATCAGGCTGGTGCGCGAGTAGTAGCCGGTCTGCAGGGAGACCACGCCGATGGTCAGGCTGCGGCCCGAGGACAGCACGCGGGCCGCGTCGTTCTTGCGGTAGCCCAGCTGCTCGACGGCGGCGAGCACCTTGGCCCGCGTGCTGTCGTGCACGTTGGGGTGCCCGCGCAGCGCCCGCGACACCGTCTGCGGCGAGACGCCCGCGACCCGGGCGACGTCGGCCATCGCCACGCGGCCGTCCCGCGCCGCCGCTCTGCTGTGTTCCATCGGCAACCCCCTGTCTTCCGCCGTGATGGTAACGCGCTACATCAACCCGCCGTCGCGGACCGCCCGACGGACCGTCGGCAGATGTATTGGCATCGGTATCAGGCTGTGCCATAGTTCCCGGGCACCGCCGCCCCCGCCCGGCAATCTGCGTACCCCCCAGCCAAGGAGCCGTCCATGGCCGCCCTACGCCCGCCGTTCGCCGCAGGGATCGCCGCCGCGATCCTGGTGCTGGCCTGTGCCACCACCGCGTCGTCCCGACCGGCCCCGGCATCCGCCCCGGTCCGAGCCCAAGCCGCCGGCTACACCGTCAGCGTGGGCGCCCCGGTGCCCTTCACCCACCCCACCGACACGCCCGCCTCGGTCTACACCGACAAGGACGGCACCTTCCACTACCAGCAGTCGGCCGCCCTCTACGGCGCCGACGACCCCCGCAGCTGGGACTTCTACACCGGCACCGACTTCGACAGCGCCTCCTTCGACCGCCCGCTGAGCACGGCGGTGAACCCGGCCAACCCCGCGGACAGCAACGGCGACACGACCTGGCGCTGCAACAACGGCCCGACCGGCCTGGCCGCGACGAGCGCACCCGCGGGGTCCGGCTACGCGCAGCGCGACTACTGCGACCTGTCAGGGGTGTGGGTGGACCCCGACACCGGCGACTGGTACGGCCTGGTGCACAACGAGTTCACCCCGCAGCCCTTCGGCGACGGCATCCACTACGACGCCATCGACTACGCCGTCTCCCGCGACCAGGGCAGGACCTGGACCATCCGCGGCCACGCGCTGACCTCCCCGTACAGCACGAAGCGCAACGACACCGCGGCCTTCCCCAACCAGACGTACTACTACGGCGACGGGGACCAGCGGCTGTTCACCGACACCGCGTCCGGCTACTTCTACGTCTACTACGGCTCGCGGGTGGTGGAGAAGGGCGGCAGCTGGTCGGCCTTCCAGGAGCATGTGGCACGCGCGCCGATCTCGGCCAAGATGGCGCCCGGCTCGTGGCAGAAGTGGTACGACGGCGCATGGTCGCAGCCGGGCACGGGCGGCCGGGAGAGCAACATGGTGCCGGTCGACGCATCCGGCGCCGGCACCGGCTACACCCCGGTCACCGCGGACTACGACCCGGCGAACACCGGCACCGCCGCCCAGCAGATCGCGGCGGGGAAGATGCCGCCGACCTCGCCGCTGTTCGTCATGAACATCGCCTACGACGCCCACCTGCGGCTGTACGTCGGCGAGCCGCAGGCGGTGAACCAGGACGGCACCGAGCCCCAGCACCTCTACGCCACCGACGACCTGAGCACCCAGAAGTGGCGCCCGATCGGCGACACCGGCAGCTACACCACCGCCTCCTGGTACCGCTGGTTCCTCGACGGCGCCAACCGCACCAGCTCCACGATCGTCGGCAGGACCTTCCGCTCCTACTGCTCCTTCGGCTGCTCGGGCGGCTCGTCCGGCGAGTACGTGAACGTCACCGTCGACCCCGCCACCCCCGCCGCGCCGCCGGTCGACACCTCCAGGGCCTACCGGATCACCGCCGCGGGCGGCCGGGTCCTCGCCCAGGCCTCCGGCGGTTCCGCCGCCACCTCGGTTGCCGCGCCCACGGGTTCCGCCCTGGAGTCGTGGACCTTCACCCCGGGCGGCGACGGCTCGTACCGCATCGCCAACACCGCCACCGGCGGCCTGCTCGGCGTCGACTCGGCCGCCACGGCAGGCCGCGCCTGGGGCGCCCGGCCCACCGTCGGCGCGGCTCCCGCGGGCGGCCCCGGCGTCGGGCAGCAGTGGTTCGTCGTCGCCGACACCTCGGCGGCCGGCGCACCCACCGGCACCTACCGGCTCGTCAACCGCTACAGCGGCCTGGTCCTCGCCCTGTCCGCGGACTCCGGGCGGCTCGCCGAGACCACCCCGGCCCGCAGCTGGACCGACACCACCGGCAGCGCCGTCGGCGGCTCCCGCACCGCCGCGCAGCAGACCCTCTCGCTGGTGGCGACCGGCTCCGCGCCGGTGGTCTCCGGTACGCACACCGCCGTCGCCTCGGGCAAGGCGCTGGACGACCCCGACCGCTCCACCGCCCCCGGCACCCAGCTGATCACCTGGTCGCCGAACGGGGCGAAGAACCAGAACTGGGTCTTCGCCCGCCAGCCTGACGGCTCCTACCAGATCACCAGCAGCCGGTCGGCGCTGTGCATGGACGTCGACGGCGGCTCCACCGCCCCCGGTACCGCGGTGATCCAGTGGACCTGCACCGGCGGTTCCAACCAGCGCTGGACCCTCATCCCGGCCGGCGGGGGCACGTACACCGTCCGTTCTGTCAGCAGCGGCCTGCTGCTGACCACCGCCTCCACCGCGGACGGGGCCCACGTCACCCAGCAGCCGGACACCGGCTCGGCCTTGCAGCGCTGGACCATCGGCTGACGGGGCGGCCCACCGGCCGCGAGCCAGGGGGGAGCTGACCGCGTCGGCGCCTGTTGGCATGGGCATGCTCACCTATGCGTTACCCCCACCCTCCTGAGAGGAGCGCACCAGCGTGAGAAGTCCCAGGACCACAGCGGCCGTCCTCGCCGCGACCGCTGCCATGCTGCTGGGCGGCGGCACGGGTGTCGCCGCCGCACGTCCCGCAGCGCCGTCGGCCGCGGCACCGTCCGCCGTCACCTCCGCCGCAAGTGCCGCGGCCCCCGCGGCCGTCGGCGTCTGCAGCTCGACCGCCCTGGCCGGCGGCTCCGTGCAGGGCGCCCTGGCGCCCGCGGAAGTGCAGCGGCAGCTCTCGTCGCTGACCGCGCAGCACCGCGCGCAGTACGGCATCCCCGACAAGGGTCCGCTCGGCACGGGCAGCAGCGCGGGCGCCGGCGCCGGAAGCACCGCCGTCCGGCCGCTGGTCAGCATCCACCCGGCCCAGGGCACCGCCTTCAAGTCACAGTCCGGCGCCGACGGTTCCTGCGCCACCCAGTCGGTCACCACCCAGCTCACCGTGAAGAACAGCGCCACCACCATCTACACCCCGACCATGTACCCGCCCGGCGGCTCCTGCGTCGAGCTGGTCACCGTCTACACCACGTCCGTACGCGCGGTCTCCGCGTGGGACTGGTGCAGGAGCGTCAGCTTCGCCGCCTCCGTACCGATCAACAGCTCCTTCCTGAGCACGTACACCAACGGCTCCAGCGCCTACACCGGGCGGGTCGTCAGGACGTCCGCCGCCTCCAACACCTGGACGGCGGCGCTCTACAACTACGCGGCCGGCCGCTGGGACACCCTCTTCACCCAGTCGGGGACCAACCAGTCAGGGCGCACCGACGGCTGGGACATCGAGGAGCTGTACTCGGCCACCGGCTCCTCGGGCCGGGCCTACTCCTGCGACGACATGGCGGGCCTGACCTTCGAGTCGAGCAGCATCTCGGTGCGCAACAACGGCACCTGGTCCGTCGCGACCTCCGCGAACTCCGACACCCACTACGACCAGCCCAACAGCGCCTTCTACTGCCCGACCCGCAGCTACCAGATGCTCAGCACCTACGACCACTGGAGGGCGGTGGGCTGACAGAACCCACTCCCGGTGCGCCCCCGGCGGGGCGCACCGGGCCGGGTGGACCGCGGTGCCATCGTGGGGGGATGACGCTTCAGGGCACCGCCACAGGCCCGCTGGGTGTGCCGTGGCAGCGGCTGCTGTTCGGCGGTGTGTACGGGACCGTGCTCGCCAGCTCGCTGGCCTCCGCCCTCGACTCCGACAGCGGCGAGCCCAACGCGGGCTACGACGCGCTGTGGATCCTGGTGGCGGCACTGGCCGCCGCCGCGGCCCACGGCTACGCCCACGCCATCTCCCACTGGACGGCCGACGGGAAGAAGGCCACCGCAGAGAGCGTCCGCGCGGTGCTCGCCGAATGGCCGCTCGTGGCCTCCGCCCTCCCGACGGTGGCCGCAGTGGCGGGCGCCGCCGCCGGGTGGTGGGGCGAGCAGGCCGCGGTCGACGTGATCCTCACCGTCAACACCGTCACCCTCTTCGGCTGGGGGCTGCTGGCGGCCCGGACGGCCGGGCAGGGCTGGGCTGCGTCCTGCCGGGTCGGCGCCGTCGACGTGCTGCTCGGCCTCTTCATCGTCAGCGCCAACGCCCTGACCCACTGAGCCCGGCTACCGCGGGCCGGGAAGCGCCATCGGGAATCCGGAGGCCGGAAGACCGCCGCCCGGGAAAACCGCGTGCCCCACCGCGGCCGGTCTCCGAGAATCCCCCTGTGGCCATCCTGAACGCCGACGGGGCCGATGCCGCCTCGGTCCCGCGCACCTCCCCGACCGTGCTCGCCGGTCGTGCCTTCGGCGCGATCCCGCCGCCCGCCCTCGTCCTGGTGGGCATCCTCAGCGTCCAGGTCGGCTCGGCTGTGGCCAAGCAGCTGTTCGGCGAGGTGGGCAGCTTCGGGACGGTCGCGCTGCGGCTCTTCTTCGCCGCCGCGGTGCTGATGCTCTTCTGGCGGCCGTCGCTGCGCATGGACCGCAGAGCGTGGACCGTGGTGGTCGGCTACGGCCTGGTCCTGGGCGTGATGAACCTCTGCTTCTACCTGGCCCTCGACCGGCTCCCGCTGGGCATCGCGGTGACCACCGAATTCCTCGGCCCGCTGGCGGTGGCCCTGGGCGGGTCGAGACGCTGGCTCGACGTGCTGTGGGCGCTGCTGGCCGGGGGAGGCGTGGCTCTGCTGGTGGAGGGGCGCGGCGAACTCGACCTCGTCGGCCTGCTGTTCGCCCTGGCGGCGGGCATCTGCTGGGGCCTGTACATCCTGCTCGGCGCGGCGCTGGGCCGCCGCACCACCGAGGGCAACGGCCTGGCCGTGGGCATGGCCGTCGCCGCCCTGGTCGCCGTCCCCTTCGGAGTGGTCGACAGCGGCACCGCCCTGGTCCGGCCCTGGGTGCTGCTCGCGGGCCTCGGCGTGGCACTGCTGTCCTCCGTGGTCCCCTACTCCCTGGAGCTGGAAGCCCTCCGCAAGATCCCGCCGCATGTCTTCGGCATCCTGATGAGTCTGGAACCCGCCATGGCGGCGCTGATCGGCCTGGTCGTCCTCGGCGAGTCCCTGCACTGGTCGCAGTGGGCCGCGGTGCTCTGCGTGATGGCGGCGTCGGCGGGTGCCACCCGCGGCGCCCGACCCGAGGCCTGAGGGTCCCGCTCTGCCGGTGGCGAATCTGCGGCGGGCAGAGACCGGGCCTGCGGGGGTCCTGCGAGGTCAACAGTGGGGTGGACGGCAAGTCCTGATCCGACAAGGAGACCCGGATGACTCCACTGACCGCCCTTTCGCCGCCCCGCGCGGAGGAGGGGGACACGCCTCCCAGCCGCTTCGACGACCATCTCGCCGCCCAGCTGCTCGCCCAGCGCATCGTCCTGCTCGGCACGCAGGTCGACGACGTGTCGGCCAACCGGGTGTGCGCGCAGCTGCTGATCCTGTCGGCTGAGGACCCGCGCACCGACATCTGCCTGTACATCAACAGCCCCGGCGGCTCGGTGACCGCGGGGCTTGCCATCTACGACACGCTGCGGCTCATCCCCAACGACGTCTCGACGCTGGCGATGGGGTTCGCCGCCAGCATGGGGCAGTTCCTGCTCACCGTGGGGGCGCCGGGCAAGCGCTTCGCGCTGCCGAACGCGCGGATCATGATGCACCAGCCGTCCGCCGGCATCGGCGGCACCGCGGCGGACATCGAGATCCAGGCGGAGAACCTGGAGTTCACCAAGAAGGCCATCGAGCGGATCACCGCGGAGCACACCGGGCAGAGCCAGGAGACGATCGCCAGGGACGGCGACCGGGACCGCTGGTTCACCGCCGAGCAGGCCAGGGAGTACGGGATCGTGGACCGGGTGGTGGAGACGCTCGCCGACATCCGCCCGGACGCGTCCCGCCGACGGATGGGGCTGTGACATGGGGTCCTACACCGTTCCTTACGTCGTCGAGCGGACCGCGCAGGGCGAGCGGTCCTACGACGTGTTCAGCCGGCTGCTGAACGAGCGCATCATCTTCCTGGGCACCGAGATCGACGACGGGGTCGCCAACGTCGTCATCGCGCAGCTGCTGCACCTGGAGTCGGCGAGCCCGGAGCAGGAGATCTCGATCTACCTCAACTCACCGGGCGGATCGTTCACCTCGCTGATGGCGATCTACGACACGATGACCTTCGTGCAGGCGCCGATCTCCACCTTCTGCGTCGGCCAGGCGGCGTCCACGGCCGCGGTGCTGCTGGCCGGCGGGGATCCCGGGCGGCGGTTCGTGCTGCAGCACTCCCGGGTGCTGCTCGGCCAGCCGGCCAGCGGCGGCCGGCAGGGGACGGTCTCCGACCTCACCCTCGCGGCCAAGGAGATGGGCCGTATCCGCTCGCAGGTCGAGGAGGTCCTGTCGCGGCACACCCACCACGACGTGGCGACGCTGCGGGCGGACATGGACCGGGACAAGGTCCTCACCGCGGAGGAGGCGGTGGCCTACGGGGTCGCCGACGAGGTGCTCAGCCGCCGGCTCGCCTTCGCCTGACGGCCGCAGGACCCGCGACCCGCCGCCCGCGTCTGATGCGGGCGGCGGGTCCGGGTCGGGGCAGGTCGGGGCAGGTCAGGTCAGGTCGGGTCAGGCGACCAGGCACAGCCCGTTGTGGTGCGCGGAGGGCGAGGACGTACGGCCGCGTGCCACCCGGCTGCGGGCGTGCCTGGCCAGCTCGTCCTGGGCGAGCGAGAGCAGGTCGGCGAGGCCGAGGCCTAGGGCGTGGGCGGCCGCCGCGATCACCTCGGACGAGCCCTCCTTGCGCCCGCGCTCCAGCTCCGACAGGTACGGCACCGAGATGCGTGCCTGCTCGGCGACGTCCTTGAGGGTGCGCTCCTGCGCGAGCCGCTCGCGCCGCAGCGCGTCGCCCACCAGGTCCCGCCACAGCGGCTCCCTGGGCGCGGGCGCCTGCCGGACCGGGAGGGGACCGGTCACGGGACCCGGCGCCGCCGCCGGGGTCACGCGGCCGGCTCCCGGCTGCGAGGTCTGCGGCGCGGCCTGCGGGCGGCGCAGCGGGATGACGCGGGCTTCGTTCGGCGCATGAGTGCTCACCTCTTCAGCCTAGGGACCCGCGGCCCCGGCGGAAGGGAGCGGCGTTCTGCCCTGGGTGAAGCGCCGCCGCCCGGCTGCGGGTCGGCGGCCGCAGCCAGGGGCGGTTTGCGGCGCTCTGTACGGGTTATCCGACACTCATGGCGCCGGTCCCGACCGTTTCCGCGCCATGAGCGAAGGAGGCCGCCGTGACCACAGTCGGTAACCACCGCCCGGGCCCGGGCCACGACCTGCGTCTTCTGGTGTCGGCGATCTCCGCGCCGGTCCTGCTGGCCATCGCCGGCCTGCTGTGCTGGTGGGCGGTGAACTCGGGACCGGATGGCAGGGCCGCGCTGCTGATCGTCGCCACGGTGTGCGCGGTGCTCTTCTTCGTCGTGTCGGCCGACGCCGTCAAGGCCTGGCGCCACGCCCACCACTGACCCGCGGGTCAGGTGGCGATGCCCAGGGCGTGCCCGACGGTCGCCTGGTCCTGCACGCAGTGCAGCATGAGGTGGGCGACGTCGGCGCGCGGCACGCTGGTGCCGCCCCTGAGGTTGCGGTCGACCGCCGTGCGGTAGGTCGCGGTCAGCGGCTTGCCGGTGAGCCGGGGCGGCCGGACCACCGTCCAGTCCAGCCCGCCGGCGCGCAGCACGTCCTCCATGGCCGCGAGGTCCGCGAAGACCTTGCCCAGGAAGAGCCGGCCCAGCGGCGCGGCGACGTAGCGCATCGCCAGGGTGTCGCCGGGGTCGTGCCGCGGCGGGTGCGGCCGGCCGGGGGAGGGGAGCGTCGAGACGGGCGCCGCGCTGACCGCGACGATCCGCCGCACCCCTGTCGCGCGCATCGCCTCGACGACTGCCTGCGTCCCAGAAGCGGTGTGCCCGGCGTCGGCCTGCCCGTGCGGGCCGAAGCCGGACAGTACGGCGTCGGCGCCGTCGACGGCGCTCCGCAGCGCCTCCGGGTCGGGTGCGGACAGGTCCGCGGTGACGACCCGCACTTTGGGTCCTGCCCGCTCGCCGAGCTTGGCCGGGTCGCGGACCACGGCGGTCACCTGGTGCCCGGCCGAGAGCGCCTGCCCGAGCAGGTGCCTGCCGACGCCGCCCGTCGCGGCCACAACGGTGAGGTTCATGCCCTCCGCCTCTCGTTCACGGCCCGCTGCCGGGGCCTCTCCCACCGGGAGGGCCCCGCTGCCGGAACTGTGACATACGGTGCGTCCGGAAGGGCGTACGCACCGCGGTGCCGTGTCGGCTGCCTCGGCCCGGGCGGCGGACGGCCCGGTACGCACCCGCTGCGTACCGGGCCGTCAACCGTCGTCCGCGGGCCGGGTCAGGCGCGTACCAGGGGCAGTTCGGTCAGCGCGTGGAAGATGAAGCCGCCCGGCAGGTACTGCGCTTCGAAGTCCTCGGGCAGCGCCAGGTCGGGGATCAGCTCCGCGAGGGTCTCCACGGCGATCCGGGTCTCCAGGCGTGCCAGCGCGGCACCGGCGCAGAAGTGGACGCCGACGCCGAACCCCAGGTGCTGGGGCGGCCCCTGCCGGTCCAGCCGGAAGGTGTCGGCGTCCTCGACCCAGCCGGGGTCGCGGCCGACCGCCGCGAACATCACCCGCAGCCGGGCTCCCGCGGACAGCTCGGTGGCGCCGACTCTGGTGTCCTCGGTGGCGACCCGCAGCGCGCCCTGCACGGAGGAGTCGTACCGCAGCGTCTCCTCGACGGCCGCCCCGGCCAGGGTGCGGTCGGCGACCACCGCCTGCCACAGCTCCGGCTGCTGCAGCAGCTGGTGGACGGTGTTGGCGATCAGGTTGGTCGTGGTCTCGTGGCCTGCCGCGATCATGAACCGCAGCGCCACCACGGCCTGGTCCTCGCTGCACACCGGGTCCTCGGCGCGTGCGGCCCGTGCCAGGCCGCCGGCCAGGTCGTCGGTGGGCTGCTCGCCGCGCCGGTGCAGCAGGTCCCGCAGGTAGGCCTCGTAGACGGGCACGGTCTTCGCGGCCTGCAACTGCTGCTCGGGCGGCAGCGGTACGACCTGCAGGGCCAGCCACATGTCGTTCCACGCCTTGACGGTCTCGCGGTCCTGCTCGGGTATCCCGATCAGCTCGCAGATCACCGTGTACGGCAGCGGGTAGGCCACCTGCTTGAGCAGGTCGCCCCGGCCCGCCGCCGCGAAGTCCGCGATCAGGGTCCGGGAGATCCGCTCGATGCCGGGCGTGAGCCGGCGCAGGCTGCGCGGGGTGAAGTACTCGCTGATCAGCGTGCGGAAGCGGGTGTGGGCGGGGCCTTCGACGTTGTAGATGGCGTTCTGGAAGAAGAGGGTGCCGTCCAGGACCTCGCGGCTCTCCGGGGTGAAGGGGTAGGAGCCTTCGAGGTTGTAGCGGCTGGTGAAGCCCGGGTCGCGCAGGACCGCGTCCAGCTCCTCGCGGCCGGTGACGATCCACTCGTCGAACTTCTCGTGGTGCGCGACCGGAATGCTGGTGCGGCCGGTCGCGTAGGCGTCGTAGGGGCACTTGCGGTAATCGGCAGAGCCCGGGTCGAAGATCTCGTGGACCGGCCTGTCCTGAGCGGTGTCTGTCATGCCGAACTCCCTTGTGTGGGGCTGGTTCAGTGCGAGCGGTCGGCGATGAAGCGCGCCAGCTCGGTGAGTTCCGCTGCCGCGCCGCGGTTGACGGCGACGTCGTCGATGACCTCCAGGGCCTGGGCCAGCTGCAGTTCGGCCCGGCCCTCGGTGAAGGACCTGCCGCCCACCCGCTCGATCAGCTCGGCCGCCTGACGTACGGCCAGGTCGACATCGAAGGCGTCCGGGTCGGCCTCCAGCAGCTCGGCGAGGGCGGGCGCGTGCGCGGCGTCGTCAACCCCAAGGGCGAAGACCACCGGCAGCGTCTTCTTGCGCCGGCGCAGGTCGCTGAAGACCGGCTTCCCGGTCACCGCCGGGTCGCCCCAGATCCCCAGCAGGTCGTCGATCGCCTGGAAGCCGGCGCCCAGCCGGCTGCCCGCGGTGGCCAGCGCGGCCGTCGCGGTCGGGCTGCCGCCGCCGAAGAGGGCGCCCAGGCCCGCGGAACAGGCCAGCAGCGAGCCCGTCTTGTTCGCGGCCATCCGCGTGTACTGGTCGACGGTCACCGCGTCGGCACCGGTCCACGGGCGGTCCTCGAAGGCGATGTCCTCGGACTGCCCGTCGACCAGTTCGATGAGCGTCGTGGACAGCATGGCGGCCGCCTCGGCCGCTGCGGTCCCGCTGACGGTGGCGAAGGCGAGCGAGAGCAGCGCGTCGCCCGCGAGCATGGCGGGGCCGACGCCGAAGGCCTTCCACAGCGTCTCCTGGTGCCGCCGCAGCTCGTCGCCGTCCATGATGTCGTCGTGGATGAGGGAGAAGGCGTGCACCAGCTCCACCGCGACGGCACCCGCCACGGCGTCCTGCGCCGACCCGCCGACGGCCTCGGCCGACAGCATCGTCAGCGCGGGCCGCAGCCCCTTGCCCCGGCCGCCGCCGCGTGCGGCACCGGCGGAGTCGCTCCAGCCGAAGGCGAAGGAGGCCATGTGCCGCACCCCCGGGGGAAGCCGGTCGACCGTGTCGCGCAGCGCGGGCAGCACCATCCGGCCGCAGCGCTCCAGGGACTCCTGCGCGCTCGGGGCCGTCGGCTGACCGAGACGCGTCCGATTCGTCATGGTGTACGACCCCGTCTCAGCTGATCTCGGAGGGCGTGGGGCTGCCCGTTCGTACGCGCCGGCGGCGCGGTGTCGGGATCATGTCCAGCGGGCCCGTCCCCAGCGAGGCCTTGGGCACGGCCACGTTGGGCTTGGCGCCGGGCGCGGGCCGCAGCTGCCAGCGGGTGGCGATGGTGGCGAGCGTCAGCGTGGTCTCGGCCTGCCCGAAGGCGTCGCCGATGCACTTGCGGTTGCCCGCGCTGAAGGGCACCATCGCGCCGCGCGGCACGCCGGCGGACCGGTCGGGCAGCCAGCGGTCCGGGTCGAAGCGCTCGGGGTTCTCGAAGTGCGCGGCCTGCCGGCCGAGCGCGTAGGGGCTGTACATGACGATGGTGCCGGGTTCGAGCACCTTGCCGGCCAGCTCGGTGCGCTTGGTGGTGGTGCGGGTGAGCAGCCAGGCCGGCGGGTACATCCGCAGCGTCTCGTTCAGGACCCGCCAGGTGTAGTCCAGCCGCGGCAGGTCCGCGAACTCCGGTGCGCGGCCGTCGGGCAGCACCTCGTCCAGCTCGGCGTGCAGCCGCCGCTCGATCTCCGGGTGTTCGGCGAGCACGTGGAAGACCCACGCCATGGTGTTGCCCGTGGTCTCGGTGCCGCCGATCAGCAGCGTCATGACCTGGTCGTAGATCTCCGCGTCGGTCAGCCCTGCGCCGGTGTCCTCGTCACGCGCGTTGACCAGGATGGACAGCAGGTCGCCCCGGTCGGTGCCGGCCCTGCGCTGGTCCTCGATGGTCTCGCCGATGACCGCGTGCATACGGGCACGCAGCGCGTCGAACCTGCGGTTGCCGGGTGTCGGCATCCGCTCCTGCCAGCCGGTCGGTGCGACCATCCGCTGGTAGACCCCGCGCATGATCAGCGGCATGCAGTACGCCACTTCCGGGATGGCCCGCTCGCCGACGCTGGTGGAGAACATGGTGCGGGCGGTGATGCGCAGCGTCAGCGCGTGCATGGCGTCGCTGACATCGAAGGCCCTGCCCTCCTGCCAGTCGGCGAGCACCCCTTCGACCTCCTCGCGCATCAGCGAGACGTAGCCGGGCATCCGCGAGGGGTGGAAGGCGGGCTGCAGCATCCTGCGCTGGGTGCGGTGGTCCTCCCACTCGGAGCTGACCAGGCCGTTGCCGACCAGCAGCCGCGCCTTCTCGAACAGCGGCCCGCCCTTGTCGAAGGTGCGCGCCTCCAGCAGCACCTGCATGACCAGGTCCGGGTGGCAGGCGAGGTAGGCCTTCTTCGGGCCGAGCCGGATCTCGACCAGGTCGCCCTGCCCGGGCAGCCCGGCGAGGAACTCCAGCGGCCTGCGCCACAGGTGCAGCGCGTGCCCGAGGACCGGCACGGCGCCGTTCGCGACGGCCACCCGCCACGTGCGGGGGGCGGGCCTGGTGCGCGGTGCCGCGGGGGCGGTCGCGGGGGAGCGGTCGGCGGCGGGCGCGGCTGCCGGAGCCGGGGCGGGCGCGGAGCCGAGGGCGCGGCCGTGGTCCACCGGGCAGCGGGCCGCCGCCCCGGCCGCCGGGCCGCCCGCGGGCTCGCGCGCCGCGGAGGACGGCTGGGACCGGAAGCGTACGACGGGCGCGTCGAGGTCCAGCCACCCCGAGGTGGACCCGTCCCACACCGAGCCGTCGCCGTAGTAGCGGGGCGTCAGGTACTCGAACTCCTGGCTGCCGCCCATCATGTGGTCCAGGGCGCGCAGATACGCCACCACGTCGGGGCGCTCGCCCAGCGGCCCGGCGAGCAGTTCGTCGCGCAGCGCGATGTAGGTGCGCTCGTGGTGCTCGACCAGCTCGCACAGCCGGTTGACCGCGTCCTGGATGCCGCGGCCCTCGCGCTCGGTGAGCACCCGGACGACGGTCATCTTGTCGTCCTGCGCCTGCTCCTTGCGCCACGACAGGAGGTCGTTGATGATGATCATCTGCCGTCGGCAGTGGTCGTGGACCTCGGCCAGCTCGGGCAGCACGTCGCTCATGTCGACGGCGGCGCCGTACTCGGTCATCAGTTCGATGAAGTCGCAGCCGAAACTGTCCAGCCGCACCTGGATGCACGTCTCGAAGTCCGGTACGTCGTCGGTCAGTTTGGCCCTGATCTCGCTGGCGCAGCCGCGCAGGAAGGCCGCCAGGCTCGCACCGAAGCGCCGCTTCTGGGCGGGGGACAGGCCGGGGCTGATGCGCCGCCAGAGGTCCTTGGCCGCGTTGCCGTACGCTGCCTCGGTCGCGCTGCGTGCGCCGGCGTCCGCCGCGGTGTCCGTCACGCGGCCCGCCGCGGCCTCGGCCGCGCCGCCGTCCGCGGTGAAGTCGGCGACGATGTCGGCGAAGACCCGCCGGGCCGCCCCGTCGTCGGCGCCCAGCCCGGAGCGGTCGGACACCGAGCTGTCGATGACCGTGACGTACTGGTACCAGTCGGCGATGTCGAGCGCCCGCTGGGCGTCGGCCTCCGGCACGGTCAGCGGGCCGTAGATGCCGTTGCGCTGCCGCAGGAAGAAGAGCAGCTCCGCCTCGCTCGCGAAGCATGCGCCGAGCTGCCGGCGGATCCAGCCGTTCGACGCAATCTCGATTTGTGCGGCTCTGGGATGGTAGGCGTAGGGGAGCAGCCGGGGCAGTTCCGGGTAGAAGACTTCGCGCACCGGTGCGGTGGATAATTCGGGCGATATTGCCTCGAAAATTTGCGACATGACCTAACCTTTACTTTTACGCTGCCGATTCGATCGAATCATCCGACGTCGGCGCGAGGAAGGTCAACATGGCTGGTATCGTTTGGCCAAAAACAGGGCGGCATTTTTCGGCAAAATGAGGCGCGAATATTCCGTTTCGTCTTTCGTTGATTGCAGGGCGCATTTTTTTCCGTGCCGGGAGATCGATAAACCAGCGGGCGCCCATTTTTATCCACCGGGAATGTGCACTTAACGTGGACTTGGAACCGGCTTGGCAGCCGCCGTGCCGGGCGTCGGAGGGGGTCCGCGGCGGCAGCGCTTTTCGGCCAGCGGAACCGCGGTGCGCGGGCGGTGCAGTCCTACCCGCGTGGCTTGGACTTGATCGCGGCCACCGCCAGGACCAGCGCGACCACGACGAAGCCGGTGCCGACCAGCAGTGCGTCGCCGATGCCGTCGGCCATGGCGGCCCGCCCCGCCGGGGCGCCGCCCGCGCCCGCGTCGTACACGGTCACCAGCACGGCCAGGCCCAGGGCGCCGCCGATCTGCTGCATCGTCTGCAGGATGCCCGAGGCGATACCGGAGTCGCGCGGCTCGACGCCGCCCAGGATCAGCGCGGTCAGCGGCATCAGGAAGGTCCCGATCCCGACACCGACCAGGATCAGCGGGAAGAGCGGGCCGGTCGCGTAGGAGGTGCCCGCGCCCAGCTGCGCAAGCCAGGCCACACCCGCCAGGATCAGTGCGATCCCGCTGATGATCAGCCGCCGCGGCCCGAACCTGGGCAGCAGTCGCGGTGTGGTGCGCGACATCGCGAACATGGCCGCGCCCATCGGCAGGAATCCGAGCCCGGCCCGCAGCGCGCTGAATCCCAGCACCTCCTGCAGGAACTGCGGGGTGAAATAGAAGACGCTGAAATTGCAGGCGAGCACAAGGAGCATCGCCGCGTATCCGGCGCTGCGGACCGGGTCGGCGAACAACCGCATCGGCATGATGGGATTGGCGACCCGGAATTGCGTGAAGAGGAACAGGCTGAGCAGCAGCACCGCACCGGCGAGCGATCCGACGGCCACACCGTCGGTCCATCCCGCCGACTCGCCGCGGATGAGCCCGTACACCAGCGCGGTCACCCCGGCCGTGGCGGTGAAGGCGCCGATGGTGTCCACGCGGCCCGGGCGCTTCTCGGGCGCCGCGATGTACTTCGGGGTGAGGACCACCGCGGTCAGGCCGATCGGCACGTTGACGAAGAGGACCCAGCGCCAGGACGCCCACTCGGTGAAGATGCCGCTGAGGATCATCCCGAGGGCCATGCCGAGACCGGCCAGCGTGGAGTAGACCGCCAGCGCCTTGTTGCGTGCGGTGCCCTCGGCGAAGTTGGTCACGAGCAGCGACATCGCACCCGGCGCGGCGAAGGCCGCCCCGACGCCCTGGGCCGCCCGGGCCGCAAGCAACTGCCAGTCGTCCACCGCGAATCCGCCGAGCAGCGAGCACACCGTGAACAGCAGCACACCGGCCATGAAGGTGTTGCGGCGCCCGAAGATGTCACCGGTGCGCCCGCCGAGCAGCAGCAGACCGCCGTAGGCGAGCACGTACGCGTTGAGCACCCAGGACAGGCCGGTGGCAGAGAAGCCCAGGTCGGACTGGATCTGCGGGAGTGCCACGGTCATCGCGGTGGTGTCGACGACGACCATCATCTGACAGGAGACGATGATGGCCAGGACGATGCCGGGGGCGTGGGCTAAGTGCCCTGTGGTGCCCGCTGCCGAGGTGCCGGACGTGGTCGAAGTCATGCGCGTTCCTCTGCGGTCGCGGGTATGAAGTTGTCAGAAGTGATGAGTTGTCAGAAGAGGTTAGCAGCGGCCTCCGGCCGTGTCCGGGCCGCCTCCCGCCGCCCGGTCACGCCCCGCGGGCGGCAGGTCGGCGGGTGGCGGGGTCAGCCGGCGGCCGGCTCAGGGCCGAAGCGGATCGCGTGCAGGGAGGCGGCACACCGCCGGTCGAGCAGCACGGCCGAGGCGTAACCGGGCGGCGGGGCGCCCGATGTGGCCAACTCCCTTTCCAGCGACAGCGACGCGCGCACATGCCGGCCGAGGGCGTACGGCGTGACCCCGCGGCCCCTGGCCTGCTGGCCCGCCACCGCCTCGCCCTCGCTGACCACCAACGTGATCAGGTGCACGGGACGTCGGCGGCGCCGGCTGGTGCGGGCGAGCCAACTGCGCACCCAGGCCTGCGAACCGCTGTCGTGCACCACCAGCGGCTCGGCCCGCCGCAGCGCGGTGCGCAGCCGCGCGTAGTGCTCGACCCGGACCAGCGGCCGGTAGACCCCGTAGGCCACCCACCCCGGCACGCGGGCCGCCCAGCGCTCCCTGACCGTCTGCGAGTCGGCGAAGGCGGCCCGCGCCGCCCGTGCGATCAGCGTGCTCTTGCCCGCCCCCGGCAGCCCGGTCACCACCACGACGGCCCCTGCCGCGTACTCCAGTTCCGCGACCCCCGGGCGGCACCGCAGATCCAGCAGCCCGCGCGGCCGCACCACCCGCCACCCCTGCGTGCTCGGGGCGCCGGGGGCGGGGAGGTCGGGGGAGGAGGCCACAACCGATGTGTAAAGGACTGGCAATCCCCAGGTCAAGTGGCCGCGGCCGGTGGCCCGGTGTACCGGGTGCGGGAGCTGTCAGAGCCGCACGGTCCTGCGGCTCACCGGCTGCGCCACAGGTCGGGGCCGAACACCTCGTAGTGGACGGCGGACGGGTGGACGCCGAGGGCAAGCAGGTCCCCGCGGACCGCGCGCATGAAGGGCAGCGGGCCGCACAGGTACGCGGTGCTGTCCGGGCGGGGGCGCAGGTGGCCGAGCGCGGGTCGCCCACTGCGCGCACCGGTGTGCGCGGACAGGTGCGCGTCCGTCTCGTACCACAGCTGCAGTTCGGCGCCCGCGAGCCGGGCGACCAGCTCCGCCTGCTCCTCCCGGTGCGGGTGGTCGCGCGGGCTGCGGGCGGCGTGGACGACGGTGACCTGGCGTACGCACGAGGTACGGGCGAGGTGGTCGAGCATGGCCAGCATGGGGGTGATGCCCATCCCCGCTGTCAATCTTGCATTTCATATGCGTATTCAGCTCGGGGTGAGCTGCGTCATGCCCGCGGCGGGCCACGGGGCTACTTGTGGGAGTTGGCTCCCAGGTAGAAGAGCAGCCACAGGAAGCCGGCGAAGAAATGGCCGGCGATGACGTAGACGACCACGCGCAGGGCGACGCCCCTCGCCTTGTACTTCTCGCTGCCCGCGCCGGGGTCCCTCGGGAGGGCTTCCGGCTGGGTGGCGGGGTCCTGGGCGGCGGGGGTGGGTGCGTCGGGCATGGCGGGCTTCCGTTCGGGTGTGCGCGGCTGGACGCTCGGACGCGACCAATGAATCATGTGCTCAATTGACGAATCATGCAACTGTGCAGGTGGGCGGCGTGCGGGCCGCGCCGCGGCCGTCGGGAGGCCGCCCCGGGTCGCCGCCATGGACTTGCCGTGGCGACGAATTGCAGAAATTGGCAATTCGTGATGTCATCACTGCTGCCATGGGGCGCGAGGATGGCGTCATGGCGACTGGATCTGTGTGCATGCGACGAGTGGCGGACCGGCCTTCCGGGCCGTCGACGGCCGGGGCCGGCGGGAGGGCAGGGCGATGAGCGCGCCTCTCTACCAGCTCAAGGCCGAGTTCTTCAAGACGCTCGGGCACCCCGTGCGCATCCGGGTGCTCGAACTGCTCAGCGAGCGCGAGCACTCGGTGGCCGAGATGCTGGCCGAGGTGGGCATCGAGCCGTCCCACCTCTCGCAGCAGCTGGCCGTGCTGCGCCGGGCGAACCTCGTCGTGACCCGCAAAGAGGGCTCGAACGTCTACTACTCGCTGACCAGCCCGCACGTGGCGGAGCTGCTGCGGGTGGCGCGCACGATCCTGTCCGGGGTCCTGGCCGGCCAGGCCGAGCTGCTCGCCGACCTGCGGGCGGCCTCGTCCGAGGGCGGCGCGACCGGGCGGACCCCGACGTAGCCCGCCGGGAGTGACCATGAGGAGTGGGGATGGGCGGCCTGTTGCGCAAGATCCGGCGGACCGGGCGGGTGGCGGAGGCCGCGCCGCCGCGGCCTGAGCCGGGTCCGCTGCCCGCCGCCCGGGAGCTGGGCGGCTCGGCACAGGTGCGCTGCATCGACGCGGGCTCCTGCAACGGGTGCGAGATCGAGATCGGCAACGCCTTCGGCCCCGTGTACGACGCCGAGCGTTACGGCGCCCGGCTGGTGGCCTCGCCCCGGCACGCCGACGTCGCCCTGGTCACCGGCCCCGTCACCCGCAACATGGCCGAGCCGCTGCGGCGCACGGTCGCGGCGATGCCGCAGCCGGCCCTGGTCGTCGCGGTCGGCGACTGCGCCCTGGACTGCGGCGAGTTCGCAGGCGGCTACGGGGTCGAGGGCGCCGTCGCCGACGTCGTGCCCGTCGACGTCAGGGTGCCCGGCTGCCCGCCGGAGCCGGCTGCGATCGTGGCGGCGCTGCGTACGGTCACCGGCCGGTGAACGCGATCGGTCCCGCTCTCGCGGTCGCCGCGGGCCTGGGCGGTGCCGGTTCGCTGGCCGGCGCCCTCGCCCCGGCCAGGGTCCGCCCGCTGGCCGCCGGGGTGTGCACCGCGGGCCTCGGCGCCGCCGGTGTCGTGGCGGGCGCGGCGGCGCTGGGCGGCAGCCGCTACGGCGTGTGGCTGCCGGGGCTGCTGCCGCTGGCCGGGGTGCGGCTCGCGGTCGACGCCCTGTCAGGGCTCTTCCTGGCGGTCGCCGGCGCGGTCACCGTGGCCGCGGCCGTCTACGGCATCGGGTACGCCTCCCCGGGCGGCACCCACGACCAGCCCCCGCCGGGCGCCGGCCCCGACGGCGCATCCCCGGGCGGTCACGACATGGCGGCCGCCTCGCCCAGCGGTGGCGGTCACGACGACGGGGTGGGCGGTTCGTTCGGTGTGGGGCACGCCTCGCCCGGCGGTGGCGGTCGCGGTGACGCGGTGGGCGGTTCGTTCCGTGGGCACCCGTCGCGCGGCGGTGGGGGTCGCCGTGACGCGGGGGCCGGTTCGTTCGGTGTGGGGGACGCGTCGCCTGGTGGTGGTCGCGGTGACGGGGCGGGCGGTTCGTTCGGTGGGCACCCGTCGCCCGGCGGTGGCGGTCACGACGACGGGGCGGGCGGTTCGTTCGGTGTGCGGGACGCCTCGCCCGGCGGTGGGGGTCGCCGTGACGGGGCGGGCGGCACATACGGCACCGCGTACCCGGGAGGCCGCCCCGCGCAGGGGATCCGCTCGCGCGGCGCGCAGGCCGTACTGCCGCTGTTCGCGCTCGCGCTGCTCCTCGTGCCCGCGGCGGCGTCCGTCTCGACCTTCCTGCTCCTGTGGGAGCTGATGGCCCTCACCTCCCTGCTGCTGGTGCTGGCCGAGCACCGCGAGCGGCCGTCGGTGGGCCAAGCGGGGCTCTGGTACGCGGTGATGACGCAGCTGGGCTTCGTCCTGCTGCTGGCCGGGCTCGGCCTCTTCGCCGCGCGGGCCGGCGGCGAGTCCTTCGCCGACCTGCGCGCGGGCGCGGCCGGGATGTCGCCCGCCGTCAGGGGCACGGTCTTCGTCGCCACGGCGGCGGCCTTCACCTCCAAGGCCGGCCTCGCGCCGCTGCACGCCTGGCTGCCCCGGGCGCACCCCGAAGCCCCCAGCCACGTCTCGGCGTTGATGAGCGCGGCCATGGTCAACCTCGGTGTCTACGGTGTGCTGCGCGTCGGCTTCGACCTGCTCGGCGGCGGCCCCGCCTGGTGGTGGCTGCTGCTGACCGCCGCGGGCGGGCTCTCCGCGGTGTACGGCATCCTCCAGGCGGCCATGGCCTCCGACCTCAAGCGGCTGCTGGCGTACTCGACGTCGGAGAACATGGGACTGGTCGTGGTCGGCGCCGGGGCGGCCGGACTCTTCCGGGCCGCGGGCGACGAGCCGCTGGCCGCGCTCGCGCTGGCCGCGGCACTGCTGCACGTGGTCAACCACTCAGCTTTCAAGGCCCTGTTGTTCTGCGCCGCCGGTTCGGTCCTGCGAGCCACCGGGCTGCGCGACCTCGACCGGCTGGGCGGCCTGCGCGCCCGGATGCCCGCCACCGCAGGCCTGTTCGCGGTCGGGGCGCTCGGGGCGGTGGCGCTGCCGCCGGGCAACGGCTTCGTCAGCGAGTGGCTGCTGCTCCAGGCGCTCGTGCACGGCTTCGCGGTGCCGGGTGCGGCCACCGCGGTCGTCCTGCCGCTGGCCGTCGCGGTGATCGCGCTGTCGGCGGGCCTGGCCGCGGCGGTGTTCGTGAAGGCGCTCGGCGTGGGCTTCTTCGCCCGCCCGCGCAGCGAACCGGCGGCGCGGGCCGCCGAGAGCCCGCCCGCCATGCTGGCCGGCATGGGGCTGCTGGCCGCCGGCTGCGCGGTCCTCGCCCTGGCCCCGGGGCTGCTCGGCGGCCCCCTGGCACGGGCCGCGGCGGCGGCCGGGCCGGCCGGCGGTACGTCACTCGCCGGTGCCGGGCTGAGCGTCCGGCTGCACCACACCTCGGCCTCGCTGTACCCGCTGTGGGTCGCGCTCGCCCTGGTCGCGGGCGTCGCCGCCGCCGCGGGGCTCGCCCGGCTGCCCGCCCGCCGCGGGCGGCGCCGCGACGCGCGGCTGTGGGACTGCGGGGGCGGTGCCCCCACCCCGCGCATGGCGTATACGGCGACGTCGTTCGCCGAGCCGCTGCAGCGGGTCTTCGACGACGTGCTGGCACCGGAACAGGACGTGCATGTCACCCCGGTCCGCGAATCGGCCTACCTCGTCCGCCGCGTCCGCTTCCAACGCCTGGTCCCCGACCGCATCGAACACCGCCTCTACCTCCCGGTCCTGACCGCCCTCTCCCGCACGGCAGCCCGAGCCCGCCACCTCGCCACCGGCAGCGTCCACCTCTACCTGGCCTACGGCCTCTTCGGCCTGGTCACGGTCCTGGCGGTCCTGGTGGTGGGCTGGTGAGCGGCGTCGGGTACGTGGCCGTGGGGGCGCAGGTCGTGGTCGTCGTCGGTGGGGCGCCGGTGCTGGGCGGGTGGATGCGGCAGGTGCGGGCGCGGCTGGAAGGGCGGGCGGGGGCCGGGGTCGGGCAGCCGTGGCGGGATGTGCGCAAGCTGCTGCGCAAGGAGGCGGTCACCCCGGTCGGCACCGGGCCGGCCTTCCGGCTCGCGCCCCTGCTGCTCGTCGCCACCACGGCGGTGGTCGCGGCCCTCATGCCGCTCGCCTCCACCCGGACGCCGGTCAGCGGCAGCGCCGACCTGATCCTGGTGGTCGCGCTCCTGGCGCTCGGCACGGTGGCGCTGGCGCTCGCCGGCCTGGACACCGGCACGGCCTTCGGCGGCATGGGCGCCTCGCGCGAGATGACGATCGCCGCCCTGGTCGAACCGACCATCCTGCTCGCGGTGTTCGCCGTGTCGATCCCGGTCGGCTCGACCAACCTCGCCGCGATCATCGCCGGCACGATCCACCACCCGGCCCGCCCCGCCTCGCCCGCCGGGCTGCTCGCGGTCGCGGCGCTCGCGGTGGCGGTCCTGGCCGAGGCCGGCCGCATCCCCGTCGACAACCCGGCCACCCACCTGGAACTGACCATGGTCCACGAGGCGATGGTCCTGGAGTACGCGGGCCCCGACCTGGCCCTGGTCGAACTCGGCTCGCAGATGCGGCTGGCCGTCCTGCTCGGGCTGCTCGGCTCGCTCGCCGCGCCCTGGGGCACCGCCACCGGCGGTTCGCTGCCGCTGCTGGGCCTGGCACTGGTCCTGCTGGTGGTCAAGACCGCGCTGCTCGGCACCCTGCTGGCCGCGGCCGAGGTCTTCTGGGCCAAGGTGCGGCTGTTCAAGGTGCCGGAACTGCTCGCCGGCTCCTTCCTGCTGGCGCTGCTCGCGGTGGTGGCCTCGTACTTCCTGACGGGGGAGGCGGTCCGTTGACCTCCGGTGCGTACACGCAGCTGCTCGACCTGGCCTGCGGTGTGCTCCTGCTGTGTGCGGTGGTCGTGCTGTGGCAGCGGGAACTGGCCGTGCTGGTGCGGGTCCTGGCCGTGCAGGGTGCGGCGCTTGCCGCGATCGCCGCGGTGCTGGGCGTGCACGAGCGGCGCTGGGGGCTGCTCGTGGTCGCCGCGGGAGTCGGGGTGCTGCGGGCCGGCGTCCTGCCGTACCTGCTGCGGCGGGCGCTCGGCGCGCGGACCGGCGGCGCGGCGGACCCGCCGCCCCCGGCCGCGTACCGCTCGCCCTACCGCGAGGACGTCAGCGAGGCACGCGAGACCCGGCCGGTGGTGAACGTCGCCGCCTCGCTGGTGACGGCCGCGCTGCTCACGCTGCTCGCCTACGCCGCCGCCCGGCCGCTGGTCGCCCTGCACCCCACGCCCGCGACCAGGGCGCTCCCGGTGGGGCTGGCCGTCGTGCTCGTCGGCTTCTTCGTGCTGGTCGCACGGCGTAGGGCGATCGCCCAGGTCGTCGGCTTCCTCACCCTCGACAACGGCATCACCGCGACCGCCTTCCTCGCCGCTTCCGGGGTGCCGCCGATCGTGGAGCTGGGGGTGTCCTTCGACGTGCTGCTCGCCGTCCTGGTGCTGCACGTGCTGACCACCCGGATGCGGGCCGCCTTCGGCGGCACGGACCTGGACGACCTGCGGGAGCTGAGCGACCGATGACCCCCACCGACTCGGCCCTGCTGCTGACCGCGCCGGTCGCCGTACCGCTGGCGGCCGCTGCCGCCCACGCCGTCGCCTGGCGCCGTGCCGCCGCGTCCGGCGGCACCGCACCCGGGCACCGGCTGACGCAGTGGGCGGGGCTGCTCGCGCCCGCCGCGATCCTGGTGTCCGCGGTGGTGCTGGCCGCGTCCGTGCCCTCCCACGGACCGGTCACCGCGTACGGCAGGCTGCTGCGCGCCGACGGGCTCAGCGTGTGGATGCTGCTGGTGGTCGGGGCCGTCGCCCTGCTGGCGCTGGCCGCGAGCCCCGGCTATCTCGCGGGCGAACGCGCCGCCGGGCACACCGACGAGGCCGGCGCCCAGCGCTACCACGCCCTCGTCCCCGCCTTCCTCGCCGCGATGTGCCTGGCCCTGCTGGCCGCGAATCTCGGCGTCGTGTGGGTCGCCATCGAGGCGACGACCATCGTCACCGCCTTCCTCGTCGGCCACCGGCACACCCGCACCTCGGTCGAGGCGGCCTGGAAGTACGTGGTGATCTGCTCGGCCGGTATCGCGCTGGCCTTCCTGGGGACCGTGCTCGTCTACTACGCCGCACGCCAGGCCGGGGTCTCCGAGGCGTCCGCGCTGGACTGGCCCACGCTCGCCGCCCGCGCCGACCGCCTGGACCCGGCGGTGACCCGGCTCGGCATGGCCCTCGTCGTCCTCGGCTTCGGCGCCAAGGCCGGGCTCGTACCGCTGCACGCCTGGCTGCCCGACGCCCACAGCCAGGCGCCCGCACCGGTGTCCGCGCTGATGTCGGGGGTGCTGCCGGCGGTGTCCTTCACCGCGCTGCTGCGCTTCAAGGTCATCGCCGACACCGCGCTGGGCACCGGCTACACCCGCGCGCTGCTGGCAGCCGTCGCCCTGCTCACGCTGTGCCTGTCGGCGGCGCTGCTGCTCGCGCAGCGCGACTACAAGCGGATGCTCGCCTACTCCAGCATGGAGCACATGAGCGTGATCGCCCTGGGCGCGGCGATCGGCAGCCCCGCGGTGATGTCGGCGGCTTTGCTGCACATCGCGGGCCACGGCCTGGCCAAGACCGTGGCCTTCTGCTCCTCCGGGCACATCCTGCGGCTGCGCGGAACCACCCGGATCGGCCGGGTGCGCGGACTGCTGGCCCAGTCGCCCGCGCTGGGCGCGGTGTTCGGCCTCGCGGTGGTCGCCCTGCTGGGGATGCCGCCCTTCTCGCTGTTCGCCTCCGAGGTCGGCATCGTCCGCGGCGGCTACGCGGGCGGGCTCGGCTGGGCGGTGTCGCCCGCCCTGGCGCTGGTGCTGCTGGCCTTCGCCGCGCTCGGCTACCGCACCGGCCGGATGGTGCTCGGGCCGCCGCAGCCCGCGGGCCGCCCCGGGGATGCGCCGCACGCGCTGGGGGCGGTGGCGGCGGCGCCGCTGGTCGCGGGGCTGGTCGCCTGCGCCGCACTCGGCACGGCGCTCGGCCCGCTGTCCGACCTGCTCTCCGCCGCCGCCGCGATCACCGCGGGACGCTGACGATGCCCACCGCGACCACCGGAGGACGCTGACATGCCCGCCGCCACCCGTACGGTCCACGACGTCGGTACGGGGGAACTCCCGCGCCGCGCACAGGAGTTGCTGGCGGCCGGGCACCGGCTGGCACTGGTCGCCGCGCACCACGACGGCGAGGGCGCCCCCGGCGGGCGGGCGCTGCGCGTGGTCTACCTCTTCCTCGCGGGGCCGCCCGACACCCGCACCGAACTGCACGTACGCCTCGACGCCGACCGCCCGCGCGTCCCCTCGCTGGCCGGGCTGTCCTTCCCCGCGGGCCGGTTCGAGCGCGAGATGCACGACCTGCACGGCGTGGAGCCGCTGGACCACCCGCTGCCGCGCCGCCTGGTACGCCACTTCCACTGGCCCCGCGGCTGGTATCCGCTGCGCCCCGACGCGGGTCCGCCGCCGCCGTTCGGCGAACCGGAAGGCCCCTACCCCTTCCTGCAGGTCGAGGGTGACGGCGTCTACGAGATCCCGGTCGGCCCCGTGCACGCCGGGCTCATCGAGCCGGGGCACTTCCGCTTCTCCGTCGTCGGCGAGACGATCATCAAGCTCAAGGCGCGGCTGTGGTTCGTCCACAAGGGCGTCGAACGGCTCTTCCAGGGCCGCGACACCGACGCGGGTCTGCGGCTGGCAGAGCGCGTCAGCGGCGACACCGCCGTGGGCCACGCCCTCGCCTACTGCCTGGCCGTCGAGGAGGCGACCGGCACCGAGGTGCCCGAGCCCGCCCGGCAGGCGCGCGCCCTGCTGCTGGAGATGGAGCGGGTCCACAACCACGTCGCCGACCTCGGGGCGCTGTGCAACGATGTCGGCCACTCCGTGCTCAACGCCCACGCCCAGCGCATCCGCGAGCAGCTGCTGCGGCTGAACCAGCAGACGACGGGCCACCGGCTGCTGCGCGGCGGTGTGCACCCCGGCGGCGCCGCCCTGCTCGCTCTGCCGAGCCCCGCCACCGTGCAGGCCCTGCGCGCCGACATCCGCGAGGTCGCCCACCTGGCGCTCGGCCACAGCACCGTACGCGACCGCTTCACCGGCACCGCACGGCTGTCGACGCGGGCCGCACGCGACCTGGGGTGCCTGGGCTACGTGGCCCGCGCCAGCGGTGTCGCCGCCGACGCGCGCCTCGCCCACCCCTTCCACGAGGCGGCGGCCCCGAAGACCGTGCCCGTACGCACCACCGGCGACGTCCTGGCCCGCTTCCTGGTGCGGGCCGAGGAGATCGACCTCTCGCTCGACCTGATCGACGACCTGGCCGCGGCCCTGGGCGCCCCCGGCACCTACGCGGTGCCGCTGGCGGAGGTGCGGCGCCCCGCGTCGGGAACCGGTGTGGCCGAGGGCTGGCGCGGCACCGTGGCCACCCGGGTGGAGACCGCCGCCGACGGCACCCTGACCCGGGTCAAGCCCGTGGACCCGTCCTTCTTCAACTGGCCCGCCCTGCCGGTCGCCTTGAGGTCGACGATCGTCCCGGACTTCCCGCTGGCCAACAAGAGCTTCAACCTCTCCTACGCGGGCAACGACCTGTGACCTACCGCAGTCTGCCCAGCCACATCAGCAGCAGCGCCGTCTCCTCCGGGCGCAGCGCCGCGGCCGGCTGCTGCTGCAGCAGCGCCGCGAGGCGGAGCGCCGCCAGTGCGACGGGGTCGCCGGGGGCGGGCCGCACCGCGGCGGTCTCGTCCAGGCAGGAGGCGAAGACCGCGTCGCGCACCCGGGTCGACAACTGCGGGTCACCGAAGCGCCCGGGCTGGGCGAGGATGCTCAGGGCGACCCCGACGTTCGCCGACAGGATCGCCTGCGCGGCCTCGTCCGAGGGGATGCGCAGGGCGCCGACCGCCGCGCACCGGTCCAGGGTCTTCTTCAGCAGCTCGAAGATCCGGTTCGCGGGCTCTGGCACCTCCCGCAGCACGGGCGAGAACATCAGCCGGTAGAGCGCCCGGTTGGTCAGGGCGAAGTCGGTGTGGTCGTCCCAGCCCGCCCGCAGGTCGGCGACCGGGTCGTCGGTCGTGGCCAGCGACTGCTTGCGCGAGATGTAGCGCTCGAAGCCGTTCTCGACCAGGGCCGTGAGCAGGCCGTTCTTGTCGCCGAAGAGGCGGTAGAGGATGGGCTGGGTGACACCGACCGCGTCGCAGACGGCCCGGGTGGAGATGTCGTTGTCCTGGGAGGTGCTCAGCAGCTCCTCCGCCGCGTCGAGCATGCGGGCGCGTATGTCGCCGGCTTTGGCGGCCCTGCCGGTGGCGTCGGTCGTGCCGGGCACGGGTCTCCTTCCTGCCGCCGGCCGGGGCCGGGGCGATGTCGTCGTCAGCGCTCGCGACCGAGCGGGTCTCAGAGCGCGGCGTTCTGCGGCAAGAGCTCCTCGATGCCGATGCGATGGTAGAACTCCTGCCGGATGCGGTCGCTCACCGCCGAGACCACCTCGCTGCCGTCCCTGCTGGGGTCGACGTGCGTCCTGAACGGCCGGGTGCCGTGCGGGAGGCCGACGACCCGGACGATCTCGTCCGCGACCTCGTCCACCGTCCGCCCCTCGGGGAAGAGGCCGGTGAGCGCCTCTTCCATGGAGTTGCGCAGGGTGCCGTACTCCTGGTCGTAGGCGCCGGTCCGCCGGACGTCGGCGGGCCGCGTGGCGTGGGCGAAGTGGTTGGTGCCCGTGGGGTAGGCGCCGGGCACCACGATGACGGTGTCGATGCCGAACTTGATGACCTCGGCCGCGTAGCTCTCGGCGAGGGCGTCCATGCCGGCCTTCGCCGCGAAGTAGGGGGCGAGGAAGGGCGGGTGGCCGCCGCGGGTGGAGCTGGACCCGACCCACACCAGCAGGCCGCGGCCCTGGGCGCGCAGGTGCGGCAGGGCGGCGCGGTTGACCCGCTGGGTGGACAGGACGTTGATGTCGTAGAGGTCGGCGAGCTGCTCGGGGGTGAAGGCCTCGGCGGGGCCGAGGGTCATGTGCCCGGCGTTGTGGACGACCACGTCCAGCCGGCCCTGCTCCTGGACGATCCGGGCGACGGCCGCGTCCACGGACGCCTGGTCCTGTACGTCCATCTCGACCCCGCGGACGTCCACGCCCTCGGCCGCGGACAGGTCGGCGAGTTCGGCGACGCGGGGCGCGTTGCGGCCTTCGGTGGCGCGCATGCCGGCGTACACGATGTGCCCGGCCCTGGCCAGGGCGCGGGCGGCGAGGTTGCCGAAGCCGCTGGACGCGCCGGTGACGACGATGACGTGCGAGTCGGTGCTGTGTGCCATGGTGATCGTGTCTCCCTCAGACGATTCCGCCGTTGTCCCGGATGGTCTGGCCGTTGACCCAGTGGCCCGCGGGACCGGCCAGGAAGGCGGCCAGTTCGGCGATGTCCTCGGGGGTGCCGAGCCGCTCCAGGGGCGACTGCGCCGCCAGGCGGTCCACGGTCTCCTGGTCCTTGCCGTCCAGGAACAGCGGTGTGGCGGTGGGGCCGGGGGCGATGGCGTTCACCGTGACGTCCCGGCCGCGCAGCTCGCGGGCCAGGACCAGGGTCAGGGCCTCGACGGCGCCCTTGCTGGCCACGTAGGCGCCGTAGCCGGGGAACTGCAGGCCCATGACCGAGGTCGAGAAGTTGACGAGGGCGCCGCCGGGGCGCAGCCGGCGGGCGGCCTGCTGGTTGACGACGAAGGTGCCGCGGATGTTGGTCCTGTGCATCGCGTCCAGCTCGTCCAGGTCCAGCTCGGCGATGGGCTTGAGCTTCATGACGCCGGCGGTGTGGACGACGGCGTCCAGGCCGCCGAAGGCGGACTCCACGGCGTCGAAGGCCGCGGCCATCGCGGTCTCGTCCGCGACGTCGCCGCCGACGGCCAGGGCCTTGCCGCCTGCCGCGGTGATCTCCTCGGCCAGGGCCTCTGCCGTGGCCTTGTTGCCCGCGTAGTGGACGCCGACCGCGTAGCCCTCGCGAGCCAGGCGCTGGACGACGGCCTTGCCTATGCCGCCGGAGCCGCCGGTGACCAGGGCGACGCGGTCCGCGGTGTCAGTTCGGGTGGGCATGGTGCCCCTCCTTCATTTCGTTGCTTACCTGCTGGCGCTATCAACGATAACACAACATTGGAGCATCGATACGTCTTCGGTGTTATCGATGAAATGAAGGAGGTGGCAGGCGCCGGGCTACCGCAGCCGCACCGACCGGGAGACCTCGTCGAGCCAGCCGCACAGCAGCGCGCTGACCTCGGCGGGGCGCTCCTGCTGGATCCAGTGGCCGCAGCCGTCCAGCAGGTGGGAGGACACCAGCCCGGGCAGGGTCGCGGGGAAGGCGTCGATCGCGTCGGCCATCCAGGTCGTGGAGGCGTCCCTGCTGCCGCCCGCGAAGAAGGACGGCTGCGCGATGGCGGCGCCGTTCAGCTCGGCGAGGTCCTCCCAGTCGCGGTCCATGTTCCGGTAGCGGTTGAGCGCACCCGTCAGGCCGGTGCGCTCGAACTCGCCCGCGTAGACGTCGAGCACGTCGTCGGTCAGCCAGCCGGGCCTGCGGTCGCGGGGGAAGCGCTCGCGCAGCGTGCCGCCCGCGCTGACGAAGTGCGGGTCCGGCTCACCCTGTGCCGGCATGGTGTCGGCGGACAGGGCCGCGTAGAAGCCGGCCAGCCAGCCGCGCACGTCGGGCTCGATCTCGGCCTCCGCCCGGCCCGGCTGCTGGAAGTACGAGACGTAGAACTCCTCGTCGCCGGCCAGCTGCGCGAAGACGTCGGTGGGGCGGGGGCCGCCGGGCGGTGCGTAGGGGACGCTCAGCAGGCCCACCGCACGGAAGACCTCGGGGTGCAGCAGCGCGGAGGCCGCCGCGATGTTCGCGCCCCAGTCGTGCCCGACGACCACCGCGGACTCCGCCCCGAGGGCGTGTACGAGGGCGGCGTTGTCGGCGGCGAGCGCCCGCATCCGGTACTCCTCGGCCGACGCGGGGCGCGAGGACCTGCCGTAGCCGCGTACGTCGAGTGCGACCGCGCGGTATCCGGCCGCCGCGAGCGCGGGGAGCTGGTGGCGCCAGGAGTACCAGGACTCGGGGAAGCCGTGGACGAGCAGCACCAGCGGCCCCTCGCCCTGCTCGACGCAGTGCAGCCGCCCTGCGGGCGCCTGCACGGTGCGGTGGCGCGGCTGGGCGGTGTCGGGGTTCGTGTTCTTCGGCTGCTGCATGGCTGCTCCTGGGTGTGCGGGGCGGCTGCCGTGGCTTTCCTGATCATGCGGGGCGGGCGCGCGGCGAGGCGAGCGTCGTTGCCGCTCCGGCAACTCGGGTACGCCGGCCGGGTAGGCGGCGGCGCCCTTGGCATGGCACGCTGAACTGACGAATCATCAGCACCATGCGCCCCGGCACTGCTCGGCGCCGGGAGCGGGTGGGCGGCCGAGGGGGAGGAAGGCCATGGGAGACGACAGGCAGCGCATCGCACGGCGGACCGTTCTGACGGGTACGGCCCTGGGGGCGGCGGCCCTGGCGGTGGCTCCCGCCCAGGCCGCCCCCTCCGCCCGGGAAACCGGAGCCGCCCGGCCCCGCGGCGCCCGCCCCCGCCCCCGCAGCCAGGTGACCGCCAGGCCGCTGGCGAACACCGACGGGTCGCACCCCCTGGTGCTGCTCCGGGACGTGAGCCGCAGCGGCCAGGTCCTGGGCATGCTCGACCTCGGCGACGGCGCGGCCGACCGCTGGCCCGAGGCGGTGTGGGCCGACGGCAGGGTCACCGTGCTGCAGTCGCCGGTGGCCGGCGCCTCCTGCAACGCCGTCAGCGTCAACGACCTCGGCCAGGCGGCCGGCGACCATGTCGTCGCGGGCCGGCAGACCGCCACCGTGTGGACCGGCGGCGAGCCGCGGGTCCTGGACATCGGCACCCTCTACAGCACCGCCACCGCCGTCAACAACCTCGGCCAGGTCGCCGTCCGCGGCTGGAACGAGCCGGGCGGGGAGACCGCCACCTGGAACACGGTGTGCCTGGTCGACGGCGACACCGTCACGACCGTCACACCCCCGGCGTCGGCGAACGGCATGGGGCTGCACGCGCAAGGCGTGGACGACAGCGGCGGCGTCCTGGTCGTCGGCTTCCGGCCGCAGAGCGGCGACCGGGCCGCCTTCCTGTGGCGCGACGGGGCGGTGGTCGCCGACTTCAGCCACATCGACGGCTACCCGACCTACTTCGGCCTCCAGGGCGTCGCCGGCCCGAACGCGCGTGGCGACGTCGCCGGCGACTACTACCCCGCGGTCTCCGGGGGCGGCCCGCTGCCGCGCGGCTTCCTGTGGTCGGCCGGCGCGCTGCACGACGTCCCCGGCCTCGGCGGCGGCAACGCCATGGTCACCCTCTTCGGCCGGCGGCCGCTCAACGACCTCGGCGACGTCGTCGGATGCACCGACCTCGGCTCAGGGGTGCGCCACCCCTTCCTGTTCAGCGGCGGCAGTTCCACCGACCTCGGCACCCTCGGCGGCACCAGCGCGCACCCCGTCGCGGTGAACAACCGCCGCGAGGTCGCGGGCGACTCGACCCTGCCCGACGGCACGACCCGCGCCTTCCTGTGGCGCAGCGGCGGGACGACCGCGATCACCCCGCCGCAGGGGTACGCCACCACGTCGGCGTTCGGCCTCACCGAGCAGGGCCAGGTGATCGGCCAGGCCGTGACCGCCGACGGCAGCGCCGCCGGGTACTTCGCCTGGACGGTGGCCTGACCGCCGCCGGGCCGCGCCATCAGGCCATGCCGAGTTCGTAGCTGCTCTGCACCCACTGGCTCAGGTCGGCGAGGTCGGTCTGCACCTCGGCCCAGGACTTCATCCGCTTGCCGAAGGTGCGGATCTCGAACGGCACCATCATCGCCTCCTCCTCGGCGTGCGGGGCGATCTGCCGCATGCCGCCGAAGACGTCCTGCTGCGGGATGGACGTGCCGCCGGTGAAGGCCGCCGTGGTGTAGTCGAGCAGGACGACGGGGTCCTCGTCGATCTTGCGGACGGCCGTCTCGTAGAAGCTCCGCTTGTCCTTCAGGCCCGCCTCCTGGTAGTCGTCCGCGAGCAGCGTGGTCAGGATCTCGTGGTTGTTGCGCAGGTAGGTCTGCACCATGGGGTCGAGGCGGCTGTGGACGTCGGCGAGCGGCGCGCGGCTCAGCACCACGGTCCGGTTCTTGATGTTGGACTCCGGACGCTTCTGTTCGACCTCGTCCGCGTGGTCGGCGAAGGCGACGACGTTCATGAACAGCAGTTGCAGGTAGCCCAGCACCTGGCGCCTGCGCTTGGCCTGGGCGCTGAGGTCGCGGTCCTTGGACCGCCCGACGTCCGCGGTGCCGCGGGGCACGAACTGCTCGGCGGCCTGCTCGGCGAAGTGGTGCGCCTGGTGCAGCCGGTGCCGGGCCTCCGGCAGGTACTGGCCCTCGCGCGCCGGGGCGGCCGAGCGCAGCCGGTCGAAGAAGGTCGCCATGCCGCCGAGCGGCACGCCCACGGAGTAGTGGACGAAGAGCCCGTCGCCGTTGCCGGGCGTCCCGGCCTGCTCCAGGTAGCCGTTCCCCGGGTCGAGCAGGGCGCCCTGGCCGGCCGGCAGCATCGTCAGGAGCGCCCCGGAGGCGTGGCTCAGCGTCACGCTCCCCGCGGTGTAGAGGGCGTCACGGACCGCCCGGATGCGCTGGAGCGTGTCCGTCAGCGCGAGGGGTCCGCTGGTGAAGCCGTCGCCGACGACGGACCAGGGCTTGGTGACGAACTCCAGGTTGGAGTAGTTGCCGCGGAAGCCCGGCAGGCTCCGGCTGTCCGAGACCACCCGGAAGAGCGGCTTTCCCAGAGCCCCCGCCGGCTGCCGGGTGGGACACGCCGCCAGCTTGGTGTCGCCGGGGATCTTCTTCCCCGCCGCGTCGGTGACGGGAAGGCTGATCTCGATCTCGAACCCGATCATGGATGGCTCCTTCGCCCTGCGCCGTCCCGCACGCTCGCGACGGCCGCCTCGGGCACCATCGTGGTCCGCCCGGATATACGCCCGATAAGCGGGCAGTTCAGACCTTCCGTGCGATCGCGGAGGAGCCGTCCGCGGGGTCGCCCGAGCAGGCTCCGGGGGGCTCGCGTCAGCCGGTCGGCTTCCTGACCGGCGGGCAGGCCGCCGAGGGTGCGCTGCCGCAGCGCAGCCGGGCCTTGGCGCTCGCCCCGCAGTAGTCCTTGCGCTGCGGCTTGTGTACGCCGAAGCCCGTGGCGACCGCACCGGCGGGCAACTGCCCCGCCGGGCCGCCGGCCAGCGTCAGGCGGGCCACCCCGTCGGGTCCCGAGGACTTCGTGCCGACGTAGACCCCGGCTCCGGCCGGCTGCCCCGCGCCCTCGTCGTAGAGCCAGAAGTCGAGCGGCCGGCCCGGCAGGGGTCTGCCGTCCGCCGTGAGCGTCGCGGTCAGCGGCAGGTCGTCGGTGATCGCCGCGACCGGCGTGTCGCGCACCGACAGGGACACGGCGGTGCACCCGTAGGCCTGCGACGGCGAGCAGCCGGTCAGCGGGGCCGCGAGGAGCAGCCCGGCAAGCCAGAACAGTCGTCGTCGCATCGCAATCGTCCCCCAGTCCCTGCCCCCGCGGGGCGCCTCCCGGCCCCCGCTCACATGCTGTGACGGTAACGCGGGCCATCGCTTGACAGTGCGTCAGGAGCGGCGGGTTCTGTGCGGAACTTGTGCGGACGGACCCGCCAGGCGGCGAGGTCGGCCGCCTGGGCGGCGCGCGGCGAACCGGGGGAATCCCTGCATCTCGCCATAATTCGTGGTGATGTCAGATGCGGTGCCGCGGGAGGTCCCGCGGCCCGCCGAGCAGCCGGCCCCGTGTCCGGGAGGTCCCGCCATGCCCCAAGCCCGCCCCGAGGAAGGACCGCGCGGCGGCGGAGCGGGCTCCGGCGCGTCCCCGCCCGCCGGCGGCCCGACGGGCTCACCGTCGGCTGCGCGCTGGCCTTCTACGACCCGGTGGCCGGCACCTGCACCGTGGCCCGTGCCGGGGGACCCGCGCCGACGGTGGTCTTCCCCGACGGGACCACCACCGTCCTGGACGCCCCCTCGTGCCCCGCGCTCGGGGCGCAGGGCGAGCCGCGGCCACCCTCCCCCAGAGCCTTGCCCGGGGGTACCCCCAGGCTGCTTCGACCTGCCCGACGGCAGTGTGCTGGCCCTGCACACCAGGAGCGTGGCAGAACCGGGACCCGCGCTGGTGCGCGCGCTGGCGACCTCCGACGGCGACCTCCAGAAGGCCTCGGACGACGCGCTGACGGAGGCCTTCCCCGACGGGCCGGGAGACGACGCCATCCTCTTCCTGGCCCGCACGCGCGTCCTCGGCCCCGACCGCACCCGCTCGTGGCAGCTGCGCAACCGCCCCGAGAGCGCCGCCGAAGCCCGCCGCGAGGTGTCCCGGCAGCTCGCGGAATGGGGCCTGCACGAGCTGGTGCCCAGCACCGCACTGCTCGTCAGCGAGCTGATCACCAACGGCCTGCGCTACTCCACCGGCGAGATCGGGCTGCGGGTGATCCGCCGGGAGAACACCCTGGCCTGCGAGGTCACCGACACCAGCAGGACCGCGACCACCTTGCGCCGCGCCCACGACGACGACGAGGGCGGCCGCGGCCTTTTCCTCGCCGCCCAGCTCACCCACGACTGGGGAGTGCGCCCCACCACGGGCGGCAAGAAGGTCTGGGCGGAACAGCTCCTGCCGGGCCACGACTCCGGCGCACCCGGTGCCGGATGACCGCGTTCACGGAGGTCAGGCGATGAAGCAGCCCGGCGGGGACATGGGAGGCGCTGGCGTGGGCAGCGGGGACGCGGCCGGCGGGCGCTACGGGGAGGCAGTCTTCCCGCCCGGGCAGGCCGGCGAGGGCGAGCGCATCGACTTCGGCGCGCTCGCCTACGACGACACCACGATGGCCCGCCTGCACGCGCTCGGCGCCGGCCCCGGGTGGCACTGCCTCGACGTGGGCGCCGGTACGGGGACGGTCGCCCGCCGGCTGCTGCGCGAGGCCCGGGTGGAGAGCGTGGTCGCCGTCGACCGCGACGTGCGCTTCCTGCGCGAGCGGCCCGCGCCCGGACTCGACGTGCTGGAGGCCGACATCACCGCACCCGGCACGGTGCCCGGCCGCTACCGGCTGGTCCACGCGCGCTTCGTGCTGATGCACCTCCAGAAGCGCGAACAGCTGATCGCCGCACTGGCCGAGCGCGTCGCACCCGGCGGTGTGCTGGTGCTCAGCGACGCGGTCGACCTGACCAGCGACCGTACGCCCGCCACCCCCTACACCGCGGTGATGCGGGCGATGTGGCAGGGGCTGCGGGAGAGCATCGGCACGGACGTCTCGTGGGTGCCGTCCTACCCGCAGCTGCTGCGCCAGGCGGGGCTGGGCTCGGTGGGGGCCGAGATCCATGTGCCGCCGCTGCTGCCCGGCAGCCCCATCAGCCGCTTCTGGGCCGACACATGGCAGCGCAGCAGGCCCGCGATGCTCGCCACGGGCCAGGTCGACGACGCGTCCGTGGACGCCGCCGTCCGCTACCTGGACTCCGACCGGTGCGCTGCGCTGTCGGCCGGCATGCTCACCGCCTGGGGGTGGAAGCCCGTGCGGTGAGGCGGGCCTGCCTATGTCGACCGCCAGCACACCGTGTAGGCGAGCGCCGGGTAGTCGGTGGGCTCCCAGGTGGTCCAGCCGTCGTTGCCGCAGAAGGACGCGGCCCGGTACCGGCTGGTGCGCCCGGTGACCACCACGTTCGAGGCGGCGCAGGAGCCGACGTTGGTGAAGGTCGCCTGCCCGCCGCTGCCGGACTTCAGCAGGCATTCGCGCTGCGTGGCGTATCCGGCGTCGTCGGGGTAGTTCATGGACAGGCACAGCAGCACGTCCAGGCCCGAGTCGTGGGAGACGGTGAAGGTCTTCCACTCGTTGTAGTGCGGCCAGGACGTGCACTTGGTGTGGTCGCCGGTGCCCCGGTAGGCGGCCAGGACCTTGAAGTTCCCGGTGCCGCAGCTCACCGTGCCCCAGGAGCCGCCGGGGGTGCCGTAGACGCAGTCGCCCTGGTCCGCGTGGTAGGCGGTGCCGCCCGAGCTCTGGTAACTCAGGCACAGCACGCGGTCGTTGCGCGACGACGACACGCTCTCGTCGTTGTCGTCGACGTCGTCGCAGGCGTCCAGGTCGGTCGTGCCGCGGAAGATGTCCACCACCTTGAAGGCCCCGTCGGTGCAGTCGGTCGCCTCCAGGTCGGCGTGGCCCGAGGTGCCGCGGTCGTAGAAGCACGAGCCGACCTCGGCGTCGGCGACCGGGTCGTCGGGGGTCGGCGGGTCCTCAGGGGTGTCGCTCGCCGGGGGCTCCGCCGGGTCCGGGTCGCCGGTGTCGTCGGGGTCCGGCAGGCCCGGGTCAGCGGGGTCGGCGTCCGGGTCCGCGGGGTCGGTGAACCCGGTGTCCTCCGGGGCGGGTTCTGCCGTGGCGGAGGTCGCCGCGGCGGCGGAGCCGGAGCCGGAGTGGCCGGAGTGCGTGGTGGCGACACCCGCGATCGCGACGACCACGACCGCGACACTCGCGGCCAGCGCGGACCAGCCCCTGGCCCTGGCCGTGCTGCCGCTGGTCGCGGCGGCGGGGGCGGTGGCCGTGGCGGTGGGTCCTCCCGGGCGGGGGCTGCCAGGCCCCCGCCCGGTCTGCAGGACCGGCCCCGTGCCCGGTCCTGCCGTCGTCGGCGCCGCCGCAGGGACGGTCGAGGCCGTCGCGACGGCGGCGGCCAGATGCTCCGCCCACAGGGCGGGCGTCGGGCGCCGCTTGCGGTCGGTGTCGAGGCTGCAGCGCGCCAGGTCGGCGAGCGCCGGGGCGACCGCGGACAGCACGTCGGGGTCCGCCGCGGTCTGGTCGCGGGCGATCAGGCGGACGGCGAGCAGCGCCAGCTTGTAGACGTCGCCGGCCCCGGTCGCCTTCTCCTCGCCGTCGGGGACCTGCCAGTCGGGGGTCTCGGCCTGCGGGAGCACGGTGGTGCCCCGCAGCCGCATGGCGTCGGCGTCGATCAGGAAGCACTCGGCCTGCGGGGAGGTGCTGAACAGCAGGTTCTTGGGGGAGAGGTCCCCGACGGTGATGCCCAGGCGGTGCAGCCGGCTCAGCGTCGCGGCCAGGTCGCCCAGCACGGCCAGCCGGTCCCGGGTGCTGACGGTCAGTCCGACACCGGCCACGTAGGCGTCGTCGTTGAGGAGGTACTCCATGGTGGCGAGCCGCCGGGTGCTCCCGGTCCCGTGCAGGGTCCTGAAGTCGAAGCGGAAGCGGTCGGGGACCGCGCGCATCAGGAAGCCGCAGGTCTTCCCCTGGCGCTGGACCACGGCCGCGGGCCACGCTGTCTTCTCGCACAGCCACGCGGCGTCCGCGGCGTTCAGCTCGCCGACGAGTTCGGCCCGTGCCAGCAGGGCGTCCGGCTGCAGGGAGGGCAGGACGGCGGCGGCGTACTCCTTGTAGACCACGTCCCAGCCGCCGCCCGCCGCCCGGTTGATCCTCCGGTTGGCGACCTCGTGGACGGTGCCCTGCCCGCCCTGCCCCAACTGCCCGCCCAGGGTGAGCCTGTGGTGCTCGACCACCGGGACCCGCGGCGGGTTCACCGCCGGCCCCCCGGCGCCGAGGGCCACACGGCCAGCAGGGTGCGGTCGTCGTCGAAGGTCTCCCGGGAGAAGTCCAGCAGGTGGGCGAGCCACAGCGGCGGCAGCGGGCGTGCGAGGTGGGCGGCGAAGAGCGAGCCGACCTGGCCGTCACCGTCGCCGAGCGGGTCGGCGAACCCGTCCGTGCCCACCAGCAGCACCTCGCCGGGGGACAGCCGCCTGCCGGTCTGCTCCAGCGGGTCGGGCACGTGCGGCAGCGGCGTCACCGTACTGGACACCAGCAGCACGTCCGTGCCGGTCTTGGTCGGGAAGAGCTGCTGGTACCGCCCGCTCGCGCGGTCCAGCGCCCACGCCCCCGAGTCCCCGACGCGGCACACCTCCACCACGGGACCCTCCGGGTGCGGCCGGACCACACCTGCCACCAGCGTCGTCGCGTACAGCCCGGCCACCTCGCTGAACTCGGGGTCCTTCCCGCCGAGCCGCCAGCGCGTCAACTCCCCCAACCGGTCGGCCGCCCGGCACGCCACGTCCCGCAGGTCGACCCGGCCGCCCGCACCGTCGAGCAGGTCGAGCATCCGCTCCACGGCGGCCCGGCAGGCCGCGACCGCGCCCTGTTCCGCCTCCGACGCGCTGGAGACGCCGTCGGCGACGGCGAAGACGACGCTGCCGCTGGCCGCATGGACCGCCGCGCGAGCCGCGTCCTGCCGCGGCTGCCGGTAGTAGCGGTGCTTGGCACCGCGAACGGACGCGAAGCGCATGGCCAGTTCACCGGTCGACCAGCCGTCGCACTCGGTGTCGGGGACGTCGTAGGCGTACTCGCCGGGCGGCAGCGCCTCGAACTCCGGCCCCGGGGTGCCGACGGTGATCCGCTGCCAGGGCTGCACCGACTGCCAGGGCGGGGGCGGCGGAGCGGCCGGCGGCGGCACGTCACGCGGGCCTGCGGGCACTGGTGCGTTGTCGGTGTCCACGCTCACACCTCGTCGATCGCCATGGTGAACTGCTCGGGACGGTTGACCACGAGCTGCGGGCTCGCGGAGTTCAGGGCGTGCCCCGAGGCCACCAGGCTGGACGTCAGCGAGTGGAAGAACTCCGAGATCGCCTGGCCGAGGTCCGTCCCGGACTTCGCGACGAAGGCGAACTCGGGGCGGGTGGCGACCTCCAGCATGGTGTCGGCCCGCGCGTCGCCGATGCCGCAGGCGATGATGTTCGGCGCCGTCGGGGTCTGCGACCTGTCGGTCAGCTGCGCATGCGGGCTGCGCCACGACCTGCCGTCGGTGGGCTGCCCGTCACTGAGCAGGAACACCACGGGGCGGTGCACCTTGTAGCCCTCGCCGCGCAGCCACTGCACGTCGGCGGGGATCCGCTGCAACAGGTCCTCGAACACCGCCTTGTAGCTGGTCAGTCCGCGGATCACCATCTGCGGAAGTGTGCTCTCGGTACGCATGTCGGCCACCGCGAGCCGCACTTGGACGTCGTCGGAGAAGCCCAGCACCGCCAGCCGCAGCTTCGCCGCGACCATCGGCTCGGCGCGCAGCCCCTCGCACAGCGACGTCAACCCGTCGGACAGGTCCCCCAGATAGGGACTCATCGACCCCGACTCGTCCGCCAGCACATAGGCCGGCAGCAGCACACCCCTTGTTTCCGACATGCGGATCCTCTCCCGTGGTGGTCTTCTTGTGGTTTCTGCGGCCAGGGCCTGCTGCCCCGGCCGCACCTCGTCCTGCGGTGGGTCTCAGGACCCGTCCTCGCAGTGGCTTCCGGCGCCGGTGGGGTTGTTCACCACCACGCACTCCTCGTCGACGTCGCCGTGCGTGACGTAGTCGACCGTCGTCGGCACCGCCGAGTCCGGGTCGTCGTAGTGCGGGTACGCCTCGACGTACACGTGCCCGCCGGACTTGATCGCGCCCACCACCGGCTTCTCGGCGTGGTCGAACATCCACTGGTTGGCGGCCCCGTACAGCGGGACGAAGTTGCGGGTGTCCTTGTTCGAGCCGCCCATGGCGTAGCCGATGAGGTGCCCCCGGGACCGGTTCTTCTCCGGCAGGGTCGTCAGGCCCGGCAGCGCGAAGCGGAGACCGGGCCGGCCGGGCGGCGTGTAGTTCGCCGGGCCGAGCTGTCCGAAGGCGCCGGTGGCCACGCACGCCCCCGCGTGCTTGTGGCGGGGCAGGTAGACGATGGTGCTGCCGGTGAATCCTGCGCCGGTGTTGCAGGGGTCGCCGGCCCGGTCGTCGTCGGGGACGGTCACGGTCCCGTCGACCACGGCCGGGCGGCCGTCGACGGTCGCGGTGCCCTGCCCGCCGTGGGCCAGGACACCGTCGAAGGCACGCCCCGCCCCGTCGGTCCCCGCCCGGCTGCTCCGCAGGGCGACGGCCAGGTAGTGCCCGTTCTCCTCGGGCACGAGGCCGTCGTAGACCGCCGACAGCGGCAACTGCGCCGCGTCCGCCGCCCGCACCCCCGCCGTCGCGCCCGGCAGCAGCCGCACCGCGACGGGTTGGAAGCGCATGGGGACGTGCTGGGCCACCGCGTAGCCGGCGAGCGAGGCGACCTGGCCGGAACGCGAGACCGGGTCGCCGCCGGGCGCCTGGGCCGGCTGCGCGCCGGCCGGTGCCGGCGGTTGCGCGGCATCCGCACCCTCGGCCATCGCGGCGGCCTGCGCGGGCGGCGCGTCGAGCAGCTCCTGCAATGCCGCCACCATCTGCGCGAGCAGCTGCCGCCTGGTCGACTCCGCCTGCTGCTCGTCGGAGGTCCAGGCCGCGGCCCGCGCATTGTGGTCGGCCAGGTCCGCCGCCAACTGCGTCTTTTGCTCGGTGAGTTGTGCTTCCTCGGTGTCGAGCTGCCCGCGCTCGGCGGTGATCGACGCGGACTCCTCGTCCAGCGCGGCGCCTTCCGCGTCGAGTTGCTGCTTCTCGGCCTGGGCCGCGTCGTAGCCGGCCTGCTCGGCGGGCAGCACATAGGTGTGCGTGGCAGCGTTGAAGGCGTCCACTTTCGCGTTGTGGGCGTCGAGCTTCTGGTTGTGGGCGGTCACCCGGGCCGCGCACGCGGCGTCCTTGGCGTTGTACGTGTCCCTGGCCGAGTCGAACGTCGCGGCCGCCCGGGTGAGCGAGGCCTTGTCGGTGGTCAGCGCGGTCTTGCGCTGCTGCAGCGCGGTGACCTGGGTGTTGTAGATGACCGTCTTCATCGTCAGGCCCGCGGGGAAGCTGCCGTTCACCGGCAGGGCGGCCGGCACCTCGGCGGTCGCCGGCGCCGCGGCCGAGGCGGTGGCTGACGCGGTGTCTGCGGCGGGGCCGGCCTGGAGTATCGGCACGAGCAGCGCCGTCAGTGCGGGGACGAGGGCGCCCCGGCCGTGCGTGCGGCGGGCTGCGCCGCGAGGTGCGCTCATCGGGTCACCCCGGCGGCGATCCGCGGGGTGTTTGCG
>NZ_JAFFIX010000011.1 GCF_016916835.1 Actinacidiphila bryophytorum | reverse complement strand
CGACTCCGACAACGCAGCGAGCGTGCGTGCCAGGCGTCGCGGGGCAGGCGGGACTTCCAAAACCCGGCCTAGTGCCCGCCTCCTGGTGCCCGCGGCGGCCCAATGGTCACAGATACAGGCCGTCGGCGGCCTGGGCGGGCACCGGCAGCGCGGCGTTCGTACCGCGGCGCAGGGCGTACAGCTCGGCCAGCGTCGCACCGTCGCGGCCGATGCCCTCCGCCGTGCCCAGCCAGCTGACGGCCTCCTCGCGGCTGAGCGGGCCGACCTCGATCCTGGCCAGGCAGCGGCCGGGGCGTACCACCGCGGGGTGCAGCCGCTCCAGGTCCTCGTTGGTGGTGATGCCCACCAGCACGTTGCGCCCCTGGCCGAGCAGGCCGTCGGTGAGGTTCAGCAGCCGCGACAGGGCCTGGCCGGTCTGGTGCTTGGCCTGACCGCGGATCAGCTCGTCGCAGTCCTCCAGGAGCAGCAGCCGCCAGCGCCCGCCCGCGCTGCCGTCGTCCTCGCCGATCGCGATGTCCATCAGGTAGCCGACGTCGTTGAACAGCCGCTCGGGGTCGAGGACGCAGTCGACCTGGCACCAGTCACGCCAGGAGCGCGCCAGGGTGCGCAGTGCCGACGTCTTGCCGGTGCCGGGCGGGCCGTGGAGCAGCAGCAGCCGGCCGGCGATGTCGTCCACGCTCAGCTTCATCAGGCTGTCCATGGCCTCGGCGACCGGCGCGGTGTAGTTGCCGCGCAGCTCCTCCCAGGTGGCGGCGGAGATCTGCCGGGTGGTGCGGTGCGGTCCGCGGCGCGGCGACACGTACCAGAAGCCCATGGTCACGCTCTCGGGCTGCGGCTCCGGCTCGTCCTCCGCGTCGTCCACCGACGACCTGAGCACCTGCTCCGCGAGGTCGTCGGTGACGGCGGCGACCGTGACGTCGGCGCCGCGGTTCCAGCGGGAGACCAGGATCGTCCAGCCCTCGCCCTCGGCGAGGGTCGCGCTGCGGTCCTTGTCGCGGGCCTGCCGCAGCACGGTGGCCTCAGGCGGCAGCAGGGTGAGCCCGGACTTGACGGTGTCCAGGGAGGCGCCCCGGGCGAACGGGTGCTCGCCGGAGGTGAAGCGGCTGAGGAAGAGCGCGTCCACCACGTCGGAGGGCGAGTCGCTGTCGTCCAGCCGCAGATGGACGGGAAGGGCGTGCTGCGGTGCGGTCGCTGCTGCGGGCAGGGGCACTGACTGTTCTGCGGGCAGCTTCGCCGCCCGGGCTGCGGGCTGGTGTGCGGACCGGCCCGTCCCTGCTCCTGCGGTGGGCGGCACTGGCCTCCTCGGTTCACGCGGTGTCGCGGACATGTGCCCATGATCGGGCACCCGCGGCCTTTCGGCCCAGTGTTTTTCGGTGCGGCTCCGCGCCGCCGCCGACCGTGGTCAGCGGCGGTGGCAGAACAGGAGTACGGTTCTGCCACTGTTCGACTCCAGCGCCACGAATTCGTCAACACCCTTGAGAAGAAGGTGAATCGGGCATCCGGGTCGGACGTGGGATGCGCACGTGACGCGGCGGGGCGATAGGGTTAGCCTGCCCGGGCCGGGTGCCCTCGTCAGGGTGGGGAGAGTCATGGAACAGATAGCGATGCACGGCAGGCCGCGAGTGCCTGCCATCAGTGCGGGAACGGGTGCGTCCAGTGCGCGTCTCGACCGGCATCTGGCCATACTGGCCGGGCCGGCCCTGCCGCAGCGCGAGACCGAGGAAGCGACCGTGCTGCTGCGGGAGCTGACGTCGCGCAACACCGCCCACACCACGGCGAACCGCGGTGCCAGGGTCTCCCTCTTCGCCCCGCTGCGGCGGCTGCGCAGATCGCTCTTCGGCAACCGCCGCTGAACGGTTTCCGCTGTTCGCGCCGCCCCCTGTGGTGCTTCGGCACGCCCTGGTCCCCGACGCCGCTCCAGCCTGCCCGCCTCTCCCCAGTCGGCCGGCCCCCGCGGTCGCGGACCCTCGTGTTCCGCTGCCCTCACACCAGCGCGAACTGCCCGTCAGGTCCCTCTTCACGGTGGTCGAGTACGGACGCCGGCCTGCGCCTGGCCGCCGGCACCGGTAGGACGCCCGCCGCTCGCAGCGCCGCCGCGCCCAGCGTGCGCCCCGTGCCGTCCGCCAGCCGGCGGGCCAGGGCCTGCCGTGCCTCGTCCAGGTCGGCGAGCAGCGTCAGGACGCTGACCACCTCCAGCAGGTCCGAGGTGGTCGAGCGGGTCCAGCGGGGCGGCCGCAGCGCCTCCAGCGATCCCGGTGCGCCGGGCGCGGTCCGCCGCTCCCACCACGCTTCGAGCACCCGCACCCCGCCGGCGGTACGGTCCCAGGCCGCGGGGGAGACCGGCGAGATCCGGCCCGCGCCGATCCGCAGCTCGCGCTGCTCCCGGTCGTACTCCAGATCCTCGCCTGCCGGGTCCGCGGGAAGCGGCGCCCTGACGTAGGGGCGGCTGCCGCCCGGCAGCCGCGGCGGTCCGCCCGGGCCGCGGCCCGCGGCCGGGTCGGTGAAGCGGGCGCCGCGGGTGTGCAGCCACAGCAGCTGCCCGCCCAGCGCAAGGCCGCGGCTCCACGCGCCCGGCTCTGCGGGCAGCGGCACCTCGCAGCCGCCGGGCCCGGTCCTGGCCGCCGCGGCGATCCAGGCCAGCACCTCCCGTGCGCTGACCTCGGTGGCCAGCCGCGCCGACAGCAGATCGGCCAGGCCGGGCGCGAGGTTGGGGTCCCGGCCGCCGGGCTGCCGGAACAGCGGCCGTATCCGGCCCGGGCGGCCCGCGGGGGCGCTGCCGTCGGGCAGCAGCGCGCTGAAGGCCAGGGCCGGTTCGTCCAGGTCCGGCAGCCAGGGCTGTTCGACGGCGAAGACCTGCTCCTCGTCCAGGACCCGCCACAACTCCGGCCGTGCGGCGTCGATCAGCCGGTGATCGGGTATCAGCCACTGCCGGTCGTAGGGGCCGTGCCGGATCTCGACCGGCTCGGGGCAGCGGCCCTCCTCCCGGGCCAGCGCGGTGGTCGCGGTGCGGTGGCCGGGCAGCTGGGCGACCCGGCTGTGCAGCCCGCGCGCCCGGGTGGGCTGCAGCAGCGCCGCGCGCTCCGCCTCCTCCGGCGCCGCGGTGAGCTGCGCCCAGCGGTCCCGCAGCGTGGCGGCGTCGGGTGCCATGGGCCAGCCGCGGCCGATCCGCAGCGGGCGCACGGACCACGGCATCAGGTCGTGCAGCAAAGGCGCGTCGTCGTCGCTCACCGCATGCATGCTACTGACGCCGCTCAGCGCGCCTCCATCGTCACGGTGAAGGAGAACCGGTCGCCCCGGTAGTGGATCCGCACCACGTCCACCGCCCGCCCCGACTCGTCGTAGGTGACCCCGGTGTAGTGCAGGATCGGGCTCAGCAGCGGCACCTGGAGCAGCCGGGCGGTCTCCGGGGCCGCCAGCCGGGCCTCCACGGTGTCGGTGATCCGGCTGATCCGCACGCCCAGCACGTCGCGCAGCACCTTGGTCATCGGCCAGCGCTCCAGGTCGGCCAGGTCGATGCGGGCGGCAAGCTCGGGGCGGACGAAGTTCTCTGCCCAGTTGGTGGGTTCGCCGCCCTCGTCGCAGCGCAGCCGCCGGTAGGCGACCGCCTCCGCCAGGTCGGGGAAGTGCTCGGCCACCTCGGGCGGCAGCGTCTCCCGGCCGTGCTTGAGGACCGCGGTGCGCCCGCCGGACTGCTGCGCCACGATCGCGTCGACCGACCCGAGCAGCTTGACCGGTGCGCCGCGCAGCGCCGCCGGCTCTATGAAGGTGCCGCGTCTGCGGTGGCGCGATATCAGGCCCTCCTCCTCCAGCTCCTTGAGCGCCTGGCGCATGGTGAGCACGCTCACGCCGTAGTGCCCGGCGAGGTCGTCCTCGGTGGGCAGCCGCAGCGGGTCGTCGGGGCGGCGGCCCAGTATCGAGGCGCGCAGCGACTGCGAGACCTGGTACCACAGCGGCAGTTTGCGGTTCAGGACCAGCGAGTCGGGGGCGAAGGCGGAGGGCACGGAGGTCACATCCTGAAGTTTCTCGCAAGCCCCTCCCACACCGCGTCATACGCCTGCTGCCGGTGGCCCGCCGCCAGGGCGAACTCGGTGGGCACGACCGGCCAGCGGGTCTCGAACATGAAGGCCAGCCCGTCGTCCACCCGCTGCGGCGCCAGCTCGGCGGTGCTGGCCCGGTCGAAGGTCGTACGGTCGGGGCCGTGCGCCGACATCATGTTGTGCAGCGAGGCGCCGCCGGGCACGAAGCCCTCGGCCTTGGCGTCGTAGGCGCCCTCGATCAGGCCCATGAACTCCGACATCACATTGCGGTGGAAGTACGGCGGCCGGAAGGTGTCCTCGCCGACCAGCCAGCGCGGGGCGAAGACCACGAAGTCGGCGCCGGCGAGCCCCGGGGTGTCGGACGGCGAGGTCAGCACGGTGAAGATCGACGGGTCGGGGTGGTCGTAGCTGAGCGACCCCAGCACGTTGAAGCGCCGCAGGTCGTACAGGTACGGCACATGGCTGCCGTGCCAGGCGACGACGTCGAGGGGCGAGTGGTCGTAGCGGGCCGACCACAGGTTGCCGCCGAACTTGTTGAGGACGTCGGTCTCCTCGTCCCCGTCCTCGTAGGCGGCGACCGGGGCCAGGAAGTCCCGGGCGTTCGCCAGGCCGTTGGCGCCGATCGGCCCCAGCTCGGGCAGTTGGAAGGGCCGCCCGTAGTTCTCGCACACGTAGCCGCGCGCGGTGCCGTCGGGCAGTTCGACCCGGAAGCGGACGCCGCGAGGGATCAGCGCGACATGTCCGGGCTCGGCGCGCAGCACCCCCAGCTCCGTCCGCAGCAGCAGCGCGCCCCGCTGCGGCACGATCAGGAACTCCCCGTCGGCGGAGGAGAACACCCTTTGCAGCATGGGGCGGTTGGCGGCGTACCAGTGGATGCCGATGCCCTCACGGCGCAGCACGTCGCCGTTGCCGCCGACGGTGACCAGGCCCTGCACGAAGTCGGTCGGCTCCTCGGGCAGCGGCAGCGGGCTCCAGCGCAGCCGGTTGGGGTCGGGCTCCACGTCCAGGAAGGGGCCGCTGCGCAGCGACCCGTTCGGCACCCGGTGGTAAGGGGGGTGCGCGGCGGACGGGCGGATCCGGTAGAGCCAGCTGCGCCGGTTGTGCGCGCGCGGTTCGGTGAAGGCGGTGCCGCTCAACTGCTCGGCATACAGCCCGAAGGGGGCGCGCTGCGGTGAGTTGCGCCCCACCGGCAGCGCGCCCGGCACCGCTTCGCTGCTGTGCTCGTTCCCGAATCCCGCCATGTAGTCGAGGTCTTTGCCGTCCAGGCCGATGTCCATGATCCGCTCCCCGCGTCGTCGTCCTGATTCCTATGCTGAACCATAGGAATCAGGACGGCAACCCCCGCCTGCGGCCTGTGGACAACCTGCTCAACCGGCCGTGATCTGCCTGCTCAGCGCTCGTATCGTGGCCGCCGCGATCACCGCGTGGCCGCGCGCGGTGGCGTGCACGAGGTCGGCCGAGTACAGGTCGCGGTCGCCGACCGCGGGGTGGTCGTACATCTCGACCAGCACCGCCCCGTGCCGCTGCGCGGTCTCGCGGACGATGCCGTTGAGCAGGGCGACGCCCTCCTCCAGCGGCCCGCCGCGCAGTTCCGGCACCGCGGCGGCCACGTTCGCCAGCGCGAAGGCGAAGAGCGTGCTGCCGGGGGCGGCGAGGCGGCCGAAGAGCAGGTCCATCTCGCGGGCGACCGCGGCGGGGGAGAAGCCAGGCAGCAGCAGGTCGTTGCCGCCGCAGACCACCGCGACCAGGTCGGGTGCGAAGGCCGCCGCCCGGTCCGCCTGTTCCGCGCGGACCTGGGCGGTGGTCAGGCCGCGCCGGCCGAGGTTCGCGTAGACGGTGCCGGGCACCGCGCTGTGCAGCGCCTCCGCGGTGCGGTCCGCCCAGGACGCCGTGCGGTAGCCGGGCAGCGGGTCACCCAGGCCCTCGGCGAGGCTGTCGCCCACCACGGCGAAGCGCTGCCAGGGCGCGCCTCGCAGCAGCTGCTCGCCCTCGCTTTCCGCCAGGCAGTGCGGGTCGGCCGCCTCCGCGGGATACGCGGCGGCCCGGCCTGCGGGCGCCCGGCCTGCGGGTGCCTGGCCTGCGGGCGCCTGGTCCGCGGTGGCCCGGTCGGCGGTGGCGCGGCCTGCGGGTGCCTGGCCTGCGGGTGCCTGGTCCGCGGTGGCCCGGTCGGCGGTGGCGCGGCCTGCGAGGGCCTGCCTTGCGGGTGCCTGGTCGGCGGTGTCCCGGTCGGCCTCGTCGGCCGGCCGCGGCTGCGTGCTCGACTCGTGGATCACGTCAGGACTCCTTCACCAGGGTGCGGGCCATGGCCAGGCCCGCCAGTGCGGCGACCGCGGCCACCAGGCCGCAGGTCAGGAAGACGTCGCGGTACGCCTGCGGCCCGGCGACCCCGTGCGCGGCGAGCACCGACGCGGTGGCCGCCACGCCCAGCGAGCCGCCCAACTGCCGGGCGGTGGTGGTCATGCCGACGCCCGAGGCGAACTGCTGCGGCGGCAGGGACCTGGCGGCGGCGGTCGACAGCGCCGTCAGTGCGGCGCCGAAGGACGCGCCGCCGATCAGGCCCATGGGCAGCCACAGCGACAGGAAGCGGGTGTCGGAACCCAGGTCCGCGAAGGCCCACACGCTCACGGCGGCGAACGCGGCCATGGACACCCCGACCACCGCGGGCAGTTGGTTGCGGCTTGGCCCGCTTGCCCACCGCGACGGCGGCGACGGCCGAGGTCAGCGCACCAGGGGTGACGGCGAAGCCGGCCTTGAGCACCGAGTAGTGCCAGACCGTGGTCAGGAACAGCGGGCTGCTCAGCAGCCACCCGAAGAGCGCGGCGCCGGTGAAGGCCGCGGCGACCGAGGCCACGGTGAAGGTGCGGTTGCGGAAGAGCGCTGTCTCCACCGCGGGCGCGGCATGGCGGGCGGAACGCAGCAGGGCGACGGCGATCAGGGCCGCCCCGCCCGCCACGCACCCCACGGTGGCCGCCTCGGCCCATCCCCAGTCGCTGCCCTTGGTGAGTCCCAGCACCAGCAGGGCGATGCCCGCGGTGACCGCCAGGGTGCCGAGCGGGTCGGGGAGTTGCCGCTGCGCTCCGCTGCGCTCGGGCAGGCCGCGTACTCCGGCGAGCACCAGGGCGGCGCCGACCGGCACGTTGATCAGGAAGACCGCGCGCCAGCCGAAGGCGTCGACCAGGATGCCGCCGAGCGCGGGACCCGCCGCGGTGGCCAGCGAACCGGCCGCACCCCAGGCGCCTATTGCCGCGGGGAGCCGCTGCGGCGGGGTCGTGGCCAGCAGCAGGCCGAGCGCGGCCGGGATCATGCCCGCCGCGGTCGCGCCCTGCAAGGCGCGGGCGGTGATCAGCCAGGGGAGGTCGGGCGCGCATGCGCACAGCGCCGAGGTGAGGGTGAAGCCGGCGAGCGAGGACAGGAAGAGCCGCTTGCGCCCGAAGGTGTCGGCGATGCGGCCCGCGGGGGTGAGCAGGGCGGCGAACAGCACCGCGTAGCTGCTGACGACCCAGGACAGGTCGGAGACCCGGTCGGCGGGGAAGCTCCGCGCCAGGTCGGGGAAGGCGACGTTGACGACGGTGGTGTCGAGGAAGGCGATGAAGGTCGCGCCCGCGCTGAGCAGCAGAACCAGGCCGGGGCGTACGCCGGCGGCGCCGGGTGACGGCCGGCCCGCGTCAGGCGGCGCGGCGGAGGTGGACGTGGGTGAGGACATGGCGGTCCTTGTCTTGGCGACAGAAACATACTGGTGGTATGAAACATACATACCGAAGGTATGTGAGTGTCAAGCACCGCCTTTGGCTAGGGTGGGCAGCGGACCGACGGGAGCGGGGGCAGGGCGGCGCCGGCAGCGGCGCCCAGGTGACAGGAGGGTGGCCGTGGCGACAGCGCATACGGCGGCGGAAGGCGTCGGACGGCAGCCGCGCGTACGCCCGACGCAGCGGGAGCGCTCCGACGCGACCGTCGAGGACCTGCTGACCGCCGCCCGCGCCCTCTTCGCGAGCGCCGGCTACGCCGCCACGTCCCTGGACGCGGTCTGCGAGCGGGCCGGTGTGACCAAGGGCGCGCTCTACCACCACTTCGCCGGCAAGAAGCAGCTCTTCAGCGCCGTCTACACGCGCGAGCAGGAGCGCCTCGCCGCCCGGATCACCGGCGCCTACCGGGCGGCCGCCGCCGACCCGTGGCAAGCGGTCTTCGAGGGGTGCCGGGCCTACCTGGAGGCCTCGCTCGACCCCGAGGTCCAGCGGATCACCCTCTTCGACGCGCCCGGCGCGCTCGGCTGGGAGGCGATGCGCGACCTGGGCGTCAACTGCCGCGAGCTGACGCAGAAGGGCATCGCCCGGGCCATCAGGAAGGGCGCCATCCCCGACCGCCCCGCCGACCCGCTGACCTCGATGCTCTACGGCGGCCTGAGCGAGAGCGCCATGGCCGTCGTCAGGGCGCCCGACCCGCAGGCCGCGCTGGACGAGGTGCTCACCGACCTGCGCAGGCTCTTCGACGCGCTCGCCGCCGGGAGCTGAGCCGGATGGCGGGTGCCGCGGGCGCGGCCGGCGCTACGGGCGCCGACGGCGGGCTGCTGCGCCGCGCCCCCGTGCAGCGGCGCAGCACCGAGCGCCTGGAGCGGATCCTCGACGCCTGCGCCCAACTGCTCGACGAGGCCGGCTACGAACGGCTCAGCACCAGGGCGGTCGCCACCCGCGCCGGTGTGCCGATCGGCTCGGTCTACCGCTTCTTCGCAGACAAACGCGCCATGGCCGACGCGCTCGCCCACCGCAATCTGGACGACTTCCTCGACCGGACCGCGGCGCGGCTGGCGCAGCCCGGCACCGCGGCCGGGTGGCGGGCGGCCGTCGAGGTGCTGGTGGACGAGTACACCGCGATGAAGCGCACGGCCCCCGGCTTCGCGCTGCTGGACTTCGGCGTGCCGGGCGAGAGCAACGACGACCTCGCCGAGCGGCTGCCCGCGCTGCTCGGCGACCGGCTCACCGCCGACCCGGCGCAGCCGCGGCTGCGGCTCGCCCTGGTGGTCGCGGTCGAGGCCGCCGACGCGGGGCTCCGACTCGCCTTCCGCACCGACCCGGACGGCGACCCCCGGGTCGTCGCCGAGACCAAGCAGCTGGTCCTGGCCTACCTCGCCACGGTGTTGGACTGACGCCCCGGCCCACCGGCACCCGGCGGCGGATCGCACGAGCAGGGGCGATGTCAGTACCGCCGAGTAGTGTCGTTGTCCGTACCGATCGGTAGTGTCGAGGACGAACGCGCGCCAGTGCCGCCGCCGTCCAGGGGGAGTCACCGATGACCCGTACCGCTCTGCGCATCTGCCCGCTGTGCGAGGCCACCTGCGGCCTCGTGCTGACCATCGACCAGGAGCGGGTCACGCACGCCCGCGGCGACCGCGACGACGTCTTCAGCGCCGGCTTCGTCTGCCCGAAGGGCGCCTCCTTCGGCGCGCTCGACACCGACCCCGACCGGCTCACCCGGCCGCTGGTGCGCAAGGACGGCCGCCTGGCCGAGGCGAGCTGGGCCGAGGCCTTCGCCGCGGTCGCGGCAGGCATCGGGGCCGTCACCGCGGAGCACGGCGGCGAGGCCGTCGGCGTGGTCCTGGGCAATCCCAACGTCCACACCATGGCCGGCGGCCTCTACCCGGCGCAGCTGGTCGCGGCGCTGCGCACCCGCAGCGTCTTCACCGCCAGCACCCTGGACCAGATGCCCAAGCACGTCAGCTGCGGCTTCCTCTTCGGCGACCCCAACGCGATCCCGGTGCCCGACCTCGACCGCACCGACCACCTGGTGCTGATCGGCGCCAACCCGCTGGTCTCCAACGGCAGCCTGGCCACCGCTGCGGACTTCCCCGGCAAGCTCAAGGCGCTGCGGCGGCGCGGCGGCCGGCTCACCGTGGTCGACCCCAACCGCACCAGGACCGCGGAGGCCGCCGACCGCCATGTGGCGCCCAGGCCCGGCACCGATGCGGCGCTGCTCTTCGCCATGGTGCACGTCCTCTTCGCCGAGGGCCTCGCCGACCCCGGCGAGGCCCTCGCGCCGCACCTGAGCGGAGCGGCGGAAGTCCGCGTCCTTGCGGAGGACTTCACGCCCGAGGCGGTCGCCGCCTATTGCGACGTCCCCGCCGAGGACATCCGCACCCTGGCGCGGGAGCTGGCCGCCGCCGAGAGGGCCGCGGTCTACGGGCGGCTCGGCAGTACGGCCGTCGAGTTCGGCACCCTGGCCAGCTGGCTGGTGGACGTGCTCAACGCGCTGACCGGGAATCTGGACCGGCCGGGCGGCGCCATGTTCCCGCTGTCGGCCACCGCAAGGGCGCCCAGGCCGCCGCGCCCCGGCAAGGGCTTCACGACCGGGCGCTGGCGCAGCCGGGTGTCGGGCCACCCCGAGGTCAAGGGCGAACTGCCCGCCGCCGCCCTTGCCGAGGAGATCGACACACCGGGGGAGGGCCGGCTGCGCGCGCTGGTCGTCGTGGCCGCCAACCCGGTGCTCTCCGCGCCCGACGGGCTGCGCACCGACCGCGCCCTGGCCGGGCTCGACTTCATGGTCAGCGTCGACCCCTACCTCAACGAGACGTCGCGGCACGCCCATGTCGTCCTGCCGCCGCCCCCGCCCGCCCGCAGCGCGCACTACGACTTCGCCTTCAGCACCCTCGCGGTACGCAACACCGTCCGCTACAGCCCGCCCGCCGTGCCGCTCGCCGCCGGCACGCCGGACGAGCCGGAGATCCTCGCGCGGCTGATCCTCGCCGTCCTCGGTCAGGGCGGGCCCGACGCCGACCCCGCCCTGGTCGACGACCAGGCCGTGGCGCGGCGGTTCGGCTCGGAGACCGCCGACCCGCACTCCCCGGTCCACGGCAGGGACGCCGCCGACCTGGCCGCGCGGCTCGGCGGGCGCACCGGCTACGAACGGCGGCTGGACATGATGCTGCGGCTCGGCCCGTACGGCGACGGCTTCGGGGCGCGCCCCGACGGCCTCACCCTGGCCGGGCTCCTCGACCGGCCGCACGGCATCGACCTGGGGCCGCTGGAGCCCCGGCTGCCCGCCGTACTGCGCACCGCCTCCGGCACCGTCGAGCTGGCCGCGCCGGCACTGGCCGCCGACGTACCGCGGCTGCGGGCGGCGGTGGCCGAGGGCGGCGACCGGCAGTCGCTGGTCCTGATCGGGCGCCGCCATCTGCGGTCCAACAACAGCTGGATGCACAATGTGCCGGTCCTGACCGGCGGCAGCAACCGCTGCACCCTGCAGATGCACCCCGAGGACGCCGCCCGGCTGGGCCTGGCGGACGGGGCGCAGGCCCGCATCAAGGGCGACGGCGGCGAGATCACCGCGCCGGTGGAGATCGCCGCCACCTTGCGCCGCGGTGTGGTGTCGCTGCCCCACGGGTGGGGCCACGACCGCAGCGGCACCCGGCTGACCGCCGCGTCCCGCGAGCCCGGCGCCAACGTCAACCAGCTGCTCGACGGCAGCCGCCTCGACCCGCTGTCTGGCACCGCCGTGCTCAACGGCTTCCCGATACAGGTGGAGCCGGCCGGCTGACGGCCCGGCATGTCGGGCGGCGTCTACGGCTGCGCCTTACCGCGCGGCGACCGGCTGCGCCTGGCAGCGGTTTCCGGTACGGGCGAGGCCCGCGGGTGACCCAGGGCACGCGACGGACCCTGGCGACGTAAAACTATCGGCGCTAGTTTGGGCGTCGGACGCAGTGGCGACTCGGAAGGCGGCAGGTGGACGGCATGGCTGACGGCGGCGGCACGGGCAGGGCGGACGGGGCGGACGGTACGGACAACAGGGACCCGGCCCCGGGGAGCGGCGGTGCGATCCACCGCGGCCACCAGGCGCTCTTCATCGGCGGCCAGTGGGTCCCCGCGGCCGGCGACGGCACGATCGACGTCATCGACCCGGCCACCGAGCAGGTCATCGGAACGGTGCCGGCCGGCACCGCGCTCGACGTGGACACCGCCGTACGCGTCGCCCGCGCCGCACTGCCCGGCTGGGCGGCCACCGCGCCCGCCGACCGTGCCGCGGTCCTGGCCGCGGCACGCGACCTGCTCGCCGCCCGCCGTGAGGAGGTCGCCGCCACGGTGTCGGCCGAGCTGGGCGCCCCGCCCGCCTTCGCCGCCGCAGTGCACGCCGGCCTGCCCACCGCCGTGCTGGCCTCCTACGCGGAACTGGCCGCGTCCCACCCCTTCGAGGAGCGGGTCGGCAACTCCCGCGTGCTGCAGGAGCCGGTCGGTGTGGTGGGCGCCATCACGCCGTGGAACTACCCGCTGCACCAGATCGTCGCCAAGGTCGCCCCCGCACTCGCCGCAGGCTGCACCGTGGTGCTCAAGCCCGCCGAGGACACCCCGCTGGTGGCCCAGCTCTTCGCCGACGTCCTGGCGGCGGCCGGGCTGCCCGCCGGTGTCTTCAACCTGGTCACCGGGCTCGGTCCGGTCGCGGGGCAGGCGCTCGCCGAACACCCGGGCGTGGACCTGGTGTCCTTCACCGGCTCGACGGCCGTCGGGCGGCAGATCGGTGCGACGGCGGGCGCGGCCGTCAAGCGCGTGGCCCTCGAACTGGGCGGCAAGTCGGCGAACGTGATCCTCCCGGGCGCCGACCTGGCCCGCGCCGTCAACGTCGGCCTGGCCAACGTCTTCGCCAACTCCGGCCAGACATGCAGCGCCTGGACCCGCATGCTGGTCGACGCCGAGCGCTATGACGAGGCCGTCGCCATCGCCGCGGCCGCCACGGCGAAGTACGTGCCGGGCGACCGGCTCGGCCCGGTCGTCAACGCCAAGCAGCGCGACCGGGTGCGCGGCTACATCCGGCGCGGGCAGGAGGAGGGCGCCAGGGTCGTGGCCGGCGGCCCCGACGCGCCGGAGGGCATGGCGACCGGCTACTACGTACGCCCCACCGTCTTCGCCGACGTGCAGCCCGACATGGCCATCGCCCAGGAGGAGATCTTCGGCCCGGTGGTCGTCATGATCCGCTACGAGGACGAGGAGGACGCGCTGCGGATCGCCAACGGCACGGTCTACGGGCTGGCCGGCGCGGTGTGGGGCGCCGACGAGGAGTCCGCCGTCGCCTTCGCCCGCAGGATGGACACCGGCCAGGTGGACATCAACGGCGGCCGCTTCAACCCGCTCGCGCCCTTCGGCGGCTACAAGCAGTCAGGGGTGGGCCGCGAACTGGGCGCGCACGGCCTGGCCGAATACCTCCAGACCAAGTCGCTGCAGTTCTGAGTCGCGCAAACCACCCCCCGACGAACCGCCCTGCCGACACACAGCCGAACCGATCAGGAGACCCCGTGGTCCGCGCAGCCGTCCTGCCAGCCGTCAACGCCCCGCTGGTCGTCGCCGAGATCGACCTGCCCGAGCCCGGCCCCGGCCAGGTGCGGGTACGGCTCGCCGCCGCCGGCGTCTGCCACTCCGACCTCTCGCTGTCCAATGGCACCCTGCGCCAGCCCGTTCCCGCGGTGCTCGGCCACGAGGGCGCCGGCACGGTCGTGGCCGTCGGCGAGGGCGTCGGCCATGTGGCACCCGGCGACAAGGTGGTGCTGAACTGGGCGCCCGCATGCGGCAGCTGCCACTTCTGCGGGCTCGGCGAGGTGTGGCTGTGCGCCAACTCGGGCAATGCCGCGGCCACGCCCTACGCGTCCCTCGCCGCCGACGGGAGCGCGCTCCACCCGGGCCTGGGCACCGCCGTCTTCGCCGAGGAGACCGTGGTGGCCGCCGCCGCGGTCCTGCCGCTGCCCGAGGGTGTGCCGCTCACCGACGCCGCCCTGCTCGGCTGCGCCGTCCTCACCGGCTACGGGGCGGTCCACCATGCCGCCGCGGTACGCCCCGGCGAGTCGGTCGCCGTCTACGGAGCCGGCGGGGTGGGCCTGGCGGTGCTGCAGTCGGCCAGGATCGCGGGCGCCGGGCGTGTCGTCGCCGTCGACGTCGCCGCCGGCAAGGAGGAGCTGGCCAGGGCAGCGGGCGCCACCGACTTCGTCGTCGCGGGCGAGGACACCGCGAAGCAGGTCCGCCGGCTCACCGGCGGGCACGGCGCCGACGTCGCCATCGAGTGCGTGGGCCGGGCCGACACGATCCGCACCGCCTGGTCCTCGACGCGGCGCGGCGGGCGTACGACCGTCGTCGGCATCGGCGGCCAGGACCAGAAAGTCACCTTCTCCGCGCTGGAACTGTTCTACTTCGGCCGGACGTTGTCAGGATGCGTGTACGGCAACTGCGACCCGGCGCAGGATCTCCCCGTCCTCGCCGGGCACGTACGCGAGGGCCGTCTCGACCTGTCAGGGATGGTCACCGAGCACATCGGCCTCGACGGCATCCCGGCCGCGTTCGAGGCGATGACCGCGGGCCGAGGCGGCAGGGCGCTCGTCGTCTTCTGAGCGCCCCGCCGCCCCGCTCGCTTCCGCCGCCCGGCGCCGGCCGCCCCGCCCCGCAGCGGCCCGGCCTACGCGCCCCTGCCGTCCACCATGCCCAGCCACTCCCGGTGGACCCCGCAGAAGGGTCCCCGGGCCGCGGCCATCTCCTCCATCAGCCAGTCCGCCGACTCCTGCGCCGCCGACACCACGTCGGCCGGGTAGCCGTACCGGACCCGGTGCTCGGCGAACTCGTCCTCGTCCACCAGGACGGGACCGGGCGCGGAGCGCCTGAGCAGCACGTCGAGGTCGAGGTCGACCATGGTGACCTGGTCCGGCGCGGGCCACTGCGGCGGCGTGGTGACGTCGCAGTAGATCTCGGTGCTGCGCGGCGCCGCGTTGAAGGTCGCCGTCCACCATGCCGCGCGCGGGAAGAGCAGCACATGAGCCTCGGGCAGTTCCACCGCGGGGTTGTGCCCCTTGCGCGTCACGCCGCCCGCCGGAAGCCCCAGCCAGACCCCGTGCTCGTCCTCGCCGAGCCGCCGCATGCGCAGGTTCCAGTGCAGAGCCCCGTCGTATTTGCGGTAGTCGACCTGTACGGGCCCGGCTCCCGCCGCCCCTGGTCCCGGTATCGCCATGCCGCCATCCTGCCAGCCGCCGCCCGCCCGCAAGGCGCGTCAGCTCTGCCCGTGTGCCCGCGTGTCCGTCCGCGCGTCCGCGTACTGGAGTGCCAGGCCGTCGAGCAGGGCGCGCAGCCCCGTCTCGAAGGCGCCCTCGTCGACGCGGTCGCGGTTCTGGGCCAGCAGGTGGGCCTGGCCCAGGTGCGGGTAGTCGGCGGGGTCGTAGGCGGTGGCGTCGCCGACGAAGCCCGCGGCGAAGGAGCCGAGGGCGGAGCCGGTGACGAAGTAGCGCATCAGGGCGCCGATGCGGGTGGCGTGGGCGGGGGGCCAGCCGGCGTCGACCATGCCGCCGAAGACGGCGTCGGCCATTCGCAGGCCCGCCGGGCGCAGGCCGGGTCCCGTGGCGAGGAAGGGCACGATGTGGGGGTGCTCGCTCAGGGCGGCTCGGTAGGAGCGGCCCCAGTCGAGCAGCGCCTGCCGCCAGCCCCTGCCGTCGCTGAACATCGACACGTCGACTTTGCCGATCACCGCGTCGGCGACGGCGTCGAGGATCGCGTCCTTGGTGGCGAAATGGTTGTAGAGCGAGGGCCCGCTGACGCCCAGTTCGGCCGCCAGCCGCCGGGTGGACAGCGCGGCAAGGCCCTCGGCGTCGACGAGCGCGAGTGCCGCCGCCACGATGCGGTCGCGGCTGAGCAGGGGCTTGCGGGGGCGGGCCATGCGGCACATAGTAGGGGCTGCCGACCGAAAACTAGCGGTGGTAGTTTCCAGGCTCGGGCACGTACGAGGCGCATACGAGACACGTACGAGGCACGTACGAGACGTGCGAGCACGCGCGGACGAGGGGTGGCTGACATGGCAGTGACGTTCGGGCTGTCCCCGGAGCAGGCCGACATCAAGGCGCTGGCCAGAGACTTCGCCGACCGCGAGATCGCACCGCACGCGGCGGGGTGGGACCGCGCCGAGGCCGTGGACCGGGCGGTCGTCAAGAAGCTCGGCGCGGTCGGCTTCCTCGGCCTGACCATCGGTGAGGAGTTCGGCGGCTCCGGCGGCGACCACCTCGCCTACTGCCTGGTCACCGAGGAGCTGGGCCGGGCGGACTCCTCGGTGCGCGGCATCGTGTCGGTGTCCCTCGGCCTGGTCGCCAAGTCGATCGCGCACTGGGGCAGCGAGCGGCAGAAGCGGGAGTGGCTGCCCCGGCTGACCTCGGGCGAGGCGCTCGGCTGCTTCGGCCTCACCGAGCCCGGCACCGGCTCCGACGCGGCGAACCTCACCACCCGCGCAGTACGCGAAGGTGACACGTACGTCATCACCGGCGGCAAGACCTTCATCACCAACGGGACCTGGGCCGACGTCGTCCTGCTCTTCGCCCGCACCGGCAGCGCGCAGGACGGGCACCGGGGCGTCAGCGCCTTCCTGGTGCCGACCGACACGCCCGGCCTGACCCGGCGGGCCATCCACGGCAAGCTCGGGCTGCGCGGCCAGGCGACGGCCGAGATCGTCCTCGACGGCGTCAGGGTCCCGGCCGACAGCATGCTCGGCCCCGCGGGCAAGGGCTTCTCGGTGGCGATGTCGGCGCTTGCCAAGGGCCGGATGTCGGTGGCCGCCGGGTGCGTCGGCATCGCGCAGGCGTGCCTGGACGCGGCGGTCGGCTACGCGGGGCAGCGCGAGCAGTTCGGGGTGCCGATCGCCGGGCACCAGCTGGTGCAGGAGCTGCTCGCCGACATCGCGGTGGACGTGTCCGCCGCCCGCCTGCTGACCTGGCAGGTCGCCGACCTGATCGACCGCGGGCTGCCGTTCGCGACCGAGTCGTCGCTGGCCAAGCTGCACGCCAGTGAGGCGGCGGTGCGCTGCGCGAACAACGCGCTCCAGGTCTTCGGCGGCTACGGCTACATCGACGAGTACCCGGTCGGCAAGCTGCTGCGGGACGCCCGGGTCATGACCCTCTACGAGGGCACGAGCCAGATCCACAAGCTGCTGATCGGCCGCACGCTCACCGGTGTGTCCGCCTTCTGAGCTCCTGAGGGGGCACCGCTCCCGGACTCTAAGCGCTTGCTCACCCCTCCAGGTAGGGTGTGACCCTGTCAACAGACCGGGTCAGAGGAGCGTGCGATGAGTGCGGAGGCGGCAACCGGCGAGGCGTGGGAGGACATCACTCCCGACGCCGCCAGGCGGCTGGTGGTCGCTGCGGTGCAGGCGTTCGCCGAGCGCGGCTACCACGCCACCACGACCCGGGACATCGCGGGCAGGGCCGGGATGAGCCCGGCGGCGCTCTACATCCACTACAAGACCAAGGAAGAGCTGCTCTACCAGATCAGCCGGGTCGGCCACCTGCGCTCGCTCGCCATGCTCGGCGAGGCGCGGGACGGGGAGGGCGGCGCGGCCGACCGGCTGGCCTCCGCGGTACGCGCCTTCGTCCGCTGGCACGCCGAGCACCACACCACCGGCCGGGTGGTGCAGTACGAACTCGGCGCGCTCGCCCCCGACCACTACGCCGAGATCGTCGTCCTGCGGCGGCAGAGCGAGGACGCGATCCGTACGATCATCGCCGACGGCGTGGCCGCGGGTGACTTCGACGTGCCCGAGGTGTCCGGGACGACGCTGGCCGTGCTGTCGCTGTGCATCGACGTGGCCCGCTGGTTCAACCCGGCCGGACGGCGTACGCCCGACGAGGTCGGCGCGCTCTACGCCGACCTGGTGCTGCGGATGGTCGGCGCGGGCCGGCGGTAGCCGGCGGCAGCGGGTGCCGGCCGGACGTCAGAGGTAGAAGCGGGCCACCGTCTCGGCCACGCACACCGGCTTGTCGCCGCCCTCGCGCTCGATCGTCACCCGGGTGACCAGCTGCAGCCCGCCGCCCGCCTCGGTCAGCTCCGCGACCACGGCGGTCGCCCGCAGCCGGGAGCCGACCGGGACGGGGGCGGGGAAACGCACCTTGTTGACGCCGTAGTTGACGCCCATTCGCACCCCTTCGACCCGGAAGAGCTGCGGGGTCAGCGACGGGATCAGCGACAGCGTCAGGAAGCCGTGCGCGATCGTCGTGCCGAACGGGCCCTCCGCCGCGCGCTCCGGGTCGACGTGGATCCACTGGTGGTCGCCGGTGGCCTCGGCGAAGGCGTCGATGCGCTTCTGGTCGATCTCCAGCCAGTCCGTCCAGCCGAGCTGCTCGCCGACGGCGGCCCGCAGCTCGTCGGGAGAAGCGAAGACGCGGGGCTGCTGGGACATGGTCAAGGCCTCCGGAGGACTAGGTTTCCAAGCGCTTGCTCAGCATGGTTCCGGCGACCGCGGCTGTCAACGGCGCCGCACACCGGCGACCGCGCCCGTCGCGCCGGGGGTGTCGGCTGTGTCCACCGTGTCCGGGAGCAGGGCGTCGAGCGCGGGCCGCAGGGCCACCAGCCGGTCCAGCTGGGCCAGCTGGGCGGGGATGTCGGGAGCCGCGACACGGAGCACCAGGTGCCGCGCGCCCGCGGCCACATAGCGGCCCAGCTGTTCGAGCACCGCCTGCGGTGTGCCGGCCGCGCTCGCCTGGATCGTCTCCATCACCTCCACCGGCTGCCCGTAGTTCGCCCTCGCGTACGTGTCCAGGGCCGCGCGCCCGCCGTCCGCCGCGTCGGTGACCAGGGTGTTCACGAACAGCGCCGGCGCCATGGGGGCGTCCCCACGGCCCGCGCCCGCCGCGGCGGCCCGGACCGCGGCCAGCCCCGTACGGTAGTCGGCCGGGTCCGGGGGATACGGCAGCCAGCCGTCGTAGAGCCGCCCCGTACGGGCCAGTGCGGCCGGAGTGGCGCCGCCCAGCCAGATCGGCGGGCCGCCGGGGCGGAAGGGGCGGGTGGCAGGCAGCACGTCGTCGAAGTGCAGCACCTGGCCGTGGAAGGAGAAGGGACCTTCCGCGGTCCACAGCCGGCGCCACAGCGCCACCGTCTCGTCCAGCCGCGTGAAGCGGTTCTCCCAGGGGGTGCCCGCCATCGCGTACACCGGCCGCCCGAAGCGGCCGGGGAAACCGGCGCCGACGCCCAGCACCAGCCGCCCGCCGGACAGCAGGTCGACGGAGGCGATGGTCTGCGCGGCCTGCACGGGAGTACGCAGCGCGGGCAGCAGCGCACCCGTGCCGAGCGTGACGCGGTCGGTCACCGCGGCGAGTGCGGCCAGCACGGTGAGCGCCTCAAGGCGCGGGGTGAGCAGCGAGTCGGTGGCCCACAGGGAGTCGAAGCCGGTGCGCTCGGCGCGCACGCCGAAGGCGACCGCCTCCCTGGGGTCGGTCCGCGCGCTCCACTGGACCTTGGTGCTGGGGACGAAGACACCCAGCTGTACGGTGTCGGCCGCGGTGCCGCCCGAGCCGGAGTCCGAGCCGGAGTCCGTGCCGGGTCCACAGCCGGGTCCAGAGCCGGGGCCTGTGCCAGCGCCGGGGCCGGAACCAGCCGCTGGGCCTGTACCGGAGTGTGTGCCGGAAGTGCTTGTCATGGTGCCGATCGTGGGCAGCCGGCGGCGTCGCCTCAATTCCCGGCAGGGAATGGCCGCTGCCCGCGCCCCGGGTTAGAAAGGACCGGTGAACGCCACCCGGACCCCCGCACCGGCCGCCGCGCAGCCCTTCCCGCAGGCCCTGCGGGCCAGCCGCAGCCGCCGCCACCTGAGCCAGCTGGAGCTGGCGCTGCGCGCGGGCACCACCCAGCGGCACATCAGCTTCATCGAGAACGGCAGGTCCGCGCCGGGGCGGGCACTGGTCGCCAGGATCGCCGACTCGCTCGCCCTGCCGCTGCGCGAGCGCAACGGCCTGCTGCTGGCCGCCGGATACGCCCCCGTCCACCCGCAGCGCGACCTGGCCGACCCCGCGCTCGCCCCGGCACTCGAAGCGCTCGACCACATCCTGACCGGGCACCTGCCCTACCCGGCGATCGTCGTGGACCGCTACGGCGACCTGGTCGGCGCCAACTCCGCCTTCGGGGTGATGACCGAGGGCGCGGACCCGGCGCTGCTGGGACCCCGGCAGAACATCCTGCGCCTTGCGCTGCACCCGGCGGGCATGGCGCCGCGCATCCGCAACTTCCCGCAGTGGGCGCGCCATGTCATCGAGGCGCTGCGCGAGGAGCAGCGGCGCAATCCCGACGACCGGCTGGCCGCGCTGCACGACGAACTCGCCGGCTATGTGCCGCCGCTGCCGGCTGCGCAAGGCGCAGCCGCGGGGCAGGGCGGTGACGCCCTGCTCGGCTTCACCGTGCCGATGGAGCTGGACTCGGCGAGCCGCGGGCTGCTGCGGCTGATGACGACCGTCGCGGTCTTCGCCACCGCCGCCGACGTCACCATTGCCGAGCTGAAACTGGAGGCCTTCCTGCCGGCCGACCGCGCGACGGCGGACGCGCTGCGCAAGGATGCCTGACGGACCGGCGACAGCGCCGGGCATGTGACAGAGGAGCCGTATGAGCCTGCGCCACCACGAGATCGCCGAGTCCCGGCACCGCATCCTCAACCCCATCACCGAGGAGAAGCTGATGCTGCTCGGTGACATCTGCCGGCTGCAGCCCGGGCAGCGGCAGCTCGACCTGGCCTGCGGCAAGGGCGAGATGCTCACCAGGTGGGCGCAGGCGCACGGCACCGGCGGGGTCGGCGTCGACCTCAGCGAGGTCTTCCTGACCGCGGCACGGGAGCGGGCGGCCGAACTCGGCGTATCCGAAAGGGTGAGTTTCGAACGCGGGGACGCGGCGAAATACCCGGCGGAGGCCGCCGGCTTCGACGTGGTGTCCTGCATCGGGGCCACCTGGATCGGCGGTGGCCTGGCGGGGACGATCGAGCTGCTGCGCCCCGCCCTGCGCCCGGGCGGGCTGATGCTGGTCGGGGAGCCGTACTGGACCGAGCCCGCCCCCGAGGGCGCGCTGGAGGCGATGGGGGCGGAGCCCGACGACTTCACCTCGCTGGTCGGCACGCTCGACCGCTTCGAGGCGGCGGGCATGGACCTGCTGGAGATGGTGCTCGCCGACGGCGACAGCTGGGACCGCTACGCGGCCGAGCAGTGGTTCGCCATCGCGGACTGGCTGCGCGACACCCCGGCCGACCACCCGGACGCGGCCGACATGCGCGAGTTCCTGGACCATGCCAGGCGTGCCCACCTGGAGTGGAACCGCCGGTATGTCGGCTGGGGCGTGTTCGTGCTGCGCGCGGCGGGCTGAGACCCGGCCCGCCGCCCCGGCTCGCGGTCCGGCAGCCGGAACGAGCCGAGTTGTGAGGAATACGAAAACCTGACGCATGTTCATCTTCCGGGGTCGGCGTACCGGCGGTAACCTCCGCGCACCGGCTTCCGGAAGGAGCAGACATGCCGCTACGGACCCCACGACGGATCGGCAGGATCGGCACGCTGAGAACGGCCACCGCAGGCGCCCTGCTGGCGCTCGCGGCGACCCTGGTGGCCCCGGTGCCACTGGCAGCGCACGCCGCAGACGCGGGCGACTACTGCGCAGGGCAGTGCGCCGACATCCTGCCGCCGGGCGAGAACGGCAACGCCACCCTTGCCGACATCCTGGCGAACAAGGCGTTCGGCACCAGGCCCGCGCACACCATGGACCAGCTCGGCCCCTACGCCGACCTGGCGAACGGCTACCAGAACCTCACCGACGCCACGATCACCTCCTTCTTCAACGACTCGTCCTTCGGCGTGCCGCAGGACCAGGTCGCCTCCGTCTCCAGCCCGCGGTCCGACGTGACCATCACCCGGGACAAGAAGACCGGCGTGCCGCACATCAAGGGCACCACCCGGCAGGGCACCGAGTTCGGCGCCGGATACGCGGCCGCGCAGGACCGGCTGTGGCTGATGGACCTCTTCCGGCACGTCGGCCGCGGCGAACTCTCCTCCTTCGCCGGCGGCGCCGCCGCGAACCGCGGCCTGGAGCAGGAGTTCTGGAAGCAGGCACCCTACACAGAGGCCGACCTGCAGGCGCAGATCGACCAGCTCGCCAACTCCAGCGGCGCGCGCGGCCAGCAGGCGCTCGCCGACGCGCAGGCGTACGTCGACGGGATCAACGCGTACATCACCGCGTCGAAGAACGGCCGGTACTTCCCCGGCGAATACGTGCTCACCGGGCACGTGGACGCCATCACCAACGCCGGCACCATCGACCCGTTCAAGCTCACCGACCTGATCGCCCTCGCCTCGGTCGTCGGCGCGCTCTTCGGCACCGGTGGTGGCGGCGAGGTGCAGTCGGCGCTCTCGCTGCTGGCCGCGCAGCAGCAGTACGGCGTCACCGAGGGCACCAAGGTCTGGGAGTCCTTCCGCGAACGCGACGACCCCGAGGCCACCGCCACCGTCCACGACGGCACCAGCTTCCCCTACGCGGGCAAGCCCGCCGCCGCCCAGGGCGAGGCGCTGCCCGACGCCGGGTCCGTCGTCCCCGAGCCGCTGGTCTACGACGCCACCGGCGGCGCCACACAGGCCACCACCGCCAGCCCCGGTGTGCTGCCGGGCAACCTCTTCTCCACCAAGAAGGGCATGTCCAACGCCCTCGTCGTCAGCGGCGCCCACACCGCCGGCGGCCACCCGGTCGCCGTGTTCGGCCCGCAGACCGGCTACTTCGCACCGCAGCTGCTGATGCTCCAGGAGCTGCAGGGCCCCGGCATCAGCGCCCGCGGCGCCTCCTTCGCGGGCCTGGGGATGTACGTCGAACTGGGCCGCGGCCAGGACTACGCCTGGAGCGCCACGTCGGCCTCCCAGGACGTCACCGACACCTACGCCGTCGAACTGTGCCAGGACGCCACGCACTACCTCTTCCACGGCCAGTGCGTCGCCATGGAGAAGCTGGAACGCACCAACTCCTGGAAGCCGACGCTGGCCGACTCCACCGCCGCGGGCTCCTACCGCATGCAGATATGGCGGACCGCGTACGGCCCGGTCGAATACCGCGCCACCGTCGGCGGCAAAGCCGTCGCATATACGCAGCTGCGCAGCTCCTACCGCCACGAGGCCGACTCGATCCTGGGCTTCCAGGAACTCAACGACCCCGGCTTCGTCCATGACGCGGCGTCCTTCCAGCGGGCGGCGCAGGACATCAACTACACCTTCAACTGGTTCTACGCCGACTCGCGGCAGACCGCGTACTACAACAGCGGAACCAACCCGGTGCGGGCGGACGGTGTCGACGCGTCCTTCCCGGTCTGGGCGCAGTCCGCGTACGACTGGCGCGGCTGGGACCCGGCGACCAACACCGCGTCCTACACGCCGCCTTCGCAGCACCCGCAGTCCGTCGACCAGGACTACTACGTCTCGTGGAACAACAAGCAGGCCCCCGGGTACACCTCGGCGGGCTTCGGCAACGGTGCCGTCCACCGCGCCGACCTGCTCGACGACCGCGTCAAGGCCCTGGTCCACACCGGCGGTGTCACGCGCTCCGCGCTCGTCAAGGCCATGGACGACGCCGCACTCACCGACCTGCGCGGCGAGGACGTGCTGCCCGAGCTGCTCCAGGTCATCAACAGCGCACCCGTCACCGACCCGCAGGAAGCCGCGGCCGTGCAGCAGCTGACCGCATGGAGCGCGGCGGGCGCCAAACGCCACGAGACGTCGGCGGGATCCCACACGTACGCGAACGCCGACGCGGTCCGCGTCATGGACGCGTGGTGGCCGCTGCTCGTGCAGGGCGAATTCCAGCCGGGCCTGGGCGGCGGCCTCTACACGGCGCTCACCGCCGACCTCACGGTCGACGAGTCGCCCTCCGCCGGGCACGGGCCGACCGGGTCGCACGCGGGCAGTGCGTTCCAGTACGGCTGGTGGAGCTATGTCGACAAGGACATACGCCAGGTCCTCGGTGCGCCGGTTGCCGGGCCGCTGGCCCGTGCGTACTGCGGCGGCGGGGAGAAGGCCGCGTGCCGGGACGTGCTGCTCAGCACGCTGAAGCAGGCGGCTGCCGTGCCGGCGGCTTCCGTGTACCCGGGTGACGACGGGTGCGGGGCCGGCGACCAGTGGTGCGCCGATTCGATCGTCCAGCGTCCGCTGGGCGGTGTCACGGACGACCGCATCAGCTGGCAGAACCGTCCGACCTACCAGCAGGTCGTCGAATTCCCCACCCACCGCTGACCCGCGGCCGGGGGTGGGCGTCCCCCCGACTTTCCCCCGCCCGGGGGCCGGTGATTGCCCCTTGCGGTGGGCGATCGCCTTCCCCCGGTCGGGGGTTGCGCGTGCAGTTCCCCGCGCCCCTGGGTGGGTGCCACTTGCGGTGGCGTTGCCTTCTTTCCGCCCGTTCGGGCTGGGCGCGCAGTTCCCCGCGCCCCTGAAAAACGCTCACCCTCGCAGGCAGACGCAGCCACAGGAAAAACGCTCGCCCCGCGGGACGGGGGCGCCCACCAGGGGCGCGGGGAACTGCGCGCCCCATCACGACGCACCGAAAGGTGCGAGCGCGCCGCAAGTGGCAACCCCCTGGGGGCGCGGGGAACTGCGCGACAAGCCACCGCGGCGGGGAAGGTGACCGCCCACCGCAAGGGGCAGGACCTCAAGGGGCGCGGGGAACGGCGCGATCAGCCCGCCACCGGGGGAAGGTCCCGGGATCGGGGGGAGGGGCAGGTCGGGGGGACCCCCGGTCAGAGGAGGGTGGCCGCGTGGAGGGTGAGGGCGGCGAGATCGGCGTGGCAGATATCGCTGTGCGCCCCCGACGGCGGACCGCCCGCGCAGACGACCGCGGATGCGTCGACGCTCACGCACGAGGCGGGAAGGTCCGCGGCCAGGGCCGCGGAAAGCGGCAGCGCGGGGGCACCGGGAAGACCGTGGAAACCGTCGTGCCCGAGCGCACCCCAGCGCTCGTCCCCGAGCAGGGACCTGTCGTCGCCGGCCAGCCGCGAGGCGATCGGGTAGAAGACGCCGAGTGCCTGGTCGTGGGAGGAGTGGCAGGCCACGACGGGTCCGCGGACGCGGGCCTGCATGCCGGCGAGGGCGCCGCCGGGGGAGTAGGCGGAGTGCGAGAAGGCGCCCTGGAGCAGGGTCACGGAGGCGACGTTGCGGGTGCCGGGCGGCAGCCCGGCGAGGGCGAAGGAGACCAGCCGGGCGCCGAAGCTGTGCCCGACCAGGTGCACCCGGGTGCCGGGTGCGCGCCCGGCGAGTTCGCCGAGCAGCGGCCCGAGCCCGGCTCTGCCGACGGTCCCGGCACGTCCTTTCATCGCGAAGTACGTGGCCTGGCGCAGCAGTTCCCTCGCGCCCGACCAGGCCTTCTTGCCCAGTGACCCGAGCCCGCCGAGGAGCGCCTGTCCTTCCAGCGCGTCGCCGAGTTCCGCGCATGCGGTGGCCGGGTCGCCGGTCAGCAGGTCGGGCGGTGTGTCGCCCGGGCCGACGTCCTGGGCGAGGAGCGCCGCGCCGGGCGAGGCGCAGCCGGTCAGTGTGCGGACGAGCGCGGCGAACTCCTCCAGCGCCGCCGGGTCCTCCGGCTGTTGCGTGAGGAGTTCCGCGATGCGGTCGGCCGCGTCGTCGTGCCCGGGCAGGACGCGCTTGAGCGTGGCGATGTCCGCGGCAAGCGGGTCGGCCGCGATGGCCGTGAGGTGCGGGAAGTCGGGGATGGGCTCGTCGGAGAAGCGCATGGAGGGCCAGTGGACTCCCGCATAGCCGAGGCGTACGTCCGGCCGGCCGGCGAGCAGCGCGGGGAAGGGCGCGAAGAAGCGGTCGTAGAGGGCGGAGGCGGTGGACAGGTCGTTGTTCCAGCCGTGTGAGAAGACCACGAGGTCGGTACGGCCGGCGGCTTGGCCGAGCAGGGCGTCCCGCTGCCGGGGGTCGGGGTCGCCGCTCGCGTCGAAGGTCAGGTCCCAGTACGGCTGCACACTGGTCACGGCCATGGCTCCCCCTTGCCCCGGCGCCTGCCGGAAGCTCCCTTCCGGCGGCAGCCGAAAGGCCCGCGATTGTCCGCTGTGCGCGCATCATCCCGGTGGGCCGGGGCGGCGTCCATCCCCCCGGCGGGTGAATACGCACCAGCTACGCCGCCGGGCGGTCCGGCCCTTCCGGATCGGGTGACCGACTGCTTAGTATGCCAGCACGGGGGCGGCCAGGAGCGGCCAGGAGTCGAGTCGAAGGAGACACGGTTGTGGTGGAGGCACTGCGCGACGCCCGAGTGGTGGTCACCGGAGCGGGCGGCGGTATCGGCGCCGCCCTGGCCCGCGCCTTCGCGGACCGCGGGGCCAGGGTGGTGGTCAACGACCTCGACGCCGAGGCCGCGCACAAGGTCGCGGACGGCATCGGCGCGGCAGTGGTCGCAGGCGACGCGTCGGGCGTCGTGCCCGCCGCCCGCACCGCGCTCGGCGGCCGTGTCGACATCTTCTGCGCCAACGCGGGCGTGGCCACCGGCGGTGGGGCGGAGGCCGACGACGCGGACTGGGAGCTGGCCTGGGACGTCAACGTCATGGCCCATGTCCGCGCCGCCCGCGCCCTGCTGCCCGAATGGCTGGAGCGCGGCAGCGGCCGCTTCGTGTCCACCGTGTCCGCGGCGGGCCTGCTGACGATGATCGGCGCGGCGCCGTACTCGGTCACCAAGCACGGCGCGCTGGCCTTCGCCGAGTGGCTCTCGCTCACCTACCGGCACCGCGGCATCGCCGTGCACGCGGTCTGCCCGCAGGGAGTGCGCACCGCGATGCTGGACGCCGCCGGTCCCGCGGGCGACCTGGTGCTCGCGCCGAACGCCATCGAACCCGAGGACGTCGCGAAGGCCGTACTGGACGGCATCGCACAGGAGCGCTTCCTGATCCTGCCGCACCCCGAGGTCGCCGGCTACTACGCGGCCCGCGCCGCCGAGCCCGAACGCTGGCTCGGCGGCATGAACAAGCTCCAGCGCGGTTACGAGGACCTGCGGGCGAAGGCGGGGGAGCAGGCATGAGCCGGTACGCCGACCAGCCGTGGCTGCAGTTCTTCACCGAGGAGCAGCGCGCGGAGACCCCCTACCCGCCCTCCGTCCTGCACGGCTTCCTCGCCGCCGCCCAGGCCCGCCCCGAGCACCGGGCGCTGGCGTACTTCGACGGCGGGCTGACCTACGGCGAACTCGACGCCCTCTCCGACGGCCTGGCCCGCCACCTCGCCGCCCGCGGCTTCGCCCCCGGCGACCGGCTCGCGGTGATGCTGCAGAACGTGCCGCAGTTCGTGGTGGCGCTGCTCGCGGCCTGGAAGGCGGGCGGCGCCGTCGTGCCGGTCAACCCGATGTACCGGCGGCAGGAACTGGCGCACGTCCTCACCGACGCGGACGCCGCCGCCCTGGTGTGCTCCGAACGCGCGTGGCAGGACTACGTACGGGCCACGGCCGCGTCCTCGCCGGTGCGTATCGCGCTCACCGCCTGCGAACTCGACCTGCAGACCCGCGACGACCCGCGCGTACTGACCCCGGGCCGGCTGCCCGCCGACGACGCGCAGGACCTGCTCGCCGCCGCCCGTGCCGCGGCAGGACCGCGCCCTGACGTGCCGCTGCCGGCCGCCGGCGACACCGCCCTGGTCAGCTACACCTCGGGCACCAGCGGGCGGCCCAAGGGCGCGCTGAACACCCACGGCAACATCTCCTACAACGCCCACCGCCAGGTGCGCATCCACGAACTGCCGCCGGACGCGGTGATCTTCGCGCTGGCCCCGCTCTTCCACATCACCGGCATGGTCTGCCAGCTGTCCGCGGCACTGGCCGGCGGGCACACCGCGGCGCTCGCCTACCGCTTCGAGCCCGGCGTCGTCCTCGACGCCTTCCGCGAGCACCGGCCCGCCTACACGGTGGGACCCGCCACCGCCTTCATGGCCCTGCTGGCACGGCCCGATGCCACCGCGGAGGACTTCGCGTCCTTCAAACTGATCTCCTCGGGCGGCGCCCCGCTGCCGCCGGCCGTCGTGGAGTCCTTCCGCGCCCGCTCCGGCGGCCTCTACCTCGCCAACGGCTACGGCCTCACCGAGTGCACCGCCCCCTGCGCCAGTGTCCCGCCCGGCTACGAGGCACCCGTCGACCCGGTTTCCGGGACCCTCGCGGTCGGCGTGCCGGGCCCCGGCACCATGGTGCGCATCCTCGACGACGACGGCGCCGAACTGCCCTTCGGCGAGGCCGGCGAGATCGCGGTGAGCGGCCCCATGGTCGTACCCGGATACTGGCGGCAGCCCGCCGAGTCCGACGCCGCCATCCCCGGCGGCGAACTGCACACCGGCGACATCGGCTTCATGGACACCGACGGCTGGCTCTACGTCGTGGACCGCAAGAAGGACATGATCAGCGCGTCCGGCTTCAAGGTCTGGCCGCGCGAGGTCGAGGACGTCCTCTACACCCACCCGGCCGTCCGCGAGGCCGCGGTCGTCGGCGTCCCCGACGCCTACCGCGGTGAGAGCGTCAAGGCGTACGTCAGCCTGCGCCCGGGAGCCGCCGCCGAACCCGGCGAGCTGATCGCGTACTGCAAGGAGCGGCTGGCCGCGTACAAATACCCGCGCCAGGTGGAGGTGCTGGCCGAGCTGCCCAAGACCGCCACCGGCAAGATCCTCCGCCGCGAGCTCAAGGCGGCGGCCGGATAGGGTCCATACCGGCCGGAATGCCGGTGGGCGGCACGAGAGAGGGGCAGGTCATGGCACGCAGCACGACGGGCGACGACGGCGGCACGGGAACGGCCGCGGGCACCGCTTCCGGCGGCGGCCCGGGCACGGCGGTGCCGGAACGGCTGCTCGCCGAGGCCACCCGGCTCTTCGCGGAACGCGGTTACGACCGCACCTCCGTCCAGGAGATCGTCGAGGCCGCGGGAGTGACCAAGGGCGCCCTCTACCACTACTTCGGCTCCAAGGACGACCTGCTGCACGAGATCTACGCCCGGGTGCTGCGGCTGCAGACCGAGCGGCTCGACGCCATCGCCGCCCGCGAGGGGGACGTACGCGAACGGCTCGCGGACGCCGCCGCCGACGTCGTGGTCACCAGCATCCAGAACCTCGACGACACGAAGATCTTCTTCCGCTCCATGCACCAGCTCAGCCCGGAGAAGCAGAAGGCCGTACGGGCCGAACGCCGCCGCTACCACGAGCGGTTCCGCTCACTGGTCGAGGAGGGCCAGCGCGACGGCCACTTCCGGCCGGGGCTGCGGCCCGACCTGGTGGTCGACTTCTTCTTCGGCTCCGTGCACCACCTCGGCACCTGGTACCACGCGGACGGTCCGCTGTCCGCAGAGCAGGTCGCCACCGAGTTCTCCGACCTGCTGCTGCACTCGGTGCGGCAGCCCTGACCCCACCGGGAGTCCCAGCGTGAAGGCATGGCGCGTCCACCACACCGGCGAGCCGCACGAGGCGATGCGGCTCGACGAGGTCCCCGTCCCCGAGCCGGGACCCGGCGAGGTGCTGCTGCGGGTACGGGCCGCCGGGGTCAACTTCCCCGACGCGATGCTGTGCCGCGGCGAATACCAGATCCGTCCGCCGCTGCCCTTCACGCCCGGCGTGGAGATGTGCGGCGAGGTCGCCGCGCTCGGCGCCGGTGTGACCGGCCTGGACGCAGGCGCCCGGGTCATCAGCCCCGCCGCGCTGCCGGGCGGCGCCTTCGCCGAATACGCCGTCGTGCCCGCCGCGGGTGTGCTGCCCGCGCCAGAGGCACTGGACGACGCCGAAGCCGCGGTGCTGCACATCGGCTACCAGACCGGGTGGTTCGGGCTGCACCGGCGTGCCGGGCTGCAGCCCGGCGAGACGCTGCTCGTCCACGCCGCAGCAGGCGGGGTCGGCAGCGCGGCCGTCCAGCTCGGCAAAGCCGCGGGCGCCACCGTCATCGGGGTCGTCGGCGGCCCCGACAAGGCCGAGGCTGCACGCGAACTCGGAGCAGACGTCGTCGTCGACCGCCACGCGGAGGACTTCGTCGCGGTGGTGAAGGAGGCCACCGGCGGTCGCGGCGCCGACGTCGTCTACGACCCGGTCGGCGGTGACGCCTACACCCGCTCCACCAAGTGCATCGCCTTCGAGGGGCGCATCGTCGTCGTCGGCTTCGCCGGCGGTACGGTGCCGTCCCCCGGCCTGAACCATGCGCTGGTCAAGAACTACTCGATCCTCGGGCTGCACTGGGGGCTCTACGCCGCGCGCGAGCCGGGCGCTGTGCGGGGGGCGCACGAGGAGCTGACGCGGCTTGCCGCGTCGGGAGCGGTACGCCCGCTCGTCTCCGCCCGGCTCCCCCTCTCCGCGGCCCCGGCCGCGGTCACCTCCGTCGCCGCCGGCCGCACCACGGGCCGCCTGGCCCTCCACCCCTGACCGGGGGCGCGCTTGCACCTTCCGGTGCGGTGGGGGCGGGTAGGTGATTGCCACTTGCTGTGGCGTTGCCTTTCTTCCGCCCGGCGCGGGCTGGTCGCGCAGTTCCCCGCGCCCCTGAAAAACGCTCACCCTCTCGCGCAGAGGGCGCCGCCTGAAAGCGCCAGCTCTGCGTGAGAGGGCAACCATCAGGGGCGCGGGGAACTGCGCGCAACCCGAGGAGCGGGAAAGAAGCAACGCCACAGCAAATGGCACCCACCCAGGGGCGCGGGGAACTGGGCGCGCAACCCGCCATCGGGGGAAAGACGCGACGCCACTGCAAGTGGCAGCCCCCTACGCGTAGCGGGCGAGCTCGCGCCTGGCGAGAGAACGGCGGTGGACCTCGTCCGGGCCATCAGCGAGCCGCAGGCTACGCGCACCGGACCAGAGCCGCGCCAGCGGGAAATCCTGGGAGACCCCTCCCGCCCCATGCGCCTGGATCGCACGGTCGATGATCCGCTGCACCCCGGCCGGCGTGGCGATCTTGATCGCCTGGATCTCCGTGTGCGCCCCCTGGTTGCCCACCGTGTCCATCAGCCACGCCGTCTTGAGCACGAGCAGCCGCAGCTGCTCGATCTCGACCCGGGAGTCGGCGATCCACTCCTGCACCACGCCTTGCGCGGCCAGCGGCTTGCCGAAGGCGATGCGGGCGTTGGCGCGGCGGCACATGAGTTCCAGGGCGCGCTCGGCCATGCCGATGAGCCGCATGCAGTGGTGGATGCGGCCGGGGCCGAGCCGGGCCTGGGCGATGGCGAAGCCGCCGCCCTCCTCGCCGATGAGGTTGTCGGCAGGCACCCTGACGTCCCGGAAGACGACTTCCGCGTGGCCGCCGTGGTCGGCGTCGTCGTAGCCGAACAGCCGCATGCCGCGGCGGATCTCCACGCCGGGGGTGTCCCGCGGGACGAGGATCTGGCTCTGCTGGCGGTGCCGGTCGGCGGCCGGGTCGGTCTTGCCCATGACGATGAAGACGGCGCAGTCGGGGTTCATGGCCCCGGAGATGTACCACTTGCGGCCGTTGACGACATAGGAGTCGCCGTCGCGTTCGATGCGGGTCTCGATGTTGGTGGCGTCGGAGGAGGCGACGTCGGGCTCGGTCATGGCGAAGGCCGAGCGGATCTCGCCGGCGAGCAGCGGCTCCAGCCACTCCTTGCGCTGGGCGGGGGTGCCGAACTCGGCGAGGACTTCCATGTTCCCGGTGTCGGGGGCCGCGCAGTTGAGTGCGGTCGGGGCCAGGAAGGGGCTGCGGCCGGTGAGTTCGGCGAGCGGGGCGTACTGCAGGTTGGTCAGGCCGGCCCCGTGCTCGCCGGGCAGGAAGAGGTTCCACAGGCCGCGCCGCCTGGCCTCGGCCTTCAGCTCTGCCACCACCGGGGGTACGGACCAGTGGGCGTCGGGTCCCGCCTGCTCGTGCTGCTCGGCGAAGACGGCCTCTGCCGGGTAGATGTGCTCGTCGAGGAAGGCGGCCAGTTCCGACCGCAGCTCCTCGGTCCTGGTGTCGAAGGCGAAGTCCATCGTGGTCAGTCCTCCTGGTGCGATGCCGCCCGGTCGCGGGCGTGGTCCTGGAGTTTGCTCAGCCCGCGTTCGATGAAGAGCGGGACGACGGTGCCGATGCGGTCGAACCCCGGGCCGAGGGTCTGGCCGAGGGTCCAGCGGTAGTGGATGCCTTCGAGGATCACGGCGATCTTGAAGTAGGCGAAGGCGGTGTACCAGTCGACGGCGGAGACGTCGCGGCCGGACCTGGCGGCGTACCGCTGGACGATCTCACCGGCGCGGGGGTGGCCGGGGGCGCCGCCCGCGGTGGGGACGGGGAAGCCGGGGATGTCGTGCTGCTCGCCGTACATGACGAGCAGTCCGATGTCGGTGAGGGGGTCGCCGAGGGTGGACATCTCCCAGTCCAGGACGGCGGTGAGCCGGTCGCCGCCGTCGAAGAGCACGTTGTCGAGCCGGTAGTCGCCGTGCACGACGGTCGGCGCGGGGGAGTGCGGCAGCGCCCTGCCGAGGCCCGCGTGGAGTTCGTCGATGCCGGGCAGGTCGCGGCTGCGCGAGGCGTCGAGCTGCTTGCCCCAGCGCCGCAGCTGCCGGTCGAGGAAGCCTTCGGGGCGCCCGAAGTCGGCGAGTCCGACGCTGCCGGGGTCCACGGCGTGCAGGTCGACCAGGGTGTCGACCAGGGTGAGCGCGATCGCCCTGGTCCGCTCGGGTCCGAGGGCGACCAGTTCGTCCTCGCCGCGGTAGGGGGTGCCCTCGACGAAGTCCATGACGTAGAAGGGGGCTCCGATGACCTCGGGGTCCTCGCACAGCAGCACGGTGCCCGGCACCGGGACGGGGGTGGGGGCCAGTGCGCTGATCACCCGGTGCTCGCGGCCCATGTCGTGGGCGGTGGCGAGCACATGGCCGAGCGGCGGGCGGCGCACCACCCAGGTGGAGCTGCCGTCGGTGACCCGGTAGGTGAGGTTGGAGCGCCCGCCCTGGATCAGCGCGGCCTGCAGTTCGCCGGTCACGAGTCCGGGGCGCCGCCGGTCGAGATGGCGGCGGAGCCGGTCCAGGTCCAGGCCCCGGGGACTGTCGGATTCACTCATGCGTGAATCGTACCGACTGGTCGGTATGTCGTCCAGTTCCCCGCCTGTGCCTGCCGTCCGCGTTGACGGGTAAGGGGTTTCACGCCTACGCTCCGGTCTTATGGGTGAACGTGATTCATATATGCAGACAGCGGACCCGGCGGGTCCATCCGACGCGTTCACGGTCGCCGAGGTGCGGCTGACCCCCATCCTCATCGCCGACCCGCCGCTGCTCAACACCCAGGGCGTCCACCAGCCCTACACCCCCCGGCTCATCATCGAGGTCGTCACCGCCGACGGTACGTCCGGGGTGGGCGAGACGTACGGCGACACCCGTTATCTGGACCTCGCCGCACCCCTGGCCGAGGCGCTGCCCGGCCACCGGGTCACCGATCTGAACGGGCTGTTCACCCTCGCGGAAGCGGTGTGCGGCGACCCCGCCGAGGTGTCGGACTCCGTCGACGTCGGCGGGCTGCGCGGGGTGCAGACCGCCGACAAGCTGCGTCTTTCGGTGATCTCCGGCTTCGAGGTCGCCTGCCTCGACGCGCTCGGCAAGCAGCTCGGCCTGCCCGTGCACGCGCTGCTCGGCGGCAAGGTCCGCGACGCCGTGGACTACAGCGCCTACCTCTTCTACCGGCTCGCCGAGCACCCCCAGGGCCAGGGCGAGGCCGACGACTGGGGCGCCGCCCTCGACCCGGCAGGTGTGGTCGCCCAGGCCCGCCGCTTCGCCGACCGCTACGGCTTCGGCTCCTTCAAGCTCAAGGGCGGCGTCTTCCCGCCCGAGCAGGAGATCGCCGCCGTCCGCGCACTGGCCGAGGCCTTCCCCGGCAAGCCGCTGCGGCTCGACCCCAACGGCGCCTGGTCGGTGGAGACCTCGCTGCGGGTCGCGGAGGAGCTGGGCGAGGTGCTGGAGTACCTGGAGGACCCGGCCAGCGGCACCGGGCGGATGGCGGACGTCTCGGCGGGCACGGATGTGCCGCTGGCCACCAACATGTGCGTGACGACCTTCCAGGAGATCAAGGAGGCCTTCGCGCGCGACGCCGTCCAGGTGGTGCTGTCCGACCACCACTACTGGGGCGGCCTGCGCAACACCCAGCAGCTGGCCGCGATCTGCCGCACCTTCGGCGTCGGCCTGTCGATGCACTCCAACACCCACCTGGGCATCAGCCTGGCCGCCATGACGCATGTCGCCGCCACCGTGCCCAACCTGGACTACGCCTGCGACTCGCACTACCCCTGGCAGACCGAGGACGTCATCACCGAGCGCCATGTCTTCACCGGCGGCGCGCTGGCCGTCAGCGACCTGCCCGGGCTCGGCGTGGAGCTGGACCGGGACGCGCTCAAGGCGCTGCACCAGCGCTGGCTGGACGACGACGGCACGATGCGGGACCGCGACGACGCCGCCGCGATGCGCAAGGCCGACCCCGAATGGCGCACCCCGGCCGTACCGCGCTGGTGACCCCGGGCACACAGGGGCGGCGGGCCGCAACGGCCCGCCGCCCCTTGCGCATGTGCGGACGCGTCACATCACCAGCGACAGCAGCATCACGAACCCGAGCGTGACCACCGAGATGACCGTTTCCATCACCGACCACGTCTTGAGGGTCTGCGGGACGTCCATCCCGAAGTACTCCTTCACCAGCCAGAAGCCGGCGTCGTTGACGTGCGAGAAGAACAGCGACCCGGCGCCGACCGACAGCACCAGCAGCGCGGTGTGGGTGGACGACATGCCCTCGGCCAGCGGTGCCACCAGGCCGGCCGCCGAGATGATCGCCACCGTCGCGGAGCCGGTCGCGACCCGGATCAGCACCGCGATCAGCCAGGCGAGGAAGAGGGCGGAGATGTGCCAGTCCTTGGACCAGTCCAGGATCATCTGGCCGACGCCGCAGTCGATCAGTGTCTGCTTGAAGCCGCCGCCCGCGCCGACGATCAGCAGGATGCCGGCGATCGGGCCGAGCGAGGAGTCCACCGTCGAGGAGATCCTGTCCTTGCTGAAGCCGGCGGCCCGGCCGAGGGTGAACATCGCCACCACCACGGCGGCCAGCAGCGCGATCAGCGGGGTGCCGATGACGTCGAAGACCCGGTAGGCCAGGCTGCTCTGGTCGTCGACGATGACGTCGGCCAGCGCCTTGGCCAGCATCAGCACCACGGGCAGCAGCATCGTGCACACCGTGGCGGCGAAGCTCGGCCGCCGATCGAGGTCGTCGGAGGCGCGGGCCGGCGTCAGGCGCTCCGGCGGCACCACGTCCACCCAGCCGGCCGCGACCCTGCCGAACAGCGGCCCCGCGATGGCCAGGGTGGGCAGCGCGACCAGCACGCCGAGCGCGAGGGTGGTGCCCATGTCCGCGTGGATCGCGCTGATCGCGGCCAGCGGCCCGGGGTGCGGCGGCACCAGGCCGTGCATCACCGACAGGCCGGCCAGTGCCGGGATGCCGATCCTGATCAGCGACTGGCCGCTGCGCCGGGCGACCAGCAGCACCACGGGGATCAGGATGACGATGCCGATCTCGAAGAAGAGCGGCAGCCCGACCAGGCCCGCGATCAGGGCCATGGCCCACGGCAGCCGCTTCTCGCTGGTCCTCGCCAGGATCGTGTCGACGATCTGGTCGGCGCCGCCGGAGTCGGCGAGCAGCTTGCCGAGGATCGCGCCGAGCGCGATCAGCGTGCCGACGCTGGCCACCGTGTTACCGAGCCCGGTGGAGTAGCTGGTGACGGTCTTGGCCAGCGGGGCGCCCGCCACACTGCCGAGCACTCCGGAGCCGATGGTCAGGGCGAGGAAGGCGTGCACCTTCCAGCGGGTGATGAGCAGCACGATGACGGCGATGCCGGCGAGCGCGGCCAGGGCGAGCCGGGTGTTGCCGGCGTCGGCTATCTGCGGGGGCGTGGCGGCGGCCAGCAGCTCGACGCTGAGTGCGGACACGGGTACTCCAAGGGGGGGACGGGGATACGGGGTTACGGAGGCGGCAGGGCGCGGCCCGGCCGGGTCAGCGGGGGACGGCGGCCAGGGCGCGTTCGGTGATCTGCTGCGGGCCGCCGTCGATCGTGACGACGGCGCCGGCCTCGTCGGGGGCCAGCGGTTCGAGCGCGGCGAACTGCGAGTCGAGCAGCCCGGGCGGCATGAAGTGCTGCATCCTGGCGGCCAGCCGGGCGGCGATCAGCTCGGGGGAGCCGTCGAGGTGGAGGAAGAAGACCGGGGTCGTACCGGCGCGCAGCCGGTCGCGGTAGCGGCGGCGCAGCGCCGAGCAGCTGACGACGCCGCCCAGGTCGCCGCGCCCGGTGATCCACTCGGCTATGGCGTCCAGCCAGGGCGCCCGGTCGGCGTCGTCCAGCGGGTGGCCGGCCGACATCTTGGCGATGTTGGCCGCCGGGTGGAAGTCGTCGGCCTCCGCGTAGGGCACACCGAGCCGTTCGGCCAGCAGGCCGCCGACCGTCGACTTGCCGGACCCGGACACTCCCATGACCACGATCACCGGCCGCGGTGCGGGTCCAGCCGTCATTGCGTGTGCCTCCACGTCATCCGTACGTATGTGCCGCGTGCCGCTTCCTGCGGTGCGTGTGGCGACCACTGAACACCTTAAGTACTACTTATTCAAGTGCCTGTGACGTAAAAGTCATATGACTGTGCCGACGCTTAGGCTGTCGTCATGTCACAGCAGGAATCCCGGCGGGACGGGCAGGACGAAGGCGGCGGCCTGCACTCCCGGGTCCTGGCCGAACTCGGCCCGGCCATCGCCTCGGGCGGGTATCCGCCCGGCACGGTGCTGCGCATCGACGAACTGGAGGCCCGCTACGGGGTCTCCCGCACCGTCGTGCGCGAGGCCGTCAGGGTGCTCGAAGCGATGCACCTGGTGGAGACCAGGCGCCGCGTCGGCATCACGGTGCGCCGCACCGAGGAGTGGAACGTCTTCGACCCGGCCGTCATCCGGTGGCGGCTCGCCGGCGCCGACCGCTCCCGCCAGCTGCGCTCGCTCACCATGCTGCGCACCGCCGTCGAGCCGGTCGCCGCCGGGCTGGCCGCGGCGGCCGCCTCACCCGGCCAGTGCCGCGAACTGACCGTGCTGGCAGCCGAGATGGCCGCCGCGGCCCGGGCCGCGGACCTGGACGCCTACCTCGTCCACGACATCGCCTTCCACCGGGTGGTCCTGGAGGCCTCGGGCAACGAGATGTTCGCCCGGCTCGGCGATGTCGTCGCCGAGGTGCTGACCGGGCGCACCGAGCACCATGTGATGTTCACCGCCCCCGACCCGCCCGCGGTCACCCTGCACGTGAAGGTCGCAGAAGCGGTACGCGCCAGGGACGCGCGGGCCGCGGAGGACCTGATGCGCGAGGTCTGCGTGGGCGCCCTGCGCGAACTGGACATCCTGGCGCCCTGACCGGCGGCCCGGGGGCTCGGCGCACCCGGGCCGAGCACTGCTCAGCGCACCCGGGCCGGGCCGGTCACCACACCACCGCGGCGCCGAAGACCGCGAGGGCCAGCATGCACACCACCACCGCCAGCGCGGAGGCGGCGGGCAGCAGGCCAGGGCGGGGCGCGTCGAGCTGGAGTATCCGGCGGTGGGCGAGCCAGAGGAAGACCAGGAAGACCAGCGCGGCCAGGCTCGCCGCCAGGGCCGCGGACGCGCCGCCGGTGTGCAGCACCTGGCGTCCCGCCAGGACCGCGGTGACCGCGCAGGACAGCGTCGTGCGCCGCCAGGCCAGCCGGGTGCGCTCCGGCTGGAGCCCGGGGTCCCGGTCGGTCTCGACCGGGTGGCGTACGGCGCTCATCCGGCCCAGCCGACGAGCACCACCGCGACCATGGCGACCGCGATCACCGCGACCAGCAGCGCGAGGACCGCGGGGAAGCGGGAGACCGGCAGGTCCGCGCCGCGCCGCATGGCGCGCTCGCACCGCACCCAGTGGTTGACCGCCCGCAGGGTGCAGGCCACACCCCCGGCCAGCAGGGCGAGCGCCAGCGTCACCCGCGCCCAGTGCGTCAGGTGGTCGGTGAGGAACTGGTCGACGGCGAAGCCGCCGCCGATCAGGGCCAGCGCGGTGCGGATCCACGCCAGGAAGGTCCGCTCGTTGGCGAGCGAGAACCGGTAGTCCGGTGTCTCGCCCTCGCCCTGGACCCGGCTCGGCGTGAACCACAGCCGCACCGCGTCCCGGCCGGCGCCCAGCTGGTCGAATACGCTCACCCGTCCACGCTATGCGCTGCCGTACGCCCCCACCCGCGGGGCACCGCCCGGCCTCACTTGCGGCGCTGCATCGCCGCGTAGACCAGCACCACCACGGCGACGGCCAGCACCACCGACACCACGACCACCGCCGTGTGGCCGCCGGAGGAGCCCTCGTGGCGCGGGGCGATGTCGGCGAGCAGGACGTCGGTGCGGAACGCTTTCACGCGGTGCCTCCTGTGGTGGCCCGGGGACCCGTCCCCAGGACGAGCATGAGCAGGACGGGGAATTCCAGGTAGGCGTGGTAGCTGGCGAGCGCGGCATAGACCGAGGTGCCCTGGTCGTAGTCGCTGACGAACAGCGCGGCAAGCGCCGCGCCCGCACCCAGGCCCAGTGCCCACGCCCTGCGGGCGTTCAGCACCGGCACCCGGCGCTCGAAGGCCGCGGTCGCGTCGGGGGCGTAACGCGGCATGAACCACACCCACACCAGGTAGTGCATGAGCGCCATGAAGGCGAAGACGGTCACGAAGCGCTGGTCGGTGCCGCCGTGCTGCCAGGCCGGCGGGGTGTAGGAGACCGACAGCCTGGCGGTCCACGCGGAGCCGGAGCCCATCACTCCGTCGAGGGCGCCGGACAGGATCAGCGCCGGGATCACCAGCACCCAGCCGACCTGGACCGCGCGGAAGGCCCGGCGTCCGCGCCGCATCTGCTGCGACCACTCCCACAGGAAGAGCAGCGGCACCACGTTGTGCAGATGGGTGAGCACCACGAAGTGGTAGTCGGGAAAGCTCAGCGACGCCGCGGCCGCCGCCACGATCACGGCGCAGGACGCGGCCAGGACCGCGGGGCGCTGCCGCAGCGCGTGGACGCAGGCGGCGGCCAGCAGGCCGTACGCGAGCAGGATCTCGCCGTCCCTGGTGGCGGTGCCGGCGGGCAGCACACGGCACAGCACGATGCCGCTGATCAGCGCGGCCAGCAGGCGCAGGAAGGGGCCGTGCAGCACCTGCTCGAAACGCCCTGCCATATACCGCAGTTCGAGCACGTTGTGCAGGATCCCGAGGGCCGCAAGACCCACCACCGCGGTGCCCGCGGGCATCCGCAGCGACAGCGCGAGCACCACCGCGGTGCACAGCAGGAAGCCCGCCACCGGGCCGTTGCCCACCCTGCCGATCCCCAGCGGGCGCCCGCCGAGGGCGCCCCCCACATCCGAACCGACCGCACTGGCCATGGCTTCCCTCCCCGTGACACGATCCCGCCGTGCCCTACCCCGCGGCCCTCGCCCTCACCGTCGTGACCGAGGTGCCCGTCTACGCAGCGGCGCTCCGCCTCACCTGCGCCACGGCGCCGGGCCGTACCGCGCCGGCCGCCGCCATGGTCAACTGTGTGACGCACCCGCTGCTGTGGTGGTTCCTGCGCCAGGTGCACGGCGGCGGCTACTGGGCCGCCTTCGCCGCCGCCGAGTCCGCGGTGGTGCTGGCCGAGGGCCTTCTGATGTCCCGTGCGCTGCGGCTGCGCGGCCCGCTGCCCTATGCTGCCTCCGCAGCCGCCAACGCGGTGTCCGTCCTGGCGGGCTTCCTGCTCCTGGCCTGAGCCGCCCTCAGGCCTGCCCCGCCGACCACGCCAGCAGCCGGCGGTAGGCCTCAAGGCCGTCGGGCACCCACTCCCACTCGGTGAGGCGCAGCGCCAGCTCCTCCTCGGTCAGGAAGCCGTACCAGTCGACCTCCGACGGCTGCGGCGACACCGGCAGATGGCAGCGCACCTGGTAGACGGCCGACCACCAGGTGTGCGGCCCTTCCTCGTACAGGAAGCGGAAAAGCGGCTCGGGCCGCGGCAGCCCGCTGACCCCCAGCTCCTCCTCGGCCTCGCGCAGCGCGGCCTCGTCGTAGGACTCGCCGGCGCCCAGCACACCGCCGACGAAGACGTCGTGGAGCGAGGGGAAGACCAGTTTGTGCGCGGTGCGCCGGTGCACGAAGATGCGGCCCGCGCCGTCCCGCACCAGGACGAAGGCCGCCCGGTGCCGCAGCCCGCGGGCGTACGCCTCCGCCCGCCGCACCTGCCCGACGACCCGGTCCTGCTCGTCGACGACGTCGATGATCTCGTCCGCGGACAGCTGCGCCGCCGCATCGCCCTCGCTCATGCCCCGATTCAACCACCCCGCCCGCAACCGCGGTGTGCGCGGTCTTGCGTACCGTCAACCGCGCCAAGGATGATCGTCCGCATCGGCGGCCCGGTACCGGAGTGACGGGAGAGACGGTTGACCGTACGGCGGGAACCCCTGCGGATCGCGAACTGCTCCGGCTACTACGGCGACCGGCTCTCGGCCGCCAAGGAGATGGTCGAGGGCGGCCCGATCGACGTGCTGACCGGCGACTACCTCGCGGAACTGACGATGCTGCTGCTGTGGAAGGCCAGGCAGCGCGACCCGGACACCGGCTACGCGCTGTCCTTCCTGGCCCAGATGCGCGACGTCCTGGGCACCTGCCTGGAGCGCGGCATCAAGGTCGTGGTCAACGCCGGCGGCCTCAACCCGGCGGGCCTGGCCGGGAAACTGCGCGACCTGGCCGCGGCGGCCGGCCTGCACCCCGCCGTCGCCCATGTCGAGGGCGACGACCTGCTCGCGCGGCTGCCCGAACTCCAGGCCCGCGGCCACGACTTCGCCCACCTGGCCACCGGCCGCCCGCTGGCCGGCTCCGGCGTGCAGGTGCTCACCGCCAACGCCTACCTCGGCGGCTGGGGCATCACCGAGGCCCTGCGGGCCGGCGCCGACGTCGTGGTGTGCGGAAGGACCACCGACGCCGCACTGGTCGTCGGCCCCGCCGCCTGGGCGCACGACTGGGCGCTCGACGACTGGGACGCGCTGGCCGGTGCGGTCACCGCGGGCCACATCATCGAGTGCGGCACCCAGGCCACCGGCGGCAACTACTCCTTCTTCACCGAGATCCCCGACCCCGTCCACCCCGGCTTCCCCATCGCCGAGGTCGCCGCCGACGGCTCAAGCGTCATCACCAAGCACCCCGGCACCGGCGGCGCGGTCACCGTCGGCACCGTCACCGCCCAGCTGCTCTACGAGATCGGCCGGCCGCGCTACCTCAACGCCGACGTCGTCGCCCGCTTCGACACCGTACGGCTCGCCCAGCAGGGACCCGACCGGGTCGCCGTCGGCCGGGTCATCGGCGAACCCGCGCCCGCCGACCTCAAGGTGTGCATCAACCACCAGGGCGGTTACCGGAACACCGCCACCTTCGTGCTGACAGGCCTCGACCTGGACGCCAAGGCCGACTTCGCCGAAGCCACCCTGCGCGACGCCACCGGAGGCCCGGCCGGCTTCGCCGCCTACGACCTGCGGCGCGAGCACGGCGGCGGCTGCGACCGGCTGACCCTCACGGTCAAGGACCCCGACCCCGAGGTGGCAGGCCGCCGCTTCTTCACCGCTGTCGCCGGCTCCGCGCTGGCCGGCTACCCGGGCCTGTACCTGGAGCACGCCACCGCACGGGCCACCGAATACGGCGTGTACTGGCCCGCGCTGGTCCCCGCCCACGAGGTCCGCGCGGTCACCGTACTGGCCGACGGCACCCGGCTGCCCGTGCCGTGCCCGCCCACCGCGCACCCCGGCTCGCCCGCCGCCCTGCCCGCGCCGCCCGGCGACGAGGCCGTGCCGCCCGAGCCGCAGCCGCCGGTCGCCGCCGTCCCCGGCAGCGGCCCGCGGCGCACCGGCAGGCCCGAGCCGTACGATCCCGGGCGGGCCAGGACGGTCCGGCTGCCGCTGGGCACCCTGCTGGGCGCCCGCTCGGGCGACAAGGGCGGCGACGCCAACGTCGGGGTGTGGGCACGCGACGACAGGACCTACCTGTGGCTGCGCGACTACCTCGACGTACCGCGGCTGCGGGCACTGCTCCCGGAGAGCGCGGAACTCCCCGTCAGCCGCTACGAGATGCCCAACCTGCGGGCCGTCAACTTCGTGGTGCACGGCCTGCTCGGCGACGGCGTCGCGGCGTCCACCAGTGCCGACCCGCAGGCCAAGGCGCTCGGCGAACGGCTGCGCGGCTGCCTGGCCGACATCCCCGAACATCTCCTGGACCTGCCGCTCGGCCCGTACGCCTCGCTGCCCGACGAGTGAGGTCCCGGCACCGCCCGGCGAGTGACGCCGCCGGGCCGGGCTGCCGCGCGCCGGGGCGGGGCCGGGGCATGATCGGGGCATGAGCAATCTCGATGTGAAGCCGTCCGCCACCGTCTGCGGTGGCCGCCAGGACGTGTCCGCCGCCCCGGTCCGTGAACTGCTCACCGCCCGCACCGTCCAGCTCGGCGAGAGCACCCAGGTGCGGCGGCTGCTGCCGAACCTGGGCCGGCGGATGGTCGGCGCCTGGTGCTTCGTCGACCACTACGGCCCCGACGACATCGCCGACGAGCCCGGCATGCAGGTCCCGCCGCACCCGCACACCGGCCTGCAGACGGTCAGCTGGCTGCACGAGGGCGAGGTGCTGCACCGCGACAGCCTGGGCAGCAAGCAGACCGTACGGCCCCGTGAACTGGGCCTGATGACCTCGGGCCGCGGCATCTCGCACTCCGAGGAGTCGCCCCGCGACCACGCCCGCTACCTGCACGGCGCCCAGCTGTGGGTCGCCCTGCCCGACACCCACCGCGACGTCCCGCCGGCCTTCGAGCACCACGCGGAACTGCCCACCGTCACCGGCGGCGGCGGGCTGCACGCCCGGGTCGTCCTGGGCGAACTCGACGGCGCGGTCTCCCCCGGCACCGCCTACACCCCGATCGCGGGCGCCGACCTGACGCTGGCCGAGGGCACCCACGCCCGACTGCCGCTGCAGCCCGACTTCGAGTACGCGGTCCTGGCCATGTCCGGTGAGGCGGAGGCCGACGGGGTGCGGCTGTCACCGGGCTCCATGCTCTACCTGGGCTGCGGACGCACGGAACTGCCGCTGCGCGCGGACGTGGACAGCTCGGTGATGCTGCTGGGCGGCGAGCCGTTCGCCGAACGCATCGTCATGTGGTGGAACTTCGTGGCCCGTTCAGGGGACGAGATCACCCGGGCGCGTACCGAGTGGGAGGCCGCGGCGGACCGCTTCGGCGAGGTCCACGGCTACGCGGGTCCGCGCCTGCTCGCCCCCGAGCTGCCCCCGACCCCGCTCAAGCCGCGCGGGCGGGAGCGCTGACCCGGCCGGCCCACGGCGCTGTGGGGGGCGGCGCGAGCGCCCGGGGGTGGCGCCCCCCGGGCGGCCCGATACCGCACCGGCGGTTCAGGTCAGCTCGGCGAGTCCGCCGCCTCCGGCGGCGTCGGTGATGGCTCGGATGCAGCGCCAGCCCTTGCGGCGGGCCTGCTCGATGCCCGTGGGGCAGCAGGGCAGGATGCGCGGGTTGCCGACAATGGTCAGTAATCGGCCCCCGCTGCACGGCTCGGAGTACACGAAGCACTGCGAGGGGTCGGCTCCGGTGCCCAGGATGGCCTCGACGACGGCCAGGGTCTTCGCTGTGCCGGGGCATATGCACGGGGGTCGCTCGGCGTCGGCGATGTGGTGGGAGATGGCGAGGTCCATGTCGAGTGGTACGGGCTGGTGGAGCCGGGTGATGGCGACGAGGAAGTCTCCCTGGGTGCGGTGGTGGTCGATGGCGGTGTGCAGGAGTTCCTGCGCGTCCAATGAGAGTGCGGAATGATCCAGATCGAAGAACACCATTCGTTTGGCAGAGTTCACTGAATGCAGCTCCCCCGTTGCGTCCGTCAGTTCATAGTGTTCGGGTCCCGATGTCGACCGCTCCGACGAAGGTACCAATTATGCGCTTCGCAGTGTTCCCTGGAATTGTATATTCCGCTTTAGTTTGTGTGAAAATTGACGTCGCGTGGGACGGGTGAGGCGCCGTACTACCGCAGTTGGGGACGCTGTGCAGGCCAGCCATCACACGGGGTGCGTACCTGACAACTTCACAGAATCGCAAGTGCCCATCCCATATGTCGGACCACTGGGCAACAATAGGTAATTGCGGTCGCGGTGGTGCGGTATGCACCGTCCTGGCGTTGATATTTGTGTTTGTGTGCGTGATGTCGAGGATCGCCGAAAAGGCGTTGGTTGGGCGCGGTCCGCTGGCGGAATTCGGACACCGGTGCCGGGGTCGTGGCCGCGGGTGATTCCCGCCGGTCGCGGGGGTCGGGCGGTGCCGCTACTTACAGGGGTACCGGCGGTGAACTGACTGCCGGGAGCCTGTGATTGGCCTGTGCAACTCCGCAGGCCCGCGCCCGTTTCCGGCGGCGGGGCCGGTGCGCGGCCGCGGTCCACCCCCCAGGACCGTGGTTGACAGGAATTGACAGAGGACGTTACATCGCATTCGACAACGCAGCGACGAAGGGGGCGTCATGGTGCGGGATGTGCAGGAGACCGTCGGCATCATCCTTGCCGGCGGGCGGGGCGAACGGGCCAAACCGATCACCTTGGAGTCCGCAGACCACATCCGCAGCAAGGCGCTGATCCCGCTGGCGGGCCGGCGCCTGATCGAATGGGTCGTGGACGCGTGCCGCGAGCAGGGCATCCGCCGCTTCTTCGTGGTCGCCCAGGGGTTGGAGAACCGCGGGCAGATCAAGGCGGTACTGGGCCACGGCGAGCGGCACGGCGTCGAAGTGCGCTACTCCAGGCCCCGGTTCGACCGCTACAACGTCGGCTCGGGCGCCGCGACACTGCACAACGTCGAGCAGTGGGACCTGCAGGGCAACGCCCTGGTCCTGCCCGTCGACTCGCTCTTCGACTTCTCCCTGCAGGAGATGCTCGACTCCCACCGGGAGCGCCGCGCGCTGGTCACGGTGGCCGCCGTGACGCGCGAACCGGAGGAGATCGCCGGGAAGTACGGCGTCATGGTCACCGGGTCCGACGGATGGGTGACCAGCTTCGAGGAGAAGCCCGACCTGGCGCGCATGCGGGAGATCTTCCCCGAGTCCGCGCGCACCGCGGTCCCCGGGCTGCCGACCAACGCCGGCATGTACCTCATCGACTGCGGTCGGCTGCGTGCGGTCGCCCGCCGCCCGCCGCTGCTGCGGCTGGCCCACCAGCGGCTCGACTGGGGCGGCGACCTGCTGCCCTGGCTGGTCAGGCACGGTGCGCCGGTGACCTTCCACTCGATCAGGTCGCTCGGCGACCTGGGCAACGTCCAGGACTACCTGGACACCCTCACCGACGTGCTGGCCGGCCGCTACCCGCAGATCAGCCGGATGCTGGGCGAACCCACCAGCGAGCGGCCGCGCTACTGGATCCACGAGAGCAGCCTGCGCACGACCGACGACCTGACCGGCACCACCCTCGCGCAGAAGATCGCCGAGGGCAGCGTGCACATCGGCGAAGGGGTGCGGATCGGACGGCACGTCACCATCGGCGAGGGCGTGAGCCTGGCCTACTGCGACATCGGTGACGGTGCGGACCTGCGGGAGGGCGCCCGGTTGGAGCGCACCTTCTGCGGTGACGCGGCCATGATCGGGCCGTGCGCCTGGGCCACCGACGCGTACATCGGGCCGATGGCCGAGGTCCAGTCCGAGGCGGGCCTGACGACCCGGCTGAACCGCTACACCGCGGTCGGCGACGGCGCCCGGCTCTCGGCCGGCAGCCGGCTGGAGGGCGTCAGGGTCTACCCCCGGCTCGCCGTCCCCTCGCTCGACCACGTGCCGGTCGGCACCGAACTCACCAGCTCCAACGACGTTCTGCGCTGGGTCTCCTGACATGTGGACACCCGCAGCCGGAACGCCGGTCCCGGCGCGTACGACACCACCCATGACACGTACGACGCCCCTTACGGATACCGAGGAGGAAGACGTGACGAACACCGTCGCGGTCATCGGCGGCACCGGCAGGACCGGCCGATTAGTGGTCCAGCGCCTGGTGCAGCAGCACAACGTGGTGCGCGCGGTCGGCCGCCGCGCCGGGCCGGTGCGCCCGGTCGCCGAGGGCGCCAGCTTCCACCGGGCCGACGTGCGCGACCCCGCGACGCTGGGCTCGGTGCTCTCCGACGTCGACGCGGTCGTCTACTGCGTGGAGCCCGGCACCGACGACAAGGGCCCCGACAGCCCGCGCGCGACCATGCACGACGGCCTGCTCAACGTCCTGGCCGCGGCGGGGCGGCGGCCCCGGGTGGTGCTGGTGAGCCAGATCCAGGTCACCCACCGCGGGCACCCGCTGGACGCCTTCGGTGGCCTGCTGTCGTGGCGGCTGGCCGGCGAGGAGGTGCTGCGCAGCTCCGGCCTGCCCTACACCGTGGTCCGCCCCGGCTGGCTGACCGACGAGACCGAGGGGGCGCCCGGCGTCCAGCTGCGGCAGGGCGACCGCGCCGCCGGCAGCCTGACCCGCGCCAACCTCGCCGAGATCTGCGTGCAGGCGCTGCGCAGCAAGAACGCGCCCGGCACCACCTTCGAGGCGTTCGACAGCCCCTATCCCTCCCCGGCCACGTGGGAGCAGACCTTCGGGGCGCTCGACCCCGACCGGGTGGCCGTCGCCTGACCCACCGGGAGATCCCTCCCTCGCCCCGCCGCCAGACCGCTCCTCCCTCTGCCTGCTCCATCCGTGTCGGCCCAGAGAGATGACAACCACATGACGACGAGCGACTTCAACGCACAGGCCGCCATAGGCGCAGACGGGGCAGTGACACCCGGCCATCCCCAGCCGCTGGGCGCCACCGTGACCGCGGAGGGCGTGAACTTCTCGCTCTTCTCGGAGCTGGCGACCCGGGTCGACCTGCTGCTGTTCGACAGCCATGACGCCGCCCAGCCCAGCCGGGTGATCACCATGGACGCCGAGCACCACCGCAGCTTCCACTTCTGGCACTGCCATGTGGCGGGCGCCCGCCCGGGCCAGGTCTACGCCTACCGGGTGGACGGCCCGAACGACGCCCGGGAGGTGGGAACCCGGTTCAACCCGCGCAAGGTGCTGCTCGACCCGTACGCGCGCGCCAACATCAACTCGCTGTGGGAGCGGACCTCGGCCCTGGGGCCCGAGGACAACTGCGCCCACTCGATGCGCAGCATGGTGGTGGACACCGCGTCGTACGACTGGGAGGGCGACCAGCCGCTGCGCACCCCGCAGGCGGACACGATCATCTACGAGATGCACGTGGGCGGCCTGACCGCGTCGCCGACCTCGAAGGTGGCCTCGCCCGGCACCTTCTCCGGGGTGGTGGAGAAGATCCCCTACCTGCAGGATCTGGGGATCACCGCGGTCGAGCTGCTGCCGGTGTTCGACTTCGACGAGCGCCAGGTGCTGCGGATCGGCCCGGACGGGCTGCCGCTGCGCAACTACTGGGGCTACGACCCCTTCGGCTTCTTCGCGCCGCACACCGGCTACTGCTCCGACCCGCACAACTTCACGCACATCACCGAGTTCCGCGACATGGTCAAGGCGCTGCACAAGGCCGGGATCGAGGTCATCCTCGACGTGGTCTTCAACCACACCAGCGAGGGCAACGAGCACGGCCCGACGATCAGCTTCCGCGGCCAGGCCAACGAGGTCTTCTACCATCTGTGGCCGGGCGACCGGCGGCAGTACATGGACTTCACCGGCTGCGGCAACGCCGTCAACGCCAACCACCCGGCGGTGGCGAAGTTCATCATCGAGTGCCTGGAGTACTGGGTCACCGAGCACCACGTGGACGGCTTCCGCTTCGACCTGGCCTCCGAGCTGTCCCGGGGCGCCGAGGGCTACGAGATGGACGTGCCCCCGGTGCTGTGGGGCATCGAGCTGTCCAGCATCCTGGCCGAGACGAAGATCATCGCCGAGCCGTGGGACGGCGGCGGCCTCTACCAGGTCGGCCGCTTCCCCGGCCGGCGCTGGTCGCAGTGGAACGGCCCCTTCCGCGACGAGATGCGGCGCTTCGTGCGCGGGGACCGCGGGCTGGTCGGCACCGTGGCCACCCGCATCGGCGGCTCGCACGACCTCTTCCACCGCACCGGCGAACTCGCCACCAACAGCATCAACTTCATCACCTGCCACGACGGCTTCTCGATGAACGACCTGGTGAGCTACAACCACCGGCACAACGAGGCCAACGGCGAGGCCAACACCGACGGCGCCGCGGAGAACTACAGCTGGAACTGCGGCGTCGAGGGGCCGAGCGAGGACCCCGTCGTCGAGGCGCTGCGGATCCGGCAGATCAAGAACCTCACCGCGCTGCTGCTGCTCAGCCGCGGGGTGCCGATGCTGCTGGCCGGCGACGAGTTCCGCAACACCCAGTTCGGCAACAACAACGCGTACTGCCAGGACAGCCCGGTCTCGTGGCTGGACTGGGAGCAGGCGGCCAAGGAGACCGAGATCCACGGCTTCTTCAAGGCGATGATCGAGTTCCGCAAGCGGCATCCGGCGCTGCGCAACCCGCAGTTCTTCTCCGAGCGCCGCAACGAACGCGGCCTGCCCGACGTGACCTGGCACGGCGTGTGCCTGGAGCGGCCCGGGTGGGACGACAGCGAGGCGCGCGTCCTTTCGTACACCCTCGCGGGGTTCGGCGACGCGCAGGACCTGCACGTGATCCTCAACATGTACGACCAGGCACTGGACTTCGAGCTGCCGCAGGTGCCCGGGCACCGGTGGGCGCGGGCGGTGGACACCGCCGGCGCGGGCGGGCAGGAGTACGCGCCGCCCGGCAGTGAGCCGTTGGTTCCCGAGTACACCTACCACGCGCAAGGCCGCAGCGTCGTCGTGCTGATCGCGCTGCCCGAACAGGAGGTCACCCCTCGATGAACGACCGTGACTCCCGGCGGACATACTCCGACACCATCGCCGGATACATCACCCGCTACGAGCCCGCCCACGAGCGGTTCGGGCTGCGGACCTCGGACGGACGACTGTTCACCGTGCACCTGGGGGACTCGCTCAGCTCCCAGGTCGTACGCAACCTCGGCGACCCTCCGCGCGACACCAGCGGCCAGAGCCGCGACATGCTCACCGAGGGGCGCTACGTCTTCGTGTACGGCATCCTCTACCAGTTCGAGGGCGGTGAGCGGATCGAGGCCCGCTCGCTGATCTTCCCCGAGGAGCGCCGCGGCCGGTACGTCTTCGAGCACCCCGACTGGTGGGTGCAGCAGGCCGGCGAGATCGCCGACTTCTACCTGCGCGGCCACTTCCCCGACGGGGTCTACGACTGGCGCAACTTCCGCACCAGGCTGACCCTGCACGGCACGCACGTCGCCGAGACCGCGGGCCAGGACGTGCGCCAGGAGACCGACACGATCTCCCGGCTGGTCTACGGCCTGGCGACCGCGTACATGCTCACCGGCCAGGAGCGCTTCCTCGAAGCGGCCGAGTCCGGCACCGAGTACCTGCGCGAGCACATGCGGGTCGACGACCAGCGCGAAGGCATCGTGTACTGGTACCACGGCATCGACATCACCCCGTCGGGGCAGCGCAAGGTCTACGCCTCGGAGTTCGGCGACGACTTCGACGCGATCCCGATGTACGAGCAGATCTACGCGCTGGCCGGCCCGACGCAGACGTACCGCATCACCGGCGACCCGCGCATCATGTCGGACATCGACCGCAGTGTCGCGCTCTTCCAGCGCTACTACCGCGACGACCGGCTCGGCGGCTTCTTCTCGCACCTGGACCCGATCACCTTCGACCCGCGGTCGGACTCGCTCGGCCCCAACAGGTCGCGCAAGAACTGGAACTCCGTCGGCGACCACGCCCCGGCCTACCTGATCAACGCCTACCTGGCCACCGGGCGGCGGGACTTCGCCGAACTGCTGGAGGAGACGGCGGACTCGATCACCGCGCACTTCCCCGACGAACCCGACAGCCCCTTCGTCCAGGAGCGCTTCCACGAGGACTGGGCGCCGGACCGCACCTGGGGCTGGCAGCAGGACCGGGCCGTCGTCGGCCACAACCTGAAGATCGCCTGGAACCTCACCCGGATCAACAGCCTGGTCAGCAAGCCCGAGTACGCCCGGCTCGCCGCGCGCATCGCGGAGATCATGCCGGCCGCGGGCGGCGACCAGGACCGCGGCGGCTGGTACGACGTGGTCGAGCGGCGTCCCGACCCCGAGACCGGCGGCCACCGGCTGGTCTGGCACGACCGCAAGGCGTGGTGGCAGCAGGAGCAGGGCATCCTCGCCTATCTCATTCTCGCCGGCGTCACCCGCGACCCCGAGTACCGGCGGCTGGCGCGGGAGTCCGCGGCCTTCTACAACGCCTTCTTCCTGGACCACGACGACGGCGCCGTCTACTTCAACGTCCTCGCGAACGGCATCCCGTACCTGGTCGGCACCGAGCGGCTCAAGGGCAGCCACGCGATGGCGGGCTACCACTCGCTCGAACTGTGCTACCTGGCAGCGACGTACACCACGCTGCTGGTCAACTCCTCGCCGCTGACGCTGCACTTCAAGCCGCAGCCCGGCGCCTTCGCCGACCGCGTCCTGCGGGTCGCCCCCGACCTGCTGCCGGCCGGCTCGGTGGAGATCGCGCGGGTCTGGATCGACGACGAGGCCTACGAGGACTTCGACCCCAAGCAGCTGACGGTGCAACTGCCCGACAGCGACCGGGCGCTGCGGGTGCGGGTCGAACTGGAGCCGGCGCAGATGCCGCTGCGGATCTCGACCAGCACAGCGGACACCACCCTCAGCGTGCGGGTCGAGGGCGTCATCGACGACGAGAACCTGGAGAAGTTCCGCTCCAACCTGGCGACGGCACTGGCCTCGCACCCGCGGCGGGTCGAGTTCGACCTGTGCAAGGTCACCGAGATATGCCAGCCCGCCATCAACGAACTGCTCTTCCAGCGCGCCAAGGCGGGCCTGGACGTCGACTTCGTGATCATCGGCAACTCGCTGCCCGAGGTCACGGCGGCCCTGGTCGCCACCGACGCCTTCGTGCTCGACAACTCCCACACCTGCCGCTGACCGGCACCGGCACGCTCCACCGCGCGACCTGACCGCACCGGACGATCGGCCGCACCCGGACGACCCCGGCAACCGCGTTGCACGGAAGGGAACCCCATGACCGACGCTCTCCACTCCACGGCACCGCTCGACGGGTCCTCGGCGGACCCGTCGGGCGCCACCGCCGACCGCCGCGGGCGCAACGTCGCGGGGTCGTCCGGCCTGGTCATCTTCGGCGTCACCGGTGACCTGTCCCGCAAGAAACTGCTGCCCGCCGTCTACGACCTGGCCAACCGCGGCCTGCTCCCGCCGGACTTCGCGCTGGTCGGCTTCGGCCGCCGCGACTGGAAGGACGCGGACTTCGCCCAGGTCGCCTACGAGGCGGTCAAGAGCCACGCCCGCACACCGCTGCGCGACGAGGTGTGGCAGCGGCTCGCCGACTGCTGCCGCTTCGTGCAGGGCGACTTCGACGACGACGACGCCTTCGTCCGGCTCCGCGAGACCGTCGAGGAGCTGGGCAGGAAGCAGGGCACCGGCGGCGACTTCGCCTTCTACCTGTCGGTGCCGCCCCGCGCCTTCCCGCAGGTGCTGCGCCAGCTCAAGGCGCACGCACTGGCCGACCCGCCGCCCGGAGCATGGCGGCGTGCCGTCATCGAGAAGCCGTTCGGCCACGACCTGGCCGGCGCGCAGGACCTGGGCCGGATCGTGCACGAGGTCTTCCCGCCCAACGAGGTCTTCAGGATCGACCACTACCTGGGCAAGGAGACCGTCCAGAACATCCTGGCGCTGCGCTTCGCCAACACCATGTTCGAACCCCTGTGGAACCGCTCCTACGTCGACCACGTGCAGATCACGATGGCCGAGGACATCGGCATCGGCGGCCGGGCCGGCTACTACGACGGCATCGGCGCGGCCCGCGACGTCATCCAGAACCACCTGCTGCAACTGCTCGCGCTGACCGCGATGGAGGAGCCCGACTCCTTCCACCCCGACGCGCTCAGCGCCGAGAAGCTCAAGGTGCTCTCGGCCGTGACCCTGCCCGCCGACCTCGGCCGGCACACCGTGCGCGGGCAGTACACGCACGCCTGGCAGCGCGGCCAGGAGGTGCCGGGCTACCTGGAGGAGGACGGTATCGACCCCGCCTCGCGCACCGACACCTACGCTGCGGTCAAGCTGGAGATCAACAACCGCCGCTGGGCCGGTGTGCCGTTCTACCTGCGCACCGGCAAGCGGCTCGGCCGCCGGGTCACCGAGATCGCGGTGATCTTCAAGCCCGCGCCCTTCCTGCCCTTCGAGTCCTCCGCGACCAGCGAGCTGGGGCAGAACGCCCTGGTGATCCGGGTCCAGCCGGACGAGGGCGTCACGGTGCGGTTCGGCTCCAAGGTGCCGGGCAACTCGCTGGAGGTCCGCGACGTCGCCATGGACTTCGACTACCGCGACTCCTTCACCGAGGCCAGCCCGGAGGCGTACGAGCGGCTCATCCTCGACGTGCTGCTCGGCGACGCGAACCTCTTCCCGCGGCACCAGGAGGTCGAGCAGTCCTGGCGCATCCTCGACCCCGTCGAGCGCTTCTGGGACAGCCACGGCAAGCCCGCGCAGTACCCGGCGGGGTCCTGGGGGCCGGCCGAGGCCGACGAGATGCTCGCACGGGACGGCAGGAGCTGGCGGCGGCCATGACGACACCACACACGGCCGCCCACGCGGCCCGCACAGCCCATGCCCACCGGATCCCCCAGGAGACCGACGCCGCCGTGGTCGGCGGTGGCCCGGCCGGCCTGTCGGCGGCGATCTGCCTGGCCCGCTACAACCGCCGGGTGCTGCTGTTCGACACCGGGCGCGGCCGCTCGACCCACCACCAGATCAACCGCAACTACCTGGGCTTCCCCGGCGGGATCGCGACGGTCGACCTCAGGAGCGTCGGCCTGAAGCAGCTCGCCGACTACCCCGAGGCCACCGTCGTGCACCACACCGTGACCCATGTCGACGGCGACGCGCGGACCGGCTTCACCCTGCACAGCCAGGGCGGCTCCTGGCGGGCCAGGACGCTGGTGATCGCCACCGGCACCCTGGACCACTTCCCGCACTTCGAGGGCTGGGAGCCGTACGTCGGCCGGTCGATGTTCTGGTGCATCGCCTGCGACGGCTACGAGAACCGCGGCAAGCGCATCCTGGTCGTCGGCCACACCGACGCGGCGGCCGGCGAGGCGCTGCAGATGCGCAGCCTCAGCCCCCATGTGCAGCTGCTGACCAACAGCCACCACGAGGACTTCAGCCCGCTCTTCCGCGAACGCCTCGCGGCGGCCCGCATCCCGGTGCTGCACGACCAGCTCCGGCAGGCCGAGGGCGCGGACGGGCAGCTGCACGCGGTCACCACCCGCGGCGGCCTGCGGATCGCCCTGGACTCGCTGTTCAGCATCCAGGGCGCCACCCCGGAGACCCGACTCGCGGAACAGCTCGGCGTGGAGCTGGCCGCGACCGGCTACATCGCCGTCGACGTGGAGCAGAAGACCAGCGTGCCCGGCGTCTACGCGGCGGGCGACGTCACGTCGCTGCACTCGCACCAGGTGAGCGCGGCCGTCCACGAGGGCTCGCAGGCCGCCTCGGCCGCCAACTACTTCCTCTATCCGGAAAGCCTCAAAGCCGGCTGAGCGCCGCAGGAGGTACGACATGTCAGGCGGAACGAACGAACGGGTGACACGAAGACCCCGACCGGCCGCCCGGCTCCGGGCAGAGCACGCCGCCTCGTACGTCGAGGGCAAGCGGGTCAGCTGGGTCGAGCTGTTCTACGACCTGGTGCTGGTCTTCGCGATCACCAAGGTGACCCATGAACTCTCCGACGACGTCACATGGTTCGGGCTGCTGGACGCCTGGGTGGTCTTCACCCCGTTCTGGTGGTCCTGGGTGGGCGCCGGCATCCTGTCCAACCTCACCGACCTCGACCATCCGCTGCGCCGGGTGCGGCTGTTCGGGATGATCCTCATCACCTCGATGATGACCATCGCGGTGCCCATGGCGCTGGACGGCGACGGCCTGCTGTTCGCCGTGCTCTACCTGCTGCTGCGGCTGCTGCTGCTGTGGTGGGCGGTCGACGGCTTCGGCGCGCTGCGGCTGAACCCGTTCTCCATCTCGGCGGTCTTCACCGCGCCGATGCTGGTGGCCACCTCGATGCTGTCCACCCCGCACCAGCGGATCGCCTGGACCGCGCTGATGAGCGTGGAGCTGTCCACGACATGGCTGCTGCGCAAGCGGCTGAGCCACATCAGGGTGGACGTCTCGCACCTGCCCGAGCGCTTCGGGCTCGTGGTCATCCTGGCGCTCGGCATGGCGCTCGCGGACTCGGCCGAGAGCATCCCCAACAAGTTCACCACCTGGCACGCGGCGGGCCTGGTGAGCGTCTTCCTGCTGGTGACCGGCATGTGGTGGATCTACTTCGACATCACCCACGGCGCCATCTCGCACCGGCTGAGAACCGAGAACGACCACAGCCGGGTGGTGCGCGAACTGCTCGCCTACGGCCACTACGCGCTGTTCGCCTGCATCTGCGCGGTCGCGGTGGGCATCCGGCTGATCCTCGCCGACCCGCGCAGCCCCGCGGAGCCGGCCAGTGCCGTCCTGCTGTGCGCGGGAACGGGCCTGTACCTGGCCGCCTTCGTGTGGTCCCGCTGGGGGCTGCCGCGATCGCTGTCCTGGATCCGCTTCGCGGGGGCCGCGGCCGTCGTGCCGACCGGATTCCTGCTGCACCGCCAGTCGGGCCTGGCCCTGATGAGCGGGCTGGCGGTCCTGGTGTGCGTGGCCGCGGGCATCGAGTTCGTGATGCTGCGGGCCGAGGACGAGCTGGAGACGCCGCAGGAGGGCGGGCCCGTACTCGAGCCCGCCCCCCTCGACGGATCACGCCTGGGGTAAGGCCACCAGCGCAGCGAGGTAGCTGACGGAGGCGGTGCCCAGCGTGGCGGCCCGGCCGGCGGAGTCATCCGCCGCCGGGCCGCAGCACACCACCCGCTGCAGCGACGACAGGTCGGCGCCCGCCGTCGGTGCGGCGGCGGCCAGTTCGGCCAGCGTCGCCGGGCTCAGCAGCGCCGTCTCGACGCGGTGCCGCTCGATGGCATCGAGCAGCGGCTCGGGGTCGGAGCCGTCCGGCACCACCGTGGTGGCGCCCGACGCCAGGCTGTGGTGCAGCAGCAGTTCGGTCTCGCCGGACTCGGCCCACGGGGCCTCGGCCAGCACCCTTTCGCCCACGGCGAGCGGCAGGCTGTCGGCCAGGACCTCCAGCGCACCGGCGATCTCGGCGTGCGTCAGGCGTACGGTCTGCACGCCGCCGCCCTGGCTCACCCGGCGGGTGATGACCGCGGTGTCGGTGGCGGCGTCGATGGTCACCGCGGGGGCGGGGACGGTCGAGCCGAACAGGTCGACGATCGAGCGGCGCGAGTCGTTCGGGTGGAGCGTGAGGATCTCCTTGAGCGGGGACACGCCCGCGCCCAGGTTGCGCTCCGCGGTGCCCGCGACCGGCAGCAGGCTCTCGGCCGACACCATCAGGTGCACGCTGTTGCGCGCCAGGTGGGCGACGAGTTCGCCGACGGTCGCCTGCGCGCCGATCGGCGCCAGGGCCGCGCCGATCCGGCTGACGGCGTAGAAGACCGGCGCGTACGCCGGGTGGTTGGGGGCGAAGATGCAGACGGCGTCGCCCTGGGCGACCCCGGCCTGCGCGAAGCCGGCCGTCAGCTGGTCGACGGCCATCTGCAGCTCCGCGTAGGGGACTTCACGGCCGGTGCCGCCGTCGATCATGGCGATCACCTCGGCGCGTTCCGCGGTCCTGCCCAGGACGGCGTCCGGCACCGTGGCGAGAGTGCCGTCGGCGGACGAGAAGTGGGATGTCACAGTCGGTCTCCTATGTGAGGGGCGGAGGCGGGCTCCAGCAGGTCTCCCAGCTGGCGCAGGAACTCCTCCCAGCGTTCCTCGAACCGCGGGTCCCGCGGACTGAGGCCGGTCGTCATACGGGTGATCTGGGGGAGCAGTCGGGGGTAGTTGGCCAGGGCGAAACTCAGCAGCCCGAGCAGGTCGGCGTCGAGCCGGCCGGGCAGCGAGCCGCGCCGCTGGCGCTCGCGGATCTCCGCGATCCGGGCGTCGAGCACCCCGGCGCGGTCGCTCTCGTGCGGCACCTTCCGGTCGCCGTAGGCCAGCGCCTCCCGGGCCAGATAGGTGATCCAGGGCGCGTCCTGGTGCGCGACGCGGAAGTTGTGGACCCAGTACGAGCCCAGGCCCTCGGGCGCCTCCTGGTCCTGGTGGCGGCGCTCCCGGGTGACCTTCTCCAGGTCGTCCTGGAACTGCCGGTCGCCGACCCGGCCGCCGGTCATCAGGAACAGCGAGTACGCCACGCCCGCGGTGTGGCTCTGCACAGGACCCAGCAGGGCGTTGCCGGAGCGCGCGCCCTCCTGGCGCGGCAGCCGCGTCACCATGAAGGCCGCTGCCAGCGTCGCGGCGGCGGCCAGCGGCAGCACCTTGGCGAAGGCGGACGCGTAGTCGTGCGGGCTGCTGCCGTTGCCCAGGACCGAGAAGAAGACCAGGCTCTGCACCGCGACACCGGTGGCGTTGCCGACCTGCAGCGTGGTGGTCACGACACCGGCCCCGGCCCCGGCCTGGGCGGGGGACAGGGTGGAGATGATGGTGCCGATCAGCGGGGTCATCCCCAGGCCCTGCCCGAGGCCGGCGAGCAGCAGCGGCGGCGCCAGCTCCCAGCCCGACAGCCCGGTGCCGGCGGCTGCCGCCGTGGCGGCAGTGGCCAGCAGCCCGATGGCCGCCACCGTGTAGCCGAGGGTCAGCACATGCCGTCCCAGCAGCGGCGTCAGCCGGGCCGCGAGCAGCGAGCTGGTCAGGAAGCCGATCGCGTCGGGCGTGTAGACCAGCGCCGCGTGCAGCGGGGTGAAGTGCAGCCCGGTCTGCAGGTAGATCGCCAGCAGGATCATGAACCCGACGTAGGAGAAGGCGAACATCGCCGCGATCGGGACGCCCCGTGCGAAGCCCCGGTTGCGGAAGAGTTCGGCGCGGATCAGCGGGGTCCTGCCGCGCTCCGCCACCCGCCGCTCGTGCCGCATCAGCCAGAAGCCGGCCGGCACGACCGCGGCCAGGCTGACGAACATCCACACCGGCCAGCCCTCGGTGCGCCCCATCAGCAGCGGCACGGTGAACATCGCCAGGGTGACCGCGGACAGCACGGACCCTCCCCAGTCCAGATGGGTGCTGTCCTCCTGCGGTTCGTCGGCCGGCAGCACGAACCAGGTGGCGACGATCGTGACGACCCCGATCGGCAGGTTGACCAGGAAGGTCGGCCGCCAGCCGAGGTCGAGCGGGTTCCAGGCCAGCAGCAGGCCGCCGATGATCTGCCCGGCGATGGCGCCGATGCCGACGACCCCGCCGAAGACCCCCAGCGCCCGGCCGCGCTCCTTGCCGGGGAAGGCGATCTGGATGATCGCCAGGACCTGCGGGTAGAGCATCGCCGCACCGAGCCCCTGCAGGGCGCGGGCACCGATCAGCACATGGACGTCGGGGGCGGCGCCGCACAGCGCGGAGGCGGCGGTGAAGACGCTCAGACCGATGAGGAACATCCGTCTGCGCCCCAGCAGATCGCCGAGGCGGCCGCCGGTCACCAGGCAGCTCGCGTACAGCAGCGTGTAGGCGGTGACGACCAGTTCGACGGCGCCGAAGCTCGCGTGCAGATCCTCCTGTACCGACGGCATGGCGACGTTCACGATGGCCACGTCGAGAATGGCCATGAAGGCGCCCGCCATCACCACGCACAGTGTGATCCAACTGCGTCTGCTACCTCCGGCCTGCGAAGACTCATCGCTCATAACGAGAACTCCCTTGTCCGGACACAGGCCCGCGGCCGGTGATTCTCCGCGGGGTTCGCCCGAGTCTCGGCTGTGCGGGGGAGCAGCGTCCCGAACTTTCCGCAGTGTGCGTCAGGCAACCGCAAGTCGTCGCTTGGGCCGTATCGGCCCCGCTTCACTGATGCCGATGGCGGTCAGCGGCCTGTCCGTATCCGCCGCCGTCCCCCATCCCCGCAGTGCCGAGAGGAGATGCCGTGCCGCGCGACGAAGAGCAGGAAAAGCGCAATGTGGCGCTCGTGGAGAGAATGTACGAACTCTTCAACCAGGGCGATCTCGACGCCCTCAAGGAGGAGGTCTTCGCGCCCGATCTGGTATGGACGCTGCCGGGCCGCAACCCGGTCGGCGGAGTCAAGAACGGCCCCGACGAGGTCATCGCCTTCTTCGGCGGCCTGGTGGCCTCCGGGATCAAGGTCGACCTGGTGAGCATCGACGCCTGGGGCGAGAACACCGTCGTCGAGGTGCACCGAGGGCACGGCGAGTCCCGCGGGGCACGCCTGGACGCACTCAACTGCACGCACTACCGCATCCGCGACGGCCGGATCGCCGTGGTTCAGGTCTACCTGAGCGATCAGTACGCGGCGGACAACTTCTTCTGGGCCGCATACGACCTGGCGCCGATTCCGGACCGCTGGGCCAAGTGAGAAAGGCCGTGCAGACGGCCGTCACGAAGGCAGCGAAGAAGGCAGTGAAGAAGGCAACGCGCAACGCACCGCAATCCACTGGCTACTGAGGAAGGCGAAGACATGCCTGTCATCCGTACGACCATCCTTGAGGGTTTCGCCACGGCGGAGCAGCGTTCCGAGATCACCACCCGGCTGGCCGACACCCTCGTCGACATCTTCGGCGACGTCACCCGGCCGTACATCTTCTCCATCGTCGACGAGATCAAGCCCGGCGCGTGGTCCATCGCCGGCTCCGTCGCGAACGAGGAGATGATCGCGGGCGGCCGGCAGATCTCCCAGGAGTCGCTGGCCAAGAAGCTCACCGTCTCCCGGGTGGGCGCCGCCTACGACGCCCTCGCCACCGGCGACCGGGCGAAGATCGAGGAGTACTGGGACGCCGACATCACCTGGCTGGTCCCCGGTGAGACCTCGGTCTCGGGCACCAAGACCGGTCTGGACGACTTCCTGAACTTCATGAAGGAGGTCGGCGGTCTGTCCGGCAACTCCTTCAACATGGAGCGCACCGGTGTCTTCATCAGCGGCGACCAGAGTGTCGACCTGAGCCTGAACACGGCCACCCGCGCGGGTGACCCGAGCCGGACCCTGTCGATCGACGTGGCCCACGTGCTGCGCTGGCGCGAGGGCAAGATCATCGAGGGCCGCGGCGCCATCTTCGGCACCGGCACCACCGAGTACAACCAGTTCTTCGCGTGATCCCGCGGCCGGGCCCGGCCCTGGTGGCCGGGTCCGGGCCCGGCCGTGGTCCCAGGACGGCACGAACCCAGAGGGGAGACAGCAGTGTCCAACACGGATCTGGTGCTCAAGATGTACGAGTACTTCAACTCGGGCCAGCTGGACCGCATCCAGCAGGAGATCTTCCACCCCGACATCGCCTGGCGGATGCCCGGACACCACCCGCTGTCGGGTGAGATGAAGGGCGCCCCGCAGGTCATGGCCTTCTTCGGCGAGCTGTTCAAGGCCGGCATCGTCGTGGACGGCGTGCACTTCGGCGAGCTGGACGACGGCACCGTGGTCGAGAAGCACATGGGCCACGCCTCGGCGAGCGGCCAGGAGTACCTGTTCCCGACCTCCACCACGTACGGCATCAGGGACGGCCGCATCGCCGACGTCCAGGTGCACACCGCGGACCAGCACAGCGTGGACCGCTTCATGTGGTCGGTCTTCGCGCTGAAGGCGATCGACGAGCGCCTGGCGGCCTGACCGCACGCTGCTCCGGCTCCCGCGGGGGCCGGAGCGGCCTCGCGCGGGCCGCCCCAACCGGCACCACCGGCGGAGCTTACGAGACGGAGGCAGCAGTGGATATCAGAGACGTGGTGACGCGCTACTACGAACTGGCGAACCGGGGTGACTGGGACGCCTGGACCGACCTGTTCGCCGCTGACCAGGTGATGGACGAGCAACTGGCGGGCCATGTCGAGGGGCGCGAGGTGCTCCGCGAGATGATGCGGGGCTTCCCGGCCCTGTACGCCTCCTTCCAGAACGTCCCGCGGCACATCGTGATCGAGGACGACAACGCGGCCGTCGTGTCGCACATCTCGGCCGTCGCGCACTCGGGCGAGCCGGTCGAGGCGGACGTCGTCAACTACTTCCAGGTCGTCGACGGGCTCATCGTCTACATGGCCAACTACCACGACACGGTGCCCTTCCGCCCTGTCTTCGCGTCCTCATAAGGCACCGGGAGCGGCTGTGGAAGAGTTCGACTACATCATCGTGGGAGCCGGCACCGCCGGCTCGGTGCTCGCCCACCGCCTCAGCGCGGACCCGGACACCAAGGTCCTGGTCCTGGAGGCGGGCGGCAACCGCATACCGGCCAACGTGGACATCGCACCGCTGTGGTTCACCCTGCTGGGCTCCCCGGTCGACTGGGGCTACCAGAGCGTCCCGCAGCGGGGCCTGGGCGGCCGGTCGACGTACGAGCCGCGCGGCAAGATCCCCGGCGGCTCCAGCAACCTCTACATCATGATGCACGTCCGCGGCCACGCCTCGGACTTCGACGCCTGGGCCTACCAGGGCGCGGCCGGCTGGTCCTACCGGGACCTGCTGCCGTACTTCCGGCGGATGGAGGACCAGGAGGACCCCACAGGTCCCGACACCGGGACCGGCGGTCCGCAGATCGTCACCAACGCCGGTGCGCACGACCCGAACCCGCTCTCGGAGACCTTCATCCAGGCCTGCACCGAGCTGGGTTACCCCAGGACCGCGGACTTCAACGGCCCGCAGATGATCGGCGCCGGCTGGCACCACCTCAACGTCAGGGACGGCCGCCGGGTGGCCGCCCTGGCCTCCTACCTCGAACCCGCCATGAGCCGGCCGAACCTGACGGTACGCACCGGTGCGCAGGCGATGTCGCTGGAGGTCACCGACGGGCGCTGCACCGGGGTGACCTACCGCCAGCAGGACCTGCCGGACGTCGGCGAGGCGCGCGAGCTGGCGGGAGCGGCGCCGGGCGAACCCGGCGAGCACACCGTACGCGCCAGGGCCGAGGTGCTGGTGTGCGCGGGCGCCATCGAGTCGCCCAAGCTGCTGATGCTGTCCGGCATCGGCGCCCCCGACCAGCTGCGCCCGCTGGGCATCGACGTCACCGCGGCGCTGCCGGGCGTCGGGCAGAACTTCCACAACCACGTCCTGGTCGGCCTGATCGCCGAGACGGTGGAACCGGTGCAGCAGGGCCGGCAGAACCTGTCGGAGTCGGCGCTGTTCACCACCTCGCAGCCCGGGATGATCGCCCCCGACCTGCAACTGGCCTTCGTGCACGTGCCCTTCGACGTGATCGTCGGGCAGCAGCACCCCAACGCGGTGAGCATCCTGCCCGGTGTGGTGCGGCCCAACTCCCGCGGCTCGGTGGCGCTGGCCAGTGCCGATCCCTTCGCCAAGCCGCTGGTGGACCCGAACTACCTCGGTGACAGGTCCGACGTGGAGCGGCTGGTCCAGGCGGTCAGGATCAGCCGGGACGTCTTCGCCGCGCCGGCCTTCAAGGGCCTGCTCAAGGGCGAGCTGATGCCGGGCGCCGACGTGCGCACCGACCGGCAGCTGGAGCGCTTCGTCCGCGAACGCGCCGACAGCTACCACCACCAGGCGGGCTCGTGCCGGATGGGCATCGACGACCTGTCAGTGGTGGATCCGCAGCTGCGGGTGCACGGGGTGGCCGGGCTGCGGGTGGTCGACGCCAGCGTGATGCCGTCGGTGCCCTCGGGCAACTGCAACACCGCCATCGCCGCGATCGCCGAGCGCGCCGCGGACCTGATCAAGGGGGACCGCGCATGACTCTCGTCTGGTCTCACGTGGCGCTGAACTGCCACGACCAGCGGACCACCGAGCGTTTCTACGGTGAGTTCTTCGGCTTCCGCCGGGCACGTACGGTGTCGCTGGGCGAGGAGGAGATCATCTTCCTGCGCAAGGACGACGTCTACCTGGAGCTGTTCCACTCGGCTGTCGCGCCGATCGCCAAGGCCGAGGGCGACGGGCACGCGCACCAGGGGACCGCCCGCCATCTGGCCTTCCAGACCGACGACCTGGACGCCTTCCTCGACCGGATCGGCGACCAGGTGCCGGTGAGCCTGGGGCCGCTGCACTTCGACGACTTCATCCCCGGCTGGCGCAGCGTGTGGCTGACCGACCCGGACGGCGTCATCGTCGAGGTCAGCCAGGGCTACCGCGACGAGGAGACCGCCGCCTCGTCCTGAAAACCCGCGCGCCCGGTCCCGACCGGGGTGGTGGAAGGGCCTCTCCGCCACCCCGTGGGACCGGGCGCGCGACTGTTGTCTCAGCGCAGGCCGCGGCTGATGGTGCGCTGGTTGGCCGGCCCCATCACCCAGGCCGACGTGTCCTTGATGAAGTCGCCGGGGAAGCCCAGCTTGAACTCGGTCGCGTCCTCAAGGCGCTTGACCAGCTCGTCGGGGATCACCGTGTCCAGCGCCCCGAGGTTGTCCTTGAGCTGCTCCACCCGGCGCGCGCCGAGGATCGGGTGCACGGCGGAGGACTTGAGCATCGTCCAGGCCAGGGCCACCTGGGCCGGCGTCTTGCCCAGCTCGTCTGCGACCTTCTGGACCGCCGTGGCGACCGCGTGGTCGTGGGCGGACAGCGAACCGGCGGAAAGGCGGGTCGGCAGACCGGCGCCCGCGCTGCCGCTGGTGTACTTGCCCGACAGCACGCCGTTGCTCAGCGGGCTCCAGGCCGCGACCGAAAGGCCCAGCGCCTCGGCGGCCGGCAGCAGTTCGCGCTCGATGTCCCGGTTGAGCAGGCTGTAGGGGACCTGGAGCGCCGCGAACTGCGTCCAACCGCGCCACTCCGCAAGGGTGTTGGCCCGGGCGAGCACCCAGGCCGGCACGTCGGAGATGCCGACGTAGAGCACCTTGCCCGAGCGGACCAGGTCGTCGAGCGCCCGCATCGTCTCCTCGATGGGCGTCTCCTTGTCCCAGATGTGGACCCAGAAGACGTCGAGGTAGTCCGTGCGCAGCCGGCGCAGGCTGGTCTCCAGCGACAGCGTCATGTTCTTGCGGTGGTTGCCCGCCGCGTTGGGGTCGTTGCCGTCCCGCGACACCGTGTATTTGGTGGACAGGACGAACTGGTCCCTGCGGCCTTCGAGCAGTTCGCCGAGAATTGTCTCGCTTGCCCCGCCCCGGTAATTGACAGCGGTGTCGATGAAGTTGCCGCCCGCCTCGGCGAACGTGTTGAGCATCCTGCCGCTCTCTTCGGGTGAGGCGCCGACGCCGCCCTGCTCACCGAACGTCATAGCGCCCAGGAATACCTCCGACACCCTCAGACCGGTCCGGCCCAGCAGGCGATAACGCATGGAATATCCTCCTCGTGACTTTTCGTCGTACGATATGCGGATTGCCGCGAGTCGATAGGTCCGCACCGTCTCAGCGAGCGGACTACGTCAAGTCGGTGCCGGGGGAGGCGGGATGATTGACCTGCCGCAGTCCATCCAGTGCTGAGCCATGTCGTTGTCCTGCCGCGCGCGGGCACATCAGTCTGGCCACTGTACCGACGGAATCGACTGAGGAGGTTCGTCATGAGTGAAACCAGTGTGCCGCCTGTGTCTGCGGGTGAGCAGGCTGTCCGTGACCTGGTGAAGACCTGGTACGAGGCGCTCGACCGGCACGACCCGGTCGAGCAGGTGCTGCCGTACCTGGTCGAGGAGGGGCTGGAGATGGTGTTCCCCGAGGCGACACTGCGCAGCATCGAGGAGTTCAAGGGCTGGTACGAGGCTGTCACCCACCGGTTCTTCGACGAGATCCACGAGCTGGTCAGCGTCGACCTGACGCCTCTTGCGGACGGTTCCGGCGACGAGGTGAAGGTGGTCGTCAACTGGCAGGCGCACATCTGGGACCGGCCCGAGCCGCACAGCAAGTGGCTGGGCTTCGACGCCTACCAGACCTGGGTGGTCGTCAGCGATGAGCAGGGTAAGCCCCGGGTGAAGACCTACAGCGTGGACCGGCTGGCACCGATGTCGGGGTCGGCCGCCCTCTGAGGTGTCCCGGCAGGTCTGGTGGGCGGGATTCCCCTGGGGTCCCGCCCACCGGCAAATGGCAGTGGACTGAGTTAACTCTAGAATTGACAAATATTTACAGGAGTGGTTAAATGATTGCAGTCAAGGTAATCAACCGGTTATCGGCAGAGTCGGGGGTTGTCGTTCCATGACCGCGTACCTGCAATCTTCATCCGGGGGTCCTGACGGCCTCTCCGAATACTGTGCACGGCTCTTCTCGCAGTTCACGCGTTCGGATCAGCGGCGCTGGGGTGAGGTCTACATTCGCGGCCTGCTCGACGCCGACGGCCGCAAGACGCCGGCGAGGATCTCCGAACACGTGCTGGGCCACAAAGCCCCCCAGCAGCTCCAGCAGTTCGTGAGTCAGAGCCCGTGGGACTACTCCTTCGTACGCCGTCACCTCGCGGAGTGGGTGGCCTCGGCCATGCCGCCGGCGGTCTGGTCCGTGGACGAGGTGATGTTCCCCAAGAACGGCACCCACTCGGCAGGCGTGGGGCGGCAGTTCGTCTCCAGCGAGGGACGGACCGTCAACTGCCAGTTAGCCCTGGCGACCTCGCTGGTCAGCGAGGCCGGCAGCGTACCCGTCAACTGGCGCCTGCTGATGCCGCCGCACTGGGACGCCGACCCGGCGCTGCGCAGCGCGGCGCGCATCCCGGAGACCGAGCAGTATCGTCCCCGCTGGCAGCACGTGCTGGCGGCCGTCGACGAGATGGCGCGCGACTGGGCACTGGCACCGGCGCCGGTGCTCGTCAGCTGGAAGTACGAGGCCCAGGTCGGCCGGCTGCTGGGCGGTCTCGAAGCCCGCGGTCTGCCCTACCTGGTGGAGATCGGACCGGGCACCCCGGTCACCGGGCGCAGTCCCCGGCCGCGCGGCCGGGTCGCCTCCGCGGTGAGCGGACAAGAGGTACCCTGCACCGCCGCAGAACTCGCCCTCGCCGCCCGGCACCACAGCGGGCGGGCCACCCTGGCATGGCGCGAGGGCGTCGAAAGCTACGTCCGCAGCTCCCAGTTCATGGCCGCGCAGGTTCCGCATGCCGGCGACGCCATGACCTCCGAGGGGCACGTACGGCGGCTCGTCCGCCCCCGCCAGCTGCTCATGGAATGGCCCGAGGGCACCACGGAACCCAGCTCATACTGGCTGACCAACCTGGGTTCGCGCCGTATGCCCGAGTTGGTGAGCGCGGCCAAACTGCGCTGGCGCTCGCGGTACGACCTGGCGCGGCTGCGCGAGGAGTGCGGGCTGCTCGACTTCGAAGGCCGCTCGTTCCGCGGCTGGCACCACCACGTCACTCTGGCATCGGCGGCGCACGGCTTCCGGGTACTCGGACGGGTCGGCGACAGCCGCACCGCCGCCTCGGAGCGCCGGACGCTGGTGGCCTCTTCTTCATGAAGTAGGGGCGCCGACTTTACGCAGTACACGTCATGTTCGGTCTGGACGCATGCTTGCTCGGTGGTCCTGGTTCACTACTCCGAGTGCAGTTCGGCTGCACAACCACGGGGCCGTCCGACCCTCGACCGCTGTGTCCGACCGGCGTGCGACCTACGCCTATTCGGCAAGAGAGCATGAGAGAAGGATGGTGCAGAGATGCGTTTCGGAGTTCTGGGCACCGGGTGGGTCGGAAAGGCCATCGCCACCAAACTCATCGAGGTCGGGCACGAGGTGCGACTGGGCTCGCGCCACACCGACAGCCCCGTCGTCGCACAGTGGGTCAAGGAGAACGGCGACCGCGCGAGCGGCGGCACCCTGGCTGAGGCCGCCGAGTTCGCGGAGATCGTCTTCAACTGCAGCGCAGGCCTGGGCACCATGGAGGCCCTGGAGGCGGCGGGCGCCAACAACCTGGCTGACAAGATCATCATAGACCTTGCCAACCCCGTCATCGCCTCGGGCCGCATCGAGCCGCCCACCCTCGACATCGCCAACATCGACAGCCTCGGCGAGCGCATCCAGCGCCGCTACCCGGCCAGCCGGGTCGTGAAGACGCTGAACACCATCAACTTCAACGTGATGGTCAACCCCGACCTCGTCCCCGGCGACCACGTGGTCTTCGTCAGCGGCGACGACCAGGACGCCAAGGACCAGACGGCCGCGATCCTCGGCGAGTTCGGCTGGCCGGCCGACCGCATCGTGGACCTGGGTGACATCACGACCGCCCGCGGCGTCGAGATGTACATCGGGCTCTTCTCGCGGCTGTTCCTGAAGTACCGCCACGTCAACTTCAACATCACCATCGTGAAGGACCCGGACGCGGTGCCGATCCTCTCCCCCGACTCCTGACCGGCACCGCCGGACAGGTGCACGATCCCCGGCCTTCCGAGGCCGGGGAGTACCACTTCCATAACCGAAGATCCGAATACCGAGGCCCACACATGTCAGAACCCGTTTCCATGGACAGCAGGCGCTGGTACGTCCTCGCGCTGCTTGCCATGACGCAGTTCGTCGTCATCCTGGACATCACGATCGTCAATATCGCATTACCTGCGATCAAGGACCACCTCGACTTTTCCGAGAAGGGCCTTCCGTGGGTGGTCGACGCCTACATGCTCACTTTCGGCGGTTTCCTCCTCATGGGTGGAAGGGCCGCCGACCTCTTCGGCCGCAAGCGCATCTTCCTCAGCGGACTCGTCCTGTTCGGACTGTCCTCGCTGGCCTGCGGCCTGGCCAACAACGCGGGTGAGCTGATCACCGCCCGCGCCTTCCAGGGACTCGGCGGCGCGATCCTCTCGCCGGCCGCGCTCTCCCTGGTGGCCGTCACCTTCACCCGGGACGAGGAACGCAACAAGGCGATGGGCATCTGGGGCGCCGTGGCCGGCGCCGGCGGTGCCACCGGCGTCGTCCTCGGCGGTGTCCTCACCGACGGCCCGGGCTGGGAGTGGGTGTTCTGGGTCAACGTCCCCTTCACCCTCGGCGGCGCGCTGATCGGCACCCGGCTGCTCGTGGAGCACATCGACTCCTCGACCGTCCGCAAGTTCCGTGAGTTCGACCTGCTCGGCGCCATCCTGGTCACCGCGGGCCTGTCCGCACTGATCTACGGCCTGGTACAGATCGGCGAGTCCGGCTCCGGCTCGGCCAAGGCCGGGATCGCCCTGGGCGCCGCGGTGCTGCTGCTGGTCGCCTTCGTCATGACCGAACTGCGCACGCCCTCCCCGCTGGTGCCGTTCGGCATCTTCCGCAGCCGCTCGCTGACGGCCGCGAACGTGGTGATGCTGGCCTTCGCCGCCGGCGTCGTCGCGATGAACTTCTTCGTCACCCTCTACCTGCAGCAGGTGCTCGGCTACAGCGCGCTCGAAGCCGGCCTGAGCTTCCTGCCGATGGCCCTGGGCCAGATCGTGTTCTCCACGCTGGCCTCCAAGATGCTCGGCAAGATCGGACTGCCCCGGGTCATGCTGATCGGCCTGGCCGCCTCCGCGGTGGCCCTCGGCTGGTTCGCGCTGATGCGTCCCGACGGCTCCTTCCTGGTCGACGTCCTCGGCCCGGCCGTCCTGCTCTCCGTCGGCGGCGGCTTCAGCTTCGTGGCCGTCGTCGTCTCCGCCATCTCCGGGGTCCAGCCGATGGAGCAGGGCCTGGCCGGCGGTCTGATCAACATGTCCCAGCAGGTCGGCGGCGCCCTCGGCCTCGCCGTCCTGTCCTCGCTCGCCGCCTGGCGGACCGACCACCTGGCGGGCAACGGCCCGATCAGCTCCACCGACCTCAACAACGGCTTCCGGCTCGGCCTGATCGTGGCCGCCGTGCTGATCGCCGTGGTCGCGGCGGTGGGCCCGTACGCCGTACGCCCCAAGGCTGACGCCGCGGGCGGCGGCGGTGAGGCGGCACCGACCGAAGACAGCGAGTCGGCCGGCGAGACCGTCACCTCCTGAGCGCCGACCGGCTTCAGGACGGCTGAATCCCAAGGAACGCCCGAATCCCAAGGAGTAGCCATGCGCCTGGAAGAGCTCAACCCTCCCTACGAAGGCATCGACGCCGAGCGGATCGCCCAGTGGGTCCCGCCGGACGCCGAGGTCGAGCCGCTGCACACCGTGCGGATGTACCTGAAGAACCACCCGCTGCTGGCCGAGAGGATGCGGCCGCTGGCCTGGTTCCTGCTCGACCCGTCGATCAGTTCCCTCGACGTGCGGGCTCGTGAGCTGGCCGTCGCCCGCACCTGCGGGCGCACCAACTGCGAGTCCCAGTGGGGTGTGCACCAGGCCGTCTACGGCGAGGTCGCCGAGATCACCGCTGAGCAGCGGCTCTCGACGGTCAAGGGCTCGCCCGAGGACGACGTGTGGAGCGAGCGCGACCGGGTGATCCTGCGTGCGGTGGACGAGATCATCGACACCCACGGGCTCTCCGACGAGGCGTGGGCCGCGGTGCGCGCCCACCTGGACGAGGCGCAGACCCTGGAACTGCTCGTCCTGACCGGTTGGTACCTGCTCAACTGCATCACCACCAACGTCATCCAGACGCCGCTGGAACCCTTCGCCCTGCGCTTCCCGTAACCGCATGTCCGCGCAGCACCGATGAGACCGAGAACCCACGCACGAGAACGGAGGCGCCCCACAATGAGTGACAAGTTGTCCGACCCGGTTCGCGCTGCTCTCACCGCAGGGAACCTTGCGCACATGGTGACGATCAACCCGGACGGCAGCCCGCAGGTGGCCTGCGTCTGGGTGGCGCTGGACGAAGAGGACCGGGTGGTCTCCGCCCACCTGGTGGAACAGCAGAAGATCCGCAACCTGCGGCGCGACCCGCGGGTCGCGCTGTCCATGGCTCCGGGCGAGAAGAGCCCCGACGGGCTCGCGTACCACTTCGTGGTGCACGGGCACGCCGAGGTCATCGAGGGCGGAGCCCCCGCGGAGCTCAGCCGTATCGCGGTGCCCTACCTGGGTGCGGGAGTCCAGTGGCCGCCGGCGCAGTTCGCCGACGCCTCGGGCTTCGTCATCCGCATCACGGTGGACCGCGTCGCCGGCTTCGGCCCCTGGGAGTAGCCCTTGCGGACCGGCGGCGGTGCATCCGGGGAACCGGACGTACCGCCGCCGGCCCATTTCCGCACCACAGGACTATCCGAGGGAGACCCGGCATGCGGAACATCGGCATCATCGGTGGGACCGGCCCCCAGGGAAAGGGCCTGGCCCACCGGTTCGCCCGCGCGGGCCACCCGGTGGCCATCGGCTCCCGGTCCGCCGAGCGCTCCGCGCAGACCGCCCAGGAGCTGAACACCCGGCTCGGCGGCGGCACTTCGGTCCGCGGTACGACCAACGCCGGCGCCGCGGGCTCCTGCGACATCGCGGTGCTCGCGGTGCCCTTCCAGGGGTTCGCCGAGGTCCTCAGGAACCTGGAGGCCGACCTCGCGGACAAGATCGTCATCTGCTGTGTGAACCCGCTCGGCTTCGACCGGCAGGGCGCACACGGCCTGTACGTGCCCGAGGGCAGCGCCGCCGAGCAGGCGGCCGCCGCGCTGGGCGGCTCCGCGGTCGCCGCGGCCTTCCACAACGTCTCCGCGGTCCGGCTGCGCGACGAGCCGGGGCCACTGGACGACACCGACATCCTGGTGGCGGGCGACGACCCGGACGCCAAGAGCGCCGCCATGGAGCTGTCCGCGGCGGTGACCGGGCGCACCGGGATCGACGCCGGCGCGCTGCGCAACGCGCGGGTCCTGGAGCAGTTGACCGCCGTGCTGATCTCGGTCAACAAGAACTACCGGGTGAGCGCCGGTATCGCGCTCAGCGGCCTGGCCGCGGACGTAAGGGACCGCGCCGGCGCGGCCTGACCGGTGGGCGGGGACACGAGCGGCCGGGGGCGCAGCCTCCGGCCGCCGGCATGTGCGCAGGCCACCGGCCGACCTGACACAAAATGCGGCCGGACCTGACGTTTCCGGGCCATGCGGCCGATTTTCTTTCCTCAGCACTTCGGTCCGCTGATAGACATGCAGAGGAAATTGACTACCCGAATGACTGCCTGTCATGAAGGAGCTTCACGGATGGCGAAAAAGCGCATTCTCATCGTTCTGTCCGAGTACGGATTCTGGGGTGAGGAGCTGATCGGCCCGCTGGAGACATTCGACGAGGCCGGGTACGACATCACCTTCGCGACGCCGACCGGCAAGCGGCCGGTGGCACTGCCGCCGAGCATGGACCCCGAGTACATCGACCCGCCGCTCGGCCGCTCCGTCACCAGCACCGAGATGGCCGGCAAGGTCCGCGCCATCGACCGCTCCGAGCGGCTGGACAACCCGCTGGACCTGTCCGCCTGGCTCCCCGACCGCCCCTACCGCTCCCGCAACGACTTCCTGCGGGCCTGGGAGGGCTACGAGAACCACCGGGCGGAGGTGCAGGCGCAGATAGCCGACCGCTTCGACGCACTGCTCATCGTCGGCGGCAGCGGCCCCATCGTGGACCTGGCCAACAACTGGCGGGTGCACGACCTGATCCTGGCCTTCCACAACCTCGACCTGCCGATCGCGGCCGAGTGCTACGGCGTCGCGTGCCTGGCCTTCGCCCGCGAGCAGGACAACCGGGCCAGCATCATCAGGAACAAGCACGTCACCGGGCACTGCATCGAGTACGACTACAAGGACGGCACCGGCTTCATGGGCACCGACTTCGTGATCGGCCCGCCGCCGTACCCGCTGGAGTACATCCTGCGCGACGCCACCGCACCCGAGGGCGCCTACCACGGCAACTTCGGCAAGGAGACGTCGGTGATCGTCGACTACCCGTTCATCACCGGCCGTTCCACCCCCGACTCCTACCTCACAGGGCAGAAGGTCGTCGAGGTCCTGGAGCACGGGCTGCGCACCTGGGGCTTCACCGCCTGACATCCCCACCGGGGTTCACGCCCGGCGGCTGCGGCCACCCCGGGCCGCAGCCGCCCGCAACCGGCACACCGAGAAAGGCAGGAGTCCATGGCAGCCAGCCGACCCGCACGTGTGGCCTTGCTCGAACAACTGCAGGCCGACGGTGTCACCCACATGTTCGGCAACCCAGGCACGGTGGAACAGGGTTTCCTCGACGAACTGCGCAGCTTTCCCGAACTCCAGTACGTACTGGCGCTGCAGGAGGCCGCCGTCGTCGGCATGGCCGACGGCTACGCCCGCACCACCCGCAAGCCGGCTGTCATGCAGCTCCACTCCGGGGTGGGCCTGGGCAACGGCATCGGCATGCTCTACCAGGCCATGCGCGGCCACGCACCGCTGGTCGTGCTGGTCGGCGAGTCCGGCCTCGCCTACGACAGCATGGACGCCCAGATGGCTGCCGACCTGGTCGCGATGGCCGAGCCGGTGACCAAGTGGGCGACCCGGGTGGTCGACCCGCAGTCGGTGCTGCGGGTGCTGCGCCGGGCCATGAAGGTGGCCGCCACCCCGCCGTACGGGCCGGTGCTCGTGGTGCTGCCCGCCGACGTGATGGACGAGAACACCGAGGAGCCGGCCGTACCGACCTCGTACCTGGACACCGGCAGTGTGCCGGGCACCGGCTCCGTCGCCCGGGCCGCCCGGCTGCTGGCCGGGGCGCGGCACCCGATGGTGATCGCCGGCGACGGCGTCCACTTCTCCGGGGCGCAAGGGGAGCTGGCCCGCCTGGCCGAGCGCTGGGGCGCCGAGGTGTGGGGCGCGGACTGGGCCGAGGTCAACCTGCCCGCCGACCACCCCGCCTACCACGGGCAGCTGGGCCACATGTTCGGCGCCGTCAGCCGGCTGACGACGGCGCAGGCCGACGCGGTCCTGGTGGTCGGCACCTATGTGCTGCCCGAGGTCTACCCCGCGCTGGAAGGGGTGTTCGCGCCCGGCGCGAAGGTCGTGCACGTCGACCTGGACACCGGTGCGATCGCCAAGAACTTCCCCGTGGACCTGGGCCTGGTCGCCGACCCCAAGCAGACCCTGGGCCTGCTGACCGCCGCGCTGGAACGCGAGATGACCCCGCAGGACCGGGCCAGGGCCGCGGAGCGCATCCAGCTGTGGGGCCGGGAGAAGGCCGCCGCCCACGCCGAGGCCGTCGCCAAGGACGTCCGGGACGCCGAGACGCAGCCGCTGAGCATGGCGCTCTTCGCCCGGGAACTGGCCCGGCTGCTCCCCGAGGAGTCCGTCGTCTTCGACGAGGCGCTGACCTCCTCGCCCGCGCTGGGCCGCTACCTGCCGCCCAACGTGCCGGGCAACTGGATGTCGACCCGCGGCGGTTCGCTGGGCGTCGGCATACCCGGTGCGATCGGCGCCAAGCTGGCCCGCCCGGACGCCACCGTCTTCGGCTTCACCGGCGACGGCGGCAGCATGTACACCCCGCAGGCGCTGTGGACGGCCGCCCGCTACGACATCGCGGCGAAGTTCGTCATCTGCAACAACGGCCGCTACCACCTGCTGGACCAGAACATCGCCGAGTACTGGCGCAGCCAGGGCATCACCGCGCACGACTTCCCCGACCTGTTCGACCTGTCCCGCCCCGCCATCGACTTCGTGCGGCTGGCCGGCTCGCTGGGCGTACGGGCGGTGCGGGTGGAGAAGGCGCAGGAGGTCGTGCCGGCGATCGTGGACGCGCTCGCGCACGCCGGCCCGTTCCTGATCGACATGGTGATCGACCGCGACATCTGACGGCCGCGTCTCGTCGGTCTCATCGACCCTGCGTGAAGGAGTGGGCAGCGTGCGACTGAAAGGTCAGAAGATCGCGGTCCTGATGGAGAGCGACTTCTACGAACCGGAGATCTTCTACTACCAGCGCCGGTTCGCCGAGGAGGGCGCGGAGGTCCACTTCCTCACGCGCCTGTGGGGCAACGAGCGCATCGTCTTCCGCGGACACGAGTACCGGGTGCCGTTCGAGGTCAGCGAGTCCTTCGAGGAACTCGACGAGTTCGGGCTCAAGCAGTTCTCCGCGGTCATCGTGCCCTCGGGAATGGTGGCCGACCGGCTGCGCTACACCGAGGAGGTCGACGAACTCCCGCCCGCCGTGGCCTTCCTGCGCAGGGCCTTCGCCGACCCGGCGATCGTCAAGGGCATCATCTGCCACGGCATGTGGCTGGCCGCCCCGATACCGCAGGTCATCAGCGGGCGGCGGGCCGTCGTCCACAACAACCTGCTGGGCGACCTGAAGAACATGGGCGGGGTCTACCAGGACAGCGACGTCGTCGTCGACGAGGACCTGGTCACCGCACGCACCGGCAACCACTGCCACGTCTTCGCCCGGAAGATCATCGACCTGCTCGCCGAGCGAGCCGAGCGCCACCAGGCCTGGGCGGCCTGAACCGCGCCCTATCCGCCGCCCCGGTCACCGTACGACCACCGCACGACGCAAGGGACCGGACAGCAGGACAGCAGAAGAGGGGACCCCAGTCATGGCCACCGCGATCGACCGTACCGCGCTCACCACGTCGGGCCCGCCCGCGACCGCCGCGGACGCCACCCTGATCGGCCGCATTCCCGTCCTGGACGTCGCCCCCGTGGTCGACGGCGGACGGCGCCCGGCGAAGGCCGTGGTGGGCGAGGCGTTCGAGGTCAGTGCCACGGTCTTCCGCGAGGGCCACGACAAGGTCGGCGCCAACGTGGTGCTGCGCGGCCCGACCGGACGGCACGGCCCGTGGACGCCGATGCACGAGCTGGCGCCCGGCTCCGACCGCTGGGGCGCGCAGGTGGCGGCGCCCACCCCGGGCCGCTGGACGTACACCGTCGAGGCCTGGAGCGACCCGGTGGGCAGCTGGCGGCACCGCGCCCGGATCAAGATAGCTGCAGGCATCGACACGGAACTGCTGCTGGAGGAGGGGGCGCTGCTGCTGGAGCGCGCCGCCGCCGGGGTGCCCAAGACCAAGGGCAGGGCGGCCGTGCTCGACGCCGTCACCGCCCTGCGGCAGACCGGGCTCGACCCGGCGGAGCGGCTCGTCGCCGCGCTCGCGGAGCCGGTGGTGCGCATCCTGGACCGCTACCCGCTGCGGGAGTTCGTCTCGGCGTCCGCGCCTGCCGCGCTCCAGGTGGACAGGGAGAGGGCGCTCTACGGCTCGTGGTACGAGTTCTTCCCCCGCTCCGAGGGCGCGAGCGTCGACCCGGTCGGCCACCGGCCGCCGGTCAGCGGCACCTTCACCACCGCTGCCCGGCGGCTGCCCGCGGTGGCCGCGATGGGCTTCGACGTGGTCTACCTGCCGCCCATCCACCCCATCGGCCGCACCTTCCGCAAGGGTCCCGACAACAGCACCGAGGCCGGCCCCTTCGACGTCGGCTCGCCCTGGGCGATCGGCTCGCCCGACGGCGGCCACGACGCGGTCAACCCGGAGCTGGGGACCCTCGACGACTTCGACGCCTTCGTCGGCCGCGCCCGTGAGCTGGGCATGGAGGTCGCGATGGACTTCGCCCTGCAGTGCTCGCCCGACCACCCGTGGGTGGCGCAGCACCCGGAGTGGTTCACCACCCGGGTCGACGGGAGCATCGCCTACGCGGAGAACCCGCCGAAGAAGTACCAGGACATCTACCCGGTCAACTTCGACCTCGACTTCGACGGCCTGGTCGCCGAGACGCTGCGGCTGCTGCGCTTCTGGATGCGGCACGGGGTGCGGATCTTCCGGGTCGACAACCCGCACACCAAGCCGGTCGTCTTCTGGGAGCGGGTGCTCGGCGAGATCGCCCGCACCGACCCCGACGTGCTCTTCCTGGCCGAGGCCTTCACCCGCCCCGCGATGATGCGGACACTGGCGAAGATCGGCTTCCACCAGTCGTACACCTACTTCACCTGGCGCACCGGCAAGCAGGAGATCACCGACTACCTGACCGAGCTGTCGCAGGAGACGGCCGCCTACATGCGGCCCAACTTCTTCCCCAGCACCCCCGACATCCTGCACGCCTACCTCCAGCACGGCGGCCGGGCGGCCTTCGCGATCCGGGCGGTCCTGGCCGCGACGCTCAGCCCCAGCATGGGCATCTACGCGGGGTACGAGCTGTACGAGGGCGCCGCGGTCCGCGAGGGCTCGGAGGAGTACGCGCGCTCGGAGAAGTACGAACTCAGGCCGCGCGACTGGAGCACCAGCGACACCCTGGCGCCGCTGCTGACCACCCTGAACCGGCTGCGCCGCAAGCACCGGCCGCTGCAGCTGCTGCGCAACCTGCGCTTCCACGACACCGACAGCGACCAGGTCCTCGCCTACTCCAAGACCGCGGACACCGCGGACGGCGGCCGGGAGACGGTGCTCGTGGTCGTCAACCTCGACCCCCACACCACCCAGGAGACCACCGTGCACGTCGACTTCGGCGACGACCCGGACGTGGGGGAGCACTTCGACGTGCGCGACGAGCTGACCGGCTCGGTCTACCACTGGGGGCGGCACAACTACGTGCGGCTCGACCCGGACCGCCAGCCGGCCCACCTGTTCACGGTGCACCCCGGGAGCGGGCAGTGACCACGGCATCCGACCGCACCGCGTGCGCCCAGGACCCGCAGTCGGCGGGCGCCGCGCTGCGCACCCACCGGCTGCTCGGCCCGCTCGCTCCCGCGCTGACGCCGTGGCTGCTGAGCCGGCGGTGGTTCCCGCACGACGACGGCTGCGGGCACGACCTGCGACCCGTCGCGTGCAGCGTGCTGCACGAGGAGGACGGCCTGGCGCTGGTCCACGCGATCGTCGAGGACCGGCAGGCGGCGGGGCGGTCCCGGCGCTGGCAGCTGCTCGTCGGCGTCAGCCGGGTCCCGCCGCAGGCGGCGGACGCGCAGGTCTTCGGCCGGGCGGAGCAGGGAGCCTGGCACGGCTGGTCGCTGTACGACGCCACCGCCGACCCGCGGCTGATGACCGCCCTGGTGCGGCGCACCCTGCAACCCCGGGGCGGCGAACCGCGGTTGACCATGGCGGAGGACTTCGGCGACGACGCGCTGGACGGTCTCGCGCCGCGGGCGCTGCTGGCCGACCAGAGCAACACCAACGTGGTCTTCGGTGACCGCTTCATGTTCAAGCTGATCCGCAGCCCGCAGGAGGGCGTCCAGCCGGAGACCGAGATCCTCTCCGCGCTGACCCGGCTGCCCGGCCCCAACACCCCGCGGCTCGCGGGCTGGCTGCACACCGCCGACGGCGGCGCCAGGCCCACCGTGCTCGGCGTCCTCACCGAGTTCCTGCCCAACGACGGCGACGCCTGGCGGCTCGCCCTCACCCAGGCCGACCGCTTCACCCTGCACGCCAGGTCGCTGGGCGTCGCGGTCGCGACCCTGCACACCCGGCTCGCCGAGGCGCTCGGCAGCAGCCCGGCGACCGCGGGGCAGATCCGCGACCAGACCGCGGCCATGGGGGAGCGGCTGCGGGCCGCACTCGCCGAAGTGCCGGAACTGGCGCCGTACGAGAGCCGGCTGACCGCACTGCACAAGGACTACGGCCGGTGCGCGGGCGCCGCCGCGGGCGACGTCCAGCGGATCCACGGCGACCTGCACCTCGGTCAGATCCTGCACACCCCGGACGGCTGGCGCTTCATCGACTTCGAGGGCGAGCCGGCCCGCCCGCTGGCCGAACGAGCCCGCCCCGAGCACCCGTTGCGCGACGTCGCGGGGATGTTCCGCTCCTTCGACTACGCGGCGGCGCAGGTCCTGGCGTCCGGGCCGCCCGCGGACGCCGCCCGTGCACGCACCTGGTGCGCGGTCAACCAGCGGGAGTTCGCCCGCGGTTACACCGCGGCCGGCGGTATCGACCCCGGTCTGCACCCGGTGGCGATGCGCGCCTTCGAGGCGGACAAGGCGGTCTACGAGGCGCTGTACGAGGCGCGTCACCGGCCGGAGTGGCTGCCCATCCCGCTGGCCGCCATCGAGCGCGCCCTGTCGGGGTCCTGAGCCGGTCCCGAGCCACCCGCCGCGCGCCCACCCGGGTTCCACCGTCCCGTGAGGAGAACGCACCATGGCCGCACCGACCCGCCGCTCCACCGCCAGGCGCACAGGCAGAGCGGCACAGCTGTCCCTCGAACCCGCCCGGCCCGCCTCGCCGTTGCCTCCGCAGGAGGCGGCGGCCCTGGTCGAGGGCCGCCACCACGACCCGCACGCGCTCCTGGGCGCCCACCCGGTGCCCGGCGGTGTCCGCGTCAGGGCGCTGCGCCCGCACGCCGAGCGGGTGGTCGCCGTGGTGGACGGCGCCGGCCACGAACTGGCCGCAGAGGGCGACGGCCTGTTCGCCGGCGTCGTCCCGGCCGACGACGTCGTGCCGTACACGCTGCGGGTCACCACCGACGGGATCGAGCGCGAGGAGCAGGACGGCTACCGCTTCCTGCCCACCCTGTCCGACCTCGACCTGCACCTGATCGGCGAGGGCCGGCACGAGCAGCTGTGGAAGGCGCTCGGCTCGCGGGTCCGCACCGTCGCCGGCGTCGGCGGCACGACCTTCGCGGTGTGGGCGCCCAACGCGGGCGGCGTGCGCGTCGTCGGCGACTTCAACGGGTGGAGCGGGGTGGCGCACCCGATGCGCTCGCTGGGCTCGACCGGTGTGTGGGAGCTGTTCGTACCGGGCGTCGCGGAGGGTGCCCGGTACAAGTACGAGATCGCCACCCGCGACGGCCGGATGCTGCGCAAGGCCGATCCGATGGCCCGCTCGGCCGAGGTCCCGCCGGCGACCGCCTCGATCGTCCACACATCGGCGTACGCATGGCAGGACGGGGAGTGGATGGCGGCCCGCTCGGGCCGTGCGCACGACGCGCCCATGTCCGTCTACGAGGTCCACCTCCCCTCCTGGCGCCCCGGGCTGACGTACCGGGAGCTGGCGACCGAACTGCCCGCCTACCTGCTGGAGATGGGCTTCACCCACGTCGAGCTGATGCCGGTGACCGAGCACCCCTTCGGCGCGTCCTGGGGCTACCAGGTCAGCGGCTTCTACGCGCCCACGTCCCGCTTGGGCTCGCCGGACGACTTCCGGTACCTGGTGGACGCGCTGCACCGGGCGGGGATCGGGGTGATCATGGACTGGGTGCCGGCGCACTTCCCGAAGGACGACTGGGCGCTGGCGCGTTTCGACGGCGAGCCCCTGTACGAGCCGGCCGACCCGCGGCGGGCCGAGCACCCGGACTGGGGCACCCTCGAATTCGACTTCGGCCGCACCGAGGTGCGCAACTTCCTGGTTGCCAACGCCGTGTACTGGTGCGAGGACTTCCACATCGACGGCCTGCGGGTCGACGCGGTCGCCTCCATGCTCTACCTGGACTACTCGCGCGACGGGGACAACTGGCTGCCCAACGCCCACGGCGGCCGGGAGAACCTGGACGCGGTGGCCTTCCTGCAGGAGATGAACGCCACCGTCTACCGCCGCTGCCCCGGCGTGGTCACCGTCGCCGAGGAGTCCACCGCCTGGCCGGGGGTGACCCGGCCCACCGACCAGGAGGGTCTGGGCTTCGGCCTGAAGTGGAACATGGGCTGGATGCACGACTCGCTGGAGTACATGCAGCGCGAACCGGTGCACCGCAGGCACCACCACCACGAGATGACGTTCTCGATGGCGTACGCCTACAGCGAGAACTACGTGCTGCCCCTCTCGCACGACGAGGTCGTGCACGGCAAGGGCTCGCTGGTGCGCAAGATGCCGGGGGACTGGTGGCAGCAGCGCGCCAACCTGCGCGCCTACCTGGCCTTCATGTGGGCGCACCCGGGCAAGAAACTGCTGTTCATGGGCCAGGAGTTCGCCCAGGGCACCGAATGGGACCACGACACCGGGCCGCAGTGGCCGGTGCTGGCCGACGAGTGGCCGGCCGCCGCCGACCACCGCGGGGTCCAGCAGCTGGTGCGCGACCTCAACGGCCGCTACCGCGAGACGCCCGCCCTGTGGCGCGGCGACACCGACCCGGCGGGCTTCGACTGGATCGACAACAACGCGGCCGAGGACAACGTCTTCTCCTTCGTCCGCTACGACGAGGCGGGGCACCCGCTGGTGTCGATCAGCAACCTCGGCACCGCCCCGCGCACCCGCTACCGCGTCGGCCTGCCCGCCCGCGGCTCGTGGGAGGTGGTCCTGGACACCGACGACGTGCGCTACGGCGGCAGCGGGGCGCTCGGCGGCGCCACCGCCGTCGTCCCCGACGGCCTGCCCTGGCAGGGCCATCCCACCAGTGCGGAGGTCACGCTGCCGCCGCTGGCCACGGTGTGGCTGCGGCCGCCGGCCCGGTGAGGTCCGGCGGCCGCAGCGCCGGGGCTACTCGAACGCGTTGGACGTGCACTTGAGCTGGTTGCCGCCGCGCAGGCCCAGGTCCTGCAGCGCCCGCTGGAAGGCCGTCATGGCGGCGTCGGACTTCCCGCAGCTCTGGTAGAGGTCGCCGAGCCTGCGCCAGGCCAGCGCCGTCTGCCGGGACGGCGTGACCTGCCGCAGGTCGCGGGCCGCCGTCATCAGGGTCTCCTCGGCCAGCGCCTGGTCGCCCATGGACAGCTGCGCCTCCGCCAGCGTCGCCCTGGCCTGCACGGTCAGCCAGCGCGGCTCGTTGTGCAGCAGCCCAAGGGCACGGCTGGCGTGCCGCAGCGCGTCGTCGACCCGGCCGAGCCGGATGCTCGCCACCCCCAGGTCGTTCTCCAGCCGCGCCTGTTCCGCCGCGGTGCCCACCTGGACCAGGATGTCGTGGGCCTGCGTGAACAGGTCCCAGGAGCGCTCCACGTCCGGCGGGTCGGACTCCATCAGCAGCGAGCCGTGCATCGCGGTGAGCAGTGCCCGGTGCCGCAGGTTGTCGGTGGCGGCCATCAGGTGCAGCGCCCGCTCGGTCAGGGCCAGCGCGTCGGCGGTCGCGCCGCGCGCGTGCGCGACCTGGGCCGCGTTCCAGTAGACACCTCCCCTGGTGACCTGCGACTCGGCGTCCTCGGCCGTCGCCACGAGCCGGTTCGCCAGCAGGTGCGCCCTGGTGAGGTCGCCGCGCATGCTGTAGGTGCCGATCAGCATCGAACCGAGCTGGATGTAGTCGTCGGTCGCCTCAAGGCCGAGCTGGTCCAGCTGCTGCAGCGCCTTCTCGCCGACCTCCGCGCTGAGCGCCAGGTCGCCGCACTCCCGGTAGCAGCGGCACAGGGAGGCGGCGATCTGGCTCCACTCCTGCGAGCCGACGACGGTGGCCGGCGCCTCGTACAGGTCGGTCAGCAGCTGGACCGCGGCGGACAGCGACCCTATCTTCTCCAGCGCGAGCGCCAGCCCGATCTGCGCCCTGCGCACCGAGGAGTCGGCCAGCAGCGGCTTGTCGGCCAGGGCCTCGCTGAACGATTGCAGCGCCTCGCCGTTCTCCCCGTTGCGCAGCGCCATCTCGCCGAAGGCGATCTTCAGCTCAAGTTCCTTGATCCGATTGTCGTCCCTGCCGGACCGCAGATATTCGACCGAGCAGCCGAGACGGTCCGCCAGGGCCTGCAGGACCGCCTTCGACGGGGTGCGCTTGCCGGTTTCGATTAGGGACACATAGCTGACGGAGAACTCGTCACTGGCCAGATCCTGTTGATGGAGGCCACGAGCTCGGCGCAGTTCACGAAGACGGGGTCCGATACCGGTGCTGTCGTCCTGCGGTAGCTTCATGGACTCTCCAGCCGCTGAGCCGTGCATTGATGTGACCGTTACAATCAGTCATTTTTACCATGCCCGTCCGCGCGGCCGCCCAATAGGTCGCCACTTGGTTCCCGATCCATGACGCCGCGGACGGTCATCCTTTACACGGTAGTTGATTTTCGTTCAACTCGGAATAACTTCGTGTCAAGTGACTTTGCGGGGCGAACACGGGGTTGTTGTTCTACGCCGTTCGTTTCTTTTTCAGCCGCCGGCGCCCACCGGGGCCATGGTGTCGAGCACCCCCGGGTGGGCGGCGACCCACTGCCGGACGCCCTGGGCGGTGTTGCCCTGGCCCGCCGCCTGGATGGCGGCCTCCAGGGAGCCGAGCTGCGGCTCCGTCATGTGGAAGCCCCGCATCCACGAGCTGACCTCGGGAAGCCGGGCGGCGGAGGCCTTGTTGGCGAGGTCGTGGATGGAGTCGCCGGGACCCCACAGGGACTTCGGGTCGGACAGCTTGGTCAGGTGGTAGGTGCTGTAGGCCCAGTGCGGCGACCACAGCACGACGGCGACCGGCTTCCTGGCGGCGTAGTCGCGGGCGAGTTCGGCGAGCATGCCCGAGGTGGAGCTGCTGACCAGCCGGTAGTCCTTGTCCAGGCCGTAGCCCGGCAGCACCTTGTCCTTGAGCAGGCCCATCTCGCCGGCGCCGGGCTCGATGCCGACGATCCTGCCGCCGAACTCCTTGCTCCGGCCCTTGAGGTCGGCCATCGTCGTGACCCCCTTGACGTAGGAGGGGACCGCGACCTCCAGCGAGGTCCTTTCGTACCACTTACCCAGATCGGTGTAGTCCTTCCCGTACTGCTTCAGATACGCGGCATGCGTCGTCGGCAGCCAGGCGTCGGTGAGGACGTCGATGTCGCCGCGGGCGAGCCCTGTGAAGGCAGCACCCGGGTCGTACGTCTTGACCGCCGCCTTGAAGCCGCGGGCGTCGAGCGCGGCCTTCCACAGGTTGGCCGAGGCGATGGACTCGTCCCAGTTGAAGGACCCGATGGTGACGGTGCGTCCCTTGCCGACGTCGCTGCCCGCCGCGACGGGGGCGCTCGGCTGCCCGTCGCCGCCGAAGACGCCCGTGCCCGCGGCGACCAGCGCCAGCGCGACGACGCAGGACAGGCCCACCGCCGGGCGCGGCCGGTAGCGCAGCACCGCGAAGCCGCGCAGCCGGCCCCCGGTGCGGGCGCGGGCCGCGGTCCGCCGGCCGAGCGCCGAGACCTGCTCGCCCATCGCACCGGTGATCCGGTCCAGGTAGACCGCGAGCACGACGACGGACACGCCGCCCTCGAAGCCGAGACCGATGTCGACCTGGCTGATCGCGCCGAAGACGGTCGAGCCCAGCCCCTCGGCGCCGACCATGCCGCCGATGACGACCATCGACAGGGCCAGCATGATGACCTGGTTGACGCCCGCCATGATCGTCGGCAGCGCCAGCGGCAGCTGGACCCGCAGCAGGGTGCGGGCCGGTGCCGTACCGAAGGCGTCGGCGGCCTCGACCAGTTCGGGGTCGACCTGGCGGATGCCCAGCTCCGTCATCCGCACGCCCACCGGCATGGCGAAGACGATGGTGGCGATGACGGCGGGGACCGTACCGAGGCTGAAGAAGATGATGGCCGGGATCAGGTACACGAAGGCGGGCAGCGTCTGCATGACGTCGAGCACCGGGCGCACCAGTGCGCTCGCGACCCGGCTGCGGGCTGCCCACACCCCCAGCGGCACCGCCAGCAGCAGCGCCACCGCGGCCGAGACGACCACCAGCGACAGCGACTGCATCGCCTGGTCCCACTGCGCCACACCGTCGATGAGCGCGAACCCGGCGAAGGCCGCCAGTGCGGTGGGCAGGCCGCGCATCCAGAAGGCGAGCGCGGCCAGGATGCCGGCCATCAGCAGCGGCGAGGGGCCGCCGAGCACCCATTCCACCCCGTCGTAGAGGTGGTTGACGACGCTGCTGACCGCGTCGAAGAGCCAGGAGAAGTGCCGGGTGAGCCAACTGACGACGTCCTCGGCCCAGTTGCCGAGACGGATCCTAGGCACGGTGGGCCTCCTTCACCGGCTGGTCGCCGAGCGCGGCGAGCAGGGTGTCCCGCGCGATGACGCCGCTGAGCCGCCCCTCGTCGTCCACGACGGCCAGCGGCTGCCGGGTCCGCGACGCGGGAGTGAGCAGCTCGGCCAGCGGTGTGTCGGTGTGCGCGGTCACGCACTGCGGGTCGCTCAGGTCCACCGCCACCGGCGGCTTCTGCATGATCGAGGCGGCGGTGAGCACCCGGGAGCGGTCCACGTCCTGCACGAAGCTGGCGACGTAGTCGCTCGCCGGGTCGACGAGGATGTCCTGCGCGGTGCCGATCTGCACGATCCGGCCGTCGCGCATGACGGCGATCCGGTCGCCCAGCCGCATGGCCTCGTTGAGGTCGTGGGTGATGAAGACGATGGTCTTGCGCAGCCGCTGCTGGAGGGTGAGCAGCTGGTCCTGCATGTCCCTGCGGATCAGCGGGTCGAGCGCGGAGAAGGACTCGTCCATCAGCAGCAGGTCGGCGTCGGTGGCCAGCGCGCGGGCCAGACCCACCCGCTGCTGCATGCCGCCGGACAGCTCGTCGGGCCAGGAGCGCTCCCAGCCGGCCAGGCCGACCAGTTCCAGGGCCTGCGCGGCCCGCTCCTCGCGCTCCTGCCGCGGCAGCCCCTGCACTTCGAGGCCGTAGCCGGCGTTGTCCAGCACGCTCCGGTGCGGGAAGAGCGCGAAGTGCTGGAAGACCATGCTGATCCGGTGCGAGCGCAGGTGCCGCAGGTCCTTCGCGGCCAGCGACGAGACGTCCCTGCCGTCGAAGAGGACCCGGCCCGAGGTGGGCTGCGCCAGGCCGTTGAGGGTGCGCAGCAGCGTCGACTTCCCGGACCCCGACAGGCCCATCACGACGAAGATCTCGCCCTGCTGAACCTCGAACGAGGCGTCGATCACGGCGGCGGTGGTGCCTTCCGCACGCAACTCGTCGCGATCGGTGCCCGCCTGGATGCGGCGGACACCTTCCTTGGGCCTTCGTCCGAAGACCTTGAACACGTGCTCGGCTACGAGCTTGGACACAGCTGCCTTTCGGGCCGACGACAGGGCGGGGACCGGCCCCCCCGCGGTCCGCCCACCGAACCTAACGGGACGCCACCGCCGCTTTCAGGTGGCCGCCGGCGCCGCCCCCGCGGCGCCCCGCGCACCGGCTCCGCGGCCCTGAGGGCCGGTCACGGCGTGGAAAGCCAGGCGGGCGCGCGATCGTGGAACAGGTCACATCCGCGGCGCCGCTGGGCGCGGCTGACGCCCTGATTCAGTGGCTTATGCAACCTGTCGCCCGCGTGACGGCCCGGGTGCGCAGCGTGCCGGAGCGGCGACTCGGCACCGGACCGCCTTCGTTTGGAAGGCCCGTGACAGGGTCCGTGGGATGGGGTGGTTTGCGACGATATGACGGGTGTTGCATCGTAATGGAACCGTGCCCGGAATTTCTCCGAGCTGTGGCCCGCCCCGAGGGTTGAAGCGCGTCGCGCCGCGGAAGAAGGGCCGGTCAGACGGTGCTTCCGTGCTGCGGTGCGGCAGGGCCTGCGCGGTGCGGTGCGGCGGCGCCGCCCTCCGCCGCCAGTCCGCCCCAGGGGCGCCGGCGCCCGCCGCTCACCGCCGCGACGCCGGTCGCGTCGTACCGTGCGGTCGCCAGCGACCACGTCAGGTTGCCCGCCATGACATGGCGCATCCCGTCCACGTAGTGCGCCACGTGATCCCGCGTCTCGCGCCCGACCCCGCGCAGCACCAGGGCCTCGGGCAGCGCGGCGGCCAGCCGTACGAAGCGGTCGGTGCGCGCGTTGGCCAGGCCGCTGACGTGCTCGACGGACTCCTCGACCGTGCAGCCCTTGTGCGCGCGGTGCACGACCACGCTGTTGTTGACGTCGCCGGCCGCCAGCTCCTTGACCAGCGAGACGATGTCGTTGACGAAGATCACCACGTCGCCGGTGATCTGCCGCATCTCCCGCAGCGCCGGCAGGCGGTACACCTCGTCCGGCAGCGCGTAGCCGCCGCACCGCTCGGCGAAGTCCAGGCAGGGCCTGACCCCTATCGACTCCCGCCGCACATCGAGGAAGCGTTCGAGCGACGGCAGGCGGTCGGCCGTACGGTGCCGGGCCTCCGCCTCGTGGGCGGCCATGTACGCGCGCCAGTGCGCGCCGAAGCGCAGCCGCCAGCCCCGTTCGGCGCCCGCGGTGGAGCGCCGCCAGATGTCGCGGAAGGCGTGCACGAGCGGGCCGTCCCCGGGGCGCACCGCCTCCGCCGCCTTGTCCGCCGCCTCATCCGGTGCCATGGCGGCGGCGAGGTCGGCCACCAGCTGCCGGATCCGTGCGGGCCTGGTGCCCAGGTCGGCGTCGAACTGGTCGTCGAAGATGAAGAACCAGGCGTTGAAGTCCGCCGCCAGCTCCAGGTCCGCGGCCCCGGCGTCGGGGTAGAAGTAGGCCATCAGCCGGTCGAGGCGCAGGGCGTCGTACTCGGCGGTGGCGGCGTCCCCGGTGAGCAGGCCGGTGCCCTGCGCCCACTGCAGGGTGTGCTGCCTGGCCCGCTCGGCGTGCAGGTTCAGCCGGGCGGGGAAGGGGATCCTGACGGCCGCGGTCTGCCGGGTCGGATCCGCGGTGCGGCCCTGCGGTGTGCTTCCCCCAGCCGTCTCGTCCGACATGCGCCCTCCAGGGTGCCGCGAAGCCCGGTTGTCCGATGGGCGATGCCCGAGTGCCGTGCAGGAAGCGTAGGCGCAGCGTCCGCCGGCGGACCGTCGTCTGCGGGCGCCCGGAGGTGCGCGACCGGCGCACGCGGGCTCGTGTGCGCCCCCCGGGGCGACCCCCGAGGGCGCTACCGGAAGCCGGGAGGGTAGCGTTCCCCGGCCCCCGGCGGGCCGACTCCGGCCAAGCTGCCGGAGAAAGCCGCGCGGCAGACCACATATCGTGCGCACGTGCGTACGCTGTGCCTACCCGGAGGGACGGGTGCACGGGGACACCGCGCTTTCGAGGGACATGACATGGGGTACACCGCAGACCAACCGCCGCGGCACAAGCGGCTGCTGCTGGAGCGTGAGACCGAGATGGCAGCCCTGGAGGCGCTGCTGGCGGAGCTGAGTGCGCCGGCGCAGGGGGCGGCCGCGTCCGGCACCGGCGGACTGCTGGTCTTCGCGGGACCTGCGGGCCTCGGCAAGACCACGCTGCTCGGCGAGGTGCGCAGAAGGGCCGTCGCCCGCGGCTGCACCGTGCTGTCCGCCCGCGGCGGCGAGCAGGAGCAGGGCGTCGCCTTCCAGGTCGTACGCCACCTGGTGCAGCCCCTGCTGGCGACCGGCACCGAGCAGGAGCACCGGGAGGCGCTGGGCAGCTGGTACGACATCGTCGCCCCCGCCGTGGGCCTGGTGGCGGGCGCGAGCGGCGGATCGCCCGACCCGCAGGGCGTACGCGACGGCCTGGACTGGATCGTGACGCGCTTCGCGATGCAGCGCGCCCCGCTGGTGGTCGTGCTCGACGACGCCCACTGGGCCGACGCGGAGTCGCTGGCGTGGCTGACCGGCTTCGCGCCGCGGGTCACCGAACTGCCGATGCTGCTCGTCGTCGCCTACCGCCCCGACGAACTGCCGCGCGACGCCCTGGCGTTCGGCCGGCTGGCCGAGCGGCACGGCTCGCGCACCCTGGACCTGGCGCCGCTCACCCCGGGCGCCGTCAGCCGTATCGTGCGCGACACCCTGGGCGAGGACGCGGACGAGGCCTTCTGCCGGGAGACCTGGGCCGTCACCGGCGGCAACCCCTTCGAAGCCGTGGAACTCGCGGCCCGGGTCGCGGACCGCGGCCTGAAACCCCAGGCCGTCCACCTGCCGGAGCTGCGCGAGCTGGCCTCGGCGGTCAAGGGCGGCGGCCTGATCGAGCGCCTGGAGCGGCTCGGCACCTCCGCGGTCCGCTTCGCCTGGAGCGTCGCGGTGCTGGGCGCCGACGCCTCCCGCAGCCGCGCGGCCGGTGTCGGCGGGCTCGGCGAGGCGGAGTCCGCGGAGGCGGTGGCCGCGCTGCGCGAGGCCCGCATCCTGGCAGAGCCGCCCCGCGGCGGGCTCGAAGCGGCCGACAGCAGGCTGGAGTTCTTCCACCCGCTGGTGTCCACGGCCGTCTACCGGGCGATCCCCGCGGCCTTCCGGGTGGCCATGCACGGCCAGGCCGCCGCGGTTGTCACACAGTCCGGGCTCGGCGTGACCGCAGCCGCCCGGCACCTGCTGGAGACCCACCCGGAGAGCGACCCGTGGGTGGTGCAGCAGCTGTCGGAGGCGGCCCGCGAGTACCTGCGGGCCGGCGCCCCCGACGCGGCCAGGCGCTGCCTGGCCAGGGCGCTGCGCGAGCCGCCCGCGATGGAGGACCGCGCCCAGGTGCTCTTCGAACTGGGCTGCTCCGCCCTGCTGACCGAGCCCGCGATCACCGTCAACCACCTGCGGGCCGCCCTCGACGAACCCGTACTGGCCCCCGAGCTGCGGGATGCGATCGTCTACCGGCTGGCGCAGGCGCTCGGCCACTCCGACCGGATGGCGGAGGCGGCCAGGACCGTCGCGGAGGCCGCCCGCCGGGCCACCGACCTCAGGACCCGGCTGCACCTGCAGGCCGAGCAGTTCATGTGGGACGCCTTCAGGGCCGACGAGCAGGACTCCACCGCGCGCTCCCGCAAACTCGCCAGGCTCGCCGACCACCTGACCGCCCGCGGCACGGCGGAGCGCTACATCCTGGGCCTGCGCGCCTGGGACGCCATGGTCAGGGGCGAACCCGCGGCCACCGCGCTGCACTTCGCGGAAGAGGCGCTCGGCGGCGGGCTGCCGTGGACCGACGACCAGTGGGGTTTCGAGGTGCCGGTCCTGGTGGCCCTCACCTTCCTGTACTGCGACCAGCCGGGCCGGGCCGAGGACCTCTTCCACCAGGGCATCGTGGAGTGCCAGGACAAGGGCTGGCGCGGCGCCCACCTGTCCTTCGGGCACACCCTGCTCGGCTACATCCGCTTCCGCCGCGGCCGGCTGGACTCCGCCGAGACCATGGTCCGCGAGGGCCTGCGGATCGCCGACCGGGTCGGCCACCAGGTGCCCGCGCAGTACTTCGCGGTCGGCATCCTCATCGAGATCCTGCTCGCCCGCGGCCGCACCGAGGAGGCGCGGATGCTGGCCGTCTCCTACCACTACGGCGACATCGTGCCCAGCGCGGTGGTCTACCCCGACGCGCAGACCGTCCACAGCGAACTGCTGCTGGCCCTCGGCCGGGACCGCGAGGCCGAGCGGCAGCTGACCGCGGTCGGCGAGCGGCTGGACGCCCGCGGGATGCGCAACCCCGCATGGTGCCCCTGGCCGCTGCACCTGGCGGCGGCCAGGGCGGCCACCGACCCCGACGGGGCCGTCCAGGCCGCGGAGGAAGGCGTCCGCAGGGCGCGCAGGTTCGGTACGCAGTCCGCCGTCGGCTAGGCGCTGCACGCCCTGGCCGCGGTCACCCCGCTGCCCGGGCGGGCCGGCGTCCTGGCCGAGGCGGTCGCGCACCTGGAGCGCTCGCCGTCCGGCTACGACCTGGCCAGGGCGCTGGTCGACCACGGAGTCACCCTGCGCCGCACCGGACTTCCCCAGCAGGCCGCCGAACAGCTGCACCGCGGCCTGGAGTCGGCCGTGCAGTGCGGCGCCGACGCGCTCGCGGCCCGCGCCCGCGAGGAGCTGAACGCCACCGGCCTGTGGCCGCTGCAGCCGCGTACCGCGGACGCGGACTCGCTCACCGTCCAGGAGCGCGCGGTCGCCGAGTGGGCCGCCGGCGGATGGTCCAACGCCCGGATAGCGGAGGCACTGGGCGCCTCCGACGCGGTGGTGCGGCGGCTGCTGTCCGACATCTACCTCAAGGCCGGCTGCGACCACGCGGGCCTGCCCCGGCTGGTCGCCGAGAGCCCCGGCGCGTCCGGGTAGGCCGGGGGCGCGTCCCGGCAGCCCGGGCGGGGTACTGCGGCGGCCGGCCACTGCATAGGCTGGCCCCGGTGGACCGGCAGACCGGGGGAGTGGCGTGGACGAGGAATTGGCGCAGGCCGCGGGGGACAGGCTGCGGCAGGACCTGCCGCACAGCGCGCGGATGTACGACTACTACCTGGGCGGCAACACCAACTACGCCGTCGACCGGGAGGCAGCAGAGCGGGTCATCGCGACCTTCCCCGCCGTCCGGGCCGCCGCCCGCGTCAACCGGGCCTTCGTGCACCGCTCCGCGCGGATGCTGGCCCGCGACCACGGCATCCGGCAGTTCCTCGACATCGGCACCGGCATCCCCACCGCTCCCAACCTGCACGAGGTGGTGCAGCGCGAGGCACCGCAGGCCCGGGTCACCTACGTGGACAACGACCCGATCGTGCTGGTCTACGCCGACAGCCTGCTGCGCTCCTCCGCCGAGGGCGCCACCGGCTACGTCGAGGCCGACGTGACCGACCCCGTGCACCTGCTGGACGTGGTCCGCAGGGACGGCTGCCTGGACCTGGACCTGCCGGTGGGGCTGAGCCTGAACGCGCTGCTGCACTTCGTGCCCGACGAGCAGGACGCCCACGGTGTGGTCGCCGCCCTGGTCGCGGCGCTCGCCCCCGGCTCGTACCTGACGATCTCGCACTGCACACCGGACTTCGCCCCCGAGATGTGGGCGGCGATCGTGGACGTCTACACCAAGGGCGGCACGGCGCTGCAGGTGCGCAGCCGCGCCGAGGTGCGGGAGTTCTTCGCCGGGCTCGACCTGCTGGAGCCGGGCGTGGCGGTGGCGCACCGCTGGAATCCCGAACCGGGGAGCGGGCCGAGCCTGATCTCGGACGCGGACGCGTCGCTGTACGCGGGCGTCGCCCGCAAGCCGTAGCCGTGCACGCGGCCGGGTCCGTACCAGCTGCCGCTGCCCTGAGCGGTCGTCAACGGTACTTCTGGCAGTAGTCCTTGAGCTTCTGCAGGCAGGCCGCGGACCCCAGCGAGCCGACCATCAGCCGGTCGAAGCCGCGCTCGTAGGCGTCGACCTCCTGGCGGTCCTGCAGGTACAGCCCGCCGTTGCAGCGCTCGACGTAGACGATGGCGGGCAACTGGTCGGCGGCGAAGTCGAAGACGGTGGTCGTACCGATCTGCACGGGCAGGTTGAGCCGGGCGGAGGGCGCCAGCCGGAAGCTGATCCGCTCGTGGCCCGCCAGCTCGATCAGGTGCTCGATCTGCCGCCGCATGATCGGGTTGGTGCCGTAGCCGCGGGACAGCGTCACCTCGTCCAGCACGCAGATCAACTGCGCCGCGGAGTCCCGCAGGAAGCGCTGCGCGCGCATGGCCCGCAGCTCCATGATCCGCTCGGCCGTGCGCACGTTGGGCTCCAGCGAGTTGGCCCTGACCAGCGCCCGGGTGTAGTCCGGGATCTGCAGCAGCCCGAGCAGCTGCCCGCTCTCGTAGGAGCGGATGCGCGCGGCGATGTCCTCCAGGCTGACGTAGGTCTGCAGTTCCTTGGGCGCGACGTCCCGCCAGGCCTCCCACCAGCCCTTCTCGTTGGCCTGCTGGGACAGTTCCAGCAGCCGGTCGCGCTCGGTGCCCTCCGCCACCTGGTAGACGTCCAGCAGGGACAGCACGTCCCGCTCCTTGAAGTCGTGCTCGCCGGACTCCAGTCGGCTGATCTTGGAGGCGGAGCAGCCGCCGATCGCGCGTGCGACCTCCTTCTCCGTCAGGCCGAGCGCGTCGCGGTGCTTGCGCAGCGTCTCGCCGAAGATCATGCGCTGCGCGGTCGGCGCCCGGCCGGAGAGCGGGCGGACATGGCGGACTCCGCGCGGGGCGCGGGACGGCTGGGCAGGCACGGGCGGGCTCTCCCTCGCGCTGAGCGGGCGGATTCCATGGCCCCCTCATCCTGCCTCAGTCATATGAGATCGGAAGTTGCCGAAACCGGCGGCCGGTTACCGACCTCCAGTGAACTCGCCCGCCGCCACGGCGGCAACGAAAGCGCGGGCCGCATCGCGCCCGAAGATCAGAACCGCCCCTTCCGGGTCCTTCGAGTCGCGGAAACCGACCGTTTCGCGACCGATTCCGCCCACTTCCACGCACGCACTCTGGTGGTTGCTGTAGGAGCTTTTCTGCCATGCGACGGCTGATGTGCCCCTGCCGTCCGCCACCGCCGGGTCTTCCCTGCCGTCCTCGTGCTGCCCGTGACCGGCCATGAGTCCTCTTTCCGTGCCGAGACCGATGATCACGCCGGCGGTCTGCAAATGCAGAGACCGGCTTCCCGGGAAGGATGGCCTGCCGCCGGCCACTTCATGCGCGGCCGGCGGATGCAAGGGTGCTCCGCCGGGGGCACGCGCGTACGCGGTGGCGGCCGCGGTCCGCCGGAGTGCCCACGGGCGCCGGTGGCGCGCGCCGGGGCGCACCGGCGCCGCGGTACCCCGTCTGAAACTGTTCAATTGTGTGCGCCCAGGATGAGTGGTTGTGTGCGAACTCTTGCATGTGGGTCGTCCCAAGGCTAGGTTTCCGGCTCGTTAAGACGTTTCAAGCGCTGTGCAGCCCCTGATGTCCCCGCACGCCCCCGCCTCCGCCGCTCCCTGCCGAAGGGAAACCTCCGTGGACCTGTCCCGCCGCGCCTTCTCCGCCCTGACCGGGTCGGCCGCCGCCGCGCTGGCCCTGCCGTCCGTCGCGCACGCCGCCGAGCCCGGCGCCGCCTCTCCGGCCGGCACCGCACCGTCCCCCGCCGCAGGCGGCCCCGGGCAGGGCACCGCCCACACCGTGTCCTTCGACCGCTACTCGCTGCTCGTCGACGGGCAGCGGGTGCCGATCTGGTCGGGCGAGTTCCACCCCTTCCGGCTGCCCAGCCCCTCGCTGTGGCTCGACGTCCTGCACAAGATGAAGGCCAACGGCTACAACGCCGTCAGCATCTACGTCTCCTGGAACTTCCACTCCCCGGCCCCCGGCGTCTACGACTTCACCGGCGTCCGCGACCTGGACCGCTTCCTCGACCTGGCCGCAGAAGCCGGGCTCTACGTCATCGCCAGGCCCGGCCCCTACATCAACGCCGAGGTGGACGGTGGAGGCTACCCCGGCTGGCTGGCCGTCACCCCGGGCCGCGCCCGCACCAGCGACCCGGCCTACCTCGCCCACGCCGACGAGTACCTCACCGCGGTGAACGCGGTCATCGGCCGGCACCTGTACACCAAGGGCCAGGGCACCGTGGTGCTCTACCAGTTGGAGAACGAGTACGCGTCCTTCGTCACCAGCGCCACCGGCAAGGACTACATGGCCCACCTCTACGCCAAGGTGCGCGCCGACGGCATCGACGTACCGCTCTTCCACAACGACAAGGGCCGCAACGGCTACTGGGTCCCCGGCGGCTTCGACACCGGCGGCGAACAGGGCCGCTACCTCTACGCCTTCGACGGCTACCCGTCGCCGTCCAGCACCCCGCCCGACTGGGGCTACTTCGGCACCGGCGGCGCCAAGGGCGGCTCCACCGCCAGCCCCGACACCCCCGGATTCACCGCGGAGTTCGGCGGCGGCTGGTTCGACCCGTGGGGCGGCGCGGAGTTCGGCGGCCTCGGCTACGGCGAGTCCCGCAGGACCCGCGACGCGGCCTTCGAGCGGCGCTTCTACCTCACCAACCTCGCCAACGGCATCAAGGTCCACAACGTCTACATGACCTTCGGCGGCACCTCGTGGGGCTGGCTGCCCGCCCCGGTCGTCTACACCTCCTACGACTACGGCGCCGCCATCGACGAGGCCCGCAACCAGACGTCCAAGCTGCTGCCGATGCGGCAGATCGGCGCCATGCTCGCCACCTTCCCCGACCTGGCGGAACTGGACCGGGCCGAGGACACCGCGGCCGTCGGCGCGACCCTGCGCGTCTACCACCTGGCCAACCCCGAGCGCGGCTCCCACCTGTACTTCCTGCGCAACGACAGTACGCAGCCGGCCGTCTGCACCCTGCCGGTCAGCACCGCGGCAGGCGCACTCACCGTCCCGGCCGCCCCCGGCGGCATGCAGGTGGCGGGCAAGGACATGAAGGTCGTCGCCACCAACCTCTCGCTCGGCCGCAGGGCACTGCTCTACACCACCGCCCAGCCGATGTGGCGGGCCTCCGGCGACACCCAGGACATCGCCCTGCTCACCGGCAGGCCCGGCGACCCCGTCGAGACCGTTCTGCTCTGCCGTACCCGCCCCACCGTCACGGTCACGGCGGGCAGCGCGCAGACGGCCTACGACGCCGAGGCCGGCACCCTGCGCGTCAACGCCGTCCTCGACGGCCTCACGCGCATCCGCGTCCAGGGCGGCGGCAGCGACACCCCGCTGCTGCTGCTCCTCGCCGACGACACCGCCGCCGCCACCCTGTGGACCCGCGACACCGCGGAAGGCCCGGTGCTGGTCAGCGGCCCCGCACTGCTGCGTACCGCCGAAGTCCACGGTGTGAACCTGCAGTTGACCGGCGACACCGCGGAGCCCGCGCCGCTCGAGGTGTGGGCGCCCGGCCGGGTCGAGCACCTGGACTGGAACGGGCACCGCGTCAGCGCCCGCGCCACCCGCGACGGCAGCCTCGCCGCCGACCGCCCGCTGCCGGGACCCGGCTCCGTACGGCTGCCCGCCCTCACCGGCTGGCGGTACGCGGCCGAGAACCCCGAGAGCGAGCCCGGCTACGACGACCGCACATGGCGGGTCTGCGGCCTGACGTCCTCGGCGAGTTCCACGGCGGTGCCCGCGGGCCAGCCCGCCGTGCTCTTCGCCGACGACTACGGCTTCCACTACGGCGACGTCTGGTACCGCACCACCGTCGAGGGCGCCGCAGACCCGCAGGACCTCCGACTCACCTACCAGGGCGGCACCCTGGGCCTGCTGATGGCCTGGTGGGACGGCCGGCCGCTCGGCACCCACCGGCTGCCCACCCCCACCAAGGCGCAGGACACGGTGGCCAGCTGGACCGGCACCGCGCAGTTCACCGTGCCCGACGACCTGCGGGGCGACGGCCCGCACACCCTCGCCGTCCTGGTCAGGCCGATGGCCCACGCCGAGGACGGCGGCGCCAACGACGCGTTCAAGGCCGCCCGCGGCCTGCTCGCGGCGACCCTCGACGGCGCCGCACCGGCCGCCTGGCGCATCCAGGGCGCGACCGGCACCGAGGACCCGGTGCGCGGGCCGCTCAACTGCGGCGGCCTGCACGGCGAACGCGAGGGCTGGCACCTGCCGGGCCTGCCGGACCGCGGGTGGACCCCGGTCGCGCTGCCGCACACCGACACCCGGCAGGGCGTCGCCTGGTACCGCACCGACTTCACCCTGGACGTCGACCGCGGCACCGACGCCTCGATCGGCCTGACCCTCACCGACGACCCGGCCCGCGCCTACCGGGTGCAGATCTTCCTCAACGGCTGGAACCTCGGCCAGTACGCCAACGACGTCGGCCCGCAGCACACCTTCGTGCTGCCGAACGGCATCCTGCGCACCGGCGGCTCCAACACCCTGGCGCTCGCCGTCCTCAGCGACGGCAGCACCCCGGCGGGCCTGCCCGCGCCCGCCCTGACCCTGCTCGGCGCCGCCGCGGGCGGCGTCCGGGTGGAGGACGTCCCCTCGCCCGGCTACCGCCGCCGGTAGCCGCCCCGGGGGGACGGACCGCGGCCCGGTACCCGGTGGGGGGTGCCGGGCCGCACGGCGTCCGCGTCGTGTTGCGGGCGGGCGCGACCCTTGGTGGAATTTCAGCCGGGGCGCACGGCCACCGACGGAAGGACCAGCATGGCGGGCGACATCGCCACACCCGGCATCGCCAATCCCGAGACCGCAAATCCCGAGACCGCCGACACGCAGATCGCCAACCCGGACTTCGCGGAGCCCGGCGTCGGACCCGCACCGAAGCACAAGGCCTTCACCACCAAGAACCCCGACGGCATCCCCGGCTGGGAGGTCACCCAGGACGCCGTCCGGCTCGTCGCCCTGGCCCCCGGCGACCGTCCCGCCGGCAGCTCCGCGGTCCAGGCCCTGCGGCTCGGGGGCGAGGACACCCAGTCGGGCGCCGTCAGCCAGACCGTGCCGACCACCGCGGGCCGCAGGACCGCCATCAGCTGGATGGAGTCACCCGACATCGCGGACCCGGCGGACCGCGGGTCCGCCGAGCCGGCGCCGGCCGAGCAGGAGTACATGGTGCTGGTCCGCCCCGTCGAGTCGGCCAAGGGGCCGGGGGTGACGAAGGAGGCCTTCGTGCCGGCCGGGGCGGCGGGGCCTGCCTGGTCCCGGCGCTGCGTGGAGTTCATCCCGACGGGCTCGAACGTGACGGTGGAGTTCACCGCCGCACGCGCCGGCGCCCTGGCGCCGCTGATCACCGGCCTCACCCTGACCGCGGGCGGCGCCCCGCCGCCGCAGCCCGTCGCCCTGTACGGCACGGCGACCGGCAGCCCGGTCACGGCGGAGCCGGGCGGCACCGTCCGGCTGACCTTCGCCGTCGGCAGCCGGGCGGCCGACGCCGTACCCGGCGAGAAGGTCACCGCGGCCCTGCGCCCGCAGCCGCCGCTCGCCCCGGCCGCCGGCAGCCCTGGCACCGTGGCCTTCGCGGGCAGCGTGCTCACCGCGGGCGGGCCGCCGCAGGAGGGCGTCTTCGAGGTGACCGTCCCGCCCGGCACCGCCCCCGGCGTCTACCAGGCCGTGGCCGACCTCGCCCACGACGGGGCACCGCTCGCCCACGGCACGCTGGCCTGGGACGTCGAGGTGGTCCACGCCGAGGCAGCCGTCGAACCGGCGTAGCCGCCGGCCGGCATCCCGGCCCGCCCCGGGTGTCGTACCCGGGACGGACCGGGCCGGCTGTCATGCGCGGGCACGCTGTCAGTCCCCGGGCCTCGTGAGTCAGTCGCGGGCCGGCTCGACCCGGCCCGCGACCTCGCCGAGGCCCACCCGCACCCCGCCGGGACCCGGCGCGGACCCGGTGATGACGACCTCGTCGCCGTCCTCCAGGAAGGCCCGCGTGCTGCCGTCGGGCAGTGCGACCGGCCGCTGCCCGCCGTGCGTCAGCTCGATCAGCGCGCCCACGCTGTCCGGCTCCGGGCCGCTGACGGTGCCCGAGGCGAAGAGGTCCCCCGGCCGCAGGCTCGCCCCGTTCACCGTCATGTGCGCCAGCATCTGCGCGTACGTCCAGTACATCGCCGCGAAGGGCGGCCGGGAGACCGTGTGCCCGTTGAGCCGCAGCTCCATGGCGATGTCCAGGCCGCGCGGCGGGGCGGCGGCGTCGTCCAGATAGGGCAGCAGCGGGGTGTCGCGCGGCGGCGGGGCCGTCCGCGCGTGCGCCAGCGCGTCCAGCGGCACCACCCACGGCGACACGGACGTCGCGAAGGACTTCCCGAGGAAGGGACCCAGCGGCACGTACTCCCAGGCCTGTACGTCGCGCGCCGACCAGTCGTTGAGCAGGCACACCCCGAAGACGTGCTCGTCGGCGCCGTCCATCGCGACCCGCGACCCGCGCCCGGTGGCCCCGCCCACCACGAAGCCCAGCTCCGCCTCGACGTCCAGCCGCAGCGACGGGCCGTACGAGGGGGCGTCCTCGCCCCCCGCCCTGCGCTGCCCGCAGGGCCGCACCACGGGGGAGCCCGACACCACGACGGTGCCGGCCCTGCCGTGGTAGCCGATCGGCAGGTGCTTCCAGTTCGGGGTCAGCGGGTCGGCGCCTGCCCGGAAGATCCGGCCGACGTTCACCGCATGGTGCTCGGAGGCGTAGAAGTCGACGTAGTCGGCGACCTCGAAGGGCAGGTCGAGCGCGACGTCCGCGAGCGGCACCAGCAGCGGCCCGACCGCCGCCCGGTGCTGCTCGCCGGTCAGCCACTCGGTCAGCGCGGCCCGCACCCGGGTCCAGGCCGGGCGGCCCGCGGCCAGCAGCGGGTTCAGCAGCGGCGCCGACAGCAGCCCGGAGACCTCCGCGGGCGCCCCGACCGCCCGGGCCGCGGCTCCCGCGTCGAGCACCCGGCCGCCGAAGCGGACCCCGATCCGCGGCTGCGGCCGGCCGGCGGTGCGGAAGACCCCGTAGGGCAGGTTGTGCACCCCGAAAGGGTCGTCGTACGGCACGGCGAAGGGGCTGTCGGTGCTCAACGGACCTCCAGGGCGGGGCGGCGCGGCCGCCCCGAGACTACCGGCCTGCCGCCCGCCGCCGGGTTTGGAGCTGCCAGCAGGTCAAACGTAAAGTTCGCCCCAGGACCCGGGGGAGTGCCCGGGTTGCCCCAGGACCCGCGAGGACCCGGGCCGACAGGGAGAGCAGCGGCGGCATGACGGCGACAACACAGGACTTCCACGACCTCGGACCCGGGGAGGACGCGCCCGGCATCGACCCGGCACGCCTCCAGGTCTGCCTGGCCGTGCTCGCCGAACTCGACGGCCTGCCCGTCGACCACCCCGACGCCATCGCCGTCCGCCGCGCCACCGCGGGCATCTACCGTACGGTCAAGCAGCGCCGCCGCCAGGAGCGCAGGGCCGCCAAGACCGCCAACGACAAGGCCGTCACCGAGGCCACCGCGACCGGCGCCGCCGACCGCATCGACGACGAGACGCTCGGCATCCAGCTGACCACCTCGGTCACCACCGAGATCGCCGGCATCCTGGAGCGCCCCCGCTCCTGCTACGTCTGCAAGACCCGCTACGTCGAGGTCGACGCCTTCTACCACCAGCTGTGCCAGGACTGCGCCCGCGAGAACCGCGTCCGCCGCGACGCCCGCACCGACCTGACCGGGCGGCGCGCCCTGCTCACCGGCGGGCGGGCCAAGATCGGCATGTACATCGCGCTGCGGCTGCTGCGCGACGGCGCGCACACCACGATCACCACCCGCTTCCCGAACGACGCCGTCCGCCGCTTCAAGGCGATGCCGGACAGCGACCAGTGGATACACCGGCTCAAGGTCGTCGGCATCGACCTGCGCGACCCGGCGCAGGTGGTGGCCCTGGCCGACTCCGTCGCCGCGGACGGCCCGCTGGACATCCTGATCAACAACGCCGCCCAGACCGTCCGCCGCTCGCCTGCCGCCTACCGCGAGCTGGTCGCCGCCGAGGGCGCACCGCTGCCGGCCGGCGAGCTGCCCGCCACCGAGGTCTTCGGTGCCTACGGCAGCGGCGCCAGGACCGCCGCCGCACTGCCCGCGCCCCGCGGCGAGGTGCTCACCGCCCAGGACGTCACCGACCTGGCCCTGGTCAGCGGCTCCGCCTCGCTCGCCAGGATCGAGGCCGGCACCGCCATCGACGCCGGCGGTCTGGTACCGGACCTCGACCCGTCCAACACCTGGGTCCAGACCGTCGGCGAGGTCGACCCCGTCGAGCTGCTCGAAGTCCAGCTGTGCAATGTGACCGCGCCCTTCGTGCTGGTCAGCAGGCTGCGCCCGGCGATGGCCGCGGCGGCCGCCCGCCGCAAGTACGTCGTGAACGTCTCCGCCATGGAGGGCCAGTTCTCCCGCGGCTACAAGGGCGCGGGACACCCGCACACCAACATGGCCAAGGCCGCCCTCAACATGCTCACCCGCACCAGCGCGCAGGAAATGCTGGAGACCGACGGCATCCTGATGACCGCGGTGGACACCGGCTGGATCACCGACGAGCGCCCGCACCCCGACAAGATCCGGCTCGCCGCCGAGGGCTTCCACGCGCCCCTCGACCTCGTGGACGGCGCCGCGCGGGTCTACGACCCGATCGTCCGCGGCGAGCAGGGCGAGGACCTCTACGGCTGCTTCCTCAAGGACTACGCACCCGCCGCCTGGTGACATCCCCGGCGGGGGAGGCGGCGATGTCCGACACGGGTGGAAATCGTTGACGATGCGTCATATGGATGCTTATCGTCAAGCGCGTCCTACCCCAGAGGAGCCCGTATGCCGCACGGTCCGTCCCGTCGCTCACTCCTCACCGCCGGAGGCGTCGGCCTCGGCGCCGCCGCCCTCGGCGCGTTCGGCGCCCCCAGGCCCCAGCAGGCGGACGCGGCGGCCTCGCTCACCTTCGCCTCCCCGCAGCTGACGCCTTACGTGGACGAGCTGCCGGTGGCCCCCGTGCTGACGGGCGACCGCACGATCACCACGGCCGCGTCCACCCACCGCTTCCACCGGGACCTGGGCGTCGCGAAGACCTGGTCCTACGGCGGGCAGCCGTACCAGGGGCCGACCATCGAGGCGCACCGCGGCGAACCGCTCACGCTGACCTTCAGCAATGCCATCGACGGCGGCCACCTCTTCGCCGCCGACGTCGATCCGACCCTGCAGGGCGCATCCGAGCTGGACCGCACGCAGCCGCGGACCACGGTGCACATCCACGGCGCCGTCACCCCGCCGGAGGCCGACGGGCACCCCGAGGACACCGTCAGGCCGGGCGGCACCATGACCTACCGCCACCCGAACGGGCAGGACGCGGCCCACCTCTGGTACCACGACCACGCCATGGGCATCACCCGGCTCAACGCGGTGGCGGGCCTGGCCGGCACCTACCTGCTGCGCGACGAGTACGACACCGGCACCGCGGCCAACCGGCTCGGGCTGCCGAGCGGCGAGTTCGAGGTGCCGCTGACGCTCGCCGACCGCCGCTTCCTCGCCGACGGCTCGCTGAACTTCCGCACCGCCCGCGAGGTGCCGCAGGGGCACTGGGAAGGCGGCATGTTCGGCGACCTGATGACCGTCAACGGCATCGTGTCGCCCTATCTGAAGGTCGCCCGCGGCTTCTACCGCTTCCGGGTGCTCAACGCCTCCAACGCCCGCGGCTACCGGCTGTTCTTCAGCAACCAGATGCCCTTCTGGGTGGTCGGCACCGACGGCGGCCTGCTGGACGCCCCCGCCCGCACCACCTCCGTGCGCCTGGCACCCGGCGAACGCCTCGACCTTGTCGTGGACTTCGGCTCGCTCGCCGCCGGCGACCACGTCGACCTGACCAACGACCAGCAGGAGTCACCCGAGGTCGTCGCCGCCACCGCGGTCGTGCCGACCGCCGACATCCTGCGCTTCGTCGGCACCGGGGCACGCGGCTTCACCACCCCGCCGCCCACCGTCCTGCGCGGCGCCGCAGGCCTGCCCGCGGCCCTGCCCGCGCTGCCCGCCGCAGGCACCCTGCCGCGCCGGATCGTCACCCTCACCCCCGCGACCGCCCCCGGCTGGCCGCCCGCCGGGATGATGATGAACAACCTGCGCTACGGCGACGGGCCGGTCCTCACCCCGCGGCAGGGCACAGCCGAGGTGTGGGAGTTCGTCAACGCCTCCTCCGAGCCGCACCCCATGCACCTGCACCTGGTGCACATGCGCATCCTGGACCGCCAGGTCTTCGACGCCGCCGCCTACCGCAAGGCCAACCCGCGCCCGGAACCCGGCACCGCCTGGTCGCCGTCCCCCGACGCCCACCTGCTGGGCACCGCCCAGCCGCCGCAGGCGTGGGAAGCGGGCGTCAAGGACACCGTCGGCTGCCCGCCCGGCATGGTCACCCGGGTCCTCGTGCGCTTCCCCGCCGCCGCCGAGCTGGGCTTCGACCCCGACGCGTCCTTCGCCGCCATGGACGGCATGCGGCTGCGCGGCTACGTCTGGCACTGCCACATCCTCGACCACGAGGACGACTGCATGATGGCCCGCTACCGCATCGGCACCTGAGCCCGCCGCCCTCCCGCGGGCGATTGCCGGGGCCGCGCCCCGGTCCCATGCTGGAGGTATGGCGATCGACGGTACTTCGCAGGCAGGCGGCTGGGCGGTCGGCACACCGGGGCCGGCCGAGGGCGGCCCCCTGGTGCGGGTCGACCGGCAGGCCGGCGACCCCGGCCCCGGCGAACTGCTGGTCGAGGTCGAGGCGTGCGGGGTCTGCCGCACCGACCTGCACCTGGCCGAGGGCGACCTGACCCCGCACCGCCCGGCCACCGTCCCCGGGCACGAGATCGTCGGCCGGGTGCTGGCCGTGGGCCAGGGCGTGACGGGCCACGCACCAGGCGACCGGGTGGGCGGCGCCTGGCTGCGCGGCACCTGCGGGACCTGCCGGTACTGCCTGTTCGGCCGGGAGAACCTGTGCCCGTACTCCCGCTACACCGGGTGGGACGCCGACGGCGGCTTCGCCGAGCGCACCCTGCTGCCCGCCGACTACGTCTACCCGCTGCCCCCCGACGCCGACCCGGCCCAGCTCGCACCGCTGCTGTGCGCGGGCATCATCGGCTACCGCGCCCTGCGCCGCAGCGACCTCCCCGCGGGCGGCCGGCTCGGCCTCTACGGCTTCGGCGGGTCCGCCCACCTGGCCGCCCAGGTCGCCCTGGCCGAGGGCGCCACCGTCCACGTACTGACCCGCTCGCCCGCCGCCCGCGACCTGGCCCTCTCCCTGGGCGCCGCCTCGGCGGGCGACGCCTACGACGCACCGCCCGAGCCCCTCGACGCCGCCGTGCTCTTCGCCCCGGTCGGCGACCTGGTCCCGGTGGCCCTCGCCGCCCTGGACCGCGGCGGCACCCTCGCGGTGGCCGGTATCCACCTCACCGACATCCCGCCGCTGAACTACCAGCGCCACCTCTTCCAGGAGCGCACCCTGCGCAGCGTCACGTCCAACACCCGGCAGGACGGCGCCGACTTCCTGTCCACCGCCGCCCGCATCGCCCTGCGCGCGACGGTCACCCCCTACCCCCTCGACGCGGCCCCCCGCGCCCTCGCCGACCTCGCCGCCGACCGGGTCAACGGCGCCGCGGTACTGCTGCCCTGAGGTGCCCTCGCGGGGACGGCGGGAAACGCAAAAAATCCCTGCCTGAGCAGGGATTTCCGCTGGTGTCCGAGGGGGGACTTGAACCCCCACGCCCGATAAAGGGCACTAGCACCTCAAGCTAGCGCGTCTGCCATTCCGCCACCCGGACGGGTGTGACGACACGGCCTCGCGGCCGTGGCGACGGGGTAAACCATAGCAAAGATCGGGAGGTGCCGATCACCGCGCTGCGGGGGTGCGGGGCGGGTGATCCTTGGGGGTCGCGGGGGGTGCGGGGCAGGATGGGGGAGGCATCCGGCGCGTGCGGCGGGCGGGTGGGCTACGAGGAGGAGAGACAGCGTGAGCGAGTCCAGGCCTGGCAGTGCGGACGGCGGAGCGGGCAGCGGGGGTGTCAGGGGCGAGGACGAGGTCGTCGACCTGTGCAGCGAGCTGATCAGGATCGACAGCAGCAACTACGGGGACCACTCGGGTCCGGGGGAGCGGGCGGCGGCCGAGTACGTGGCGGAGAAGCTCGCCGAGGTGGGCCTCGAACCGCAGATCTTCGAGTCGCACCCGGGCCGGGCCTCGGTGGTGGCCAGGGTCGAGGGCGTGGACCGGTCCCGGCCGGGGCTGCTCATCCACGGGCACACCGACGTCGTCCCGGCCAACGCCGACGACTGGACCGTGCACCCCTTCTCCGGCGAGGTCGCCGACGGGTGCGTGTGGGGCCGGGGCGCGGTCGACATGAAGGACATGGACGCGATGACGCTGGCGGTGATCCGCGACCGGCTGCGCAGCGGCCGCAAGCCGCCGCGCGACATCGTGCTCGCCTTCCTCGCCGACGAGGAGGCCGGCGGCACCTTCGGCGCCAAGCACCTGGTCGCCGAGCACCCCGACCTCTTCGAGGGCGTGACCGAGGGGATCGGCGAGGTCGGCGGCTTCTCCTTCACCGTCAACGACGACCTGCGGCTGTACCTGATCGAGACCGCGGAGAAGGGCATGCACTGGATGCGGCTCACCGTGGACGGCACCGCCGGCCACGGGTCGATGACCAACAAGGACAACGCCATCACCGAGCTGTGCGAGGCCGTCGGCCGGCTCGGCAGGCACGAGTTCCCGGTCCGGGTCACCAAGTCCGTGCGCGGCTTCCTCGACGAGCTGTCCGACGCCCTGGGCACCGAACTCGACCCGGAGGACATGGAGTCGACGCTGGCCAAGCTCGGCGGCATCGCCAAGATGATCGGCACCACGCTGCGCAACTCGGCCGCGCCCACGATGCTCGGCGCCGGCTACAAGGTCAACGTCATCCCCGGCCAGGCCACCGCCCATGTCGACGGCCGCTTCCTGCCCGGCTACGAGGACGAGTTCCTGGCCGACCTCGACCGCATCCTCGGGCCGCGCGTCAAGCGCGAGTCCCTGCACACCGACAAGGCGGTCGAGACCGACTTCGACGGCGCCCTCGTCGACGCGATGCAGCGCGCCCTGGTCGCCGAGGACCCGGGCGCGCGGGCGGTGCCGTACATGCTCTCCGGCGGCACCGACGCCAAGTCCTTCGACGACCTCGGCATCCGCTGCTTCGGCTTCGCCCCGCTGCGGCTGCCGCCCGAGCTGGACTTCGCCGGGATGTTCCACGGCGTGGACGAGCGGGTGCCGGTCGACGGCCTGCGCTTCGGCGTCCGGGTGCTGGACCGCTTCATCGAACACAGCTGACCGGTCGCCCGTGTGTACCCGTACCGGTGGTCTGCTTCGCCGGTACGAGTGAATGCCCCGATGCTTTCGTAGCTCTATTCCCCGGGAGGTCGTTACGACGGTGTGGTCCGCAGGCTGGGGCCGCACTTGTCCATGAGGAGGAAAGAGAATGATCAAGAAGGTCGTCGCCGCTGCGGTCGCCACCGGCGGTCTCGTGCTCGCAGGTGCGGGCATGGCTGCCGCCGACTCCGGTGCCCAGGGCGCCGCGGTGCAGTCCCCCGGTGTGCTGTCTGGCAACCTGATCCAGATCCCCGTGCACATCCCGGTGAACGTCTGCGGAAACACGGTCTCCGTGATCGGGCTGCTCAACCCTGCCTTCGGCAACGCCTGCGCCAACAACTGATCCCGGCCGGCCGCGCCACCGGGCGCGGCCGTGCCGGATCGGCCCCGGAAACGCAGTCCGCTGCGCTTCCGGGGCCGCTCGCCATTCCAGGGGAAGTCCCTGGAAGCTGCGGAAGGTTAGGGGAAGCAATGCGACAGGTCGCAACCAAGGGCCTGCTCACCGTGGTCGCCACCGGCGGGGTGATCGCCGCGACCGGCGGTCTCGCGCACGCCGACGCGGGCGCGTACGGCGCGGCCGCCGGCTCGCCGGGCGTGCTGGCCGGCAACGCGGTCCAGGTCCCGGTGCACGTGCCGGTCAACGCGTGCGGCAACACCGTCGACGTGGTGGGCCTGCTGAACCCGGTGTTCGGCAACCACTGCGCCAACGTCTCCGCCCACCCGGGCGGCGGCGGCTCCACCGCCCACGGCGGCACCCACGGCTCACCGGGCGTCGGCTCGGGCAACACCGTGCAGGCACCGGTGGACGTGCCGGTCAACGTGTGCGGCAACAGCGCCTCGGTCGTGGGCGCGCTCAACGCGGTCTTCGGCAACGACTGCGCGAACACCGACACCCCGCCCGGCAACCCGGGCAACCCGGGTACGCCCGGCAACCCGGGCACCCCCGGTACACCCGGCACCCCCGGCAACCCGGGTACGCCTGGGAACCCGGGCACCCCCGGCAACCCCGGTACACCCGGTACGCCCGGAAACCCGGGCACCCCCGGCAACCCCGGTACACCCGGTACGCCCGGAAACCCGGGCACCCCCGGCAACCCCGGTACCACCGGCAACCCAGGTACGCCCGGAAACCCGGGCACTCCCGGGACCCCCGGAAATCCCGGCACCCCGGACACCCCCGTGTCCGACCGCACCCCGGCGGTGCCCGGCACCGGGACCCTGGCGCACACCGGCGCCGACGGCATGGCCCTCAGCGCCTTCGCCGCCGGAGCGCTGCTGCTCGGCGGCGCCCTGCTCTACCGCCGCGGGCGCGGCGAACAGGGCTGAACCGGAGCGGGTCACCTCACCAGGTGGCCCGCACCTGACGGATGATCCGGCGCCGCAGGCGCACGCGTCTGCTCCCGTCGGGATAGAGGCGGAGCCGGTCGACCTCCCAGTGCCCGTACTCCGCCTCGTCGGTCAGCAACCGTGCCGCGTCCTTGCGGGAGACCCCACGCGGCACGTACATCTCTCTGAATTCGTATTCCGGCATCGCATCTATTGTGCAAGCAACGCCCCGGTGCGGATAGCGTCTGCCTCATGTCTGATGACGTGCAGCCCACGGCGGCCGAGGTCCGTGCCGCAGTCGAGGCGGTCAAGGCCGCGCTCGACCGGCATCTCGACGCGATCGAGAAGCGCAGCGGCGAGGACGACCCCGCCGTTCACGAGGCGTTCGAGGCGCTTGCCGAGGCCGCCGAGTCGTATGACGAGTTGCTGTACGAGGCCTACGACGAGGTGACCCCGCTCGAAGTGCCCACCGGCGGTGCCATGCCGGAGTACGAGGGGCCCGAGGAGCCGGAGGCGATCAGCGTGCTGATCCGCCGCGACTACACGATCGTGGCCCCCGACCGGCTCTACTCGCAGGCCAGGCACGCCAGCGAGGACACCGACGGGTCGGCGACCGCGACCGTCAACGCGGCGCTGGGGGTGATCTTCGGGGAGTACGAACCCGACGAGATCGCCCAGCGGCACAAGGACTTCGGCTTCGAGGAGGGCGACTCCACGGTGTGGGTCTCGGCGGTGGAACCGGCCGAACCAGGGGAGTGGCTCGAAGCGCCCTTCGACCAGGCCGACCCGCACCTGGTGGTGTGCCGTTTCGACGTCAGCGCCGTCTTCGACGACGAGTTGAGCGCGCTCGACCCCGAATGACCGCCGTCCGGCCCCGGGGTTCCCGCCCCGGGGCCGGACGCCCTACTCGGCGGTCAGCTCGCGCAGCGCGGAGACCAGCCGGGTCGTGCGCTCCGCCGCGGGCGGTCCCGCCACGGCCTGCGCCAGGCGCTGTTCCGCGCCCTGGACGACCGACAGGTGGCGCTCGCCGCGGCCGAAGGCGGTGTAGACCCAGGAGCGGGTCAGCAGCGGCCCCGCGTCGCCGGGGACGACCACCACCGCGGCGGGCCAGCGCATGCCGGCCGCCTGATGGCCGGTCACCGCCCACCCGTGCCGTACGGTCGCCGCGACGTCCTCGCGGGGGACCAGGACCGGTCCCCGCTCGCAGTCCAGCCGCAGCCCTTCCGGCTCGGCGCCGGCCACCGTGCCGGGCAGCGTACGGCCGGGCAGCGGTACGTACACGACGCGGTCGCCGGGGTCGAAGCCGCCGAAACGGCCGGGGCCGGGGTTCAGGCGCTCTTTCAGGGCCGCGTTGAGCGCCCGGGTGCCGACCGGGCCGCCGTGCCCTGTCGTGACGACCTGGACCTGCGCGCCCTCGACGCCGAAAGCCCGCGGCACGGAGTCGGCGACCAGCTGCACGGTGCGGTGCACGGCCTCCCGCGGGTCGCGCACCGGGACCACCACGACCTCCTTGTCCGGCGCCTCCACGGGGGTCAGCTCGCCCTCGCCGACGCAGGACACCAGCTCGCCGATCGGACCCGGGTCCGGGGTGCGCGACACCACCCGCGGGCACACGCGGGCCGCGAGCAGGTCGGCGAAGACCCGGCCGGCCCCGGCCGACCACAGGGCGTGCGGGTCGCCGCTGAGCACCAGCCGGGCGCCGTCGGGCACCGACTCCACCAGCGTCGTCGCCTCCTCGACGGACAGCTGCGGTGCGTCCAGCACGGCGAGCACGTCGAGGTCCAGCGTGCCGTCCGGGGCACGCCCGGGACCCTCGGCGCCCGACAGCAGGCCGTCCACCGTCACGGCCGCGTCCTCGCCCAGCACGGCGGCGAGCCGGCGGCGGCCGTTCTCGGTGTACGCCGCCGCATACCCGCGCAGACCCGCCTCGCGCACTGCGGCCACCAGGGCGGCGGGTTCTGCGCGGGCCGCCTCGCCGCCGGAGTGCACCACCAGGCCGCTGCCCGCCGCGGCTCCGATCAGCTCGGCGGCCGACGGGGACGGGGCCGCGGCCTGCGCCCACTCCGGTTCGCCGGTGTCCTCAAGGGACCGCAGCAGGCGGAAGAAGCCCTCCGCGAGGCTTTCCTCGGCCATGGCGTAACGGTCGAGGCCGAGCAGCACAGGGGCCTCGCCCTCGCCCTCCTCGTCGCCTTCGCGGAAGACCAGCACCTGGCCGTCGGCGACGGCGGCGCCGACCGCCGCCTCGGGGTCGGGCAGCGCGTAGCCGCGCAGGGCCGTGTACAGGTCGGCGGGCGCCAGTGCGGTGTGGCCGCGCAGGGCGGCGTCCTCCAGCACCCGGGCGACCAGCGCCCGCGCCCGCCGCTCGTCCCCCGGCCCGCACGCGTCACCGAGCAGCCCGCGCGCGAACGCGTCCCCCTGCTCCACCCGCACCCCGCCGACCCCGAGCACCAGCCAGGGATCCCCCCGCAACTCCCCCCCGGCCCCCTCCCCGAGCACCCGCACCACGTCCCCGGCCAACTCCGCCGGAGCCCCGCCCTCGACCAACACGGCCGCCGCGGCCTCGACGGCCCGCGCATCCAGTGCCCCCCGCCCCGGAACCCCGGCGGCCCCACCCACCGAGCCCGCGACCTGCCCGGCGCGGGTGCCTGCGGTGCCGGGCGGTTGGGCGGTGGCACCGGCCCGGGGGGCTGGGGTGTCCGCGCCCGTGCCTGGTTGCCCGGCGGCTCCGCCCGCCGGGCCTGGGACCTGCCCGGCGTGGGCGGCGCCGGGCAGGTGGGCGCCTGCGGCGGCTTCGTCCGCTGAGCCCAGGACCTGCTCACCGTCGCCCGTCCCGCCGGGACCACCGGCGGCTTCGCTTGCGGGGTACGGCGTCTTTCGGTCGGCCCGACGGTTGCCGCCGTCCCCGCCCGGGGTGCCGGCGGCTCCGCCTGCCCGGGCCGGGGCCTGCTCGCCCTCGGGGCGCGGTGGTGCGGCGGTCTCGCCGGGGGGCGCCGTGGCTTCGTGCGCCGAGCCTCGGACCTGCTCGCCGTCGCCCGCGTTGCTGGAGCCGTCCCCGCCTGCCGGGACCGGGGCCTGCTCGCCCCGGGCGCCTCCGGGGCGGTGGGCGGCTGCGTCCGCCCCGTCTGCGGCCGAACCCGCGCCGGGCTCGGCGGCGGCTTCGGTGGCCGGGGCAGCGGCGCGGTCGCCTGCGTCGGGGGCGGGCGCGTCGGCGCCGTCGGCGGGGGCCTCGGCCCCGTTGGCCGGCCCGGCGTCAGGGCCAGGGGAGGGCTCATCGTCGTCCGGGGCCGGGGCGGCGTCGGTGGGGGTCTCGGCCTCGTCCCCCGGACCGGCGTCGGGGGCCGGGGCGGCGTCGGTGCTGGGAGAGACCGGGGGCGGGGCGGCGCCAGGGTGGGCGGCCTCGGTGGCCTCGGCCGCCTGGAAGGCGGCGGCTTCTGCCGCCATCGCCTCGCGGCGCTTGCGGCGGGCCGCGGCCGCGTCGCCGCGGGGGGCGGGGGCCGCCGGGGACTCGCCGCGTTCGATGGAGCGGACGGCCGCCGCGAGGCCGGCGATGTCCACCGGGGGGCGGCCGGACGCGGGAGGCGGGCTGGCGTTCAGAGCGTGCTCCAGTCGTGGTCCGGGTAGCGGTGCAGCGGCGCGGAGACGTCGTCGAGCGCCTGGCAGATCTCATCCGGAAGCGTAAGGGCCTCCACTGACAGGGCCGCCGCGAGCTGCTGGGCGTTGCGCGCACCGAGCAGCGGTGCGGTCACGCCGGGCCGGTCGCGTACCCAGGCCAGTGCCACGTGCAGCGGGGACACGGCGAGTCCGTCGGCCGCTATGGCCAGCGCGTCCACGATGAGGGCGGCGGTGTCGTCGAGGTAGGGCGCGACGAAGGGCGCCATGTCCTCGGAGCCGCCGCGCGAGTCCTGCGGTGTGCCGCCGCGGTATTTGCCGGTCAGGACGCCGCGGCCGAGCGGCGACGAGGGCAGCAGCCCGACCCCGAGGTCGATCGCGGCGGGCAGCACCTCCCGTTCGACCCCGCGCTGGAGCAGCGAGTACTCCATCTGCGTGCTGGCCAGCGCGGTGCGGCCGGGCGCCGCGAGCTGCCAGGTCGCGGCCTTGGCGAGCTGCCAGCCGCAGAAGTTGGACACTCCGACGTAGCGCGCACGGCCGGAGCTGACGGCGATGTCGAGCGCCTGGAGCGTCTCGTCGAGCGGTGTGCCCGGGTCGAATGCGTGCACCTGCCACAGGTCGACGTAGTCCGTGCCGAGCCGCTGCAGGGACGCGTCCAGCGCGGCCAGCAGGTGCCCGCGGGAGGTGTCGAACCGCCGGTCGGGGTCGGGCACGCTGCCCGCCTTGGTGGCGATGACCAGGTCGGAGCGCGGCACCAGGTCCTCGATGAGCCGCCCGAGCAGGTACTCGGCGCCGCCGTCCGCGTAGACGTCGGCGGTGTCGACCAGCGAACCCCCGGCGTTCCAGAAGGTCTTGAGCTGGTCGGCGGCGTCGCGTTCGCCGGTGTTGCGCCCCCAGGTGAGCGTGCCGAGCCCGAGCCGGGACACGCGCAACCCGGTCCGGCCGAGGTGCCTATGCTCCATGGGCGCTGAGATTACTGCCCGCACCGGCCGAATGGGCGGCAGTGACGTACCCGACAGGTCCCCGTGGCGGCACCGCACGCTACAGTCCGTGGGAACACCGACGTTACCGACCAGTACAAGGGGAGCGCGATGAAGCTCGGGATCAACCTCGGCTACTGGGGTGCCGGCATGGACTCGGACAACCTGGCCGTCGCCCAGGAGGCGGACCGGCTCGGCTACTCCGTCTGCTGGGCCGCCGAGGCCTACGGTTCCGACGGCGCCACCGTGCTGTCCTGGGTGGCCGCCCAGACCGAGCGGATCGACGTCGGCTCCGCCATCTTCCAGATCCCGGCCCGCACCCCTGCGATGACCGCGATGACCGCCGCGACCCTGGACTCGCTGTCGGGCGGCCGCTTCCGGCTCGGCCTCGGCGTGTCGGGGCCGCAGGTCTCCGAGGGCTGGTACGGCGTCAAGTTCGACAAGCCGCTGTCCCGCACCCGCGAGTACGTCGAGATCGTCCGCAAGGCCATGTCCCGCGAGCGGCTGAGCTACCAGGGCGAGCACTGGACGCTGCCGCTGCCCGGCGGCCCGGGCAAGCCGATCAAGCTGACCGTGCACCCGCAGCGCGAGCACATCCCGCTCTACATCGCCGCCATCGGTCCGAAGAACCTGGAGCAGACCGGCGAGATCGCCGACGGCGCCCTGCTGATCTTCCCGTCCGCCGCGCACCTGGAGGACACCGCGCTGCGGCACCTGCGGGCGGGCCGCGAGAAGGCCGGCCTGACCCTGGACGGCTTCGACGTCTGCCCGACCCTGCCGCTCGCCCTCGGCGACGACGTCTCCGCGCTCGCCGACGTCTTCCGCCCCTACACCGCGCTGTACGTCGGCGGCATGGGCAGCCGCAAGCAGAACTTCTACAACCAGCTCGCGCAGCGCATGGGGTACGAGAAGCAGGCCGCCGAGATCCAGGACAAGTACCTGGCGGGCGACAAGGACGGCGCCGCGGCCGCCGTGCCGCAGGAACTCATCGACTCCACCTGCCTGCTGGGCTCGGTCGCCAGGATCGCCGACCGGATGCGCGAGTACGCGGCGGCCGGCGTCACCACCCTCACCCTCGCCCCGGCCGGCTTCACGCTGGAGGAGCGGGTGGCGGGCCTGCGGGCCGGCGTCGAGGCGATGGAGCTGGCAGGACTGGCCTGAGGCCCCCCCGGGGGGCGCGGGTCAGCTGGGGACGAGGCGGCCGAGCAGCCGCCCGAAGTCGATCAGCCGGGCTATCTGCCCGGCACCTCCGTCGTCCAGCGACTTGCTGAACCGGAAGGCCTCGGGCCGGAACTTCGCCGAGGCCACCGGCAGCGGCGAGTCCGGGTCGGCCTGCACCGCGCTCAGCTCGTGCGGCATCGCGGTGGCCAGCACCAGGTAGACCCCGCGGTCGATGCGCCGCCCCAGCTCGTCGTGCCCGACCAGGGTCCGCATCCCCACATGTCCGATCGAGTCCAGCGGCAGCACCTGCACCGAGGAGTCCAGGACCGTGCCGCCCGGCGCCTTGGCGTCGGCCAGCTCCTCGCTGTGCCACAGGATCAGCCGCCGGCCGTCGCACACCGCGGCCTCCTGCCACACCGAGGCGCCCGCCTCGGTCAGGTCCACCACCCGCTCCAGGGTGAAGCCGCGCACCCGGCGCCGGCCCAGCACTCCCTCGATGGCGTCCAGCGCGACGTCCGCGTGCAGGAAGTACACCTGCGCGGCGTCCTCCAGCCGACCGTAGGGGGACCAGTCGGTTCCGGCGGGGCGCGCCCCGCTCGCAGCCGGGCGGCTCCTCGTCGCCTTGCTGAACATCTCCACCCGCTTCGCGATACCGACTCCCGAGGCCCTCTCGACCCCTGCTGCACCTTACCCAGGGGGCGGTACGGCGGGACCTATGCCGGAGAGAGCGGATCGCAGGAAAATCGCAGTCGTGCCACGGGAGTTCAGCGGCCGTGGTGGGGGCTCGGGGGAATCATCCCCGCCACGGCCGTCACCCAGCACAACGGACCCGGTGCGGAAGGGTTACGGTGGCGGACATGCCCACCGCGATCCTTGTCCGGCACGGCCGGTCCACCGCCAACGCCGAGGGAGTGCTGGCCGGCTGGAGCCCCGGCGTCGCGCTCGACGACGCCGGCCGCGCACAGGCCGCAGCCCTCGCCGCCCGGCTGGCCGCCCTGCCGCTGGCCGCCGTCGTCAGCAGCCCGCTGCAGCGCTGCCAGGAGACCGTACGCCCGCTGCTCGACACACGCGCCGGGCTGCCGCTGCACACCGACGACCGGATCGGCGAGTGCCACTACGGCGACTGGACCGGGCGCAAGCTCGCGGAGCTGGCCGACGAGCCGCTGTGGGCGACCGTGCAGCGGCACCCCTCCGCCGCGGTCTTCCCCGGCGAGAACGGCGAGTCGCTGCGCGCCATGCAGGCCCGCGCGGTCGACGCGGTCCGCGACTGGAACAGCAGGATCGAGGCGGAGCACGGCCCCGACGCGCTGTACGTGCTGTGCTCGCACGGCGACATCATCAAGTCGCTGGCCGCCGACGCGCTGGGCATGCACCTGGACCTCTTCCAGCGGATCAGCACCGACCCGTGCTCGGTCACCGTCATCCGCTACACCCCGCACCGCCCGTTCCTGCTGCGGCTCGGCGACACCGGCGACCTGTCGGCGCTCGCCCCGCCGCCCGCACCGCCCGAGGGCGCCACCGACGACGCGGTGGTGGGCGGCTCCACCGGCGCCCCGTGATCAGCTTCCGCAGTAGGGTGGTGGCCACACCGCTTCGACGGTGACGGCGACACCGCACAGCACGGACACGCGCACCACAGACACCACAGCCGAGCAAACGGAGCAGGACGTGCCCCGCCAGGTCTTCTTCTACGAGCACCCGGACCGTTTCGTGGCCGGGACGGTCGGCCAGCCGGGCCAGCGTACGTTCTTCCTGCAGGCCACAGCGTCCGGCAGGACCACCAGTGTGGCGCTGGAGAAGACCCAGGTGGCCGCGCTGGCCGAGCGGATCGACGAGCTGCTGGACGAGGTGGTGCGGCGCAGCGGCGGCAATGCCCCGGTGCCCGCCGTCGCCCCCACCGAGCTGCACGACACCGCGCCCCTCGACGTACCGGTCGAGGAGGAGTTCCGCGTCGGCACCATGGCCCTGGCCTGGGACGGCGCACACGACCGCATGGTCATCGAGGCGCAGGCGCTGGTCGAGCTGTCCGGCGAGGACGAGGACGACCTGGAGGCGGCCGAGGAGGAGATGCTCCAGGACGACGAGAACGGGCCGCCGCTGCTGCGGGTGCTGCTCACCGGCGCCCAGGCCCGCTCCTTCGCCAAGCGCGCGCTGGACGTGGTCTCGGCCGGCCGCCCGCCCTGCCCGCTGTGCAGCCTCCCCCTGGATCCGGAAGGACACGTATGCCCGCGTCAGAACGGGTACCGGAGGTCGGCCTGAGCGCCGCCGCCGCGGCGCTGACCGAAGGCGAGCTGACCGTACGCGGCCGGGTCCAGGGCGCGTCCAACGCCGTGCTGTACTGCGAGACCGAGCACGACGGCGGCACCCTGGCCTGCGTGTACAAGCCCGTCGCGGGGGAGCGCCCGCTGTGGGACTTCCCCGACGGCACCCTCGCCCAGCGCGAGGTCGCCGCCTACCTGGTCTCCGAGGCCACCGGATGGGGCCTGGTGCCGCCCACCGTGCTGCGGGACGGCCCGTACGGCGAGGGCATGGTCCAGCTGTGGATCGAGGCCGTGCAGGACGAGGAGACCGCGCTGCTCGCCCTGATCGAGGAGGACGAGCCGGGGCCGGGCTGGAAGGCCGTCGTCGAGGCCGAGGTCGCCGAGGGGCGCACCGCCCTGCTGGTGCACGCCGACGACGACCGGCTGCGCCGCCTCGCGGTGTTCGACGCGGTCGTCAACAACGCCGACCGCAAGGGCGGCCACCTGCTGCCGGCCCCCGGCGGGCGGCTCTACGGCATCGACCACGGCGTGACCTTCCACACCGAGGACAAGCTGCGCACCCTGCTGTGGGGCTGGGCGGGCGAGCCGCTGCCCGCCGAGGCCCTCGCGGTGCTCAAGGGGCTCGGTACGGCGCTGGAAGGGGAGCTGGGCGAGCAGCTGGGGGCGCTGATCACGGCCGCGGAGACCGACGCGGTCAGGGCCAGGGTCGGCCGGCTGCTGGAGACCGGTGTGCACCCGCTGCCGAGCGGGAACTGGCCCTCCATACCATGGCCCCCGGTCTGAGCACCCGGCGGCCGGCCGCGGCGGCCCGCCCGGCGCCTGCCGGGGCGAACGCGCTGCTCCCGGTCGTTTGACCCGGAGCCACCCGGTTAATCTCATGACATGCATGCCTGGCCAGCTTCCGACGTCCCTGCCCTTCCCGGCACTGGACGCGCACTCCGTCTCCACGACTCCGCGACCGACGGCCTGGTGGCCGTCGAGCCCGGACCGGTCGCCCGCCTCTACGTCTGCGGGATCACTCCCTACGACGCCACCCATCTGGGGCACGCGGCCACCTACAACGCGTTCGACCTCGTCCAGCGCGTGTGGCTCGACACGAAGCACCAGGTCCACTACGTGCAGAACGTCACCGACGTCGACGATCCGCTGCTGGAGCGCGCCGCCGCCACCGGCGAGGACTGGACCGCGCTCGCCGAGCGCGAGACCGCGCTCTTCCGCGAGGACATGACCGCCCTGCGGATGCTGCCGCCCGCCCACTACATCGGCGCCGTCGAGGCCATCCCCGGCATCGTGCCGCTCATCGAACGGCTCAGGCAGTCGGGCGCGGCCTACGAGCTGGACGGCGACACCTACTTCGCCGTCGAGTCCGACCCGCACTTCGGCGGCGTCTCGCGCTACGACGCCGCCGCGATGCGGCTGCTGTCCGCCGAGCGTGGCGGCGACCCGGACCGCCCGGGCAAGAAGAACCCGCTCGACCCGATGCTGTGGATGGCCGCCCGCCCGGGCGAGCCGAGCTGGGACGGCGCCTCGCTGGGCGCGGGGCGGCCCGGCTGGCACATCGAGTGCGTCGCCATCGCGCTCGACCACCTCGGCATGGGCTTCGACGTCCAGGGCGGCGGCTCCGACCTGGTCTTCCCGCACCACGAGATGGGCGCCTCGCACGCCCAGGCGCTCACCGGCGAGTTCCCCTACGCCAAGGCGTACGTGCACGCCGGGATGGTGGCGCTGCACGGCGAGAAGATGTCGAAGTCCAAGGGCAACCTGGTCTTCGTCTCCACGCTGCGCCGCGAGGGCGTCGCGCCCGCCGCCATCCGGCTGGCGCTGCTCGCCCACCACTACCGGTCGGACTGGGAGTGGACCGACGCCGTACTGGACGAGGCACTGGCCCGGCTGGGCCGCTGGCAGGCCGCGGTCTCCCGCCCCGACGGCCCGCCCGCCGACGCGCTGGTCGAGGAGATCCGCACGGCTCTCGCCGACGATCTGGACGCCCCGCGCGCCCTCGCCGCGGTGGACCGCTGGGCGGCGGCGCAGGAGGCGGACGGCGGCACCGACACCGGCGCGCCCGGGCTGGTCTCGCGGGCCGTGGACGCCCTGCTCGGCGTGGCCCTCTGAGGCTGCCCCGCACATCGGAAAGGCGGTCGCCGCGCACACGCGGTGACCGCCTTTCCGTCCCCCCTCCCCGGGTCGATTCCGGAAGCCCGGATTCCCCCCCGGCATCCGGAATTCCCCCGCTCCCGAGGAATCCTCAGGCCTGCTGCCGGCTCACCTCTGCAAGCCGGTCAGCTCCCTGGCGTGTGCGGTGACCGCACCGTCCTGGCCGGCCAGTAAATTGAGTTCCGCCACCTTGAGCCCCAGCGCGAATCGCCCGGAAACGCCGAGGCTGTCCATCATGTGACAGATACGCCGCTGGATCGTGCGATGTCCGCGCGAGAGCCTTCTTCCAATCGTCGCGTCGGAAAGTCCGTCGCGCATGAGAGCAAGAATTCGGAAATCCACGTCGTCCATGCGTTCGTCGATTGCCATAATCCCCCCCCGGGGAAAACGTTCCAAGGAATGAACCGTCTTATGGTAACTCGCGGCGGCAGCCGGGCGACAGCGTAAAAGAGCAGCCGGTGTGACGCCGGGGACACGGCGGTCCGCGGTGGTGTGTTTTCGTCACGTCTGCTCCCAGCTGCCCGGTCTGTCGAGCGGAATGCCCGCCGCCGCCCGACCCCTTGAGAGTGGCAGGCCTTTGTACAGTGGCGTTGGCACCGAGTGCACAGGACTTTGACGATCCGTGGCCGGGTGCCGGCGGCGACGGCCGGGCGGGGTGCCCGCGCCGGGGGGCGAGTGCGGGGGACGACCGGAGGGCGCAGCATGATCAGGACGGTGTTCCGCAGCGACGACCTCCCACCCGAGGAGCGGCTGCCGCGCTTCGACGAACTGCAGGCCACCAGCGTCCACCCGATGCGGGTGCGCAGCGACGAGCCGAACGACTTCCGCGCCACGGCACGGGAGTTGGAGCTGAGGTCGGTCAACGTGGTCGAGCTGACCAGCTCCTCGGCGGAGGTGTGGCGCACCGCGAAGCTGGTCCGGGCCGGCGACCCGGGGCTGTTCTCCGTGGTCTTCTCCCGCAGCGGCGGCATCGCGCTGTCGCAGCGGGGCCGCGAAGCGGTGCTCGGCGCCGACGACTTCGCCGTCTACGACAGCTCCCAGCCCTTCGACCTGCGCATCACGGCGGCCGAGGGCGCCACCACGACGCTCACCCGTATCCATGTGCCGCGCAGCCTGCTGGTGCTGCCGCAGAACAAGGTCGACCAGATCCTCGCGGTGCCGCTGCCGACCCGGCAGGGACTCGGGGCGCTGCTCACCCAGTTCTTCACCACGCTGACCGCCGACACCTCGCCCTACGGGCCTGCCGACATCCCGCGGCTGGGCAATGTGGCCGTCGAGCTGCTCACCTCGACGCTGGCCCACCACATCGACGCGGTGCGCGAGCCGGCCCCCGAGTCGCAGGGCGAGCTGCTGCACCTGCGGGTGCTGGCCTTCATCCGGGAGCACCTGCACGACCCGCAGCTGACGCCCGGCGTCATCGCCGCGGCCCACCACATCTCGGTCAGCTACCTGCACCGGATCTTCCAGGCGCAGGAGACCACCGTCTCGGCCTGGATCCGCCGCGAGCGGCTGGAAAGCGCCCGCCGCGAACTGGGCCAGCCCGCGCTGCGGGCGGTCCCCGTCCACCGGATCGCGACGCGCTGGGGCTTCAACGACCACGCCACCTTCACGCGCGCCTTCCGCGCCGCCTACGACATCCCGCCCAAGGACTACCGGCACCACGCCCTGGGGCCGCGCCACTAGGCCGTGTTTTGGAAGTCCCGCCTGCCCCGCGACGCCTGGCACGCACGCTCGCTGCGTTGTCGGAGTCGTCCGAGTAGGCCCACTACGAGGACGACCCTCCGCCTTGCGATCGCACGCACCAGACGCCGCGCGGCCCGCCCTGTGGGCGGACGGCCCTACTTCCAAAACACGGCCTGGCGCACGGGTCCCGGGGGAGTCCAGGGAGCCGGGGAGGGAGCCTCAGGAGGTGCCGTCCTCGCCCTGCTCCCCGCCGTCCTCGCCGTCGGCGCCGCCCTCCGTGTCCTCGGCTGAGTCCTTCTCGCCGGGGCGCGGCTGCCGGCCGAGGTCCCGGAACTGCGGTACGCCGTCGCCCCCGCCGCTCGCATAGCCGCCAGGGGTGCTGCCCGAGCCGCCGGCCTGCGGGTCGCGGCGCCGCAGGTAGCGCTCGAACTCCTTGGCGATGGCTTCGCCCGACGCCTCGGGCAGCTCCGCGGTGTCGCGGGCTTCCTCAAGGGTCTGGACGTACTCGGCGACCTCGCTGTCCTCGGCGGCCAGCTGGTCCACGCCGACCTGCCAGGCCCGCGCGTCCTCGGGCAGCTCGCCCTGCGGGATGCGCAGGTCGAGCAGGTCCTCGAGCCGGTTGAGCAGCGCCAGGGTGGCCTTGGGGTTGGGCGGCTGGGACACGTAGTGCGGCACCGCGGCCCACAGACTGACCGCCGGGATGCCGGCGTGGGTGCACGCCTCCTGGAGGATGCCGACGATGCCGGTCGGCCCCTCGTAGCGGGACTCCTCCAGATTCAGCGCGGTCGCCAGGTCGGGGTCGGAGGTGACCCCGGTGACCGGGACCGGGCGGGTGTGCGGGGTGTCGCCGAGCAGTGCGCCGAGCACCACCACCATCTCCACGCCCAGCTCGTGTGCGAAGCCCAGGATCTCGTTGCAGAACGACCGCCAGCGCATGCTGGGTTCGATACCGCGGACCAGCACCAGGTCGCGGGGCTTGGGCGCCTGGATCCTGACCACGGAGAGCCGGGTGGTGGGCCAGGTGATCTTGCGGACGCCGTCCTCCATCCACACCGTGGGCCGGTTGACCTGGAAGTCGTAGTAGTCCTCCGCGTCCAGCGCGGCGAAGACCTCGCCCTTGAACTCCCGGTCCATGTGGCCGACGGCGGTGGAGGCTGCGTCCCCGGCGTCGTTCCAGCCCTCGAACGCGGCGACCATGACCGGATCGATCAGCTCGGGAACCCCCTCAAGCTCGATCACCCGGCGCCTCCTTCCGGCCGGCGGGGGCGGGCGGGCCGTCCCCTGACCGGCTGCTGCTGTGCTGCGTGTCTGCGTGCGCCACCAGCCTACGTGCCCCAACCCGCACGGAAGGCGGTCCAGTCGCTCTCGGTGGCGTGGAAGTCCACATAGAGCGCCATGCCGAAGCTCTCCCGGTCGCGGTCGTGCCGGGCCAGCGAGACCCGGGCGCCGCGGATGGCGGCGGCCACCGTCTCTGCGTAGCCGTGGTGGCCCATGTTCTCCGTGTGGTAGCCGGGCAGCCCGATCAGCAGCTGGGTGCCCTGCGGCGTCGCCTCCAGCGCCAGAGCGGTCTGCTGGGCGACGTAGCCGCCGAAGAGCGACGAGGTCGGCATCGAGGTGTCGTAGGCCATCACCGCGATCTGGTCGCAGCGCTTGGCGACCTGTGCGAAGTAGCCCTGCGACCACCACTTGGGGTGGCTGAAGGGCAGGTAGGACACCGCGTGCAGGTGCGGCAGGGGGTCGATCTGCGGGACGGCGACCGACAGCGGCACACCGCGGACCGCGGTGAGGGTGTGCACCGAGTCCAGTGTCTCCAGGTAGCCCGCGTCGCCGTCCGCGACCGGCTCCAGGTCCAGGTGCACGCCCTGGAAGCCGGCGCCGAGTGCCGCGTCGGCCGAGGCGCGGATGCGGTCGCGTACCGCCGGGTCCGACAGGTGCAGCCCCGCCGTGCCGCCGTGCGCGACGGTGTCGCCGAGCCAGGCCTGCACCCGCACCCCGGGGAGGACCCGGTGCATGGCGGCGATCATCCGTGCGGCTCCCGGGTAGAGGGCCGGGTCGAGGCTGCCGTCGTGCTCCAGGGGTCCTGTGTGCACATACAGGTCGTGCACCCCGGTGCCGGCCAGGTGCGCCCGCAGCCGCTCCAGGTCGGCCGGGGTGCGGCGGCCGTCCACCCAGGCGTGGCCGAGCCACACCGCGTCATGCCCGCGGCTGTGCCCTGCGGCGGCGGGATCGCCGCGGTATTCGAGCCGCAGCGCGGTCGCGGCGGCCAGGACGGCGAGCACCGAGACCACCGCCGCGGCCATCGCCGCACGTCGCACCCAGGTCAGCCATGTCAGCCCCGACACCGAAGCGAGACGTCGAGACATCCGATCTGTTATCAACAACTTCCGGTCTCCCCCTGGACGAGCACCCCCGCCCGCCGCTATACATCGGATCATCAAGAAAAGATCCGATGTCTCGCGACGGGAGTGTGCATGAGTCCGACCATTACCGAGGTCGACGTGTACGACATCCGCTTTCCGACCTCGGAGCAGCTCGACGGCTCGGACGCCATGAACCCCGACCCCGACTACTCCGCCGCCTACGTCGTGCTCCGTACGGATTCCCCCGGCGGACTGGCGGGGTACGGTCTGTGCTTCACGATCGGCCGCGGCAACGACGTCGTCGCCGCGGCGATCAGCACCCTGCGACCCTACGTCGTCGGCCGCTCGGTGGACAGTGTCACCGGCGACCTCGGCGCCTTCTACCGGCTGCTCACCCATGACTCCCAACTCCGCTGGCTCGGCCCGGAGAAGGGCGTGATGCACATGGCGGCCGGCGCGGTGGTCAACGCCGCGTGGGACCTGGCCGCACGGGAGGCGGGCCGGCCGGTCTGGGACCTGCTGGCGTCCATGAGCCCGGACCAGCTCGTCGACCTCGTCGACTTCCGCTACCTCAGCGACGCGCTGACCCGCGACGAGGCCCTCGACATCCTGCGCAGGGCCGAGCCCGGCAGGGCCGCCCGCGCCGAGGCGCTGCGCCGGGAGGGCTACCCCGCCTACACCACGGAACCCGGCTGGCTCGGCTACTCCGACGAGAAGCTGACCCGGCTGGCCAAGGAGGCGGTCGCCGCCGGCTTCGCGCAGATCAAGCTCAAGGTCGGCGCGGACCTGCAGGACGACCTGCGCAGGATGCGGCTGGCCCGCGAGGCGGTCGGCCCCGACATCCGCATCGCGGTGGACGCCAACCAGCGCTGGGACGTGGCCGACGCCGTGGAGTGGATGCACGCGCTGGCGCCGTACGACCCCTACTGGATCGAGGAGCCCACCAGCCCCGACGACGTGCTCGCGCACGCCGCGGTCCGCAAGGGGCAGCCCACCAGGGTCGCCACCGGCGAGCACGTCGCCAACCGGGTGGTCTTCAAGCAGATGCTGCAGGCCGGCGCGGTGGACTTCGTCCAGATCGACGCCGCCCGGGTCGGCGGGGTCAACGAGAACATCGCCATCCTGCTGCTGGCCGCCAAGTTCGGCGTCCCGGTCTGCCCGCACGCCGGCGGCGTCGGCCTGTGCGAGATGGTCCAGCACCTGGCGATGTTCGACTACGTCGCGGTCTCCGGCAGCCTCGACGACCGGGTGATCGAGTACGTCCCGCACCTCCACGAGCACTTCACCGACCCGGTCGTCATGGAGAACGGGCGTTACCAGGCCCCCTCCGCACCCGGATTCTCCGCCCGTATGGTGCCGGAAACACTCGCCGACTACCGGTTCCCCGAAGGCCCGGTGTGGCAGGAGCGACAGGAGAGGATCCGATGACCGGCACCACCACCCCCGCACAGGACTTCGCCGGGCTGACCGCCCTGGTCACCGGCGGCGCCTCCGGCATCGGCGCGGCCACCGCGGCCCTGCTCACCGCCCGCGGCGCCCGCGTCGCCGTCCTGGACCGCGACACCGCCGGCGCCCCCGAGGGCACCGTCCCGGTCGCCGCCGACGTCACCTCCGACAGCCAGGTGCGCGACGCGGTCGAGGCCGCCGTACGCGAACTCGGCGGCCTGCACATCCTGGTGAGCAACGCCGGCATCGGCTCCATCGGCACCGTCGAGGACAACCCCGACCAGGAGTGGGCGCGGGTGCTGGACGTCAACGTCCTCGGCATGGTCCGCGCCGCCCGCGCCGCGCTGCCCCACCTGCGCGCGGCCGCCCTGGAACGGCCCGGCTGCGCCTCGATCACCCACACCTGCTCCATCGCCGCGACCGCGGGGCTGCCACAGCGTGCCCTGTACAGCGCGAGCAAGGGCGCGGTCCTCTCGCTGACCCTGGCGATGGCCGCCGACCACGTACGCGAGGGCGTACGGGTCAACTGCGTCAACCCCGGGACCGCCGACACCCCGTGGATCGGCCGGCTGCTCGACCAGGCCGAGGACCCGGCCGCCGAGCGCGCGGCACTCGACGCCCGGCAGCCGCTGGGCCGGCTGGTCTCGGCCGACGAGGTCGCGGCGGCCATCGCCTACCTGGCGAGCCCGGCCGCGGCGAGCGTCACCGGCACCGCGCTCGCCGTGGACGGCGGAATGCAGGGCCTGCGCCTGCGTCCCGCCACCTGACCGGCCCGCACCACCGCAGCACGACCCCGCAGCACCCCGGCAGCACCTCCGTACCACCAGAGCCGACACTCTCGAAGGGCAGAACTCGACGATGAGACTGCGCAACACGACCGTCGCCGCGATTGCGGGCCTCCTCGCGGTCACCGCGCTCGCGGGCTGCAACAGAGGCAGCGACGACAAGGCCGGCACCTCCGGCAAGGTGGGCATCGACCTGCCCCGCTCCGACAGCGACTTCTGGAACTCCTACAACACCTACATAGAAAAGGGCGTCAAGGCCGGCGAGGTGTCCGCGCTGCCCCGCACCAACTCGCAGAACGACATCGGCAAGCTCGTCGCCAACGTGCAGACCTTCACCGACCAGGGCGCCAAGGCGATCGTCATGGCCCCGCAGGACACCGGCGCCATCGCGTCCACGCTGGACAAGCTGGCCGGCAAGAACATCCCGGTGATCAGCGTCGACACCCGCCCCGACAAGGGCAAGGTCTACATGGTGGTGCGCGCCGACAACAAGGCGTACGGCACCAACGCCTGCGACTACCTGGGCAAGCAGCTCGGCGGCAAGGGCAAGGTCGTGGAGTTCGAGGGGGCGCTGGACTCGATCAACGGCAGGGACCGCTCCGAGGCGTTCGCGGACTGCATGAAGACCAAGTTCCCCGCCATCAAGGTCATCGCGCTGGCCACCGACTGGAAGGGCGACGTCGCCTCGGCCAAGCTGCAGACCACGCTGGCCTCCGACCCCGACATCAACGGCATCTACATGCAGGCCGGCGGTGTCTTCCTGCAGCCGACCCTCGCCCTGCTGGAGCAGAAGCACCTGCTCAAGCCGCCCGGCACCCCCGGCCACATCACGATCATCTCCAACGACGGCATCCCCGACGAGTTCAAGGCCATCAAGGCCGGCCAGATCGACGCCACGATCTCCCAGCCCGCCGACCTCTACGCCAAGTACGCGCTGTACTACGCCAAGGCCGCCCTCGCGGGCCAGACCTTCAAGCCCGGTCCCACCGACCACGACTCCACGATCGTCAGCATCCCCAACGGCCTGGAGGACCAGCTGCCGGCCCCGCTGGTGACCAAGGACAACGTGGACGACCCCAACCTGTGGGCCAACCAGCTCGGAAAGAGCTGAGCGCACATGAGCAACGGTCAGGCCTCAACCCCGCCTCCCGCGGTGCACGCCGAGGGCGTCGTCAAGCGCTTCGGACCCACCGTCGCGCTGGACCAGGTGGGCATCACCGTGGCGGTCGGCGACTCGCACGCGCTGGTCGGCCGCAACGGTGCGGGCAAGTCCACCCTGGTGTCGGTGCTGACCGGGCTGCACGCACCCGACGCGGGCCGGGTCGCCTTCAACGGCGAACCCGCGCCCGCCCCGGGTGACACCGCCGCCTGGCAGGCCAGGGTCGCCTGCGTCTACCAGAAGTCCATGGTCGTGCCGGAACTGACGGTCGCGGAGAACCTGTTCCTCAACCGGTTCGAGCGCGGCCGGATCCGCTGGTCCCGGCTGCGCGCCGACGCCCGCGACCTGCTCGCCGAATACGGCGTCGACGTCGACCCCGCCACCCGGGCCGCCGACCTCACCGTGGAGCAGGGCCAGTTCGTGGAGATCGCCCGGGCACTGTCCTTCGGCGCCCGCTTCATCATCCTGGACGAGCCCACCGCGCAGCTCGACGCGGCAGGCATCGAGCGGCTGTTCACCAAGCTGCGCGAACTGCAGCAGCAGGGCGTCGCGTTCCTGTTCATCTCGCACCACCTGCAGGAGGTCTACGACCTGTGCAGCACCGTCACGGTCTACCGCGACGCCCGCCACATCCTCACCGCGCCCGTCGCGGAGCTGGGCAAGGCGGACCTCGTGGCGGCCATGACGGGCGAGGCGGCGCAGGCCGCGACGACCTGGCACGCCAAGTCGTCGCCCGCGCAGCAGCCGGCGGAGCCGGCGGCCGGCGACACCGTGCTGCGGGCCGAAGGGCTCGCCCTGGACGGCGTCTTCCAGCCGATCGACTTCGCGGTGCGCGCCGGTGAGGTCCTGGGCCTGGCCGGCGCCACCGCAAGCGGCAACACCGCGCTCGGCGAGACGCTGGTGGGCCTGCGCAAGGCCACCGGTGGCAGCGCCTCGGTCGACGGCAGGGGCGTACGGCCGGGCAGCGTGCCGCACGCGCTGAACGCCGGCATCGGCTACGTCCCCGAGGACCGGCACCGGCAGGGACTGGTGCTGGGCCGCAGCGTCGCGGAGAACGCCACCCTCACCGTGACCGACCAGCTCGGTCCGTACGGCACCGTCCTGCCGTCGCGGACCCGCACCTTCGCCCAGCGGATGATCGACTCGCTGGACATCAAGACCTCAGGACCCGCCCAGCCGGTCTCCGACCTGTCGGGCGGCAACCAGCAGAAGGTCGTCATCGCGCGGGCGCTGGCCCGCGACCCGCGGGTGCTGGTGGCCATCCGGCCCACCGCGGGCGTCGACGTGAAGTCCAAGGACGCGCTGCTCGGCGTCGTCCGCGGGGTCGCCGACCGGGGCGACGCGGCCGTCATCGTCTCCGACGAACTCGACGACCTGCGGGTCTGCGACCGGGTGATCGCGCTCTTCCACGGGCGGGTGATCGCCGAGTTCGGCAGCGGATGGACCGACCGGGACCTGGTCTCGGCGATGGAAGGGCTGCCCGCGGGCGCGGGCGGCGACAAGGGAGCCGAGGAATGAGTGAGACCACCCAGTTGAGCGCCGACCTGGCCGTCACCGGCACACCCAGGACCGCGGCACCGCGCTTCCAGCTCAGCCGCTACCGGGACCTGTCGCTGATCCCGGTGATCTTCGTGCTGGGCGTCATCGGCTTCATCGTGTCGCCCGTCTTCCTGACCTCGGACAACCTCATCGGCGTGCTCCAGCAGAGCAGCGAACTGAGCCTGCTGGTGCTCGCCGAGGCGATGATCCTGATATGCGGCCGGATGGACCTGTCGCTGGAGTCCACCATCGGCGTCGCGCCCGTCATCGCGATGTGGCTGGTGCTGCCCAGCAGCGGCCCCGCCACCTTCCACGGCATCGGCCTCTTCCCGACCTGGTCCTCCATCCCGGTCTGCCTGGCCGTCGGCCTGGTCATCGGCGCCGTCAACGGCTTCCTGATCCTCAAACTGCGGGTCAACGGCTTCATCGCCACGCTCGGCATGCTCACCATGCTGCGCGGCCTGCAGGACGGCGTCGCCCAGGGCAAGTCCATCGTCGCGGTCCCCGCGTCCTTCTCCTACCTCGGCAAGACCGAGTGGATGGGCGCCCCCGCCGCGGTGTGGATCTGCCTGCTGCTCTTCGTCGCCGGCGGCCTCGCCCTCGGCTACCTGCGGCACGGCCGGGCGCTGTACGCGATCGGCGGCAACACCGAGGCGGCCAGGGCCGCCGGCATCCGGGTCGACCGGATCACCTGGATCGTGCTGGCGCTCGGCGGCCTGATCGCCGCCTTCGCCGGTGTGCTCTACGCCGGACACTACGGCGCCATCTCCGCCACCCAGGGCGACGGCTGGATCTTCCAGGTCTTCGCCGCCACCGTCATCGGCGGGGTCAGCCTCAACGGCGGGCGCGGCACCCTCTTCGGCGCCCTCACCGGCGTCGTGAGCCTGCAACTCGTCGTGAACGTCACGACGCTGGGCGGTGTGCCGCCGCTGTGGGACAAGTTCCTCTACGGTGCCATCATCATCGTCGCCCTGATCATCTCCCGCTTCGCCAGCGGCGAGAAGCAGGACTGACCCGAGCCCACCGCCCCTCCCAGCGAAGCAGGAAGACACCCCGTATGCCCGTACCGGCACTGCCCCGGCTCGGCCTCGGCTGCGCGCCACTGGCCAACCTCTACCGCACCGTCACCGACGAGGAGGCGGAGGCCACCGTGGCCGCCGCCTTCGACGCCGGGCACCCCGTCACCTACCTCGACACCGCCCCGCACTACGGCCTGGGCCGCTCGGAAGAGCGGCTCGGCCGGGCGCTGGCCGGCCGGGACCGCGCCTCCTACGTGCTGTCCACCAAGGTCGGGCGGCGGCTGCGCGACCTGGAAGCGGGGGAGCTGCCGGACGGGCAGGGCTTCACCGACGTCCCCGACCGGGCCAGGGTCTGGGACTTCACCGCCGACGGCATCCGCGCCACGCTGGAGGGCTCGCTGAGCCGGCTCGGCGTGGACGCCGTCGACATCGTCTACCTGCACGACGTCGAGAACCACCTGCCCGAGGTCTACGCCACCGGCTTCCCCGCGCTCGCGGAACTGCGCGACCAGGGCATGGTCAAGGCGATCGGCTTCGGCATGAACCACAGCGACGTCCTCGCCCGGCTCGTCGCCGACCTCGACGTCGACGTCGTGCTGTGCGCGGGCCGCTGGACCCTGCTGGACCGCACCGCCCACGACGACCTGCTGCCGGTGTGCGAACGCCGCGGCACCCAGGTCGTCGTCGGCGGCGTCTACAACTCCGGGCTGCTCGCCGATCCCAGGCCCGGGGCGCACTACGACTACGCCGCCGCCCCGCAGGCACTCCTCGACCGGGCACTCGCCATGGCCGCGGTGTGCGGCGAGTTCGGCGTCCCGCTGCGGGCCGCCGCCCTGCGCTACCCCTTCGCCCACCCCAGCGTGGTCTCCGCCGTCGTCGGCGCCGCGAGCGCGGACGAAGTGCGCGACAACACCGCGATGTTCGGCCACGACATCCCCGACGCGATGTGGCACGCCCTCGTCGAACGCGGCCTGCTCGACCCCGACGTGCCGCTGCCGCTCGCGACCGGCCCCGCCGCGGGGGAGTAGCCATGCGCATCGACGCCCACCACCACCTGTGGGACCTCACCAGACGGCCCCAGCCGTGGCTGACCGGACCGGAACTCGACCCCATCGCCCGCAGCTTCGACTTCGCCGAACTCCAGCCGCTGCTGGACCGGCACGGCATCGACGCCACCGTCGTCGTCCAGTCCAGCTCCTCGCTGGACGAGACCCGCGAACTGCTCGCCGTCGCGGAGGCGTCCGGCGGCCGCATCGCCGGCGTCGTCGGCTGGGCCGACCTCACCGACCCCGCGCTCCCCGACGTCCTCGCCTCGCTGACCGGCCCGCTCGTCGGGATACGCCACCAGGTCCAGGACGAGCCCGACCCCTGGTGGCTGGCCCGCGCCGCCGTCCGCCGCGGCCTCGCCACGGTCGCCGCCGCGGGACTCGCCTACGACCTGCTCGTCACCCCGCGCGAGCTGCCCGCGGCGCTGGAGACTGCTGCCGCGCTGCCGGAACTGCGGTTCGTGCTCGACCACGCCGGCAAGCCGGAGATCGCCTCCGGCGGGTGGGAGCCGTGGGCCGCGCAGCTTGCTGCGCTGGGCGCGCTGCCCAATGTCAGCTGCAAGCTGTCGGGGCTGGTGACCGAGGCCACCTGGGCCGGCTGGGAGCCGGCCGACCTTCTGCCGTATGCACGGCATGTGCTGGACGTCTTCGGGCCGGCCCGCACCCTCTTCGGCTCCGACTGGCCCGTCTGCACCCTCGCCGCCCCCTACGGCGCCGTCCTCGCCGTCGCGGAGTCCGCCGCCACCGGCCTCTCCCCGTCCGACCGCGCCGCCCTCTTCGGCACCACCGCCGCCCGCGTCTACGGCCTGTGACTGCCCCTTGCGGTGCGTTGCCTTCTTTCCGCCCATTCGGGCGGGGCGCGCAGTTCCCCGCGCCCCTTAAAAACGCTCACCCTGCGGGAAGGGGGCACCCCCCCAGGGGCGCGGGGAACTGCGCGCGCAACCACAACGCACCGAAAGGTGCGAGCGCGCCGCAAGTGGCACCCACCTGGGGGCGCGGGGAACTGCGCGACCAGCCCGGACGGGCGGGGAGAAGGCAACGCCACAGCAAGCGGCGGTAACCGAAGGGGCGCGGGGGAACCCCGGGGGGCTAGAGGGTGGAGCGGAGCCATTGTTCGACGCTCGCTACATGGACCGTGGCCCAGGAGCGGGCAGCTTCCGGATCGCGATCCCTGAGCGCGCTCAGGATCGCCCGGTGCTCATGCAGCGTCCGCGACACCGCATCCTCCTGCGTCAGCCCGCGCCAGACCCGCGCGCGGGTCGTCGGCCCGGACAGCCCGTCGAGCAACGAGCACAGCACGGAGTTGCCCGAGCCCTGGACGATGCCGCGGTGGAACTCCAGGTCGGAGGCGACCAGTTCCTCCACCGACGGCTGCGGCCCGAGCGCGTCGAGCTTGCCCTCCAGCGCGTCCAGCTCCTCCGCGGGGATGCGCAGCGCGGCCATCGCGGTGGCGGCGGGTTCGAGGATGCGGCGCACCGCGAGGAATTCGAGCACCGTGTCGTCGCGGTGGAAGTCCACGACGAAGCTGAGTGCTTCGAGAAGCAGCTGCGGGTCGAGGCTGGTGACGTAGGTGCCGTCGCCCTGCCGTACGTCGAGGATGCGGATCAGGGAGAGCGCGCGTACGGCCTCGCGCAGCGAGTTGCGCGACAGGCCCAGCTCGGCCGCGAGCTCGCTCTCCTTGGGGAGGCGGTCGCCGGGCCGCAGCGCCCCGGAGACGATCATCTCCTTGATCTTCTCGATGGCCTCGTCGGTGACCGCCATCTGGGTCCTCCCCTTGTTCCGGTCCCGCAGCGCCGCCAGACCTCCGATGTATAGCCTCATTATGTGCCCGGGAAGCCCGATCACCTAACGAAACGGGAATTCAGCGGCCCGCGTATCTGCTGGGCGGCGCCCCCACCGCCGCGGTGAAGTCCCGCGTGAGGTGCGCCTGGTCGGCGTATCCGAGGTCAGCGGCGAGTGCGGCCCAGTCGATGCCGGCGCCCTCGTCGGCCCGGGCGGCGGCCTCGTGCAGCCGCGCCCTTCGCAGGACCCACTTGGGAGAGGCGCCCACGTACTCGGCGAACAGCCGCTGCAGCCGGCGTACCGGCATGTCCAGCTCGCGGGCCAGCTCGTCGACCCGGAAGAGCTGCGGCCTGGCGGTGATCGCCTCGACGAGCGCGGCGACCTCGGCGACCTGCGGGTCGGGCGGCAGCGCGGGGAGCAGGCCGAGCAGGAAGCCGTCGGCGTGTGCGGCCATCGCGGGGAGGTCGTCCAGGTCCAGGACGCGCCGCCCCACCTCGTCGGCGTCCGTCCCGAGGATGCCGGCCGCGGGCACGGCGCGGTCGGCGAGGTCGGCCACCGGGCCGCCGGCGAAGGGCCGGAAGGCTCCCGGCCGGAACTTCACCCCGAGGACCTGCCCCGCGCCTTCCAGGCGCCGCACGAAGACCCCGCGCTGCACCCCGTAGACCAGCGCACCCTCCGGTTCGAAGACCAGGTGCACGTTCGGGTGCGCGAGCACCTTCTGCTCGTACGGGTCGCGCCCGCGCAGGTCCCAGCGGGGGTTCCAGTAGAAGTCCACGAGGGCGGCCAGGCCCGGCGCCGGCGGGTGCTGCCGCACCTGGAGGAAGCCGGCCGCCGCGCCGGGGCGCAGCACACCGCGTCCCAAGCCGTGCCTGCTCATGGCCCCAGCCTATGCGGTGTCGCGTTTGTTCAAGACGGTCCGCCGGGCGCTGCGTAGCGTCGCCGGTATGAACTTCCACGCAGAGATCGCCGACAGCGCCCGGGAGGCGGCCCGAGTCACCGCCGCGGTGGGCGCGGACAGCCTCACAGGACCGACCCCCTGCCCCGACTTCGACACCCGCGCCCTGGCCAACCACCTGGTCGCCTACACGGGCATCGGCATGGAGCTGCGGGCCAGGCGCGAGCCGCACCCGGACGACCTCGCGACCCGGGACTTCACCGCGGACCCGCAGTGGGCGCGGCAGTACGCCGAGCAGCTGGACCGCTCGGTGGCCGCGTGGGCGGACCCGGCGGCCTGGGAGGGCGAGGTCGCCTCGATGCCGGCCGAGGGCATGGCCGCCATGCTCTTCATGGAGCTGAGCCTGCACGGCTGGGACCTGGCGAAGGCGACAGGGCAGGACTACCGCGTCGCCGACGCCACCGCGGCCCGGCTGCTGGCCCTGGTGCGGGAGTACGCGCAGATGTACCGCGACTACAAGGGCTTCGGGGAGCCGGTCGAGGTCCCGGCGGGCACGGGCGACCTGGAAACCGCTGTCGCCCTCTCGGGCCGCGACCCATACTGGGCCGGGTGATCCAACACGACCTCATCGCCCGGGTGCGGCAGCGGTGCCGGGAGGACCCGGGCGTCCGGGCGGCCCTGATGTACGGCTCCTTCGCCGCCGGGCAGGGGGACGAGCACAGCGACGTCGAGTTCTGGCTGTTCTTCGAGCCGGCCGCGAGAACCGCCCTCGACCCCGCCGCCTGGTGCGCGCGGGTCGCCCCGGTGAACCTGGTGGTGCGCAACGAGTTCGGCACCCATGTCGCCTTCTTCCCCGGGCCGGTGCGCGGCGAGTTCCACTTCGCCACCACCGCGGACATCCCGTCGGTGGGGGAGTGGCCGGCCCGCGGCGCCGGCGTGGCGTCGATGGTGGTGGTCGACAGGGACGGCCTGCTCACCCCCGTGCTCGCGTCGGTGCCCGAGCGGCCCGCGATCCCCGCGGACCCGGTGGAGGTCGCCGAGCTGTGCGGCAGGTTCGCCAACTGGCTCGTGCTCGCAGCGCACGTCACCGCCCGCGGCGAGCAGTTGCGGGCAAAGGACGCGCTCGGGCACGCCGCCCGCCACCTGCTGTGGATGGCCCGGCTCGCCGAGGGCAGCACCGGGCACTGGCTGACGCCCTCGCGCGGCGCCGAGGCGGAGCTGCCCTCCCGTACGGTCGCGGCCGTCGCCGAGTCGACGCTCGCGGCCCTGTGGCGCGAGGGCCGCGAGCGCTGGCTCACCCTGCTGGCGGCGACCGGCGGCGAACCGCCGGCCGCCCTCTTCGCGGAACTCGACCGGCTGGCCGCCTGACCCCGGTCAGGAGTCCAGCAGCCGTTCGACCTCCGCCCTGATCTGCGGGGTGTCCAGGCCGCGGATCGTCAGGGTGGTGCGCCGCCGCAGCACGTCGTCGGCGCGCTGCGCCCACTCGTGGTCCCTGGCGTAGACGACCTGCGCCCAGATCTCGGGTGCGTCGGGGTGGATACGGCGTGCCAGCGCCGGGTCCTCCGCGGCCAGCCGGGCGATCTCGAAGGCCAGCGAGCCGTAGTGGCCCGCCAAGTGCCTGGCGGTGTCGGGGGCCATCCGCGGCCCGGGGACGCCGGCGTCGGCCTGCAGCCGGTGGGCGACGGCGCCCTGGCTGGCGAAACCGGGCAGCGGCGCCCGGCGCGGCAGCGACGACATCGGCTCCATGTCGTCGGCGAGCGGCCGGCCGGGCAGCTCGGCCAGCTTGTTCATCACCGTTCTGCCGATGTGCCGGAAGGTGGTCCACTTGCCGCCCGCGACCGACAGCATCCCGCCGCGGCCCTCGGTGACCACCGTCTCGCGCTTGGCCTTCGCGGTGTCGCCCGGCCCGCCCGGCAGCACCCGCAGCCCGGCGAAGGCGTACGTGACCAGGTCGCGGGTCAGCTGCCGGTCGCGGACCGAGAAGGCGGCCTCGTCCAGGATCTGGGCGGTGTCCGCCTCGGTGACCCGCACGTCGCCCGGGTCGCCCTCGTAGACCTCGTCGGTGGTGCCGAGCAGCAGCATGTCCTCCCACGGCAGCGCGAAGGTGATGCGGTACCTGTCGACGGGTGTGGCCAGCGCCGCCCGCCAGGGGGAGGTGCGGCGCAGCACCAGGTGGGCGCCCTTGGACAGCCGGATCGACGGGTCGGCCGCCGGGTCCTCCATCCTCCGCAGCCGGTCCACCCACGGCCCGGTGGCGTTGAGCACCAGCCGCGCGTCCACCCCGAACTCGCTGTCGTCGATGCGGTCGCGCAGGTCGGCGCCGGTGACCCGGCCCCGGGTGAAGCGCAGCCCGGTGACCTCGGCGTGGTTGAGCACGGTCGCGCCCGCGTCGACCGCGGCACGTACCGTCATCAGAGCCATCCTGGCGTCGTTCATCTGGCCGTCCTCGTAGACGGCGACGGCCCGCAGGTTGTCGGTGCGCAGCTCGGGCACCTCACGGGCGGCCTTCGACGGGCTGATCACATGCCCGACGCCGTCCCTGAAGGCGGACAGCGCCGAGTACGCGAAGACGCCCGCGCCGAGCTTGGCGGCACCGTGCGGGCCGCCCTTGTAGACGGGCAGGTAGAAGGTCAGCGGATTGGCCAGGTGCGGTGCGACGTCCCGGGACACCGCACGCCGCTCCAGGTGGTTCTCCGCGACCAGCCGCACGGCGCCGGTCTGCAGGTAGCGCAGCCCGCCGTGCAGCAGCTTGGAGGACGCCGACGAGGTGGCGCCGGCGAAGTCGCCGGCGTCCACCATCGCCACCCGCAGACCCGACTGGGCGGCGTGCCAGGCGGTGGTGATGCCCAGGATGCCGCCGCCGATCACCAGCAGGTCGTACGTCGCCCGGCCGAGCTGGTCCCGGGTCTGCGCCCGGCCCGCCTTCGCGCCGGCAGTCGGTCGCGTCCCCGGCACGGGAACGCATCGCGGGATGGTCATCGATGCCTCAGCTCTCCCTTTTGATGGTCGATCTTCCTCCTCCCCCCCTACCTTCGGCGGGAGGTGCCCCCTTCCTTCGCGGACGGCCTCGTTCCTCGGCCGGCCACTGCGGAAGCTCGCTCGTCAGCTCTCCTCTTCGTCAAGCCAGCCCATGGTCGCCTGCACGGCCTTGAGCCACTGCTTGTACTCCTTGTCGCGCTCCGTGGCGTCCATCTGCGGGGTCCACTCGGCCGCCCGCTTCCAGTTCGCCCGCAGGGCGTCGGTGTCCGGCCAAAAGCCGATCGCCAGGCCCGCGGCGTAGGCGGCGCCCAGACAGGTGGTCTCGGCGACCATCGGGCGCACCACGGGCACGTCGAGGAAGTCGGCGAGGGTCTGCATGAGCAGGTTGTTGGACGTCATGCCGCCGTCGACCTTGAGGGTGGTGACCTCGGTGCTGGAGTCCTTGAACATCGCGTCGGCGATCTCCCTGGTCTGCCAGGCGGTCGCCTCCAGCACGGCCCTGGCGATGTGCGCCTTGGTCACGTACCGCGTCAGGCCGGCGATCACGCCGCGCGCGTCGGAGCGCCAGTAGGGCGCGAACAGGCCGGAGAAGGCCGGTACGAAGTAGGCGCCGCCGTTGTCCTCCACCGAGGAGGCCAGCGTCTCGATCTCGGCCGCGGTGCTGATCAGGCCCATCTGGTCGCGCATCCACTGCACCAGCGCGCCGGTCACCGCGATGGAGCCCTCCAGCGCGTACACCGGCTTGGCGTCGCCGATCCGGTAGCCGACCGTGGTGATCAGGCCCGCGTAGGAGTTCACCGGGGTCTCGCCGGTGTTCATCAGCATGAAGGTGCCGGTGCCGTACGTGGACTTCGCCTCGCCGACCGCGAAGCAGGTCTGGCCGAACAGCGCGGCCTGCTGGTCGCCGAGTGCGGAGGCCACCGGGACCGCGTCCAGGCCGCCGACGTCGGTGGTGCCGTAGACCTCGGAGGAGGACCGGATCTCCGGCAGCACGGCCATCGGGACGCCGATGGAGTCGCAGATCTTCGGGTCCCACTGGAGGGTCTTGAGGTCCATCAGCAGGGTGCGGGAGGCGTTGGTGACGTCGGTGACGTGCTTGCCGCCGTCGACGCCGCCGGTGAGGTTCCAGATCACCCAGGAGTCCATGGTGCCGAAGAGGATGTCGCCGCGCTCGGCGCGCTCCCGCAGCCCGTCGACGTTGTCGAGCAGCCAGCGGACCTTCGGCCCTGCGAAGTACGACGCGAGCGGCAGGCCGGTCTGCCGCCGGAAGCGGTCCTGGCCGACGTTGCGGCCCAGCTCCCGGCACAGCGCGTCGGTGCGGGTGTCCTGCCAGACCAGCGCGTTGTGCACCGGCTGGCCGGTGTTCTTGTCCCACAGCATGGTGGTCTCGCGCTGGTTGGTGATGCCGATGGCCTTGACATCGGCGGGCGTGAAGCCGGCGATGTCCTGGCCGGCCTTGGTGATGGCGCCGGCGACCACCTCCTGGACGTTGGTCCAGATCTCGGCCGCGTCGTGCTCGACCCACCCCGGCTTGGGGAAGATCTGCTCGTGCTCCTTCTGGTCGACGGCCACGATCCGGCCGTCGCGGTCGAAGATGATGCAGCGGCTCGAAGTGGTGCCCTGGTCGATCGCGGCGATGAAGGGTCCTGTGCCGTGGCTGCTGGTGGGCGTGTCGGTCATGGTGTGCTCCTCGTCGGGTCTGCGCTCGGTGGTCCGGGGTGGGCGGAGTGGTCCCGTACGGCTCTATGTGAACGCGAGCCGGTACAGTCCGCCCGCGATGGCGGCGCCGGCCAGCGGGCCGACGACCGGGATCCATGCGTAGCCCCAGTCGGAGCCGCCCTTGTTCGGCAGCGGCAGCAGGCTGTGCACGATCCGCGGGCCGAGATCCCGGAACGGGTTGATCGCGTAGCCGGTGGGCCCTCCGAGTGACAGACCGAGTCCGACCACGATCAGCGCGGTGAGCAGGATGCCCATTCCATTCTCCGCCAGACCGTCGGTCATGCCCTGCGTAAGGATGAAGAGCACCAGGACCGCGGTGGCGACGGCCTCGGTGAGCAGGTTCTGCACCGGGTTGCGGATCTCGGGGCCTGTGGAGAAGACACCGAGCACCGGGCCGCCGGGCTGGGCCTTGTTGCCGGTGGTGGGGCCTGCGGGGTCGGACTCCAGGCCCGCGACGACCTCCGGGTCGGTCAGATGGGCCTGGAACTGCCCCAGGTAGGCCACCCAGACCAGAAAGGCGCCGATGAGTGCGCCGATCAGCTGACCGATCAGGTAGTAGGGCACCTTCGACCACTCGCCGGTCTTGATCGCGATACCCAGGGTGACCGCCGGGTTGAGGTGCCCCCCGGAGTAGCCGTTGGCTATGTAGGCGCCGCCCAGCACGCCGAATCCCCAGCCGAAGGTGATCGCCAGCCAACCGGCGTCCCTGGCCTTGGACCGTTTGAGTGTCACGGCGGCGCAGACGCCGCCGCCCAGCAGGATGAGTACGGCGGTACCGAAGATCTCGCCGATGACGATATGGCCGTTGGACACAGCGACTCCCTTGTCACAATCCGTCCGGTGTTCGACATTGTCGATCGCTGGACGAGAGTGTTCTCCCCTTGGGTTGCGCAGGTCAAGAGGGATGTGACCCAGAACTCCGGTTCAGAAACGCCCGGCACCCAGATCGCGGGAGACCGCACGGGCGCAGTCGCGTACCGCCGCGACCAGCCGGGACCGGATGCCGTCCGCGTCGCAGAGCCGTTCCACGGCCCCCGTCACGCCCACCGCGCCCACCGGCATCCGCCGCCGGTCGTAGACGGGCGCGGCCACCGAGGCCACGCCGTCCCAGGTCTCCTCCAGGTCCGAGCCCCAGCCGCGGGACCTGGTCAGCTCCAGAACCGACTCGAACTCGGCACTGCCGGTCACCGTTCGGGCGGTCAGCGCGGCCAGTTCGCCCTCGGCGACCTCGTTGTGCGCCACCGGGTCGAAGGCGGACAGCACCTTGCCGAGCGCCGTGCTGTGCAGCGGCTGCATCGCGCCGACCTCCAGCACCTGCCGGCCGTCGTCGGGCCGGAAGACGTGGTGCACGATGAGCACCCCGTGCTGATGCAGCACCCCCAGGTACGCCGCCTCGCCGCTGGACCTGGCCAGGTCGTCGGTCCACACCAGGGCGCGCGCCCGCAGCTCGTGCACGTCCAGGTAGCTGTTGCCGAGCCGCAGCAGCTCCGCTCCCAGCTGGTACTTGCCCGAGACCGGCTCCTGCTCCACGAAGCCCTCCTGCTGCAGGGTGCGCAGGATGCCGTGCGTGGTGCCCTTGGCCAGTCCCAGCGAGGAGGCCACGTCCGACAGGCCCAGCCGCCGCTCGCCCCCGGCCAGCAGTCGCAGAACCGCGGCTGCGCGCTCCAGCGACTGGATAGAACCGGGCATCGCATGCACTCCAGGGACCGGGGCCGGACATCGGCCCATATCAGGGAAACGGGGGGTGGTCGGCATTGTCGACCTTCATCATCGCAGAGAAGAGTGTGGCACCACCCGTCCGCCCTTCGGAATGCCTTCGAGGCCCGGCACCCCGGACGGCTACTCTGGCCAGGTGCGCCATCCGTCCCCCGGGGAAGGACAGCGCATAGCCGACAGCCGTCGCACCCCAGGGAGCACCTCCATGGCCTCGCCGTCCCCTTCGTCCGCCGCATCCGCCGCCGCGAGCAACGCGCGCGCCGCCGACCTGCGCCAGGCACTCGCGACCCGGGTGGTCGTCGCCGACGGCGCCATGGGCACCATGCTCCAGGCGCAGGAGCCCACGCTCGACGACTTCCAGCAGCTCGAAGGCTGCAACGAGATCCTCAACGTCACCCGCCCGGACATCGTCCGCTCCGTCCACGAGGCCTACTTCGAGGCCGGCGTGGACAGCGTCGAGACCAACACCTTCGGCGCCAACCACTCGGCGCTGGGCGAGTACGACATCCCCGAGCGCATCCAGGAGCTGTCCGAGGCCGGCGCCCGGCTCGCCCGCGAGGTCGCCGACGGCTACGCGGCCGACGGCCGCCCGCGCTGGGTGCTCGGCTCGATGGGACCCGGCACCAAGCTGCCCACCCTCGGCCACGCCCCCTACACCGTGCTGCGCGACGGCTACGAGGCCAACGCGGCCGGCCTGATCGCCGGCGGCGCCGACGCGCTGCTGGTGGAGACCACCCAGGACCTGCTGCAGACCAAGGCCGCGGTGATCGCCGCCCACCGCGCCATGCGGTCGGCCGGGGTGAGCCTGCCGCTGATCTGCTCGGTGACCGTGGAGACCACCGGCACCATGCTGCTCGGCTCCGAGATCGGCGCCGCGCTGACCGCGCTCGAACCGCTCGGCATCGACATGATCGGCCTGAACTGCGCCACGGGACCGTCCGAGATGAGCGAGCACCTGCGCTACCTCGCCCGGCACTCGCGCATCCCGCTGTCCTGCATGCCCAACGCGGGCCTGCCGGTGCTCACCAAGGACGGCGCCCACTACCCGCTGACCCCCGCGGAACTCGCCGACGCCCACGAGGTGTTCACCCGCGAGTACGGCCTGTCGCTGGTCGGCGGCTGCTGCGGCACCACCCCCGAGCACCTGCGCCAGCTCGTGGAGCGGGTCGGCGGCCAGGACCTGCACCCGCGCACCGCACGCCCCGAGCCGGGCGCGGCCTCGCTCTACCAGACCGTGCCCTTCCGCCAGGACACCTCCTACCTGGCGATCGGCGAGCGGACCAACGCCAACGGGTCGAAGAAGTTCCGCGACGCGATGCTCGAAGGCCGCTGGGACGACTGCGTGGAGATGGCCCGCGAGCAGATCCGGGAGGGCGCGCACCTGCTCGACCTGTGCGTGGACTACGTCGGCAGGGACGGCGTCGCCGACATGGCCGAGATCGCCGGGCGCTTCGCGACCGCCTCCACGCTGCCGATCGTGCTGGACTCCACCGAGGTCCCGGTCCTGCAGGCAGGGCTGGAGAAGCTCGGCGGCCGCGCGGTGCTCAACTCGGTCAACTACGAGGACGGCGACGGCCCCGAGTCCCGCTTCGCCCGGGTCACCGCGCTGGCCCGCGAGCACGGCGCCGCGCTGATCGCGCTGACCATCGACGAGGAGGGCCAGGCCCGTACCGCCGAGAAGAAGGTCGCCATCGCCGAGCGACTGATCGAGGACCTGACCGGCAACCACGGCATCCACGAGTCGGACATCCTCATCGACTGCCTGACCTTCACCATCTGCACCGGCCAGGAGGAGTCCAGGGGCGACGGTGTGGCCACCATCGAGGCGATCCGCGAGCTCAAGCGCCGCCACCCCGACGTGCAGACCACGCTGGGCCTGTCCAACATCTCCTTCGGCCTCAACCCGGCCGCGCGCGTGGTCCTGAACTCGGTCTTCCTCGACGAGTGCGTCAAGGCCGGCCTGGACTCGGCGATCGTGCACGCCAGCAAGATCCTGCCGATCGCCCGGCTGGACGAGGAGCAGGTCAAGACCGCGCTCGACCTGGTCTACGACCGGCGCTCGGAGGGCTACGACCCGCTGCAGCGCCTGATGGAGCTGTTCGAGGGCGTCGACAACAAGTCGCTGAAGGCCGGCCGCGCCGAGGAGCTGCTCGCGCTGCCGCTGGAGGAGCGGCTGCAGCGGCGGATCATCGACGGCGAGAAGAACGGCCTGGAGGCGGACCTGGACGAGGCGCTGGCCGAGCGCCCGGCCCTGGACATCGTCAACGACACCCTGCTGGCCGGCATGAAGGTGGTCGGCGAGCTGTTCGGCTCCGGTCAGATGCAGCTGCCGTTCGTGCTGCAGTCCGCCGAGGTCATGAAGATCGCGGTGGCCTACCTCGAACCGCACATGGAGAAGTCCGACGACGAGGGCAAGGGCACCATCGTGCTGGCCACCGTCCGCGGCGACGTCCACGACATCGGCAAGAACCTGGTCGACATCATCCTGTCCAACAACGGCTACACGGTGGTCAACCTCGGCATCAAGCAGCCGGTGTCGGCGATCCTGGAGGCCGCGCAGGAGCACAGGGCCGACGTCATCGGCATGTCGGGGCTGCTGGTGAAGTCCACGGTGATCATGAAGGAGAACCTGGAGGAGCTGAACCAGCGCGGCCTGTCCGCCGACTTCCCGGTGATCCTCGGCGGCGCCGCCCTGACCCGCGCCTACGTCGAGCAGGACCTGCACGAGATCTACGAGGGCGAGGTCCGCTACGCCCGCGACGCCTTCGAGGGCCTGCGGCTGATGGACGCGCTGATCGGCGTCAAGCGCGGGGTGGCGGGCGCCGCCCTGCCGGAGCTGAAGCAGCGCAGGGTCGCCAAGCGCGCGCAGCCGGAGCCCGAGGCGGAGGAGGTCAACCTCGGCCAGATCAGGTCGGACGTGGCCACCGACAACCCGGTGCCTGCCCCGCCGTTCTGGGGCAGCCGGGTCGTCAAGGGCATCCAGCTCGCCGACTACGCCTCCTGGCTGGACGAGGGCGCCCTGTTCAAGGGGCAGTGGGGGCTCAAGCAGGCCCGCAGCAGCGGTCCCAGCTACGAGGAGCTGGTGGAGTCCGAGGGCCGGCCGCGGCTGCGCGGGCTGCTGACCCGGCTGCAGTCCGAGAGCCTGCTGGAGGCCGCGGTCACCTACGGCTACTTCCCGTGCGTGTCCAAGGGCGACGACCTGATCGTGCTGCACGAGGACGGCACCGAGCGCACCCGCTTCACCTTCCCCCGGCAGCGCAAGGGCCGGCGGCTGTGCCTGGCGGACTTCTTCCGGCCCGAGGACTCCGGCGAGACCGACGTGGTGGGCTTCCAGGTGGTCACCGTCGGCAGCCGCATCTCGGACGCGGCGGCCGAGCTGTTCGCCGCCGACTCCTACCGCGACTACCTGGAGCTGCACGGCCTGTCGGTGCAGCTCGCCGAGGCGCTGGCCGAGTACTGGCACGCGCGGGTGCGCGCCGAGCTGGGCTTCGCGGGCGAGGACCCGGGCGACGTCGAGGACATGTTCGCGCTGAAGTACCGCGGTGCGCGCTTCTCGCTGGGCTACGGGGCCTGCCCCGACCTGGAGGACCGTTCCAAGATCGCGGCGCTGCTGGAGCCGGAGCGGATCGGCGTGAAGCTCTCGGAGGAGTTCCAGCTGCACCCGGAGCAGTCCACCGACGCGATCGTCATCCACCACCCGGAGGCGAAGTACTTCAACGCCCGCTGATTCACCGGGCCGTCGCCGGGCCGTCGTACGCCCGTCAGGCGTGCCGCAGGGGGCCGACGTAGACTGGACGGTCCGGCAGGGGCCGGTCGCCTTCCCGTACCAGGGAAGCGGCGACCGGCCTTTGTGTCCCCCGGAAAGGGGCACGTCGGCAGTACTGCGGCGCCCGGTCAGCAGCCCGGCCGAGGAGTGAGCCTATGACCAGCAGCATCCCCGTCGTCGACACCCGTCCGGCGGCAGGCGGCGGCCTGCACGCGGTACTGCTGGACATGGACGGCACCCTGGTGGACACCGAGGGCATCTGGTGGGCGGCGGAGACCGGGGTCTTCGCCGACCTCGGCCATGTGCTGGACGAGGTGCACAAGGCGGTCGTAGTGGGCGGGCCGATGGCCCGCAGCGTCGGGCACCTGATGGAGGTGACCGGCACGACGGCGACGCTGGCGGAGCTGATGGTGGCGATCGACACCCGCTTCGAGGAGCTGATCGAGCGCGGCGCCCCGCTGATGCCCGGCGCCCGGCGGCTGCTGACCGAGCTGGCGGCGCACGGGGTGCCCACCGCGCTGGTCTCCGCCTCGCACCGGCGCACGATCGACGCGATGCTGCGCACCCTCGGCGCGGAGAACTTCGCCTTCACCCTCGCGGGCGACGAGATCGCCCGCACCAAGCCGCACCCGGACCCGTATCTGGCCGCCGCGGCCCGGCTCGGGGCGGACCCGGCGGCCTGTGTGGTGGTCGAGGACACCCTCACCGGGGTCGCGTCCGCGGAGGCGGCGGGCTGCCAGGTGGTCGCGGTGCCGTCGGTGGTGCCGATCGAGGCGGCGCCGGGGCGTACCGTCGTGACATCTCTCGACCAGGTGAATGTCCCTTTTCTCCGGTCCCTGGTCGGCCGCTCTGTGAACGTGGATCTTCACTGAGGGTGATCTCTGAATAAAATCTCACCAAGTGGAATCCGGTGGGTGTGATGATTGTCACACGACGGCCCATCGACAGCGGGTGCTCCGACTGGATGAGATTTCACTTACTGCATCTTTACCCGGGCGAAGTGTCCGTTTTGACGTGCCGAGGGTCGATAGCCCACACGTCCGCATATCGGAGGTGAACGTCCTGTTACCGGTATGTAATGTCCCCTCAATCACTCCGTGTCCCAGTGGCCCCCGGCCGTCCCGCTAATGTCCTCGACGGTCGATGCCGACTCAACCGACCGGCATGTGAGCAAGGGGATTCACTGGATGTCACGAAACAAGCGTGTCGTCGCCGCAGCCGCCGTGGCCTTCCTGGCCATCGGCGCCTCCGCGTGCGGTGGCAAAAAGGATAATTCGTCAGGCAGTGGCGACAACGGCGGTGGCGGGGCCAAGGGCGGCGCCGTGATCGTGGGGACCACCGACTCGGTGTCCTCGCTGGACCCCGCGGGCGCTTACGACTACGGCTCCTGGGAGATCGTCGACAGCGTCTACCAGAAGGTGATGCACTTCGAGACCGGCGCCGTCACGCCGACCCCGGACGCGGCCAAGAGCTGCACCTTCACCGACCCCAAGACCTACACCTGCGAGCTGCAGCCCGGTCTGACCTTCTCCAACGGCGACCCGCTGACCGCGGCGTCGGTGAAGTTCACCTTCGACCGGATGCTCAAGATCGCCGCCCCGAACGGCCCGTCGAGCCTGCTGGCCAACCTCGACAACACCACCACCTCGGGCACCGGCACGGTCGTCTTCCACATCAAGAACCCCGACTCGACCTTCCCCTCGGTACTCGCCACCGACGCCGGCGCCATCGTCGACGAGAAGGTCTTCCCGGCCGACAAGCTGCTCGACGGCTCGGGCATCATCGGCTCCGGCCCGTACACGCTGGACAAGTACACGGCCAAGCAGCAGGCCTCGCTGAAGGCCAACCCGAAGTACAAGGGCACCGCCAAGCTGAACAACAGCCAGGTCGTGCTGCAGTACTTCTCCGAGCCGTCCGCGCTCAAGCAGGCCGTCAAGGACGGTACGGTGACCGCCGCCTTCCGCAGCCTGTCGCCCACCGACATCCAGGACCTGAAGAAGACCTCCGGCATCCAGGTCCTCGACGGCACCGGCACCCAGAAGCGCTACATGGTCTTCGACGCCAAGGTGAAGCCGTCCGACCAGAAGGCCGTGCGGCAGGCCGTCGCCCAGGTCATCGACCGGGCCGGCATCGCCAAGGAGGCCTACGACGACACCGTGGCGCCGCTGTACTCGATGGTCGGCAACGGCATCGAGGGCCACACCGAGGCCTTCAAGGACAAGTACGGCGCCCCGGACACCGCCAAGGCCAAGGCGCTGCTGACCGCGGCCGGCATCACCACCCCGGTGCAGCTCGCCTACGCCTGGACCCCCAGCCACTACGGTGCCGAGTCCGCGGACGAGGCCACCACGATCAAGCGGCAGCTGGAGGCCACCGGCCTGTTCAAGGTGACGCTCAGCTCGACCGAGTGGCAGCAGTACCAGAAGGACGAGAAGTCCGACACGTACGCGTCGTACATGATCGGCTGGTTCCCCGACCTGCCGGACCCCGACAACGACGTCGCACCGTTCCTGACCAAGGAGCCCTTCCTGGGCACCGGCTACGTCAACCCGCAGATCCTGTCGCTGCTCAGCAAGGAGCAGGGCACGACCGACAAGACCGTGCGCGACCAGGCCTTCGCGGAGATCCAGAAGATCGTGGCGGAGGACGTCCCGATCATCCCGCTGTGGCAGGGCAAGCAGACCGTCGTGGTCCGCGACGGGGTCACGGGCGCCGACAAGGCCCTCGACCCGACGATGTTCCGGTTCTACGAACTCGGCACCAAGTGACCGACGGCCGGCCCGCGGGGGAGTGATCCCCCGCGGGCCGGCCCCGGCACGCGGCCCCCCCGCCCCGCACCCCGCCGTCCTCGGTCCGGGCCAGACCGGACTGCCACCGGAAAGTCACCGCATGAGCAACACGAGCAAGCAGTCGGGCTCGCTGCGGCGCTACATCCTCACCCGGATCGCGCTCGCCGTGCCCATGGTCCTGATCCTGCTGATCCTGGTCTTCGTCATGATGCGGGTGGCACCGGGAGATCCGATCTCGGCGTCGCAGGGCGGCAAGCTGAACGCGGCGGAACTCGCCGCGAGACGCAAGGCGGCGGGCTTCGACGCCCCGCTGTACCAGCAGTTCTGGGACTACCTGAAATCGGTGGTCACCCTGAACTTCGGCACCACCTTCTCCGACCGCCGCAGCGTGCGCGACATCATCATCGAGAACGGCGGCGCCACCCTGACGCTGACCGCCGGTGCGCTGGTCTTCGCCACGGTCATCGGCATACCCGTCGGCCTGCTGGCCGGCCGCTACCGCGACCGCCCGGTCGACGTGGTCGCCCGGCTGGCGAGCACCGTCAGCTACGCGGCCCCGGTGTTCGTCACCGCACCGCTGCTCATGCTCGCCTTCGGCTCGACGTCAGGGCAGGCCTCACCGCTGATCCAGCTGAACGTGCCCACCCAGACGCACATCCTGATCCTGGACGCGGCACTGGACGGCGACTGGGACGCCGTCGGCGACATCGCCCAGCACCTGCTGCTGCCGTCGATCGCGCTCGGCCTGCTCATCGTCGGCGTCTTCATCCGGATGATCAGGATCAACCTCATCCAGTCGCTGCAGGGCGACTACATCGAGGCCGCCCGCGCCCGCGGGGTGCGCGAGCGCCACGTCGTCGCCCGGCACGGCTTCCGCAACGCCCTGGTGCCGGTCGTCACGGTGCTCGGCCTGCAGGTCGCCATGCTGCTCGGCGGTGCGGTGCTGACCGAGAAGATCTTCAACTGGCCCGGTATCGGCCGCCAGCTGATCGACTACATCAACCAGCGCGACTACGTCGCGGTCCAGGGCATCGTCACCGTCTTCGCCCTGGTCGTCGTCGTGATCAGCCTGCTGATCGACTTCGTCAACGCGCTGATCGACCCGAGGGTGCGCTACTGATGGCCACGACGACTCTCCCCACCGGGCCGATCGAGCCCACCGTGTCGGCTTCCGCCTCCCGCTTCGGCGGCCTGCGCCGCATCGTCTCGGCGATCCGCGAGGCCCACGGCGTACCGAAGTTCATGCTGTGGACCGGCGCGGTCATCTCCGCACTGTTCGTGATCACCGCGCTGTTCGCGCCGCTGATCGCGCCCTACAGCTTCGACACCTACAAGGCCCACGGCCACAACTTCCCCAAGCAGGGATCGCCCGACGGCGACCACTGGTTCGGCACCACCGTGCAGAGCCTGGACGTGCTCTCCCGCACCATCTACGGCGCCCGCACCGCCCTTGAGGTGATGGTGCTCGCGGTGATCTTCTCGCTGATCCTCGGAGTGCTGCTCGGCCTGCTCGCCGGCTACTTCGGCGGCTGGCTCGACCGCATCCTGGTGCTGGTGATGGACGCGCTCTTCGCCTTCCCCTACCTGCTGCTCGCGATCGTGGCCGGTTTCGTCTTCTCCGGGATCTCCGGCGGCGGCGTCGTCACCGCGGCCCTGTCGATCACCGTGGTCTACATCCCGCAGTACTTCCGGGTCGTCCGCGCCTCCGCGCTGTCCGCCAGGGAGGCCACCTTCGTGGAGGCCGCCAGGGCGATGGGCGCCAAGCCCTCGGTGGTGATCCGCAAGTACCTGTTCGGCAACGTCATCCAGTCGGTGCCGGTCATCACCACCATGAACGCCGCCGACGCCATCGGCACGCTGGCCGGCCTGGGCTTCCTGGGCCTGGGCATCCAGCCCACCGAGGCCGCCGAATGGGGCTACGACCTCGACCGCGCCATCGACGACGTCAACGCCGGCATGTGGTGGACCTGCCTCTACCCGGGCCTGGCCATGGTGATCGCCATCCTCGGCTTCACGCTGCTCGGCGAAGGCCTCAACGACGTGCTCAACCCGACCATGCGGCGCCGCCGCATCCGCAAGGTGCTGCTGCCCGCCCACACCGCGCGCCGTACCGTCACGGCCCCCGCACAGCCCGACGTTCCCGAAGGTGAGGCCGTCAAGTGACCGAACCCGTCCTGTCCGTCCGCGACCTGCGTGTCTGGTACGGCACCGACCGCGGCCCGGTACGAGCCGTGGACGGCGTCACCTTCGACGTACGGCCCGGCGAGACCCTCGGCCTGGTCGGCGAGTCCGGCTGCGGCAAGTCCACCCTCGGCCGCGGTGTCCTCGGCCTGACCCCGGCCGCGGCCGCCGTCGACGGAGAGGTCGTGCTGCGCAGCACCGGCGGCGCGGGACGCAACCTCGTCGGACTGCCCGCCAAGGAGATCCAGCGGCTGCGCGGCCCGGAACTCGGGCTGATCTTCCAGGAGCCGATGACCCGGCTCAACCCGCTCATGCGGATATCGCAGCACTTCGAGGAGGCGCTGCGCTCCCACGAGAAGGGCCTGTCCAAGCAGGAGATCAGGACCCGTGCGCTGGAGTCCCTGCGCGGCATGGGCATCCCCGAGAGCCGCTACCGCAGCTACCCGCACGAGTTCTCCGGCGGCATGCGGCAGCGCATCATGATCGCGCTCGCCCTGGTGCTGCGGCCGGCCTTCATCGTCGCCGACGAGCCCACCACGGCACTCGACGTACTGGTCGAGGCGCAGATCATCAAGATCCTCGCCGACCTGCGGAAGAACTTCGACACCTCACTGGTGCTCATCACCCACAACCTCGGTATCGTCGCCGAGGCGTGCGACCGGGTCGCCGTGATGTACGCCGGCCACATCGTCGAACAGGGCGACGCCCGCGAGGTCTTCGCCAACCCGCAGCACCCGTACACCCGGGAGCTGCTGCGCTCCACCATCTCGCTGTCCACCACCGGGCTGCACTACATCCCCGGCAGCCCGCCGGACCTGGTGGAACCCCCGCAGGGATGCCGTTTCCACCCCCGCTGCCCGGTCGCGATGCGCGGCTGCGCCACGGTGGAGCCGCCCGAGGTGGTCCTGCCGACCGGGGTGGTCAGCGCCTGCTGGCAGCAGGCGATCGAGGCCGAGCCCTCGCTGGTGGACGAGCTGGGACCGGGCGGGCGCGAACCGCTCGCCGCTGTAGAGGAGATCAGCGTTGCTGACGAAGCCTGACATCGAACCCTCCGGCGAGGGAGCCGCCGCCCAGGTCGGCGAGCCGCTGGTGGAGGCCACCGGCCTCGAAGTGCACTTCGGGCTGCGCGGCGGCCTGTTCAGCCGCTTCTCCGGCGGCCCGGCCGGCGCGGTCCGCGCCGTCGACGGCATCGACCTGACCCTGCGCAAGGGCGAGGTCCTCGGCCTGGTCGGCGAGTCCGGCTCGGGCAAGACCACGCTGGGCCGCACCCTGATCGGCCTGACCAAGGCCACCGCGGGCAGCGTCAGCTACCGCGGCCAGGACATCACCGCGCTGGGCGAGCGCGGCCTGCGCCCGCTGCGGCGCCGGCTGCAGATGGTCTTCCAGGACCCGCACGCCTCGCTCAACCCGGCCATGGACATCCGCACCGCCGTCGGCCACCCCTTGCGCATCCACAACCTGGTCGCCGACGACCGGGAGTACGAGGCCAGGGTCGTCGACGCGCTGGAGCGGGTCGGCCTGACCCCGCCCGAGCGCTACCTCGGCAAGTTCCCCGGCGACCTGTCCGGCGGGCAGAAGCAGCGCGCCGTCCTGGCCCGGGCGATCATCGCCGAGCCGGAGCTGCTGGTCGCCGACGAGCCGATCTCCATGCTGGACATGAGCGTGCGCGCCAAGATCCTGCAGCTGATGCTGGACCTCAAGCGCGACCTGGACCTGACCTACGTCTACGTCACGCACGACCTGGCCAGCGCGAAGTTCTTCTGCGACACCATCGCCATCATGTACCTGGGCCGGATCGTGGAGTACGGCCCCACCGAGCAGGTGTTCGCCGACCCGCAGCACCCCTACACCGAGGCGCTGCTCGCGGCGATCCCCGAGCCCGACCCGGAGCGCGCACTGCCCCGCGAACTGCCGCGCGGCGAGATCCCCGACGCGGCCCGGCCGCCGATGGGCTGCGCCTTCCACCCGCGCTGCCCGGTGGCCGTCGCCGCCTGCGGCTGGGAGGCCCGCGACCTGCGCACCCTGCTGGAGAACCGCTGGCTGGAACTGGCCCCCGAAGCCGCGTCCCGGGAGAAATCGCTCTTCGCGGACGTCGAGTCGCTGGCAGCCGACGGGCAGAGCAGTGTCGCAATCGCACCCGGCCGAGGCCACACGCCCGAAGATGTGTTGGAATACCTCCGGCACCTGCGCGAGGAAGCCTCGGAGGCCGAACCGCGTGAACCGTTCTGGCACGGCGTGGTGACGATGCACGCCGAAAACGGCCGGGCCGTGGTGGAGTTCGCGCCACCGCGGGACCCGCGCCTGAGCCTGATCCCGGCCACCGGCGTACAGGTGGCCTGCCATCTGCGCGAGCCCGTCGGGAGCACCACCGGTACATGAGCAGGAACAAGAGGAGAACGACGACGATGAACCGCAAGCTTCTGGTGCTGCCCGCCCTGCTGGGCGTGATGACACCTCTGCTCACCGGGTGCGGCGGTTCCGGCGGGGGGAGCGGTGGCGGCAAGGCCATCGTCGTCGGCACCACCGACAGCATCGAGCTGACCAAGGACAACCCGGCGCCGCTCGATCCCGCCACCTCGTACGACAGCGCCACCTGGAACATCTTCTACAACACCTTCCAGATGCTGCTGACCTACCAGCGCGGCAGCACCACCCCGACGCCGGACGCGGCCAAGGACTGTCACTACACCGACGTCAGCGTGCTGACGTACCAGTGCACGATGCGGGAGAACCAGAAGTTCTCCAACGGCGACCCGCTGACCGCGCAGGACGTGAAGTTCTCGGTCGACCGGATGCAGAAGATCAACTGGCCGACCGGTCCCGCCTCGCTGATATCCGGTGTGAAGTCGGTGGACGCCCCCGACGACAAGACCGTCGTCTTCCACCTCAAGGCGCCCGACGCGACCTTCCCCGCCAAGCTCGCCACCCCGGCCGCGGCGATCGTGGACAAGAAGGTCTACTCGCCGGACAAGCCCTACAACGGCTTCCACCTGATCGGCTCCGGCCCGTACACCATGGACTCCTTCGTCCAGGCCAAGCAGGGCGAGTTCAGCAAGAACACCAACTACGGCGGCACCCTGAAGGTCAACAACGGTGCCATCGAGCTGAAGCTGTTCGCCGACTCGCACAAGATGGAGTCCGCGCTGCGCTCCGGCCAGATCGACGTCATGGCCCGCACCCTCAGCCCGGACCAGATCGGCACCCTGCTCAGCAGCAACGACCCCGAGGTCAAGCTCACCGAGTCGCCCGGCGGCGAGGCCCGCTACCTGTTCCTGAACACCGAGGCGCCCTCGCTGAAGAACGTCGCCGTGCGCAAGGCGATGGCCCAGCTCATCGACCGGCAGGCGATCACCCGCGACGTCTACAAGCGCACCGCGGACCCGCTGTACTCGGTGATCCCGCAGGGCATCACCACCCACACCAACTCCTTCTACAACACCTACAAGGACCCCTCGGTCCCGCTGGCCAAGGCCGACCTGCGCAACGCCGGCATCACCGACAAGGTCTCGGTGACCATCAACTACCGCCGCGACACCGGCGGCACCATGAACAAGGCCGAGGCCGAGGCGATCGCCGCCCAGCTCAACGCGAGCGGGCTGTTCGACGTCGCGACCAAGGACGAGCAGTGGAACACCTTCCTGAAGAAGGCCTCCCAGCGCGAGTACGACGTCTTCGCCATCAGCTGGCTGCCGGACTTCCCGGACCCGGACAACTACATCGCGCCCTTCTTCGACAAGGACAACTTCCTCAACCTGGCCTACAACAACAAGACCATCGAGAACACCCTGCTGCCGGCCACCCGGCGGCAGGCCGAGCGCGGTGCGACCACTGCGGACTTCACCAAGGCGCAGAACCTGATCGCCGCGGACGTGCCGATGCTGCCGCTGTGGCAGGGCAAGCAGTACATCGCCGCCCGCAGTGACATCACCGGTGTGGAGTGGGCGCTGAACTCCTCCACCACCACCCAGTTCTGGGAGCTGGGCCGCGGCAAGAGCTGACACCGCCGCCGCCACGCGACGCCGCTGCCCGCCGGATGTGTGTCCGGCGGGCAGCGGCGTCGCTGTCGCAGCGGGGGAGTCAGCTCGCGCCGGGGCGCACCAGGCCGCTCTCGTACGCGTACACCGCCGCCTGCACCCGGTCGCGCAGGCCCAGCTTGGTCAGCACGTGCCCCACATGGGTCTTGACGGTGGTCTCCGAGACGAACAGCTCGGCGGCGATCTCCGCGTTCGACAGACCGCGGGCCACCAGCCGCAGCACCTCGACCTCCCGCTCGGTCAGGGTGTGCAGCGGCTGCGGCACCGACTCGTCACCCGACGGCAGCCGGCCCGCGTACTTGTCCAGCAGCCGCCGGGTGATGCTCGGCGCGAGCATCGCCTCGCCGGCCGCCACCACCCTGATCGCCTGCACCAGCTCCGCCGCAGGGGCGTCCTTGAGCAGGAAGCCGCTCGCACCGGCCCGCAGCGCCTCGATCACGTACTCGTCGAGGTCGAAGGTGGTCAGCACCAGCACCTTGGCCGGCCCCGAGCGGTCGGGTCCTGTGATCTGCCGGGTGGCCTCCACACCGTCCATCCGCGGCATCCGGATGTCCATCAGCACCACGTCGGGCTGCAGCGCCCGCACCTGGTCCAGCGCCTGCTGGCCGTCCCCGGCCTCACCGACCACCATCAGGTCGGGCTCGGCCTCCAGGATCATCCGGAAACCGGTACGCAGCAGGGGCTGATCGTCCACCAGCAGGACGCGGATCGCCACGGGTACTCCTCCGTCTTCGCTAGACGCGGCTATTCTCGCCCACCAGGGGCGGCCCACCGGCTATTGCCGCCAGCGGATACGGCGGGGGAGTCCCCCCGAATTCGGGACAGACCGCCTGGTGGTCGCACCAGCCGCACAGCGGGGTGCGGCGCGGCCGCCAGTCACCGGACTCCGTCGCCGCCCTGATCGCCTCCCACAGCGCCAGCAGCTTGCGCTCGGTGCGCAGCAGGTCCGCCTCCGACGGGTCGTACGTCAGCACGTCCCCGCTGCCCAGATACACCAGTTGCAGCCTGCGCGGCACCACACCGCGCAGCCGCCACAGCACCAGGGCGTAGAAGGACATCTGGAACATCGGCTCGTCCGCATACTCCGGGCGCGGGGCCTTGCCGGTCTTGTAGTCCACCACCCGCAGGTCGCCGGTCGCCGGCGCGACGTCCAGCCGGTCGACGTAGCCGCGCAGCGTCAGCCCGGACTCCAGCACCGTCTCCACGTACAGCTCGCGCTCGGCCGGCTCCAGCCGCGTCGGGTCCTCCAGGGTGAACCAGCGGTCCACCAGGGCGCGGGCACTGTCCAGCCAGCCCGCGAGCGCCCCCGGGTCCGCCGCGTCGAAGAGCACCGACAGCTCGGGCCGCGCGGCCAGCAGCCGCTGCCACTCACCCGGCACCAGGTCCCTGGCCCGCGAGGCGGTCCGCTCGGCCGCCGGCGCGTCGAAGAGCCGCTCGAGCACCGCATGGACCACCGTGCCGCGTGTCGCCGCCAGGCTCGGCTTCTCCGGCAGCCGGTCGATCACCCGCAGCCGGTACAGCAGCGGGCAGCGCATGAAGTCGGCGGCCCGCGACGGCGACAGCGACGACGGCGGCCGCGGCGGAATGCTCTCGATGCTGGTCCCCATGGGGCACGACCCTACGGCCTGGCACTGACAAGCCGGTGCCCGCCGGGCGTAACGGCGCAATAGCATGGCATCAAGGCCTCGATCCGCACGAACGGTGCGAGGTCCGTATCCGAACGAGGGGAAGCAGTGAGCGAGAGCGGTCGGCCGCCGTCCCGGAAGAGCGACGCCCCTGGCCAGAACGGCGACCCCGGCACTTCCGCGCGGGAGCCCGGCGGCGGCATCCTGATGGGCCGCTTCTTCGGTGTGCCCATCTACGTGGCGCCCAGCTGGTTCCTGGTCGCGGCCCTGATCACCTGGGTCTTCGGCGACCAGCTCGACACCGTCCTGCCGGAGCTGGGCGGGGTCCGCTACCTGGTGTCGCTGTTCTTCGCGGTGGCCTTCTACGGCTCCGTGCTGGTGCACGAGCTGGCGCACACGGTGGCGGCCCTGCGGTTCAAGCTGCCCGTGCGGCGCATCCAGCTGCAGTTCTTCGGCGGCGTCTCGGAGATCGAGAAGGAGTCCGACACACCGGGCAGGGAATTCGTGCTGGCCTTCGTCGGGCCGCTGCTGTCACTGGTGCTCGCCGGGGTCTTCTTCGGCGGGATGCAGCTCGTGGAGTCCGGGACGGTGCCGGGGGTACTGCTCGCCGGGCTGATGATCAGCAACCTGATCGTTGCGATCTTCAACTTCCTGCCCGGGCTGCCGCTGGACGGCGGCCGGATGCTGCGGGCCGTGGTCTGGAAGATCAGCGGCAAGGCGATGACCGGCACGGTGGCCGCGGCCTGGGTCGGCCGCGGCCTCGCACTCGCGGTGCTCGTCGGACTGCCGATGCTCTCCTACGCCCGAAGCGGCGGCGACGGCGGCAGCGGCTTCGACTCGCTCACCGACGCGCTGCTCGCCGCGATCCTGGCCGCCATCATCTGGACCGGCGCGGGCAACAGCCTGCGGATGGCCAGGCTGCGCGAGCGGCTGCCCGACCTGCAGGCCCGCACCTTGACCCGCAGGGCCGTGCCGGTGGCCTCCGACACCCCCCTGTCCGAGGCGCTGCGCCGCGCCCACGAGGCCGGCGCCAGGGCGCTGGTCGTCGTCGACGGCCGCGGCGCCCCCACGGCCCTGGTGCGCGAGTCGGCGATCGTCACCGTCCCCGAGCACCGCCGCCCCTGGGTCGCGGTCAGCGGCCTGGCCCAGGACCTCACCCCCGGCATGCGGGTCTCCGCGGAACTCGCAGGCGAAGCCCTCCTGGACACCCTGCGGGCCACCCCGTCCACCGAGTACCTGGTGGTCGAGCCGACCGGGGAGATCTTCGGGGTGCTGTCCACCACCGACGTCGAGAAGGCCTTCCTGGCGGCGATGTCGCGGCCGTCCTGAGCGCCCGGGGTGCGAACCGGGCAGCGGGAAAAGCCCGATAAGGTGATCCCATGTCCGAACCGACCGGTGCCGCCCGCCGACGCGGGCCATTCAGAGTCGGGGACCAGGTCCAGCTCACCGACCCCAAGGGACGCCACTACACCTTCACGCTCGAAGCCGGGAAGCAGTTCCACACCCACAAGGGTGCCTTCCCGCACGACGAGCTGATCGGTGCTCCCGAGGGCAGCGTGGTCCGTACCACGGGAAACGTCGCCTACCTCGCGCTGCGCCCGCTGCTCCCCGACTACGTCCTGTCCATGCCCCGCGGCGCCGCCGTGGTCTACCCCAAGGACGCGGGGCAGATCCTCGCGATGGCCGACATCTTCGCCGGCGCCAGGGTGGTCGAGGCCGGCGTCGGCTCCGGGTCGCTGAGCAGCTTCCTGCTGCGGGCCATCGGCGACCACGGCATGCTGCACAGCTACGAGCGCCGCGCGGACTTCGCCGAGATCGCCACCCAGAACGTGGAGCGCTACTTCGGCGGCCCCCACCCGGCCTGGCAGCTCACCGTCGGCGACCTCCAGGACCACCTGTCGGACACCGACGTGGACCGCGTCATCCTCGACATGCTCGCCCCCTGGGAGTGCCTGGAGCCGGTCGCCAAGGCTCTGGTGCCCGGCGGCATCCTGTGCGCGTACGTGGCCACCACGACGCAGCTGGCGCGTACCGTCGAGGCGATCAGGGAGCACGGCAGCTTCAACGAGCCGGCCGCCTGGGAGACCATGGTCCGTACCTGGCACGTCGAGGGCCTCGCCGTCCGCCCCGACCACCGGATGATCGGCCACACCGGCTTCCTGCTCACCGCCCGCCGGCTCGCCGACGGCGTCGAGCCGCCGCTGCGCCGCCGCCGGCCCGCCAAGGGCGCCTACGGCGAGGACTACACCGGGCCCGGCAGCGCCTCAGGCGGTGCCACGGCCTAGCCCTCCGTCCCGCAGCACCGGACCCCCGGACGACCGGGTGGTTTCGGCCAACTTCACCATGCCGCCGCCGTTTTGTCCGTTCCCGACAAAGCGGCGGCGGCTTCGTCGCGGCCCGCGCCCGCCGCCGCACCGCCCGCGGGCGGCAGCCGCGGTAGCCGCGCGTATCCGCCCCCCGTGTTCCCGGCCGGTGTGACGTATGGCACCATGCTGGCCACACCCCGCCGACCGACCCCAGGAGCCAGGCGAGTGCAGCAGTCCGCAGGCCAGGGCCTCCCGCACACCCGCACCCGCGGTGTCCACTGGATCAGTACGGCCGCGGCCCTCGGCGCCGTCGTCGCCGCGGTGGCGCTGGTCCAGCCCGCCGACGCCTCGCCCGGCAAGCCCGCAGCCGCCGGCAGTCCCTCTGCCGCGGCCGGCGGCGCCCCCGCGGCCCCCGTCGCGCCCCCCGACCCGGACGCGGCCAGCTACCCGCTGAAGTGCGCGGACGGCATGCCGACCGACGTGATCAGCAAGGTCTCCGGCGACCTCGACGGCGACGGCCGCCCCGAGACGGCCGTCGTGGTGCGCTGCCACACCGAGACCGGCACCCCGCCCAGCGGCGTCTACGTGCTGTCCGCGCCCAAGGCCCCGGGCGGCCCGCCGCGGATCGCCGTGACACTGGTCAAACCCGAGGACAACCGGCAGATCGGCAACTTCCGGCTGGAGGGGCGCATCCTCAAGGCCACCGTGCTGGGCTTCTCCTCCGACCAGGTGCCGCAGTGCTGCCCTGACCTGAGCCGCAGCTACTCATGGGAGTGGCGCGGCGACCGCTATGTGGCCCTGCCGGGACCGGCGGGCAACACCGTCTGACCCCGCCGGGCCGCCGGCCGGGCGCGGTCACTCCGCGTCGGGGCCGTACACCTCGACGCGGTCGGCGACCCGCCGCACATGGATGCAGTCGCCCGGGCACTCCTTGGCCGAATCCACCACATCCCGCAGCAAAGGCACCGGGACGAGTACCGTGGCACCAGGGGTCTGCCGCAGCTCGTCGTCCTCACCCTTCACATAGGCGAGGCCGTCGATGTCCAGCTCGAACACCTCCGGCGCGTACTGCACGCAGATCCCGTCGCCCGTGCACAGGTCCTGATCGATCCAGACCTCAAGCGCTTCGGCCGTCTCGTTGCTCACGGAAACTCATCCCTGCCGTTGGTCGTTCGGGAAGCAACCGCCCTGTCCGGCTGTTGACCGAATCGACGATACAACCGGCGGCTTTCCGGGCATGCCGGGTGGGTATCTCAGTGGCGGAGGGACGTACGCAAGGGTGAAGATCGGACACACCGCGATCGTCTTTGTGATCTAGGGGTTTCAACCCCCACCGGCCCAGGTAGGGTCTGGAAACGTCCAGCTCCCCTTGGAGGAGGTGAGGACCGTGGCGGCCCACGACGACGACATCAACCGTGGCGGCCGACCCGCTCGTGGTTCGGAAGACCCCATGAGCCAGGTCGCCTTTCTTGAGCAGGAGATCGCCGTCCTGCGACGCAAGCTCGCCGACTCTCCGCGGCACACGAGGATTCTCGAAGAGCGGATCGTCGAGCTGCAGACCAACCTGTCCGGCGTGTCAGCGCAGAACGAACGGCTGGCGAGCACCCTGCGCGAGGCCCGCGACCAGATCGTGGCCCTCAAGGAGGAGGTCGACCGGCTCGCGCAGCCACCGGCGGGCTTCGGCGTCTTCCTGCAGGCCAACGACGACGGCACGGCGGACATCTTCACCGGCGGGCGCAAGCTCCGGGTGAACGTGAGCCCGTCGGTCGACCTCGACGACCTCAGGCGCGGACAGGAGCTGATGCTCAACGAAGCGCTCAACGTGGTCGAGGCGATGGAATTCGAGCGGGTCGGCGACATCGTCACGCTCAAGGAGATCCTGGAGGACGGCGAGCGCGCCCTGGTGATCGGGCACACCGACGAGGAGCGGGTGGTCCGGCTCGCGGAACCGCTGCTCGACGGCACCCTGCGCACCGGCGACGCCCTGCTGCTCGAACCCCGCTCCGGCTACGTCTACGAACGCGTGCCCAAGAGCGAGGTCGAGGAGCTGGTCCTCGAAGAGGTCCCCGACATCGACTACCGCCAGATCGGCGGCCTCGGCAACCAGATCGAGCAGATCCGCGACGCGGTGGAACTGCCCTACCTGCACGCCGACCTGTTCAAGGAGTACGAACTGCGCCCGCCCAAGGGCGTCCTGCTCTACGGCCCGCCCGGATGCGGCAAGACGCTCATCGCCAAGGCGGTCGCCAACTCGCTGGCCAAGAAGGTCGCCGAGGTCACCGGCCAGCCGCAGGGCAAGAGCTACTTCCTGAACATCAAGGGCCCCGAGCTGCTGAACAAGTACGTCGGCGAGACCGAGCGGCAGATCCGCCTGGTCTTCCAGCGGGCCAGGGAGAAGGCCAGCGAGGGCACCCCGGTCATCGTCTTCTTCGACGAGATGGAGTCGCTGTTCCGCACCCGCGGCAGCGGCGTCAGCTCGGACGTGGAGAACACCATCGTCCCGCAGCTGCTCGCCGAGATCGACGGTGTCGAGGGCCTGGAGAACGTCATCGTCATCGGCGCCTCCAACCGCGAGGACATGATCGACCCGGCGATCCTGCGCCCCGGCCGGCTGGACGTGAAGATCAAGATCGAGCGTCCCGACGCCGAGGCGGCCAAGGACATCTTCTCGAAGTACCTGGTCGACAGCCTGCCGCTGCACGGCGAGGACCTGGCAGAGCACGGCGGGTCGAAGGCGGCCACCGTGGACGCCATGATCCAGTCCGTGGTCGAGCGGATGTACTCCGAGACCGAGGAGAACCGCTTCCTCGAGGTCACCTACGCCAACGGTGACAAGGAGGTCCTGTACTTCAAGGACTTCAACTCGGGAGCGATGATCCAGAACATCGTGGACCGGGCCAAGAAGATGGCCATCAAGGCCTTCCTCGACCACGACCAGCGCGGGATGCGCGTGTCCCACCTGCTGGCGGCCTGCGTCGACGAGTTCAAGGAGAACGAGGACCTGCCGAACACCACCAACCCCGACGACTGGGCGCGGATCTCCGGCAAGAAGGGCGAGCGGATCGTGTTCATCCGCACCCTGGTGACCGGAAAGCAGGGTGCCGACACGGGACGCTCCATCGACACCGTGGCGAACACCGGACAGTATCTGTAAGCACTACCCTCCGGCTGCGGGTCCCGACAGCGGGTACCCGCAGCCGGTGTGTTTTCCGGCCCGCACGGGCCGGAGCCGGGCAAGGAGGGCCGCATGACCGTACGGCGAGTAATGGGCATCGAGACGGAGTACGGGATCTCCGTCCCCGGCCACCCGAACGCCAATGCCATGCTCACCTCGTCCCAGATCGTCAACGCTTACGCGGCGGCGATGCACCGAGCGCGCCGCGCCCGCTGGGACTTCGAGGAGGAGAACCCGCTGCGGGACGCCCGCGGCTTCGATCTCGCACGGGACGCGGCGGACTCCACCCAGCTCACCGACGAGGACATCGGCCTGGCCAACGTCATCCTCACCAACGGCGCCCGGCTCTACGTGGACCACGCCCACCCCGAGTACTCGTCCCCCGAGATCACCAACCCGCGGGACGCGGTGCTGTGGGACAAGGCGGGCGAGCGCATCATGGCCGAGGCCGCACTGCGCGCCGCCCAGCTGCCGGGCGCCCAGCCCATCCACCTGTACAAGAACAACACCGACAACAAGGGCGCCTCCTACGGCACCCACGAGAACTACCTGATGAAGCGCGAGACGCCGTTCTCCGACATCGTCAGGCACCTCACGCCCTTCTTCGTCTCCCGCCAGGTGGTCACCGGCGCAGGAAGGGTCGGCATCGGCCAGGACGGCCACGAGCACGGCTTCCAGCTCAGTCAGCGGGCGGACTACTTCGAGGTCGAGGTCGGCCTGGAGACCACCCTCAAGCGCCCCATCATCAACACCCGCGACGAACCGCACTCCGACGCCGAGAAGTACCGCAGGCTGCATGTGATCATCGGCGACGCCAACCTGTCGGAGATCTCCACCTACCTCAAGCTCGGCACCACCGCCCTGGTGCTGTCGATGATCGAGGACGGCTTCATCAAGGTGGACCTGGCGGTGGACCAGCCGGTCCGCACCCTGCACGACGTCTCGCACGACCCCGGCCTGCAACGGCTCGTCACACTGCGTAACGGGCGCACCCTCACCGCCGTCCAGCTCCAGATGGAGTACTACGAGCTGGCCCGCAAGTACACCGAGGAGCGGTACGGATCCGACGCCGACCCGCAGACCAGGGACGTACTGGCCCGCTGGGAGGACGTGCTCAACCGGCTGGAGACCGACCCCATGAGCCTGTCGGGCGAACTGGACTGGGTCGCCAAGCTGGAGGTCCTGGAGGGCTACCGGCGCCGCGACAACCTGGGCTGGGACGCGGCCCGGCTGCAGCTGGTGGACCTGCAGTACGCCGACGTGCGCCCCGACAAGGGCCTCTACAACCGCCTGGTGGCCCGCGGCCGCATCAAGCGGCTGCTGGACGAGCAGGAGACCCTCAGGGCCGCCACCAAGCCCCCTGAGGACACCAGGGCGTACTTCCGCGGCCGCTGCCTCGAACAGTACGCGGACGACGTCGCCGCCGCCTCCTGGGACTCGGTCATCTTCGACCTGCCCGGCCGTGACTCCCTGCAACGGGTGCCCACCCTGGAGCCGCTGCGCGGCACCCGCAACCACGTGAAAGAGCTGCTGGACCGCTGCCGCACGGCCGAGGACCTGGTTCGCATCCTCTCCGGCGGCTGAAACGGGCCAGAACCGGGAATCAACGGGGTAGCACTCGGACGTTGACGTATTCGAGAGCCGGGGACGGACCCTGCTTGTAGGGTCTGATCTTGTAGGACACGCAACCGAGCGGGGTGAGGGACATGGCAACCAAGGACACCGACGGCGGACAGCAGAAGGCGACGCGTTCCACGGAGGAGGCCGAGGAGGTCCAGCAGGACGCCCAGGCCGCCGAAGACCTCAAGGAACGCCACGAGAAGCTCTCGGACGACGTGGACTCCGTCCTCGACGAGATCGACGACGTCCTGGAGGAGAATGCCGAGGACTTCGTCCGGTCCTTCGTCCAGAAGGGCGGGCAGTAGCCGCTCTCACCCCGCCCCGCGGCCGGTAACCGGTCCGCGGGGCGGATGGATTTCCGGACCGGCGGGTAGGGTCCGTACCGACCTCAAGATCGTGTGGAAGGAATCGCGTGGAAGCCAACTCTCGCAGCACCGGGCGTCTGCCGGCCGCCTTCCTGACGCCCGGCTCGTCGTCTTTCCTGGACTTCCTCGGCGCGCACTCGCCCGAGCTGCTGCCGGGCAACCGGACACTGCCGGCGCTCAAGGGGGCGGTCGAGCTGCCGCACGGCACCACGATCGTGGCCGCGGTCTTCGACGGCGGGGTGATCCTCGCCGGCGACCGGCGCGCCACGATGGGCAACGTCATCGCGCAGCGCGACATGGAAAAGGTCTTCCCGGCCGACGAGTACTCGGCCGTCGGCATCGCGGGCACCGCGGGCCTGGCCGTGGAGATGGTCAGGCTCTTCCAGCTGGAGCTGGAGCACTACGAGAAGATCGAGGGCGCCACCCTGTCCCTGGAGGGCAAGGCCAACCGGCTCTCCACGATGATCAGGGGCAACCTGAGCATGGCCCTGCAGGGCCTGGCCGTCGTCCCGGTCTTCGCCGGCTGGGACACCGACCGGGAGAAGGGCCGGATCTTCTCCTACGACGTCACCGGCGGCCGCAGCGAGGAGACCGGCTTCGCCGCCACCGGCTCGGGCTCTGTCTACGCCCGCGGCACCCTCAAGAAGCTCTACCGCCAGGACCTGACGGAGCGCCAGCTGTCCACCGCGGTGATCCAGGCGCTCTACGACGCGGCCGACGAGGACTCCGCCACCGGCGGCCCCGACATCGCCCGGCGGGTCTTCCCGCTGATCACCGTCATGACCGAGGAGGGCTTCCGCCGGCTGCCCGACGCCGAGGTCGCCGCGCTCGCCCGGGAGGTCATCGACGCCCGTCTCGAGCGTCCCGACGGGCCGCAGGCACAGGTGCTGTGACCCCAGGTCAGCCGACCCCCCTCCGCACTGTCCCAGCGCCGACTGCAGAAAGGCACGGTTAGCCGGTGTCCACGCCCTTTTATGTCTCACCCCAGCAGGCCATGGCGGACCGCGCCGAATACGCCCGCAAGGGCATCGCGCGTGGCCGCAGCGTCGTCGTGCTGCAGTACACCGACGGCATCGTCTTCGTCGCCGAGAACCCCTCCCGCGCGCTGCACAAGGTCAGCGAGATCTACGACCGGATCGCCTTCGCGGCGGTCGGCAAGTACAACGAGTTCGAGAACCTGCGCATCGGCGGGGTCCGCTACGCCGACCTGCGCGGATACACCTACGACCGGGACGACGTGACCGCCCGCGGGCTCGCCAACGTCTACGCGCAGACGCTCGGCACGATCTTCTCCAGCGTCGGCGAGAAGCCGTACGAGGTCGAGCTGATCGTCGCCGAAGTGGGTGCCGCGCCCGAGGACGACCAGATCTACCGGCTGCCGCACGACGGCTCCATCGTCGACGAGCACGGGGCGGTCGCCGTCGGCGGCAACTCCGACCAGATCGGCAGCTACCTCGACCAGCGGCACCGCGACGGCATGACGCTGGCGGAAGCGCTCGCGCTGGCGGTGGAGTCACTCGGCCGGGACACCAACGGCAGTGACCGCCGGCTGACGGCCGAGCAGCTCGAAGTCGCGGTCCTGGACCGCACGAGGCCGCAGCAGCGGAAGTTCAAGCGCATCCTCGGGCGCCAGCTCACCCGCCTCCTCGAAGCGGAGTCCGCCGCCACGACCACGACGGACGACCCCTCCGACGAGGAGGAGTAGCCCCGCGGGTTCCCCGCACCCCTGAGGGTGAGCGTTTTTCAGGGGCGCGGGGAACTGCGCGACAAGCTCCCCACCCGGGGGAAAGTCGCGCCGCCACCGCAAGTGGCACCCCCTCAGGCGACGGCTGGCGCCGTCGAGGCGCGGGGGAGGAGGGTGAGGGGCAGCTCGACCGGGGGAGCGGGGCGGCCCGCGAGAAGGGCAAGCAAGGCCGACATGCCGTGCTCGCCGATGGACTCCGCCGGCAGGCGGACCGTCGTGAGCTCGGGATCGAGCGCCGTCGCCAGCGACAGGTCGTCGAAGCCGGACACGGACACGTCGTCCGGCACCCGCAGCCCCAGTGCCCTGGCGCCCTTGCAGGCGCCCGCCGCCAGGATGTCGTCGTCGCACAGCAGCGCCGTCGGGCGCGGCCCCGGCGCGCTCAGGGCGCGCACCGCCGCGTCCCTGGCGGCGGCCACGTTCAGCGCCGCGGCGTGCCGCGGGGCGGCCGGCACCTCCGCCGCGGCCAGCTCGGCCGCGACGGCCTCCGTACGGACCCGGAAGGTCCAGGTGTCCACGTCGGCGGCGATGTGTGCGATGCGGCGGTGGCCGAGGCCCAGCAGATGCCGGGCGACCTGGCGCATGCCGTCGGCGACGGCGAGGTTGACGGTGGGCGGGCCGCCCGGCACCCCCGGGTCGCTGTCCAGCATGACCAGCGGGAGCCCGCCGTCGCCGAAGGCGGCGAGCGCGTCCGCGGCCATGGACGAGGCGATGACCCCGTCGATCGCGGTCCTGGCCGAGCCGAAGGGGTCGCGGGCGGGGCCGATGCCGGCGGGCGAGGGGTAGAGCACGACGCCGAAGCCGTGCTCGTCGGCGACCTTGGCGGCACCTGCGTAGACGCGGGCGAAGTACTCGTGGGTGAGCGCCGGAACGACCAGCAGCGCCGTCCTGGTCGCCCCGAGCCGCAGGCTCCGCGCGGCGAGGTTCGGCCGGTAGTCCAGCTCACCGGCCGCCGCCCGCACCACCGCCACGGTCCGCTCCGAGACCCGCCCCCGCCACTTGTCCCCGAGCACGAGCGACACCGTCGCCTGCGACACCCCCGCCACCCGCGCCACATCCCGCGACGTCACCCGCCCCCTCCCCCCGGCCCCCCGCGCCACGTTGCCCGCTGCCGCGGTGTCGGCGTCGTCGCGGGCAGCCCCGGGCGTGTCCGCGCTTCCTGCGGGAGGTGTGGCTTCGGCTGCCGGCGGGGCGGTGTCGTCCCGGCCTCCCGTGGAGGCCGCGGCATCGCCGGCTGCCGAGCGCGCGGTGTCGGCGTCGTGGCGCGCAGCCGCGGATGTGCCCGCGCTTCCTGCGGGAGGTGTGGCTTCGGCTGCCGGCGGGGCGATGCCGTTCCGGCTTTCCGTGGAGGCCGCGGCTTCGCCGCCGGCCGTGCCCCGCCGGGTCCCACCGGCCCCGCGCGCCGCGGTGTCGGCGTCGTCGCGGGCTGGGGTGGGGCGGGGGGGTGGCTGGGTCGGGTCGGGCACCGGGGGGCCTTTCTGGGGGTGGACCGGGGGGATGGCGTCATGGTACGTATGTGGGCGGACGTTATACGTAACACGGAGGCGGGGGGAAGGGGACGGCATGGGTGGCGGGTATGCGGATCTGCTGCGGACGACGCATGCGGCCCGGCTGCTGGGGGGCACCCTGCTGGGGCGGCTGCCCAACGCCATGGCCGCGTTGGCCATCGTGCTGTTCCTGCGCTCGGAGGGCGCGGGCTACGGGCTCGCGGGCGCACTGTCGGCCGTCTACGGCTGCTCGGTCGCCGTCGGGCAGCCGATGCTCGGGCGGGCGGTGGACCGGCGCGGGCAGCCGCGGGTGATGGCCGGCGCGGCCCTGCTGTCGGCCGCCGGCTTCGCCCTGCTCGCCGCCGTGGGCCCGCGCCCGCTGCCGGTGGCGACCGCGGCGGTCGTGCTGGCCGGGCTCGCCACCCCGCCGCTGGAGGGCGGGCTGCGGGCGCTGTGGCCCGACGTGCTGGGGCGCGAGGACCGCGTGCAGCGGGCGTACGCACTGGACGCCGCCGCCCAGGAGGTGCTGTTCGCGGTCGGCCCGCTGCTGGTCACGCTGATCGTCTCGGCCGCCTCCCAGGCGGCGGCCGTGGTCGCCACGGGGCTGCTCGGCGTGGCCGGCACCCTCGTGGTGGTCACCTCGGCGCCCTCGCGCCGCTGGCGGGCCGCCGACCGCGAGGCGCACTGGCTGGGCGCCCTGCGCTCGCTGGGCCTTGCCGTGCTGCTCGGCTCCTTCTTCTTCGTCGGCATCGCGCTCGGCGCGATCTCGATCGCCGCGGTGGTCTACGGCGACGCGCACGGCGGCGGCCCGGTGGCCGCGTACGTCCTGGCGGCCAACGGCGTGGGCGCGCTGGCCGGCGGGCTGACGTACGGTGCCAGGGGCTGGCCGGGGCAGCCGGAGCGCCGGCTGCGGGTGCTGAGCGTGGCGCTCGCGGCCTGCTACCCGCCCCTGATGCTGGTGCCCGGCGTGCCCTGGATGCTGCTCCTCGCGGCCCTGGCCGGACTCTTCCTGGCCCCCGCCCTGGCCTGCGGCTTCCTGGTGGTGGACCGGCACGCCCCGCCGGGCACGGTGACCGAGGCCTTCTCCTGGGTCGTGACCGCGGCCGGCGTCGGCGCGGCGCTGGGCACGGCCGCCGCGGGAGTGGCCGCGCAGCACGGCGGCGCGGCCGCCGGATTCGCCGTGGCGGGCGGCGGCGCGGTCGTCGCCACGGCCGTACTCCTCTCGACCGGCCGATTCCTGACGGCGCCAAACCTCGAAACCCGGCAGGAAAAAGATCCAAACCGTGCCGTCGAACCCCGTTTCAGCACCACGCATCAGGCGTAATGTTCAGACATGGACCGCCGCATTTTCGGGCTGGAGAACGAGTACGGCGTCACATGCACGTTCAGGGGACAGCGGCGTCTGTCCCCTGACGAGGTGGCGCGGTACCTCTTCCGCCGTGTCGTGTCATGGGGCCGGAGCAGCAATGTTTTCCTCCGCAATGGCGCCCGCCTCTATCTCGACGTGGGCTCGCACCCGGAGTACGCCACTCCCGAGTGCGACAACGTCACCGAACTGGTCACCCACGACAAGGCAGGCGAGCGCATCCTCGAAGGCCTTCTGGTCGACGCCGAACGCCGGCTGCACGAAGAGGGCATCGCCGGGGACGTGTACCTGTTCAAGAACAACACGGACTCGGCCGGCAACTCCTACGGATGCCACGAGAATTACCTGGTGGCCCGGCACGGGGAATTCTCCCGCCTCGCGGACATCCTCATTCCCTTCCTCGTCACGCGGCAGCTGCTGTGCGGCGCGGGCAAGGTGCTGCAGACCCCGCGCGGTGCCGTCTTCTGCGTGAGCCAGCGCGCCGAGCACATCTGGGAGGGTGTCAGCTCCGCCACCACCAGGTCCCGGCCGATCATCAACACCAGGGACGAGCCGCACGCCGACGCCGAGCGCTACCGCAGGCTGCACGTCATCGTCGGCGACTCCAACATGTCCGAGACCACGATGCTGCTCAAGGTCGGCGCCACCGACCTGGTGCTGCGGATGATCGAGGCCGGCACGGTGATGCGCGACCTGACCCTGGAGAACCCGATCCGGGCCATCCGCGAGGTCAGCCACGACATCACCGGCCGCCGCAAGGTGCGGCTGGCCTCGGGCCGCGAGGCGTCCGCGCTGGACATCCAGCAGGAGTACTACTCCAAGGCCGTGGAGTTCTGCGAGCGCCGCGGCATCCGCAGCGGTGTCATCGAGCAGGTGCTGGAGCTGTGGGGCCGCACCCTGGAGTCGATCGGCAGCGGTGACCTGGGCAGGATCGGCACCGAGATCGACTGGGTGATGAAGTACCAGCTCATCGAGCGGTACCGGAACCGCGACAACATCACCATGTCGCACCCCAGGGTCGCGCAGATAGACCTCGCCTACCACGACATCCACCGCCGCCGCGGCCTGTACTACCTGCTGGAGCGCAAGGGGCAGGCGGCCAGGATCTGCAACGACCTCAAGATCTTCGAGGCCAAGTCGGTGCCCCCGCAGACCACCAGGGCGCGGCTGCGCGGCGACTTCATCCGGCGTGCCCAGGAGCAGCGCCGCGACTTCACCGTCGACTGGGTGCACCTCAAGCTCAACGACCAGGCGCAGCGGACCGTGCTGTGCAAGGACCCCTTCCGGTCGGTGGACGACCGGGTGGAGAAGCTGATCGCCGGGATGTGACCCGGCCCGGCGCCGGCCGGCGGCCCCGCCGTCAACGCCCGGCCGCCACAGCACACCCACAGGCCCCGTACGGAACTCGTACGGGGCCTGCGGCACGCCGTAGGGTGTGGGGCGGTATCACCAACCTCCGACCCCGACACCTACCCGAACCGAGGGAATCCGTGCGCCGACGCTCCGCATTGCTCGCCGTGCCCGCGCTCATGCTCACCGCCGCCGGCTGCGGCAAGGACACCAAGAAGAGCGATTCAGCGGCCTCCAACTCGCCTTCGCCCTCGGACTCGCCGAGCGCGTCGCCCAGTGCCACGCCCAGTGCGACCCCCAGCACCAAGATCGTCAGCGGCCCGGTGCCCGCGGTCACCGGCGGCACCGCCTTCGGCTCCAAGCCGACCGTGGCCAAGGGCACCGGCACCCCGTCCACCGACCTCGCCGTCAAGACGCTGATCCCCGGCAAGGGTGCCGCGATCGCTTCCGGTGACATCGTTCAGGTGAACTATCTGGGCCAGGTGTGGAGCACCGCGAAGGTGTTCGACACCAACTTCGGCAAGGCGCCCTACGCCTTCCAGACCGGCACCCAGGCGGTCATCCCGGGCTTCGAGCAGGCGGTGATCGGCGCCAAGCAGAACAGCAGGGTCATCGCGGCCATCCCGCCGGCCCTCGGCTACGGCACGACGGGCAACGCCCAGGCCGGCATCAAGGGCACCGACACCCTGGTCTTCGTCGTGGACGTGCTCAACGTCTACACAGGCAAGGACTCGGCGAAGGGCACCGTCGTCCCGCAGACCGACGCGAACCTGCCCAAGGTCGGCACCAACACCGACGGCAAGGCCCCGTCGCTCACCGTGCCCAAGACCAAGGCGCCCACCAAGCTGGTCTCCAACTACGTGCTGGAGGGCGACGGCAAGGCGGTCAAGGCCAGCGACACCCTGGTCGTGCAGTACAAGGGCGTCCTGTGGGACACCGGCAAGGAGTTCGACTCCAGCTACTCCCGCAACCAGGTCACGCAGTTCCCGCTGTCCAGCGTCATCCCGGGGTGGACCCAGGGCCTGACCGGGAAGAAGGTCGGCAGCCGGGTCATGCTCGTGACGCCGCCCGCCCTGGCGTACAAGGACCAGGCCAACGGGCCGGTGCCGGCGAACGCGACGCTGGTCTTCTCGGTGGACATCATCGCGGTTCTGTAAGACTGTCCCGGTTGCCTGCAACCACAAGGAGCATCGAAGTGAGCATCGAGAAGCCCGAGATCGACTTCCCGGGCGGCGAACCGCCGGCCGACCTGGAGATCAAGGACATCTGGGAGGGCGACGGCCCGGTCGCGAAGGCGGGCGACACCGTCTCCGTCCACTACGTCGGCGTGGCCTTCTCCTCCGGTGAGGAGTTCGACGCCAGCTGGAACCGCGGCGCGCCGCTGCAGTTCAGGCTCGGCGTCGGCCAGGTCATCGCCGGCTGGGACCAGGGCGTGCAGGGCATGAAGGTCGGCGGGCGCCGCCAGCTGACCATCCCGGCCCACCTGGCCTACGGCGACCGCGGCGCCGGCGGCTCCATCAAGCCGGGCGAGACGCTGATCTTCGTCTGCGACCTGGTCGCGGTCTGACGCGGCGGTCCCCCCGGACACCACCGGGGGGACCGCTCTTCGATACGGTTCGTGTGTGACCGGTGGGGACGCGGTCCGACGGTACGCCTGGGTGAGCGAGCCGAAGGTCGCGCCGGTGTCGAAAGGGAGCACGCGCGGAGGTCCGTGAGGCACGAGCGGATCGAGCACGATCGACCGTCGACATCGGGTCTGAGCGACCGGAGGCGAGCGAACACAAGAGAAGGGGTGCGGGCGTGGCGATTGCCAAGGCCGAGCGGCTGATGAACCTGGCGCTGTGCCTGATGAACACCCGGCGTCCGGTCAGCAAGCGCGAGCTGCGAGCCTCCATCGAGGCCTACCACGAGGTCACCTCGGACGACTCCTTCAACCGGATGTTCGAGCGCGACAAGGACGACCTGCGCGAACTGGGCCTGGTCATCGACACCGTGGAGAACCTCGACGGCGAGTTCGGCTACCTCGCCCGCCGCGACCGCAACCGGCTGCCGGACATCGCGCTGGACCCCGAGGAGGCCGCCGCCCTCGCGCTGGCCGCGAAGGTCTGGCAGCAGGCCAGGCTCGCCGAGGCGGCCAGCGGTGCGCTGCAGAAGCTCCGCGCGGCCGGTGTGCCGTTCGAGGACACCCACAGCGCCCTCGAACCGCGCATCCCCACCCCCGAGCCGGCCTTCGAGGCGCTGATGCTGGCGACCCGGGAGCGGCGGGCCGTCGCCTTCGACTACCGCAAGGCCAACGCGGTGCGCCCCGAGCCGCGGCAGGTCGAGCCGTGGGCGCTGGAGTGCTGGCGCGGCCACTGGTACCTGGCCGGCTACGACCGGGACCGCGGGGCCGTGCGGGTCTTCCGGCTCTCGAGGATCAGCGGCCGGGTCAAGGCGCGCGGCGCCTTCACCGCCGAGGTGCCCGCGCACGTGGACGTACGCGAGACCGTCGCGCGCTGGGCGGGCGAGGGCGCCACCACCACCGCCACGATCCGGCTGCGCCGCGACAGCGGCTACCCGCTGCGGGCCAGGGCGGTGGCCACCACCCCGGTCGACGCCGACTGGGACGAGCTGGAGGTGCCCTACGGGCACGGCCTGGACGCGTGGCTCGCCGAGTTCGGCCCCGACGTGGTCGTGATGGCGCCGCAGGAGCTGCGCACCGAGGTGCTCGACCGGCTGCGTGCGGTGGCCAAGGGATGAGCGCGGGGCAGGGCAGGCAGGGCACGAGCAGGCGGGACACCGTATGAGCAACGCGATCGACCAGACCCGCAGGATGCTGTCGCTGGTCACCTATCTGCGCGAGCGGCCCGGCGCCCGGGTCAGCGAGGTCGCGCGGGCCTTCGGGGTCAGCGAGGCCGAGCTGATCGGCGACCTCAACGTCCTGCCGCTGTGCGGCACCAGCTTCCGCGGCGGCGACCTGCTCGACATCGACACCGACGGCGAGCGCATCTGGTGGCACAACCCGGGCACCGCCGACGACGTCGCCCAGCCGCTGCGGCTGGCCGCGGACGAGGCCACCGCGCTGCTGGTCGCCGCCCGTGCGGTGGCGAACCTGCCGGGCCTGCGGGACAGCGACCGGCAGGCGCTGCTGCGGGCCGGCACCAAGCTGGAGGCCGCCGCGGGCGAGGCGGCGGGCGGCAGCGGCCAGCTGTCGGTGACCTTCGAGGCCGAGGGCAGCGTCTTCGCGACCGTCGACCGGGCCATCACCGAGCGGCGCCGGCTGTGGATGCGCTACTACTCGCCGGCCCGCGACGCGCTCACCGAGCGGGAGGTCGACCCGATCCGGCTGTTCACCGTCGGCCACACCTACGTCGAGGGCTGGTGCCGGCTCTCGGAGGACCGGCGGACCTTCCGGCTGGACCGGGTCGCCGAGATCCGGCTGCTGGACGAGCCGTCCGACCCGCCGCGCATCGAGCCGCGCGACCTGTCGCAGGGCCTGGTGCAGCCCGCGGGCGACGACCCCGAGGTCGTCGTGGAGGTGGGTCCCGGCGGGCGCTGGGTCGCCGAGTACTACCCGCACGACAGCGCCGAGGAGCTGCCCGACGGCGGCCTGCGGATCACCCTGCGCACCCCCGACCCCGGTTCGCTGCGCCGGCTGGCGCTGCGGCTGGGCCGCGACGGCCGGATCGTCTCGCCCGCCGCGCTGGCCGGCGACGCGCGGGACGCGGCGGTGCTCGCCCTGGCCGGGTACGGGGAGTGAGGCGGCCCCGATGACGGCGACCCTTCCCCCGCCCGCCGCAGGACCGGTCGTCTTCCGGGCCGGCTGCCCGCACTGCAGGACCAGCTTCGAGCTGGGCGCCGACGACCTGCGGCTGGCCATCGGCGGCAGCGCCCGCACCACCTTCTACTCCTTCACCTGCCCCGAGTGCGGCGAGGCGGTGCGCAAGCCGGCGGGGGAGCGGATCGTGGAGCTGCTGACCGTCGGCGGCGTCCGTACGATGCGGCTCCAGCGGTAGGCTGCCGGACCATGTGGTGGATCTTCCTCAGCGTCGGCCTGGCCGCGGCGGGGCTCGCGGTGCTCGCCTTCTTCGCCGCCCGGGTCTTCACCGCGGTGCGCGAACTGGCCGCCCAGGTGGCCGCCAGCGGTGAGGCGCTGGCCGCCGCGGGGGACCGGCTGCAGCGGGCCGCGGCCCCGGTGGCGAGGCGGGCCGGCGAGATCACCCGCCGCTGAGCCTGCCGCGCAGCCGCAGGTGAAGGTACGCTGACCCGGCGACCCGAGCGGTCCCGGCACGATGTGGAACGGACCGCGGCAGGGCCGCAACCCGGTGGATTCCGGCGCATATTCCGGCGTTCACCGGTGCACGCTACGATCCTTGCGTATGCGGAAGCCGGAATTCGTCCGACCACCGGCCGCCGCAGACGTACCGCACGGACCACGCCGCCAACCCGGTGAGAAGGTAGACCCATCATGCTCGGCAATCTCAAGCCCCTTGAGCTCGTCCTGATCCTTCTCGTCGTCATCCTGCTCTTCGGCGCCAAGAAGCTGCCCGACATGGCCAGGTCGCTCGGCAAGTCGGCCCGCATCCTCAAGAGCGAGGCCAAGGCGATGAAGAACGACGACCCGACGCCCCCGGCCCAGTCCGGCACCGCCGCACAGGAGCAGGCGCCGACCCGTACGATCCAGGCCGCCCCCGGTGACACCGCGAGCGCCCGCCCGGTCGCCGACCAGGAGCGCACCACCACCAGCTGACCGGCCACCGGCCGCCGGCGCCCGCCGGCCGGCCGCAGGCTCCAGGGACACGACCAAGCCGAGACACGCTGCCGACGGCTGCCCGTACGAGACGAGGACGTGGGTGCTCAAGACTGCCCGCAAGCAGGAGAAGGACCCCGAGGGGCGGATGCCGCTCGCGGACCACCTGCGTGAGCTGCGCAACCGGCTGTTCAAGTCGGTGCTCGCGATCATCGTCATCACCGTCGTGGCGGCGTTCTTCTACAAGGACATCATCCACCTGCTGCAGCAGCGCATCCCGGACGGCGTGCAGTGCCGCACCAAGGGCGAGGCCGCGGGCAAGGTCGCGCAGGAGGCCTGCGCGCAGATGACCGTCAGCGGTCTGATGGGCGGCTTCTCCATCGCCCTGAAGGTCTCGCTGATGGCCGGCGTGGTCGGCGCGTCCCCGATCTGGCTCTACCAGCTGTGGGGCTTCCTCGCCCCCGGCCTGCACAAGAACGAGAAGCGCTACACGCTGGGCTTCGTCGGCGCCGGTGTGCCGCTCTTCCTCGGCGGCGCGGTGCTGGCGTACGAGATCCTGCCGCAGACCGCCAGGATCATGATCGGCTTCGTGCCGGACGACACCACCAACCTGCTGCCGCTTGACGACTTCCTCGACCTGGTGGTGCGGCTGGTCATCGTCTTCGGCCTGGCCTTCGAACTGCCGCTGGTGCTGGTGCTGCTGAACTTCACCGGCATGGTCACCGGCAAGCGCATGCTCGGCTGGTGGCGCGGCATGGTGATAGGCATCACCGTCTTCGCCGCGGTCGCCACGCCCACCGGCGACCCGCTCACCATGTGCCTGCTGGCCGCACCCATCGTGCTGCTGTACTTCATGGCCCTGGGCGTCTGCTTCTTCAACGACTCCCGGCGCGCCCGCCGCCGCGCGGCCGACCCGGACTTCGCGCTCGACCCGGACCAGGCCTCCAGCCTCGACCACATCCCCGAGCAGATCGACGCCGACTCCTCGCTGGACGACGGGCGCGGCGACGACTACGACGACGCGACCTGACGCCGCCGGCCCCACCCGTGACCACCGACATCACCCTGCTCGTCAACCCCACCGCCGGCCGCGGCCGCGGCGCGCTGGCCGCAGCACCCGCCACCGCCGCCCTGCGCGCGGCCGGCCTGACCGTAGGCACCGTCGTCGGCACCGACGCCGCCGACGCCCTGGAGCGGGCGCACAAGGCCGTGGACGGCGGCACCGGAGCCCTCGTGGCGGTCGGCGGCGACGGCATGGTCTCGCTCGCCCTGCAGGCGGTGGCCGGCACCGACACCCCGCTGGGCATCGTCGCGGCCGGCACCGGCAACGACTTCGCCCGGGTCAGCGGCCTGCCGGTGCGCAAGCCCGCCGCGGCCGGCACCGCGATAGCCGAGGCGCTGGCCGCCGGGCGCACCCGCGCGCTCGACCTCGGCAGGATCGGCGAGCGCTGGTTCGGCACCGTCCTGGCCTCCGGTTTCGACTCCCGGGTCAACGACCGGGGCAACCGGATGAGCTGGCCCAGGGGCCGCTTCAGGTACGACGCGGCGATGCTGGTCGAACTGGCGGCGCTGCGCCCCATCCACTACCGCGTGCAGTTCGACGACGCCCCCGAGCGGGAGCTGGACGCCACCTTGATCGCGGTCGGCAACGGCTCCTCCTACGGCGGCGGCATGCGGATGTGCGCCGACGCCGAGATGGACGACGGGCTCTTCGACATCTGCGTGGTCGGTCCGTGCAGCCGCCGCACCCTGCTGCGGGTCTTCCCGCTGGTCTACAGCGGCTCCCACCCGCGCCACCCGGTGGTCACCGTGCACCGCGCCGCCCGGGTCCGGCTGCACGCGGAGGGCGTCACCGGCTACGCCGACGGCGAGCGGGTCGGGCCGCTGCCGCTGGAGGCCGAGACCGTGCCCGGGGCGCTGCGGCTGCTGGTCTGAGCAGCGCGTCCGCCGCCGGGCGCCGGCAACCCTGCCCTCCGGAAGAAACAAAGATCACGCGGTGTGTCGGTGCCGCCGGGTAGGCTCATGAGCGAGATGACAGAAGACATGTCGCCAGCCGAGCGCTACGCCGCCAGCCGTCGCCGCGCCGCAGAGAACGCCACCGCACTCGCACAGTTCCGCGAGCTGTACGAGTTCGGCCTCGACCCGTTCCAGATAGAGGCCTGCCAGGCGCTGGAGGCCGGCAGCGGCGTCCTGGTCGCCGCCCCCACCGGATCGGGCAAGACCATCGTCGGCGAGTTCGCCGTCCACCTCGCACTCGCCGAGGGCCGCAAGTGCTTCTACACCACCCCGATCAAGGCCCTGTCCAACCAGAAGTACAACGACCTGGCCAAGCGGTACGGCGCAGAGAAGGTCGGCCTGCTCACCGGTGACAACAGCGTCAACGGCGACGCACCGGTGATCGTCATGACCACCGAGGTGCTGCGCAACATGCTCTACGCGGGCTCGGCCGCCCTCGACGGCCTCGGCTACGTGGTCATGGACGAGGTGCACTACCTCTCCGACCGCTTCCGCGGCGCCGTCTGGGAAGAGGTGATCATCCACCTCCCGCAGTCCGTCACCCTGGTCTCGCTGTCCGCGACCGTCTCCAACGCCGAGGAGTTCGGCGACTGGCTGGACACCGTACGCGGCGACACCGAGGTCATCGTCTCCGAGCACCGCCCCGTCCCGCTGTGGCAGCACGTCCTGGCAGGACGCCGGATGTACGACCTGTTCGAGGAGAAGGCCGGCGCGAGCGCCACCCGCGGCCGCCGCGAGGTCAACGCCGACCTCGAACGCCTCGCCCGCATGGAGAACCAGCGCAGCTACCACCCGCGGGCCAAGCGCGGCAAGGAAGCCGACCGCGAGCGGGAGCGCAGGGCGCGCAGCCGGGTCTGGACGCCCAGCCGCGCCGAGGTCATCGACCGGCTGGACAACGAGGGCCTGCTGCCCGCGATCACCTTCATCTTCAGCCGGGCCGGCTGCGAGGCCGCCGTGCAGCAGTGCCTCTTCGCCGGGCTGCGGCTGAACAACGACGAGGCCCGCATGCGGGTCCGCGCCATCGTCGAGGAGCGCACCCGCGCCATCCCCGACGAGGACCTGCACGTCCTCGGCTACTTCGAGTGGCTGGAAGGCCTGGAGCGCGGCATCGCCGCCCACCACGCCGGAATGCTGCCGGCCTTCAAGGAGGTCGTGGAGGAGCTGTTCGTCAAGGGCCTGGTCAAGGCGGTCTTCGCGACCGAGACCCTGGCACTGGGCATCAACATGCCGGCGCGCTCTGTGGTGCTGGAAAAGCTCGTCAAGTGGAACGGCGAGATGCACGCCGACATCACCCCCGGCGAGTACACCCAGCTCACCGGACGTGCCGGCCGCCGCGGCATCGACGTCGAGGGCCACGCCGTGGTGCTGTGGCAGCGCGGTTTCGACCCCGGCGCCGTCGCGGGCCTGGCCGGCACCCGGACGTATCCGCTGCGGTCGTCCTTCAAACCGTCGTACAACATGGCGGTCAACCTCGTCGGCCAGTTCGGCAGGCACCGCTCCCGCGAACTGCTGGAGACGTCCTTCGCGCAGTTCCAGGCCGACCGCTCGGTCGTCGGCATCTCCAAGCAGGTGCAGCGCAACGAGGAGGGGCTCGACGGCTACCAGCAGTCGATGACCTGCCACCTCGGCGACTTCGACGAGTACATGCGGCTCCGCAGGGAACTCAAGGACCGCGAGGCCGACCTGTCGCGGCAGGGCGCCGTCCAGCGCAGGGCCGCGGCCTCCGACGCGCTGGAGAAGCTCAAGCCCGGCGACATCATCCACGTCCCCGCGGGCAAGTACGCCGGCCTCGCCCTGGTCCTCGAACCCGGGGTGCCGGCCGGCCGCGCCGGCGGCCACCACCCGCGCGACGGCGAATACCACGACGGGCCGCGCCCGCTGGTGCTCACCGCCGAGCGCCAGGTCAAACGGCTGGCCCAGCTGGACTTCCCGGTGCCCGTCGAGGCGCTCGACCGCATGCGCATCCCCAAGTCGTTCAACCCGCGCAGCCCGCAGTCCCGCCGCGACCTGGCCTCCGCGATGCGCAGCAAGGCCGGCACCGCCGGCTGGGCGGTGCCCTCCCGGCACCGCAAGGAGCGCTCGCCCGCCGCCGACGACACCGAGATCGCCCGGCTGCGCGGCGCCATCCGCGCCCACCCCTGCCACGGCTGCGACGAGCGCGAGGACCACGCCCGCTGGGCCGAGCGCTACCACCGGCTGCGCCGCGACACCCAGCAGCTGGAGCGGCGCATCGAGGGCCGCACCAACACCATCGCCAGGACCTTCGACCGGGTCTGCGCCGTCCTGACCGAGCTGGACTACCTCAAGGGCGACCAGGTCACCCCCGAGGGCCGCCGGCTCGCCCGGCTGTACGGCGAGCTGGACCTGCTGGCCAGCGAGTGCCTGCGCGACGGGGTGTGGGACGGCCTGGGACCCGCGGAACTGGCCGCGTGCGCCTCGGCGCTGGTCTTCGAGTCCCGCCAGGCAGACGACGCGGCCGCCCCCAAGCTGCCCAGCGGCAACGCACGGGCGGCACTCGGCGAGATGGTACGCATCTGGGGCCGGCTCGACGCCCTGGAGGAGGACCACAAGATCAACCAGACCGAGGGCGTCGGCCAGCGCGAACCCGACCTGGGCTTCGCCTGGCCGGCCTACCGGTGGGCGTCGGGCCACAACCTCGACGCGGTGCTCACCGACGCCGACATGCCCGCCGGTGACTTCGTGCGCTGGTGCAAGCAGCTCATCGACGTGCTCGGCCAGATCGGCAATGCCGCACCCGACGACAGCCCCGTCCGGCGCAACGCCCGCAAGGCCGTGGACGGGCTGCTGCGGGGCGTCGTCGCCTACTCGTCCGTGGGGTGACACCCCGCCAGGTCCCGGCGGGCAGGAGAGCCCGCCGGGACCGCGCCGGGCGCAGGTCAGGTCAGACGGGCGCCGATCAGGTCAGACGGGTGCAGGTCAGCGACCCGGCCAGGGTGATCACACCGCCCGTGCCGCCGTAGTCCTGGGCGATCCGCAGGCCCTGCACCTTGACGGTCCACTGGCTGCCGCTCCTGCTCGCGGTCACACCCTCGGACTTCGAGGCCCGGCCCGAATACGCCTTGCCGTCCGGGGTGTTGAACAGCGCCACCTGCGTCGGGCTGGCCGCGGTCGTCGCGATGAAGGACGGGAAGATCTGCTTCTTGGCCAGCACGTCGGGCGTCGTCACGCCGATCAGCTTGCCGCCCTTGATCTCGCAGTTCACCCCGCCGGTGAAGTCGGCGCTGCCCGACACGTCGCCGGTGTAGTCCAGGTGGCCCTCCACCTTGCCGGGCGCCTTCGAGGGCGCCGCTGACGTACTCGCCGGCGCGCTGCTCGCACCGCCGTCCGCCGCCGTGCCCGTACCGCCCGCGGCGGCAGGCGACGACGTACCGGACTTCGCGTCGTCGGACTTGCTGTCCGAGGAGCAGCCGGACAGCGCGGTGGCCGCCAGGACGGCGGTGAGCGCGCCTGCGGTGAGTATCGTGCGGTGGCGCATGCGGCCGGTGTCCTCTCCCCGTGGGTCTGTGGTGCGGGACAGTGTACGTACCCGCGGTACGAACCCGCGGGTTCAGGTGCCGCTCCTGCCCAGGTAGCCGCGCCAGCCGCCGAACTCCGTGATGTCCCGCGCACCGGCCACCGCCGCCGGCTCGCACAGGAAGCCCGTCACCTCCTCGCCGTCCCGCAGCGCCACCCGGCCCAGGGCCATCGGCCGGGGCAGCGCCGCCAGCAGGGCGCCCAGCGCCGCCGGCGCCAGCTCCCACACCTCCGCCTCCACCGCGGCGCCCCCGGCCGGCACCCGCACCAGGCCCGGCTTGGGCGGCACCGTGTCCAGCGCGTACAGCCGGTAGTCCGGCGCGGTCGTGGTCTCCGCGGCCAGCCGCGCGCCCAGCGCCAGCAGTTGCGGGTTGAGCGGCTGCCCCGACAGGTGCGCCCCCACCACCGCGAGCCGCAGCGGCGGCTCCAGCAGCGCGGCCACCTCCGCGACGTGCTCGTCGCTGCCCGCCGCCCCCAGCAGCATCACCCCGAAGGGCCGCCCGTCCACCTCGCCCGCCGGCACCGCGACCGCGCACAGGTCCAGCAGGTTCGCCGAGTTCGTGAAACGGCCCAGCCGGGTGTTCGCGCCGACGGGGTCGGCCGCCACCTCCGCGAGCGTCGGATGCCCGGGTGTCGTCGGCAGCAGCAGCGCGTCCGCGTCCGCCAGCTCCGCCGCCGCACGCTCCCGCAGCGCCGCCAGCCGCTCGCGGTCCGCGAACAGCCGGTGCGCCGGCAGGTTCCGGGCCGCACGGATGATCCCCGCGACCGTCGGGTCGAGATCCGCAGTGCCGCGCTCGACGAAGGCGCCCACCGCGGTGTAGCGCTCCGCGACGAAGGCGCCGTCGTAGAGCAGCGACGCCGCCTGCGTGAAGGGCGCCAGGTCGATGGTCCGCAGCTGCGCGCCCGCGCCGGCCAGGCGCCCCTTCGCCCGCTCGAACGCCGCCGCCCAGCCGTCGTCCAGCTCGCCGAGCTGCGCCGTCGCCGGCACCGCCACCCGCCACGGCCCCGGGCGGCGCGGCGGCACCGGGCGCGCTGCTCTCAGCAGCGCCAGTGCCCTGCGGGCCGCTTCGAGGGTACGGGCGAAGACGCTCACGCAGTCCAGGCTCGCGCACGCCGGAACCACACCCCGCGTCGAGACCAGGCCGCGGGTCGGCTTGAGCCCCACGATGCCGTTGAAGGCCGCGGGGACGCGGCCCGAGCCCGCGGTGTCCGTGCCCAGCGCGATGTCCACGAAGCCCAGCGCCACGGCGACAGCGGAACCCGAACTGGAGCCGCCGGCCACGCGGTCCGCGGCCAGGGCGCTGCGCACCGCGCCGTAAGGGCTCCTGGTGCCGACCAGGCCGGTCGCGAACTGGTCCATGTTCGTCGTCCCCAGCACGATCGCGCCCGCGGCGCGCAGTGCCGCCACCGCGGGGGCGTCCGCCTGCGGTTCGTACGCGTACGACGGGCAGCCGGCCGTCGTCGGCAGGCCGTGGACGTCGATGTTGCCCTTCACGGCGAGGAGGCTTCCCGCCAACGGGAGCGGTTCGCCTGCGGCGAGCCTTGCATCGACCTCAGCCGCCTCGGCGGCGACCTCCTCTTGCGGGCGCAACCCGATCCACACGTCCGGCCTCCCGGCCCGGGCGATCTCCGCGTACGCCCCGCCCACCCTGCGCCCCGCCTGCCCCACTGCCTGGCCCTCCTCGCCGCTTGTCGCCACATGCTGTGGCGTTGCCTTCTTTCCGCCCGGTGGGCGTGACCCAGGCCCTGCCCCTTGCGGTGCGTTGCCTTCTTTCCGCCCGTGCGGGCTGGGCGCGCAGTTCCCCGCGCCCCTTCAGGTCCTGCCCCTTGCGGTGGGCTTTCGCCTTCCGGCCGGTGGGGGCTTGTCGCGCAGTTCCCCGCGCCCCTGGGTGGTGCCCTCTGTGCGCAGAGCCGGCGCTTTCAGGCGGCGCCCTCTGCGCAGGAGGGTGAGCGCTTTTCAGGGGCGCGGGGAACTGCGCGACAAGCTCCCACGCACCGAAAGGTGCGAGCCCACCGCAAGTGGCAATCACCTGCGCACCCTCCCGCCGAGGGAAAGGCGAAAGCCCACCGCAAGGGGCCGTCACACCGGGGCCAGGGTCAGCAGGGGCGAGCCGGGGGTGACCTGGTCGCCGGGGGTGACGTGGAGGGACGTGACGCGGCCTGTCATGGGGGCCAGGACCGGGGACTCCATCTTCATGGCCTCCAGGACGAGCAGCGGCTGGCCCTCGACGACCTGGTCGCCCGGCCTGACGGCGACCCGCCAGACCCCGGCGGCGAACTCCGCCTCCACGGCGCACCCCCCGTCGGGCACGGGCACCGCCGTGGGCGCCGCGGAAGGCGCGGCCACCGCCTCGGCCCGGGCGAATTCGCCGGCCTCCTCCCACGCCCGCCGCTCCGCGGCGAACGCGGCAGCCTGCCGCGTTCGAAATTCCGCGATCGGCCCCGCGTTCTCCGCGAGGAAGCGCTGGTGCGCGGCGAGCGCGAACTCCCCGTCCTCCACCCGCAGCGCGAGCCGCCCCGCGGCCATGTCGGCCCGCAGGTCGAGGAGTTCCTCCGCGCCGACCGGGTACCACCTGATCCGGTCGAAGAAGCGCAGCAGCCACGGCTGCCGTGGGTCGGTCCTGGCGTTCCAGACCTGGACGGTGCGGCCCACGAACTGGTAGCCGCCCGGCCCCTCCATGCCGTAGACGCACAGGTAGGCCCCGCCGATGCCGACGGAGTTCTCCGCGGTCCAGGTGCGGGCCGGGTTGTACTTGGTGGTGACGAGCCGGTGCCGCGGGTCGAGCGGGGTGGCGACGGGCGCGCCGAGGTAGACGTCGCCGAGGCCGAGGACGAGGTATTCCGCGTCGAAGACGGTGCGGTGGACGTCCTCGACGGCGTCGAGCCCGTTGATGCGGCGGATGAACTCGATGTTCCACGGGCACCAAGGCGCGTCGTCGCGGACGCCGGCCATGTAGCGGGAGATGGCCTCCCGGGTGGCCGGGTCGTCCCAGGACAGCGGGAGGTGGACGGTGCGGCTGGGCACGACGAGCTGGTCGGTGGGCGGCAGCGCGTCCTCGGCCTCGCGGACCAGGTCGAGGAGTTTGGCGGTCGGCATCTGCGCCGGGTCGACGTGGATCTGCAGCGAGCGGATGCCGGGCGTGAGGTCGACGACCCCGGGCAGTCGCCGGGCGGCGAGGTGTTCGGCGAGTGCGTGGACCCGCATCCGCAGGGCGAGGTCGAGCTGCATCGGCCCGTACTCGACGAGCAGGTTGTCGTCGCCGCTGCGGCGGTAGGTCACGGCGGGGCGCGCGGGGGTGGCGGCGGCGCGGTCGAGGACCCCGCCGTCGCCGAGCACGGGCCGGGAGGGCACGGGGGTGGTGGCGGGGGAGGTGCGCAGCGCGGCGGCCGCGTCCTCGGTGACGGGTACGAAGCGCACGGTGTCGCCGGGCCGCAGCTGGCCCAGTTTCCAGCGCTGCCCTGTGACGACGGTGGCCGGGCAGACGAAGCCGCCGAGGGACGGGCCGTCGGGGCCGAGCAGCACCGGCATGTCGCCGGTGAAGTCGACGGCGCCGACGGAGTAGGGCGTGTCGTGGATGTTGGAGGGGTGCAGGCCGGCTTCGCCGCCGTCGCCGCGCGCCCAGCGCGGTTTGGGGCCGACGAGGCGTACCCCGGTGCGGGCCGAGTTGAAGTGGACGCTCCAGGAGGCCGCGTAGAAGTCCCTGATGTCGTCCTCGGTGAAGAACTCCGGTGCCGCGTGCGGCCCTTCGACCGCGCCGATCGCCCACTGCGTGCCGATCGCGGGGCGCCGCGCGGGCGGTACGGGCCGCCCGTCGGCGGTGCCGCCGCCGTGCAGGACGTCGGTCGCGCGCAGCGCCCGCCCGCCGTGCCCGCCGAACCTGCCGAGGGTGAAGGTGGCGGCGCTGCCGAGGAATCGGGGCAGGTCGAGGCCGCCGGCCAGCAGGACGTACGTGCGCAAGCCGGCCTCCTGCGGCGCCCCGACGTCGAGGACCGCGCCGGCCGGCACGGTCACCGGCTCCCACTGCGGCACCGGCAGCCCGTCGACGGTGACCGGTGCGGGGGCGCCGGTGACGCAGACCGTGGTGGCGTGGCTGAAGCGCAACGCCGGTCCCTGCAAGGTGCATTCGAGCCCGGCGGCGCCTTCGCCGTTGCCCAGCGCCTCGTTGCCGAGCCGGAAGGACAGGTCGTCCATCGGCCCGCAGGGCGGCACCCCGACGTGCCACAGGCCGGTGCGGCCGGGCCAGTCCTGGACGGTGGTCATCGTGCCGGCGCGCACCACGTCGATCCGCCGGGAGCCGTCCGTGACGCCGTCGAGGGTCGCGGTGCTGTGGGTGGCGGCCCGCAGGTCGGGGTTGCCGAGGGCGGCCCGCAGCAGCCCGAGGTTGGTCTCGATGCCGTCGATGCGGGTGGCGGCCAGTGCGTCGGCGAGTGCGGCGAGCGCCGTGTCGCGGTCGGCGCCGTGTGCGACGACCTTGGCGAGCATCGGGTCGTAGGAGGTGGTGACCTCGGTGCCGGTCTCGACCCAGGTGTCGACGCGCACGCCGGGGGGAAAGGCGACCCGGGTGAGCACCCCGGCGCTCGGCCGGTGCCCGCGCGCCGGGTCCTCGGCGTAGATCCGCGCCTCGACGGCGTGCCCGGAGGGCGGGGGCGGCTCGTCGGGGACGGTGCCGTCCTGGGCGAGCCGCAGCATCCACTCGACCAGGTCGACGCCGTAGGTCTCCTCGGTGACCGGGTGTTCGACCTGCAGCCGGGTGTTGACCTCCAGGAAGTAGGCCTCGGCGCGCTCGGCGTCGTAGACGAACTCCACGGTGCCCGCCGAGCGGTAGCCGACCGAGGAGCACAACTGCCGTGCGCTGTCGTGCAGCCGGCGGCGTACGGCGGCGGGCAGGCCGGGGGCGGGGGCCTCTTCGAGCACCTTCTGGTGGCGGCGCTGGAGCGAGCAGTCGCGGTCGCCGAGCACGGCGACCTTGCCGCGGCCGTCGCCGAAGACCTGCACCTCGACATGCCGGGCACGCTCCACGAGGCGTTCGAGGAAGACCCCGGCGGAGGAGAAGCCGGCGGCTGCCGCGCGCTGTACCGGCTCCCAGGCGGCGGTCAGTTCACCCGCCGAGTGGCAGGCGCGCATGCCGATGCCGCCACCGCCGCCGGTGGCCTTGAGCATCACCGGATAGCCGAGCCGGTCCGCGGCGGCCAGTGCCGCGTCCAGGTCGGGCAGCAGTCCGGTGCCGGGCAGCAGCGGCACACCGGCCGCCTCGGCGGCGGCCCGTGCGGTGTGCTTGGCGCCGAAGACGTCCAGGTGCTGCGGCTGCGGGCCGACGAAGGCCAGGCCCGCGGCCTCGCACCGGCGGGCGAAGTCCGCGTCCTCCGAGAGGAATCCGTAGCCCGGGTGGACCGCGCCCGCACCGGTCGTGGCGGCGGCGGCGAGGACCGCGCCGACGTCCAGGTAGCTGGACGCGGCCGGCGCGGGTCCCAACCGGACGGCGGTGTCGGCGAGGTGGACGTGCGGGGCGCCGCGGTCGGGGTCGGAGAAGACCGCGACGGTGCGCAGGCCCATGCGGCGGGCGGTGCGGATGATCCGGGCGGCGATCTCGCCCCGGTTGGCGACCAGCAGCGTGTCGAAGGTCATCCGCGGACCTCCGCCGCCGCGGTGCCTCCGGGTGCTTCCGGCGGCTGAGGGCCGGTGACCGTCATGCGGACGGGAGTCGGGTCGAAGCCGTTGCAGGGGTTGTTGATCTGCGGGCAGTTGGAGACCAGCACCAGCACGTCGGTCTCGGCGCGCAGCACCACTTCGAGGCCGGGTGCCGACCTGCCGTCCACGATGCCGAGGGTGCCGTCGTCCTCGACGGGCACGTTCATGTACCAGTTGACGTTGCTGACCAGGTCGCGCTTGCCGAGCCCCCAACGGGCGCCCTCGGCGAGGAAGTTCTCCACGCAGGCGTGCTGCGACCACGTGTGGTGGCCGTAGCGCAGGGTGTTGGACTCCTTCGAGCACGCGCCGGCGATCGTGTCGTGCCCGCCGCAGCCGTCCGCGACGACCGTCATCAGCGGGGTGTGCTCGGTGGACAGCAGCACGCTGCCGGTGGTGAGGAAGATGTTGCCCTGCGCCTGGATCGTGTCGGGCGCGCTGTAGCGGACGGCGGTGTCGTGGGCGTCGTAGGCCAGGAAGTCGACGGCCTGGTTGCCGTGCAGGTCGGTGACGGTGAGCAGGCCGCCCGCCGGTATCACCGCCGACCAGGGCGCGCGGGCGGGTACGGTCACGGCGGTCATCGCAGCCCCCTGGCGGCCAGGTGCTCCGCGGTGTTCAGGAACGCCCTGCGGCCTTCGGGTGTGGCGTCCCACAGGGGGTCCTGCGGCCCGGTCGGCGCACCGGCCTTGGCGCGTACCTCCAGCGGCCCGCACACATAGGCGGGCCGCGGGTCCAGCGGGTGCGGCACGTTCGCCAGCAGTACGGTCAGCGGCTGCTCGGCCCGCAGCGTCACCGCGGTGCCGGGGCCTGCGGAGCCGATGAACTCCAGGGCGCCGTCCGGCTCGACGCGCACGCCCTGGAAGAAGGACAGCGACGGCGGCAGGTCGCGCGGCCCCAGCCCCTGCTTGGCCGCGGCCAGCAGGAACAGCTCGCGCCCCGCGGGGGAGCCGCCGTGCGCGGAACCGTCCCCGTAGCGCGTGGTGTTGCGCGCCGCCGACGACGTACCGCACAGCGTGTCGTGCCGGCCGCTGGTGTCCGCGACCAGCGAGGCGAGCACCCTGCCCTGGTCCGACAGCAGCAGCCGTCCCGCGCCCAGGTAGGCGTTCCACTGCACCTTCACCGTGTCCGCGACGTTCAGCCGCTCCCACGGGCGGCCCTCGGCGAACAGCAGCAGGTGCGCGCACGCGGTGCCGGTGGGGTCGGCGAGCCGCAGTTCCGTGCCGCGGGCCAGCACCTTGTGGGTGTAGCCGCCGCCCGCGACCGTCTCGGCCCACACCAGCCCGTCCGGTGCGGGCACCAGCGGCATCGCGGCCGCGCGCCTGCCGTCCTGCGCCCTGGCATGGTCCCGGGCGCCGTACGTCGTCCCTGTCGCCACCGTGCACCTCCCATTTCTGTCGTGCGACAGAAATTAGGCGGCGGCCGATTCCAGGCGGTTGCCCGGGTGTTGCGCGCCGGTTACCGGCCGCTCACCGGCGCCGCCCCGCGTGGGCGCGGTCCCGCGCTGTGCGACGATCGCCGGATGAGTACGAGCGGACGGCGCGTCGGGCGGCCCAGGGCGCAGCAGCGGCCCGACACCGGGATGAGCCCGCGTCAGGAACTCCTGGCCGCCGCCGCGGAGCTCTTCACCACCCGCGGCTACACCGCGACCACGACCCGGGCGGTCGCGGAACGCGCCGGCATGCGGCAGGCCTCGATGTACCACTACGTCGGCGGCAAGGAGGACCTGCTCGCCGAACTGCTGGAGAGCACGGTCACGCCGTCCCTCGCGCTCGCCGGGAAGCTCCTCGCCGACACCGGCAGGCCCGCCGAGCGGCGGTTGTGGGAGCTGTGCAGGGCCGACGTCGCGCTGCTGTGCTCCGAGCCGCACAACCTCGGCGTCCTCTACCTCCTGCCCGAGGTGCGGTCCGACCGCTTCACGTCCTTCCGCGACGCGAGGGCCGGTTTGAAGTCCGCCTACGCCGCCCTGCTGGCCGCAACCGACGCCGCCGCCGGCCTGCCTCCCGACGAGCTGGCCGTCCGCACGGACCTGGTCTTCGCGCTGATCGAGGCCGTCATCCTCATCCCCCGCCCCACCGCCGCGTCCCTCCCCACGGCCACGGCCGACGCTGCCCTCCGTATCACCGGCGCCCGCTGAACCCCGCATGACCGGCACCTTTGAGACTCGCGCTACACATGCCAACATTTCTTAGCATGTGCATAGGGGGAATATGGAGACCTCGGATCTGACCGGAGACGAGCTGCTTCAGGTGCTGTCCACGCTCGCCAGCCCGCACCGGATGCGGGTGCTCGCCGCCCTCGTCGAGGGACGCGCGTACGTATCGCAGCTGGCCCGGCACCTCGGCATCAGCCGCGCACTGCTCCAGGTGCACCTCCGCAAGCTGGAGAAGGCCGGGCTCGTCACCGCGCAGCTCGAACTGTCCGACGAGGGCAAGGCCTTGAAGTTCTACGAGGCGGCACCCTTCGTGCTCCACCTCACCCCGGGATCGATCGCCACCGCAGCGGCGACCCTGACCGACCCCGCGGCCGACCACGGCGCCGCACCGAAAGGATCCGAGTAACGGACATCGCAGCAACCGCCGCCCTCGTCACGGCCGGGGCCATCGTGATCGCAGTGATCTGGTTCGTGGCGACCCGGCTGCGTTCCGCCGACGACGTCCGCAACCGCGAGGTCGCCGCGCGCGGCACCGACGCGCAGGAGGAGACGAACCAGAAGCTCAGCGACGTCCAGGCGCAGCTGGCCGACATGAACCAGCGGCTCACGCAGGTCCAACGCATCCTCCAGGACGCGGAATGACCACCGCCGGCCTCGCGCGCCCGCCCGTCGGCACCGGCGGGATCACCGTCGCCAACGTGCCCAACGCCGTCACCCTGGTACGCACCGCCGCCGCCGTCTCCCTGGCCACGACCGCGATCACCACCAGGAGCACCGCCCTGCTCGTCGCGGCCTACCTGACCTACTGGGCCGGGGACATACCCGACGGGCTCCTGGCCCGGAGGCTCGGTCAGGAGACCCGGGTGGGCGGGTCGTGCTCATCACGGTGAGCACGGCGCCGCTGGCCCCGACCCTGCTGGCCGCCGCCGTGACCGCGGTCAAGCTGGCCTCCCTCGTGGCGCTGCTGCGCCTGCCCGACCCGCCCGCCCCGGCCGCACCGTGATCGCCGGATACGCCACCACGCTGCTGGTCGGCGCGCTCTCGGCCGTCCTCCCCGTGACGCCGGTCGAGCCCTACGTGATCGCCGTCGTCACCACCACAGGTGACGCCGCCTGGCTGGTGGGCACCGTTGCCGGGGCCGGCCAGACCGCGGGCGAACTGATCGTCTTCCTTGCCGTGCGCGGCACTTTGCGCTCGGTATGGATCAGGGGACGCCTCACCCGGGCCGAAGGCGCGTCGCGGTCGGCGACCCCGGCGCCGCCCGGCAGGTTCAGACGCTGGACCACCGCGGCGACCGCCCGCCTCGACCGCCCGCGGCAGGCCGCCGCCGTCCTCTTCACCAGCGCGGTCACCGGCCTGCCCCCATTGCTCCTCACCAGCGCGTACGCAGCCCGTACGCCGATGAGTGCGGCCGTCTTCAGCGCCACCTGCCTCACCGGCCGCACGATCAGGTTCACCCTGGTCGCGTCGGCTCCCGGCCTCCTCCACGCCCTCCACCTCGTGTGAGGGTGCCGGGGGCACGCCCGCTGCGGGTCAGCGGGTGCGGCGGACGGCACGCCAGGCGGCGCCGAGGGCCAGTGCGGCGGCCAGGAAGAGCAGGGTGAACCACTGGAAGTACCAGTGCGTGCCCGAGGGGTCGTAGACCGCGGAGCGCGGCCAGGCGAGGTTGACGGTCATCGCGAGGCCGTAGAGGAGGGCCGCGGCGTTGACCGGGACGCCCCAGCGGCCCAGGGAGAAGACGGGTGCGCCGGACTCGTCGAGGGCGGGCGGCAGCGGGGAGCGCAGGCGGCGCCACAGCAGGGGGCCGGTCACCATCGAGTAGGCCAGGTAGAGCATCACGATGCACGTCGTGCCGATGGCGAGCCACGCCTCGGGTGAGGCGAACGCGATGAGCAGCAGGGCGGCGGAGAGCACGCCGACGACGAGTGCGGGCACCGCGGGCTGCCCGGTGCGGGGGGAGACGCGGGAGAGCGCGGGGGACAACGGCAGGGCGCGGTCGCGGGCCATCGAGAAGAGCATCCGGGTCGCCGACGTCTGGATGGCCAGCGTGGCGACCGCCACCGCGAGGGCCACGTCGCACAGCAGGGCGCGGCCGAGCCCGCTGCCGAGCCGGCTGGTGAGGACGTAGGAGAGCCCGTCGGTGCCGAGCCGGCCGTCGGTGAGGCTGGGGGCGGCGAGCAGCGCGGCCAGCACGAGCAGCGAGGCCAGGACGCCGGCCGCGGTGAGCGCGGTGAGGATCGTGCGCGGCGCGACCCGCCGCGGATGCCGGGTCTCCTCGCTCATCTCGCCCGCGCTGTCGAAGCCGATCATGACGTAGGCGGCGGCGAAGGAGCCGACCAGCAGGGCGGATCCGCCGCCCCCGGTGTGCACGGTGACCGCGGGGGAGCGGTCGGCGTGGGTGAGCAGCAGGACGACGATCAGGACGGCGCCGGCGATCTCCGCGGTCACCCCGATCCGGTTGACCAGGGACATGACCTTGTTGTCGAGCAGGTTCACCGCGGTGGTGAGCACGAGCAGCACGATGCCGAGGACGGCCGCGTTGGCGGCGCCGTCGGAGGACACCGGCGAGGTGTCGGTGCCGACGAACTGGAAGCCGGACCAGACGGCGGGCAGCACGACCTGCAGCGCGAGCGCCGCCGCCGCGACGACCACGATCTGCCCGAGCACCATGATCCAGCCGGCGTACCAGCCGAAGACGGCGTTGCTGAGCCGGCTGGACCACTGGTAGATGGCGCCGGATATCGGGTAGCGGGCGGCGAGTTCGGCGAAGCAGGCGGCCACGAGGAGCTGGCCGAGCAGGACGGCGGGCCAGGTCCAGAAGAAGCGCGGCCCGCCGAAGGAGTAGCCGAAGGCGAAGAACTGGAAGACGGTGGTCAGTACCGAGATGAAGGAGAAGCCGGCCGCGAAGGAGGCGTAGCGGCCGAGGCTGCGGTGCAGTTCCTGGCGGTAGCCGAAGCCGGCGAGCCCCGCGGTGTCCTCGGGGCCGTGCTGGTCGGGCGGTTGTGAACGGGCGTCCGATGGTGCGGTGGCGGTCATGGTCCGGCCCCCTGGGTCAGGTATTCCTGTCGATCGACAGAAATTAGGGAGCCGTTGTTTCGCCGGCATGACGCGGCCATGTCGGGCGCGGGCCGAAGTGCTCACGGGGCGCGTTCCGGCTCGCGATATATCCCGGCGATCGAAATTCGCGATACATCGTGGTTGCCGGACCGGTCCAGACGCGATATGTTCGGCCACGGATATACGGCAGCGGATGCCGCACCGGAGAGCGGTTGCGGACGAGGGGCGACGGAGGCGAGGGAGTGCGATGAAGCGCCGCAAACTGTCCAACCCGCTGGCCCTCGCGGTCATGGTGCTGCTCAGCGAACGCCCGATGCACCCCTACGAGATCGCCCGGGTGCTGCGGCAGCGCGGCAAGGAACACAGCATCAAGATCAACTACGGCTCGCTCTACACCGTGGTCCAGAACCTGGAGAAGCACGGCTTCGTGACCGTCGCCGACGTCCAGCGGCAGGGCAACCGCCCCGAGCGCACCCTGTACGGGCTCACCGACGAGGGCCGGGTCGAGATGCACGACTGGCTCGCCGACGTGGTCGCCGTACCGGCGCAGGAGTACCCGGCCTTCGAGGCCGGCCTGTCGCTGATCGGGGCACTGCACCCGGACGAGGCGGTGGAGCTGCTCACCGAGCGGGCCGCGGCTCTCGAAGTCCAGGCCGCCGGCCTGCGCGGGGTGCTGGCCAAACTCGGCGACGAGCTGCCCCGGCTCTTCCTGCTGGAGACCGACCACAAGGCCCGCATGATCGAGGCGCAGGCCGGCTGGATCCGCGACCTGCTCGCCGAGATCGCCGCGGGTGACCTGGCCGGCTTCGACGAGTGGCGCAGCTGGCACGAGACCGGCGACATCCCGGAGGGCTGGTCGCAGTTGGAGGAGCAGCTTCTCGACACCACCTGACCAGGCACCGGCCTGACATGACCCCGGCGCCCGCTGCTGCAACAGCGGACGCCGGAACGCGAACCACCGACCGGACACCCGCGGCAGCGGACGTCGGACGATCGAGGTGCGGCACACCCACGATAGCCCGGCTCCTCCCCGCAGGCGCTCCGGTGACCCGGCCCGCCCACGGGCCGGCCCAGCCGCCGGCCCGCCGGCCGGCCCACCGCACGCCCAGACCCGGAGGAGCACCACCATGACCACCGCAGCGCCCGCCGTCGAGGCGGCCGGGCTGACCAAGACCTACCCCGGCGGGGTGAGAGCCCTGGACGGCATGGGCGTCACCGTCGCCGCGGGCACCGTCTTCGGACTGCTCGGCCCCAACGGCGCGGGCAAGTCCACCACGGTCAAGATCCTCACCACCCTGGCCCGCCCCGACAGCGGCACCGCCCTGGTCGCGGGGCACGACGCGCTGCGCCACCCCGACCGGGTGCGCCGGGCGATCGGCGTCGTGGCGCAGAAGTCCGGGGCCGACCCGGTCGCCACCGGGCGGGAGAACCTGCTGCTCCAGGGGCGGCTGTACGGCCGGCGCGGCCCGGAGGTCGGGCGCCGAGCCGATGAGTTGCTCGAACGCTTCGACCTGGCCGACGCCGGCCGCCGCCTGGTGCGTACGTACTCCGGCGGCATGCAGCGCCGGCTGGACGTGGCGCTGGGCCTGATGCACCGCCCGCAGGTCCTCTTCCTGGACGAGCCGACGACCGGCCTCGACCCCGAGGCGCGCACCGCGATGTGGGAGGAGATCGCCCGGCTGGCGGGCGAGGAGGGCCTGACCATCGTGCTCACCACGCACTACCTGGAGGAGGCCGACCGGCTCGCCGAGCGGATCGCGATCGTCGACCGCGGCCGGGTGGTCGCCGAGGGCACCCCCGACGAGCTGAAGGGCGAACTGCACGGCGACGCCGTCCACGTGGAGCTGGGCGACACCCCCGACGAGGTCGACGCCCGGCTGCTGGCCACCGCACTGGGCGAGTTCGCCGCGGTGCGCGAGGTGGCCGTCGACGGCCGGCGGCTCAGCGCCCGCGCCGACGACGGACCCGCCGCCGTACCACACGTGCTGGCCGTACTCGAACAGCAGGGCGCCGCGGTGGCGTCGGTGACCGTGGCCAGGCCGTCGCTGGACGACGTCTACCTGCGGTACGCCGGGCGGCGGTTCGCCGACGCCGACAGCGGTACGGGGGCGAGCACCGGCGGCGGTACGGGCGGTCCTGGCGGTACGGACGTCGAGCCCGCGGCCCCCGCGGCCGGAAGGGCGGGCGCCCGATGAGCACCGAAACCCTGTACCAGACCTGGTATATGACGCAGCGCCAGCTCACCGCGATCCTGCGTCAGCCGATCTTCCTGGTCGTCACCCTGGTCCAACCGGTCATCTGGCTCTTCCTGTTCGGCTCGCTCTTCCGCAAGGTGGTCGAACTCCCCGGCTTCGGCGCCGGGTCGTACCTGGACTACCTGGTGCCCGGCGTGGTCGTGATGAGCGCGGTGTCCTCCAACATGTGGGCCGGCATGGGCACGTTGGAGGAGATCGAGCGCGGCACCCTCAACCGCTTCCTGACCACTCCGGTCAGCCGGGCCGCGCTGATGAACGCCAACGTGGTGCAGCAGGGCGTCAGCACCGCAGCCCAGTCGGTGCTGATCGTGCTGCTCGGCAAGCTCGGCGGCGCCGACTACCCCGGCGGCGTCGGCGGGCTGCTCGTCCTGCTGGTCGCGTCCGTGCTGCTGGGCACGGTCTTCGGAGCCGGCTCCAACGCGGTGGGCATGCTGGTCAGGCAGCGGGAGAGCATCATCGGCATCAACACCTTCCTGCTGCTGCCGCTGACCTTCCTGTCCTCGGCCTTCATGGCACCCGGGCTGATGCCCTCGTGGATGCGGCACGTCGCCGACGGCAACCCGGTCAACTGGGCGCTGGTCGCCGGGCGTTCGGCGATGTCCGCGGACCCGGACTGGGGCGACGTGCTCACCCGCGGCGGCGCCCTGCTGGCCCTTGCGGTGGTCGCGGTGTGGCTGTCCACCCGCACCTTCCGCTCCTACCAGCAGTCCGTCTGACCCCCTCGTGCCGGCCCGCCCGCCTCCCGGCGGGCGGGCCGGCTCACAGGGTGCGGGCGAAGTGCGCCGCCGCCTCGTCGGCCGCACGGCCGACCTGCGGCGCCTGGTCGTAGAAGTCGAACTGGATGCCGTCGGTCCAGACGAACGTCCGCTCCCCGGCCAGGCCCTCGTGGAAGCGCCGGGCACCGTCCGGGATGGCGGCGTCCTCGCTGTGCACGAGCAGCACGGGCGCGGTCACCCGCGGGGCGATCGCGACGGCGTCGAAGTCCAGCCACTCCGACCAGGCCATGACGGCATAGCGGTTGGACCACTCGGGAATCCCGCCGCGCGCCGGGTCGAGGTAGAAGTCGATGTCGAACGGCATCGCCGCATCCGGGTCGCTGCCGCTGACCACCGGCACGTAGCGGACCTCCCCGGTCTCCTCGTACCGGCGGCGGGCCTCGGCCGCCGCGGCCTGCTTCGCCGCGATCCCCTCGGGGCCGCCGTAGTTCTCCTCGCAGATGCGGCGGTCGTGCAGCCACGGCGCCACCAGGGCCACCGAGCGCACGCGTGCGTCCTCGGCGGCGAAGGCACTGGCGTACATCGCCCCCGCGCACACCCCCAGCACCCCGAGCCGGCCGTCCGCCACCTCAGGGCGCGCGGTCAGGAAGCCGGCCGCCGCCCGCAGGTCGCGGACCTTCAGCCGCGGCGACTCGCAGTCGCGCGGCTCACCGGCGGACTCCCCGTACCCGGTGAAGTCGAAGGCCAGCGCCGCATGGCCGCGCCGGGCCAGCTCCTCGGCGTACCGGTCGGCCATCTGCTCCTTGACGCTGGTCCACGTCCCGGCGACCACGACTCCCGCGAGCGGACCGGCCGCACCGCCGCCCGCGGAGCCCGACGGCGGGTCGGGCAGGAAGAGGTGACCGGCGAGCTGGACGCCGCCGCTGTCGAAGCGGACGTTTTCGCGCAGGGGCATGGCACGGCTCCTTCTGCGAGGGGACGTACGACATCTCGGACCGTTCCCCATCATCACCGAGCCCCCGCCGCCCATCGGCGCCCGCGGACAACGCCCGGCGTACAACGCCAAGTTCAGCCCTGCACTGCCACCGGGACGCCACCGGAGCGCCGCTAGGGCCGCCCGCCGCCCTCGTGCTCGCGCTCCACCTCCGCATTCCACTCCCGCTTGGAGGACTGCCAGCCGTCCTCGTCGGCGCCGCGCCGCCAGTAGCCCGACACCGACAGGCGCTCGCGGGCGATGCCGCGCACCAGCCGCACGAAGCGCCGCAGCTCCTTGACGGCGCCCGCCTCGCCGTGGATGAAGACCTGCACGTCCCCCGGCGGGAAGTCCAGTGCGGTGACCGCCGCCACCAGCGCCTCGCCGACCGGCCGCCTGCCCCGGTGCAGCCAGCGCACCTCCACGTCGCCGCGCACCAGCAGCTTCTGCTCCTCCGCCGGTCCCGCGACCTCCACGAAGACCTTCGCCACCGCGCCGGGCGGCAGCTGCTCCACGGCCGCCGCGATGGCGGGCAGTGCGCTCTCGTCACCCGCGAGCAGGTGCCAGTCGGCGGCCGGGTCGGGGGCGTAGCCGCCGCCGGGGCCGAGGAAGGAGATGCCGTCGCCCGGCCGGGCCGCCGCCGCCCACGGGCCTGCCAGGCCCTCGTCGCCGTGGTGGACGAAGTCCACGGTGAGCGTGCCGGTCGCCGCGTCCCAGGCCCGCACCGTGTACGTACGGGTGCGCGGCCACTGCTCGCGCGGCAGGTCGCGGCGCACCGCTTCGAGGTCCAGCGGCTCGGGATAGGCCACGCCGGGCGGCGCGAAGACGAGTTTGACGTAGGCGTCGGTGTAGGCGCCGATGTCGGGCCGGTCGGCCGGGTCGACCACCAGCACGACCCGGATCATGTGCGGCGTCAGCCGCTCGGTGTGCACCACGGTGGCGTGCCGCGGCGTGGGAGTCCTGCGTGCGGGCCGCTGCGCCCTGTCCGCCGAGTCCGCCATGAATGAGCCCCGCTCTCTTGCCGCGTATCTCTTGCCGCGTAGGTAACCCTGATCGTACTTAGGTAAGCCTCACTCGTGGTCCCGGCGCCACCCGATTTCCCCGCTTCACAACTTGAAGGCTGCGCGACCCCTTGACGGCCCTCGGGTGTCGTCGCTTCCATACAGTTGCGGATGGGAGCGCTCCCACAGGCTTCCTGATCACCCGTCACGCCACGAACTGAAGCGTTCCATCCCCCCACCGAGAGGAAGCGCACCGTGGTTCCCAATCCGGACGTCCGAAGTCCGCTGAGAAGCCTGTCCCGGCTGCGCGTGGTGCTCGCCGCCGTCGTCGCGGCCGCGATGCTCGTGCTGCTGTCGCTCGCGGGGCAGAGCCACGCCAACGCCGCCGCCGCGCCGGCCGCAGCGGGCACCGGCTACTGGCACACCAGCGGCCGGCAGATCCTGGACTCAAGCAACCAGCCGGTGCGTATCGCGGGCATCAACTGGTTCGGTTTCGAGACCAGCAACGAGGTCGTGCACGGCCTCTGGTCGCGCGACTACAAGAGCATGATCGACCAGATGAAGACGCTCGGTTACAACACCATCCGGCTGCCCTACAGCGACGACATCTTCAAGCCGGGCGCCGCGGCCAACAGCATCACGTTCTACAACATGAACACCGACCTGCAGGGGCTCAGCCCGCTGCAGATCATGGACAAGATCGTCAACTACGCGGGATCGATCGGCCTGCGGGTCATCCTCGACCGGCACCGCCCGGACTCCAGCCAGCAGTCCGCCCTGTGGTACACCAGCAGCGTCCCCGAGTCGACCTGGATCACCAACCTCAAGGCGCTGGCGACCCGTTACCAGGGCAACACCGCTGTCGTCGGCATCGACCTGCACAACGAGCCGCACGACCCGGCCTGCTGGGGCTGCGGCGACACCACCGTCGACTGGCGGCTCGCGGCCGAGCGCGCGGGCAACGCGATCCTCGGCGTCAACCCCAGCCTGCTGATCTTCGTCGAGGGCATCCAGACCTTCAACGGCACCTCCGGCTGGTGGGGCGGCAACCTGATGGGCGCCGGGCAGTACCCGGTCGAACTCAACGTCGCCAACCGGGTCGTGTACTCGGCCCACGACTACGCCACCTCGGTCGCCCAGCAGACCTGGTTCACCGACCCGAGCTTCCCGTCGAACATGCCGGGCGTCTGGGACAAGTACTGGGGCTACCTCTTCAAGCAGAACATCGCCCCCGTGTGGGTCGGCGAGTTCGGCACCACCTTGCAGTCCACCATCGACCAGCAGTGGCTCAAGGCGCTGGTCAGCTACATGCTGCCGACCTCCGGCAACGGCGGCGACAGCATGAGCTGGACCTTCTGGTCCTGGAACCCCGACTCCGGTGACACCGGCGGCATCCTCAAGGACGACTGGCAGACCGTCGACACCGTCAAGGACGGCTACCTGAGCAGCATCAAGGCCCCGACCTTCGGCGGCTCGACCGGCGGCACCAACGGCGGTACGTCCACGGGCACTTCCACCGGTACGTCCACCGGCACCTCGACCGGCACCTCCACGGGTACGAGCACCGGCACGTCCACGGGTACGTCCACCGGCACCTCGACCGGCACCTCGACCGGTACGAGCACCGGTACGTCGTCCGGCAGCACCGGCGGCACCGGCAACAAGGGCTGCACCGCCACCCTGCACGTGGACAACCAGTGGGACGCCGGCTTCACCGCATCGGTCACCGTGACCAACACCGGCACCACCGCGACCTCCGGCTGGAAGGTCGCCTGGACCTGGGGCGGCAACCAGCAGGAGACCTCCGGCTGGAGCGCCACCATCACCCAGACCGGCTCGTCGGTCAGCGCGGTGAACCTGTCCTACAACGGGACGATCGCACCCGCCGCCTCGACCAGCTTCGGCTTCCAGGGCACCTCGTCAGGCTCGGTCGGCACGCCGACGCTGACCTGCACCGCCAGCTGACAGCTGCTCCATCTCCACCGCGGTACGACGCCGGCGGGCTCCCTTCCAGGGGGTCCGCCGGCGGCCGTGTGAAGGACATCGTGCAGACCCCTAGGCATACCGACCGGTCGGTACTAGCCTCTGGCCACACTCCGTCACTCCACCCGGTTTTCCCGTACCTCCAGGAGGAGCCGCATGTCCGCCACACCGACGTCGTTCGACGCCAACAGACCGGGACCACAGGCCGCGGGTGGCGACGCCCCCACACTGCTGCAGCGGCTCTACCGCCGCGATCTGGCCGCCTACCCGGCCACCGGCCCGCGGATGGCGTATCTGGCCATCGTGGTGGTCACCACGGTCGTGCTCTACTACATGCTCTACATCCAGTACGCGGTCGCCACGTCGATCATCACCCACTTCGACATGACCTACCGCTACTTCGTGTGGGTCTCGGTGATCGGCAACGCCGTCGGCGCCTTCGCCTCGCTCGTCGCCGGGCTCGCCGACCGATGGGGCCGGGCCAACATGGTGGTCTACGGCCTGCTGATCGCCTCGCTGCTGGTCTACTTCGGACTGCCGAACGCCGGCAGCAAGGCCGTCTACCTGGTGCTCTTCGCACTGGTCAGCATCGTCGAGGGCATCGTGCTGGTCGCCACGCCCGCACTGATCAGGGACTTCTCACCGCAGCTCGGCCGGGCCACGGCGATGGGCGCCTGGACGATGGGGCCGGTGGTCGGCAGCCTGGTCGTCACCACCGTCACCAGCCAGACCCTGGACACCTCCAGCTGGCAGGACGAACTGCGCTACTCCGCCCTGTCGGGCCTGGTGGTCTTCGTCGTGGCGATCGTCGCCCTGCGCGAGCTGTCCCCGCGGCTCCGCGACCAGATCATGGTCACCCTGCGGGACCGCGCCCTGGTCGAGGCCCGAGCCAAGGGCATCGACCCGCAGGCCGGCCGGCGTGCCGAATGGCGGCAGATGCTGCGGCTGGACATCGCGGGCTCCGGCCTGGCCATCGCCCTCTTCCTGCTGCTGTACTTCGCCGCCGTCGGCAACTTCGTCGTCTACTTCGCCACCACCTACGGCTACAGCGAGCAGCGCGCCAACGCGGTCGCCAACTGGTACTGGGCCGCCAACGCCATCGCGCTGGTCGTGGTCGGCCTGCTGTCCGACCGGCTCAAGGTGCGCAAGCCCTTCATGGTCGTCGGGGCGGTCGGCTCCATCGTGATGACGGCGGTCTTCGCCACCAGGGCGACCCACCCGACCACCGACTACTACACCTTCGCCTGGCTCTTCGTCGGCATCGGCGTCTTCAGCGGGGTGGCCTACGGCCCGTGGATGGCGGGCTTCACCGAGACGGTCGAGAAGCACAACCCGGCCGCCACGGCGACGGGCCTGGCGGTGTGGGGCTGGACGATACGGATCGTGGTCGCGGTCTCCGCGGCCTTCATCCCGGTGCTCGTCACCTCGGTGACCCCGCTCGTCGACCACGGGCCGCAGGTCACGGCGGCGCAGGCGCAGGCGGGGCCCGCGCTGGCGATCGTCGGCGCCCACCAGGACATCTTCGCGGAGCTGGGCAAGTACCCGGCGGGCAAGGCGCCCGCCGACGTCACCGCCCGCGCCGTCCAGGAGGTCGGCCCGGCCGACCTCGCGACCGTCCAGAAGGCCGGGCCGCAGCTGGCGGTGCTGCAGAAGTACGGGACGAAGGTCCAGAAGGCCGCGCACGACGGCCCCTCACAGTGGCGCACCTGGTGGTGGATCTGCGTCGGCGGCCAGGTCCTCTTCCTGCCCTTCGTCTTCCTGATGGCCGGGCGCTGGAGCCCCCGCAAAGCCCGTGAGGACGCCGCCCTCCACCAGGCCGCCGTCGACCGGGAGCTGGCCTCCCTGACCTGACCTCCTGCGCGGAGGGCGGCCCCTCTTCCGCAGAGGGCGAGCGTCCGCCGGCCCCGGCGGCTCGGGCGGCTCCCCCTGCGCAAGGGGGCAACCCTCAGGGGCGCGGGGAACTGCGCGCCGAGCCCCCACCGGGGCGCGGGTCGTCACCGACCGAAGGGGGCTGTCCGGTCCGTGCCGGACCACCGGCCGGTGGGGGCTGGTCGCGCAGTTCCCCGCGCCCCTGGGGTGGTTGCGGTCCGTCGCCCCGCGACGGCCCGTGGGGGCGGGCGCGCAGGTCCGTCCCCAGAGCTTCGCCTGGGGTACCCCCAGCGCCTCCCGGGGGCGCCGTCCGGCGCGGAGGGGGCGTCGTCCGGGGAAACGGGGCGTCCGGCGGGGCGCCGGACGCTAGAGTCCGCTGACATGACCGAACGTCCGTTTGAGGCGCTGGGGTTGAGTCCGGACGCCGACCAGGCGTATTCGCTCCTGGTGTCGAACCGGGGCGTGGCGCCCGCGGAACTGGCCCGCCAGATGGGCGTGGCGGCGGACCGGGGGCAGGCCGCGTGCGGCGAGCTGGCGGCGCGCGGCCTGGCCCGGCGCGGGCGGGACGGGAACTGGTATCCCGTCCCGCCGCATGCCGGCTTCCGGCCGCTGCTGTCGCGCGCACAGGAGCAGCTGCGGCTCGGCGCGGAGTTACTCGACCGCCTCGACGTGGAGTACCAGCGCGTCCACCAGGGCCACAGGGCCGAGGAGGCCGTGCAGGTGGTGGCGGGTGCGGCGGCGATCCGCCGCCGGGTGGAGGACTTCCGCGGCTCGGCCCGCCGCGAGATCGCCTCCTTCGTGCCGGGACCCGCGGTCGCCCCGCGCGAACCGCTGCCCGGCGGCGTACGGCGGCGGGTGGTGTTCGAGCGGGCGGGACTCGAGGCGGCCGGGGCGTTCGGGCCGCCGGGGGACCCGCAGATCGCCGCCCGGGTGGTCGGCCGGCTGCCGGCCCGGCTGGGGATCGCCGACCGCGAGGTCGCCCTGCTGCCGCCGGCCGCGGACCAGGACGCCGACCCGGTGATGCTGGTGGTGCTGCCAAGTCCCCTGCTGGACACGCTCACCGCGCTGTTCGACGCGGTGTGGGCGGGCGGTGTGCCGCTGGTGCGCCGCCCCGACGACCGGCAGCCGCGCAGCGCCCTGCGCTCGCGGATCCTGGCGATGCTGGTGAGCGGCAGCACGGACGCGGCGATGGCCCGCTCGCTCGGTGTGGCGGTGCGCACCGTGCAGCGCCACGTGGCGGCGATGCAGCGCGAGGCGGGGGTCGACAACCGTATCCAGCTGGTGTGGCACGCCGCCCGGCACGGCTGGCTGGACGATGTGCAGGGCGAGTTACCCGGCCTGCCCGGCGGCCAGGACGGCGGAAGTGCGCGCCGCCCGTCCGGATGACGGGAAGGCGACTCCGCCCAGCGGGACCCCCGATGTCAGGTATTCGACAAGGGTTTGACGAATCCTTGGTGCTTGTGTGGCACAGGTATACGCCAGCGGTCTGATCGACCGCGACCCTCGCGGCGGGCACCGCCGCGCTGCGGTCCCACTGCCCCCAGGGAGATCCCCTTGCGCATACCCGTTCCCAGACGCAGCCGCCGCACCGCCGGTGTGGTGGCCTTTCTCGCGTCGGCCGCCCTCGCCGTCGTGGGCCTCCAACTGCCCACCGCCGCACCGGCGTCAGCGGCACCGTCGAACCGGCCCGACGTCGTACGCCAGTGCGCGGACGCCAAGCCGGGGGAGTTCTCCTGCTTCGCGCTGCGCAGGACCGACGTACCGGCCAGGGCCGGGGTGCAGCCGCACGCCGCCACCCCCGACGGCTTCGGCGCCACCGATCTGCAGAGCGCGTACGCACTGCCGCCCGACGGCGGCGCAGGCCAGACCGTGGCCATCGTGGACGCCTACGACGACCCGACCGCGGAGGCGGACCTGGCGGTCTACCGCCAGCAGTACGGGCTGCCGGAGTGCACCACCGCCAACGGCTGCTTCAGCAAGGTCAGCCAGCGCGGCGGCGGCGACCTGCCCGACCCCGACCCGGACTGGGCCGGCGAGATCTCCCTCGACCTCGACATGGTCTCCGCGGCCGCGCCCAACGCGCACATCCTGCTGGTCGAGGCGGACTCGGCGTTCTTCGACGACCTGGGCGCCTCGGTGGACCAGGCGGTCGCGCTCGGCGCGAAGTACGTCTCCAACTCCTACGGAACGGGCTACGACAGCACTCCCGGCAGCGGTGAGGACCCGTCGGAAGCCACCAGCATGGACCCGTACTACAACCACCCGGGCGTCGCGGTCGTCGCCTCGTCCGGTGACGACGGCTACGGCGTCAGCTACCCGGCCGTCTCGCCGTACGTCACGGCGGTCGGCGGCACCGCGCTGACCCGGGACTCCGGCACCGCCCGCGGCTGGAGCGAGTCGGTGTGGAACAACGCCTACGGCGGCCCCGGCTCCGGCTGCTCGCTCTACGAGCCCAAGCCCGCCTTCCAGACCGACACCGTGTGCGACATGCGGGGAGAGGCCGACGTCGCGGCGGTCGCCGACCCGGCAACCGGCGTCGCGGTCTACCAGACCTACGGCAACGACGGCTGGGCGGTCTACGGCGGCACCAGTGCGTCGTCCCCGCTGATCGCCGGCGTCTACGCGTCGGCCGGCACCCCCGGCGACGGCACGTACCCCAACGCCTACCCGTACGCCAAGCCCGGCTCACTCAACGACGTCACCGAGGGCGACAACGGCTCCTGCAGCCCCGCCGCCCTGTGCACCGCGGGCCCCGGCTGGGACGGCCCCACAGGACTCGGCACCCCCAACGGGCTCGCCGCCTTCACCAGCGGCCCGCACGGCGTCTTCACCGGCACCGTCACCGACCACGCCACCGGCGCACCGATCGCCGGCGCCACCGTCAAGGCAGGTGACCACACCGCCACCACCGGCGCCGACGGCACCTACAAGCTCGACGTGCCGCCCGGCAGCTACGACCTGACGGCCGCCGCGTACGGCTACAGCAGCGGCAGCGCCACCGCCGTCGACCTCGCCGACGGCGCCACCGTCACCGAGTCCTTCGCCCTCGACGCGGTCCCGACCAGGACGGTGTCGGGCAAGGTCGCCGACGGCTCGGGGCACGGCTGGCCGCTGTACGCCTCGATCACCGCCGACGGCGTCCCCGGCGGCCCGGTCTTCACCGACCCGGCGACCGGCGCGTACACCCTGACGCTGCCGCAGAACGCGAGCTACACGCTGCACGTCACCGCCAACTACCCCGGCTACCAGGCCGTCAGCAAGACGGTGCAGCTCGCCGCCGCCGACCGGACGCTCAACGTGGCCGTGCCCGTGGACGGTTCGTCCACCGAGGCGCCCGGCTACGCGGTGCATCTGGACGGCACCACCGAGCCGTTCACCGCCACCACCGCGGCCCCCGCCGGCTGGAGCGTCGCCAACGCCGAGGGCACCAGCGGCGGCTGGACCTTCGACGACCCGGGCAAGCGCGGCAACCGCACCGGCGGCAGCGGCGGCTTCGCCGTCATCGACAGCGACGACATCGGCCAGGGCCTGGACCAGGACACCTCGCTGCTGTCCCCGTCCTACGACCTGACCGGCCAGAGCGCGCCGATCCTCGGCTTCGACACCGACTACAAGGAGTTCTCCAACTCCACCGCGGACGTGGACGTCTCCGCCGACGGCGGCACGACCTGGTCCACGGTGTGGGAGAAGACCACCACCTCGGTGGCCGGACCCGCGCACGTCGAGATCCCGCTGACCGACTACGCGGGCAAGAGCGACGTACGGCTGCGCTTCCACTACACCGGCACCTGGGCGTACTGGTGGCAGCTGGACAACGTCTTCGTCGGCAAGCGCAGCTACGACCCGGTGCCCGGCGGCCTCGTCGTCGGCACCGTGACCGACGCCAACACCAAGGCCGGCGTCAACGGTGCGACCGTCACCAGCACCGACCAGCCCGCCGACCACACCACCAGCACCGCCACGCCCGCCGACCCCAACGAGCCCGACGGCTTCTACTGGACCTTCTCGCACCTCACGGGCAAGCACCCGGTCAGCGCGGCGGCCTCGCACTACACCACCGCCTCCGCCACCGCCAACATCCCGCCCGACGGCACCGTCCGGCGCAACCTCACCCTCAAGGCGGGGCGGCTGAAGGTCACCCCGGCCGCGATCGACAAGACCGTCGCCTGGGGCAGGAGCACCACCCAGAACGTCACGGTCAAGAACACCGGCACCGCACCGGCCACCCTGACCCTGGGCGAGAACCCGGGCGGAGTCGTCGTCGCCAAGGCCGGCGCCCCGCTCAACCTCGTCAAGGGCGACTACTCGCCGCTCTCGCTCGCCGCGCACAGCGCCAAGTCCGGTGCCACCGCGGGCGCCAAGGCCGCCACCGCCGCCGCCGGCACCGCCGCGGGCGACGCCTGGCAGCCGGTGCCCGACCTGCCGGTCACCGTCGGCGACAACGCCGTCGCCGGCTACCAGGGCACCGTCTACTCGGCGTTCGGCTACACCGGGCTCGACGACACCAGCGACATGTACGCCTACAGCGCCGACAGCGGCACCTGGACCAAGCTCGCCTCCGCCGCCGACACCCGCGAGGCACCCGCCCACGGCATCATCAACGGCAAGTTCTACGCATCCGGCGGCTGGGGCGCCAACGGCAACCCCGACGCCAAGCTGGAGATCTACGACATCGCCACCGACACCTGGAGCAGCGGGGCCAGTTCACCCAAGCCCTACGCCGGCGCGGGCACCGCGGTGCTCGGCGGCAAGCTCTACTCCGTCGGCGGCTGCACCGCCGACGCCTGCGGCACCACCGACGTCACGGCGTACGACCCGGCCACCAACACCTGGTCCACCGCAGCCTCCTACCCCGAGGACGTCGCCTGGGAGTCCTGCGGCGCCATCAGCGGCAAGCTCTACTGTGCCGGCGGCACCATCGACGCCGGCACCCTCACGCACGGCTACGTCTACGACCCGGCAGCCGACAGCTGGTCGCCGATCGCCGACCAGCCCACCGACGCGTGGGGCGCCGCCTACACCTCCGCCAACGGCCTGCTCCTGGTCAAGGGCGGTGCCGTCAACGGAGGCGCCGCACTCACCAACCAGACCTGGGCCTACCAGCCCGACGACAACACCTGGACCGCGCTGCCCAACGCCACCGCCTCCCTGTACCGCGGCGGCGGCGCCGCCGGCTTCTACGCCGTCGGCGGCCTCGCGGGCCAGGTCCCCGCGAAGACCGCGGAAGTCCTGCCCGGATACGACCAGACCGACACCGCCGACGTCAGCTGGCTGAGTGAAAGCACCGACACGGTCACCCTCGCACCGGGTGCCAGCGCGAGCGTGACCGTCACGCTCGACGCCGCCGCGCCGGACATCAGCCAGCCCGGTACGTTCACCGCCACGCTCGGGCTCGGCTCCGACACGCCCTACCCGCTCGCGCCGGTGAACGTCTCCCTCACCGTCAAGCCCCCCGCCACGTGGGGCAAGATCACCGGTACGGTCACCGGCGGCGGTGCGCCGCTGAGCGGCGCCACGGTCCAGATCAACACGTGGGCCACCCACTACACCCTCAAGACCGCCAAGGACGGTACGTACGCGCTGTGGCTCGACGTCCGTAACAACCCCCTGACGGTGATCGTCGCGAAGGACGGCTTCCAGCCGACGGTCACGACGATCCGCATCGTCAAGGCCGCGACGACCACGGCCGACTTCACCCTCCTGAAGGACTAGCCCCCTCCGGGGAGAGGCCGCCCCTCAACCTGCGCCCCTGTCCTTCCCTGGGCGGGGGCGCACAGGTGATTGCCACGTGCTGTGGCGGTGCTTCTTTCCGCCCATGTGGGCTGGGCGCGCAGTTCCCCGCGCCCCTGAAAAACGCTCACCCAGCGGGAAGAGGGCACCCCCCAGGGGCGCGAGGAACTGCGCGCCCAATCACGACGCACCGGAAGGTGCAAGCTCACAGCAAGTGGCAACCACCCAGGGGCGCGGGGAACTGCGCGCCCAGCCCCCACCGAAGGGAAGGGCGTGCGGGGTACCGCGAGGGGCAGTCAGGGGGCGCCCTTGAGACGGGTGAGGGTCGCGGAGAACTCGGCGTTGAGGAGCGCGGCCGCCTCGGGGCCGTCGCCGGAGGCGATGGCGGAGACGACCGCCGCGGGATCGGCCTCGCGCAGGCCGAGGACACCGGTGAGGGAGGCCAGCGCCTCCCGCAGGACGGGCGCGAACTCCGCGAAAAGGTCCGTCAGGACGGAATTGCGCGCCCCGGCCACCATAGCCGCGTGCAACGCCATGTCCGCGTCCACGAACGCGGCATCGCCCCGCGCGGAAGCCAGCCGCCGCGCAGCAAGCGCAGCGACCATGCCCGCGACGTCCTCGTCCGTGCGCCGCCGTGCGGCAAGCCGCGCCGCCTGGACCTCCAGCACGGCCCGCGCCTCGTAGACCTCGGCGACGGCGGCCCGCCGCAAACCGGCCCGGAAGTCCTCCTGCGGCTCGGTGGAGATCACGAAGACCCCGGCGCCCTGCCGGGACTTGACCAGGCCGGCTTCGGCGAGCGCCCGTACGGCCTCGCGCACGGTGGAGCGCCCGACGCCGAGGGACGCGGCGAGCGCGGTCTCACCGGGCAGCCGCGTACCGACCGGCCACCGCCCGCCGAGGATCTGCTCGCGCAGATGCTCGGTGGCCTGCTCGACCAGCGGACTCGGCCGCAGGGAACCCAGCGGCATCGACGCTCACCTCTCAGGTTGTCTGAGGACTCGCTCCTGCCCAGTTTACCCGCGGTGTCCCTTTTGTGAGGTTCAGGGCCGGTAGACCTTGCCCGGCTCGGGCGCCGCCGGCGCGAGCAGTTCCGGCACCGTCACGAAGGTGTAGCCCTGTGCGCGCAGCGCGTCGATGATGCCGGGGACGGCCGGCACGGTCCCCTTGTAGAGGTCGTGCAGCAGGATGATCCCGTCCCGCTCGGCGTCCTTGAGTATCCGCTGGTGTATCAGCGCCGAGTCGGTGGTGGCGTAGTCGCTCGCGGTGTCGTTCCACAGCACCTGCGCCAGGCCCAGTTCCTTGCAGACCTTGGAGACCTTCTTGTCGGTGCGGCCCTGCGGCGGCCGCATGAGGGTGGGCCGCTTGCCGGTCAGCTTCTCCACCTGGTCGTCCAGGTGGTTCAGCTCGGTGCGTATCTCCTCCGGCTTGAGGTCGGTCAGCCGGCGGTGGGTCCAGGTGTGGTTGCCCAGCACGTTGCCGTTCTGGCCCATCTGCCGCACCAGGTCGGGGTATTTGTCGACGTGGTTGTGGCCGAGCAGGAAGAAGGTCACCCGTACCTTCTTCTCGGCCAGGATCTTCAGCAGCGCCGGGGTGTGCTCGCTCGGCCCCGCGTCGAAGGTCAGCGCTATGCACTTGGCCTTGCGGCAGTCCACTGCCCCTGCCGGCAGCGCCGCATGGCTCCCGGCGCCCGCCTTGCCGTCGTCCGCCGCCTTGTACGCGGCCTCCCGCGCGCTCTTCGGCGACTGGGCGTCGTAGGTCGCGCACCCGGTCAGGGAGAAGGCCATGGCCGCGGCGGCGAGCACGGCGGTCAGCGCGGTCCGCCGGAGGGGACGGGGTGTTTTCGGCATGGCGGATCCTCCGGATGTCGGTGCCTTGGCTGTGCGAGAGCTGTGCGCCCTGGGGTGCGGCTGGGCCACTCTACACACCCGCTATACATGCCGCGTATAGCGGGTGACCTGCACCGCCATGCGCACCTTCGGTGTTGGGGTCACGCCCTGAGGGCGAGCACCTCCAGCAGCCGGGTCAGCGACCCGCCCAGGCCCCAGCGGGCGGCGAGGGCGTCCAGCTCCGCGGGGGACGCCGCAGCGCGGGGGAGTGCCGAGCGGAAGTACGGCAGCGGGACGTCCTTTGCGACGGCGACGACCTTCGGGGCGACGTCGAGGTAGTCGGCCGCCGCGATGATGTTGCGCCGCCGCGCCGGGGTCAGCCGGGAGAAGGTCTCACCGGCTGCCGCCCGCACTCCGGCCAGGTCGCCGTACTCCGTGACCAGCTGCGCCGCGGTCTTCTCGCCGATGCCCTTCACGCCGGGCAGTCCGTCGCTGGGGTCGCCCCGCAGGGCGGCGAAGTCGGCGTACTGCGCGGCCCGTACGCCGTAGCGCTCCTGGATCGCGGCCTCGTCGATGAGGTCGCAGTCCCCGACGCCCTTGCGCGGGTACAGCACCCGCACCCCGCGGGCGTCGTCCACCAGCTGGAAGAGGTCGCGGTCGCCGGTGACGATCGCGACAGGACGGGTGGCGGCGGAGGCGAGGGTGCCGATCACGTCGTCCGCCTCGTAGCCGGGCACCCCGACCCGGGCGATGCCGACCGCGTCGAGCACCGCCTCGATCACCGGCACCTGGGGCGAGAGCGTGTCGGGCACCTCCTCGATGTCCCCGCCGTCCTCGACCTCCTCGGCGACGCGGTGCGCCTTGTAGGAGGGGATCAGGTCCACCCGCCACTGCGGGCGCCAGTCGGCGTCCATGCAGGCCACCAGGTCGGTGGGGGAGTGGTCGGCGACCAGCCGGGCGATGAAGTCCAGCAGCCCGCGCACCGCGTTGACCGGGGTGCCGTCGGGCGCCTTCACCGATTCGGGCACCCCGAAGTAGGCGCGGAAGTACAGACTCGCCGTGTCGAGCAGCAGCAGCTTGCCGCCTGTTTTCTGGTCGGTCACCGCGACAGCATGGCATGCACCGCCGACAGCGGCCCGTACGGTGGCCCGATGGCTCACCTGAACCGGGGGCGCGGCTCCGCCGTACGGCGCGTCGTCTCGCTCGTGCCCTCCCTCACCGAGGCGGTCGCCGCGACCGCACCCGGCCTGCTCGCCGGCGCCACCGACTGGTGTACCCACCCGGCAGACCTGGCCGTGCCCAGGATCGGCGGCACCAAGAACCCCGACGTGGCGGCGGTCGCCGCGCTAGCGCCGGACCTGGTGGTCGCCAACGAGGAGGAGAACCGCCCCGCCGACCTGGCCGCGCTGCGGGCGGCGGGCCTTGACGTGCTGGTCACCGAAGTGCGGTCGCTGGCGCAGGCGTTCACCGAGCTGGACCGGCTGCTGACCGGGGCCTGCGGCCTGCCGCGCCCCGGCTGGCTCGACGCGGCCGAGGACGCCTGGCGCGACGTCCCCGTCCTGCCCCGCCCGCTGCGCGCGGTCGTGCCGATCTGGCGCCGCCCCTGGATGGTGCTGGGCCGCGACACCTTCGCGGGCGACCTGCTCGCCCGCCTCGGTGTGACCCCGGTCCACGCCGGCCACGCGGAGCGCTACCCGCGCATCCCGCTGCCGGAACTGCTCGCGGCCCGCCCCGACCTGGTCGTGCTGCCCGACGAGCCCTACCGCTTCACCGCCGACGACGGCCCCGAGGCCTTCCCCGGCATCCCCGCGGCCCTGGTGAGCGGGCGCCACCTGACCTGGTACGGGCCGTCGCTGGCGGACGCGCCGCAGGTGCTGGCGCAGGCGCTCGCCGTCAGTTGAGCGGGGCGGGGCGTACGGGGAGCGCGCCGGTCAGCAGCCCGCGCAGGGTGCCGGACGCCGCCGCGGCCCAGGCCGCGACCAGCAGGGCGTAGAGCGCGACCGCCAGCCAGGTGGCCGCGTCGAGGCCGGTGTGCCGGGCCAGGGCTGCGGCGCCGGTCGCGCAGGTGCCGACGGGGAAGGTGAAGGACCACCAGGTCATCGAGAAGCGCAGGCCGCCGCGGGCCGCCCGCACCACCATGGCCGCGGCCACCGCCAGCCACAGCAGGGCGAAGCCCATGACCGGCACCCCGTAGAGCACCGAGAAGTCCCGCAGCGCGCCCGCGTACGGCGCCGCGACCGCGCCGGGCGCCGCGTCGGCCAGCGCACCGGTCGCCGTCGTGGACTGGCCGAGCGGCCCGAGCACCAGGAAGAGCGCGGGCGTCAGCGCCACCGGCAGCGGCCCGTACCGCAGCAGCCGCCCCCACACCAGCGGCAGCAGCATCAGCGTGGCCAGCAGGCTCAGGCCGAACATCGCGTAGCAGCCGAGCAGCAGCGCCTCGCGGGCCTGCACCGCGCCGGGCGGCAGGTGCGGTACCAGGGCGGGGCCGAGTGCGGCGGCGACCATCGGCGCCACCACCGGAAGCAGCCACACCGGCGAGGCGTCGTCAGCGCCGATCCGGTGCCGGGTCACCATCAGGTACGGGACCGCCGCCGCGACCAGCAGCCCGCTCGCGGTGCCCGCCGTCCACAGCGCGGCGTCCAGCGTGACGGCGGCGCGCTCGCCGACCACCCGCGGCCCCAGGGCGAGCGCGCCCCCGCCGACCGAGAGCAGCGCCATCGGCAGGCAGCCGTAGAAGGGTGCGACGGCCGGGTCGCGCAGGTGCGCCCGCGCCGCGTCCGGGTGCCTGGCCCAGTGCCCGGCCCGTGCGGCGAGCACCAGGCAGAGCAGCCCGGCGGCCAGCACCCACACCCCGGTGCACGCGTCCCGCAGCCACCCGGGGCTGCCGGGCAGCGCGGCCCCCGCGTTCCCGACGATCGCGGTGCCCATGACGGCCGCGTACCAGTTCGGGCCGACGTATCTGAGGCGGAGGCCGGTGGTGCGTACGGCGGCGGGGGCGGAGACGACGGTGACCATGTCCTCCACGATCACCGGGAACGGGGCCGCCCGGTAGCACCCTCCCGGCGATCACCTCATAAGCTGGGGTTATGACCTCAGGCGACTCGTCCACAGGTGACCGGCCCGCAGGTGACCGGCCCGCAGCCGGGCTTGCCGGGAGGGTGCCGGACCTCGGCGGGATGGAACTGCTCGTCGCCGTCGCCCGGCTGGGGAGCCTGGGGCGGGCCGCGCGGGAGCTGGGGATCAGCCAGCCGGCCGCCAGCGGGCGGATGCGCGCACTGGAACGGCAGCTCGGGGTGGCGCTGGTACGGCGGTCGCCCGGCGGGTCGCGGCTGACGGAGTCCGGCGCGCTGGTCACCGAGTGGGCGCGCAAGGTGCTGGAGGCCGCGGCGGACTTCGACGCAGGGGCGCGGGCGCTGCGCGGGCAGCGCGACTCCCGGCTGCGGGTCGCGGCGAGCATGACCGTCGCCGAGTACCTGCTGCCCGGCTGGCTCACCGCCCTGCACGTACGCCACCCCGGCACCGCCGTCTCGCTGGCCGCGGGCAACTCCGTCGCGGTCGCCGCGCAGGTCGCCTCGGGCGCGGCCGACCTCGGCTTCGTCGAGGGCCTCGACGTGCCCGCGGGCCTCGACGCGGTCGTCATCGGTCAGGACCGGCTGCTGGTCGTGGTCGCCCCCGCCCACCCGTGGGCCGCCCGCCGCAGGCCGCTGCCCGCCGCCGAGGTGGCGACCACCCCGCTGCTGCTGCGCGAGGAGGGCTCCGGCACCCGGCAGGTGCTCGACGCGAGCCTCGCCCCGCACGGCGGCCCGGCCGTACCCCTGCTGGAACTCGCCTCCACCACCGCCGTGAAGACCGCGGCCGTCGGCGGCGCAGGTCCCGCCGTGCTGAGCGAACTCGCCGTCGCCGACGAGCTGTCCGCGCACCGGCTGGTCGACGTCCCCGTCGCAGGACTCGACCTGCGCAGGGCGCTGCGCGCGGTGTGGCCCGCGGGGCACCGCCCGGCAGGCCCGGCCCGCGACCTGCTCGGCCTCACCCGCCGCGCCGCACCTCGCAGATAGCCCAGGGCGGCCCCGAGCACCAGGCCGGGCCGCCCTCCTTACGGGATTCTCATGCGAGGGCCATAGGGTGACCGCCGTGACGACGACGACCCCGCCCGGCTGGTATCCAGAACCCGGGCACACAGGCAACGGCCCGGCGATGGAACGCTGGTGGGACGGCTCCGCGTGGACGGAGTACACCAGGACCGCCCCCGTGCCCGACGCGGCCCAGCAGGCGTACCCCGGCTACCCGTCGGGACCCGACTACATCGGATACCCCGGCGGCGGCACGGGCGGCCCCGGCGGCCGGCGCACCGGGACGGTGGTGATCGCCCTGGTCGCCTCGCTGGTCCTGATCGGCGCGATCGTCGCCGGCGTCCTCGTCCTGGGCAAGGACGACAACAAGAACGACGACGCGAAGACCTCGCCGACGCCCACCCACACCGGCGGCCGCATACCCGGACCCGCGCCCCAGCCGTCCGACGGCGGCAGCGGCGGTGACGACGGAGGCACCGGGGGCGACAGCGGCGGCTCGGGCAACCTGCCGCCCAACGACGGCAAGTCTGCCGTCGACGCCGCCGACGCGGTCAGCCTGCCGGTGCTCGACGGCTGGACCGGCCAGTCCGGCCTGAAGGGCTCCAGCGTCTCCTACGGCCCCTACACCTGCCCCGGCACCTCGGGCGGCACCTGCTCGCTGGCCGGCGCCAACGCGGAGCCCGCGGCCCAGGAGGAGATCACCGCCACCACCGCGGAGGGCGCAGCCAAGGAGGACATCGCCAAGAACGCGGCGGCCTCCTACAACCAGGACACCTACGGCGCCACCACCTCGCACCAGCAGCTCAAGGCCGGCGCGGTGACCGTCGCGGGCCAGAAGGGCTACTACGTGCGCTGGAAGGTCACCACCGCCTCCGGCACCAAGGGCTACGTCCAGTCGCTGGTCTTCCCCTCGCCGTCCACCAAGCAGCTGGTGCTGGTCCGCTTCGGCTTCGACATCACCGCCAAAGCGCCGGGCGCGGACGTGATCGACCAGATCGTCCAGGGCATCAAGTCCGACACCAGCCTCGGCAGCGGCACCGCCGGCGGCACAGGAACCGGGGTCTGAGACCCGCCGTCACCCCTCCCACCGCGGCGGCGGCGGACCCGGCCGGCCCTCTGGCACAGCTCAGAGGAAGGTCTTGCCCTCGCCGCGGTAGGTCGGCACCACCGCTGCCACCTCGTCGCCGTCGATCAGGTGCAGTTCGGCGAACCGCTCGCACAGCTCGCCGGCCTTCGCGTGCCGGAACCACACCTTGTCGCCGATCAGCAGGTCGTCGGCCGCAGACCCCAGCAGCGGGGTCTGCACCTCGCCCGCGCCCTCCTGCGGGTCGTAGCGCAGCCCCTCGGGCAGGTACGGCACCGGCAGCCGGTCGCCGCCCGGCGCGCCGGACGCCGGGTAGCCGCCGCCGAGCACGGTGACCACGCCGACGCCGGGGCGGCGCACCACCGGCAGCCCGAACAGCGCGGCCGGGCGGCCCCGGAAGGACGTGTAGTTGTCGAAGAGCCGCGGCACATAGAGCCCGGAGCCCGCCGCGATCTCGGTGACCGCGGCCTCCGCCGCCGTGTGCTGCACGCTGCCGGTGCCGCCGCCGTTGACGAACTCAAGGCCCGGCTCGACCGCGCGCACCGCCCGTACGGCCTCGGCCCTGCGCGCCGCCAGCTCCTTGCGGGCCGCGGACTGCATCAGGCGTATCGCCATCGAGCGCACCGGCCGCCCCCGCAGCGCGTCGCCGACACCGGCGACATGCCCCTCGTAGCCCATGACGCCGACCAGCCGGAAGCCGCGGCGCTCGGTGACCGTACGGGCCACCGCCGCCAGCGCCTCCGGGTCGTGCAGCGACGAGCGCAGCGCCCCGATCCGCAGCCGGCCCGCCAATTTGCGCAGGCTGGTGTCCAGTTCGAGGCACACCCTGACCGTCTGCGTGCCGGAGCCGCGGGCCGCGTCGATCAGGTCGAGCTGCGCCACGTCGTCCACCATCACGGTCACCGCGGCGGCGAGCTTGGGGTCGGCGGCCAGCTCGGCATAGGCGGCGCGGTCCGCCGAGGGGTAGGCCAGCAGCACATCGGTGAAGCCGGCCCTCGCCAGCCACAGCGACTCGGCGAGCGTGAACGACATCAGGCCCGAGAAGCCGTCGTGCTCCAGGGCGCGCTCCAGCAGGGCACGGCAGCGTACCGACTTGGTGGCGACACGGATCGGCTTGCCGCCGGCCCGCCGCGCCAGGTCGGCGGCGTTGGCGTCGAACGCCGCCAGGTCCACGACCGCGAGCGGGGCGTCGAGATGGGCGGTGGCCCGGTCGTACCGGGCGCGGTCGGCTGCGTGCTCTGACATGTGCCGCAGCTTGCCAGACCGGCCCTACCGGGCGGTAGGGCCGCGCTGCCCCGGGCCCGCGGGAACCGTAGGCCCCAGCAACCCCGTAGAGTGACGCGCAAGCCGCGCAGGTACAGGTCATACGAGGGGGCGCCGGGTGAGCACCGGAGTGGACAACGGAGAACCCCCGGCGACTCCGTTCCCCACCCTCCACCCCCGCACCCCCGAGCCCGCCGACGGCCCCCCGCCCCCGCCCCGCCACCGCCCGGTCCCGCCGCCCCCCAACCCCGCCACCCGCCTGACCGACCCGCCGCCCGCGCACGGTGCCGCCTCCCCGGCCGCGCCGGCGGCGGCAGACGGCGGTGGCGTCCTCCCGGCTGCGCCTGCCGCGCCGGTCGCTCCGCCCCGGGCGCATGCGTCGTCCGCGGCGCCGGATGCGGGCGGGGTCTTGCCGGGTGCTGCTGTGCCGCCTCCGGCGCCGGACGCGGGTGGGGCTTTCCCGGCTGCGCCTGCCGCGCCGGTCGCTCCGCCCCGGGCGCCCGCCTCGTCCACGCAGGACGCGGGTACGCCCCCGCCCGCCGCGCCGCCGAGGCCGTACGTGCCCGCGCCGACCGCCGCGCCCGACGCCACGCGGGTGCCGCCGCGGCCGGCCGCGCCGCCACCGCCTGCACGTACGCCCGTGCCGCCCCCGCCGCAGGCCGAGGCCCCGGCTGCCGCCCCGGAGGCGCCGCCCGGGCCGGCCGTACCGCCGCCGCCCGCGCACGCGCCGCAGCCGGTGACCGTCACACCGCCGCCCGCGGCCGTGCCCCCGCCGCCGCACGCGGCGCCCGCGCCCCCGGCCTACCCGCCGCGGAGGAGCCGGGCGGTCAGGGGAGCCGCGGCCGTGTCCGTCGTCGTCGGGCTCGGGCTGATCGGCGGGGCGGTCGCCGGTGCCGTGATCGACCGCGGCCCGCACGCGGCACCTCAGGCCGCACCCGGCAGCCCGGCGGAGTTCGCGCAGGCGCGGGACGTGTGGCACAGCGCACCGGTCGGCACGCTCTTCCCGCCGACCGTGGCGGGCAAGGGCGCGGGTCCCGGCGGCGCCGACCGGACGTGGACCCGGGTCGGGGTCGCCGCGCCCAGCACCTGCACCGGCGCCTTCGACCCGCTGCTCGGCCAGGTCCTGGCACCCACCGGGTGCCTGAAGCTGCTGCGGGCCACGTACGTGGACAGCACGTCGACCACGGTCACCACGGTGGGCCTGCTCGTCACCACGGCGGACGCCGCCGGCATGCAGGCGCTCGGCAGCCGCTGGTCCGGCGAGCACCTCGGCGACCGCACCGACCTGATACCGCGCCCCGTCGCCTTCCCCGGTACGCCCGCGGCCGCGTTCGGCGTGAAGCAGCGCGGCAGCTGGGACGTACGGGTCTCCGCGAACCTGCCCTTCGTCGTCTACGCGGTCAGCGGTTTCGCCGACGGCCGCGCCGTCCCCGGCCCGCAGCCCGCGTCCGCCGCCCTGGCCGCCGGCGCGACCACCGCCCCGGCGCAGGCGGGCCTCGGCCACGACGCCACCGGCCTGGCCAAGGCCATCGACGCCCGCCTGACCGCGACCGTGACCGCGGAACTGCACCCGACCCCCACCGCGCGAACGGAGCCCCGATGACCCCCCGCACGCCCCCCGGCCCCGGGGGCGTACCCACACCCCGCTTGGCCCCCGGCCCGGAACGCATACGGCCGACCGGCCCCGGCGCGACCCCCGGCCCGGAGGGCGTACGGACCACCCGCCGGCTGGCCCCCGGCCTCGGAGGCGTACCGACCACCGGCCGTAACGCGGCCCTCGGCCCGGACGGCGTACGGACCGTCGGCCGCACGCCCCCCGGCCCCGGGGGCATACCCGCCGCGCGCCGCCGCAGGGTTCTCGCGGGCAAGGCCGCAGCCGTCCTCACCGCCGCCGCCGCGCTGCTCGCCGCCGGCGGCGAGCCGGCTGCCGCTGACACCGTCAGGGACCGGGAGTGGGCGCTGGCGGCGCTGCATGCGCAGACGGCGTGGGAGACCAGCAAGGGCGCGGGCGTGACGGTCGCCGTGCTCGACACCGGTGTCGACGCCACCCACCCCGACCTGACCGGCCAGGTCCTGGCCGGCAAGGACCTGGTGGGATTCGGCGCCTCCCGCGGCGACAAGACGTGGGCCAACCACGGCACCGGCATGGCCGCGATCATCGCCGGGCACGGCCACGGCCCCGGCGGCGGCAGCGGAGTGCTGGGCATCGCGCCCGAGGCCAGGATCCTGCCCGTGCGGGTGATCCTGGAGGAGAAGGACCCCAAGCGCGACCAGGCGAGGAAGAGCCGGGGCGGGGCGCTGCCCGAGGGCATCAGGTGGGCCGCGGACCACGGCGCCGGCGTCATCAACCTCTCACTGGGCGACGACAGCGCGACCGCCGCCCCGGTGGCCGCCGAGGCGGACGCGATCCAGTACGCGCTGGGCAAGGGCGTCGTCGTGGTGGCCTCCGCGGGCAACAGCGGGGACAAGGCGGACCGTTCCTCCTACCCGGCCGCCTACCCGGGGGTCATCGCGGTGGCCGCGGTCGACCAGAGCGGGCGCCACCCCTCCTTCTCCACCCACCGCTGGTACGCCTCGGTGGCCGCACCCGGCGAGGACGTCGTCATCGCCGACCCGGACCGCAAGTACTACGACGGCCTGGGCACGAGCGCCGCCTCCGCGTACGTCTCAGGCGCCGCCGCCCTGCTCAGGTCGGCCTACCCCGAGCTCAGCCCGCTGCAGATCAAGCAGGTGCTCCAGGACACCACCCGGCACAAGCCGAAGGGCGGCAGGAGCGACGAGATGGGCACCGGCGAGATCGACCCGGCCGCGGCGCTGGCCGCGGCGGCGAAGCTCAAGCCGGCACCGCTCGCGCCGGTCGCCGCCGCCTACCCGCACCGCTACTTCGGCACGGGCCCCGACCCGGCGCCGGCGCCCGAGGCCGCTTCCAGCGTCCTGGGCAACGGCGTCGCCGCCGCCTTCGGCGCCGTCGGCGCGGTGCTGGTCGCGCTGGCCGCGCTGCTGTGGTTCCGCCCGCGGCGGCCCGCCCCCGCGGGCACGGGCGACGTACCGCCGCCGGATAGGCTGCCGGAGTGGCGCTGAAGAACATCCCCGACCCCGGTTACGCCGACGACGACGGCTCCGCGGACCCCGCCCTGGCCGCGGCCCTGGCCGCATGGGCCGCGGACCGCGGCAGGGAGCCGGAGCTGATCGAGGCGCTGCACGGCGCCAGGCTGCTGGTGCCGGTGGTCGCGGTGCTGGGCGAGGCGGAGACCGGCCCGGACGGGCTGCGCCGGGAGAAGAGCAGCGACATGGCGGTGCCCACCATCCAGGCACCCGGCGGAAGGCGTGCCCTGCCCGCCTTCACCTCCACGGCGGCGCTGGCGCGCTGGCGCCCCGACGCGCGGCCGGTCGCCGTACCGCTGCACCAGGCGCTGCAGGCGCTGGCCCACGAGCAGGCCGACACGCTGCTGATCGATCTGGCGGGGCCGGTCACGTACGAGCTGACCGGCGCCGCGCTGCGTACCGCCGCCCGCGGCCCCGGGCGCGGGGAGCCGCTGGACGACCCCGGGGTGCGGGCCGCGCTGCGGGCCGCGGTGGCCGCGGAGCCCGGTGTGGTGCGCGCCCACCTGACGCCCGGCACGGACAGCGACGGCACCCTCGGCCTGGTGCTCGCGCCGGGCGCGGACGTGGCCCGCACGGGTCGGGCGCTGGCCGCGGCGCTGGCCGCGGACGACACGCTGCGGGCGGGCCTGCGCCAGGGCATCGACCTGGCCCTGCTGCCGCCGGACGCCGTCCTGCCCGGGGAACCGCTCTTCACCCGCTGACCGCCCCGCCCGGCAGGTGCGCTCTTGTGGCATGGCAGACGGCTTTCGTCCGAGATGTGGGTTTCACCCGAAAAGCCGACAATGCCAAAGCAGGCACAGCGATCACCGTCGTGGAGGTCCGCATGGACATGCGAACGATCACCGAGAACCGGACGCCCGACGACCAGCGGGCGTTCGTCTGCGAGTTCCTGGGCACCATGGCCCTGGTCTTCTTCGCCGTCGGCGCGGCCGTGCTCTCCGGCGAGTACATCGGCACTCTGGGCATCGCGCTCGCGTTCGGCCTGGTCCTGCTGGCCATCGCCTACGCCGTCGGCCCGATCTCCGGCAGCCATGTCAACCCGGCGGTCACCCTGGGGATGCTGTTCGCGCGGCGGATCACCCTGCGTACCGCCGTCGAGTACTGGATCGCGCAGTTCCTCGGCGCCATCGTGGGCGCCGCGCTGCTGCTGCTGGTCGCCAAACAGGTGCCGGGCCTGCAGACGCACGGCGCCTTCGGCACCAACGGCTACGGCTACCGCTCGGCGGTCGGCATCAACATCTTCGGCGCCTTCGTGGCCGAGGTGATCCTGACCTTCCTGCTGGTATTCGTCGTCCTCGCGGTCACCCACCGGATCGCGGTGGTCGGCTTCGACGGGCTGCCGATCGGCATGGCGCTCGCCGTGGTCCACCTGATCGGCATCCCGCTCACCGGCACGGGTGTGAACCCGGCCCGCAGCCTGGCCCCCGCGCTCTTCGCGGGCAGCCCGGCGCTGACGCAGGTGTGGCTCTTCCTGGTGGCCCCACCGATCGGCGCGATTCTCGCCGCCCTGGCGCACGAGGTCACCCACCCGGCCCTGGCCGCGGTCCGCGCGGCAAGGGCGGCGGCAGCAGAAGCCGAGACGGCGGCCAGGGCTGCGGGAGAGGAGGGCTGACGCCCGAGGTCCCGTAGTGGTCGGCCGAGGTACGAGGCCGCCCGCGCAGGGACCGAGCAGGAGGACCGACCAGGCAAAGGGGCGGGATGAGCCGGCGGTCAGCCGAAGACGGGTCCCGTGAGCTTCTCGCCCGGGCCCTTGCCCGGCTCGTCCGGGACCACCGACGCCTCGCGGAAGGCCAGCTGCAGCGACTTGAGCCCGTCCCGCAGCGGCGCCGCGTGGAAGGTGCTGATCTCGCCGGCGCTCGCGGTGACCAGGCCGGCCAGCGCCTGGATGAGCTTGCGGGCCTCGTCGAGGTCCTTGTGCGCCTCGCCCTCCTCGGCCAGGCCGAGGTTCACCGCGGCGGCGCTCATCAGGTGCACGGCCACCGTGGTGATCACCTCGACCGCGGGCACGTCCGCGATGTCGCGGGTCATATCGTCGAAGCCGGGGGCTGGTGCGTCGCTCATGCCCGACACGATATGCCCCGTCCGGCCGATTACGACCCTCGGCCCTGCGCTGGTATGCTGGGTGAACGACCGGTCGGGCACCAGTGTGTCCGACCACCAAGTGGAGGCTCCGATCTCCCACCTGCTCGGCCACAAGGCCGACGGGTCCCGGTCAGACGGCGAGCACCGGCAGCATGCCGGTGGACACCGTCCGATGCGCCCCGCGGAATAACGCGGCGGTGCTCCCGGTTGTGAGGAGCCCCGCCTGTGTCCCGTACGGGGCGTTTTCTGCGCCTTGGGTACGGGTCGGTCGGAGGACAGCAGACCCGAGCACGGCTGTCGGCCAGTCAGCCGTGTGGTGCAACCGAGGAGGCCCCATCAGCGCCGAGCCCCGCATCAACGACCGGATTCGCGTTCCCGAGGTGCGACTTGTCGGTCCCAGCGGCGAGCAGGTCGGCATCGTGCCGCTTGCCAAGGCCCTGGAGCTTGCGCAGGAGTACGACCTCGACCTGGTCGAGGTAGCGGCGAACGCACGTCCGCCCGTGTGCAAGCTCATGGACTACGGGAAGTTCAAGTACGAGTCGGCCATGAAGGCCCGTGAGGCGCGCAAGAACCAGGCGCACACGGTCATCAAGGAGATGAAGCTCCGGCCGAAGATCGACCCGCACGACTACGACACCAAAAAGGGTCACGTCGTCCGGTTCCTCAAGCAGGGCGACAAGGTCAAGATCACGATCATGTTCCGCGGACGCGAGCAGTCCCGGCCGGAGCTCGGCTACCGGCTGCTGCAGCGCCTCGCGGAGGACGTCCAGGACCTCGGCTTCATCGAGTCGAACCCGAAGCAGGACGGCCGGAACATGATCATGGTCCTCGGTCCGCACAAGAAGAAGACCGAGGCCATGGCCGAGGCCCGTGAGGCGCAGGCCGCCCGCAAGGCGAGCAGCCGCCAGGGCGACGCGTCGGCCGATGCGGACGCGGACGCGCAGGTCGAGGCCCCGGCCGACGCCGGCTGAGACGAAGAACATCCCGGAGCGCCCGGCTCCGGGTCGGGTAAAGCAGAACTGACGCTCTCCGTGCGCCTTCGGGCGGACGGGAGGGCCAGCGACGAGGAGACTACGGCGCCATGCCGAAGAACAAGACGCACAGCGGTGCGAGCAAGCGCTTCAAGATCACCGGCTCCGGCAAGGTGCTGCGCGAGCGCGCCGGCAAGCGCCACCTGCTGGAGCACAAGCCGTCCAGCAAGACCCGCGCCCTGACCGGCACGGTCGAGGTCGCCAAGCCCGACGCCAAGAAGATCAAGAAGCTGCTCGGCAAGTGACGGCCGTGCCCCCGCCGGGGCGCACCGTCCCGGGCCGGGAGTCCATTCGCTTTCGGGCCGCGTGAGTCCTACCGCGGTCCCCTAGAAGGAGTTATCAAGTGGCACGCGTCAAGCGGGCAGTCAACGCCCAGAAGAAGCGCCGGGCGATCCTGGAGCAGGCCAGCGGTTACCGCGGTCAGCGTTCGCGCCTGTACCGCAAGGCCAAGGAGCAGGTCACCCACTCCCTGGTCTACAACTACAACGACCGCAAGAAGCGCAAGGGCGACTTCCGTCAGCTGTGGATCCAGCGCATCAACGCCGCTGCCCGCGCCAACGGCATCACCTACAACCGCTTCATCCAGGGCCTGAAGGCCGCCAACGTCGAGGTGGACCGCAAGATCCTCGCCGAGCTTGCTGTCAACGACGCAAACGCCTTCGCGGCGCTGGTCGAGGTCGCGCAGAAGGCGCTGCCCGCGGATGTGAACGCCCCGAAGGCGGCGTGAGGCTGCGCGCAAGGCGCAGTGCGGTTCTCAGGACCCGCGGGTGGTCGTGACGCCCGCGGGTCCTTCGCTGTCCCCCGCTGCCCGGCAGGGCCGCGGGCGCACCGACCCAGGAGCAGGCACCCCGATGGGCACCACACCGGAACTGACCTCGCTGCGTTCCGCGCGGGTCACCGCCGCGCACCGGCTGGCCCGGCGCAGCTTCCGCGGCAAGGAGCGGCGCTTCCTCGCCGAGGGACCGCAGGCCGTACGGGAGGCCGTCGCGCACCCCGGGGGACCGGCCGGGCGCACCCTGGTCGAGCTGTACGCCACGCCCGAGGCCGCCGAGCGGCACGCCGACCTGGTCGCCGCGGCCCGGGAGGCCGGGGCGCCGGTGCTGACCGCCACGCCCGAGGTGATGGCGGAGATCTCCGACACCGTCACCCCGCAGGGCGTCGTCGGGCTGTGCCGCTTCCTCGACACGCCCTTCGCCGAGGTGCTGCGCTCCCGGCCCCGGCTGGTCGCCGTCCTGGCCCACGTCCGCGACCCCGGCAACGCAGGCACCGTGCTGCGCTGCGCGGACGCGGCGGGCGCCGACGCGGTCGTCCTCACCGACGCCTCGGTCGACCTGTACAACCCCAAGGCGGTACGCGCCTCCGCCGGCAGCCTCTTCCACCTGCCGGTCGCGGTCGGGGTGCCGGTCGCCGACGCCGTCGCCGGGCTGCGCGCCGCGGGCGTACGCGTCCTGGCCGCCGACGGGGCGGGGCAGCGCGACCTGGACGCTGAGCTGGACGAGCGCACCATGCAGGGGCCCACCGCCTGGATCTTCGGCAACGAGGCCTGGGGCCTGCCCGAGGAGACCAGGGCGCTCGCCGACGAGGTGGTGCGCGTCCCCATCCACGGGCGTGCGGAGAGCCTCAACCTCGCCACGGCCGCCGCCGTGTGCCTCTACGCATCCGCTCGTGAGCAGCGTGCGCCCGCAGGGTGCCGCAGCGTGACCTCCAGCTAGTAGGGTGGCGGCCCGGGGGACCCTGAAAGGGGGGTGGCGCGCATGGGTGTCACGGCGCGAAGGAACGGCGCGCACAACGGCCTGACGGTCCTGCCCGCGGACTCGCGGCAGCCGCCTGCGGCCGAACACGACCAGGCGGCGGACCCGTACCCGGGCGCCGCAGGTGCCTACGGCCTGCACCCCGACGACCTGCCCGACGGGCTGCTGGTCGCCGACCACACCGGGCGCGTCGTGTGCTTCAACGCCGCCGCCGCCAAGATCACCGCACTGCGCCCGCAGGACGTCCTGGGGCGGCCCGTCGACCAGGCGCTGCCGCTCGAGGACCTGGAAGGCCGCCGCTGGTGGCCGCTCACCGACCCCTACGGCGGCCTGGCCATCAGGGCGGGCCAGCCCGAGCGCAACCTGCTGCTGCCCGGCGGCCGCGAGGTGCTGGTCGCCGCCCGCTACGTGCGCGAGCGGCCCACAGGCCCGGTCCGCCGGCTGGTGGTCACGCTGCGCGGCACCGACGCCAGGCGGCGCACGGAACGCAGCCACGCCGAGCTGATCGCCACCGTCGCACACGAGCTGCGCTCCCCGCTGACCTCCGTCAAGGGCTTCACCGCGACGCTGCTGGCCAAATGGGAGCGCTTCACCGACGACCAGAAGAAGCTGATGCTGGAGACCGTCGACGCCGACGCCAACCGCGTCACCCGGCTGATCGCCGAACTCCTCGACATCTCCCGCATCGACTCCGGGCGGCTCGAAGTGCGCCGCCAGCCGGTCGACCTGGCCGCCGCCGTCCAGCGGCACGTCGACGCGCACGTCGCCGCAGGCCAGCCGCCGGACCGCTTCGGCGTACGGGTCGGGCAGCCGCTGCCCGAGCTGTGGGCGGACCCCGACAAGATCGACCAGGTGCTTGGCAATCTGCTGGAAAACGCGGTGCGGCACGGCGAGGGAACTGTCACCATCGAAGTGGCGCCCTCCTACGCCGGCGCGTCGTACATGGTCGGCGAGCGGTGGTCCACCGGTACAGTGGTCACCGTCAGCGACGAGGGTCCAGGCATCCCGGAGGAGTCCATGAGCCGCGTGTTCACCCGCTTCTGGCGGGGCAGCAAGCGCGGCGGCACGGGCCTGGGCCTCTACATCGTCAAGGGCATCGTCGAGGCGCACGGCGGCACCATCTCGGTCGGCAGGGCCGCCGGCGGCGGCGCCGAGTTCCGATTTACGCTGCCCGTCGGGGCACCCGCGTTCATGGCCTGAGCGGCACCGCCGCCGGAGGCCACCCACCGGGAAGCGCTTGTACTTGGTCGGTCTTCCTGCTCTCCCCCTACCTTCGGCGGGAGGTGCCCCCTTCCTGCGCGGGCGGCCTCGTTCCTCGGCCGACCACTCCGGAAGCTCGCGCGTCAGCCCTCCTAGACGGGCGAAAAACAGCCCCCCCTTTTCGCGCCAGTAGACTCGTGCCCTGGCATGTGTCCGGTCGGGCAGAGCCTCCACCGGAAGGTCGGCACGCGAGGCGCCCCCAACATCATCCATTTCGGAACGGGAAGAGATGTCGGCACCGAATAAGTCGTACGACCCTGTCGAGGTCGAGGCGCTCAAGCCCGACGCGATCGAGCGGATGCGCACCGACGCACTCGCCGCCATCGCGGCCGCCGGCGACCTCGAAGCGCTCACCCATGTGAAGACCGCGCACACCGGCGGCGGCTCGCCGCTGGCGCTCGCCAACCGCGAGATCGGCGCTCTGCCGCCGCAGGCCAAGGCCGAGGCGGGCAAGCGGGTGGGCCAGGCCCGCGGCGCGGTCAACCAGGCGCTGGCCGCCCGGCAGGCGGAACTGGAGGCCGAGCGCGACGCGCGGGTGCTGGTCGAGGAGGCCGTCGACGTCACCCTGCCCTACGACCGCCGCCCGGCCGGCGCCCGGCACCCGCTCACCACGCTGTCCGAGCGGATCGAGGACATCTTCACGGCCATGGGCTACGAGGTCGCGGAAGGCCCCGAGGTCGAGGCCGAGTGGTTCAACTTCGACGCGCTGAACTTCCCGCCCGACCACCCGGCCCGCGAGACCCAGGACACCTTCTTCGTCGAGGGCCGGGGCGGCAGTGGCGAGTCCGGCGTCGTGCTGCGCACCCACACCTCGCCGGTGCAGATCCGCGCCCTGCTGGAGCGCGAGCTGCCGGTGTACGTGATCGCGCCGGGCCGCGTCTACCGCTCCGACGAGCTGGACGCCACCCACACCCCGGTCTTCGCGCAGGTCGAACTGCTCGCCGTGGACGAGGGCCTGACCATGGCCGACCTCAAGGGCACCCTCGACCACATGGTGGTCTCGCTGTTCGGCGAGGGCATGACGACCCGGCTGCGGCCCAACCACTTCCCCTTCACCGAGCCGTCCGCAGAGATGGACATGCTCTGCTACGTGTGCCGCGGCGACTCCGTCGGCAACCCCGACCGCCCCTGCCGCACCTGCTCCTCCGAGGGCTGGATCGAACTGGGCGGCTGCGGTGTCGTCAACCCCCGGGTGCTCACCGCCTGCGGTGTCGACCCGGAGAAGTACAGCGGCTTCGCGTTCGGCTTCGGCATCGAGCGGATGCTGATGTTCCGGCACAACGTCGAGGACATGCGAGACATCGTCGAGGGTGACGTGCGCTTCACCCTCCCGTTCGGGATGGAGATCTGATGCGGGTCCCGCTTTCTTGGCTGCGGGAGTACGTCGACCTGCCCGCCGGAGTCACCGGCCGCGACGTCCAGGCCAAGCTCATTTCCGCCGGCCTGGAGGTCGAGACCGTCGAGCAGCTCGGCGCCGGCCTCAAGGGCCCGCTGGTCGTCGGCCGCGTCCTGACCATCGAGGAGCTGGAGGGCTTCAAGAAGCCCATCCGCTTCTGCACCGTCGACGTCGGCGACGCCAACAGCACAGGTGAGCCGCAGGAGATCGTCTGCGGCGCCCGCAACTTCGCCGTCGGCGACCTCGTCGTGGTCGTGCTGCCCGGCGGTGTGCTGCCCGGCGACTTCCAGATCGCCGCCCGCAAGACCTACGGCCACACCTCGCACGGCATGATCTGCTCCGCCCGCGAACTGGGCATGGGCGACGACCACGACGGCATCATCGTGCTGCCGCCCGGCTCCGAGCCCGGCGCCGACGCGATCGGGCTGCTCGAACTCGTCGACGAGGTCCTCGACATCGCCGTCACGCCCGACCGCGGCTACTGCCTGTCGCTGCGCGGCATCGCCCGCGAGGCCGCCATCGCCTACGGGGTGCCGCTGCGCGACCCCGCACTGCTCGACGTGCCCGCGCACAACGGCGAGGGCTACCCGGTGCGGATCGCCGACCCGGAAGGCTGCGACCGCTTCACCGCCCGCACCGTCACCGGCCTCGACCCCGAGGCGACCTCGCCGATCTGGCTCCAGCGCCGGCTGCAGAAGGTCGGCATGCGCCCGATCTCGCTCACCGTCGACATCGCCAACTACGTGATGTTCGAACTGGGCCAGCCGCTGCACACCTACGACCGCACCCGCATCGCCGGCGCGATCGGGGTGCGCCGCGCACAGCCCGGCGAGAAGCTCACCACCCTCGACGGCGCCGAGCGGGTCCTGGACGCCGAGGACCTCGTCATCACCGACGACAAGGGACCCATCGGGCTCGCCGGCGTCATGGGCGGCGCCCACACCGAGATCACCGACGGCGGCTCCACCGACGTCGTCATCGAGGCCGCGCACTTCGCGCCGATCCCGATCGCCCGCACCTCGCGCAGGCACAAGCTCGGCTCCGAGGCCTCCCGCCGCTTCGAGCGCGGCACCGACCCGCTCACCACCTCCGCCGCCGCCCAGCGCACCGTCGACCTCCTCGTCGGCCTCGCCGGCGGCACCGCGGAGCCCGGCGTCACCGAGATCGCCTCCCCGGCAGGGCCGCGCACCATCGCCATGCCCGCCGACCACCCCGACCGGGTCGCCGGCACCGAATACGGCCGGGAGACCGTCGTACGGCGCCTGCAGGAGATCGGCTGCGACGTCGCCGGCAGCGACGACCTGACCGTCACCGTGCCGTCCTGGCGCCCCGACCTGTCGTACCCCAACGACCTGGCGGAAGAGGTCATCAGGCTCGAAGGCTACGAGAACCTGCCCTCGACCCTCCCGCAGCCGCCCGCCGGCCGCGGCCTGACCGAGTCCCAGCTGCTGCGCCGCCGCGTCGGCCGCGCACTGGCCGGCGCCGGATACGTCGAGGCGCCCAGCTACCCCTTCGTCGGCGCCGAGGCCTTCGACCAGCTCGGCCTCGACGAGGGCGACGAGCGGCGCCGCACGGTGCGGCTCGCCAACCCGCTCGACGACACCGAGCCGGCGCTGCGCACCACCCTGCTGCCCGGGCTGCTCGGCACCCTGCGCCGCAACAGCGGCCGCGGCGCCCACGACCTGGCGCTCTTCGAGACCGGCCTGGTCTTCCTGCCCGCCGCCGAGCAGACCGCCCCGCCGCGGCTGCCCGTCGACCGGCGGCCCACCGACGAGGAGATCGCCGCCCTGGAGGCCGCCCTGCCCGACCAGCCCCGGCGGGTCGGCGCGGTGCTCGCCGGAGCGCGCGAACTCCCCGGCTGGTGGGGCGCGGGCCACACCGCGAGCTGGGCCGACGCGGTCGAGGCCGCACGGACCGTCGCCCGCGAGGCGGGCGTCGACCTCACCGTACGGGCCGGGCAGTACGCGCCCTTCCACCCCGGGCGGTGCGCGGTCCTGTCCGCAGGCGAGCAGGTCGTCGGCCACGCCGGCGAACTCCACCCCCGGGTCACCAAGGCCTTCGGGGTGCCCGAGCGGACCTGCGCCATGGAGATCGACCTCGACCTGGTCGAAGCGGCCGGCGGTGCGCGCGCCGAAGGGCCGCGCGTGTCGACCTTCCCTGTCGCCACGCAGGACGTCGCCCTCGTGGTCGACGCGGACGTGCCCGCCGCCGACGTCGAGGCGGCGCTGCGCGCCGGGGCCGGCGAACTGCTCGAATCGGTACGCCTCTTCGACATCTTCACCGGGCCGCAGATCGGCGAGGGCCGCAAGTCCCTGGCCTATGCGCTGCGCTTCCGGGCGGCGGACCGCACGCTCACCGCCGAGGAGGCCTCGGCGGCGCGGGACTCGGCCGTCGCCTCGGCGGCGGGCCGTACCCACGCCACCCTCCGCGGCGCCTGACCCCCGGGGGGAGGGGCCACCACCCCCTCCCCCCGCACCCCGCCGGTGCTCGCCACGTGCCGTGGCGTTGCTTCTTTCCCCCGGTGGCGCCTTGTCGCGCAGTTCCCCGCGCCCCTGGTGTGTGCCACTTGCGGCGGCGTTGCTTCTTTGCCCCGGTGGGGGCTTGTCGCGCAGTTCCCCGCGCCCCTGGGTGGTGCCCTCCTCGCGCAGGGTGGGCGTTTTTCAGGGGGTGCCGTCTGCCTGCGAGGGTGAGCGTTTCCAGGGGCGCGGGGAACTGCGCGCCCGGTCACCCACGCACCGAGAGGTGCGAGCCACGGCAAGTGGCAATCACCCAGGGGCGCGGGGAACTGCGCGGCCAGCCACCGCGCACCGCGTGGGCAGTCAGCCCGGGGCGGGGGGTACCTCGATCGGGTGAGTGGAGGGGAGGGAGGGGGCGCGGGGGCGGAGCGGCCGGGAGAATTCGGGGGACGCGAAGAGCCGCAAGGGGGAGCCGGCCGTATGAGCCTGACGCGAACCATCCGCGGCCTGCGCCGCAAACCCTGGGCACCGCTGTCGGCGGCCTGGGTCGCCGCCATGGGCATCCTGGCCTGGCAGGTGCCCCAGGGCACCGACGTGCTGCCCGCCCTTGCGGTGACCCCCGCGCTCAGCGCGGCGACGGGCGCGCGCCGCCGCGCGGTCCTCGCCAGCGGCACGCTCGCCCTGGCAGCCCTCGGCACGGACCTCGCCGACGACTCCGTCGGCATGTCAGGCCCGGCGGCAGGAGCCGCTTGCGCGGTCCTGGCCGTGATAGCCGCGGGCATGTGGACCGCGGGCCACCGCAGCCACCTGTCGGCGGAGCTGGCCAGAACCCGGGAGATCGCAGCCGCGGCCCAGCACGTCCTGCTGCGCCCGCTGCCGCGCACCGTCGGCGGTGTGGAGGTGAGCGGCGAGTACCTGTCGGCCAGCCACGGCGCCCGGATCGGCGGCGACTTCTACGAGGTGCTGGCCACCCCGTACGGCGTGCGCGCCCTGATCGGGGATGCCCGCGGGCACGGCCTGCCCGCGATCGGCCTGGTCGCGGCGCTGCTGGGCAGTTTCCGCGAGGCCGCGCACCACGAGCAGGACCTGGCGGGTGTCGTGCACCGCCTCGACGGCGCGATGCACCGGCACCTGAGTGAGCGCACCCCTGGGGAGGACGTGGACGACGAGGAGTTCGCGACCGTCCAGCTGGTGCAGCTGGCCGAGGACGGCGCCTTGCAGGCGGTCAACTGCGGGCACCCGCCGCCGTATCGGCTGGGGCCGCGGACGGCGCCGTTGGCGCTGGGCGAGCCGCTGCCGCCGCTCGGGCTGTTCGACCCGGTCCGCACCGACGTCACGGTGTGCCGGGGCCGGCTGGCACCGGGGGAGGGGCTGCTGCTGTACACCGACGGCGTCCCGGACGCGCGCGACCGTACCGGCCGCTTCTTCCCGCTGCCCGACACGCTGGCCGCGCTGGCGGCGACCCGCGTGCGTGACGCCGATGTGGCCTCCCTGCTACGCGCGGAGATCGTGCTGCACACCGGCGGGCACCGTGCGGACGACATGGCCTTGCTGGTCCTCACCACGCCGCCCGCGCTGCCTGAGCCGCCCCGGGCTCCCCGGCTGGGGCACCCGGTGCGCAACTGCTGACCGCCTGCGAACGACCACCCGGACGGGTGGGCCGGCGGGTCATCCGGCGTCTGGCGCCGCCTGCTCCGCCGAGGTGAGCGCGGCGACGACCGCCGAGGCGAGGCCGTCGAGTTCGGCGGGGCCGTATGCCGCGCCCAGGACGGCCTGGCGCCAGTAGAGGGGGCCGGCCAGCAGGTCGACGGCGAGGTCGGCGGGTGTGCCGGGCGGGACCTCGCCGCGGGCGGCGGCCTGGGCGAGGACGGCGGCGACGATGCCGCCGTGCGCGTCCCGCAGGGCGCCGTGCAGCGCCTGGGCCAGTTGCGGGCTGCGGGCGGCCTCGGCGAGCAGGTCGGGGAGGATCTGCGCGACCGCCGGGTGGCGCAGCGCCCGGGCGCTGACGTCCAGCAGTGCCGTGACGTCCCCGCGCAGCGACCCGGTGTCCGGCACCGGCAGCCCCTGTGCGGTGACCGCGGGCACGACGTCGAGGACGAGCGGCAGTTTGGACTGCCACCGCCGGTAGACCGCGGCCTTGCCGACGCCCGCCCGCCGGGCGATGCCCTCCATGGACATCCGCGCGTAGCCGACCTCCGCCAGCTCGGCGAAGACCGCACCCCTGATCGCCTCGGTGACCTCGGTGCGCAGGACCGCGGCGCCGGCGGGGGGCCTGCGGGGCGCGGATGCGGGTACGGGCGCAGGCGGGGGCGGGGCGGAGTCGGCGGTCATACGTCGAGCCTATCGCGTCGGAACGGTTGCGTTCCGACGGTCAGGAGTCGTAACGTCGTCACGACGATACGGCCCCGTTCCAACGTAAGTGCCACCGGAGACAGCCCATGCCGGAACCCACCCCGCTCGCCGCCCTGGCCGCAGCCCACGGGCTCGGCGTCAGCGGCGCACGGCCCCCGCTGGCCGAGTACACCCGGCAGCTGTGGAGCCGCCGGCACTTCATCCGCGCCTTCGCCACGGCACGCGCCAGCACCCCGTACACCCAGGCCAGGCTCGGCCAGCTGTGGCAGGTCGGGACACCGCTGCTCAACGCGGCGGTCTACTTCCTGGTCTTCGGCAGCCTGCTCGGCTCGGGCCGCGGTGTGCCGGACTACATCCCCTTCCTCTGTACCGGGATCTTCGACTTCACCTTCACCCAGTCGGCGGTGCTGGCCGGTGCGCGCTCGCTGACCGACAACATGGGGCTGGTCAGAGCCCTGCACTTCCCGCGCGCCGGGCTGCCGCTCGCGGTCACCCTCGCGCAGTTGCAGCAGCTGCTGCTCTCGCTCGGCGTGCTCGCCGTGATCGTCGTGGCCAGCGGGGTGCCGGTCACCGCACGCTGGCTGCTCGCGGTGCCCGCGCTTGGCGCTGCAGACCGTCTTCACCGCGGGACTGGCCCTGGCCGTGGCCCGGATCGGCGCCCGCACCACCGACTTCGCCCAGCTGCTGCCCTTCGTGGTCCGCAGCTGGATGTACGTGTCCGGGATCTTCTACGACCTCTCCCGGATCACCGCGCACGCCCCCCGCGCCGTGGCGCTGGCGCTGGACGCCAACCCGGCGCAGGTCTACGTCGCGCTGATGCGCTACGCCCTGATCGACAGCGTCACCGCCGGCCGGCTGCCGCCCCACGTGTGGCCGCTCGCGCTGATCTGGGCGAGTGTGGCGGGGTGCGCGGGATACGCCTTCTTCTGGTCGTCCGAGGAGGAGTACGGACGTGGCTGAACAGACCGCAGGCGAGGCCGCAGAGCAGCCGCAGCCCGAGCGGCCGGCCGACAAGGCAGGGCAGGCACGACGGGCAGGGCAGGCGGGTCGGGCCGGGCCCGCGGCGGGACCCGCCCCCGCGACGGAACCGCGGCCCGCGGGGCCGCCGGGAGTGCCGACCGTCGTGGTCGACGGCCTGCACATCGTCTACCGGATCTACGGGGCCGGCGCGGGCAAGGGCAGCGCCACCGCCGCCCTGCGCCGCATGCTGCTGCGCCAGGGCTCGCCCAGCGTGACCCTCGTGCACGCGGTGCGCGGGGTGAGCTTCACCGCCTACCGCGGCGAGGCGATCGGCATCATCGGCTCCAACGGCTCGGGCAAGTCCACCCTGCTCAAGGCCATCGCGGGCCTGCTCCCACCGGACCGCGGGCGGGTCTACACCGACGGCCAGCCGTCCCTGCTGGGCGTGAACGCGGCGCTGATGAACGACCTGACCGGGGCCACCAACGTGGTCCTGGGCGGCCTGGCGATGGGCATGACGCAGGAGGAGGTGCGTGAGCGCTACCAGGGCATCGTGGACTTCTCCGGCATCAACGAGAAGGACGACTTCATCTCGCTGCCGATGCGCACCTACTCCTCGGGCATGGCCGCCCGGCTGCGCTTCTCCATCGCGGCGGCCAAGAACCACGACGTGCTGATGATCGACGAGGCCCTGGCCACCGGCGACCGGGCCTTCCAGCGCCGCTCGGAGGAACGCATCCGCGAGCTGCGCAAGGAGGCCGGCACGGTCTTCCTGGTCAGCCACAACAACACCTCGATCCGCGACACCTGCGACCGGGTGCTGTGGCTGGAGAAGGGCGAGCTGCTGATGGACGGCCCCACCGACACGGTGATCAAGGCCTACGAGGACCACACCGCCGGCGGCTGACCGCAGCCGGGGGAGCGGTCAGTACGGTCAGTACGGGTAGAAGCCCGCGCCGGACTTACGGCCGAGGCGCCCGGCGTCCACCATCCGCTGCAGGATCGGCGGGGCCGCGTACAGCGGCTCCTTGTACTCGGTATACATCGAGTCGGCGATGGCGGCGACGGTGTCCAGGCCGATCAGGTCGGACAGCTTGAGCGGCCCCATCGGGTGGGCACAGCCCATCTCCATGCCGTTGTCGATGTCCTCGCGGGTCGCGATGCCGGACTCGAACATCCGGATCGCGGACAGCAGATACGGCACCAGCAGCGCGTTCACCACGAAGCCCGAGCGGTCCTGCGCGCGGATCGCGTGCTTGCCCAGCACCTCCGTGACAAGGTGTTCCGCCCGCTTGAGGGTGTCACTGCCGGTGGTCAGCGCCGGGATCAGCTCGACCAGCGCCTGCACGGGCGCCGGGTTGAAGAAGTGGATGCCCAGCACATGGTCCGGGCGGGAGGTGGCCACCGCCAGCCGGACCAGCGGGATCGAGGAGGTGTTGGACGCCAGGATCGCGTCCTCGCGGGTGACCACCTGGTCCAGCACCCGGAAGATGTCCGTCTTGACCTGCTCGTCCTCCACCACGGCCTCGATCACCAGGTCGCGGTCGGCGAACTCGCCCAGATCCGTGGTGAAGCTCAGCCGGCCGAGCGCCTCGTCCCGCTGGCCGGCGGTGATCTTGCCGCGCTCCGCCGCCTTGTCGAGCGACCCGGTGAGCCTGGCCCGGCCCAGCTCCAGCGCCTCGCCCGTGGTCTCCGCGACCCGGACGTCGAGCCCGGCCTTCGCGCACACCTCGGCGATCCCGGAACCCATCTGGCCCGCGCCGACCACTCCGACACGCTCGATGTCACTCACTCGACCAGCCCTTCGCGCAGCTTCACGTTTACCGGACAGACGTTACCGGTGTACGGAGCGGGCGCCGCGGGTGGGACCGGCGCTGTGCCGTCCCCACCCGCGGTGCCCCTGGTCGAAGGCGGCCGGCCGCGGCCGGGCTCAGACCTTGGTGCAGGCCGTGCCGTTCAGCGTGAACGCGCCTGGCACCGCCGCGGTCCCGGTGACGGCGCCGCCGAAGCCGAAGCTCGCGTTGCCGCCCGCCGGTATGGAGGTCGCCCAGCTCGGCGCGGTCACCGAGACGGCCGCCCCGCTCTGCGTGTAGTCGGCGCTCCACAGCGAGCTGATCGTCTCACCCGCGGTGAAGGACCAGCCGAGCTTCCAGTCGGCCACCGCGGAACTGCCGGTGTTGTTGATCGTGACGGCCACCTGGAAGCCGCCGGGCCACTGGTTGGTGATCGCGTAGCCGACCGTGCACGACCCGGTCGACGGCCCCGTGGTCGGGGGAGTGGTCGGAGGCGTGGTGGGCGGCGTCGTCGGGGGAGTGGTCGGAGGTGTCGTCGGCGGTGTGGTGGGGGGAGTGGTCGGAGGTGTCGTCCCGCCCGTGCTGTCCGAGGTGTCGCCGTAGATGATGCCGCGGCCGTTGGTCGCCACGTACACCCGCCCGAAGACCCGCGGGTCGCCGGTGATCGCGGTGTTGGTCACCCCGTACTGGTGCTTGTCGTCGTTGATCCGCACCCAGTTCGCGCCCGCGTCGGTCGAGCGGAAGATGCCGCGGATGCCGCCGATCTTCGCGCTGGTGTACAGCGCCTGGTAGGACGTGCCGGGAGCGGCCTTGCCGAAGCCGATGGTGTCGGCCTCCTGCACGTTCGACAGCTTGGTGAAGGACGCACCCGAGTTGGTGGAGTGCCACATCCCGTACGTGCTGCCGCTGCCTCCCACGACCCACACGTCGCCCTCGGCGCCGGGCAGCGCCTTGAGCTTCCCGCTGTCGTTCGGCAGCCCGGTGGCCGCGGTGGCGGTGAAGCTCGCGCCGCCGTCGGTGCTCACGTAGAACTTCCCGGCGTACAGGCCGTAGAACTTCTTCGGGTTGACCCGGTCAGAGCCGATCGCCGCCCCGGTCGGCAGGCCGCTGGCGGCGGACCAGGAGTTGCCGAAGCCGGTCGTGTGCTGCACGCCCACGCCCGCGGTGCTCCACACGAACCCGCTGCCGTCGGCCGCCGCCGCGACCGTACCGCCGGTGGCGCCCGACGGGTCGGTGCCCGCGAACCAGTTGGCGCCGTCGTCGGTGGAGAAGGCCACATGCGCGCCGGTGTCCTCGTTGCCGACCCTGACCATGACGCTCGGGTTGGCGGCGGCGAAGTCCAGGCTGGTGGTCGTGGTGAAGTTCGGCTGGGTGAACATCATCGACGGCACGGTGTCCAGGTCGGTGTGCCGGAAGCCGCCGATGTCGCCGAGCGCGCTGATCAGCGGGGCGCCGGTGGGCGGGCTGATCAGGTCCTGGACCGAGGTCTCCTCAAGGCCCTTGGCGTTCGGCTTGACGGTGAACTTCGCGCCGGTGTCCCAGTTGGTGAGGTTGTCGGTGCCGTAGAGGGTGGCACCGGTCCCGTACCACATGCGGTTGGAGTTGAACGGGTCGATCTCCAGTGACTCCGTCATCCAGCCGAGCTTGGGCGTCTCCTCCGGCGGCGCCGGGTTCGCACCCCAGCTCAGCCACGGGGACGCGGACACGTCCATCGTGTAGCGGTCGCTGCGGGTCGGGTAGCTGGGGGTGTCCCAGGCCCGCGTCCAGGTCGCCCCGCTGTCGGTGCTGCGGAAGACCTGCGTGTCCGCCCACCAGGAGCTGTACCCGGTGACCATCACCGTGCCCGGGTGCTGCCGGTCCACCGTCAGGCCGCTGTAGCCGAAGTAGGTGTCCGCGTCCGACATCGGGCTGATGTTGGTCCACGTGCCGGTCGCGGTGGCGTACCGCCAGACCTGGCCCTTCGCGCCGTCGTACGGCCCGCCGGTGTCGCTGGTGGCGATGTAGAGGTAGCCGTTGACCGCGTCCAGTACGCCCTTGTGCGCGATGTAGCCGGTGGGCTGGCCGGCCAGCCTCGACCAGGTGGCGCCGCCGTCGGTCGAGCGGTAGACGGTGTTGGCCTTGTCCGCCACGCCCACGTAGATCGTCTGCGTGGTCGAGCCCTTGGTGCCGCTGCGCGGGTCGAACGTCACCCACACGTCGCCCTGGTTGTCGCTCTGGTAGCCGGTGCTGTCGGAGGGGTCCGCGACGTAGTTGCCCACGTTGGGGAAGGAGGTGACCTTCGCCCAGGTCACGCCCGAGTCCGTGCTGCGCCACAGGCCGTTGCCGCTGGGCGCGGCGAAATACAGGACGCTGTCCTTGTTCGGGTCGATGGCCAGCCGTTCGCCCATGCCGCGGCCCGGCATGTTGCCGCCCAGCTTGAACGGCAGCGTCGTCGCCGACCAGGTCGCACCGCGGTCGGAGGACCGCAGGATGGAACCGTTGTTCGGGTCCCAGGAGTTGGTGTACATCCCGACCGCCGCGTACACCTTGTCAGGCGCCAGCGCGTCGGTGGCCAGGCTCACCACGCCGTTCTTGTTCCAGTCGGTCCAGCCCGCCGAGTCCAGCAGCGGTATCCACGACTTGGTCGACTCGTTCCAGCGGTAGGCGCCGCCGATGTCGGTACGGGCGTAGGCGAGGTTCTTCTCCGACTGGTTGAAGACGATGCCGGGGACGAAGCCGCCGCCCTCGATCTGCACGTTCTTCCAGCTGTAGGTGTCCGAGACGGCGGCGGGCGCCGCCGCGCCCGAACCGGACGCGGCAGCCGTGGCCGAGGCCACGGTGACGGCGCCGCCGATGAGGGAGAGCGCCGCGACGAGCGCGGCGAGGGGTCTGCGAAGCATCGGTACGTCCTTGGTGTGGGGGGCGGACGAACGGTGGGAGGTGTGGGAGCGCTCCCACGAGAGATCCGATGCTAGCGCTCACGCGCGGACCCGAGAAGAGGTTGCCATCGGTGGCCAGGGCACCCCTGAAAACGCTTACCCTCCCGGGCAGCGGCGACCCCTGCCGGGGTGCGGGGCTGCGTCCCGTCTGCGCGCTCAGCCGGCCACCGGCGGGTGGTCCGTCTTCGACAGGAATTGCCCCTTCGGGGCCGGTGACGACCCGCGCGCCCGGTGGGGGCTGGTCGCGCAGTTCCCCGCGCCCCTGAAAAACGCTCGCCCTCTCACGCAGAGGGCACCCGCCCCTGAAAAACGCCGGCCCTCTCGCGCAGAGGGCACCGCCCTGAAAGACGCCGGCCCTCGTGCAAGGGGCACCCACTGAGGGGCGCGGGGAACTGCGCGCGCAACCCACCGCCGGGGGGTGGTCCGGGGGCGGACCGAGGAGGTCCTTTGGGGCGGTGGCGAGCCGCACGGGGTGGAAAGGCCTGGGGTCCGGGAAGAGGGTGGGGAAGGATGGGCCGGTGACGGAAGGTCAGGAGGCAGCATGGGCAAGGTCTCACGCAGAACGCTCACCCTCGCGGCGGCAGCCGCAGCCGCAGCAGCGGTGGCGCCGCCCGCGAGGGCGGCAACGCACCCCCACCCGCCCCGCAGGGAATTGCGGGGGATGTGGATCGCGACCGTCGCGAACACGGACTGGCCGTCGGCCCCCGGCCTGTCCCCGCAGGCCCAGCGCAGCGAGCTGCTCGACCTGCTCGACCTGGCGGTCGAACGCCGGCTGAACGCCGTCATGTTCCAGGTGCGGCCCACCGCGGACGCGTTCTGGCCTTCGCCGTACGAGCCCTGGTCGGCGTATCTGACGGGGACGCAGGGGCTCGACCCCGGCTGGGACCCGCTGGGCACCGCCGTGCGCGAAGCGCACCGCAGGGGGCTTGAGCTGCACGCCTGGTTCAACCCCTACCGGGTGGCCAACAGCGCGGACCCGGCCCTGCTGTCGCCCGAGCACCCGGCGCGGCTGCACCCCGAGTGGACGGTCGCCTACGGCGGCAAGCTCTACTACAACCCCGGCCTGCCGGAAGTACGCCGCTTCGTGCAGGACGCGATGCTGGACGCGGTCCGCCGCTACCCGGTGGACGCGGTCCACTGGGACGACTACTTCTACCCCTACCCGGTCGCGGGCCAGGTCTTCGACGACGACGCGGCCTATGCCGCGTACGGTGCCGGCTTCCCCGACCGCGACGCGTGGCGCCGCCACAACACCGACCAGCTGGTCCGCGAGACGGCCGCCCGCATCAAGGCGATCCGCCCGCGGACCCGGTTCGGCATCAGCCCCTTCGGGGTGTGGCGCAACGCGGCCTCCGACCCGCTGGGCTCGGCCACCACCGCGGGTGTGCAGACCTACGACGACCTGCACGCGGACACCCGCGGCTGGGTGCGGCGCGAATGGATCGACTACATCGTTCCCCAGGTCTACTGGAACATCGGCTTCACCGCGGCCGACTACGCGGTCCTCGTCCCCTGGTGGTCCGATGTCGTCTCCGGCACCCGGGTGCAGCTCTACATCGGCGAGGCCCTGTACAAGGTCGGTGTCGCGGGCCAGCCCGCCGCCTGGCAGGATCCCGCGGAGCTGACCCGCCACCTCGACTTCTGCGCCGACCACCGCGAGGTCCGGGGCAACGTCTACTTCTCCGCCACCCAGGTCGCGTCCGACCCGCTGGGGGCCATGACGCTCGTCCAGGACCGCTATGCACAGCGGGGCGGGCAGTGGGTCCGGCAGGGCGGGTGACTCAGGGCGCCGCGCTGCCGGCGAGCACGTCGAGGAAGGCCGCGGCGGCAGCCGTCCTGTGGAGGTCGCGGCAGGTGGCCGCGTAGACCGTGCGGACCGGCAGTTCGTCTGGACGGAGCGGTACGAGCGCCACGTCGGGGCGTACCGCTCCCACCGCGAGCGAGGGCAGCAGGGTGACGCCGAGGCCCTGCGCCACGAAGCCGAGCTTGGCCAGCCAGTCGGCGACCACCACGCTGACCCGCGGCCGGAAGCCGCTGCCGAGGGCGGGCGCCAGCAGGGTGTCCTCGGCCCTGGGGCTGCTGGCCACCCACGCCTCGTCGGCGACGTCCGCGAGCGCCACCTGCGCCCGCCCGGCCAGCCGGTGCCCCGAGGGGAGCGCGAGCAGCATCGGGTCGTCGAGCAGCCGGACCAGGTCGAGGCCCGCGAAGTCGGGGCTGCCGGTCGTGCTGACCACCGCCACGTCGAGGTCGCCGGCCAGCACCCGGGCGGCGAGCCGGTGCGACGGCCCTTCCTGCACGGTGACCGCCACCCCCGGGTGGCGGCCGCGGAAGGCCGCGTAGGCGCGGGGCAGCAGCCAGGCCTGGGCGGTGGCGAAGGCGCCGACCCTGACCCGGCCCGCGGTCACCTCGCGCAGCGCGGCCAGGTCGCGCCGCGCCGCCGCCAGCCGCCCGAGCACGGCCTCCGCGTGCGGCAACAGGGCCTGACCTGCGGCGGTGAGCCGTACCCCGCGCGGCAGCCGGTCGACCAGCGGCCCTCCGGCGGCCGTCTCCAGTGCGGCGATCTGCCGGGAGACGGCCGACTGCGTGTAGCCGAGCGCCCGTGCGGCCGCGGTGAAGGAGCCGAGCCGCGCCACGTGGGTGAAGACACGCAGCGCGGCAGCGGGCATGTCGACCGCAGAGGTATGCGTGTCACTCATGCCATGCATGCTAGACATTCGCTTGTTGCATGCCGCGGTCGGGCCTAGCGTCGGCGGCATGACATCGCACACCGCCGTATCCGAATCCATGGCGCTTGCCAGGACCGCCTCTCCCAGGACCGCTTTCCTCGGCCTCGGGCTGATGGGCACCCCGATGGCGCACCGGCTGCTCGACGCCGGTCTGCCGCTGACCGTGTGGAACCGCACCGCCGCCAAGGCGGAGCCTTTCGCCGAGCGCGGCGCCACCGTCGCCGGCAGCGCGGCCGAGGCCGTCGCGGGCGCCGACGTCGTGGTGACGATGCTGGCCGACCCGGCGGCCGTGGCGTCCGTGGTCGGCCAGGTCGCCGGGGCCATGCGGCCCGGCAGTGTCCTGGTCGACACGTCGAGCATCGGCCCGGACGCGGCCAGGGCGGCGGCCGCCCGCCTGCCGGCGGGGGTGGCCTACGTGGACGCGCCCGTCATGGGCAGCGTCGACCGGGCGGCGGCAGGAGAACTGCTGATCCTGGCAGGCGGCGACACCCGGCCGGTGCGGGAGCTGCTCGCACATCTCGGCATGGTCCGCGAGTGCGGCGGCGTCGGCTCGGGCGCGGCGCTCAAGCTGGTGCTCATCAACGCGGTGATCGGCGGTGTCGTGCTGACGGCCGAGGCCCTGGACCTCGGCCGGGTGCTCGGGCTGGACGGCGAGCTGGTCACCACCGCCCTGGCCGCGAGCCCCATGGGGCCGCTGCTGCAGCGGGTGCTGACCACCACCGCGCACTTCCCGCTGGAGCACGCGGCCAAGGACGTACGGCTCGCGGCCGCCGCGGCCGACCTGCCGCTGGCGCGCGCGGTGCTCGACCGGCTCACCTCGCACCCGGGACCGGCGGACGCCGACCTGGCGCGTGTCGCCGTCAGGGAAGCGGTCGGTCAGCAGGCGGGCGGGCAGGGCCTACGCTGAGAGGATCATGTACCGATTCAGCACCCCCTGGGGCGACCTCGACCTGACGCGCTATCCGCAGGAGCCGCGGGAGCAGCTGCGGGCGTGGGACGCCGCGGACGACTACCTGCTGCGGCACCTGGACGAGAAGGCGCCGGCGGCGGGCGGGACGACCGTGGTGCTGGGGGACCGGTGGGGTGCGCTGGTCACGGCGCTGGCCGGGCGGGAGCCGGTGCAGGTCTCGGACTCCTACCTCGGCCAGCAGGCGACCCGGGATAATCTGCGCAGGATCGGCGCCCAGGACCGGGTGCGGCTGCTGTCCACCCGGGAGAGCCGGGGCGGCAAGGCGCCGGAGCGCATCGACCTGCTGCTGGTGCGGGTGCCCAAGAGCCTGGCGCTGCTGGAGGACCAGCTGCACGCGCTCGCCCCCGCCGTCCACCGGGACACCGTCGTGGTGGGTACGGGCATGGTCACCGAGATCCACACCTCGACGCTGGCCCTCTTCGAACGCATCCTCGGTCCGACCGTCACCTCGCTCGCGGTCCGCAAGGCCCGGTTGATCTTCTGCACGCCCGACCCGGACCTGTCCCGCGGCGCCAACCCCTGGCCGCTGCGCTACGCCCTGCCGGACGGCATCGGCCCGATGTCGGGGCGTACGGTCACCAACCACGCCGGCGTCTTCTGCGCCGACCGGCTCGACGTCGGCACCCGGCTGCTGCTCGGGAACCTGCCGCGGCGGCAGGGACCCGACCGGGTGATCGACCTCGGCTGCGGCAACGGCGTGGTCGGCACCGCCGCCGCGCTGGCGAACCCGGCCTCCGACGTGCTGTTCACCGACGAGTCGCACCAGGCCGTGGCCTCGGCGGAGGCCACCTTCCGGGACAACGCGGACCCGGCGACGGCCGCGGAGTTCTTGGTCGCCGACGCGGCTGCGGGCGTGCCCGCGGGCAGCGCCGACCTCGTACTGAACAACCCGCCCTTCCATTCGCACCGGGCCACCAGCGACAGCAGCGCCCGCCGGATGTTCGCCACCGCCCGGGCGGCGCTGCGCCCGGGCGGCGAGCTGTGGGTGGTCGGCAACCGCCACCTGGGCTACCACGTACGGCTGCGGCGGCTGTTCGGGAACTGCGAGGTGGTGGCGTCCGACCCGAAGTTCGTGGTGCTGCGCGCGGTACGGCAGGCGCCCCGGGCGCGCTGAGACCTGTGCGGCCCCGGTGGTGAACACGCCCTAGACGGCCGCCTCGACCGCCGCCTTGATCCGGCCGGCGAAGGCGCCTGCGTCCCTGCGGGCCGCCAGCAGGGCGAGGCCGACCAGCAGCTTGCCGGTCCCGTGGCCCTCCAGGACGTTGAAGATGGTCACCCGGGTGCCGCCGCCGGGCAGCCGCTCCAGGTCGTAGCCGCCCTCCTTGGCGGTGATGGAGTTCCTGGACAGCTCGGTCCAGCGGATCGTGACGGGCTCGACGAACTCGCTGATCCGGAACTCGCGCCTGGTCGTCATCCCGGCGTCCTTGACGGTGCTGGCGAAGACGGTGCCGACCCCGACGGGGCCCTCCGTGGTCTTGGTGATCTCCTGGACCCTGGGGCTGAACTTCGGGTCGTTGGTGCCGTCGGCGAGGAAGGCGAAAACCTCCTCGATGGGGCGGTCGATCTCGGCTGCTGCCTCGAACCTGCCGGCCATGGTTCCTCCTGTACGGGCGCGCGCCCCGGCTGCCGGGGTGCGGGCATCGTCGCAGAAGGCCCGGGGTGCCGGTGGCAGGCTCGCGCGCGGGAACTCCGACCGGGTGGCACGTGCCGTGAGGAGGCTAGGGCGCCACTCCCGCCAGTACCGTCCGCACCACCGTGCCGACCTCCGCGGCCTCCGGTGCGGTGCCGGTCCGCCGCCCGGCGAAGAGCAGATGGCCGGTCCCGACCAGCATCATCGCCAGCGTGGCGGTGTCGGCGTCCGGTGCGAGGCGGCCGAGGCCGCGTTCCGCGCCGAGGTAGCCGGCGAGCATGTCCGTCGCCTCGGCCAGCAGCGGAATACCGCCGTGCCCTTCCTCGCGCAGCCGGGCGCGCAGGCCGTCGCGTGCGGTGACCAGGGCGACGACCGCGACGGCGACCGAACTGAAGACCTCGGTGAGCGCCCCGGCGAGGTTGCCCTCGACGGTGCCGCTGCCCGCGGCCTCGCGCAGGGCGGCCGCCTGCTGTTCGACGCGGCCGATGCGGTCGGTCACCAGGTCGGCGAGGAAGGCGTCGAAGTCGGCGAAGTGCCGGTGCAGCACCCCCTTGGCGACGCCCGCCTCCGCGGTGACCGAGCGGCTGGTCAGTGCCTGCTGGCCCTCCCTCAGCAGGATGCGCTCCGCGGCGTCGAACAGCTGCTCGCGCACGTCGCGCAGGGCCACTCCTGTCGGCACCGCGGGTCCGCCTCTCGCCGGTGGGTACGTCTTCGCGCCCGGCCGCCGGTTGACGAGTGGGCATGCGCCCACTCATAGTGGGCGCATGCCCACTGTACCGTTCTCCGGCAACCGGCCGCCGCACCGCGAGCGCGGCGCGGCCGAGTCCTTCGGCGCGGACACCGAACGCTACGAGCGCACCCGCCCCGGCTACCCCGACGCCCTGATCGCCGCTGTCACGGCCGCCGCCCCCGGCCCCGACCTGCTCGACGTCGGCTGCGGCACCGGCATCGCGGCCCGGCAGTTCCGCGCGGCCGGCTGCCGGGTGCTCGGTGTGGACCCCGACCCGCGGATGGTCAGGGCCGCCGCGGCCGACGGGCTCGACGCCGAGGTCGCCGCCTTCGAGAGCTGGGACCCGGCGGGCCGCCGATTCGACGCGGTCGTCGCAGGCCAGGCCTGGCACTGGATCGACCCCGCAGCAGGCGCGGAGCGGGCGGCGCTGGCGCTGCGGCCCGGCGGCCTGCTCGCCCCGTTCTGGAACGTGGCCCGCCTGCCGCAGGACCTGGCGGAGGCCGTACGCGCGGTCTACGCCCGGGTGCTGCCCGACGCGCCCGTCTACCGCCGGGTGCAGCCGGGGCTCGACGCCTACGTGCCGATCCTGGACACGGCCGCCGACGGCATCCGGCGGGCGGGCGCCTTCACCGAGCCCGAGCGGTGGCGTTTCGACTGGCAGCGCGCCTACACGCGCGACGAGTGGCTCGACCAGGTCCCCACCTTCGGCGGCCACAGCGGCTTCCCGCCGGGCGTCCTCGCGGCGCTGCTGTCCGGCATCGGCGAGGCGGTCGACGCGGCGGGTGGCGGCTTCACCGTCGACTACGCGGCCGTCGCACTCGCGGCGACCCGCCTCCCGGCGGCGTAGGAAGCGTAGGAATCAGCGCACCCTGGCCGGCCACACCCCGGCGGCGACCGTGCAGGCGCAGGCAAGGCCCGCAAGGGGCACCGCCAGATGGCCCGCCAGGGTGCAGGCCAGGACCGCCACCGCACCTGCGGGCAGCACCATGTGCTGGGCCAGGCCGCTCTTGAAGTGCCGGGTGTGCACCGCCCACACCATGAGCAGGAAGACGGCCGTCGGCACTGTCACACAACTGGCCGCGGCCCGCGCCGAGATCTCCGCGTGGTGGGTGACCTGCTCCACCGCCACCTCGATGCCCGCGCCGATCGCGGCTGCCGAGCCCAGCACCGCGTAGTGGCCGTAGCCCCACAGGAAGGCCTGCCGGTTGGAGCTGAGGTGCTCGTGGATGGGCACGGCGAAGTAGCTCCAGAAGGCCGCGAAGACGATCACCAGGCCGCCGGCCGCGATGGGCAGCAGCAGGTCGAGCGCGGCGGACTCGTCCAGCGCCGACTGCACCGCGACCGTGGCCGCCGAGATCGACTCGCCCAGCACGATGAGGGTGAACAGCCCGTAGCGCTCGGCGATGTGGTGCGGGTGCCAGGAGGTGCGGTGGTCGTGCTCTGTGTAGGCGGGCACGGACAGCTCGGCAACGACCAGGACCAGGAAGCCGCCGGTCCACCAGGAGCCGGGCAGCAGGAGCAGCACCACCCAGGCGATCTGCACCACGACGAGCCCGGCGGCGTAGCGCAGCGCGACGGTGCGCGCCGCCCCGCTCTCGCCGGACGCGGCCTGCAGCCACTGGAAGGTCAGCGCGGCCCGCATGATGAGGTAGCCGAGGACCGCGACCGTGTAGTCGGCGTCGTCGAAGGCCCGCGGCACACCGGCGGCCAGCACCAGCACCCCGGACATCTGCACCAGGGTGACGAGCCGGTAGAGGACGTCGTCGGTGTCGTAGGCGGAGGCGAACCAGGTGAAGTTCATCCAGGCCCACCAGATGGCGAAGAAGACCAGCAGGTAGCCGGTGATCCCGTGCCCCGGGTGGCCGGCCGCGAGCGCGTGCACCAGCTTGCTGCCGGCCTGCGCGACCGCCACCACGAAGCACAGGTCGAACAGCAGCTCCAGCGGTGTCGAGGCGCGGTGCGGCTCGGTCCTGCTGCGTGCCCTTATCCGCACCCGCGTGGCGACCGCCCGGCCGTGCCCTGCTCCCGTCGGGGTGCTCTCGTCCATGGGGGTGCCGCTCTCCTTCGCCGCCGGGTGGGCCGTCGGAGGCGATTGTCGCCCACGGGCGGCCGGTCCACGGGGCAGCCCGGCGCGTTCCGCTCTTTGCATAAAAGTGCGGGTCGCCGTATAGTCATGCCATCGACGAGGAGGGTTCGATGGCTGTGCGGGCGGCGGTTGCCGGGGCGAGCGGGTATGCGGGCGGTGAGGTGCTGCGGCTGCTCGCCGGGCACCCGGAGGTCGAGATCGGGGCGGTGACCGCGCACTCCAGCGCGGGCCGGCGGCTCGGCGAACTGCAGCCGCACCTGCTGCCGCTGGCCGGCCTGGTCCTCCAGGACACCACCGCCGAGGTGCTCGCCGGGCACGACGTGGTCTTCCTCGCGCTGCCGCACGGGCAGTCCGCGGCCGTGGCCGAGCAGCTCGGCAAGGACGTGCTCGTGGTCGACATGGGCGCCGACTTCCGGCTCAAGGACGCCGCCGACTGGGAACGCTTCTACGGCTCGCCGCACGCCGGCACCTGGCCGTACGGACTGCCCGAGCTGCCCGGTGCGCGCACCGCACTGGCCGGCACCCGGCGCATCGCCGTCCCCGGCTGCTACCCCACCGCCGTCTCGCTCGCGCTCGTACCCGCCTACGCAGCCGCGCTCGCCGAGGACGAGGCCGTCGTCGTCGCCGCGTCCGGCACGTCGGGCGCGGGCAAGGCAGCCAAGCCGCACCTGCTGGGCTCCGAGGTCATGGGGTCGATGAGCCCCTACGGCGTCGGCGGCGGCCACCGGCACACCCCGGAGATGATCCAGAACCTCAGCGCCGCGGCCGGCGCCAGGGTCGGCGTGTCCTTCACGCCCACGCTGGCGCCGATGCCCCGCGGCATCCTCGCCACCTGCACCGCCAGGGCCCGCCCCGGGGTCACCGCCGCCGACGTGCGCGCGGTCTACGAGAAGGCGTACGCGGACGAGCCGTTCGTCCACCTGCTGCCCGAGGGGCAGTGGCCCGCGACCGCCTCGGTCTACGGCTCCAACGCCGTGCACCTCCAGGTCGCCCTCGACCCCGACGCGCACCGGATCATCGCGATCAGCGCGATCGACAACCTGACCAAGGGCACCGCGGGCGGCGCGGTGCAGAGCATGAACATCGCCCTCGGACTGCCCGAGGTGACGGGACTTCCCACGATCGGAGTCGCTCCATGAGCTGGGGGCACCTCCCAGCGGTAGCTGGGGGAGACCGCGAGGCCTCCGGGCAGCAGATGACGACGATGCCCGCGGGTTTGTGCCGAGCGGGCGGAGACGGGGGTACCGCCCAGGCGGTAGCCCTGGGGGAGAAAAGGAGCACCAAATGAGCGTGACGGCAGCGAAGGGATTCCGGGCGGCGGGTATCGCCGCAGGGATCAAGGCGAACGGCAACCCAGACCTGGCCCTGGTGGTCAACTCCGGCCCGCGCCGCGCCGCCGCGGGCGTCTTCACCTCCAACCGGGTGAAGGCCGCGCCCGTGCTCTGGTCGGAGCAGGTGCTCAAGGGCGGTGCGGTCACCGCGGTCGTCCTCAACTCCGGCGGCGCCAACGCCTGCACCGGACCGCAGGGCTTCCAGGACACCCACGCCACCGCCGAGCGGGCCGCCGAGGTGCTGGGCCACAGCGCGGGCGAGATCGCGGTGGCCTCCACCGGGCTGATCGGCGTGCTGCTGCCGATGGACAAGCTGCTGCCGGGCATCGGGCAGGCCGCGGCCGAACTGTCGGAGCACGGCGGCGAGAAGGCGGCGATCGCCATCAAGACCACCGACACCGTCCACAAGACGGCCGTCGCGCAGGGACCCGGCTGGACCGTCGGCGGCATGGCCAAGGGCGCGGGCATGCTCGCGCCGGGGCTTGCCACCATGCTGGTCGTGCTCACCACCGACGCCGACGTGGACACCCCGACCCTGGACAAGGCGCTGCGGGAGGCCACCCGGGTGACCTTCGACCGGGCCGACTCCGACGGCTGCATGTCGACCAACGACACCGTGCTGCTGCTGGCCTCCGGCGCCTCCGGCACCACCCCCGGCTACGACGAGTTCGCCGACGCGGTCCGCACGGTCTGCGCGGACCTCGCCCGGCAGCTGATCGGTGACGCCGAGGGCGCGAGCAAGGACATCAGGATCGAGGTCGTCAACGCGGCGACCGAGGACGAGGCGGTGGACGTCGGCCGCACCATCTCCCGCAGCAACCTGCTCAAGTGCGCGATCCACGGCGAGGACCCCAACTGGGGGCGGGTGCTGTCCGCGATCGGCACCACCTCCGCCGCCTTCGAGCCGGACCGGCTGAGCGTGGCCATCAACGGTGTGTGGGTGTGCAGGAACGGTGCGGTCGGCGACGACCGCGACCTGGTCGACATGCGCTTCCGTGAGGTCGTGATCACCGCCGACCTGGCGGCCGGCGACGCGTCCGCGGTCATCTGGACCAACGACCTCACCGCCGACTACGTCCACGAGAACAGCGCGTACAGCTCATGAGGGCCCGCAAGAACGCCGCCCTGCCCAAGGCGCAGGTCCTCATCGAGGCGCTGCCCTGGCTGACCCGGCACAACGGCCGGGTCGTGGTGATCAAGTTCGGCGGCAACGCCATGGTCGACGACGGGCTGAAGGCCGCCTTCGCACAGGACGTGGTCTTCCTGCGGCAGGCCGGCCTCAAGCCGGTCGTCGTGCACGGCGGCGGCCCGCAGATCAACGCGCAGCTCGACCGGCACGGCCTGGTCAGCGAGTTCAAGGCGGGGCTGCGGGTCACCACGCCCGAGGCGATGGACGTCGTGCGCATGGTGCTGGCCGGTCAGGTGCAGCGGGAACTGGTCGGGCTGCTCAACGGGCACGGCCCGCTCGCGGTCGGCCTGACCGGCGAGGACGCGCACACCATCACCGCGGTCAAGCACCTGCCGACGATCGACGGCGAGTCCGTCGACATCGGGCGGGTCGGCGAGATCACCGCCATCGACACCGGTGCGATCGAGGCGCTGCTGGCCGACGGCCGCATCCCGGTGGTCTCCTCGATCGCCCGCGCCGCGGACGACGGGCACATCTACAACGTCAACGCCGACACCGCGGCCGCCGCCCTCGCCGCGGCCCTGGGCGCCGAGACGCTGATGGTGCTCACCGACGTCGAGGGGCTGTACGAGGACTGGCCCAACAGCGACGAGGTGATCAGCCGGCTCACCGCGACCGAGCTGGAGAAGCTGCTGCCGGACCTGTCCAGCGGCATGGTCCCGAAGATGCGCGGCTGCCTGCACGCGGTACGTAACGGCGTGCGCACCGCCCGGGTCATCGACGGCCGGGTGCAGCACTCGATCCTGCTGGAGATCTTCACCGACGAGGGTATCGGCACGATGGTCGTCCCCGACGACGCGCCGCCGCCCGCTGCCCAGCACGCGGCGGAACACGTACCGGAACAGGCAGCAGAAGGGGGAGTACGGTGACCAGCACCACCACGGACACCACCAGCACCGGCGCGACCGGGGTCACGGGCAACGAGGCGCTTGCGACGCGCTGGCAGGGCGCGCTGATGGACAACTACGGCCTGCCCCGGGTGCCGCTGGTCCGCGGTGCGGGCGCGCGGTTCTGGGACGCCGACGGCAAGGTCTACCTGGACTTCCTCGGCGGCATCGCGGTCAACTCGCTGGGCACCGCGCACCCCGCGGTGGTCGAGGCGGTGACCCGGCAGATCGGCTCGCTGGGCCATGTCTCCAACCTCTTCGTGGCCGAACCGCCGGTCGCGCTGGCCGAGCGGCTGCTGCAGCTGTTCGGGCGGTCAGGGCGGGTCTACTTCAGCAACTCCGGCGCCGAGGCCAACGAGGCCGCCTTCAAACTCGGCCGGCTCACCGGGCGCAGCAAGATGGTCGCCACCGACGGCGCCTTCCACGGCCGCACCATGGGCGCCCTCGCGCTGACCGGCCAGCCGAAGAAGAAGGCCGCCTTCGCTCCGCTGCCCGGCGACGTCACGCATGTGCCGTTCGGCGACGCGGAAGCGCTGCGGGCGGTGGTGGACACCGACACCGCACTGGTGGTCATCGAGCCGATCCAGGGCGAGAACGGCGTGGTCATCCCGCCGCCCGGCTATCTGCAGGCGGCCCGGGAGATCACCGCGGCCACCGGCACCCTGCTGGTGCTCGACGAGGTGCAGACCGGCATCGGCAGGACGGGCCACTGGTTCGAGTGCCTGGCCCAGGGTGTCGAGCCCGACGTGGTGACGCTGGCCAAGGGCCTGGGCGGCGGTCTGCCGATCGGCGCGACCGTGGCCTTCGGCGCCGCGGCCGAGCTGTTCACGCCCGGCGCGCACGGCTCGACCTTCGGCGGCAATCCGGTGGCGTGCGCTGCGGCGCTGGCCGTCCTCGACACCATCGCGGCCGACGGGCTGCTCGACCACGTCAAGCGGCAGGGCGAGAAGCTGCGGGCCGGCATCGAGGCACTCGGCCACCCGCTGGTCGATCATGTGCGCGGCGCGGGCCTGCTCATCGGTATCGTGCTCACCGAGCCGCTGTCCGCACCGGTCCAGCAGGCGGCTCAGGACGCCGGACTCCTGGTGAACGCCGCCGTGCCCGACACGGTGCGGCTCGCGCCGCCGCTCGTCGTCGGCGACGACGACACGGACGCGTTCCTCCGGGTGCTGCCCGGTGTGCTCGACCAGGTGTGGCAGGCCGACCGGCACAGCCGCGGGACGGACGGAGAATGACGCGACGATGAGCGAGGCGCAGCAGCACGGCGGCGGCCAGGCCGTACCGCAGACCCGCACGGCCAGGCACCGCAGGATCGTGGACATCCTCGGCCGGCAGCCGGTGCGGTCCCAGAGCCAGCTGGCCAAGCTGCTGGCCGACGACGGGCTGAGCGTCACCCAGGCGACGCTCAGCCGGGACCTGGACGAACTGGGCGCGGTCAAGATCCGCACCAACGACGGGGAGCTGATCTACGCCGTCCCCTCCGAGGGCGGCTTCCGCACCCCCCAGGCTCCGCTGGGCGAGTCGGTCAAGGAGGAGCGGATGCGGCGGCTGGCGGGTGAGCTGCTGATCTCCGCCGAGGCCTCGGCCAACCTGGTGGTGGTGCGCACCCCGCCGGGCGCCGCCCAGTTCCTGGCCTCGGCCATCGACACCGCGGAGGTCTACGACATCCTCGGCACGATCGCCGGCGACGACACGGTCGTGCTGATCAGCCGCGACCCCACCGGCGGCCAGAAGCTCGCCGACCACCTGCTGCGCCTGGCCCAGGGCGAGGTCTAGGCCGTGTTTTGGAAGTAGCGCCGTCCGCCCCACGGGGCAGGCGGGACTTCCAAAACACGGCCTAGGCCCGCGGGCCCCGCACCACCGGCCCCGTACTCCACTCGGTTCCCGGGACACGCTGACCTGGGAATTGGACTAACCATACGGTGGAGTGCATACTTATACCAGTCAGTGTATGCACGTAAGGAGACACCCGTGACCGAGCGCGTCGTACTCGCCTACTCGGGCGGCCTTGACACCTCCGTCGCCATCGGCTGGATCGCCGAGGAGACCGGGGCCGAGGTCATCGCCGTGGCCGTGGACGTCGGCCAGGGCGGCGAGGACCTGGACGTCATCCGCAAGCGCGCGATCGCCTGCGGCGCCGTCGAGGCCGAGGTCGCGGACGCCAAGGACGAGTTCGCCGACGAGTACTGCCTGCCGGCGATCAAGGCCAACGCGCTCTACATGGACCGCTACCCGCTGGTCTCCGCGCTGTCCCGGCCGGCCATCGTCAAGCACCTGGTCGCCGCCGCCCGCAAGCACGGCGCCGACACCGTCGCCCACGGCTGCACCGGCAAGGGCAACGACCAGGTCCGCTTCGAGGCCGGCATCTCCTCGCTCGCCCCCGAGCTGCGCTGCATCGCCCCGGTCCGCGACTACGCCATGACCCGGGACAAGGCCATCGCCTTCTGCGAGGCCAACAACCTGCCGATCGCCACCACCAAGAAGTCGCCGTACTCGATCGACCAGAACGTCTTCGGGCGGGCCGTCGAGACCGGTTTCCTGGAGGACATCTGGAACGCGCCGATCGAGGACGTCTACGAGTACACCCAGAACCCGGCCACCCCGCGGGAGCCCGACGAGGTGGTCATCACCTTCCACAAGGGCGCGCCCGTCGCGATCGACGGCCAGGAGGTCACCGTCCTGGAGGCGGTCCAGCAGCTCAACCGGCGGGCCGGCGCCCAGGGCGTCGGCCGGATCGACATGGTCGAGGACCGGCTGGTCGGCATCAAGTCCCGGGAGATCTACGAGGCCCCCGGCGCCATCGCCCTGATCACCGCCCACCAGGAGCTGGAGAACGTCACCGTCGAGCGCGAACTCGCCCGCTACAAGCGGCAGGTCGAGCAGCGCTGGGGCGAACTCGTCTACGACGGCCTGTGGTTCTCGCCGCTCAAGCGGGCACTGGACGGTTTCATCGCCGAGGCCAACGAGCATGTCTCGGGCGAGGTCCGGATGGTGCTGCACGGCGGCCGGGCGGTCGTCAACGGCCGCAGGTCGGGCGAGTCGCTGTACGACTTCAACCTCGCCACCTACGACACCGGCGACACCTTCGACCAGTCGCTGTCCAAGGGCTTCATCGAGATCTTCGGCATGTCCAGCAAGATCGCCGCCAAGAGGGACGTGGCACTGTGACCGACAACGCCAAGAGCGGCAAGCTCTGGAGCAGCCGCTTCGTCGACGGACCCTCCGCGGCCCTGGAGAAGCTGTCCGCCTCCGTGCACTTCGACTTCCGGCTCGCGCCCTACGACATCGCCGGCTCCCGCGCGCACGCCCGCGCCCTGTACCGGGCCGAGCTGCTCACCGCCGACGAGCTGGACCGGATGATCGCCGGGCTCGACGCCCTCGAAGCGGACGTCGCGGCGGGCGACTTCACCGGCACCGTCGCCGACGAGGACGTGCACACCGCACTGGAACGCGGCCTGGTCGACCGGCTCGGCGCGGAACTCGGCGGCAAGCTGCGGGCCGGCCGGTCCCGCAACGACCAGATCGCCACCCTCTTCCGGATGTACCTGCGCGACCACGCCCGCATCATCGGCGGCCTGGTCGCCGACCTGCAGGACGCGCTCGTCGGCCTCGCCGAGGCGCACCCGGACGCGGCGATGCCCGGCCGGACCCACCTCCAGCACGCCCAGCCGGTGCTGTTCGCGCACCACATGCTGGCGCACGTCCAGTCGCTGTCCCGGGACGCGGAGCGGCTGCGCCAGTGGGACGAGCGCACCGCGGTCTCGCCCTACGGCTCGGGTGCGCTCGCCGGGTCCTCGCTGGGCCTCGACCCCGAGGCGGTCGCCCGCGACCTGGGCTTCGAGCACGGCTCGGTCGGCAACTCCATCGACGGCACCGCCTCGCGGGACTTCGTCGCGGAGTTCGCCTTCGTCACCGCGATGATCGGCGTCAACCTGTCGCGGATCGCCGAGGAGGTGATCATCTGGAACACCAAGGAGTTCTCCTTCGTGACCCTGCACGACGCCTTCTCCACCGGCTCGTCGATCATGCCGCAGAAGAAGAACCCGGACATCGCCGAGCTGGCCCGCGGCAAGTCGGGGCGGCTGATCGGCAACCTGACCGGGCTGATGGCCACCCTCAAGGCGCTGCCGCTGGCCTACAACCGGGACCTGCAGGAGGACAAGGAGCCGGTCTTCGACTCCTGCGACACCCTTGAGGTGCTGCTGCCGGCCTTCACCGGGATGATGGCGACCCTGACCGTGCACACCGAGCGGATGGCCGAGCTGGCACCGGCCGGCTTCTCGCTGGCCACCGACATCGCCGAGTGGCTGGTCAGGCAGGGCGTGCCCTTCCGGGTCGCGCACGAGGTCGCGGGGGAGTGCGTCAAGGTCTGCGAGGCCGAGGGCATCGAGCTGCACGAGCTGAGCGACGAGCAGTTCGGCAAGATCTCCGCGCACCTGACCCCCGAGGTCCGCGACGTGCTGAACGTGCCGGGCGCGCTGGCCTCCCGCAGCGGGCGCGGCGGTACGGCGCCGAGCGCGGTCGCCGTCCAGCTCGCCGAGGTCAAGGCGGACCTGGCGCTCCAGCACGCCTGGTCGGACAGGGCGGGCAGCTAGGCCGTGTTGTGGAAGTCCCGCCTGCCCCGCGACGCCTGGCACGCACGCTTGCTGCGTTGTCGGAGTCGTCCGAGCAGGCCCACTACGAGGACGACCCTCCGCCTTGCGATCGCACGCACCGGACGCCGCGGGGCCCGCCCTGTGGGCGGACGGCGCCACTTCCAAAACACGGCCTAGGCGGCACGGCGGACGGAGCCGGGAGTCAGTCCCGGTAGACGGCGGGAGGCGGCCCGAAGGTGGCGCCGTCTCCCAGCCAGTCCTGGGCCAGCTTCTTCAGCGAGCCGTCCTGCCGCATCTGCTCCAGCACGCCGTTGACGAAGCGCACGAAGTCCACCTGCTGCGGCTGCATGGCGATGCCGTGCGGCTCGGCGGTGAAGCGCGGGCCGATCAGCTTGGTGTTCGGATCCTGCCGCTGCAGGCCGATCAGGATGGTGTCGTCGGTGGAGACCGCGTCGACCTGCCCCAGCTGCATGAGCATCAGGCAGTCCGTCCAGTCCTTGACGCCCACCGGGACCACCGGGTGGTCCTTGAGCCCCGTGAGGGTGTCGATGGAGGTCGTGCCGGAGGCCGCGCACACCTTCTTGCCGCCCAGGTCGTCGATCGACGTGGCCGCCGAGTCCTTGGGCACCAGCACCCGCTGGCCTGCGTCCATGTAGTCGCTGGAGAAGGCCACGCTCTTCCAGCGCTCGCAGTTGACCGTCATCGAGTCGATGACGATGTCCACCGGGTCCTGCTTCTGCAGCAGCACCGGGATGCGCTGGGCCGAGGTGATGGTGCGGAACTGGATGCGGTCGGGGCTGCCGAAGAGCGCCGTCGATATCCGCTTGAGCAGCTCGATCTCGTAGCCGTCGAGCTGCCCGGTCAGCGGGTTGCGGTAGCCGAAGAGGTACGAGTTCTGGTCCACGCCCGCGATCAGCCGCCCGCGGGCCGCGATCGCCGCCATCGTGGAGCCCGCGGGCATGTGCCCGGGCTGCGGCTGCGTCCCCGCGGGCCGGTAGCTGTCCGGGGTCTTCCCGCACGTGGTGTCGTCGGCCGGGCGGGCGGAGGCCGACGGTGCCGCCGCGGCGGCACCGTGGTGTCCCGGCCGCGGTGTGCCGCCGCCGGACGCGCCGCCCGAGGAGCAGCCCGTCAGCAGCAGTGCCGCCAGGGCCGCCGCCACCGTCCCGTACCGTAAACCACCGCGCACCGCAGGTCCCCCTGACACCGGGTCTGGTCGTGTGCAAACCACGACGCCGGTGATCTTCCCGCGGTTCCTGCCGGTGAACCGTGCCCGGTGCGGGCGGCTGCCGCGGCTGCCGTCAGGCGGCCTTGGCCTTGGTGGCGTAGATGTCCACGTACTCCTGGCCGCCGAGCCGCATGACCTCGCTCATGACCTCGTCGGTGACCGCCCGCAGGACGTAGCGGTCGCGGTCCATGCCCTCGTAGCGGGCGAACTCCAGGGCGTCGCCGAAGCGGATGGTGACCGGGGCGATCCGCAGCATGCCGGAGCCGCCGGGCTGCACCTTGTCGGTGCCGACCATCGCGAAGGGCACCACGGGGGCGCCGGTCATCAGGGCGAGCCTGGCGACACCGGTGCGGCCGCGGTAGAGCCGCCCGTCGGGGGAGCGGGTGCCCTCGGGGTAGATGCCGAAGATCCGGCCCTCCTCCAGCACCCGGCGCCCGGTCATCAGGGCCGCCACACCGCCGTGCCCGCCGTCCCGGTCCACCGGGATCATGCCGCAGGTGGTGAAGAACCAGGCCATCAGCCGGCCCTTGACGCCCTTGCCCGTGACGTACTCGTCCTTGCCGATGAAGTAGACCTGCCGCTCCACCACCAGGGACAGGAACAGCGAGTCGACGAAGGTCACGTGGTTGCCCGCCAGGATCACCGGGCCGTCGCCCGGGATGTTCTCCACACCCTCGACCCGGGGGCGGTACAGGACCCGCATCAGCAGTCCGAGAATCGCCTTGAGCACGCTGCGGGACAACGCATTCCTCCGGTTCGCGCAGGGGGGCGGCCGGACCTACCGGCCCGTACGTACACGAGGACGATACTTCTGGGAGGGCCGCCCCCGCACGTCGGGTTCACGGAGATGCCACACGGTGTTGACCTGAGTTACGGATGTGTTCCGGTCGGCGTCGGGCGCAGTCAAGCTGCCCTTGGCACGATGCGGGCATGACGGATGACCAGCACACGACAGGCCCCGGCAGGCGCGCCCTGCTGTCCGCTGCCGCCCTCGGCGCGGGCGGCGCGGTCCTCGGCACCGCCGGCGCGGCACAGGCCCAGTCCGGTGGCGGCAGCGCGGGCAGGGGGCACGGCCGCGCCCCGAAGCTGCCGGTGCCCGCCATCGTCGGCCACCGCGGCAGCGCGGGCTACCGTCCCGAGCACACCTTCGGATCGTACGAGTACGCGCTGGCGATCGGTGCGGACGTCGTCGAGCAGGACGTCGTACCCACCAGGGACGGGCACCTGGTGTGCCGGCACGAACCGGAGATCGGCGGCACCACCGACGTCGCCGACCACCCCGAGTTCGCCGGCCGCAGGACCACCAGGACCATCGACGGCACCGCCACCACCGGCTGGTTCACCCAGGACTTCACCCTCGCCGAGCTCAAGCGGCTGCGTGCGGTGGAGCGGCTGCCCGCGGTCCGGCCGCACAACGCGATCTACAACGGCCGCTGGGACATCCCCACCTTCGCCGAGGTGCTGGAGTGGGCGGACGAGGAGGGCCGCAAGCGCGGCAAGCCGGTCTGGCTGCACACCGAGACCAAGCACCCCACCTACTTCCGCGGCATCGGCCTGCCCCTGGAGGAGCGGCTGGTCGCGCAGCTCAAGCCCTACGGCAGGCACCGCGCCGACGCCCCGCAGTTCCTGCAGTCCTTCGAGGCGCAGAGCCTGCAGCGGCTCGGCCGGCTGGGCGCGGCGGCGACCAAGGTCTTCCTGCTCAACGGCCTGACCTCGCAGCCCTGGGACTTCGTGGTGGCAGGCGACAAGCGCACGGTCGCCGACCTGGTCACCCCCGAGGGGCTGGCCTGGATCGCCGGCTTCGCCCAGGGCATCGGCCCGACCACCGACGTGATCATCCCGCGCGACTCCTCCGGCAGGCTCCTGGAGCCCACCGCCGTGGTCAGGGACGCGCACCGGGCCGGCCTGGTCCTGCACCCCTTCACCGCGCGCAACGAGAACCAGTTCCTGCCGGCCGACTTCCAGGTCGGCACCGACCCGAACGCCTACGGCGACCCGATCGCCGCGTTCAGGACCTGGTTCGCCACCGGCATCGACGGCCTGTTCACCGACAACGCCGACACCGCGGTGCTGGCCCGCGAGGACTACTGGGCCTCGTGAGGGGCGCCCGCCTCGTGAGGGGCGCGTGCACTCCATGAGGTGAAAGCGGCCGCGCCGGGCAACCGCCCGGCGCGGCCCGCGCGTAGAGGCGGATATGCACATGGCCATGGACACCGCCCTCGCCGCCGCCGTCGCGGAACAACTGCCCGCCGGATACCCGGCACCGCCGGCCGCCTTCGCCGCGCTGCTGGCCGCCGAGGCCGCCGCCTACGCGCTGCCGGGGACCGGCATCGAGGCCGCCGACCTCGAACAGGCGGTCTGGCTGCGGCTGCTCGAAGGCGACGGGCCGCCTGCCGACCCCGCCGAGTGGACGAGGGCCGCGGTCCGCGCAGAGGCGCTGGCTTTCGACGTACGGCGGCGCTGCGAGCGGCCGTACGCCGACCAGGACGCCGGACCGCCGCCGCGGTCGGCGCACCGCGGCGGCGGCGTCGAGGAGCGGGTGATCGCCGCGGACGCGCTGCGCGCGGTCCTCGCGGCGGTGCGCACCCTGCCGGGGCGCTGCCCGCAGCTGCTGCACGCCCTGATGTCCGGTTCTGACCCCACATACCGGGAAATCTCCCGGGAGTTGGGAATCTCACAGGGGAGCCTGGGGCCGCTGCGCTCGCGGTGCGCGGGGTGTCTGCGATCCATCCTGAATTCGAGGGTTGGATCCCCGGTGGGACGGGGTAATGCACGGTAAACAGTCAGCGGCAGTGGGCACCTCCGGCACGCCTGGACGAGCCTGGAAGGGGTAGCGCGCAGGCGGTACCCCGGCGGAGTGTTTGTGCGATCATCGGCGCCACGGAGACGGCGCACACCCGCACCAACTCCGGTCAGGCACACGTCCCGGGCCACACCTCACCCTCAAACTGCCCGGACGGATTCGAAGGGGAGGCCTGCGCGCATGGGCATGAGCGTGACCATCTCTACGGCGGAGTCGAGCGACGCCGAGAAGATCCTGAAACTCCAGTACCTCTGCTACCAGAGTGAAGCCGAGCTGTACGGCGACTACAGCATCGAACCGCTGACCCAGACCCTGGACGACCTGCGTGCGGAACTGTCCGGGGGCTGCGTGCTGGTGGCACGCCTCGGGGAAGAGGTCGTCGGGTCCGTCCGGGGGGCCGTCGACGACGACGGCACCGCAAGGATCGGCAAGCTGATCGTGCATCCGCGACTGCAGCGGCACGGCCTGGGCGGGCGGCTGCTGCACGCCGTCGAGGACCGGCTCGCGGCCGAGGCGGAGGCCAAGCGGTACCGGCTGTTCACCGGGCACCGCAGCGAGGTCAACCTGCGGATGTACCGCAAGCTGGGCTACGAGCAGGTGGGTGCGGCCGAGCCGGTCACCCGCCGGCTGAGCCTGGTGACGATGGAGAAGTCCGCGGAGACGGCGGGATACGCCGCCACCGCCTGATCCCACGTGCCCCGCCCGGGGCCCGGAACCGTCGTGCGGCGGTATCGGGTCCCGGTGCGGAGGCCGCGCTCAGGCCGCCTCCGCGCCCCTGAGCTCGGCGCCCGCCTTGCGCAGCCACAGCAGGCCCATGACGGGCAGGATCACCGGCAGGAAGACATAGCCGTACCCGAAGTCGGACCACACCGTCTGGTCGGGGAAGGCCGAGGAGTCCGCCAGGGTCAGCACGCCCACCCCGATCACGCCCAGCAGCTCCGCCGAGCACGCCACAAGCGCGACCTTGCGGGCCTGGCCGCCGCCCCGCCACAGGGCCACGGTGATCACCGCGTAGACGATGCCGGCCGCGAGCGAGAGCAGGTAGGCCAGGCGCGCGTCCGAGAACTTGGTGCTGATCTGCACGATCGAGCGGGACAGCGCGGCCACGGTGAAGACGCCGTAGAACCACAGCAGCAGCCGCCCGGGACCCTGCCCGATGCGCGCACCGCCGCTCTGCGCCGCGGGGGCGGGCGCCGCCGCTTCCGCTGCCGCGGGTGCCTGGGGTGGTGTCTGCTGCCGGGCCATCGCCGTGTCCTCCGTGCCGTCCGCGGTGCTCTCCTCAGCCATTGCCGGCTCCCCAGATCTCGTGCAGCCGCAGCTCCAGCACGGCCAGGACCACACCGCCCGCCGCCACGATCGCCGAGCCCCAGCGGCTGCGCTCGGTCAGCGACATGATGGCCGCCAGCGGGACCGTGCAGGCCGCGCCGACCAGGTAGCCGACGAAGGTGGCGGTGCCGTGGTCGGGCCGGTCGCCCTGCCCGAGCTGCACCAGCCCCACCACCAGCTGGACCAGCGCGGCGAGTGTGACCACCGCCATGCCGATGAAGTGCCAGTCGTTGGTCGGCTCGTCGCGGTAGGCGGCATAGGCGCACCACACCGCGAGCAGCAGTGCCGTGACCGTGACCGTGATGGTGACCGCGTCGAGCATGCGCCGACTTTATTACGGACCGTCCGGCCGCCGATCCGGTACCCCTCCCCGCCCGCTCCGGCCCCGCTCCCACGGCACAGTGTGTCCGCATAGTGAACAGGTTGCCCGGATTTCGGAACCGGGCGGGATGTCTGGTTTACTGGGCCGCATGACCACGACGAACCGCCGCATCCGCGCGACCGAGGCGACCACGCCCGGTGTCCGTCGTCTGTGTCGAATGTGTGCCTGACCTGAGGCCCTGAGCGGCGCGTCGCCCCCGACCGCCGCGCCCCGCGTCACCCCCCGGTGCAGCGCCGCGCCGCGCCGCCGGAAACCGAAGCTCCGTGCGGGCAGACCCGCGCCGCGCTCCAGCAGCACACACCCCTTGTGCGGTGGTTCGTCCCGCCGCGCGCCCGACCACGATGGACACTCCTGTGATCACCACCACCGACCTGCGCAAGGTCTACCGCTCACGCGACCGCGAGGTCACCGCACTGGACGGGGTCGACCTCACCGTGCGCGAAGGCGAGGTCTACGGCGTCGTCGGCCGCAGCGGCGCCGGCAAGAGCACCCTGATCCGCTGCGTCAACCTGCTGGAACGCCCCACCTCAGGCACCGTCGAGGTGGACGGCCGCGACCTGACAGCGCTGGCCGGCCGCTCCGACCGGGCACCCGCGGCATTGCGGGCGGCCAGGGCCGGCATCGGCATGGTCTTCCAGCACTTCAACCTGCTGTCCTCGCGCACCGTCCAGGACAACGTCGAACTCCCGCTGGAGATCCTCGGCGTCCCGCGGCGCGAGCGCGCCCGCAAGGCAGCGGAACTCCTCGACCTGGTGGGCCTGTCCGACAAGGCCCGCACCTACCCCGCGCAGCTGTCCGGCGGCCAGAAGCAGCGCGTCGGCATCGCCCGCGCCCTGGCCGGCGAGCCCAAGGTGCTGCTCTCCGACGAGGCCACCTCCGCGCTCGACCCGGAGACCACCCGCTCGGTCCTGCAGCTGCTGCGCGACCTCAACCGGCAGCTCGGCCTGACCGTGCTGCTCATCACCCACGAAATGGACGTCGTCAAGGCGGTCTGCGACTCGGCGGCCCTCATGAAAGGCGGACGCGTGGTGGAATCCGGCACCGTGGCGGAACTGCTCGCCACCCCCGGCTCGGAACTGGCCGACGAACTCTTCCCGGTCGGCGGTCAGGCCTCGGGACCCGACCGCACGGTCGTCGACCTCACCTTCCACGGCGAGAGCGCGACCCGCCCGGTGATCTCCCAGCTGGCCCGCACCTACAACGTCGACGTGTCCATCCTGGGCGCCGCCATGGAGACCTACGACGGGCGGCAGATCGGCCGGATGCGGATCGAACTGCCCGGCCGCTTCGAGGACAACGTCGTGCCCATCGGCTTCCTGCGCGAGCAGGGCCTGCAGGTCGACGTCGCCGAGGCCGGCATCGCGGACGTCGGCATCGCCGCGCCCGAGCCCGCCAGGACCCGGGCGGTGGCCAAGTGACCTGGTCCGAGATGCACCCGCTGCTCACCCAGGCGTGTACCGACACCCTCAAGATGGTCGGCTGGTCCACCGCCGTGACCGTCGCCGCGGGCCTGCCGCTCGGCGTGCTGCTGGTCCTCACCGACCGCGGCGGCCTGCTGCGCAACCTCGCGGTCAACCGCGCACTCGGCTTCGTGGTGAACCTCGGCAGGTCGCTGCCGTTCGTGATCCTGATGATCGCGCTGCTGTCCTTCACCCGCGCGGTCGTCGGCACCACCATCGGCTGGCAGGCCGCCGTCGTACCGCTGTCGGTCGGCGCCATCCCCTTCTTCGCCCGGCTCGTGGAGACCTCGCTGCGCGAGGTCGACGGCGGCCTGGTCGAGGCCGTCCAGTCGATGGGCGGCAGCACCTGGACGGTGGTCCGCAAGGTGCTGCTGCCCGAGTCGCTGCCCTCGCTCATCGCCGGCGCCACCACCACCGTCGTCGCGCTCATCGGCTACTCGGCGATGGCCGGCGTGGTCGGCGGCGGGGGACTGGGCGACCTGGCACTGCGCTACGGCTACCAGCGCTTCGAGACCGGCTTCATGTGGGTGATCGTCGCCGTCCTCGCCGTGCTGGTCACCCTCGTCCAGCTGGCCGGCGACCTCGCCGCCAGGACCGCCGCCCGCCGCGGCGGCCGCGGTCCGCTGCCCCGGCTGCGGCTGCTGCGGCCCGCGCCGCCCGCCGCACCCACCTCCCCCTGACCTCCCTCCCGCGGCCGCCCGGCCGCACCGCACCACCAGAACACAGGAAAGAGGCACTTTTCGTGCGTAGCACCACCAAGATCACCGCCGCCGCCCTCGTCACCGGAGCGCTCGCGCTCGGCCTGTCCGCCTGCGGCTCCTCCGGCTCCGGCACATCGAGCAAGGACGACGGGAAGGCCGCCAAGGACGCGTCCGCCCCGCTGGTCGTCGCCGCCAGCCCCACCCCGCACGCCCAGATCCTGGACTACGTCCGCGACCACCTGGCCAAGAGCGCCGGACTCGACCTGCAGGTCAAGGAGTTCTCCGACTACGTCCTGCCCGACACCGCGACCGAGCAGGGCCAGGTCGACGCCAACTTCTTCCAGCACCAGCCCTACCTGGACGACTTCAACAAGAAGAACGGCACCCACCTCGTGTCCGTCGCCGACGTCGAACTCGAACCGCTGGGCCTGTACTCGCACAAGGTCACCGCGCTGTCCGCGCTCAAGGACGGCGCCACCGTCGCCGTGCCCAACGACACCACCAACGAGGCCCGCGCCCTGGACCTGCTCGCCGCCAACGGGCTGATCACCCTCAAGCCCGGCACCGGCCAGACCGCGACCCCCGCCGACGTCACGGCCAACACCAGGCACCTGAAGTTCAAGGAGCTGGAGGCCGCGCAGCTGCCCCGCTCGCTGGGCGACGTCGACGCAGGCGTCATCAACGGCAACTACGCCATCGAAGGCGGCCTCAACCCCGCCAAGGACGCCCTGGTCATCGAGAAGGCGCAGGGCAACCCCTACGCCAACATCCTGGTCGTCAAGCAGGGCCGGGAGAGCGACCCGCGGGTGCAGAAGCTGGTCAGGCTGCTCAACTCGCCCCAGGTCGAGCAGTACATCAAGGACACCTTCAAGGGCGCGGTCATCCCCGCCTTCGGCACCCCCGCCGCCTGACGCACACGGGTCCGCGGCCGCACGCCGGCCGCGGACCCGTGTGCGTACCGCGGTGTCCGCTCAGGCCCGCCGCACCCAGTAGACGTCCGTGGTGTACGGCATCTCTATCGCGCCGCTGACCCGCGTCGCGTCGTGCGCGCCGAGCACCGCCTCGACCTCCGCACGCACCCGCGCCTGCGCGTCGGCGTCCAGCACCGCGATGTGGCTGGAGGACATCATCCGCTCCACCACGTCGTCCACCGTCGTCGAGTACGGGTTCGGCCAGTGCCGCTCCGACATCTCGCCCCAGCCCGCGGCGCCCGCCTCGAAGGCCTTGCGCCACCCGCCGCCAGGACCCGCGTCGCCCAGCGCCGACGTCAGCGGAGGACTGGGCAGGTCGCGTGGCGCCAGCCGGAAGTAGATGTCCTGGAAGTCCCGCACCCACGGCACCGACGTGTCGTAGGTGTTCCACACCAGCGCCAGCGCACCGTCCGGCCGCAGCAGCCGCTCCACCTCGGCCAGCGCCGCCCGCTCGTCGAACCAGTGCCAGGACTGCGCGGCCACCACCGCGTCCGCACACCCGTCGGGCAGCCCGGTCGCCTCCGCCGTGCCCGCCGTCACCGCCACCCCGGGCAGCAGCTCCGCCAGCGTCTCGCGCATCTCCTTGACCGGCTCCACCGCCAGCACCTCGGCGCCGGTCAGCGCCAGCAACCGGGTGAACTTGCCGGTCCCCGCGCCCAGATCGACCACCGTACGGCCCGCCTCCAGGGGCAGCGCGTCGGCGAGCGCGGCGAGCGCGGCGAGCGGATAGGAGGGCCGGGAGCGCTCGTAGACCCCCGCGGCCCGCTGGTAACCGACTCCTGCTGCGTGGTGCACCGTCACGCGGGCTGACGGTAGCAGGATCGGATGACGTCCACGGATACCCGCCCTGACCGGCATCCGCCCTACTCTGGAAGGGCGTTCGCCGCTCGGTCCGCCGCCGGCCGCCCGCGGCGACCCTGCCCGGCGGATGCCGCGCACGATGCTGCATGCTGTGCAATCCACCTATGCCCTGGTTACGGAGCAGTGAATGACCTCCACCTTTCCGGACATCTCACTCAGTACGGAGCGGCTGGTGCTGCGCCCGTACGACGAGGCCGACATCCCCGAGCTCGTGGAGATGATGAACGACGAGCTGGTGACCGCCTGGACCGGTGTGCCGTGGCCGTACACCGAGGCGACCGCCCGCGCCTTCGTCACCGGCGCGGGACCCGCGGAAAGGCGCAGCGGCCGCGGCCTGGTGCTCGCCGTGACCGAGATGCTCACCCAGCGGCTCGTGGGCACCGTCCAGCTGCAGAACACCGACTGGCGCATCCGCGGCACCGAGATCGGCTACCTGACCGCTTCCTGGGCGCGCGGCGAGGGATACGCCGGCGAGTCCGTGCTCGCCGTCGTGCGCTGGCTGTTCGGCAGCCAGGGCTTCGAGCGGGTCGAACTGCGCACCGCCGCGGACAACACCGCCTCGCAGCAGGTCGCGCAGAAGATCGGCTGCATCAGCGAGGGCGTCCTGCGCAACGCCGGGATCATCCGCAGCAGGCCCCACGACGACCCGCAGGGACCCTGGGCCGAGACCCGCACCGACCTGCTGGTGTGGAGCCTGCTCCCGGAGGACGTCGACGACGCCGACGAGGCCGCCGCCCGCGCCGGCGCCTACGGGTCCGACTACGGGTCCGACTACGGGTCCGACTACGACGGCGGACACCGCGGGCACGCCGGCTACAGCGCCGCCGCCCACCGCCGCTGACCTGCGCCCGCAGCCGCAGCGGGCCGGGTGCGCACACACGCACCGCACTCGGCACACCGCCGCACACGCTGCCGGGTTAGGGTTCTCACCCGGGCCTTCCCTCCGCCCCGCCGAGAGGGCTCCACCGGCACCCCCGCGACCCACGGCATGGAGGCAGACGACGATGGCCGACCGGGTCACCGTGATCGGATGGGACGGCTCACCCCCGTCCGAGGCCGCCCGCGCCGCGCTGGACGCCGCGACCCTCGTGGCCGGCACCCGTCATCACCTGGCCCTGCCCTACGTCCCCGCCCAGGCCGAGCACATCGTGCTCGGCAGCATCGACATCGCCGCCCGCCGCATCGCGGGACACCGCGGCACCGCGGTCGTCCTCGCCGACGGCGACCCCGGCTTCTTCGGCGTGGTCCGCGCCCTGCGCGACCCGGAGCACGGGCTGGAGATCGAGGTCATCCCCGGCGTCTCCGCCGTCGCCCGGGCCTTCGCCCGCGCCGGCATGCCATGGGACGACGCCCGGGTCGTCGTCGCCACCAGCCGCACCCTGCGCCGCGCGGTCAACGTCTGCCGCTCCTACCCCAAGGTCGCCGTCCTGACCGCACCCGGCGCGGGACCCGCCGAAGTCGCCCTGCTGCTCACCGGGGTGCACCGCACCTTCGTCATCTGCGAGGCCCTGGGCACCGAGCAGGAGCAGATCTCCGTCCTGACCTCGGACAAGGTCGCCGACCACATCTGGCGCGACCCCAACGTCGTCCTCGTCGTCGGCGGCAGCACCACCGCCCCCGGCATCGCCGCCCTGGGCGCCGCCCCGCTGCCCGCCCCCGGCTCGCCCGCCGCACGCCCCGGCGCCGGCGGCTGGATCGCCGGCCGTGACCCCGGCTTCCCCGGCCCCGTGCGCGGCTGGGCGCTGCCCGCCGCCGAGTACGGCGGCGACGTGCCCGCCCATGTGCGCGCCCTCCAACTGGCCAGGCTCGGCCCGCGAACCGGCGACCTGGTGTGGGACATCGGCGCCGCCGACGGAGCCGTCGCCGTGGAGGCCGCCCGCTTCGGCGCCGCCGTCATCGCCGTCGACAGCAACTCCGACGCCTGCGACTGGATCGCCGCCACCGCCCGCCGCAGCGGCGTCCAGGTCCAGGTCGTCCACGGCAGCGCACCGCAGGTGCTGGAGGACCTGCCGGAGCCCGACGTGGTCAGGATCGGCTGCGCCGACCCCGTCGTCGTCGCCGCCTGCGCCGCCCGCCGCCCCGAGCGGATCGTCGCCGCCGCGACCACCCGGGACACCGCGGAGGCCGTCGACAGGGCGCTCGGCGAAGGCGGTTACACCGTCGAACGCATGTTGCTGCAGTCGGTCGAGCTGGGCTCGGGCTGGGACGAGCGGGGCCGCTCCGCGGACTTCGTGCTGTGCGGCACCCGGCGCTGACCTGTCCATGATCAAACAGTCGCCGCCCGCGGTGTTTGCGCCGGTCGGAGCGCTGCCGGTACGGCCATTGTGAGATACGTCCCGAGGTGCGGACTTCGGCACGGGCGGCGGTGTCCCGGAGGGTAGGCTGACGGATCGTTGTGCCGTCGTCGTGCGTTGACGGGGCGTCGAGACTTCCGGCGCCCCGGCGGCCGACGTGCCGCATCCCATGCACGCTCGTTGGAGTCCGTGGGGGGTGGGTTGTGCGCGGTGCAGCGGCTGGAAGGAGCGAAACCGATGGGCGAGGGGCACGCATGACGGACACCGGTCAGATCCCCGGCGAGGGGCTGCCGGAGAACGCGGTCGGTGAAGCGGCTCCGCAGCCGCACACCGACGCACTCGGCGCACCGCAGGCCACCGCCCCCGGCTGGGGCACGGAGCAGCCCGCAGAACCCGGCGCTCCCGCCTACACCTACCTCGACCAGCCCGCCGCCCCCGGCGCCGGGCTCGACGATGACGACGACGTCCTGCTCATGCCGGGACCGCAGGGCACCTGGAGCGACCCGCAGCCGGTGCCGCCGCAGCCGTCCCCGGTCGCGGAGACGCCCGCGCCCGACTACGGCACCCCGCAGGCGGTTGACACCCCGTCACCCGCCCCCGCAGCACCCCGCCGCCCGCTGCACATGGGCCCGCCGGTCCACGACACCCCCAGCGGCGGCGTCTCCGTACGCTCCCTCGCCGACCGCGGCCCCGCCCAGGGCGGCCAGCTGCCGCCCCCGGCCAGGCTGCAGAGCGGCCCGCCCACCTCGGGACCCGAATACCTCGACGTCCCCCAGGACGACGGCCACGGCATCCCCGCCCAGCAGACCGGCGACTCCGCCGACCCGGCTGCCCTGTCCCCGGGCAGCGCATGGCCCGCCGCGCAGACCCCGTCGCAGCAGTCGCTGATCCCGCACGCCGACAGCGTGATCCCCACCCAGCAGGCCCCCGAGCCGATCCGCGCCTTCCCCCCGGCGGAAGCCGCGCCGACGCCGCCCGCAGGCGGCGAGCAGGTGGCGTACGACGCGGCGCCGGCCCCGGCCGAGGAGCAGCCGGCAGGACCTGCCGCCGTCACCCCGGCGGCAGCAGAGCCGGTGGCGGCAGGGACCGGGCAGGCCCGTCCGGCTCCCGCGGCTGCCGTCGCCGAGCAGACCGCCGTACCGCACATGACCGCGGACGTTCCCGCAGCACCGGTCGCGGCCGAGCCGGCCGGCGTACCGCCCCTGGCAGCGGGACCCGCGGCCACCGCGGCCGAGCCGGCCGGTGGGGTCTCCGCAGGACCCGTCGCGCCGCAGGGCGAGCAGGCCGAGAGCGCCGTGCCCGTGCCGCCGCAGGCGCAGGTGCCGGTGCCCGCCGCCGAGCAGGGTACGGCCGCGCGGACGCCGTCCGGCGGTACGCCCGTTCCTCCCGCCGAGGTGGCCGAGGCAGGCCCCGTCCTGTCGGGCCCGGCAGCCGCGCTGTCCGGTGCGCTCCAGGAGGTCGCGCCGACCCCGCCGATCGGCCTCGACCTGTCGGCCCCGCCGTCGGGACCGGCCTTCGGTGACCAGCCCGCCGCGGGCGGCAGCGCCTTCGTCTCGGCGACCGGCACCGCCAACCTCGCGGCGCTCGTCGCGTCGGCGGGCAACACCCCCGCGGGCGACGCCGGTTCGCCCACCGCGCCCGAGGCCGTCCAGATGGCGGAGGCCGCCGTGCCCGCCGCCGAAGCCGCCCCCGAGCAAGCGGCCCCCGAGCAGGCCGCCCCCGAGGCGGTCGTCGCCGCGGACGCCGCCCCCGCCGTGGCGCCCGAGGCCGCCGTGCCCGCTCCCGCAGCGGCCGCCGAGGAGACCGCCGAGGCCGTCGCTGTACCCAAGGGCCGTACGGTCAGGCGCGCAAGCCGCGCGCACGCGGCCGAGGCACCCGCCCACACCGAGCAGGGCGAGCAGCCGGCGCAGACCGAGGCGGAAGCGGAGAGCGGTACGGAACCGGCCGCCCCCAAGGGCCGCAGGGCCGCCCGCCGGGCCGAGGCCAGGGCCGCGGAGGCCGAGGCACCGGAGCCCGCCGAGGCGTACGAGCCCGCCGTCCGCGACGCCGTCCACCGGGTCATCCGGGAGCGCCGCGACATCCGCAACGGCTTCCGCTCCGACCCGATCCCGCACGACGTGCTGCTGCGCGTCCTGGAGGCCGCGCACACCGCGCCCAGCGTCGGGCACTCCCAGCCGTGGGACTTCGTCGTCATCCGCTCGGAGAAGACCCGCGAGAAGATGCACGAACTGGCCATGGCCCAGCGCGAGGCCTACGCCAAGTCGCTCCCCAAGGGCCGCGCACGGCAGTTCCGCGAACTGAAGATCGAGGCGATCCTCGACACCCCCGTCAACATCGTGGTCACCGCCGACCCCACCCGCGGCGGCCGGCACACCCTCGGCCGGCACACCCAGCCGCAGATGGCGCCCTACTCCTCCGCGCTCGCCGTCGAGAACCTGTGGCTCGCCGCCCGCGCCGAAGGACTCGGCGTCGGCTGGGTCAGCTTCTTCGACGAGCGCCAGATGGTCGCCGAACTCGGCCTGCCCGAGCACCTGGAGGTCGTCGCCTACCTGTGCGTCGGGTACGTCGACGAATTCCCCGAGGAACCCGAGCTGATGCAGGCCGGCTGGTCGCAGCGCCGGCCGCTGTCCTGGGTCGTCCACGACGAGGAGTACGGCAACCGGGCGCTGCCCGGCGAGGAGCCGCACGACCTGCTGGAGGAGACGCTGCGCGGCATCCGCCCGCTGGACGCCAAGGCGCTCGGCGAGGCCTGGGAGCGGCAGAAGCGGATGACGAAGCCGGCCGGGGCACTGGGCATGCTGGAGATCATCTCCGCGCAGCTCAGCGGCCTGTCCCGGCAGTGCCCGCCGCCCATCCCCGAGCCCGCGGCCGTCGCGATCTTCGCCGGCGACCACGGGGTTCACGCCCAGGGCGTCACCGCGTGGCCCCAGGAGGTCACCGGCCAGATGGTCGCCAACTTCCTCGGCGGCGGCGCCGTCTGCAACGCCTTCGCCAACCAGGTCGGCGCCGAGGTCTGCGTCATCGACGTCGGCGTCGCCTCGGAACTGCCCGGCACACCAGGGCTGCTGCCGCGCAAGGTACGGCCCGGCACCGCGGACTTCACCACCGGCCCCGCCATGACCCGCGAAGAGGCGCTGCGCGCCATCGAGGTCGGCATCGAGACCGCCCGCGACCTGGTCGCCGCCGGCAACAAGGCGCTGCTCACCGGGGAGATGGGCATCGCCAACACCACGACGTCCGCGGCGCTCATCGCCGTCTTCACGGGGGTCGACCCCGCGGAGGTCACCGGACGCGGCACCGGCATCAACGACGAGATGCACGCCAGGAAGGTGGACGTCGTCCGGCGCGCACTCGACCTGCACCGGCCCGATCCGGCCGACCCGATCGCGGTCCTCACCGCCATCGGCGGCCTCGAACACGCCGCGATGGTCGGCCTGCTGCTCGGTGCGTCGGCGCTGCGCACACCGGTGATCCTCGACGGGGTCAGCGCCGGGGCGGCGGCGCTCGTCGCCCGGGCGATCGCGCCGGAGGTGCTGGCCGCGTGCATCGCCGGGCACCGCAGTGCCGAGCCCGGCCACGTCGCGGCCCTCACCACCCTCGGCCTGCGGCCCCTGGTCGACCTCGACCTCCGCCTCGGCGAAGGGACGGGAGCGCTCCTTGCGCTCCCGCTCGTCCAGAGCGCGGCTCGCGTCATGCACGAGGTCGCCACGTTCGACGCGGCGGGAGTCACCGAAAAGGCCTAGTCCGTGTTTT